>NZ_CP027848.1:0-1200000 GCF_003019275.1 Staphylococcus muscae | reverse complement strand
ATTCCGAAATGGGAATTCTTAGGTCTATCTATTGCACAAGTAGGTTATCAAGGACAAGTCTTACCAATTCTTGTTTCAGCATATATTTTAGCGATGTTAGAGCGTGGTTTACGCCGCATTATTCCAACAGTATTAGACAACTTATTAACACCGTTATTTGCATTATTATTTACAGCATTCGTTACATTCTTATTCGTAGGACCTATCACACGTACAATGGGTTATTGGTTAACAGACGGGTTAACATTCTTATATGAAGCGGGTGGCGCAATTGGTGGTTTGATCTTCGGATTGTTCTATGCACCGATTGTTATTACAGGTATGCACCATAGCTTTATTGCTGTTGAAACATCATTGATTGCAGAACAAGCGAAAACAGGTGGTTCATTCATCTTCCCAATTGCAGCAATGTCAAACATGGCACAAGGTGGCGCAGCACTTGCAGCATTCTTATTAATTAAGCAAAATAAAAAGTTAAAAGGGGTTGCATCTGCAGCAGGTGTATCGGCTGTATTAGGTATTACAGAACCAGCGATGTTCGGTGTAAACTTGAAGTTACGTTATCCGTTCATTGGTGCGATGATTGGCTCAGGACTTGGCGCAGCATATGTTGCATTCTTCAAAGTTAAAGCAACAGCATTAGGTGCAGCAGGAATTCCAGGTGTTATCTCTATCGCACCAGGTTCTTGGACACACTACATTATCGGTATGTGTATTGCGTTCGTAGCAAGTATTGTTGTGACACTGGTCTTGTCTAAACAAAAGAAATACCGTAATGCAGAAGAATTATAAAAATAGGGCATATAAAGAAGCGAGTAAAATTTGGGGATTTTACTCGCTTTTACTTATGTGTAGAGATTATTTGTTGCTTCGCCATAACAATGTGGATGTAATCAATACAAGTGTAAAAGAAATAACAATGATAATAATCCAAGAAAGCGCGCTATGATCGTCGATAGGCAGTGGTACATTCATACCAAAGAAACTAAAAACTAATGTGGGTAAGGTGAGTAGTACGGTAAAGATCGTCAAAGTTTGCATCGTTGTATTGAGTTGATTAGATAAGAGTGATGTATAGGAGTTTGACATACTTTCAACAATACGCAAATATAGTTCAGTTGTTTCTACCGCTTGTTGGTGTTCGTTCTGCAAGTCTTCAAGTAGTTCTTCGTCTTCATCAAACCGTTTGATGGCAGGCAGCCGGAATAATTGACGAATTGTTGATGCATTTGTTTTAAGTGAACCTAAGAAATAAACTAAGCTTTTCTCAATCTCGCTCAACAAATAGAGACGTGTATTTGTGACACGTTGTTGCAAATTATGCTCGACTTGTCGACGTTCTTTGTTTAATAAGCGTAAACTTCGATTGTATTGTGCGGCCATCTCGTACATTAACTTCAAAGCAAATTGACTCTTATAGTTCAAATTGATGCACTTCAAGGTGAGATGTTCTAAGTATGGGACAGGTTTGGCACAAACAGTCACAATCAGATCTTTACCGATTATGATACCGAGTGGTAGTGTTGTGAAGCTTTTTAGTTCATATTTTCCAGACTTACTAATCGGCAAGTCACTAATGATCAGTGAGTAGCCGCTGTCATCATCATATTCAATACGAGAACTTTCTTCGCTGTCGAGTGCATCTTCGAGAAAGTCTTTTGGGAAGCCATATGTTTGAATTAATGATTGCACTTCTTCTTGAGTGGGTTTAGTCACGTTCAGCCATTGTGCACCTTGCCATGTCTCAGTAGTGATAACTTCAAGTGCGTCATTGTTTCGATATGCTGTAATCATAGAGTATCTCCTTTGTTTCAATTGAATAAGATTATCATACGCTTTTTTTGATGTAAAGAACATACAGGATCAGATATAGTGGTGATTTATTTATGGAAAACGAGATGAAACAACGAAATCTATTATAAACTTTTAAGGTTTTTGTCCCATTTCCATGAGCAAGTGAGCGTAATAAATGAAATTAAAACAAACTTCACACCACCTTAACATTAAATTTACAATCATACGTCATACTGTGGATTGTATAGATTATGAATAATTTGTAAAAAAATAAAAGACACACATTTTAGAGGTGAAATCATGGAAATGTCAATCACGCAAGTCATCTTTTCATTTTTAGGAGGACTTGGTATTTTCCTTTACGGATTGAAAGTAATGGGAGACGGTTTGCAAGCTTCGGCAGGAGATCGTTTGCGCGATATCTTAAACAAGTTTACATCTAATCCACTATTAGGTGTATTAGCAGGTATGATCGTGACAATTTTGATTCAAAGTAGTTCAGGGACAACAGTTATTACAATTGGACTTGTTACTGCTGGATTTATGACATTAAAACAAGCCATCGGTGTTATTATGGGGGCAAACATTGGAACAACGGTAACAGCCTTCATCATCGGTATCGACTTAGGCGAATATGCGATGCCTATTCTTGCTCTTGGTGCATTCTTAATTTTCTTCTTTAAAAAGTCTAAGATTCAAAATATTGGACGTATTTTATTTGGTTTCGGTTCACTTTTCTTCGGTTTGGAGTTTATGGGTGGTGCCGTAAAACCATTAGCCGAATTAGACAGCTTCAGACAGATTATGCTTGATATGTCATCCAACCCATTATACGGCATTTTAGCAGGTGTTGGCTTGACAGCTCTTGTACAAAGTTCAAGCGCAACAATTGGTATTCTTCAAGAATTTTACGGGCAAGGTTTAATTGAACTACACGGGGCAATCCCAGTTTTACTCGGTGACAACATTGGAACAACGATCACAGCGGTATTAGCAAGTTTAGCAGGTTCATTAGCAGCGAAACGTGCCGCATTCGTACACGTTATCTTTAATGTAATTGGTGTGATTATCTTCTCACTCTTTATGCCATTGGTTATCCATGCAGTTGGCTTTATTCAAGAAGCTTGGAACATGAAACCGGCGATGGCGATTGCCTTTGCGCACGGTGCATTTAACGTAACGAATACAATGATTCAATTACCATTCGTTGGCGCCCTTGCATGGATTGTAACGAAGATTGTACCAGGTAAAGATGTTACAGAAGAGTACAAACCACAGCACTTAAATCATGACCTTGTATACCATGCACCAAGTGTGGCATTACAAGAAACACAAAAAGAATTACAAAATGTGGGTCGTATCGTACAAACGATGTTAGATGATGTGCACAATGCAGATGCAATTGATAAGAAGTTCTTAAAACAAATTGAACAAAAACATCAAGCTGTCGAAACAATTACAGACAGTATTCGAAGTTATCTTGTACGTATTTCAACAAAAGATGTTAATAAAAAAGATGTTGAGCGTTTAGCAGTGATGTTAGATGTAAATCGTACAGTCTTAAAAGTATCAAATCGTATTAAAGAATATATCGATCTCATTAATCGTCAGAAGCAAAAAGATATCAATCTTACAGAAGATGCACAAAAGGGTATCGACAAACTCTTTACGTTCGTAGAGGAGTCGTTCGACAAAGCATTAGAAACACTTGATGTATACGATACAACGAAAAAAGATGAAGTGGCAGCACGTAGTCAAGAAGCCTTCACAATTGAACATCGATTGCGTAAAGACCACATCAAACGTCTTAACCGAGGTGTATGTTCAACAGATGGTGGATTGCTATATGTTGATATGATCGGTGTATTAGAACGCATCGGATACAATTCACGTAACATCTCAGAAGCGATGGTAGGTCTGAATGATGATGTAGTTGTTGAAGAAGAAGCAGTAACAACTTAATAGATAGTTGGTATAGCACCTTTTAATCGGTATAAAGTCCGATTGAAAGGTGTTTTTTTAGCATGTCCTAAAATTAATACTTGAAACAAACATAAATGTAGCGCATGATAGATAATATATGATAATTATATTGTCTTAAAGCATTGTTTATATCGTATGCTTTGAGAATGATGTATTACGGGAGGTAAGTTATGAGTATTGCAAGACGTACGGGGCTATTATGGTGGATACTTATTGCGATGATTTTTGTATTGGGTGGATATTTTAATGTGGCATCTGCACATGTTTCATTAGAGAACTACCAGCCTATGCAAGATGAAGTGGTATCTAATGCACCTGACGAGATTAAGTTAAAGTTCAGTGATCCTGTGAATGTACGTTACACAGAATTACAACTCTATAATGATAAAGGACATCAAGTCGAACAACTTCACTCTGATCAAACAGGCTATTCGGATACGGTTACATTTCGAACACAACAGCATGATGAAGGGACATACGCAGTGAAATGGCGAGCGGTGTCACCCGATGGTCATGAAGTTTCTGGACATTATCAATTTTCGATTGGCACACAAACAGCGAAGCATATAGATATGTCAAAACCATTTTATGTCGATGCGTATTGGTGGTTGGGTGTCTTACGTTTTGTCATGCAAGGGAGTGTGTTGCTCTTAACAGGTCTCTACATAGTCAATCGCATTATGGCACAGGCAAGTGCACCGACATTTGATATTTTGCCGAAGTACCGCAGTATTGCATGGATACTCGTGATGTTGATAGGAGCGACGAGTTTGGTATATTTAATGACTTTGTCGAGTAATGCCATTCAACAACTATTAAGGCTTGATTTATCAACATGGACATCTTTTCCATTTCTTCTGGCAATGGTGGCGTTGATGATAACAGTCATCTTATTTTCACTTAGACAGATGGAGCCTATTTGGTATCATGCTATGCCGATATTAATATTGATCAGTTTAGCAAGTTCAGGACATGTTTGGGCACAAGATGTTCCACTGTACGCCTTGCTACTGCGAACTTTACATTTAGCGGGAATTGCTGTGTGGCTCGGCAGTTTTGTTTACCTCTATGCTTATATACAGTCACATCAACAGCATTCCTATGTATTGATTTTGCGTGATGTATTATTAAAAACGAACATAGGAGCTGTCATCATCATTATTGTGACAGGCTTACTGATGTCAATTGATGCAACATCTATTCAGGCGATTGTGACACAACAAACAACATATAGTATTTTATGGTTAACAAAGATTAGTTTGACGATTGTATTAATGGGTTTAGGTGCAGTCCAAACATTCTGGGCGATGAACAAAAAGCGGAAAATTCATCAACCAATGTTGTATTTTGAAATATTAATAGGGGTTTTGCTTATATTAGCAGGAGTTATTATGAGTCAAATTGCAGCACCATTATAAAATAACAGGAGTGATTGGATGAAATTAAATAAATTATTGGCAAGTCTCGGATTTGTTGTCGTAACAACCATTGGGTCGGTAGGGGTGGCAGAAGCACATGTCACATTAAACCCGCAAGTTAGTGAACCGGGCTCATATGAAGAATATAATGTACGTGTACCAGTAGAGCGCAATGATCAAACAGTGAAGCTAGAGTTGGAAGTGCCTTAAGGTGTGGCGCTATCAACTGTACAACCTGTGAATGGTTTTAAACATACCTTCAAAAAAGATAATAAAGGTAATATTGAGAAGATTACTTGGACAGCAACCAACAAAGGAATTGGTCCAAATGAACATGTTGACTTTCCGATTGTAGTAGCTAACCCAGAAGAGTCAGGCGAATTCAAATGGAAGGCGATTCAAACATACAAAGACGGAACAGTTGTACGTTGGACAGATGAGAATGAGAAGAGTGAGACGCCTGCACCAGTGACGAAGGTGGAGAAGGCGGATATTGAACACGAAGAAACACCGTCAACAGGTGGACAAACAGCATTATGGATCGTGTCGATACTTGCGTTGATTGTGTCTGTGGTCGCATTGTTTAAACAGCGAAATATTACGAAAACTGACAAGTAATTGACATTGACAGTCTCTTTAGAAATAAGGATAATGATACGTGAAATAATGCAAGAGATTGGGATGCTATTTATCAAATGTTCATTTCGAATGTCTCATCTCTTTGTGTGAATATGGAGTGTGCGTTACACATGAAAAGAATTTTATATGCGTTTATGTTTTATACTGTACTAGGCTTGTTTAGTGGTTTTGGTTATCGCGAATTAACATTGCACTATAACTTCACAGGAGATACACAAATGAGTGTGATGCATACACACTTGTTGACATTAGGTATGTTTGTATTTTTAATATTAATCTCTATTGAAAAGCTATTCAAAATTAGTAGCTATTATTTATTCAATTGGTTTTATATTATTTACAATACAGGTGTGATTGTGACAGTGAGTATGCAATTTGCTAAAGGATTTATGCAAATTTCTGGACAAGAAGTACCTGCCTCATTCTCAGGGTTTGCAGGAATCGGGCATGTTGTCATTACAGCAGGTTTTATCCTGTTATTCTTCTTGCTTAGACAAGCCATTTTAAAAGAACCGAGAGACGCAGAATAATAAAAAAGTGTGACATCCAGAATAGTGGATGTCACACTTTTTTATGACGGTAAAAATTGCTTGTTAGCTTCTCGAAATACTTCGTTGTGACTGGAAACGAACCCATGTTTAGGGGCTTCGGGGTGAACATATTGTTTGGCACTGTTAGCAGCATGTGCACCATCGCTAATAGCACTAGCGATAAGGTGGACTTTGGCTGGATGTTGCACGATATCTCCGCAGGCAAAGACGCCCGGAACTGTCGTGGCAGAGTTTCCTTGTCCGGCGATGAAATATTCATCGATCAAGTCGATATCCAGGTTGACATCGTGTAGAAGGCTGATATCTCTTTCAAAACCGTGACCAATGATCACTTCATCAACCTTAACAGTCGTTTGTGAACCCGATTCCGTATGTTCTAATATCACTTCATCAATCGTATTTGGATCATGATCGGTATTGTTGAGTTGTACAATTTTATGATTCGGCATTTTTGTGACATCGAGCTCGTGAAGAATTGTAGACATCGCTTCATGTCCAGAGATGTCTTTTTTGCGGTAGACTAATGTCACACTTTTGGCATAGTTAGATAAGTCTCTCGCCCAGTCTAGAGCAGCATTGCCAGCGCCTGAAATGAGTACGTGCTTATCTTTGAAGTGCTCATATTTTTGAACAACGTAGTGTAAGTTTGTCAGTTCAAAGCGCTCTGCACCAGCAATATTTAGTGATTGTGGCTTAATAATGCCCCCGCCAATTGCCAGAATAACAGAACGAGATGCATAAGATGTTCCGTCTTCCGTGATGATCTCAAAATGCTGTTCTGCATGCTTTTTAATATCGGTGACTTTAGTGTTGAGGTGAACTTCTGGATTAAAGTGTTTTCCTTGTTGAATCATATCTTGAATAATTTCATAGCTTGTTTTCGGCGCAATCCCCCCAATATCCCAAATAATTTTCTCTGGATAGAGTTGCATCTTGCCGCCTAGATGAGGTTGCACATCAATAAGACGCACAGACATCTCTCTCAATCCTGCATAAAAACTGGCAAAAAGACCAGCTGGACCTCCACCGATAATTGTTAAATCTTTCATTTATAGACACCTCTCACGTAGTTATTACTTTTATTATCTTACAAATGATAATGAATATCAATTAACGATGTGCAAATCATCATAAAAAAGAGCAAGTGACATTTGTTCACTTACTCTAACAATCATAATCGTTATGTTGATTCTTGTCCCATATCGATAACAATACGGCCAGGCTGAGAAGAGATGTTGAATGACTTGATTCCATCAACTAGTTTATCGAAAGGAACAACTTGTTTTACTGTATGCAGGTGATCAGGTTTCAAATCAGTTGCTAAACGCTCCCAAATAGATTGACGATAAGACATTGGGGTATAAACTGAGTCGATACCGATTAAACGGACATCACGTAAGATGAATGGGAATACAGAACTTTCAAAAGCAGTTCCTCCAGCATTACCGCTTAAGGCAATCGCCCCTGATGGATGGATACGTTTAAGCACCTCTCCCAATGATGGGCCACCAACTGGATCAATGACACCTTGCCATTCTGTCTTATGAAGTGCTTTTGGTGTGAGCTCATCAATGCGGTCAATACATTGCGATGCACCTAATGTCCGGAATACTTCGGATTGTTCTGTATGGCTAGAGCTTGCAATGATATCGTAACCAAGGCGATGCAACATCATAATTGCCATCGTTCCGACACCACCAGAAGCACCACGTACTAAGACAGGCCCTTTTTCTGGTGTGAGTCCATTTTGTTCTAGTGCAGATACAGATAGTGCAGCGGTATAACCTGCTGTTCCGATAATCATGGCTTCTTCCAAAGTTAGATTATCTGGTAATGGCACGAGCCAGTCTCCTTTAACACGTGCGACTTCACTAAATCCACCATCATGTGAGACGCCAATATCGTACCCTGTTGCAAGTACACGATCGCCTGTTTGAAAGTTTGGATGGCTTGATTCGATGACAATTCCTGAGAAGTCAATGCCAGGAATACGTGGATATTGTCGGATAATTTTGTTGCCAGGTTGTGTTGCCAACATATCTTTGTAATTAATGCTTGAATAATGGATATGGATTGTCACATCCCCTTCGGATAAGTCATCAAAGGTTAATGTTTTGAATCCCGCTGTCATACCTTCTTCAGTTGTTGTTAAAACATATGATTTGAATGATTGCATGAGTGTAACCTCCTCAGTTGTTGTGAGATATGTACAACTTCACTATAACAGGCTTCGAAAGATTGTTGCAATGAAAGGCATGAATAGGTTATAACTAAAGTGACAGGGCAAGGAGGGATTGAGATGGACTATCGTTTTGAACGCGTAACGACTGAACAAGTGGAGCTATTACGACGTGTGAGTATAGAAACGTTTGAAGATGCGTATCGTGAAGATGACGAAGATGATCAATACTTTCAAGATTACATTGATTCTGCGTTTTCTTATGAATCATTGACACGAGAAGTCACACATTCACAATCACAGTTCTATTTACTTGTAGTAGAGGGAAGAGTCGCTGGATACTTCAAGTTAAATGTGGGGAATGCACAGACTGTTGATAAAGGTGAAGATTACGCTGAAATCCAACGTATCTACTTATACGAAACATATCATGGTCAACACTTAGGACAGTTAATGTTTGATAAAGCGTTAAAACTAGCAAGAGAAGCAGATAAGACTGCAATTTGGTTAGGTGTGTGGCCAAAGAATCGTCAAGCCATTCATTTTTATAAGAAACAGGGAATGGCTAAGACTGGAACATTAGACTTTGTGATGGGTGGACATGTTGAAGAAGACGATTTGATGGAGATGCCAATTGCGACAGATCGTTTGAAACAATAATGTGACATATTAGGAAGATTATTTGTTATGTGCGTGAAAAGGTGTAAAATATAGTCAAGTAGTGCATATAAATAACTTGGAGGTAATATTTATGAAAAGATTATTAGCCGGCCTTTTTGCATTCGCACTTGTATTAGCAGCATGTTCTAATGATGACAGTCATAACGAATCAAAAGACAAGAAAACAGAACCAAAAACTGAACAAAAACAGCAAAAATCAACAGAGAAAGATGAAAAAGCATCAAAAGAGAAAGAAGCAGATCATGCTGAGAAAGACAAAGCAGAGAACTCTCAAACAGAAGATCAAACGCAACAAGCAGCAACTGCTGATAATCATGGACAAACAGCAGCAGCGCAAAACAATGATCAACAGACAACTGCATCAACGAATGCGACAGGTCCTTATCAAGGTCAGAATGTCGTTCCAGTTGCACAAAACTTGGTGCGTCAACCATTAAGTGATCAACAAGCACAGGAATTGTTACCAGAATTTCAAGGTGCATTACAAAAAGCAACTGCGGAAGTAAATCAATTTAACGGTTACGATAATCCTTATAATGATTATGCGGCAGAAGGTGAAGATGGCTATTATATGTATGTTTTCAGTTTCTTGAACCAAGCAAATCCAGGTACGTATACCATTGTAACTGTTGATAAAGCAGGAGATGTAAAGATTGTAAATCCTGCATATCGTCAATAATATGAAGTGAAGGGATTGGATGTGATACATCCAATCCTTTTTCTGTTCTTAAAAGATAGTACGGTCTTTCTTTAATATTTGATTATAGATTCCAAACAACTTAATTGTTGAATATTATCGAAATAGTGTAGAATAAATTCCCTAAGAAAATATCATATATTAATAAATGATTGTGAGAAAATGGAAAATATTTTCTATTATAAAAATTAAGATAACATATTGATTTGCTATAATATAAGTGGTATATTTTTCGTGTGAAATAAATCACAATCAGATTTGTTTCAAGTAAGTAAATAAATATTAAAGGAAGATGAAAGAGATGTTAGTACATTCATTTGATCCATTCCAAAATCTTGCGCTATCTGCATTGGTCGCAAGTATCCCGATTGTTTTATTTTTACTCTGTTTAACAGTATTTAAAATGAAAGGGATTTATGCAGCATTAACGACATTAGTCGTTACAATTATTGTTGCGCTATTTGTGTTCAAGTTACCAGTTGGTATTGCGACTGGTGGGATTGTAGAAGGTTTTTATCAAGGTATATTACCAATTGGCTTCATTGTTATGATGGCAGTTTGGTTGTATAAAGTAACTGTTGCAACAGGTCAATTTTCAGTCATTCAAGATAGTATTACAACAATTTCTGAAGACCAACGTATCCAATTGTTACTAATCGGTTTTTGTTTCAACGCATTCTTAGAAGGTGTGGCAGGCTTTGGTGTACCGATTGCCATTTGTGCGGTATTACTTGCACAATTAGGTTTTGAACCATTGAAAGCTGCGATGCTTTGCCTAATCGCTAACGGTGCTGCGGGGGCTTATGGTGCGATTGGTTTACCAGTCGCAGTCATCGATACATTGAGTTTGCATGGCAACATTACTGCATTAGATGTTGCACGTTCACTCAATTATAGCTTACCGATTCTTACATTCTTTGTCCCATTTTTATTAATCTTTATTTTAGATGGTTTCAAAGGAATTCGTGAAACATTACCAGCAATTATTGCAACAGTTGTTCCTTATGTTGTATTACAAATTATTTTAAGTTTTGTTCAAGGTCCGGAATTAGTTGATATTTTACCACCATTAGCGTCTATGGCAACATTGGCAATAGTCTCTAAGAAATTCCAACCTAAAAATATCTTCCGCTTAAATGCGGAAGAATCTAAAGTTGAAGTGAAGCATCATAATTTGAAAGAAATCTTATATGCTTGGAGTCCATTCGGTATTCTAACAGTACTTGTGCTTATCTGGAGTACAAATACATTCAAAGAGTTGTTCATGGAAGGCGGCGCTTTAGCATTCTTAACAATCAAGATTCCGCTTCCAGGCACAATGAACGATGTGTCGAACGAACCGATTACATTATTATTCAACTTGTTGAACCAAACAGGAACAGCATTATTAATCACAGGTGTTATCACAGTTATTTTAGCGAAAACTATTGACTTCAAACGTGCAGGTGAGTTGCTCGCTGAAGCATTCAAAGAGTTATGGTTACCAATTCTAACAATCTGTATGATTTTAGCAATTGCGAAGTTAACAACTTACGGTGGCCTAACAGCCGCAATGGGTGAAGGTGTATCAAAAACAGGTGCGATCTTCCCATTCTTATCACCTATCTTAGGTTGGATTGGTGTATTTATGACAGGTTCTGTTGTGAATAACAATGCATTATTTGCACCAATTCAAGCATCAGTAGCACCCCAAGTAGGTACAAGTGGTGCGCTTCTAGTCGGAGCCAATACTGCCGGTGGTTCGATTGCAAAATTAATTTCACCACAATCTATTGCGATTGCAACAGCAGCCGTTAAACAAGTTGGTAAAGAATCAGAACTTCTAAAAATGACATTGAAATATAGCTTTGCATTATTAGTTATCTGGTGTATTTGGACATTCATCTTATCACTCTTGATTAGTTAATGAATGATCACCAAATAAAAAAGCGTTCATCTTTCCGAGTGAGGGGGAGATGAACGCTTTTCTCATTGTATATGAAGTTTATTTATCAAGTGCAGACAACATATTATTAAATTGCTCATAAATTTTTTCAGGTGCATGTGCTGCAACAGTCTCATAGCCTGCTGCTTTAATCTCTTTAAGATGCTGACCGTGAAGCTTTTGGATAATATCTAGTAATTGAATGCTGAGTTTTTCAACATTGCCGTAAGGAACGAGAAAACCATTGTGACCATGTTGAATCAATGATGAAGGACCTACGTTCTCATCGAAGCTTACGGTAATACTTCCTTGATTCATAGCTTCTAATATCGTCAAGCCAAATCCTTCGTTACGTGATGGGATACAAGTAATTTTACTTTCTGCCATGTGTGTACTGAGTTGCTGAGTTGTTGGACGAAGAAACACGATATCTTGAAGGCGCATATAATTAATTGTTTGTGTCAATGCTTCTTTCTCCGCTCCATCTCCAAAGATTTGTACGGTATACTCTTCTTCGCGTAGTTCCTCCTGAATGTGATAAATGGCTTCAATGAGTAAGTCAAACCCTTTCTCATATGAAAAGCGACCTGCAGCGATAATTTGATTCTTTTTCATCATATGGTGGCGTTTTTCTGCAATCATATTTGTAATGATAAAAACAGGTGTTTCAGGAAGTGCCTGTTGATAAAGCGCTTGATCTTTAGAAGTGAGTGTTGTCACTGCATCTAATTGTGTATAGTAGCGTAATATTTCTTTACGATAATCTTCCGTATGTGCAGTGAGATTCATATGTTCCATGCCGATGCGGTATTGATTTTTTTGCCCATAACGTGCAAGCAAAATATTAAAGCTTGCGCGTGTACTGATGAATACATCAGATGTATCTTGTTGAATAGCACGAATGAGTTTGTGTTCTACATAACTGGAGTATTGTGCGTATCCAGGATCATGCTTTGAAAGTTGTTTTGGCTTGAATAAAGGTGTGAACTTACGAATGCGATTAACCAACAATGGTATGACATTGCGGATTTTCAGTTGATAGTCAACAAGAGAGACAACTTCAACACGCGAATCTAACTCAAAATATGATTGTTTTTTTGATTGAAAAATAGAAATGATTTTAACAGGATGACCCTGTCTGACAAGTTCATTAGCAAGATTGCTAATGGTTTTAACAGTACCACCCATAGCATAAATATTATGCATTAAGAATGTAACTGATTTCATGATGCATCCCTCGATTTACTTCTTTTTGCTCATTATAGCATAGAAATATCAGTGGATACGATGTCAGTTATTTAAATAGTTTGTTTGGCCATTCATGGACGAATGATTTTTGAGTGTGTGTGTAAATTTTGTAAGTAAGCGCTTTTTTATTAAGGTCTTTAGCGTTATAATTGAAGTATTAAGAATTTTTATATATTCAGCACTAAAGATTACAGAGAGATGAGAATCACGTTGTCATTGAATAAGTGAGTAAAGCAACAGATTGTGAAAATGGGACTACCTATTTTTGCCGGGGAAATCATCACACTTTGTATAACGTTGATTTTTGTGTCACACAAAATATGAACAAACGAAAAGGGGGACTGGATTGTTATGAATAACTTACATAACAAGACAGATGTTGTGCTCATCGGTGGCGGTATTATGAGTGCGACGCTAGGTATGCTGTTGAAAGAAGTACAACCAGATTGGGAGATTAGTGTATTTGAACGTCTCGGAAAGTGTGCCGAAGAAAGTTCGAATGCATGGAATAATGCAGGAACAGGGCATTCTGCATTGTGTGAACTCAACTATACGAAAGAACAAGCAGATGGTTCTATTGATATTACGAAAGCGATTCATATCAATGAACAGTTCCAAGTATCTAAGCAGTTTTGGGCGCATTTAGTTAAAACGGGGCAACTACCAGAACCTAAAAAGTTTATTCGTTCTGTACCACACATGAGTTTTGTGACGGGGACGGACAATGTGCGTTTCTTAAAAGCACGTGTTGAAGCATTGAAAGACAACAATCTTTTCAAAAATATGACGATTTCTGATGAACCAGATACATTGAAAGAATGGATTCCACTAATGATGGAAGGCCGTCAAAACTTAACAACACCAATCGCTGCAACACGTGACCATTCAGGTACAGATGTGAACTTCGGTGCATTGACAGGACAATTACTCACACGCATTGAAGAGCGTGGTGCAGGTGTATATTATGAACATGAAGTGTTGGACTTGAAGCAAAACAAAGATAAGACATGGACGATTAAAATACGTGATATCAAGGAAGACAAAGTGTTTACAGTCGTGTCTAAATTTGTCTTTATTGGTGCGGGTGGTGCAAGTTTACCATTGCTCCAGAAAACAGGGATTCCAGAGTCCAAACATGTCGGTGGTTTCCCGGTAAGTGGCTTGTTCCTCGTATGTAAAAATCCAGATGTTGTAGAAAAACATCATGCGAAAGTTTACGGTAAAGCAAAAGTAGGCGCACCACCGATGTCAGTACCTCATTTGGATACACGATATATTGATGGTGAACGCACATTGTTATTCGGACCTTTTGCGGGATTCTCACCAAAATTCTTGAAACAAGGTTCATATTTTGACTTGATCAAGTCGGTGAAACCAAACAATCTTTTAACGATGTTGGCAGCTGGGGCGAAAGAGATTCCATTGACGAAATATTTAGTGCAACAACTTATGCTATCTAACGATGAGCGCATGGATGATTTACGTGAATTCGTACCGAACGCTAAAAATGAAGACTGGCGTGTTGTTGTTGCAGGTCAACGTGTTCAAGTGATTAAAGATACCGATAAAGGTAAAGGGACCTTACAATTCGGTACAGAGGTCATCGCATCTCAAGATGGCACATTAGCTGCATTACTCGGGGCATCTCCAGGCGCATCAACAGCAGTACCAGTTATGCTAGATGTATTACAACGCACATTTGGACACACATTCTCTGAGTGGGAACCAAAAATTAAAGAAATGGTACCATCATTCGGAACGAAATTGAGTGATGATGCGGCATTATATGAAACAGTCAATCAAGAGGTTGTGAAGTATTTACAATTGAATCCTGAAACGAAATAAAAAGTAGCCATTGGTTTGGACAGGTAGTCATCGAAAATGACCGCCTTTCAACCAATGGCTTTTTGTGTTTAAGTATGCGGTAATGTCATAGTAAATACCGTACCAATGTTAGGTGTACTTTGTACATCAATTGAACCACCGTGACGTTCAATAATAGATTGTGTAATGGACAATCCGAGCCCATTGCTATCGGTATGTGCAGAAGCTTTGTAGAAGCGTTCAAAAATATGTGAGATTGTTTCTGTATCCATTCCAGGGCCATCATCTTCAACTGAAATAACGATACTATGAGTTTGTTGAGATAAATTAATATCTATCATACCAAATTCTGGCGTGTATTTAATTGCATTGCGGATAATATTACCGATTGCTTGTGTCAAAAGGCGCTGATTGCCTATATAGGATATATCCGCTAATTCATAAACGATACTCAGTGATTTTTGTTCAATTGTATAGCGCTCATTCGTTAATATATCTTGAATGAGCATATTCATTTGGAAAGTCTCGTCGAATTGAAGATGTCCACCATTATCCATCTCTGATAAAAGTAGAAGTTGTTGTGTCAGCTGACTTAAACGATGAGTTTCATTGTAAATACGCTGTATATACTGTGTTTGTGTTTCTTGATTGGATTCATTTTGTAGCTGTGTCAACAAATGGTGAATATGCGTTAAAGGTGTTTTAAACTCATGTGATACATTTTGAACAAAATGCTGGCGCATATCATCGAGTTGTTTGAGAGATACACGCATCGAATCAAAATGTTGCTGTAACGTACCAATCTCATCTGTTCGTGTGACAGCAATAGGTGTTGTAAAGTCACCAGCCATCATACGTTCTGTTGCTGTTTTTAATTGTTTAACAGGCTTCACCAATGCATAAGTCGACCAAATGACAAGGATGATTGAAAATGCTACGAGTAGGAAGATTAATACAACTAAGAAATAACGAAACTCTCCCAATAAATAATTGATGTCTGGACGTATAAAGACGGCGTAGTTGCCAGATGTTGTTTCGAATCGCATACCGACAGTGTTGCGTGATTCGTTATCAAAGAATCCTGTAATGACAGGGTTAAACGGACGTTCACGAATACCGTGATAATCTTCTCCAGCAAGCACGCGATCAATCGTATCTACACTTAAATTGTACTGACGAAATGCAGCGCCATAATGCTTGGTGTTGTGCTTTTCATCGACTGCAATCACTTGATAGTTTAAATCACCAAGTAGATTCAAATATTGAGAAAACGATGCTTCGTTATGCATATTTTTTGAACTATTTGCACGTTGCAATGTCGTCATGATTTTAGCATCATTTTGTTCTTTCAATACAAAGTGATAGTACACATTGGTAACGAGAAAACTTAACATTGCACTAATCAACATAACAGTGATCGTATAAAAGGCAAGACGATAATAGAGGGATTTAAACATGATCTGTCACCCGATATCCTATCCCACGCATTGTTTCAATTTGAATTGTTGCGCCAAGCTTTTTTAAACGTCCACGCAATCGCTTGATATGTACGTCAACCGTGCGGGTGTCTCCTTCATAATCAAAACCCCAAATTTTTGTAATCAGTGTTTCTCGTTCAAATACTTGTTCAGGATAAGCAATGAGTATATTCAATAATTCGAATTCTTTATTTGGAAGCATGAGTACTTTTGAACCGATCTTAGTTGTACGTTCGGCTTGATTAATGACAACATTGCCGAGTTCAAGTTGTATTGCTGTCTGTACTTGGTAACGGCGTAACACAGCCTTAATACGAAACATCAACTCTGCCACTTCAAATGGCTTTGTGACATAGTCATCTGTTCCTGCTAGGAAAGCACGCTCTTTATCACTCAATGCATCACGTGCAGTCAGCATGATAACAGGATAGTTATAATCATATTTCAATGTTTGACATAGTTCAAAACCATTCATACCATCCATCATAACATCAACAATCGCAATATCAATGGCGTAATCTGCGACATAATTAAGTGCAGATTCCGCATTAGGTTGTGTCACTGCGTGATATCCTTCACGTGTAATATGAGTAGCAACATATGACAGAATATCGGGATCATCATCAACAATTAAACAAGTGATAGTCATAAGCATACCTCTTTCATTTTCATATAAAGTCATTCTATCATAGCACACATAATAGTGCGTGGATGTGCGTATTCATGTTACTCCGAGAATATATTTAGAAAAAACCCAAGCCGTTCATATTGTGTTCATATAAGGCCGATATAGTAGAGACACGATATGAACGAGAAGGGAGATATGAACAATGAAATTAGCGATATCAGAATTAACATTTTATAAATTCCGCTATGCACTTATCTTATTTATAGTTGTCTTATTGGCAAGCATGGTGCTATTTATTACAGGGCTTGCTCAAGGATTAGCACGTGAAAATGTATCTATGCTGAATGGTTTTCAAACAGAGCGATATGTGGTTCAAAAAGATTCTGAGGACTTGTTAGAAAAGTCACGATTTACACCTGAAACACAAGCAGAAATTGAAAAAGTGACAGAGAATCCACCGATAAAAATTGCTCAAGTGTCTACAAAGTTTAATGATTATAAAGAAGACATGCTGTTTACAAATATTCCTAAAAAAGAATGGCCTCAATTAGAAAAAGGGGAATATCCTCAAAACAATCAAGAAGTCGTTTTGAATAGTAAGTTAAAAGGGGAAGGAATTCAAGTCGGTGACTGGATTCAGATTCCAGAACATGATCAAAAAATACAAGTTGTTGGATTTTTCGACCATGCGATGCACTCACATGCCAATGTAGCAATGATGACTGATGAAGGTTTGACACGAGTTGCAGGGAAACAAGTAGCGACAGCAGTTTATCCATTGCACGATAACAGTAAAGAAACAGTGAAAGAACTTGAATCAATCGATGGTGTTAAAGTGGTAACAAAAGATGATTTGAAGGCGGCGATTCCAAGTTATCAAGCGGAACAATTACCGTTGAATATGATGGTCGTGAGTTTATTTGTGATTACAGCGATTGTCTTAACTGCCTTTTTCTATGTCATGACGATTCAAAAAACACCTGAGATTGGTATTTTGAAAGCGGTCGGTATTAAAACAGGACATCTGTTATGGGCACTCATTCTTCAAATATTATTCGTAACTATGTTAGGTGTCTTAATTGGCATCGGATTAGTTGTTGGATTATCAATGTTTTTACCAGCGACGATGCCGTTTATTGTCACACCGACATTGATTATGTTGACAATTGTCATTTTTATTTTCGTCACATTAGTTGGAGCGTTATTATCATTTATCCGTGTTTATAAAATTGATCCAATCGATGCAATAGGAGGTGGCATTGCATGAGTTTAAAAGTTAAAAACTTAGTAAAAACATTTGGTCAAGGTGATGCAGAAACAGTCGTTTTGAAAGGATTGGATTTCGAAGTGCAACCGGGAGAATTTGTTATATTAAACGGTGCATCAGGATCAGGGAAGTCTACCTTGCTGACAATACTAGGTGGTTTATTAACACCTTCTGAAGGACAAGTCGTCATAGATGGGCAAGACCTTACACAACTGTCAGCAAAAGAAAGAACAGAGAAGCGTCTAAAGAATATTGGGTTTATTTTTCAAGCGTCACATTTATTGCCGTATTTAAAAGTGAAAGAGCAATTGACTTTAGTCGGCCAAGAAGCGGGAATGTTTAAAAAAGAAGCGGATGCTCGAGCGACGACATTGTTAGAACAAATCGGTCTCGGTCATCGACTGGATGCCTATCCACACATGCTATCAGGTGGCGAGAAGCAACGTGTTGCGATTATGCGTGCATGGATGAATCAACCGAAGTTACTTTTAGCAGATGAACCAACAGCGAGCTTAGATGCAAAGCGTGCTACCGAAGTGGTAGATATGATTAAGGCACAAGTGCGTGATGAAAAGGCGATTGGCATGATGGTAACGCATGATGAAAGACTGTTTGAATATGCTGATCGTATTTTTTACTTGGATAGTGGACAACTCGTTCAGAAATAAAAGCAAAAGGATCCTACAAATGTTGTAGGGTCCTTTTTATAATATTATAGATATGATGAGCATCAGCGTTAAGGTCAACCATGCGGATAGATGATGTAATAACAATCCACAGTAGTCATGCAAGTATGAGCGTGCACGATAACGTAATGGGGAGTTAGCGCCATAGCCATTGGCAGAAAGCTTGGATTGTTGTGCGATACGTAAAGCACGCATAAGATGGAAATCACTCGTCACAATGGTACAGTGACTGTCAGGCTTTATAAGCGGTTGACTATATGTGATATTCTCCTGTGTATTCGTCGATTGAGCTTCTAATAGAATATTCGCTTTTGGCACCCCTTGTTCGATTAAATAGCGTTGCATTGCCAGTGCTTCTGAGATAGGTTCATCCGTCCCTTGCCCTCCACTGACAACCCACTTCGTATCCTTGTGTGAAATATTAAGAGCAGCATCAAGTCGTGCTTGTAATAGTGGAGAAACTTCATCTGTTTCAATCCCTGCACCGAGTACTAACAAAGTATCAGGCGCTTTTTTAGGATGGGTATGTCTTAAATACCACGAAAAAAACAAATAGTAAGGGAAGCTCAACAGAAAAACAAGTGATAGAGCACATAACAATTCAAACCAGAAGCGGATGAATGTTGGCATGATTGTTGAAAGAAGAAGACTCCCAACACACAGACTTATGATAGCTATGATATAACAACTCAAACGCCACAAAAACCATCTGCCATCTTGTTGCTTTAATAGGATATTTCGTTGTTTTATCAAAAGAACGGTGAATAAAATAATTATTACTAATATGCCTTCATATGGGACGAGGTGTGTTGTAATACTGATCCATGCAGCAAAAACATTTATCCATAAAATCACTTGGAAAGGAATTAATGGGCCGTGTTTCCATGGGATATATTTCGCCATACATAAAAGAATAAGATATAATAATGTCATAATTGAATGTATGATGCCCATGTTCAAGCTCCTTTATTAAAAATATATAGTCCATCATACTAAACTTTTTTGGTATATTGATAGGGATTTACAGTTTCTTTATTAAGAAATGATTGATGAAGGTAATGCGTTATGGGATTGAAAAACAGAGGAGTGCAAGCCATGTCAAATCATGACATTATGAATCAACATATTCGTTTTATGGGGGAATTCATGACGAATATGAACGCCTTGACAGCAGGTGTGTTAAAAGATTTACGTGAGCAATACGCTATATCAAATGAACAGTCAAGTGTCTTATTGATGTTGTCACATGAAAAGGCATTAACACTGACAGAGATTACGATACGACAAGGGGTTAACAAAGCAGCAGTCAGCAGACGTGTCAAAAAGCTTCTAGAATTAGAGCTTGTACAGTTTGCATATACGAATGATGATGCAGATCGACGATTAAAATATGTAGAGTTGACTGAATATGGGATGGACTTCGTGCATGACTCTCGAAACCTTATAACAGAGTTAGCGACAGAAGTTTTATCAGATATCCCACAAGATGAAATAGAAGAGACACGTGCAGTTTTAGAGAAAATTGATACACGTTTGAAAGGACTTGTACGGAAGAGTGCAACCTCCAATCACCCAGAGTAAAGCGGTTTTTATTTTGTTTTGGTTGGCAAGTCTTAGGGTGAGATGTTATCTTTAGCATTCATGACGATGCGATATGTGTTTGACTACGATAAAAATGGAGATGGAACTATGAAGCAATGTCCTTATTGTCACAAACAACTGAATAAACAACAAGTATGCCAGCAGTGTCGACTACAAGTACATTTTGCTGTGGATCCACCATCTAAAAATAAACGTTCTAAGACACCGAAAACAGAAAAAGATAAGTCGTCAGAAAAAGGTACAAAGTCTATAAGAAAATGGATTCCGTTCATTATTATAGGATTTATTACGTTTTTATTATTAATCTTATTTTTACTGTTACGAAATTTTAATTCTCCAGAAGCACAAGCTAAAATTTTAGTAAATGCAGTAGATAACAATGACACGGCGAAAGTCTCAAACTTGATCAGTACGAAACAAAACAAAGTTGGACGTCAAGAAGCAGAACGATATATTGCTTACATTAAAGATGAAATGGGCATCAAATCTTTTGAGAAGGAAGTACTACAACATGTAGAACAATTTGATGAAGATTCTCCTGTATCCTATACTGTTAAGACCGATAAAAATCAAGATGTCTTACACATCAGTAAAAATGGGCGCCGTTATTTAATTTTTGATAATTTAAGCTTTCAAGCACCGATGAAAAAAGCAGTGTTAAAATCAGATACAGAAGCAACGTATGAGTTTTCTGCTAATGGCAATAACAAGAAAGTGATGGGCAAAGGAAAAGAAGTGGTTGAAATTGGACGCTACATTCCCGGTGACTATGTGCTGGATGCAACAAAAACAACATCACGTGGTACATATAAAGGTAAGCTAAAGTTTAATACTGGTTCTAGTGATCATGATACAGTCAATGCCGCTGAAGACTTTGAAGAAGCACGAGTGAAGGTACATTTGAAAAATGGGGATGCATTAGATGAAGGTACACGAAAAGTAGTGATTAATGGAGAAACTTTAAATGTGTCTAAGGATGGCACGTATGGACCATTCCCATTGAACAAAGCAATGAAAGTCACTGCTCAAGGTGAAATACAAGGGAAAAAATTTAAAGCATCATCTCAAACAATTGCAGAGAAAGATGTTAAAGATACAAATGAAGTCACGGTTGAATTTGATGGCCAAGCAATTGAAAAATACAAAAAAGAGCAAGAAAAAGATATGAAAGAAAAAGTGAATGATTTTATCAAAAAATATATATCTGCACGCAATAAAGCGAGTCAAAACAACCGCATTGCTGATCTTAAACCCTATGTGCTAGAAGATACTTATTTTTATAAATCAATGACGGCAAATCTATCAAAACAGAAGCCTCTTCAAAATCCAAAAGTGACGTATATTAATAAATCTAAAGGTTTTTATTCAGTGATTGTAGAAGCAGAAACGAAACAAGGTGATGCTGTCCGTTCACATTATTTGTTACAAGATGGAGAGCATGACCAAAACTTTAAAATCGTCAACTACGAAGCATATTAAAAGTCGTAGTGACGATTTTTTCTTACAATCATTTTTCAGTTTCTGCTTGCATTTTATAATGACTTTTGAGATGTTGACATTGACTAGATGAAAAGGGGTTGAAAACTATGACAACATTTACAGAAAGATTATTTCACCGCGTTGAACCAATTTGGCAAAGTTATTTGGAACATCCATTCGTAAAAGGAATTGGCGATGGAACGCTGGATAAAGAAAAGTTTAAGCACTGGTTAAAACAAGACTATGTATATCTTATTGATTACACACGTCTGTTTGCTTTAGGTGTTACAAAAGCACGAGACTTAAAAACAATGACATTATTCGGTACACTCGTTCATGAAACGTTACATACTGAAATGCAATTACATAGAAATTACGCTGCAAAATTTGGTATTTCTGAACAACAATTAGAAGAAACAGCACCTGCCAGTACGACAACAGGTTATACAAGCTATATGTTAGACCATGCGCAACGTGGTGATATTGCACATGTAATCGCAGCGGTGCTTACGTGTACTTGGAGTTACAACTATATTGGTCGTGCGTTGAATCAGAGGGAAGGCGCATCCGAACACCCATTTTATGGAGAATGGATTCAAACGTATAGTGACGATGCATTTACTGAACTCTCTGATGAATTAATCAAGATGATGGATCATATTGCTGAAGGTAAAAGTGAAGCGGAATTGCAAGCGTTAGAAGATATCGTTGTGCGAACAAGTTATTATGAGTATATGTTTTGGGATATGGCAGAACGTCAAGAAATGTGGCCAGTAGAAGATAAGAAGATGAAATAAAAAAGTCGAATCGGGTATATGCTCGATTCGACTTTGTCACATTTATAATCGTGTACCAATTTTTCGATTACGGAAAAATAAACTAATGAGATATAAGAAAGCAGCAATACCTGTATAAATAATCGCATTATGCACAGCATTTGACTCGGCGAGCAGTGAAGTTGCTTCTATATTACCGACTAAGGCTTGTAATGGTTCAAGTGCACTTGCCAATTGTGTAGCAGCATCACGAATAATGAATAACAAGATAACTGGTATCAATAAGACACCTAAAGAAACAATAAAATTTAAGATTTTGAGTAATGTACGATTAAATACAAGCGTCAATATCGCTAAAGTAATATTTACACAGCATAATACGAAAAAGATATTAATCATTGATAATAAGCGAGATAATTCTTCTTCAAAGTTTGATACGTCGATAAGACCTTGATTACCTAGTTGTTGTGTGAAATGTTGGAATTGATGGTAATTCACCGCTTGATTGAGAAAGCTAGATGTAAATAAAGGGTCTCGATACATACTGTACGCTGCCATTGCAGTAAGTACCATGGCGATTAAAGTTAAAATGAAACTTACCCAAGAGCGTCGTTTTTTCGGTTGTCTCGTGTAATAGATCTTCTGTGCATCACTTAAGGTTGATTGATTCATAAATAGCCTCTTTTCTGTAAGCATAGTAGTATAAACAGTCCACAATAATGCTTCATTATATTATAAGATATGAATCTTTCAAAGTTATTATACAAGATTTAGCGAAAATGAAAGGGATTATGATAGACTATACAAGAATCATGGCTATATTCAAAAGTGTGAATAAAAGCATAGATTTCTCTTTAACACACTTTCAATTATAGATATAGCTCATTATAATGGGTTTATAATAAAAATAAAGTGAGGGATCGTATTGAAACGAAATATTATGAGTAAGTTAATGGGGCGTTATCTGTCTCATCAACGACATATGAAATTTAAGACAGAGCCAGAGATAGAAGCTTTTTTAGATAAACGTCGTGCGTTAAACGAAGAAAAGCATAAACAACCCGACCAGATTAATATTAAATCTAATCTCGTTAAAGATATGTTTGATGAGATGCAAGTCTTTCGTTTTAATTTCGGTCATCACATTAAGAATAAAATTTTATACATTTATGGTGGTACGTTCGTATTACAACCATCTGCATTTCATTGGCGTTTTATGGACAAGTTGGCATACGAAACATTACACGAAGTTGTAATGCCAATCTATCCCAAAGCACCAACTTACACATATCGTGAGACACATGCTGCAATTGAAGAAGCGTATCGTCGCTTATTGAAAGAAACAGAACCTGAAAATATCGTGATTATGGGTGATGCATCTGGTGCGAATATGGGATTGAGTTTTGTGCAACATTTATTAAAACAAGATGAATTACCATTGCCAGGTAAACTGTACTTAATCTCGCCATGGTTAGATTTATCATTGTCTAATCCCGATATTACAGAACAGGTACAAAAACAAGATCCAATTCAAAACATTTTTACACTGCAACAAATTGCGAAAGTATGGGCAGGTGATTTAGAACGCAAAGATCCTCGTATTTCTCCAATGTATGGTAGTATGCGTGGATTACCACCTGTATATATGTTTGGTGGAACGAGTGAAATCTTCTACCCTGATATGTGTCAGCTACGCAACTATTTTGAAGCAGAGCAACAGCCATTACATTTCTATGAATACAAAGATATGGTAACGGCATTTCCTCTTTATCCAATTGTGGAATCACATAAAGTGTTGAAACAAATTCGCAAAACAATCGATCAATAAATAAGTTTTAAAAGAGCTGATAATACGTTTTTACGTATTTCAGCTTTTTTTACGAACCTTTTTATGAAAAATTCAAAAAATTTCCGTGCAATTAATAAAAATATTTAGTAAAATAACTCTTATATAAAATTTTAGAAATAAAGTAGTTAATCAGTGGAAAAATTGTCAAAGGATATTTTCACTTTAGTAAACAAGAGGTTGGGAAGAAAAACTTACTCATTGAACACTGACAAACGAGGTTGTGAAAGGAGCGTTTAGGAATTAAGCAGAATGAGAGCAGTGATTAAAATTGCTTTTCAAATTTTAAAAAGCTGCGAAATTCTGTCGAAAGTCCTGCTCATTGAACACTGACATTCGGTTTCCTAGTGTACAAATTTGTTTTATCTCAACCCCTTGAATTTTAAGACTAAGAGGAGAGATTCCATGGATTTGTTGATTGGTACATTATTTTTGATTTTGGTTTTAGTTATTTTTACGTTATTTACTTACAAAGCACCGAATGGGATGCGCGCGATGGGGGCGTTAGCGAACGCTGCAATTGCGACTTTTTTAGTTGAAGCATTCAACAAATATGTTGGCGGTGAAGTACTCGGTATTAAATTTCTAGGTGAGTTGGGAGATGCAGCAGGTGGTTTAGGCGGTGTGGCAGCAGCTGGATTGACTGCACTTGCGATTGGTGTGTCACCTGTATATGCACTTGTAATTGCTGCGGCATGTGGTGGTATGGATTTGTTACCTGGATTCTTTGCAGGGTATATCATTGGTTATTTGATGAAGTATACAGAAAAATATGTACCAGATGGTGTGGATTTAATTGGGGCAGTTATCGTGGTAGCACCGCTGGCACGTTTGATTGCTATGGGTTTAACACCAGTGGTTAATAATACATTATTAAAAATAGGGGATATTATTCAAAGCTCAACAGACACGAACCCAATATTTATGGGAATTATGCTTGGCGGTATTATTACCGTAGTAGGTACGGCGCCACTGAGTTCTATGGCGTTAACAGCATTGTTAGGATTAACGGGTGTACCGATGGCAATTGGTGCGATGGCAGCCTTCAGCTCAGCATTTATGAATGGGACATTGTTCCATCGCTTACGACTTGGTGATCGAAAAGATACGATTTCAGTGAGTATTGAACCGTTATCACAAGCGGATATTGTGTCAGCCAATCCGATTCCTGTCTATTTAACGAACTTTGTAGGTGGGGCAGCTGCAGGTCTTGTGATTGCGCTATCAGGCTTGATTAACGACGCCACAGGAACTGCAACACCAATTGCCGGTTTTCTCGTGATGTTTGGTTTTAATGATTGGACAACGGTTGTTATGTATGGTGTTGTAATGGCAGTGATTGGCTTCATTTCAGGATTGTTAGGCGCTATTGTCTTCAAAAATTATCCTGTTGTTACAAAAAGAGAGATGATTGCGCGTGGTGCTACTGACGCATAGGTTGAAAGGCCGATTGCCATTTGGTTAATCGGCTTTTTTGTACTAAAATTCAGCAAAAGCTTGTATTGATGGGAAAGATTGTTATAGTGTAAATTAAACCAATGTCAAAGGATGAAGGGGATGGTAAGGATGAAATTAGGACTGATTGGTATTGGAAAAGTAGGGAGTCAAATTTTAACAGATATTCAATATTTGAATTTGTTTTCTGAAATTGTTGTTATTGATACGAATGAACAGTTAGCAAGGGGAGAAGTTGTAGATCATCAGCATGCGCAAGGATTAAAGTCAATGAACCGTATTCAGATTAAATGTGGTGATTATCAAGATCTATCTGATGCAGATGTTGTGGTTGTAACCGCAAGTGTTGAAACCGATCCAAATATGCCTGATCGAACAGCGTTGACAAAAGGGAATATTACAGTAGTTACGGATATTATGAATCGTATCAATCATGTGACACAGCAACCGTTGATTATTTTTGTATCGAACCCAGTGGATACGATGACGTATATCGCAACACAAGTTAATGATTATCCAAATCATAAAATTATGGGAACAGGTACATTGTTAGAAAGTGCACGTTTTAGAACTTTAATTGCAGATCATTTTGAGATTGATCCGAAAAGTGTTGAGGGCTTTGTGATTGGAGAACATGGACAACATGCGGTGCCTGTGTGGAGTAAAACAACAATTGCAGGCATGCCATTGGTAGAGTTTGAGTCACTCTCTAACAAACCTAAAATTGACCGTATGTACATTACACAACAGATTGATAAAGTATCTTTTGATGTGTTTCACGATAAAGGGTGGACGAATGTAGCAATTGCAAAAACAACGGTAGAATTAGTGAAAAGTTTGATATTCAATGAAAAGTCAATTTTGCCACTAACATCTTTAGCATCGAATGGCTATTTAGCAGTAAGTTTACCAACATTAGTGACACGTCAAGGAATCGAGCAAGTCTTTGAAATTGTATTAGATGCAACAGAACAAGAACAGTTTGAACAGGCGCAAGCCTATATTCATCAAACGATTGACACACATTACAAACGTTGATGCAAAACCACCGAACAATGAGCGAGTATGTTCATTGTTCAGTGGTTTTTGTTTATTTACGTGGAATACCAATTTGATGTCCACGTTGTTCGGGCCATTCTTGTTTGCCTTGTGATGTGTAATAGTGAGTGAGTTGTTTGTAAATGTCATCCGGATAAGGTGCTGCACGACGTGTATTGTAATCAATCCCCATCATCATCGTTTCTCCAGTAGCACATAGTGTATCTGTTTCCGTATCAAATAATTCCATAAAAAAGTGCGTTCGTTTGTTGTCATAGTCGTATATACGAACCTTTACATCAATCGTATGATCTTGTTCCACCTCGCGTAAATAGGTGATGTGTGTTTCAAGTGTGAACACCGTATAGTTACGTGCTTTACGTTCGGCAGTTGTTAACCCAATTTGATCGTGAAAATGATCGATTGCAAGGCTAAAAATACGTGCATATTCTGCATCGTTCATATGCCCATTTCGGTCAATCCAATCAGATTCTACATATGTATGGTCGATAAAGGGATAATTTAACATAACAATCACTCCTTCTGTTTCATTGTATTTTAAATATAGCATGAAGCAGTATGAAAAAACATTAAAGGTTGCGCTAGTAAGGAACCGTGTTATATACTTTAAAACGTAACGATTACGATTTAATAAAGGTGGGGCTATCAATGATAGAGAAAAAAGTACCAGTCACGGTGTTGAGTGGTTATTTAGGTTCTGGAAAAACAACGTTACTGAACCATATTTTGAATCATCGTGAAGGACGTCGTATTGCGGTGATTGTCAATGACATGAGTGAAGTAAATATCGATAAAGACTTAATCGCAGATGGTGGCGGGTTATCACGTACGGATGAGAAGCTTGTTGAATTATCGAACGGTTGTATTTGCTGTACGTTGCGTGAAGACTTGTTACGAGAAGTAAAAGCAATCGCAGAACGTGGCGGTATTGATCAAATTGTGATTGAATCAACAGGTATTTCTGAGCCAGTTCCTGTGGCGCAAACTTTCTCTTATATCGATGAGGAAATTGGTATTGATTTAACAGAGTTGTGCCAATTGGATACGATGGTAACAGTAGTGGATGCACATCGCTTTATGAGAGATTATCAATCTGAAGACTTATTATTAGATCGAGATCAAGCAGTTGCTGAAGAAGATGAACGTACCATTGCAGACTTACTTATTGATCAAATTGAATTCTGTGATGTGCTAGTACTGAATAAAACGGACTTAGTTTCTGAAGATGAATTAAATCGATTAGAAGCGATGTTGAGAAAGTTACAACCAACAGCTAAAGTGATTAGAACTGTTAAGGGTCAAGTTGACTTAGATGAAGTTTTAGATACAGGTCTCTTTAACTTTGAAAAAGCAAGCCAGTCTGCGGGGTGGATTCAAGAATTAGAAGCAGGCGGTCATGAAAACCATACACCAGAAACGGAAGAATATGGTATTTCATCTTTCGTCTACAAACGACGTCTGCCATTCCATGCAGAACGCTTTAATGATTGGTTGGAAAACATGTCTAAAAATATCGTGCGTGCTAAAGGTATTGCATGGTTAGCACAATACAATGAGGTGGCGTGTCTTGTATCACAAGCGGGAAGTGTTGTTGATATTCATCCAGTGACTTACTGGGTAGCAGCAATGCCGAAAGCTGAACGTGGCGCTATCCTTCAAGAGCGAGAAGATGTACGTGCGGATTGGGATCCAGAATACGGAGACCGCCAAACACAACTTGTTGTCATTGGTATTGATTTAGACGAAGCAGCTATTACAAAAGAACTTGATGATTGCTTGTTGAAAGCACATGAAATTGATGCAGATTGGTCACAATTAAAAGACCCATACGGTTGGCAAATTAGACGCCAAGCATAATAGAAAAGCACGATGCCAGTATAAAGTGGCATCGTGCTTTTTTAACTTTATGGTCTGAATGACTCAATGAATAATGTAATAATCGGTACGCCGAGTAAGTCAACAAGGAAGGCACCTACAATTGGTACAACCAAGTACGCGCGTGGTGAATTACCAAACTTTTTCGTAATGGCATCTAAGTTTGCCATCGCATTTGGTGTTGCACCAAGTCCGTGACCGATGAAACCACCAATCATTACGGCTGCATCGTAGTCTTTTCCAAGTAAGCGGAAGACAACGAAAATAGAGAACAATGTAACGAAAAGAATTTGGAATAACACGATCACTACAAGTGGTAATGCAAGGTTATAAATTTCAGTTAATTGAATACTCATCAATGCAAGTGATAAGAACACACTTAATGAAATGTCGCCAATTTGGTTTGTTAATTTCAAATCAACAAGGTTTAAGTTGAAGAGTTCTGAAATATTTCGAATAATAACAGCGATAAACATAGATGCTACATAAAGTGGGATGTTAAACCCAGTTGCAGCACTGAATTGCTCACCAAGATATGTCCCTAATGCCATACAGAATAAAATAATTGCCATTTGAATAAAGAATACTTCGTTTAATGAGAAGTTTTTGTGTAAACGTTTGTTAATATCGATTTCTGAATAATCTTTTTGTACGGCATTAATGTTGCTCGGTGCTAAATCATATTTTTTAATGAGATAGCGGACAACCGGTCCACCTAATAAACCGCCTGCAACAAGCCCCAATGTTGCAGCAGCAAGTGCAGCTGTAACAGCTGAATCAATCCCGTAGTTTTGAATTGTTTGACCGTATGCTGCCGCATTACCATGTCCACCTTCCATTGACATCGCACCAGCAGTTAAGCCAAGAAGTGGGTCGATATTTAATAACTTAGCCACAGATACACCGATGACGTTCTGGAATGTTGCGAGTACACCACATAAAATCCAGTAAACGATCAGTACTTTTCCACCTAATTTTAATAGTTTGAATGATGCACCAAGACCGATTGTTGTGAAGAAAGCTAACATAAAGAAGTCTTGGAAAAATTTACCGTCTAATTGAATTTTAAGAACACCTGTTGACGATAAGATAGCCGAGATAATCGCAAAAATTAAGCCACCAATAACTGGTGCTGGAATGCTCAAGCGATTAAAAATCTCAACCTTATTGATGATTGCTTGCCCAATAATGAGTAACAGACATGCGATAAATAATGTTGTAATACTATTTAATTCGATCATACTATGTATTCCCCCTTAGTTGTGAATTGAGAAAAGGCTTACAATACCACACGATACCATTATACTTTTTAAGAAATAAAAAATCTATATCAAAATGAATATTTGGTATAATTATGTAATTTGTAAAAATAACTGATTCTCAAATCATACCATAAATATACATATGTGATTGGAATATTCAGGAATAGTGCGCTGTTTACTAAAGTTAGGGTGTGTTGTGAATGCCTTTATTTTTGCGATACATCGTAGGCGTTACGCCGAAAAACTTTTTGAATGCTTTTGAAAACATCAATGGTTCGTGGTAGCCAACACGTGCGGCAATTTCTTTACTTTGCAAGGATGTTTCGTGGAGTAATTTTGCAGCTTGTGACATCCGGAGTTGCATCAAATAACTTTGTGGTGATTGATCTAAGTTTTGTTTGAACAACTTATAGAGATAACTGCGACTGATGTTGACATGACGTGCAACTTGTTCAATTGTGATGGCTTGCATGTAAAATCGATTCATATAGCGAATAGCTTCTCTTACATTTTCGTAAATACCTGCTTCTTGTTGGTCGAACTTTTTAGGTGACACTTGATAAAGCGCATAGAGTAAATTGTATAAGTCACTCATATGTTGAATGTCATCCGATTGCTCAATTGTGTAACTCTGTGCCGTGTAACACATACGTTCTACTAATTTTGAAATTGTACTTGTGTCAGTATGTGTAATGACGGGATTATCGATGAGTTGTGTTCGATTCAAATAGTCGTTGACTAGTTGCCCGCTAAAACCGACCCAATAATATATCCAAGGATCGTCTAGAGAAGCAGTGTAGTTTACATTCATTCCACGTTGTAACAAAAAGATATCCCCTGTTTCTAAAAAATGGGTTTGCCCGTTATAACTGAAAGTACCGCTTCCAGACATGACAACATGAAGTACGGCATGCTTAGTCACCTGATACTCATAGCCTGTGTGTGGCGTACCGACTTCAATGCCACACTCATCAATGTTTGCTTCTATGTATTGTTTTTTAAATTTTTTCCATAATAATTGCATTCATTCTACCATCCTGATCCATCCAATATATGGAAACATTTTAGCATATATTTTCATTATAATTGAATATAAATTTTAATATTTTTGTGCTAAATTTCTATGGTAAAAAAATAATTAAAAGAGAGGATTCAGGAGAGAAATTAATGGTTGAAAGACATTTTAAAATGTTGAAAAAAATAAAAGATTATAGTTGGATGGAGCGATATCATCTGCCTTACAGCAGCCATCAAGAATACTATCGTCATCCCGCCATCCATCAAATACATGCAATAACTGTACTGTGTGGTGAGTGGGAGTTAAATAATAATCATGTGGAAAAATCAATCAGTTATACAAGGGATTTTCAAATTAAAGACTATGATCATAGTAAGGACTACTTTCTAGATACACATCTGTTATCTCAAGAAATACGTCTATGTCTGAATGGAAAAACAATTGTAAACACAAGGGAATCTAAAGATATGTATAACATCACACACGCTATTCATTGTGGGCTTAATACGATGACTGTTTATGTGAAACCTCATTTTATGTTAGAACAATTGGAACAGTTATGGGTGATTGAACGGACTAACGATCGAATTGTCAATTTTGATGTGGCGGTTCAGAATATGTGTGAAGACAAATGCTTACATATTAAATTGCAGATTACGAATATTGAAGGTGCACCGATTCCGACATATACGTTAGTTGATTCACAAGGGAAGTCATTGTTATCAGGTGATATTCATTTGGATCGTGTTAATGATATTATTTTGACGTATGATGACATAGAGCGGTTACAAGAAGAACGATATCAACTCTTTATAGACACAGAAGATGAAACCCTCGTTCAGACGATCGAAATACTTGAATAAGATAATATTTAAGAGCGTTACAATGGAGCTTTTCATAAGTTTTCGGCGTACGCTTATATTATGATATGCTACCTTGCAATGTATAGTACTGGGTGCTATACTTTAATTAAATCTACTACTATACATTGATTAGTACTAGTTAATGCATATTGAGGTGAAAATATGAATGTACAGTTTAAGAAGGGTGCGCTAGAGATGATTGTTCTGCTCATCATTAAACGTGCACCACAATATGGTTATTCTTTAGTGCAAAATATTTCAAGGCATATGTCAATTGCAGAAGGGACGGTTTATCCGATATTAAGAAGATTGGTAAAAGAAGGATACTTGTCGACTTATTATCAACCATCCACTGAAGGACCGGCACGAAAATACTACCAGATGACACCTGAAGGGTTAGAGCGTTTGAAGGAATTGCGTATGCAGTGGGAAACATTTGCTGAAGTTGTATCAGTGTTTATCAAGGAGAGTGAGGAACAATGACGAAGAAAGATTATTTAAATACGCTATATCATCATTTGAAGCGTCTTCCAGAACAAGAAAAGCAAGAGATTGTCGCAGAGTATGATAATCATTTTATCGAAGGGATACACGATGGGAAGACAGAAGAAGAAATTATTGCGACATTAGGAGATCCAAAAGTGATTGCAAAAGAATTAGTTGCAGATTCAGCTGTGGCACAAGTGGAAGAAACGGGTGGCGCACGTAATTTACTCGCAGCGACGTTGTCAGTGATTGCGCTAAGTTTCCTTAACTTTGTGATTATCTTAGGACCAGTATTAACAGTGTTCGGCCTTTTAATAGGCTTGGCAATTACAAGTATCGTGATGATTGGATTGCCTGCATTTTTGCTATGGGTTCATTTCTTCTATGAGAATATTCAACTCGTTACGCCAGATTGGTATGCCGCACTTGGATACTTTGGCTTAGGATTAGTTCTTTATGTATGTTGTTTTTATCTTACGAAGTGGACAGTGATTTTATTAATTAAGTATTTAAAATTCAACATCAAACTTGTGAAAAGGAGTGCACAATGATGAAAAAATTCAATCTTATCGTTTTAATTCTAGGACTTGTATTTGTGCTCGTTGGGACGATTGGGGCATTCTATTATTCAAAAGTTGATAATAAATATGAAGAACAAGAGGTTAATGTATCGCGAACATTCGATTCAAAAGAGATTAAAAATATTGATATAAACTTGAAAAAAACACATTTAAGTATTGTTGCTGGTGAGACATTAAAGTTAGAAGGACACGGTGATGGGCAACAACCGAATATTACGACTAAAGGGGATACATTAAAGCTGGAACTAGAAGGGAAAGAAAACATACAAGCGAATGTGAACGTGAATCCTTTCCATATTAATAAAGGTGCCAATTATACATTAACAGTGCCTAAGTCTGAGTTGTCTCGTTTGAACATAACGAGTGAATGGGGAGCTGTCGATGTTGAAAAACTCAATACGAAACAAATGGCAGTTAAGATGAACAAAGGTGCTTTTGATATAGAGGACAGTCGAATTGATAAATTAGAGGGACAATTGACATATGGTGCCTTTGACTTAAGCGGCTCACAATTGGAAGAAGTGATGATGAAGGTGCGTAAAGGGAGTGCGACGCTTGATGATGTACCAGCTGATATTCCAATGACATTAGATAATCAGCTTGGGGAAATCGATGTAACATTTGCGAAAGCACTTCAAAATGTCAGTATCACAACGAAAAATAGTGATGGCAATGTAGACTTAGAAGAACTTACTCATTACACATCAATCATGCAGCAAAGTGAAGAACAAAGTAATGTCATCAAAATTATCAACAATAAAGGTACTGTGACGTTATTAGATTAAGAATGAAGTGAGAATAGAAATCTAGCAAAGGTGACTGAGGTAGAAAGTTTTAAATATACTTTCGTCTCAGTCACCTTTTGTCTTAAGATGTACTTCACTAAATGGCTTGTATAGGTGGCATCTTCATCCGTTCTGCTCAAGACCAAACCGCTTCTCTCACAACCTCGTTGTACGCCAAGTTTCATCTGGGTGTTGATGATCACGTACCCGCATATGTGATACAAAAGGATTACCTTTTACAGTGAAACGCAAAGGTGCATCTGTCCATTTTCCTTTATTTGGAATACCAATACGAGGGCTTTCTTCAATTTCTCTCGGATATTTTCTGTTTTTCGTATCAATCTTTAGACGGCCTTCGTTAAGGCGTGTGCCGTCAATTGTTCTAGGAATAGACATTGCTGTCGTAAACTTACCGGGACCATTGGTAACTTCGTAGCCACGCTTCCCCCGATTGCGAATCATCGCTTCTAGTCCTTCTTCAGGCTCAATCGCACGTATTAAAACACCTTCGGGAATACCTTCAGGCTGTGTGACGAAGTTGATAAGCAAATAGCGATGCATCATATGACCGTAAATCGTACCCCCTTCACGATATAACGAGTGCACACGAGGTGTATGTTTGCCTTGATAACTATGAGCTGCTTGATCAATAGTACCAAGATAAGCTTCTGTTTCTACAATATAACCAGAAAAGGTTTGGGTAGGGGATTCATAGATTAATTTGACGCCAAGTAAAGATTTGGCGATATCTATCGTAGAGTGTGTAATAAAATCCATTAGAGACTCCTTAAAAACATATTTATAATGATTGTATCGAATATGCGACATGTTTCCAATAATTGCAGATGATTCATCACTTTATAATTATTGTTTTTTATGCGAAGAAATATGATAAAATTTGAGATGTAAAAGGTAATGAAGGAGGAAAATATGATGCATGAATTTCCACGAGTGGGGTTTGTAGAAGCATTTAAACTTTTTTGGACAAACTATGTGAATTTTAAAGGGCGTAGCCGACGCAGTGAATATTGGTGGGTAGCGCTATGGCATATGATTATTACAGTGTCAATCTCATTAATTGCAGTCATCATGATTTTCGTTCCAAAGATTGGTCCTTTTATTGCGCTACTATTATGGCTTTTAATTGGATTGTATAGTTTGGCTGTCCTTATTCCTAACTTGGCACTGCTTGTACGTCGCTTTCATGATCGCAGTATGTCGATGTTGATCCCTATTTTGGGATTAGTGTTATCAATCATTTATAACGTAGTATATTTTATCGGTATGTGGGATTCAGGGATTTTGTTTTCACCTGAAGCGGTTGAAGAATCATCATCAGTATTTTCGGCAGATTCAGGCTGGTTTATCGTTGCAGGGATAGTGATTGTTATCTTGTTTATCGTACAAATTATTACATTTATTATTACGCTGCTTGATAGTAAAAAAGAAGCTAATCAATATGGTCCATCACCGAAGTATACAGAACAAGCCACACAGTCAAACAATCATCATGATGAAATAACAACAGAGAACACGGCATTACTAGATAAAGATGCCAAACCTTTGACTGATTTGGATGAATTGGAATCACAACATAGAAAACCACAAGATGATCCATATAAATATTAAATGAAGTTGTGGAAGAAGTGTTTAGGAGTTGAGCAGAACTCAAGCAATGCGTAAAATTGCGCCACACACAAATTTAATATCGCAAATCGCAGGTTACAAACGAATCGTTTGGCCTGCTTTTTTCTTGCAATATGTGTCTTATATATTTGACATAACGACTAAATGTCGTGTATATTTGACATAACGGAAGTCGGTTGCGCATCGCAAAGGGCAGAATTGGGAGGCTATCATGACACAGGTGAATAGAGTAAAAGCATATCGTGTCGCAAAAGGCGTATCGCAGTTGGAACTCGCACGGCGTGTAGGTGTATCAAGACAAACAATTAATATGATTGAGAACGATAAATACAATCCAACGCTGAACTTATGTATTCGGATTGCGGAGACATTAGATGTCACATTAAATGACTTATTCTGGGGGGAGAAATAATATGAGCATGTATAAAAAGTTTGCTGGCTTGACATCAGAACCGGATGAATATCAAAAAAGTAAAATTGATGAAACGCTCGCATTGGCTAATATTATGGGAATGCTTGGTTTAGGACTGTTAGCAACATTGTCACTATTCATAGATTTTGAGATGAATCAACTATCTGCCTTTACGATTGGTGCACCTGTATTATTATTTATTATTGGGTTACGAAGTGCGACGCTAATGAAAGATTATTCAAATCATAAATTGTATGTAGGTACAAAAGAAGAGGCACAACAACTGAAACGTCATTTAAAGAAAAAGGGCTATTTATATATAGTTTTAATATGGTTGTACGTTGTTATTTCTATCAACATATTAGCTCCTATATTAACAGGGCAATTGCCATATTGGCACCGATCAGAAACACTCAATACATTGATGATAATAGTCGTTCCAAGTATTATTTTAACGCCTTCATCATTGAATAATAAAGTGAAGGTGAGAGGGGATGAGTGACATGAAGTTTAAACAAGAACTATTAAATATATTTAATGGTGAACAAGTTAAAGATGAATATGAAATCCAACATTCTCGACATGTGCAAGCAGGAAACTTTGTCTGGTTTTTCTGGGGACTCATTATTCTCCTTAATATCTCTATTTGGATAAAGATTTTCTTACAACAAAACATTGTAATCGAAGCGTTAGGATTGTTGTTGTTTCTTAGTATTACTTTTTGGATAGAACTCAATTTAAGGAAATATCGCGCAAACAATACAGAAGTGGACGATCCACAAAGTTATGTGCAAATGATCAACAAGTTACGACGTGGTGCGGTACTTTTTGGTATCTTGATGTTCGTTGGGATGACACTTGTGGAAATATTACTTTATATGGCCTTATCAGATGGTCAATTACCAGTACAACGCATCATGTTCATATTAGCAGTTATGATTGTTTGTTCGATATTAAGCACTATCGCCATTTATATGTATGGTAAAAAGAAAATAGATAAAACTTATAAAGATAAGTAAAGTTGTCCTTTTGACAAATTAAATTGTCAAAAGGATGATTTTTATATACAATATAAATAACAAAGTAAAGGAGGGAAGACAATGTCATTAAATATTTCTCATGTGACAAAAAGATTCAAAAGTTTTACAGCAGTTGATGATATCAATTTGACATTAGAAAAAGGAAAGATGTTAGGTTTTCTCGGGCGTAATGGTGCAGGTAAAACAACAAGCTTCCGGATGATTCTAGGGTTAATGGAGCCGACAGAGGGAGAAATTACATACGAAGGTAAAGCGATTACGTCAGATATGTATGATGTGATCGGATATTTGCCAGAAGAACGTGGCTTACATCCGAAACTGACTGTAAATGAAGAACTCACATATCTTGCGACGTTAAAAGGAATGAAGCCGAAAGCGATCAAACAAGCAATTGATACGTGGTTGACGCGCTTTGAAATTACTGAAAATAAAGATAAAAAGATCGAATCCCTATCAAAAGGGAACCAACAAAAAGTTCAATTGTTGGCGAGTATTTTACATGAACCTGAGCTATTGATTTTGGACGAACCTTTTAGCGGTTTGGACCCTGTTAATGTGGAATTACTTAAAGGGGCGGTAAAAGAATTGAATGCGAATGGATCAACGATTATTTTCAGTTCTCACCGTATGGAACATGTGGAAGAACTGTGTGATGATATCTGTATTATGAATGCTGGGAAAATGGTTGTTCAAGGACCGATACATGAAGTGAAGGAAGCGTTTGGTTATAAGCGAGTGGCGATTGAAGCAGATTATGATTTGACTGAACTTGCGACATATCCTGGTGTTGTGAAGTATGAACAACTGGGCGAAACAACTCATTTAACGATTGATGATGTGGCCGTAGCAGAATCGTTGTTTGTGTATGTACAGCAGCATGGATTTGTTCGTCGCTTCCAAGTATTAGAACCAACAATCAATGAAATATTTATTCAAAAGGCAGGTGAGCAACATGTCTAAATTTTTAGCAACTTTTCGACTGACATATATCAATAAAATTAAAGCAAAGTCTTTCATTATTACGACACTTCTTATGGTGTTATTGATTGTCGGTGGTGCGAATATTGATAAGATTGTGAGCTTGTTTAATGGTGATGATCATGGAGAACAAGTGGCAATTGTGACACAAAATGATGGCGTGTATGATGCGATTCATGCGCAAGGAAAACTCATCGACAAAAATATAGAATATCAACATTTGTCTAAAGAACAAGCAACGAAGGCATTGAAAAAAGATAAAGTGGACTATGTTGTGGAAGTGACGCAAACTGAGCAAAAACAGTTAAAAGGAACAATTATTGATACGGAACATGTATCTAATGATGATAAAGCAGCATGGCAAGTAACACTCTCTCAAATTCAAAAAAGTATGGTGGCACAAGGTTTAGACTTGTCGCCAACGGAGTTGCAACAGTTACAAGCTGAGAGCCAAGTAACCGATAAGATGATAGGTGAAAGTGGAAAAGATGGGAATCAAGACGTATCAGAGATGGAAGAAGTCATATCTAGTGTGATGGTAAGTATCTTGAATGTATTAATGTTCTTTATTGTTGTAAACTACGCTAACCAAGTGGCAATGGAAGTAGCAACTGAGAAGACATCACGTGTATCTGAGATGATTATTACAAGTGTGAAACCGGTTGTCCATATCGCTGCAAAAGTGCTAAGTGTGATTGCAGTTTCATTAACACAATTGCTTGTTATCGCCGTAACCGGAATTGTGAGCTTTTATGTATTTAACTTAAGTGAAAAGCTGGGCAAAATTGATTTTGAATGGACAGCACATTTAAAACGCTTGTTAACATTTGGTATTGCATTCTTTATCATCAGTATCATTTCATTCATCATATTGGCTGCGATACTTGGTAATATGACAGCACGTATTGAAGATATTTCGCAATCATTAATGCCGGTAACACTCTTAATGATTGGTGCATTTTATGCAGGTACTTTCGGTGCAATGAATCCAGAACATATCATTGTACGCATATTAAGCTATGTACCATTCTTCTCGCCATTTGTGACGTTAACGAGGTTATCACTACCAGGCACGCCAACGATGGAAGGCATCATTGCAATTGCGATTCATATCGTATTAATTATTGTTCTCGCATGGCTTGCTGCGAAAACATATAAAAATGCGGTATTAACATTTGAAAAAGGGATCGTTGCATCATTTAAACGTGTCTTCCAAAAAGAAATGCATTCGTAAAAATGAGCCAACACCCAATTTCGCACATATAGATGCGGGATTGGGTGTGATATTATATTGACGTATTTCAGGATATTACAAATCAACAGAAGCTGATATAATAAGGGTAAAGAATATGAGGTGATGAGATGCATTTTGTCTACGCAACGACGATTTTCATTTTAGCGGGCTTATGCGAAATAGGTGGTGGTTACCTCATATGGTTATGGCTGCGTGCGGATAAGCCAATGTGGTTAGGTTTCTTGGGGGGCATTGCATTGATACTATATGGTATCGTTGCAACGCTGCAAACTTTTCCAACATTTGGGCGTGTCTATGCGGCGTATGGTGGCGTTTTTATCGTCTTGAGTCTCATGTGGGCTTATTGGGTCGATAAGGAGCCACCAGATAAGTTTGACATCATTGGTGGTATCATTTGTTTGATTGGTGTGCTAGTGATGGTTTTACCTTCTAGGGGTTGAGGAGTGAAAAGGAGTACGAGTCTGTATGCATGTTATTATTGAGCAACAAACGAACGGAATTGAATTGATTAAGATTAGTACGAAAAAAACAAAGGTTGTCTTCTCGAACTACGGTGCAAGCATTGTAAGTTGGAAAATAGATGACAACAACATTGTTTTGGGGAATGCGGTAGAAGCAGATGAATTTTACCCGTCACATCCTTTTTTCTTTGGGGCAGCAGTAGGGCGTTATGCGGGTCGCATTGAGAATGGACAGTTTATTTTGAACGGGCAGTCATATCATGTGGAACAAAATGATGCGCCCCATCATTTGCATGGGGGTAGTAACGGTCTATGGCAGCACCTTTTTGAATATGAAGTACAGGAAGATCATGATGAAGTACGTGTAATTTTTACTGCAAACTTACAAAGTACGACAGATCATTTCCCGGGTGATATTGATGTAAAAATTGTGTATACATATGACACAACGGATACGTGGACGATTGAATATTTTGCGAAGTCAACAGAAGATACGTTATTTAACCCAACGAATCACGTTTACTTCAATCTAAATAGAGATAACAAAGTCATTGATAATCATGAAATAACGAGTGATAAGTTATATATGTTTCCATTGAATGCGGTTGGTATGCCTGAACAGGATGTCATTGATTTAGGGCGTTACTTCAATACGAAATCGCTCATGCTGGATACAATTTTTACATCAACTGAACCAGCAATTGCGGAACAAGTTGCGAAGGTAGGCGGGTTAGATCATCCTTTTGAAGTGCATGAAGGAAAGCTGATTGTGTCTAATCAAGATTGTGAACTTCATGTCGAGACGGATATGCCGCAAATGGTACTTTATACTTTCAATGATCCAACTGGCTGGGGAAGTCCAATGAATATTTATAAACCACACTCAGGGATTACGATTGAAACGCAAAGTTTACCGAATGATATTAATGTATATGGTGAAGAAGCGGCTTCAATCTTACCCGCACATACGCCATTTTACTCAAAAACATCTTATCAGTTAAAGTTAAAGTCTTAAGTTGTCAGTATAAGTTAAGGATTGTAAGGGGATATTACAGAAAGAGGTGACATAGATGCGCAATCGACTTAAAGAGTTGCGAGCGAGAGATGGTTATAATCAAACACAACTTGCACAAAAAGTAGGTGTTTCTCGTCAGACCATTTCGTTAATAGAACGTAATGTATTTGTGCCATCTATTGTGACAGCCATGAAAATTGCCCGTGCATTTAATGAACCGGTAGAACATGTGTTTATTTTTGAAGAGAAAACAGTGGAATAAAATCTTTGCAGAAGAGAATGGGAGGGCCACATGGATACGAAACAATTGAAAAAAATGACATTAGAACAGGCGGTTGCACGTATTGAAGATGGTATGGTACTAGGCATTGGTACTGGCAGTACGATTGAATTGCTCGTGCCAGAAATTGGGAAGTTAGTCAACGATAAAGGATACAAATTGACGGGAGTTTGTACGTCCAAAAGAACAGAAACTCAGGCGAAATCACTCAATATACCAGTGATGCACGTCAATGATGTGACGCATATTGACCTAGCAATTGATGGTGCAGATGAAATTGATCCACAGCTGAATTTGATAAAAGGTGGAGGTGCTGCGTTATTCCGTGAGAAAGTCATTGATGAGATGGCTGAACAGTTTGTCGTATTGGCAGATGAGACGAAACTCGTTGATTATTTAGGACAAACATTTAAGTTGCCTGTCGAAGTGGATTGTTTTAATTGGCGTCTTGTCTTACAGCACATTGATGCGCATGTTGAAGGAACGGTTGAATTGCGCATGACAGATGGAGAACCACTCGTAACAGATAATGGGAATTATATTTTGGATGTGCATTTAACAGAAAAGACGGATCCTTATGCACTTCATGAATTTTTAATTCATTTAACGGGAGTCCTAGAAACGGGCTACTTCTTAGATATGGCTACGGAAGCAATTGTTGGTACACAACAAGGTGTGAAAGTGTTGAAACATTAATATGTATATATATAGCGGGATGTTCTCATTGTCGAACATCCCGCTTTGACTATGATGATGTTTTGTTTGATGTATCAATCTCTGATTCGCTTGTCACATCAGTGCCTGATTCGGAAGTCGCCACTTCTGAATGTGTATCGATAGATGTTTCCGATGTTGATTCTGAAGTGGACATCTCTGAATGTGTATCAATGGGTGTTTTCGATACAGTTTCAACTTTCGCTGCTTGACGTCTGCGGCGGAAGAAGTTGATGATGCTGAACAATACACCAAGTGTCACAACGACAATTGCAACACCACCGGTACCGTAAGCAAGTACTTTCATTGAAAAGACATCGCCGAGTTCTTCACTGAAGAAGAAGACTTTCGCAAAGCTCATAGCGGCGTGGAAAATAGTTACGATATATATCGCACGCCCTCCTGTACCACGAATCAGTTCACCAATAATCATTGAGAATGAAAAGACATAAATGGCGCTATACATTGTGTAAGGCATACCGAATGCAGTATTAACATCCCAAATTAAATATAGGAAGCTGACTAAAATATTTGCGAAAAAGTGTGGCATCTTTGATTCAACTAAGTTGAACAAATAGAGACGGAATCCGAATTCAATAAAAAATGCCATTAATAGGTGGCCAATTAAGATTGTCCAAATAGTTTCTGATAAATCTTTTGCTTGTAATAGGATGAAGCTGTCAGCATATGTATTGAACATATACATCCCAATGATAAAAATAACTAGAGGGATTGCCATCGCAAGTAATAAGCGTTCAATTACTTTAAAGTTGATAGTTAATTTGAGACCGAATAGCTGCTCACGCTTATGCTTAAAAATGATTAAGCAGACAACTGCGGCGATAAACGGCCCTAAACTATTAAGTGCAAATACAAACGGCTTAAAGCCAGATGCTTTTTGGAAGTCTTGTAAAATCAGCGGGCTTGCATAGGCTAAAATAAAGAAAATAAAAATAGACATTGCCCATTGAAAGCCTGATATACGCGATTGATTCATATTTAATCCTCCGTTAAAGGTTCACTATTATAGTAAGTATGAGTCATGATTGCCTAATATCTCGGAAACTGTGTTGTCAGTGTGATATGTGTTGTGAAAAACACTTTTTAATAAATTGTTACTACACAGTCAATCAAGTCTCGATAATAATCTATGCCCCATTATAACCATAACAATGCAATAAATAAATTGTTTCATAATATTTATCATCTAATTGTAAAGAAATGGTAGTGCTGTTGAGATACAATTTATATGACAAAAGATCATACAAGCATGTTCATGAAGGTTTGAAAATTATGTATCAACACACGTATACTAGAAGTAAGAGAGAAGAGGGGGATGAAGTTATGTATCAACAACCAAATAAAGAGATATGGACAGGTCGTTTAGATAGTAAAACGGATCGTGCCGCATTTCGCCATTTTCAAACGGTTGCGTTCGGTGACCTGTCGTCTGAAGTAGAAGAGAATACAGGTGTTGCACTGCTCGGTTATGCGATTGATGAAGGTGTGGCATTGAATCAAGGGCGCATCGGTGCGAAAGAAGGTCCAGACGCTATTCGACGAGCATTTGCTGGATTACCAACGATGTCAGACACGCCAATCACTGACTACGGAAATGTGGCGCATGATGCGGAGACATTGTATGAATCACAGCAAGCCTTCGGACAATATGTCTCACAACTATTACAACACCACTCACGCATATTTTTATTAGGTGGTGGACATGATATTGCATATGCACAATATCTCGGTGTGCGTGCAGCCAATCCAGGAAAGTCTATTGGTGTCATCAATATAGATGCACATTTTGATAATCGATATGCAGAATCTTCCACATCAGGTACAAGCTTTCATCAAATGTTAGAAGAAGATGAACAGCTGGATTACTTTGTCTTAGGTATTCAGCGTGCAGGCAATACACAAAGTTTATTTGATTATGCTGATGAAAGTAATACGGAGTATGTTCTTGCTGATGAGTTGAAGGGACGCATAGATCCACGCATTCGTAATAAAATCGAGAACTTTATTCATGAACACGATGTTATTTTGTTTACGATTTGTATGGATGTCATCGATAGTGCATACGCACCGGGCGTTAGTGCACCGGCAGTGTTAGGATTAATGCCAGGTGTTGTTTTAGAATTAGCGGAACGCATCTTGCAGTCAGACAAAGTGACGTCTTTGAGTATTGCTGAGATGAATCCAACGTACGATATCGACAATCGAACAGCAAAGCTGATTGCACATATGCTGACGTATCTGATTCATGATTAAGCATTGAATGAGAAGCATAGATATCTCTTTAAAATGAAGGGTATTTATGCTTCTTTTTGTTATATCGTTCCCCAATAGTGTTGACATGCTGCTACTAAGTCTTGAACGTGTGAACCGTATTGACGATGTCGTGCATAGTTAATGTAGATAGTTCGCTTAATGGTTGGGCGGATTTTGATCGCACTCAAATGTTGTGTGTGGCGTGATTGATAGTACACTCTTGGAATAACCGCATAGCCCATACCTTGGTGAACAAAGTTGGTTGCAGCTTCAAAACGTTCAACTTCCATGACAATATTGGGTCGTTCTTCCAAATGTGTGAAATAATCCTCGATATGTTTACGAACTTGATAAGGTTTGTTCGGGACAATGAGTGGCAGTCCTTTAATCGAGATAGATTTTTGTTGTGTGAATCGATCTTCAGGAACGAGCAAGACGTAATCTTCTTCATACAAAGGGATGGATACGACATCTTCATGACGAATTTGATCGTTAGAAATACCTAGATGTAGTTCGAAATTAACCAGCTTCTGTGCGAGTATTTCTGGGTTTAATGTCTCGGTAATTTGATAATGTTGGTCGGGATGTTTTTGATGGTGTTGCTGGATGACTAAGGAAACCCAATAAGCCGTTGATTCAATCGTAGACATTTTAATTTTCGGTGTTTGACTCAATTTCAAGTCATACATGCGTTCCATTGTTTGATGATATTGTTGCACTAACGTCACAGCATGATTGTAAAACTGAATGCCTTTTTCAGTAATAGTCATCTCTTTCGTGCTGCGCTTTAAGAGTTGATAACCTAAGTCATGTTCCATTTTTTTAATGGTTGCTGTAAGTGATGGTTGACTGATGTGCAATGCTTGAGCAGCTTTCGTAAAACTATTGCGGTTGACGACTTCAATAAAGTATTCCAACTGTACGATTTTCATATAGGCACCCCTATTTATAGTTTTAAGTTATCAATAATTAGTTTATTAATATTAGTTATTTATAGAATAGCATACTACAATGTGAATGAGGGCGATAAATGTGTCATGTCACGTTAAAAAGGTATTTGGAAAGATAGTGAGTATTGAAATCAGATAATTCCGAATGCGAAAAGGTAACAAAATTTCAGGTGCTTAAGTCACAAGAGAATATACAAAGGGGTGATGTGATGAATAGACACCAACGAGAAACACGAAGGAATGACATGAAGGGGAAAGACATGTGGCAGTTCTGGGTGTACAGTGGACTTGGTATTATTTGCTTTTTCATACCACTGAAATTAGGGGACAATGAAACGATTCTAGTCGATCATGCACATTTAGGTTTTAGAGCGTTGATGGGAGAAGCAATGCCTTACTTAGCCTTGGCAATGATATTAGTTGGTGCGTTGTTACCATTGAAAAGAAAAGATTTTCAGAAGTCTGTGACAGATGCAATTTTAGTCATTTTCAAAATACTAGGTGCCATTATCGGTGTTATGTATGTCTTCAAGTTAGGACCCGCAATTCTATTTAAAGAAAGTTATGGGCCGTTCCTATTCGATAAATTAATGATGCCACTAAGCGTGCTTATTCCTATTGGTGCTGTGGCACTCTCATTATTAGTCGGCTATGGACTTTTGGAATTTATTGGCGTACTCATGCAACCGATTATGCGACCGATATTTAAAACACCGGGTAAGTCAGCGATTGATGCCGTAGCCTCATTCGTCGGCAGCTATTCATTAGGGTTGTTGATTACGAACCGCGTATACAAAGATGGGATGTACAACAAAAAAGAAGCAGTGATTATTGCGACTGGTTTTTCTACTGTATCTGCGACGTTCATGGTAATCGTAGCCCGCACACTTGACTTAATGAGTCATTGGAATCTCTACTTTTGGTTGTGTTTGATTATTACATTCACAGTGACAGCCATTTCTGCGCATTTACCACCGATTTCTAGAGAGTCGGAAGCATATTATGACGGTCAACAAGGAGAACAAGAAGAAGCGGTAGAGGGAAGTCGTTTTGTTGCAGCATGGCAAGAAGCCAAAAAGCAATCACATCAGTCGTTGCCACTGGTAAAAAATATTTGGGTGAATATGAAAGATGGCTTAGAGATGACGATTGCAATATTACCATCCATTCTATCCATTGGGTTTATCGGCTTGTTGTTGGCGGATTACACACCTGTGATTGATTGGCTGAGTTATATTTTTTATCCAGTCGTTTATCTATTCCCAATCTCTGATCAAGCATTATTGGCAAAAGCATCAGCAATATCCATTATTGAAATGTTTCTGCCATCATTAATAGCGGCACAAGCAGCATTAGAAGTCAGATTTGTTGTAGCGATTACAAGTGTTTCAGCCATTATTTTCTTCTCAGCATTAGTACCATGTATTTTGGCTACTGAGATTAAAATTCCTGTGTGGAAACTTGCAGCAATTTGGTTTATCCGTGTGGTTTTAACATTATTAATTACGATTCCAATCAGTTTATTGATTTTCTAAAACAAAGGAGAGATGTTTTATGTCTAGAGTTGTAAAAGCAAAAAAAGGTTTAGATATTGAGTGTAAAGGATGGGAGCAAGAAGCGGTTTTACGTATGTTATACAACAATTTGGATCCGGAAGTTGCAGAACATCCAGACAAGCTTGTTGTATACGGTGGTATTGGTAAAGCGGCACGTAACTGGGAATCATTTGATGCAATTGTTGAAACATTGCGCCGCTTAGAAAGTGATGAGACAATGCTTGTACAGTCTGGGAAACCTGTTGCAGTTTTTAAGACACACGAAGAAGCACCACGTGTGTTACTGTCTAACTCTGTACTCGTACCAAAATGGGCAAACTGGGAACATTTTCATGAGTTAGATCGCAAAGGATTAATGATGTATGGGCAAATGACAGCCGGAAGTTGGATTTATATTGGGTCTCAAGGAATTGTACAAGGAACGTACGAAACATTTGCTGAGTTAGCAAATCAACACTTTAACGGTTCCTTGAAAGGGACAATTACTCTGACGGCCGGTCTCGGCGGTATGGGAGGTGCGCAGCCGCTTGCAGTCACAATGAATGAAGGGGTTGTGATCGGTGTAGACGTAGATCCATCACGCATTGAAAAACGTATTGAGACACGTTACTGTGATATGATTACTGACTCATTAGATGAGGCACTTGAACGTGCACAAGAAGCTAAAGAGAAAGGTGAAGCACTTGCGATTGGTTTAGTTGGTAACGCAGCAGAAGTGCATCACGAGATCTTACAACGTGGCTTCAAGATTGATATTGTAACAGACCAAACTTCTGCACATGATCCACTGAATGGTTATGTACCGGAAGGTTATTCGCTGGAAGAAGCGGATACATTGCGTGAGACAGATTCAGATCGTTACGTGACATTATCTAAACAATCGATGAAAAAACATGTAGAAGCCATGTTAGCATTCCAGCAACAAGGTGCAGTTGCATTTGATTACGGCAATAACATTCGCCAAGTGGCGTTTGATGAAGGGTTAGAACATGCTTTTGACTTCCCAGGATTCGTACCAGCGTACATTCGTCCGTTGTTCTGTGAAGGGAAAGGACCTTTCCGCTTTGCTGCACTGTCAGGCGATCCGAAAGATATCGAACGTGCAGATGAACTGATGCGTGAATTGTTCCCTGAAGATGAAAAGCTGATGCGCTGGTTGGATATGGCAACGGAAAAGATTGCGTTCCAAGGCTTACCATCACGTATTGCATGGCTTGGTTACGGCGACCGTGCCAAAATGGGATTGGCTTTAAACGAACTTGTGCGTAAAGGTGAAATTTCTGCACCAATTGTTATTGGGCGAGATCATTTAGATGCTGGTTCTGTGGCATCACCTAACCGTGAAACGGAGTCGATGAAAGATGGTTCGGATGCAGTTGGTGACTGGGCAATCTTAAATGCGCTCGTAAATACGGCTGCAGGGGGCTCATGGATTTCTGTGCATCACGGTGGTGGTGTTGGTATGGGTTATTCATTACATGCTGGTATGGTTGTTGTGGCAGACGGAACAGAGCGTGCAGAGCGTAGATTGAAGCGCGTCTTAACGACAGATCCAGGTATGGGTGTTGTAAGACATGCAGATGCAGGTTATGATATTGCAATTGAGACAGCGAAACAGAAAGATGTTGATATGCCAATGATTACACGTAAAGGTGAGGATAAATAATGAATGATTTAATCATCCAAAACATCAAACAATTGATTTTACCAAAATCGACGGATCGTCCATTGAAAGGGAAAGAGCTGGATGAATTGAAGATTGTTGAAAATGGGACAGTTGTCGTGAAAGATGGGCGAATTGTTTACTCTGGACCTTATAATGACACATACGAGGCACGAGAAGTGATAGATGGATCACATCATGTTGTGTCTCCTGCACTTGTAGATGCACATACACATCTTGTGCATGGCGGCTCTCGTGAACATGAGATGTCGTTGAAACGTCAAGGTTTGTCATATCTCGAAATCTTAGAACGAGGTGGCGGGATTTTATCCACAGTTGAAGCGACAAGAACGGCAACGGAAGATGAGTTATTTGAAAAGGCGGAACATGACCTATTAACGATGATTCATCACGGTGTGTTAGCTGTTGAGAGTAAGAGTGGTTATGGCTTAGATAAAGCAAATGAATTGAAACAACTACACGTATCACGCCGTTTGCAAGAGAAGTACGGCATTGAGATGCGCCATACGTTCTTAGGGCCACATGCTGTGCCAAAAGAAGCATCATCTAATGAAGCATTTTTGCAAGAGATGATTGATTTGTTGCCGGAAGTGAAAGAACTTGCAGACTTTGCAGATATTTTCTGTGAAACAGGTGTTTTTTCAATAGAAGATTCGAAACGCTATATTCAAGCAGCAAAAGCACAAGGGTTCCGTGTGAAAATTCATGCAGATGAGATTGATCCGTTAGGTGGATTAGGATTAGCCATTGATGAAGATGCGATTTCTGCAGACCACTTAGTGGCAGCGAGTGACGAAGACAAGAAGAAGTTAGCTAATACGGATACAGTAGCTGTGTTATTACCAGGCACAACATTCTATCTCGGTAAAAATGATTACGCAGATGCACGAGGTATGCTTGAGAACAATGGAGCCATCGCAATTGCGACTGACTTCAACCCGGGTAGTTGTGTGACAAACAACTTACAGATGGTGATGGCGATTGCTGCTCTGAAGTTGAAACTATCTCCGAATGAAGTATGGAATGCAGTAACGGTGAATGCGGCGAAAGCTATGGATGTTGATGCAGGTACGATTAATGAAGGTGATAAAGCCAATATCGTTCTATGGCATGCGCCAAATCATGAGTACATTCCATATCATTATGGCATCAACCATGTTGATACAGTTATTCATGAAGGACGTGTTGTCGTTAAAAAAGAATTAACTTTAAAATAACAATAAATAGATATACACGTATGTACGGATGGGGGTACATGCGTGTTTTTTTATGAAACCGCCATATGTTACACTTTACATTTATTTGATAGAATAGAACTTAACCTACATAGATAAAAAGGGGATGGAATCTATGCAAGCATGGTGGGAAGATTATCGTGCGTCATGGTTAGGGAATTACTATCAAAATATTCTTGCGGGTGTTCTCGTTGCTTTAGCGATGTTACCCGGTGCGATTGCTTACAGCTTTATAGCGGGTGTTAGTCCGACAACAAGTATGATCAGCACATCTATGATGATGGTATATATTAGTTTTTTAGGGGCACGCACACTTATGGTATCGGCACCAAGCAGTGGTGTATCTCTTATTGTCGTTATGATTACAGCGTCATATAGCTTAGATATGTTAGCCGCTTCAATTATTATCATGGGAATCATACAGATCATATTCGGTTACTGTCATGTATCTAAAGCGATTAAGCTGATTCCAGTACCTGTTGTTATTGGCTTTATGAATGCACTCTGTTATTTACTATTTGCAGCACAACTTAAACATATTTTTGGTTATAATTTTACGACTTACATATATGCGATTTTAAGTTTATTGGTCATTTGGCTTGTGCCGAGATGGACCACTAAAATACCTGCTGCTTTATTATCCATTATCGTTTTTACTTGTTTATCCTTTTTCACGCATGCCGATTTAAAACATGTGTCTGATTATGCGGATATTCATGTGAAAATTCCAAGTATGCAATTGCCGCATCTCGATTGGCAAGTGGATACGCTTTTACAAGTCATTGTATTTGGATTGATGTTGGCAACAGTTGCAACGATTCAAACGAGTCTAATTGCACAAATGATGGATGATTTGACACAAACACCCAGTGACAAAGATAAAGAATCACGTGGACAAGGTGTTTCAAACTTGCTGATTGGTTTATTCGGTGGTTTGGCAGGGAGTGGTCTTGTAGGACAGTCCAAGTTCGTTTATTTCAGTGGTGCTACTTCAAGATTATCTATGTTAGTCATTGGTGTAGTGATGGGTTTATTCGTATTTGTACTAGGTCCGATCGTTGGTCAAATTCCAATGGTCGTATTAGCGACAGTGTTGATTAAAATCGCATTGAAAGCCTTCGATCCAAAAACGAAAATATTAATTGTTAAAAGACGTTATGCAGATTTTATGATTATGTTGTTAACGGTTGGTCTAACCATTTATACCAAAAACTTAGCTTTGGGCGTACTTGCTGGAACAGCTTGTTATTATTTATATAAGGGAGTTGAAAACGTATGGCAGAATTCACGGAACAATTGATTGCTTGGAGACGTGCATTTCATCAAGCACCGGAATGTGCACATACAGAGGTTGAAACAACACAACGATTGCGTAAAATATTACAAGATCATGAAATAAATATATTAGAAACACCACTTGAAACAGGTCTGATTGCAGAAATTGGACAAGGAGATACTTTTATCGCCGTGCGTTCCGATATCGATGCATTACCAATTATTGAACAAACAGGCTTAGCATATGCATCAAACAATAATGGTGTGATGCATGCGTGTGGACATGATATGCATATGGCAGCAATTCTCGGCACAGCTATTCGATTGAAGGAACGTGAACAACAATTATCGGGGTGTGTCCGCTTTATTTTTCAAGCGGCCGAAGAAGTTAGTCAAGGTGCTGATGCGGTCGTCCAAACAGGTGTTTTAGATGGCGCAAAAGCAATCATTGGGTTTCATAATGACCCGACGTTACCAGTCGGCACATGGTGTGCGAAGACAGGCTATATGACATCAAATGTTGACCGCTTCAAAATTGATGTGACAGGTGTCGGTGCACATGCAGCAATGCCACAAGATGGGGTAGACCCACATATCATTCTCAGTCACTTGATGAGTGGGCTTCAAACAATTGTGAGTCGCAACGTGGCACCGTACGATGAAGCGGTAGTAACAATAGGACAAGTACATAGCGGTGATACGTGGAATGTCATTCCAAGTCGTGGCATGATTGAAGGGACTGTTCGCACGTTGACACCAGAAGTGTGTGACTTAATAGAGATGCGTATGCAACAGTTGTGCGAAGGGGCAGCTATACAATATCAGGCATCCGTTGTGCTGGATTATCAACGATTGACGGATGGTGTGAACAACGATGATACATTGCAGTCAATGGCATGGCAAGTAGCAGAAGAGACAGGGTATGAAGTGCAAGTTCAACCGCGCGCCCAAATGATTGGTGAAGATTTTGCGAGTTACCAGCAAGTTGCGCCTGTACATTTTGCGATGATAGGTTCAAATAGTGAGTATCCTTTACATCATCCTCAATACAATCCAGATGAAGCAATGCTCGACAAAGCACCTGATTATTTTGTAAACTTTGTAGAGCGTCTCTTTGAGCAAGAGATATAAGATATTTGATATGGCGATTCAATTTTTAAAATAAATCATAAGACAAAACGAGTATGGGGTGCAAGAATAAGAAACACCCCATGCTTATTTTCACGAAGGAGTTTCAACAATGCAAAGAGAAGAGAGAGCGCATGCATGGGCACTCATCCCGTTAGTCGTCTTTATTGGCGTGTTTTTAGGTGCAGGTATCATCACAAAAGATTTTACATTTTTACCGCTTAATGTTGCAGCATTAATCGGTGTGATTGTCGCTTTATTAATCAATCCTAAAGAAAAGTTTACCCATAAAGTAGAAGTTTTCGCACGTAAGGCAGGACACCCAAATATTATCTTAATGATGTTGGTATTTGTGTTAGCTGGTGCATTTTCACAAACAGCTGAAGCAATGGGCGGTGTGGAATCCATTGTTAATTTAGGGCTATCACTCATTCCACAACATTATTTAATTGTAGGAATTTTTATTATCTGTATGTTTATCTCTATTTCAATGGGAACATCGGTTGGAACTGTTGCTGCAATTGCACCAGTAGGATTCGGAATTAGTGAAGCGACAGATATTCCAGCTGCATTAGCAATGGCAACAGTGGTTGGTGGTGCAATGTTCGGTGATAACTTATCGATGATATCAGATACAACGATAGCTGCTGTCCGTACACAAAATACACGCATGGCAGATAAATTTAAAGTGAATTTCCGAATTGTCGTACCCGGTGCCTTTATAACACTATTAATCTTATGGTGGTTGACACACGGGAATCAGATCGACCAAACAGCAAGTTATGAATATGAAATGATCAAAGTTATTCCATATTTACTTGTTCTGATACTTGCATTAGTAGGTGTCAATGTCGTAATCGTATTGATGGGCGGTATTTTACTATCGGGCATTATCGGTGGTCTTGATGGTTCGTTCGGAATGAAAGGGTTTTTGACGGCGGCATCAGAAGGAATTATTGCAATGGAAGATATTGCGATGATTGCATTACTAATCGGTGGCATGATTGGACTAGTGGAACACTATGGTGGTGTGACATGGTTACTGAATTATGTGAAGCAACGTATCCATTCTCGACGCGGTGCAGAATTGGGTATTGCAGGACTGGTGAGTATGGCAGATATTGCGACAGCGAATAACACGATTTCTATTATTATGGCTGGACCGCTTGCGAAAGATATTGCGGATGAATACAACATCGATCCGCGAAAATCAGCAAGTATTTTAGATATTTTCGGCAGTGCTTTTCAAGGTATCTTGCCGTATAGTCCACAGGTAATTGCAGCGGCAGGTGTTGCTGGACTTTCACCGATTATGTTAATTCCATACTCTGTGTACCCGTTGATGCTTGCTTTATGTGGCATTGTAGCAATTGTTTTTAACTTACCTCGTTTAAAGTCTGATGCTGTTAACACAAGACGATAAACGAATAGGTCATATCAGTGAAATCATTGGGCAATTTGATGAAATACAGTACAATAGAAAGAGTATGACATCTCATGTAAGAACGGAAGTGATAGGATGCAAAATGAAGTGATTGAAATAGAAATTGTACGTTTGATGAAGACAACGACAGCTAGTGCGTATCGAGCATGGGTCAACCCAGATGATATGAAACAGTGGCTGATGACGACACCAGCTACCAATACAGCTGTCAAGAGTGATCCGACAGAAGGTGGCACATACGAAATCCGTGATAGAGGACGGGACAAGGAACGTGTTGTGACAGGAACGTATGAACAGCTTGTTCCACATGAACATATTCGCCTAACAATACAAATGCCTGCGATTAGTGACGAGACAGATACAATCGATGTGTATTTTGAAGAGCGCAGTCCAGGCATCACTCAGATGACGTTCGGCTATCAGAGTGTGATGGAGAAACCACGTGGTATGTCTAATCTCGTCTACAAACAAGAAAAGAAAGCGTACCATGATCATACGGCACATGGTTTTGAACTGATGTTTGATACATTGCAAGCCTATTTAGAGAATCATCCAGACGAATAGAGAAGCACCTCTTCCAAACTATGGGAGAGGTGCTTTGTTTATGAAATATAAGTTTGTTGATGTGTATGTTGTGGACGACTCGCATAGTAGATGTCGATATGTCTTGTCGCCAACGTACGGATTAATTTCATCATAACATTAGGGCGTGTTGTTACTTTTAAGCGATGTTGTGAAAAGGTATAGATGAGATGTTCAGATTGAAACTCGGCCAAAATATCGATGACTTTATCTTTAATAAAAGGATCGGTTAAGCCGTCAATCACTAACTCATAATGCTGTTCGTGTGCAGAGAGTTCTTGAATCGGTGTCAATGTGTGAACTTGTTGTGTTCGTACGAGTTGATAAATAGAAAATCGATGGAAACTGAGCAAACTTACAAAATATGGAAGTGCACGTTTTGGTAGTTGAACACGCAAATAATAGGATTGCTTAATCTTGATGCATTGATATTGGACGGGGACATCGAAAGCAATCGTATCCAATAATTTAGTTAGGCGACGACGCTCAGTACGATTTTCTAATTTGTCAATATTCAGTATATAAGATGCTATTTTATCAATCATTCTCTTCAAGCCCCATTTGAAAATATTTGTTATCTTCATTGTAGCATGTGAATGGGATGAATTCAGTCAGACTTCAGTAGTAATTCAGTGAAAGAAAATATGTACGTTAAAGTTTGTATATAGATATATCGTTCGTTTTTTATCATGCAGATAAGTTACAAATGTCTATCAAAATGTAAAAGAGTTGCAAAAAAATATAGAAATAAGGTTGTCGTCTCATTTTAATTATGCTAATATTCTGACTATTAAATAACTAAGGGGTGTCTTTCATGTTACAGCGTATTGGCCATTTTGCGTCAAAAACATTTTTAGTATGGGTATTGTTGGTAAGTATCATTGCATTTACTGCACCGCATTTATTTACTGGGGTAGGGGATATTATTCCTTATTTATTAGGTGTCGTAATGTTGGGAATGGGACTGACAATAAAAGTGAGTGATTTCAAGTTAATCTTTAAATATCCAAAACCAGTTATTACAGGTGTTGTTTTACAATATACGATTATGCCATTGTTAGCTTATTTGATTGTTAAAGCATTTCAGTTACCGCCTGATATCGCAATTGGTGTTTTATTAGTTGGATGTTGTCCAGGTGGCACGACGAGTAATGTCATGAGCTATATTGCAAAAGCGAATGTAGCACTTTCGGTGACGATTACGTCGATTTCTACAATTCTTGCGCCAGTTTTAACACCAGGATTTATGTATTTGTTTGCGAGAGAGTGGATGGATGTCTCATTTATGAGCATGTTTGCTTCTGTGACCAAAGTCGTTCTAGTTCCAATTCTGATTGGTTTACTTGTACAACGTTTCTTCAAAACCTTCTCAGAAAAAAGTGAAGATGTATTACCACTCGTGTCGGTGATAGCTATCTCTATTATTTTAGGCGCTGTGGTAGCGGGTAGTCGTGAGTTGATTATTCAAACAGGTCTATTGATCTTTACAGTTGTTATTGCACACAATGTTTTAGGGTATGCGACAGGCTATTTCTTAGCGAATGTGTTGAAGTTGAATTATCCGGATAAAAAGGCAGTTTCTATCGAAGTAGGAATGCAAAACTCTGCTTTAGCAACGTCATTGGCAACTGTACATTTTAATCCGCTTGCAGCAGTTCCGGGTGCAGTATTTAGCTTAGTGCACTGCATAACTGGTCCAATTCTCGCAAGATATTGGGCAAAACGTGCAGAACATGTAGAACGTTCAAAAAGAAGTATTGCGTAATGAGCAAGGTGTGACAAAGTTAAGACTCAGTTGGGGATGAGATATAATAAATTTGTATTTGGGAAACTAATAAACGGTGTCCCAAAAGCAGGATTTTTGATAGAACTGACACGATTTCGGTAAAGTTTGAAAGCAATTTTGCACATTATTTGGTTCTGTTCAAATCTTAAACGCTATTGCCCCGATCGCATGTCTCAGCTGTGTCACACGTTTTATTTGGTTTACAAAAATATTAGGTTATGCGAAAATAAACCTTAATATGAAAAGGATGTGACACGATGATACTTGTGCTAAGGCGTTATTTGATAACATGTATGCTCTTGTTGACAATGCTTGTTTTGGCGTTTGGTTTTTTGACGTATTATCCAAATGGTGGTCAACTATTGTTTGTGATGACAATCAGCGTGACAGTGTTTAGTGTCATATTAGAGACTTGGTTGGCACAGTCAAAACTTTCGATACAAAAAGTGCGTTTTATTCAGACGTTGGCGTTTCCTACTGCTATTATTATTATGGGGCTTGTATGTGTTGCCCTCTTTCCAAATCCATAGTAAGGTGTACGTTTAACCAGTAATGCGATGGGTAGAGAAGAATAGACAACAAGATTTACTAGCGGGGGATTGATAACATGTCATTGATTCAAGGTCATCATCATATTTCAATGTATACAAAGGATAAAGTGGAAAACAAACGATTTTATACAGAAGTATTAGGGTTGAAACTTGTCAAAGAGACGGTCAATCAAGACGATGAAGAGATGGTACATCTGTTTTATGGAGATAATCATGGAACGGTAGGAACGTTATTAACTTTTTTTGAATTGCCAAACGCAGGACAGATGCGTAAAGGAACAGATATGATTGCACGTATCGGATTGTTAGTAGAAGGCGAAGATAGTTTGAACTATTTTGAACGGCGTTTACGTCAAGAAGGGATTGCTGTTTCTAAGGGGACTTATTTAGGACATCCTGCGCGTTTTTTCGATGATCCTGAAAACTTGTCATTTGTTCTTATGGATAACCAACAGCAAACAATACCAGATGATTGGAAGAACCCAGTAGATACTGACATACCGAAGTCATATCAAATTTTAGGGCTTGGGCCAATTGAACTTCATGTACATGATGCAAATAAAACAATTGCTTATTTGCGAGGTGAATATCATTATGACGTTTATGATGCAAAAGAAGGAACGGTTATGACATTAGACGATAGTGGACATTATACAGATATTGTCGTCGTTAAAAAGGGTGGGCCAGTTGTGCGTCCGGGACGTGGATATATTCATCATCATGCACTGAGTGTGGCAGACCATCAAGCTTTAGAACAGGTTGCTATGTTACATGATGCATTGAAAGTGCAACATACGGGCATTATTGATCGCAAATGGTTTGAATCGTTATACTATCGACAAAATGGTATTACTTATGAATTTGCGACATCACAAATAAAAGATAATTTTGTTAAAAATGAATAAATTGAACAAAGCACGTGCTGTACTAGAATATAGTTGCTAGTATAGTATGTGTTTTTTATTGTATGGACGGCGTTTTGTTCATGAATTATTTCATTGTATTTGTTACACTGATTGCAACATATTGATTGAGGAGGCGTTAAATACATGTATCGAGCAGTGATATTTGATTTTGATGGAACGGTTATTGATACAGAACAACATTTGTATGATGTCATTAACCAACACTTAGTGGCGGAAGGTCATGAACCAGTGACATTGGCTTTTTATCGTGCCAATATTGGAGGCCGTGCACTAGAATTACATAATCATATTATTAACTTATTAGGCGAAGAGAAGGTTGAAAAACTGTATCGTGAACATCATGAAGGTGCCAAGTATTTATCATTGAGACCAGGTATAGAAAAACTGATGCAACAATTGAAACAACGTCATATTCCGATGGCGATTGCGACAAGTAGTGTGCGTCAAAAAATTTTACCGACGATTGAAGCACTTGGTTTGAATGACTATATTTCTGTCGTTGTTGGTAGAGAAGATGTGGAAGAGGTAAAACCAGAACCAGATTTGTATTTAACAGCAGTTCAATCATTGAATCATAACCCTGCGTATTGTTTAGCAATTGAAGATTCAGTAAGAGGTGCTACTGCGGCAATACGTGCTGGGCTCGATGTGATTGTCAATACAAATCAGATGACAGAAATCAGTGACTTCAGCCATTTGCCATTAACAGATAAAGATACAGATTTATCAACGTTAATTGAACGTTATTTTGAAGGGAGAAAGCGATGAATTTTGAACAGCTCATGTTTTTTATTGTTATTCCATTATGTTTTATTGCTGGTAATTTAGTCATCGCACCGAGAAGGCAACGACATATCCCAATGCGTATACACGTGTTGTCATGTGTTGTTGGACTCATTATTTATGCGATTGGTATGGTTATTTTATATCGCTTTTTCCTATAATAAAAACCCCCGTTCATACAAGCAATGACATTGCAGATGTATGAGCGGGGGTTATAACGTTATCTCAATAAGAAGATGGCTGCCAGAATCAAAATGATAAGTATCGCATCAATGCCAATGAGTAGTTTCATACGTGGATTGGCATTGCCTTCTTTTAATTCTTTATTATACATGTATATATTGGGAATTGAACCAACGAGTAATAGTACAATTGCAATCATACCAAGTGTATACATCTTACCGCACTCCTTTTATTCGACCGTAAATGTAACCGACGATTACAGCAATCCCAATACCAATCAGTGTACAAATAATAGGTTCACCTAGTTTTGTGCCGATTAATGCACCTGATGCTACACCGATGATTAATGGCACACCATACTGTATACGGTGTTTTTCAGAGTCGAGCAGTGTGAAAGTCAGCATGTAGAGCACACCGAATGTTAGTGCAACGAGTAATGACTTGAAAATAATTGTTGGTGTTGATGCTGTATGTGACATAAAATTGACTGTAAAAAAGATGATGCCAAGAAACAATGAAATAACGACAGCTTTCTGTGTGCGTTTCATGTGAACCTCCATCAAAAAATTTGTACAGTCAGTATACCATAGACATCTACAAACTACTTAGTGAGCTGTTGTGATTTGTTCGCTTTTTTAATCGTTTCAAACTGCCCGTGATCATTCAAGTAAGCATAGAATAAACCAATAATAAGACCACCACCGATATAGTTACCGATAAATGCAGCTACAATATTTTTTAACATACCGAGCGCATGAACAGCAGAAAAATCATAAAATAATTGACCGACGAACAAAGTGGCATTATAAACAACGTGCTCAAATCCCATAAATGCAAAGATTGTTACACCGAACATCATGACAAACATTTTTGCTAAAACATCATCGATTTGCATAGCAATCACAAGTGCAATATTGATGAAGAAGTTTGCAAAAATCGCACGCACAAGTATGTTTTGAAAATTGTATACTTCGGCTTTCGAGTGTATCATCTGATCCAACAAGGCAACCATTTCTGGTGACATGACATCACTGACACGTAATATGGCAAAAAAGATGAATGCGCCTGCAATATTACCGAAGAAGCAGAGCATAAAAATCTTTAATACACGGAGAGGTTGGATAAGGTGATAATAAAGTCCTACTGTAAAGTACATGAAATTACTGGTGAGCAGTTCGGAGTTGGTGAATAAGATTAATACGAGTGCAAAGCTGAATGTGATCGAGCCAATCATATTGACGACGCCAAGAGGTACATCAGGTGCAAACGTTGTTTTAACCATTAAAACAAATACAGAGATGATGCTAATAATAAAACCTGCCATCATCGCACGCATCAAGTAACGCTTCATGTAGAAACTGTGCAAGACATCCTTTTTTTGAATGGTTTCGATAATATTTGAAACCCATTTACGACCGTAAAAAATCGTATCCCATTTAATATTCGTATCATTCATACGACAAATTTCCTTTCGTTGTGTAATAGAATCTAGTATAACGCTTTAAACCGATAATGTGAATGTGTTCACATAACGTTTTGTGTCGATAAGATGACATTTGCAATTTTATGTGCAGATGAATAATAATTCTGATAATAGATTTTGCAAATCATATAAAGTGATGGTGGAATAAATAAATCGTCTCGCTTATTAAAATGGCATTCAGAATCGTTTTCTTTTTGAAGAAAATGATTAAATACTGTTATATCAGTACTTTTGAGGTTTTGTTACCATCTATCTTGAAGTGTTTATTCAATATAAAGTGGGTGTGACATATCATGTACGTTGTTTTTGAATATGACAATAAAAAGTTCACAGCTAAGCCAAAAAGTGTGAAGTGAAAAATCTACTTTAAACATTAGTGAAATATAGTATAATAACGAAGAAAAAGTTTACATGCTTTTGAAAATTAGGGGTTTCAAGGAGATGGTGGATTGTCATGGAAGATAATCAATTACAAAGAGGGCTGAGCTCTCGTCAAATTCAAATGATTGCGCTTGGGGGCACAATCGGTGTTGGCTTGTTCATGGGGGCATCAAGTACAATTGCTTGGACGGGACCATCTGTTATTTTCGCATATTTATTGGCTGGGCTCTTCTTATTCTTAGTCATGCGTGCGATGGGTGAGATGGTGTATTTATATCCAACGACAGGTTCATTTGCGAACTATGCAACAGATTACTTACATCCGGTTGCAGGTTACGTGACTGCTTGGGCGAACATCTTTCAATGGATTGTCGTAGGGATGTCTGAAGTTATTGCTGTCGGTGAATACATGAAGTTCTGGTGGCCAGAGTTACCAACATGGATTCCGGGAGTCATTGTTATCGTCATTTTAACTGCAGCTAATGCGATATCAGTTAAAGCTTTCGGTGAGTTCGAATTTTGGTTTGCGATGATTAAGATTGTCACAATTATTTTGATGATTATTGCAGGTTTTGGTCTGATCTTCTTCGGAATTGGTAACGGGGGCGTACCAATTGGATTGAGTAACTTAACAGAGCACGGTGGTTTCTTGCCAAACGGTTGGTTGGGCTTCTTCTTCGCATTATCTATCGTTATCGGTTCATATCAGGGTGTTGAGCTGATCGGTATTACAGCAGGTGAAACAAAAGATCCACAGAAGAATATTAAAAAAGCAGTCAACGGGGTTATCTGGCGAATTTTAATCTTCTACATCGGTGCGATTTTCGTAATCGTAACAGTGTATCCGTGGAATGAACTACAAGACCTTGGTTCACCATTTGTGGCAACTTTTGCGAAGGTCGGTATTACGATTGCGGCAGGTCTTATTAACTTTGTTGTTATCACAGCAGCAATGTCAGGTTGTAACTCAGGTATCTTTAGTTCAAGTCGTATGATTTTTACATTGGCACAACATGGTCAATTGCCAAAAATCTTCACTAAAATCATGAGAAATGGTGTACCATTCTATACAGTGTTAGCTGTATCAATCGGTATTTTTGTAGGTGTTATTTTAAACGTTGTCCTTCCATTATTCATCGAAGGATCTGAAAGTATTTTCGTTTATGTGTACAGTGCATCGATTTTACCAGGGATGATTCCGTGGTTTATGATTTTATTCAGTCATATTCAATTCCGCAAGAAGTTTCCTGAGAAGGCTGAGAATCACCCATTCAAAATGCCATTTGCACCGTTTACGAACTATTTAACAATTGCATTTTTAGTACTCGTATTAATTGGTATGTTAATCAATGGAGAGACTCGTGTTTCTGTAATTATCGGTTTCTTATTCTTAGGATTTATGGGTATTTTCTTCTTTATGCGCGGTTATCATAAGCTTGATAAAGAAGACTTAAAGTTATAATACATGAGTAACAAGAGAGATAGGGACATTCAGTATACTTCTGAATGTCCCTATCTCTTTTCGTCTGTTAAGCGTAAAATCAAGCACTAGAATAGTTCAAACGATTTCAAGTGATGCATTGCTTGTAAAATGACTGTGACATATCCCGTGTTCACTCTTTCTTGACTACCCAAATCCACATGGATAAGTGGGTTATGGTGTAGTTGTTGTAAACAGTGATAATACACGTCATAATTTGGAAAAGGGAAAGAAGGCGTTTCGTTAGGGTGGGTCACTTCTGAAAAATATTGTGCCACTTGATCTTCTAATTGTTTGAGGCGTTCTTCGATTGGACCGTTCTTTAATGCACGTGCCAAGTCATAATTGTCAACGAGTGTGAGCAATGCTTGTAAATTTTCAATAGCGATAGTCAGTGTTAATTTTTTTGAGAGATTCATAGCATCCTCCTTTTAATGTTATAAAGTAGAGAGTTTGAGTAAATTTTTAGATATTTACGTGTGAAGCGACGTGGTTGTGTTATTCTAAGATGAAGAAAAAGCAATATAGAGGAGGAAGAAAATGGCGAAATATCAATGGAAAGACATTGCATGGAGAGATTTGTGGTTGATTCCCATCTTTTTAGTCGGTCAGTTGGCGATTGGTTTTATGGTAGTTATACTGTCAGGTATTTTATTATTGGCGAATGTGAACCTTCCAGAGTGGGTTACCTCATTAGATTACTATCAAATTGTAGAAACGACATCGATTGTGGCGAGTTATCTCCTGTTCATTATTTGTTTCTGGCTTTTGCATAAAAGTGAGATGCCAGAGCGTTTTCGATTAGGATTACAAGGTGTGCGCCGATATTGGTTATGGATTGTCATAGCTTATGTTGTCATGATTATTTCATTGCAAGCGTACGGCTATTTGACACAGTTTATTCCAGAGCAATATCAATATGAAACAACGCAAAATGAAGAGATGTTAGAGTCATTAATGGCGTGGAATGCGTTACTCCCATTTAACTTTATGTTCATTGTCGTGTTAGCACCAATTGTTGAAGAGATTGTTTTCCGGAACTTTTTAATAGGAGAATTAGGAAAGAAATTTAATATTTATGTGATGGGGGTTATCTCAGTCATCCTATTTGCAGGGATTCATGTTATTTCGGCGACATCACCATTTGAAATGATTGAATATTTACTCTTAGCGATTCCAATGGTATGGATTTATATCAAAAGTGGGTGTAACCTTGGTGTGTCTATCGCATTACATATGATCAATAACTTTGTTTCTTTCGTGTTAGATATCTTCTTCTAAAATAAGTTAGAAACAAAGAAACCGGACGGTGCATATGCACTGTCCGGATAGAAAGGAAAGTAAGTAATAAATATTGAAGATGTTCAATCTAGTATAGAACAAGTACATCATGTTTCAAACTTTACTATTGACGAAATAGTTACCCCTCATTTGAAATATGCGTCTGTACCCATCCCCCTCTAGTAGCTAATTAAAATGATAACATATAAAACACACATTTGTAAACGCTTTCTTTAAAGTTTTTGAGTAAATTTTACACTTATATAATGATTATCTGCCGTATGACATCGCATGCTATAATACAAATAAGATGGTTTCGTGACCGAGGGGTGATATGTATGAAAAAGGAACAGCGGCAACAGCATTTAATCGAGCTCATTCAAGAGTTGAAGCACGTGACGGCAGACACATTGGCGAAGCATTTAGGTGTGTCGAAGCGAACGGTGTTAAGAGATATACAAGAATTAGAAGCAAAAGGTGTTCATTTACAAACGCATGCGGGACAAAAAGGGGGATACCGTATGCAATCACAGATGAACCACAATGCGCTCACTTTCTCAGATAATGAAATTCAAGCACTCTATTTAGTGTTAAAAGAAAGCTTGACTCAAACAGCTTTGCCATTTGATGAAGAGATGGATTCTGTAATGGATAAGTTATTGCGACACCCTAATGTAACAGTACGCCAAAATTTGAAGCATATAAATGAAGTGATTCGCATTGAGTCGAGCGAAACGGAGCGTCTCTCACGGTTGCTTCATGCGATTTTAGTATATGCACATGAGCGCAAGGTGATGGCGATCGAATACGAACTGAATGCTTCAGAGCAAACAGTTGTAGAAAATGTAGTGTTTATCGGATTGTTATGTGAACAGGGGCTTTGGCGTGCAGTTGTGTATCATATCGGTGGTGGCTACACGAAAGTTATTGATATGTCATCGATTAGTGATATATCCTATTCATTTTATAAGTCCATCAAGACGCAAGACATTACAATGGATAATTACAAAGTTTATTTACAAAATGAGTCGTCGTAAACTCAGTAATGCGAATGACGGCACTAAAATTAGAAGGGATCTATGCAAAGAGGTGACAGTAATGGTGGAAGTAGAACAGCTGAAGATGATTGATAAACAAGTGATGCAATGGCTTGATCGAGTACGTCGTACATTGCCATCAATGATAGAAGACATGGATACACAAACAAAAGCGAACCGATTTGATTTGGTGACGAATGTAGATAAAGCCATCGAACAAAGCTTCGAACAAATGCTTACGATGCATTTTCCAAATCATCAATTGTACGGTGAAGAAGCCCATCATAATACTGAGAAGTTGAGAGAAGGCTTTACGTGGGTCATTGATCCAATTGATGGGACGGCAAATCTTGTCAAACAGCAAGATGACTTTTGTTTAATTTTAGCTTTGTTTCACAATGGTCAACCCGTTCTCTCATATATTGACGACTTTTCACGTCAAAAACGATTTCAGGCGATTAAGGGACAAGGTGTTTATTTAAATGATGTGCCGTTATCTCCACCATCAGAAAGACCACTGAAAGAGAGTTTGATATCTTTTAATAATAAGGTTTTGAATGATGAGACGATGCACGACCTATTAGAAGTTTCGTTTGGTTATCGTTTAATTGGTGCATGTGGGCTCGATTCTGCCAAAGTATTTACAGGTCAATTTGGCGCCCATATTCACACGAATGCGAAGCCGTGGGATATAGGTGCACAGTTTTTGTTCGCTGAAATGCTTGGATTAAAAATGACAAACTTCCATCAAGAGCCGATTGACTTCATTCATGGGGGACCTTTTATTATAAGTAACGCAGGGTGTTATGATGAAACTTTAAAAATTCTACTTCAAAAAGGTGGCTATCAAAAATTGTAACTGCGACTATGGAAGTATTGTTAATTTTTGAATGTACGCTATAATCAAAATAACAAAACGAGGGTAAGACATAGGGAATTTATGCTTTTAGAAACAAATATCTAAAAGTGAGTTTTTGTCTCATCTTCAAGAAATGGAGTGAGTGTTTTGACTTACACACGGTCGAAAAAACAAAAGAGTCCAGTCATCAAGTGGATGTTGCGCATTATTGCCGTCCTGTTTATTTTGGCGGTCATTGCGATTGGCTATTTGGCATTTAAATTATTCGCTGTTGGCGGCGCGATTCATAATCCGCTTAACCGAGAACATTCAGAATTGCGATCAGGAACGGTTGACTTAGGAAAAGGTGAACCATTTACGATTGCACTATTCGGTGTTGATTCGAATGCAGAACGTGCCAGTGCAGGTGGTGGAGAACGAAGTGACACAATCATGTTGCTGTCGATTAATCCAGATAAAAAAACGACAGAGATGGTGAGTATTCCACGTGATACACAAGCTGAGATCGTTGGACGTGGAACGACTGAAAAAATCAATCATGCTTATGCCTACGGTGGTGCAGATATGGCAGTCAAAACACTTGAGAAATTGATGGATGTGCCGGTTGACCATTATGCGACAGTTGATATGGATGGGTTGCAGGATACTATTGATACAGTTGGTGGTATTGATGTTGTGAGCAATGCGACATTCTCAGCTGAAGGCTACCAATTTACACAAGGTGAGCAGCAACACCTTGACGGTGAAGCGGCGATGGCCTTTATCCGCAGTCGAAAAGAAGAAGGTGCGGGTGGAGACTTTGGTAGACAAGAACGTCAACAACTTGTATTGCAAGGATTGGCGAATAAGCTGACAAGTGTGTCATCTTTAACAAACTTCAATGGCATTATGAATCAACTTGGTGAGAATGTTCAAACAGATTTGAGTTTGTCAGAATTAAATCAAATTAGAAGTAATTATTCTGATGCGAATGAAAATGTGAATCGTCATCAACTTGAAGGATCAGGTGGTATTCAATCAGATGGCGTGTACTATTTTGTACCAGATGAGAATAGTAAAGCACAATTGACACAGCAATTACGTGAAAACTTAGGACTTTAACTTTTTTATAACTAAGAGGAGTGAGATCAAGATATCTCACTCCTCTTTTTGCTGCGTTCTTTATACTTTAAAAGACTTTTTACACTCAGTAAAATAATAGGATAATTTATTTAGATAATTATATTATCAAATATATAGAAAACGTTAACATTTCGATGTAAAAAGGGTAGAATAGAAGTACTAAGTGTGTGGGGCATCTTAGACGAAATTTTTAGGAGGGATATTATGCAAGAACATCTTGTTTTAACATTAGATGGTAAAGAGTATTTGGTTGAACCAGGCACCAATTTACTACACTTTATCAAAGCACAACAAACATTTGTACCTTCTATTTGCTATAACGAAGCTTTAGGGCCAATAGAAACATGTGACACATGTGCCGTTGAAATTGACGGCAAAATTGAACGTGCATGTAGTACAGTGGTTGATCGACCTATGGTTGTCAATACACAGAACGATCGTGTACAAGCGAGTCAAAAAGAAGCGTTAGATCGCATTCTTGAAAAACACCAATTGTATTGTACGGTGTGTGATTACAATAACGGAAACTGTGAAATTCATAATACGATGGACCAGTGGGGATTGGAACATCAAACGTATGAATACAAGCCAAAGCCATATGAAGTGGACTTCGGACCATTCTACCGCTATGATCCAAACCAATGTATCTTATGCGGACGTTGTGTCGAAGTATGTCAAGACGTGCAAGTCAATGAAACATTATCAATTGACTGGGATCGCGATCAACCACGTGTTATTTGGGACAATGATGTTGCGATTAATGAATCATCATGTGTTGGCTGTGGTCAATGTTCAACAGTATGTCCATGTAACGCAATGATGGAAAATAACATGGTAGGTAACGCTGGTTACATGACAGATATCGAACCAGGTTCACTTGCTTCAATGATTGATTTAACGAAAAAAGCAGAAACAGGCTACGGTCCGTTATTTGCTATTTCAGATTCTGAAGCGGCAATGCGTGAAGAACGTATTAAAAAGACGAAAACCGTATGTACTTACTGCGGTGTTGGTTGTAGCTTCGAAGTTTGGACGAAAGACCGTGAAATCTTGAAAGTACAACCTTCTCAAGATTCACCAGCAAACAAAATCTCATCTTGCGTAAAAGGTAAGTTTGGTTGGGACTATGTTAACTCTGAAGAGCGTCTTACAAAACCATTAATCCGTCGCAATGGACAATTTGAAGAAGTTGAATGGGATGAAGCCATTCCATATGTTGCGAAACGCATGCAAGAAATCAAAGACAAGTTTGGTCCAAATGCATTAACATTTATTTCTTCATCTAAAGCAACAAACGAAGAATCTTATTTGATGCAAAAACTGGCACGTCAAGTGATTGGTACGAATAATATTGATAACTGTTCACGTTACTGTCAAGCACCTGCAACGAAAGGTTTATTCCGTACAGTAGGACATGGGGGTGACTCAGGTTCTATCGATGATATCGGTAATGCTGAAATGGTTATCACAGTTGGTACAAACACAGCAGAAGCGCACCCAGTTATTGCGTCACGTATTAAACGTGCACACAAATTATTCGGTCAAAAGCTACATGTGTTTGATATCCGTAAACATGAGATGGCGCAACGTGCAGATGAATTCTATCAACCACACCCAGGTACAGACTTAGTATGGTTATCTGCCGTAACGAAATATATCATTGATAACGATCTTCACGATCGTGCATTTATCGATCAATGGGTAGATCATTTTGATACGTATTATGAATCATTAAAACCTTATACAATGGAGTTTGCTGAAGAAACAACAGGTATTTCAAAAGATCGCCTTGTGAAGTTAGCGCATGAAATTGTAAGTGTGAACAGCGTGTCTATCTGTTGGGCAATGGGTGTTACACAACAAGAAACAGGTTCTGACACAAGTACAGCGATTTCTAACTTATTACTTGTAACAGGAAACTACATGAAACCAGGTGCAGGTTCATATCCATTACGTGGTCACAACAACGTACAAGGTTGCTCTGACTTCGGTAGTATGCCAGATAAGTTACCAGGTTACTTAGGTGTACAAGATGATGAAGCACGCGGTTGGTTTGAAAAAGCATGGGGCGTTGAGTTACCAAAAGAACCAGGTTTCGACAACCACCAAATGATGGATCACATCCATGCTGGAGATGTACACAGTATGTTCATTTTAGGTGAAGATACAGGTATTACAGACTCTAACATTAACTACGTGCAAGCGGCTTTAGAAAAAGTAGACTTCTTAGTTGTTCAAGATGAGTTCTTAACATTCACGGCTGAATATGCGGATGTCATCTTACCAGCTTCTCCTTCTCTAGAAAAAGAAGGTACATTCACAAATACAGAACGTCGTTTCCAACGTTTATACCAAGTTTTAGAGCCACTTGGTGATTCAAAACCTGACTGGCAAATCACTCAAATGATCGCAAAAGAAATGGGTTACGACTGGGGTTACACACATCCATCAGAAATCATGGATGAAGCTTCAGACTTAACACCAATGTTTGCAGGTGTGAAATACCACCGTTTAGAAGGCTATAACAGCTTGCAATGGCCTGTAAATGCAGACGGTACAGATACACCATTGCTCTTCACAGAAGGTTTCAACTTTGACAATGGTAAAGCGAAGTTATTTGCATTAGACTTCAATAACTTCTACAAAACAAACGAAACATATGACTTACATGTGAACAATGGCCGTGTGTTAGAGCACTTCCATGAAGGTAACATGACATACAAAGTGCCTGGTCTGAAATATAAAATGCCTTCAGCGTTTATTGAAATTTCACCAGAATTAGCAGCTGACCGTGATATTCATGAAGGTGCTGCTGTGAAGTTGATTTCTGAAACAGGTGAAGCGACGGGTCACGTGCATATTACAGACCGTGTGAAAGGTAAACAAATTTTCTTACCGCAAAATGATAATAATGAAGCAGCAATTAACTATTTGACAAGTAGTGTGACAGATCCAGAAACACATACACCAGCATACAAATCAACATGTTGTCGTATGGAAGTATTGAGCAAACGTGGTAAGTCACCACTGAACCCAACGAACTTCCGTAACCAACATCGCAATCCACAGTATAGTGTACGCGTAGACAAAAAATGGGAGCGTCCAGACTATGTCTTCCCAGGGGATCAGGTGATGAAATAATGGCAGAAAGAATTACAAAAATTAAACGTATTCAGAAGTCAGAAGCAGAAATCAAAGCAGAGAACCTTGCAGAAGTAACAGACAAGATTGCTGAAAACAAAGATAGTATCTTGAAAGTCATTGATCTTGTGAAAAACTTAGATGACGCTAAAATTTTAGATGCACTGAATGGTGCGGTAAAACAACGTGGTGTCATTACCGAAAAAATTGTCACTGAACTCAATAAAGACCAATACGCCGGCTTTTTGCATAATATCGGTCAAATGGTATTTATCTTAGGAGATCTTGATACAGATGAGTTGCGCGTGCTTCTCAACAAGGTGAACAAAGGGGTTCGTGTAGCAAATCAAGCAAGTCCAAGTGCACGTACGTCAATCAAAGGATTGATGGGTGTACTCAAAGACGATGAAATGAATCAAAGCTTAACGTATTTCTTAAACATGTTAAAAGGTATGTCACGTTAATCTTTTGTCTGTATAAAAGGAGTAGCAATTGCTGCTCCTTTTTGTGTTATATGAATTTCAACTCATTGCAACACCACTATGTAAATCATGATAAAATATAGTTGAGTTAAAAGGAGGAGGCATTTATGCATCGTGAACAAACCATTATATTACTCGCTGTGATATCCAATATCATCTTAATAGCGGGACTTGTCATGTTGATCTATGTTGGACCAATATGGGCGTTGGTATGCTTTTTAATCACTTTGACAATTACATTAGTTTTATTTAACATGCTATTCAAAGAAAAAACAAAGTTAAGACGTATTGCAAATGGTATTTATGCGATTGTGATAGTATTTGTCGTCTTTATGATATGGTATTATTTTGCATAAGAGAGAAAAAGAGAGGTTGAATTATGAAGCACTGGTTGAAGTCACATCCATCAGTCATCTTTTTAAGTGCAATTCTTGTGACATTTGCCGTTTTATTAATTGTGAATGAAACATCACTTTTTAAGAAACAGAAGATGTATACATTTGAAACAGCATATGCAAAACAACTTGAAGATGGAATTTTACATACGGAATCAAGTGACAAAGGCTTTGTGAAAGCATCGCCGGAAAAAGTGAAAGAACAGATGGCTGTAAAGCGTGGGGACTCTGACATGATGTACATGGACTTGTCCAAGACGGTCAATATGTCAGAAGAAGAAGTGAATGAGATGCTTAAAGGGAAAGGTATTTTAGAAGGAAGAGGGAAACCCTTTTTAGAAGCACAAAAACGTCACAACGTAAATGTTATTTATTTAGTTAGTCATGCACAACTTGAAACGGGTCAAGGTCGTTCTGAACTAGCGAAAGGTGTAAAAAAAGGAAAACAAACATATTATAACTTTTTTGGTGTAGGTGCATTTGATAGTCATGCTGTTAAAACAGGGACGAGTTACGCTGTGAAGGCAAAGTGGACGTCACCTGACAAAGCGATTGTCGGCGGGGCGGCGTTTGTAAAACAGCAATATTTTGATAATGATCAGTTGTCGTTATATCAAATGCGGTGGAATCCACAAGCGCCTGGAACGAACCAGTATGCGAGTGATATTGACTGGGCATCTAAAATAGCAGAACAAATGGAGCATTATTATAAAGAATATGGTATTAAGAAAGACCGTGTCCATAAAAATCACTATGCCAAACAATAAGTGATTATATTAATAGGACGAGCAACACAACTGATTTAACTGCTCGATGATTGAATCAGCGTAACTGAAACTAAAGAGGTGAATGAAATGAAAATAGGTATTGTAGGTGCAGGGATTGGTGGATTAACATTAGCGGCATTATTGCGTGAACAAAAACATGAGGTTCACATTTTTGACCAGCAAGATGCAATTAGAGAAGTTGGCGCTGGGATTGGCATTGGGGACAATGTGATTGAGAAGTTGGGGGACCATGACTTAGCAAAAGGGATAAAGAACATCGGTCATATCTTGAAAACAACACGTATGCTTGATGAACAAGGTCAAGTGATCAGTGAAGTGCCATTTGCTGACGGGACAACAAATCTGACAATATTGCGCCAAACGTTAGTGGAGACAATCGCTAGTTATGTGACGGATGACATGCTTTATTTCAATCATGAAGTCACAGCAGTAGAAAGTACCGATACAATGGCACGTCTGCATTTCCGTGAACAAGAGAGCCAAACTTTTGACCTAGTTGTAGGTGCAGATGGTATTCATTCAATTGTACGCCAAACAGTACAACCGAAAGCGCAAGTACAATATCAAGGTTATACTTGCTTTAGAGGCATGGTGGAAGATGTTCCAGAATTCGGTCAAGTTGCAGATGAATATTGGGGTGCCAAAGGACGTTTTGGTATTGTGCCATTACTTGATGGTAAAGCGTATTGGTTTGCGGCAATCAATGCGAAAGAAAATGACTTGCAGTATAAACGCTACAATAAACCATACTTACAAGCGTATTTCAATCAATATCCAGAACCAGTACGTCATATTTTAGACCGTCAACCAGAAACAGGGATTTTACACCATGATATTTATGATCTGAAACCACTGCATACATTTGTATATCAAACACGTATTGTCTTGTTAGGTGACGCAGCGCATGCGACTACGCCTAATATGGGACAAGGTGCGGGTCAAGCGATGGAAGATGCCATTGTACTTGCTAACGTACTCGACAAATATGAGACTTTAGCAGAAGCATTGAAGCGCTATGATAAGCTCCGTGTCAAACATACAGCAAAAGTGATTAAGCGTTCACGTAAAATTGGGCGTATTGCTCAAAAACAGGGTGCTTTGATGATACGTTTACGCAATGGTGTTGCACGTAAGTTACCAAAATGGGTTATCTCAAGACAACTAAAATTTTTATATAAAACGAAAAGTCATTAATAAAGATAAAAGGTGTAGAGGATTGATTTCGTCCTCTACACCTTTCTTAGTTCATCATTCAATCCAAAATAAGGGCTGTGATTAGCTCTTATTTTTGTCTTTACACATATATTCTATAAAACTATAAACGATAAGACTCAAAAATATAATGATTGCTACGGGAATAATCATATCATTCAAAATAAAACAAATCGCTATTATTAATGCAAATATAAACCAAATCAACTTTAAAAGTGCTTGCATAAAAACACACCTTTTAAATTATGTTATCAATCTACTTAGATGCCAATTATCTTTACTTGTATGATTAGTTGACGATATAGTCAGGTGTATCGCCTTGTGCTTGTTTGATTAAGTTTTGTGCGACGATTTTTGCCATCATATCACGTGCTTCAAATGTGGCATTACCGATATGTGGTGTAATCACGACATTGTCTAAAGATTTAAGACCTTCAGTAATCGCTGGTTCAAACTCGTATACATCTAGAGCTGCACCTTCAATGGTTTTATTTTGCAATGCTACTAATAATGCTTCTTCATGAACAATTGGTCCACGTGCTGCATTAACGAGATATGCAGTTGGTTTCATCAATGCTAGTTGTTCAGTATCAATCATATGGTGTAACGCTGGGCTATATGCCGCATTGATCACAACGAAGTCAGCTTCCGCTAATAATGTTTCTAAGTCGACATATTTAGCGTCCAGTTCTTTTTCACGTTCTTCTTTACGGTTTGGTCCAGTATAGAGAATTGACATGTCGAATCCTTTTGCACGGCGTGCGACTGCACTACCAATCTCACCTAAACCGATAATACCAATCGTTTTACCAGACACTTCACGTCCTCTAAAGAAGAGTGGTGCCCATCCATCAAAACCTTCATGACGCATGAGTTGGTCCCCTTCAGGAATACGACGTGCGACAGCTAATAAGATACCCATTGTAAGTTCAGCTGTTGCGTTAGTAGAAGCTTTTGGTGTGTTAGATACAGAAATACCTTGTTTTCTTGCATAGTCAACATCAACATTGTTAAAGCCAGCACCGTAGTTGGCAATGAATTCAAGGTTTTTCGCATGACCAATCACTTCTTGATCTACTTCTGTGGAGAGTAAGCTAACAAGTCCAAATGCATCAGCTACCCCTTTTTTTAATGTTTCTTTATCAATGATGCCTTGTCCTTCATAAACTTCCACTTCAAAATGTTCTTGCAATAATTCTAATCCAGCATCTGGAATAGGTCCTGCAACAAATACTTTTTTCATCGTAAATCCCACCTTTCCCCTTAAGTATAGAAAACCATACGTGAGAATACAAGGCGTGGGAGTTGCATAGTAGTGATACACCATAAATTTATGCTTTCGGAAACTATTAAACGGTGTCCCAACTTATGTCGTCTTACATAAAAAATACAATAATAACACGACGATATACCGGTTATTATTGTATGAATGCGTTCAATTATTTAAAAAATGGAATGGAAAGCGGCGGTAAATAGTCTTCTCCTTGATATGCTTTAATCATACCAACAATTTGAAAAACGAATCCAAGAATTGTAATGATAGGTAAGATGATAAAGCCAATAAGTACAAAGAGTAATATTGTGCCGATAATACTCCAAATTGTGTATGACAGAATAAAGTTTAAATAGTTTTTCCCTGTTGTATCAACGAATTTTGAATCATCACGTTTGAGTAACCAAATAATTAATGGACCGATAATGAGTGCGAAAAAAGATGTTGCATATATCAAAAAAGCCATTAACTTTTCATCATCAGACGGTTTTAACGGATAGTTGTTTGGTTGGTGTGTTTCATATGTTTCCATAAATAACCTCCTTTATCGTATAATCTTTACTTATAGTTTACATGAAAATGATAAAGAATCACAATGAAGTACATGAATCGTAGTGATATAGGGTATACATAAATTGAATGATAAAAAAACAATTTCATTTGTGAGTACATTTTGGTAACATTCTGTTGAACACAATAGATGTTTGTGTCATTAGAAAACAAGAGACAGAAAGAAGGGTATATATGAAAATAGCGGTTGTAGGATCAGGGAATGGCGCTGTAACAGCAGCGATTGATATGATGGATCAAGGACATGACGTAAAGTTATATTGTCGAAACCAGTCCATCGACAAATTCGATAAAGCATTAGCGCAAGGGGGCTTTCATTACAATAACGAAGGTAAAGAAAGTTTTGTGGAATTTACGGCAGTTAGTGATAACATGGCGTATGTTTTAGAAGATGCGGAAGTTGTCATGGTTGTCATCCCATCTTCACATATTGAGTATTATGCAGAATTGATGGCACATCATGTAACAGAAAATCAAATTGTTTTCTTCAATATGGCGGCAGCAATGGGATCTGCACGTTTTATTAAAGTGCTGAATGAATACAAAATCGATGCACATCCAGTGCTTGCAGAGGCTAATACATTAACATACGGTACACGTGTTGATTTCGATGAAGCGAGAGTTGACTTATCATTAAAAGTGCGTAAGGTTTATTTTTCAACTTTTGAAGAGAAAGATCTCATTGATGCATTTAACAAAGTAGAACAAATTTATCCATATATCGTGAAAGAAGAAAGTTTATGGCGTACAAACCTTGAAAATGGTAATCCAGAAGTTCACCCAGGGCCGGTGCTATTAAATGTTGGGCGCATTGATTATAGCGATCACTTTGCGTTATACAAGGAAGGAATTACGAAACATACGGTACGTTTATTACATGCGGTAGAACTTGAACGTTTGTCATTAGGACGCAAGCTTGGCTTTGAACTCGAAACAGCGAAAGAAGCACGTATTGAACGTGGTTACTTAGAAAGAGAGATGGAAGATGAGCCGTTAAATAAAATCTTTAATCATAGTCCAGTATTCTCTCAAATACCGGGACCACACAAGGTGAATAATCGTTACCTTACAGAAGATATCGCATATGGCCTTGTGTTATGGTCAAGTTTAGGCCGTGAGATTGGTGTGCCGACACCGAATATTGATGCAATTATTACGATTGCTTCAACGATTTTAGATCGTGATTTATACAAAGAAGGCTTAACAATCGATTATTTAGGACGTGAAAATATCGGCTTAATCTCATATTAATAGGTGTATCTAAGGAACTGTAATAAACAAAGGAGAAAGATAATGATTTTAGATAAAGTGAATCCAGAAGATTTATTTCCAACTGAGAAAGCAGGACCTTCTGTATTGGGGAAGATTGAATATGCTGTCAATGGTCAACGTGAATTTGAAGGGGCATATATTGCGACAAATGAGCGCTTAATTATGAACGTTGATATGAATGGTCAATTTTATTATCGCAACATTCCATATAACCAAATCTCAAGCGTGTCTTTAGAAGATGAGACATTATGGATGGGATTTGAAGTGGGACAAGTTGCGATGAGAAATATACAAAGTAATCAAGTGGATGAATTTATTGATTATGTACAACAGCAAATAGATAAATACTCGAACGCATAAGTAAACAGTTGAAAGCGTGATATTCCATATAGATAGTGGGATGTCACGCTTTATTATGTTGACAAGTGTGAAGAAGCATCATATAATTCTAGTATAAAATTTATACTAGAAAGTGAGGGGTACGAATGACTAAAGTAGAGATCGGCTTAACATCATTTGGAGACAACCAAGATATTTATACGGAAGATGGGCATACACCTGCCTTATCTAATGGCGAACGTATCCGTCATATCGTTGAAGAGATTAAGTTAGCAGATCAAGTAGGACTGGATGTTTATGGCTTAGGAGAACATCATCGCCCTGATTATGCAGTATCGGATCCAGGGACTGTCTTAGCCGCTGCAGCAACAGTGACTGATCGTATCAAATTATCGTCGGCAGTAACTGTTTTGTCGTCAGATGACCCTGTACGTGTGTATCAACAGTTTGCGACACTTGATGCACTATCAAATGGACGTGCAGAAATTATGGTTGGTCGAGGCTCGTTTATTGAATCATTTCCACTTTTTGGTTATGATTTGAATGATTATCAACAACTCTTTGATGAAAAGTTAGATTTACTGATGACGATTAATCAACAAGATATCGTACATTGGGAAGGGCAGTTGAGACCGACTATTGATAATCTTGGTGTTTATCCAAGAGCCGAACAGCAAACACTGCCTATTTGGTTAGCTACGGGTGGAACGCCAGAATCTTCATTGAAGGCGGGACGCTTAGGACTTCCGATTACTTATGCGATTATCGGTGGAAATCCAAGACGTTTTGCGAGAAACGTTGCGATGTATCGAGCAGCTGCTGAATCAGAAGGATATGATGGTAATCAATTACAAGTAGCTACGCATTCATGGGGCTATATTGCAGAAACAGATGAACAGGCGCAACGAGAGTTTTATCGTCCAACAGAACAACATCATAACGTTCTAGCGAGAGAACGTGGATGGCCATTATTCACGATGGAACATTATTTACAAGAAGTTGGACCAGACGGTGCGATGTATGTAGGGAGCCCGGAGACAGTAGCGCAAAAGATTATTGATACAGTAGAAGCATTAGGTATTACACGTTTTATGTTACATTTACCAATTGGATCAATGCCACATGAACGTACGATGAATTCAATACGTTTATTAGGTGAAAAAGTAAAGCCAATTGTTGATGAATATTTTGCAGATAAATAAGGAGAGAAACAGAATGATTACAAGATATGCAATAAACTTAAAAGTAGCAAAAGAAATGTTCGACGCAGCACAACCGAAGTTAAAAGGTGATGAAGGGATGAAACAAGCCTTTGAACAATTCAACTTACAACCCGAATTAGTAAAAGTAGTAGGTGGAGCAGAAGCGGCAGCAGCTGGTCTATTAGGACTTAGCCTATTCAGTAAACGCTTATCACAAGCAGGTTCCATTATTACATTAGGTGTAATGAGTGTTGCGATTGCTAAACACTTACAAGCAGGACACGGTAAAGAAGGCGCACAACATGCAATTGATGTTGCTAAGCTTGCTGGAATGAGTCTAGCAGATACATTCCTTTCAAAAAAATAATATATCAATAAAGAGGTCAGCCTGATGATGGGCTGACCTCTTTGTATTTCTCACAAGAACATATGTAATTAAAATGATGAAGTGTAAAAAAGAAAATTATAACGCTAAATGTAATAAAAGTGAAGTGAAATTGAAGATGAAAACAACTGAAAAACTAAATGAGAAAATATTGCTAACGAAGTGAATAAAATTTAAAATATAGTTACAAAAGATTTAAACTTAAACGTTTATATAGTTTGTAGTTTGATTTAATATATCTATCATTACGTGGAGATATATTAGGGGGGAACGATATGGAAAAGTATGCAGTAAAAGACATGAAAGATCTTATGGTTATTAGTTACACGTCGAAGTATTTGCAATCAACGATTAAACGTCAATTTAATCTAACGTATGAAGAACTGTTTATTTTGACATTTATTCATGACAATCGCAAGGAATCATATAATGTTAAAGACATCATACGTGCGTCTGAATTCAAACCTTACTACATCACGAAAGCATTGCAGAAGTTAAAAGAATTAGGTTTCTTATCGAAAAAAAGAAATGAACAGGATGAACGTACTGTCATTGTTGAAGTCAATAAAGCACAATATCGAAAAATGGATGTATTGTTTGAAAAGATTGAAAAACTGTTTTAATGAACATGTCATATATATATGAATAATCGTTGAAAAATAAGTATAAGCTGTGTGTGAACATACAGAAATCGAGACATAATAAATTTATGTTCCGTGAAGATGATAAAAAAGTGAACCGAAATGATGGTAGTTCTAATCAAATCCTAAGCACTTTTGTCTCAACCACTGTGTATGTATTTACCGCAGCTTTTTTATTGTGCATTTGTGACAATCGTGTAGCATTTTGTAGAAGTATAGGAATTCCGAGTAAAATATATTATAATGTTGAGTAAATAACTAAGAATAAGAAGGTTGTGAATACAATTATGAGATCAGTTTTAGTTCAAACAGAGATACAACGTGAATGGATTCAAAAGTTAGAGCAACAACGTGAGGAATTTCAGTCATATGCACAATCGAACGATGAACAAAGTCGCTTTCCGTATGAAAACATTCAATGGCTTGTTGATTCAGGATACACGCAGCTCACATTGCCAAAAGAATATGGGGGTGCTGGTGCAACGATTGAAGACATGGTCGTATTACAGTCTGTTTTAGGGTCAATCGACGGTGCGACAGCATTGTCTATCGGATGGCACGTTGGACTCGTTGGAGAACTTTTTGAAAGACAATTATGGGATAAAGATGTATTAGATGAGTTTGCAGAAGCGGTTAAAGCAGGCGCATTGATTAACCGAGCTGTAAGTGAAGCAGAAACAGGCAGCCCAACTCGTGGAGGAAGACCAAGCACACATGCAACATTAGAAGGAGATACGTATACGCTCAATGGTGTTAAAACATTCACGTCAATGAGTCGAGGATTAACACACGTTATCGTTGCGGCGTATATCCCACATAAAGAAAAAGTAGGATTCTTCTATATTCCAAAAGAATCAGAAGGATTAGAAGTGGCAGATAACTGGAATGTTGTTGGTATGAGAGCAACAGAAAGCCACGACTTAGTATTGAATGATGTAAAAGTACATGAGAAATACTTAGTAGAAATTAAAGGAGAAGGGCCAAAGTTTCAAAATGGCTGGATGCTACACATTCCAAGTACCTATTTAGGCATTGCGCAAGCAGCACGTGATTATGCCATTGACTTTAGCTTAACGCACAGTCCTAACAGTATTGAAGGAACGATCAGTGACCTTCCAGTCGTACAACAAAACTTAGGGAAAATGGAGACGAAACTACTAACAGCACGTCATATGTTATGGAGTACTGCACGTGCTTATCAGACTCTAAGTGATGCAGATGATATTTCTGCTGAAACAGCTGCAAGTAAAATTATCGTGATGAATGAAGGTCTAGATGTTGTAGACATCGCAATGCGTATCGTTGGTGCGAAAAGCTTGGAAATGGATAGACCTTTACAACGCTATTATCGTGATATGCGTGCAGGATTGCACAACCCACCGATGGAAGACATGACATATACAAATATTTCACGGGGGGTCTTAGAAGAACGACGAGAACATTTGTAAATAATATCATTTTGATACTAAAAAGTATGTCATCTACTGACTTCAACTATATATGAATGATAAGTCTATATATATGACAGAGATTGAAAGTTGCTTTTACGAGCTATATAATAGAGGTATTCTATTAAAGGAGAATATTATATGCGGTTATTGTTATTACCGGTTGGCGTTATTTTTACCCTACTTGGATTTGCTGGAGCCGTATTACCTCTATTGCCGACAACACCATTTTTGTTAGTGGCTGTCATATGTTTTGCTAAAAGTTCAGATCGTCTACATGATTGGCTAGTGAAAACACATCTTTATCAAGCCTATGTGGAAGATTTCCGCAAATATAGAGGTTACACTATGCGAAAAAAGATTCAGTTGTTATTGAGTGTGTACCTTGTTGTAGGTTTTTCTATGTGGATGGTGGATATCTTGTGGGTACGTATCGGTTTGGTAATCATGTTGGCTATACAAACGATTGCGCTGTTCACATGGGTGAGAACACTGCCCGAAAGTCATGATAGTCGGTAACATAAACATTGTTGATTGAAAGACCGTTCATTATAGAAGCAGATAGTTGAAGAGTTTCGTACTACTTTAACTATCTGTTATTTTTTTTTGAAAAAATGATTGCATTAAATAGTAAAACAAAATATAATAACAATGATAATCATTATCAATTAAAATTATGGGAGATGTATTGATGAAAAGGTTACTATTTTCTTTATTAGCAGTTGTTTTTGTTCTTGCAGCCTGTGGCCAAAGTGACAACAACAAAGGTTCTAAGGCTGAGACGCAATCACTTGAATTAAAAACAGCAGACGGTTCACAAAAAGTAGATATTCCAAAAGATCCAAAACGCATTGTTGTATTATCACCAACATATGCGGGTGGACTTAAATATTTAGATGCTAACATTGCAGGTGTTGTTGAAAGTGTTGATCAAAGCCCTGTATTAGCAAAACAGTTTAAAAATGTTGAAAAAATAGGCGCTGAAGACGTCGAAAAAGTTGCAACATTAAAACCAGACTTAATCTTAACCTATAATACAGATAAGAATGTAAAAAAATTAGAAAAGATTGCACCGACACTTGCAATTGATTACGCTCAATACAACTACTTAGAACAACAAGAATTACTTGGTAAGATTGTCGGTAAAGAAGATCAAGTCAAAGAATGGAAAGCAGATTGGGAGAAACAAACGACAAAAGATGGCAAAGAAATTAGAAAACATCTCGGTGAAGATACAACAGTTTCAATCTTTGAAGGCTTCGATAAAAAAATCTATGCATACGGTAAAAACTGGGGACGTGGAAGTGAAGTTGTCTATCAAGCATTTGGCTTAAAAATGCCGACAGAACTGGAAAAAGCAACAGAAAAAGCTGGTTGGACAGAACTCTCTAAAGAAGAAATTGCGAAATATGCTGGAGATGTCATTATCAGTGCACAAACAAAAGAACAAGCTGAGCCAGACTTCCACCAAACAGATATGTGGAAAAACTTACCAGCTGTTAAAAATGACCGTGTCATCAAAGTGGACTCTAATGTATACTGGTACAATGATCCATACACTTTAGATATTATGCGTAAAGGCTTGAAAGAGCAATTGATGAATAAGTAACAAAAAAGAGGCAATATGCCTCTTTTTTTGTGTCCAAATTTAATGTTGTTTTGATTGATAAGTCACTTCACCATGTTTGTCGAAAATAGTAAGTCCTGCAATATCTTTCTTCGGTTGTGGAATGATGAGGCTTGCCACATATGCCACAACAAATGCAATCACAAATGCTAAAATCGATACGTAGAACGGAGAACCTGCGCCACCTATACCTTGTAAGAAGTAACTTGCGATAACTGCTACGATGATACCGACAATAACACCTACACCGTGTGTACGTTTTGTAAAGATACCTACTGCAAAGATTCCCGCAATTGGCACACCAAAGAGTCCTGTGATTAATAGGAATAAGTCCCAAATATCATTTGAGTCGGCAGCGATTAAATAGAGTGAAATCAGCATACCAACTAGACCGACAGCAACTGTTGCAAAACGCGCAAAGCGTACTTCTGCTTTTTCGCTTTTCTTACCGAAGAAACGTTGCTTAATATCGACAGACAGACAAGCAGCTATTGAATTTAAACTTGAAGAAATCGTTGATTGTGCGGCTGCAAAAATAGCGGCAATTAATAATCCAGCAACGAATGGTGGCATTTCAGTTAAAATGAAATAAGGTACGATTGATGATGTATTAAAATTTTCTGGCAATGTTTGATGTTGTGCATAGAACACATATAGTACAGTCCCCATACCGTAGAAAAGGGGTGCAGAGATAATTGCTAAAAGACCGTTCGTCCAGATTGACTGAGACGTTTCTTTCAGTGATTCAGATGCTTGGTAACGCTGTACAACATCTTGACTCGCAGTGTATTGCTGTAAGTTGTTAAAGACACTTCCTAAGAAAATAATTGGAATTGCAGCAGCTGTCGCATTCAATTTCCAGTTATCAATACTCAATAATTTTTTATTTTCAACGGCATCACTTACGACAGATGAAAAGCCACCGTCAATATGTGTAATCCCCATGATGATAATGACAAGCGCACCACCTAATAAGATGACGCCTTGGATAAAGTCACTCCAAACAACCCCTTCAAAACCACCAAGGAATGTATAAACGATACATAAAAGACCTACGAGACTTGCAACAACATATGGATTAATATCAGACACTGAAGTAATCGCAAGTGTTGGTAAGTAAATCACGATTGCAATACGGCCTAAATGGAAAAGGACGAAAAGTAGTGAACCGATAACACGTACTGCTGGGTTAAAGCGTGCTTCTAAGTATTCATACGCAGATGTAACACGTAATTTTTTGAAGAATGGTATATAGAAATAAATAAGTAATGGAATAATTGCAACAATTGCCACGTTACCTGCAATATATGACCAGTCTGTTAAAAATGATTTTTCTGGCGTTGACATAAAAGTAATGGCACTTAATGTTGTAGCATAAATTGAGAAACCAACAACCCAAGCTGGTAAACGACCACTCGCCGTAAAGAAACTGTCTGTATCCTTACCTGCACGTTTTGTAAAGAATGCGCCAATGCATAGCATAAGTAGTAAATAGAGAACGAGTGCAACCCAGTTCCAAAAACCAAAACCAATTGTTTCCAAAGTAAAAACCCCTTTCAGAAGTTACAAATGTATAAGTCGAATAATTTGTAAGCGTTATCATATTGTCGTGATAAAAAGGAAAGAGATAGAGTGCCAATATATGGTCTGTGGCCTTTTGTATGCTATCTCTTTCCGAATAACTAATGAGAATTATTTATACAATCGTCTATTATAAGTTGTATTTCGTAATCAAATCTTTAAGTACTGGACGATGTGTTTCATTGAATGGATGGAATGGTGCTTTTGGCAATCCTGTATCGATACCTTTTTCAGTTAAAAATGCTTTGAGTGTTGGATATAGTCCCATTGCAATAACAGATTCAATAATATCGTTTGTTTCGTGTTGTAACTCGTAAGCACGTGCCACATCGCCGTTTTGAGCAGCTTCAAATGTTTCACGAGCACGTACACCATTGATATTGTATGTTGAACCAATTGCACCATCAACACCAGAAATAGCAGCTTGTACAAGCATTTCATCAAATCCTGAGAAGATAAGTTTGTCAGGGAATGCTTTGCGTAGGCGTTCTAACAAGTAGAAGTCAGGTGCTGTGTATTTTACACCAATGATGTGTTCATTTTCGAATAAAGATTCGAATTGCTGAATTGAAATATTTACACCAGTAAGACCCGGAATAGAATAAATAATCATATTGTTTTGTGTTGCTTCGATAATTTTGAAGTAATAATCACGAATTTCTTCAAATGTAAATGGATAATAGAATGGTGTGACAGCAGATAATGCATCATAACCTAACTCTGTTGCGTATTTTCCAAGTTCAATTGCTTCGTTTAGATCTAATGAACCCACTTGTGCAATAAGACGAATTGCATCTTTTGCTTCATCTTTCGCGATGCGGAAAACTTCTTTCTTTTGTTCTGTATTCATTAAGAAGTTTTCTCCAGAACTTCCGTTAACGTATAAACCATCTAATTTTTGAACATCAATTGCATTTCTAACGATTTGGCGGAGTCCAGCTTCTTTCACTTGTCCAGCTTCATCAAATGGCACGAGTAATGCTGCATATAAACCTTTTAATTCATTCTTCACAAAAAGCCCTCCAAAAATTTATATTTGTCATATTGGTCTGACCAATTTATAATTTAATTGTAAGCGTTAACAAACTTTAGGTCAACACAAAAGATAAAAAATAATCAAGTAATCCATAAACAGAGATTGTGAAAGAAGCGCTTTCGGTTTGAGTTGAACAATTTCTATTTTCAAAAATGTGATTGCTTGTTACGATCATAAGTATATAAGTAAAAATCATTCAAAATATGATTGAAAGAGGAATGGGTAAAGTGGAATCTATCGATAAGATAACGTCACGTCAGAGTTTGAAACAAATTGTTGTTGAAAAAATTAAAGATTATATTATTAAGGAAAATTTGCAAGTAGGGGATAAGTTACCTACTGAACGTCGTCTTGCTGAAGATTATCAGGTGAGTCGTTCTGTCATTAGAGAGGCATTAAGTTATCTCGAGAATACAGGTGTGACAGAGAGTGTGCAAGGTCGTGGGACATTGGTTAAAGAACAAGATATTCGACCGCTGATAGAAGGATTCTTGTTTAGTTTCCAAGTGTCACAAGGAAATTTAAAAGACTTGATGATGTTGCGTCTCACATTTGAACTTGCGGCGATAGACGTGATTGAAAGAGAACAAGCATCTATTGAAGGCATTGCACAAACATTGATTGATGATGTTGAACAATTTGATAGTGAAGCGGATCGAGCATTTCATGCACAACTATTAATGGCAGTTGATTCAGAGTTATTTAAACAAATGAGTGCAGTTGTACATGCTTATTTTTACCGTACACCGATTGAAACATCAGAAGAACAAAATTTAAAAAGTATGCTGGAACATCAACAAATATATGAATCATTAGAAATGAAAGATTACCATAAAGCGAAAGCATTACTTACAGATCATCTCATGAAAGGGGCGGAATACTATGACGAACATCGCATTTGATATCGGTGGGACATACATTAAATCAGCTATTGTAGCACAGGACGGTTCGCTTTCTCACTATCAAAAAGTACGCACGCCAGTAAATCATAGTGATGCGATTGTAAAAGAAGTAAAAAAACAATTAGAAGCATTTAAGTACCAATATCAATTGGAAGATATTCGAGTAGGCATTTCAACTGCTGGTGCTGTAAACCGTGAACAATGTAAAATCGCATATGCTAATCCCAATATTTTAGATTATACAGGTACGGATTTTGCAGCTCACTTATCACCTTATGTAGAGAAACTACATGTGTATAATGATGTAGATGCAGCCTTGCTTGGTGAACGAACAGTGCGCTCAGATGACATAGAGAGTATGTTTTGTTTAACCTTAGGCACGGGGATTGGTGGAAGTTACTATCATAAAGCATTTGGATTGATGACAGGGGCACGTCATCGCCCAAACCAAATCGGAAATTTACTTTATGATCCTGAAACAGATACAAACTATGAGCAACGTGCATCAACAAACGGTTTAAAGAGACAGTTATCTGATAATGGGTATCCATATCTTCCCATTCCAGCGTGGTTTGAAATGGCAAGTGCTGGTGATGCAAGTGCACAAAATGAGTTAAAGCAGTGGGCGGAAGAAGTAGCACGTGGTATTGCAGAAATTCAAATTATGTATGACCCTCAAGAGATTATTATTGGTGGTGGCATTTCTGCACAAGGAGATCGATTACTGAATCTGATTGTGCCACAAGTAAAGAAATATCTACCAAAAGATTATGGGCACGCTGAGATCAGTGTGGCAAGATTACAGAACAATGCAGCACTTTTAGGTGCAGTTTCTCGACTGTAAACTCATATAGACTTTAAGTTTACAATGATGGTATAATACGGCATAGAATCTTAAAGAAAAGTGATAGGTTCTGATTTTTCGTATATACAGGAGGAACTCTTATTGAATACAAAATATTTAGTTTATGCAGCCTTAATGACAGCAATCATTGCGGTAATGGGGCTTGTTCCAGCGATTCCATTGCCTTTTATCCCTGTACCGATTGTGTTACAAAATGTGGGCGTATTTTTAGCAGGAATTATACTCGGACGTAAGTATGGCGTGTTAAGTGTCATCGTCTTTTTATTACTCGTGATGGCTGGTGCACCTTTATTATCAGGTGGCCGTGGTGGTTTTGGCGTGTTTCTAGGACCTTCAGCAGGCTATCTAATCATGTATATCATTGTTGCCTTTTTAATCGGATGGGCACGTGATCGCCACTATGATAAACTAAACTTTGGACGCACACTTGCTATCATCGTGATATATGGTGTGATTCTCCTTGATGCAGTAGGTGGAATTGTGATGGCGCTCATCATTCATATGCCAATTGACAAAGCATTATTACTGTCATTGACGTTTATTCCTGGTGATTTAATTAAGGCAGTCGTTGCAAGTTTGATTGCAGTTGCATTATATCGTAATCCAGTAACAGCACGTATTATGAGACAACTATCTGCATAATGTTAAAAAAGTAGGTGATAACATGAATGTCACAATGAACCATATACATATAGATGGCTCATTAGTAAAAGAAGATGACAGAGTGAAGTATTATCAAACACCAGATAGGCCGCTTAAGTTTGATGCTAATAAGTGGTGCTATAAAAAAATGCCAGATTTATTAACTTTTAAAAATGATATGTTTCAGCAAGGTGAGGCGCATAAAGCACAAGGGTCCACGCATCTTAACTTTGACTTTCCTCAAGATATTAAACCATCCATTGATATGTTGCAGTATTTACGTGCAGAAGGTTTTTCATTGGGGTGTGTCGAGCTTTATATGATTGAAGCAGCACAATTAAGACAACTGACGCAACAGCCAATTCAGTTTGAACGTGTGACTGAAGAAAATGTAGAAGATTATTTTACCGTTTATACGCCTTTAAGTATCGAGTATGGTGAAGCGTATATTGAAGAATGTCATCGCTATATGAAAGATATTTTGTCAGATGTATCGCATCCAATCCATTATTATATTGCCTATGAAACAAATAAGCCGATCGGTATTATCAATGTGATACAGAGTGAACACTTTGTAGAAATTGATGGTTTTGCAGTTCTAACAGAATATCGTCAAAAAGGTATTGGTTCTCGTATACAAGCAGCAGTAGGAGAAATAGCAGGAGAAAAACCGATAATACTCGTGGCAGATGCTGAAGATACAGCAAAAGATATGTATGTAAAGCAAGGCTATACATATATGGGATTTCAATATTCCGCGCTTAAAGAATAAAAGTCAGTGATATATCAGATGGGATAACTTAACGGGTTATCTCATCTTTTTTTAGATGTCATTTAACAATTATTTAAATAAATATCTTGCAAAATAGATTTTTTTCGACTAAACTTGTTCTTGTATCAGATACGAATACAAATTTAATTATAGGATTGATAATATGCCCCAAAATTATGATAAACGATTTTCACTTTCAATTTTGTTATGGATGCGACAAGATAAAGCTCGTCAGGAAGGAATGGACTATTGGCGAGGAGGACATGCACAAATAATTGCAGCTTCTCCGGGTCTTTTAGAATATCGACAGCAACATTTAAGTGAAACAGAATACGGTTTCTGGCCGAAGATAGATGATTTGGAGACGCACATACCTGAAGATCGTCGTATCGATGGAATAGCAGAAGTGACATATAATAAATTACTTGCTCCTATTGGTGGTCGTCGTCAAACAGCATTAGCATTTGAAGATGAGATTAATGTTTTTCGCCGAACGTTAATGCACATGGGGGTACCATACTCATCACGTTGGTATCATACAAATAATGTTTATTCTGAAACTAAAGTGAGAGATGTTTTTTATATTCGCAGAAAAGATAATGTAAGTCGTGCTAAGTTCAAAAACTTTGTTAATGAAAAATTGGCTAGTCAAATGGTGGAAATAACTGGTGTGACTGAAGTACGTTCACAAGTATATCTCCCATGGAATAAGGTGACGTGGAATACGCCGAATGTTGCACATGACAATCCTAAGGAAGCGCACTTACACGCCTCAATCATTATAGGCTTCTCAGATGAAGTAGCTAGACAAGAATTTTATGATCGTCATGCCTTCAACTTTAACAGCGAACTGATAGATTATGCGTCAGCAATGCACGCTTATCGTATTGATGAAACTTTACCGTTTGTTTTAGATGGTAAGAGACTATAAAACAAAAGACTTGTTATCACGTATAGAACATGATAACCTTGTTCTTGTATCAAATACAAGTTGATTGAGGGGGCACATATGGACACTAAGTTTACAGTGGCTTTGCATATTTTAGCTATGATTAGTGAGAGTGAAGAAACGTTGAGTTCTCAGACTTTAGCAGAGAGTGTTGGAACAAACCCTAGTTATATTCGTAAAGTAATCGTCCTTTTGAAAAATGCAGCGCTTATTCAATCGCAACAAGGACGCTCTGGATATCAATTAAGCAAGTCGCCAGAACAGATGTCTTTACTTGAGATATACTTTGCCACTCAAGAAATTAACAAGATTACACTTTTTGAAATTCCACAAAATATTAATCAAAATTGTCCAGTTGGTCAGCATATGGAAGGGGCAATAAAGCCGATCTTTTCGAATATTGAGCAACAGTTGGAAGAAGAACTATCTCGTCAAACACTTGACGATGTGATTGACAATCTTTATAAAACCGCAAATAGATCACGAATCTGACTTGTCAGTAAGTCAGATTTTAATTCAAATAACATGTTCTTGTATTGGATACAAGAACAACAAAAGGAGAAATATTATGTCATATATTACAACAAAAAATAGTTATATCACTGTTAATGGGAATCAGATTGCTTATCGTGAAGTAGGGAAGGGTAAGTCAGACTTACCGCTTGTGATGCTCGTTCATCTTGCTGCAACACTTGATAACTGGGATCCTAAGTTATTAGATTTAATTTCTGAAAAACATCATGTTATTGTGCTTGACTTGCCAGGTGTGGGAGCCAGTGAAGGTAAAGTAGCAGATACAATTCCAGGTATGGCTGTACAGACAATCGAAATCATTCGAGCGTTGGGATATGACAAGATTAACTTACTTGGATTATCTATGGGTGGCATGATTGCCCAGGAAATAATCAGAGCCAATAATCAACTGGTTCATCGTTTGATTCTAGCTGGTACAGCACCACGTGGTGGCATGGAAGTGGATAAGGTCACTGGGAAGACATTCAAATTTATGATCAAAGCCGCTATTAAGAAAGTAGATCCGAAGCGTTATATATTCTACAACCACGATGAAGAAGGTGGGCGAGAAGCTGAGAAAGTCCTTAATCGTATGGGAGAACGTTCTAAAGCATTCACTGATAAAGAGATGAATGTACCGGGTTTCTTAACACAATTAAAAGCCATTAAACGTTGGGGTAAGTCTGAAAAGGATGATTTACAGTATATTACACAGCCTACTTTAATTGTTAATGGAGATCACGATATGCAAGTGCCAACAGTCAACTCATATCATATGAACGATAAGATTACGGATAGTAGCGTCATTATCTACCCTAATGCAGGACATGGCTCAATTTTTCAATATGCAGAAGTATTTTCACAAGAATTGATTAATTTTTTAGGAGAATAAAGAAATGAAGACAATTATTATAACTGGTTCAACAGATGGAATTGGTAAGCATTTAGCTAAAAAACTTGCAGCAGAGGGGCATCAATTGATTATTCACGGTAGAAACCATAAGAAATTGGAAGCAACTTTATCTGAGATTAAGGCATTATCTCCCCAAGGGACTGTGACTGCTTATCGCGCTGATTTTTCTAAAATGGATGAAGTATATGACTTTGTTAATCATATAAAAGATGACTTTGACAAGATTGATGTACTCTTTAACAATGCCGGGCTTTATGCAGGAACTGAACGTACGGCGACGGCTGAGAATATCGAATTGACATTTATGTTGTCAGTACAAGTTCCATATATTTTAGCCACAGAACTTCGCCCATTATTAGATAAGGCGTCAGAAGGCCGTATTATCAATACATCATCATATATGCATCATTTTGCAAAGGTAAGAGATTTGGACTTTGGTTTTGAAAAGAAATATAGTCCAGGTCTTGCTTATAACAATGCGAAGCTCTACACGATCTGGTTAACGCGCTATCTTGCACAAAAACTTCAGCGAGAGGGTTCAAATATTACAGTCAATACGTACCATCCAGGTCTTATTTCTACTAATCTTGGCATGGATTCTAGTGATCAAAAAGTACAGAAATCATTTTTCGGCCGATTTATGAAATCTATGTCTAAAGATGTAGACCAAGGCATTGAAACGGGATACTATTTGACTTTATCAGAAAATGTTTCATCGATAACAGGTGCATATTTTGATGGTAAAAAGTTAAAGCGTGTTTCTAACAAAGGCTATAACGATGATAAAGTAAAGAAATTAATAGATTACTGTGATCAGGTGATTGCAGCTTATCGGAAGGGATTACTATGAACAAAATATTATTAGAAGAACTGGTCTTGCCTAACGGTGTGAAAATAAAAAACCGCTTTTTTAAGTCTGCAATGAGTGAAACGATGGGAGATAAAGAGAACAATCCGAGTGATGAGTTGATTGCTTTATATAAGCATTGGTCTAAGCAGTCAATGGGTGTCATAGTGAGCGGGAATATCATGGTCGACAGACGTTATTTAGCAGAACCGGGCAACATCGTATTGGATGATCAATCAGACATATCAGCATTTTCAAAATGGGCTGAGGCAGGAAAAGCGCAAGGCGTGCCTATGTGGCTCCAACTCAATCATCCGGGAAAACAGATGTATCGATCTATGAATCAGGTGCCGATTGCTCCGAGTGCAGTCCCTATCTCTGGAAGTGCTAAGTCTGCCTTTCGACCACCACGTCAAATGAGTACATTTGAAATTAAAGAAACGATTAAAAAATTTGTTTCAGCAGGCATTAAGGCGAAGGAAGCAGGATTTACAGGGGTTCAAATTCATGCGGCTCACGGATATCTTGTGAACCAATTCTTATCACCAGCAGATAACCAACGTACAGACCGCTATGGTGGTAGTTTAGAAAATCGTATGCGTTTTTTAATTGAAATTTATCAAGGTTTACGAGAAAATTTAGGGTCAGATTTCACAATTGCATTAAAGCTAAATGCTTCTGATTTCAAAGAGACTGGTTTTGGCTTTGAAGATTGTCAACAAGTCGTTAAAACAATGTCTGAGTTAGGCATTGATTTAATTGAAATTTCTGGTGGGAACTATGAGGCACCAGTATTTGGAAGTGAACATGAAAATGGAGCAAGCTTTTTAAGTTATGCTGTTGCCTTATCGGAGTTAACGAATGTGCCCATTGTTTCGACGGGAGGCTTTCGTCAAAAAGATCAAATGGAAGAAGCGATTGAAAATGGTGTGTCAATGATTGGTTTGGCAAGACCTTTCGTTCTACAATCGGACTTAGTTGAAGTTTATCAAAGAACGGGTAATATAAACTTGTCAACACCACGATTAACGACTAAAATCCCTCAGATTGATCAAGTGTTGGGTGCGATTATTGGTGTGAGTTACTATGAGGCGCAGATGAAAAGAATAGGACGTCAAAGAAATGTCAAGATTAGCACCAATGCATGGCCATACCTATTACAGACAATCAAAGCACATGGATTAACAGCATTGAAACCGAGAAGACGATAAGCAATTGGTTTTGAACAGATAAGAAGGTTTGAATGCTAGTTATCAGCTTTCCAATGCATCAATTTAATATGTTTCAGATCCATCTATGTACAAAAATACACCCCGAAAAATTGAATGATGAATTCAATTTTTCGGGGTGTATTTCATTATGATTAGCGTTATTTACGACACTGCTGTGATGCATGAAGTTGCTTGGGTGCACCATCAACTCGTTCTGGATGGCTGTAAATATTGAAGTGACCTTCTCTCACAAAACCAATAGCTGTAATATTTAAATCTTGTGCAAGTTGGACAGCAAGTGTTGTTGGTGCTGACTTAGAAATAATCATCCCTACACCGATTTTAGCTGCTTTAATTAATATTTCAGAAGAGATACGCCCACTAAAAATTAAGATTTTATCACGTACAGAAATATGACGTTTAATGCAGTAGCCGTATAATTTATCAAGCGCATTATGACGACCAATATCTTGGCGATGAACATAGAATGCGTTGCCGTCACTAATGGCTGCATTATGTAGTCCCCCAGTAGCAATGAACGTCTTACTGTGTGCTTGTAGTTGTGCCATCATGTGAAGTATTTGGGACGGCGACAATTGTATCGTAGACATAGATGTTTTGGCGATAGCAGCATCATTTTGAAAATAAAACTCTCTACTTTTACCACAACAGGAAGCGACCATTCGCTTGGTTGAAAGATAGTTTGCCTGTTCGATATCTGTTGTGACTTTTACATGTGCATAGCCACGCTGATCATCCAGTTCAAGTTGCAACAAATCTTCACGTTTGAAAATGACACCTTCAGATGCTAAAAAACCTAACACAAGTTCTTCTAAGTTGTTCGGACTACAAATAATCGTCGCAAACTCGTGCCCATTTACGATGACTGTCAACGGGAACTCTTTTACATAGTCGTCAGTTGTTTCGATTAGTTCACCATCTTGGTAGCGTATCATTGTTTGATTATAGCGAATATCGTGATCCATGTATAAGCCCCCTTTTCTCTACCGGTTTCCCCGTTTTCTATTACTATTAGTTTAAGTGTTTTTCTATAAATTTGAAAGGCTTTAAGAAATAATATGTAATAAAAAATAGCCTTTTTAATAGGGCATTTGCTAAAATGATGAATAAGAGATTGTTACATTTAAAAGGAGTTGTTCATGTTGAAATCCAAATTCTTATGGGGCATATGTATGTTGCTTGTTTTCGTATTGTCAGCATGTAGTGCATCACAATCTGAAGACAACAATAAAAATGAAAAAGATCAAATCACTGTTTCAGCAGCAGCGAGTTTAACAGATGTGACAAAAGAGTTGGAAACTGCCTTCCATAAACAGCATAAAGATATCGATGTAGCATTTAACTATGGTGGCTCAGGCGCACTCAGACAACAAATTGAAAAAGGTGCCCCTTCAGATATATTGATGTCTGCAAATACGAAAGATATTGATGCATTGAAAAAGCAAGGGAAAGTGATAGATACATATGATTATGCAACAAATAAGTTAGTATTGATTAGGCAACAGGGTAGTAAGCTTAAAAGTGTTGAAGATTTACAGGAGACAGATCAGTTGGCGTTAGGTGAAGTCGAATCCGTGCCAGCCGGTAAATATGCCAAACAATATTTAGAAGATCATAAGTTATGGGATACCGTTGTCTCAAAAATTGTCTATGCGAAAGATGTTCATGAAGTACTCAACTATGTAGATAAGGGGAATGCACAACTTGGCTTTGTTTATCAGACAGATTTATATGTAGGGGACAAACAACAAAAAGGTGTCGAAAAAGTGATGAATGCCGACTTGCAACAGCCAATTACCTACCGTATGGGACTTGTGACAGATAATAAAGCTGCAAAAGAATGGATGACATTTATGCAGTCAGATGAAGCGAAACAAATTTTAAAAAAATATCATTTTGAAGTTTAGGTGACACATTTATGTCAGAACTTACACCGTTTTGGATCTCATTACGTGTGGCAATGATCAGTACATTGATTGTAGTAATTCTTGCCACATTACTAGCCAAAATTCTATATAACAAACAAGGACGTTTGATAAAGTTTTGTGAGAGTCTTGTGCTCTTACCTATTGTATTACCACCAACAGTGATGGGGTTCTTACTCCTTATTTTATTTTCTGTAAATGGACCAGTAGGCTATTTTTTAACAGAGGTATTAGGGGTTAAAGTTGTGTTTACATTGACTGGTGCCGTTATTGCATCGGTGATTGTGAGTTTCCCATTAATGTACCAACATGCTGTACAAGGTTTTCGTAGTATTGATGATAAGATGTTGAACACAGCGCGAACGATGGGCGCTTCTGAACGTAAAATATTCTATCGTTTGATTTTACCTTTATCAAAACGAGCGCTTATTTCAGGAACGATGATGGCATTTGCCCGTGCTATTGGTGAATTTGGTGCCACACTCATGATTGCAGGATATATTCCGGGTAAAACCAATACACTGTCTTTAGAAATTTACTTTCTTGTTCAACAAGGACGAGAAAATCAAGCGTGGCTATGGGTGCTGATTCTTGTTGCCTTTGCAGTAACAGTAATGGGAACGATGAATATGCTTAATAAAGACCGATATCGTGAGGTGAGATAGGTGCTAGATATTCATTTGGAAAAGCGTATCAATGATAAAAATATTGCATTTCAAATAACAACAGATGCACCTAAGATTTATGCGTTGCGGGGTGTATCAGGTATCGGTAAAACAACATGTCTCAATATGATTGCGGGTATTCAATTGCCGGATAAAGGCTGGGTACGTATCAATGGAAGAACCGTTGTAGATACTGCACACAAAATTGACACGCCGATTAGAGAACGTCATATCGGCTACCTTTTTCAAGATTATCAACTGTTTCCCCATATGACAATCCGACAAAATATCACCTTTATGACAGAGTTTAATACACATATTGATAAGCTTGTTGATACACTTAAAATCACGCACATTTTGGATGCGTATCCGCTGAGATGTTCAGGTGGAGAGAAGCAACGTGCCGCTTTAGCGAGAGCCTTGAGTACAAAACCTGATTTATTATTATTAGACGAACCTTTTTCTAGTTTAGATGATGTTTCTAAACAAGAGAGCATGATGCTCGTTCAACATATTTTTGAAACGTGGCAAATTCCAATTATTTTTGTCACACACTCTCAGAGGGAAGCGCAACAACTGGCACATGAAATCATTACAATAGAATAAGAATCATTGAGGTACATGTACGATGACGCACATGTACCTTATTTGTTTTTATGTGTATCGAATCAGGCTACATATGATAGATTTTGAAAGATGAAATGATTCAGCGATGTGTATATTGAGAAACTTAGGGAAAACACTGAATGAATGTATTGAAATGCCTAATTGTCGCATAGTTACTGATACGTTTTAATTGATTGAGAGTATAGGTGTAACACCGTATAATGAGAAGAGACTAATAAAGTAAGAAAGGTTAAGAACCATGACACATAATCGTTATTCACGACAAATACTGTTTGATGGCATCGGTCAAGACGGACAGGAGAAGATTAATCGCAAGTCTGCATTGATCATAGGAATGGGCGCATTAGGTACACATCTGGCTGAAGGACTTGTACGTGCAGGAATTGGAAAACTTCATATTGTGGATCGCGATTATATTGAGTATTCGAACTTACAGCGTCAAACACTCTTTACAGAAGATGATGCACGCCAACAAATGCCGAAAGTGATTGCGGCAAAAAGTGCATTGCAAGCCATTCGTGAAGATGTTGAAATTGTCACGTATATCGATCATGTAGATGGTGTCTTTCTCAATGAGCTAGTCGCACAAGTAGATATCATATTGGATGCCACAGATAACTTTGAGACACGTATGATGATCAATGATGTTGCTTTTGCTCGTCAAAAGCCGTGGGTATACGGTGGTGTGGTGCGCAGTACATATGTTGAAGCAGCGTTTATTCCAGGACAAACACCGTGTTTTCAATGTTTAATCCCACAGATTCCTGCCATGAATCTTACGTGTGACACAGTAGGGGTCATTCAACCGGCTGTGACGATGACGACAAGCTTACAGTTGAGAGATGCATTAAAAATATTAACAGAAACACCGATAGAGCCTAAGTTGACGTACGGTGATATTTGGGACGGTTCACACTATGTGTTCGGATTTGGTCGCATGCAGCGTAAAGCATGTACAACTTGCGGTGAACATCCTGAATATCCGTATTTGAACCATACAGCCACACAATACGCTGCGATGTGTGGTCGTGATACAGTTCAATATCAACATGAAGGTTTAACATATGAACAGTTAGTGGAGTATTTAACCACACGTCATATTGCTTATCATTCAAACGGATATTTATTGCAGTTTGAATATGATGGTTACCGCATCGTCGCATTTCAAAATGGACGCCTATTGATACACGGTATGAAAGAAGTTAAACAAGCGAAGAAGTTGATTCATCAATTATTTGGTTAATATGAATGAGGAGGTTGTCACATGCATACAAATGTAAAGTTAGATAGAGATATACGTTGTGCAGTATTAACCGTGTCAGATACACGTACTGTTGAGACGGATAAAGGTGGACAATTGGTTAAAACATTGTTGGAAACAATTAATACAGAGATTCAACCTGATCATTACTGTATCGTAAAAGATGATAAAGATGAGATTCAAGCACAACTTGATAAGTGGTTAGCAGAAGATGTTGAAGTCATTATTACAACAGGTGGCACAGGAATTGCACCACGTGATGTCACAATCGAAACAGTTTCTCCGATGTTGACGAAAGAAATAGAAGGTTTTGGCGAATTATTCCGATACTTGAGTTACGTTGAAGATGTCGGTACACGAGCATTATTATCTCGTGCAGTCGGTGGAACGATTGGGAACAAGTTGATTTTCTGCTTGCCAGGTTCTACGGGGGCTGTCAAGCTTGGTTTAAACAAATTAATCCTTCCCGAACTAAACCATCTTATCCATGAAATGAATAAGTAATGTAAGAGGCTGTGAAAGAAGCGTTCAGGGATTGAGCAGAACCCGAACAGCGAACAAAATCGCTTTCTGGATTTTGGAGAGCTGTGAAGTTCTGTCGAAAGCCCTGCTTCTGGAACACTGACAGAAGAGGTTGTGAAAGAAGCGTTCAGGGATTGAGCAGAACCCGAACAGCGAACAAAATCGCTTTCTGGATTTTGGAGAGCTGTGAAGTTCTGTCGAAAGCCCTGCTTCTGGAACACTGACAGAAGAGGTTGTGAAAGAAGCGTTCAGGGATTGAGCAGAATAAAAAAACTGAAACAAAGCGATATTGATACGCTCTGTTTCAGTTTGAAAGTAATGGAGGGCTGTTTGACTAACGTTGGAAGTCAGACTTACCGCCGGTCTTTTTGACAAGATATGTTTCGCCGATAATCATCCCTTTATCTACGGCTTTGCACATGTCGTAAATTGTAAGTGCTGTGGCAGATGCAGCTGTTAATGCTTCCATTTCAACGCCTGTACGTCCAGTCGTTGAGACAGTTGTTTCGATTTGAAGAATAAATTGGTCATCTGAAGTATCCCAATCAAAGGCAACGTCAACGCCTGATATCGGAAGTGGATGACACATTGGAATGATAGATGAAGTATTTTTAGCAGCCATAATACCCGCTATTTGGGCAGTGTTTAGGACATTTCCTTTTTTATTTGTATTTTCTGCAATCTGTTGATAAATCGTATGATTGACAGTAATGCTTGAACGTGCAATCGCAGTTCTTTTCGTAATAGACTTATCAGAAACATCTACCATTTTAGCATTTCCTTGTTTATTAATATGAGTAAATTCAGCCATGTTATTCCTCCTTTAATATGCAAGGTAAGTATAGCATGAATTATAAAAATTGTTAGGAGTGAATGGGTTATGCCAGTTGAAAAGAGACACCCAATTCCAGTAAAAGAAGCGATTCATCGTGTACTACAACAAGAAATTTATACGTCATCTGAACGTATGAGCTTATATGAGTGTGAAGGGTATATCCTTGCTGAAGATATCGTTGCTACCTACGATATTCCACGCTTTGATAAGTCCCCATATGATGGTTTTGCAATCCGCAGTGAAGATTCACAAGGTGCAAGTCAAGAGCATCGTATTGCCTTTCAAGTGATTGATCACATTGGTGCGGGGACTGTTTCAGCAAAAACATTAGAACCCGGACAAGCGGTACGTATCATGACTGGTGCACAAATTCCTGCCGGAGCAGATGCGGTTGTCATGCTTGAGCAAACAGTAGAAACGGAAGATGGATTTACGCTGCGTAAGTCATTCAAGCATTTGGAGAATATCTCGCTTCAAGGTGAAGAAACGGCAACGGGTGACGTTGTTTTACACAAAGGGCAACGCATCAATGCAGGAGCTGTTGCGGTTTTAGCAACATTTGGTTATTCGGAAGTACCTGTTTTTCGCAAACCAACTGCTGCAATTATTGCAACGGGAAGCGAATTGTTAGAAGTAGAAGATGATTTGGAACCTGGCAAGATCAGAAATTCAAATGGACCGATGATTGCTGCGTTATTACAAAGAGAAGGTGTTCAAGTAGAGCGCTACCGCATACAAGTCGATGATTATGAGAGTAGCTTGGCTGTTGTGAAGTCAGCGCTTGAAAAACACGACATGGTTATCACAACAGGTGGCGTTTCAGTCGGAGACTTTGACTATTTGCCAGACATTTATCGTGCACTTGAAGCAGAAGTGTTGTTTAACAAAGTAGCTATGAGACCAGGTAGCGTAACAACAGTTGCTGTTGCACATGGAAAATATTTATTTGGCCTTTCAGGTAATCCTTCTGCTTGTTATTCAGGTTTTGAATTATTCACGAAACCAGCGATTTACCATATGATGGGTGCAACACGTTATTATCCAGCGATTGTACGCGCAACATTGATGGCTGACTTCAAGAAAGCAAATCCATTTACACGCTTTGTACGTGCAGACGTCACAATGACGGGGAGAGAGATGACAGTCAAACCATCAGGATTTAACAAGTCAGGTGCTGTGGTATCAATTGCACATAGCAACGGAATGATGATGTTGCCTGGTGGCACGAGAGGTTATCAAATCGGACATGAAGTAGAAGTACTTTTAACATCCCCTGAGACGTATCAACAGGAGTTGTACTTATGATTTTGCAAATCGTTGGCTATAAAAATAGTGGGAAAACGACGCTGATGACCCACACAGTTCAACGGTTAAAGCAATGGGGATACTCGGTCGTGACTGTGAAACATCATGGACATGTAGGCGAAGAGATTACATTGCCTGACGCAACGGTAGATCATATGCGCCATTTTGAAGCGGGTGCTGACCAAAGTATCGTTCAAGGACATGATTATATTGAAACGATTCAACGCAATCACTATCCAGCACTTGAGACTTTGCTGGCTGAATGTGTTACGATGGACGACAGTATTATTTTGATTGAAGGCTATAAACGGGCAACTTACCCTAAGGTGATTGTCTATAAAAATAAAGAAGATTTAGATGCATTGCGCCAACTTGAAAATGTACAATTTTCGATGCAATGGCAGTCAGGTGGATTCGATGAAACAAGCTACGATAAGTGGCTGAAACAATGGATCCGAGAAGGTGAAGGAGAGATAAGATGAAACAATTTGAAGTGACAACTGCGTCGATTGAACCTGAACAATACCGTCAGTGGACATTGAATGAAAAGCAAGGCGCTGTTGTTGTATTTACAGGACATGTTCGAGAATGGACGAAAGGGATTCGTACGGAACATCTTGAATACGAGGCATATGTTCCAATGGCGGAGAAAAAGTTGGCACAAATTGGTGATGAAATAAGTGAGCGCTGGCCGGGAACAGTCACTGCAATTGTACATCGTATCGGTGCACTGGCAATCTCCGACATTGCGGTATGTATCAGTGTCTCTTCACCACACCGAAAAGATGCCTATGCTGCAAATGAATATGCGATAGAACGCATTAAAGAAGTGGTGCCTATTTGGAAGAAAGAAATATGGGAAGATGGTGCTGAATGGCAAGGACATCAGCGCGGTTACCATGAAGATGCCGTCAAGAAGGGAGATAATCAGTCGTGAAAATATTGTATTTTGCAGAGATAAAAGAAAAGTTAGATCGTGCGGAAGATACATTTCATTTTGATTATGAAATCAGTGTGACTGAATTAAAAAAACATTTATACGAGACTTATCCTGTCATTCAAGGGAAGTCTTTCCAAGTGGCGATTAATGAAGAATTCGTACAAGAAGATGCGGTTGTTAGACCGGATGATATTGTTGCATTAATTCCACCGGTTAGTGGAGGTTAAACGACAACAATGAAAGCAATTATATTAGCGGGCGGTCAATCAACGCGCTTTGGCAACCCGAAAGCATTTGCAACGATTCAAGGTGAGTTGTTTTATCAGCGACTTGTTCAGACGTTGCAATCAACAAATATGTTCAGTGAGATTATGATCAGTAGTAATACACAGTTAGCAGGACAATTTGAAGATGTACGGGTTGTTATTGATCAAGAAGCACAAAAAGATAAAGGACCGCTGGCAGGGATATATAGTGTGATGCAGCAAGATGATGAAGACCTTTACTTTGTCATCTCTGTTGACACGCCAATGGTTAGCCAAAAAGCAATTAGTTGTTTATATCAATTTATGGTTTCAAACTTAATTGAATCACAACTCGATATTGCTGGTTTTGCTTCAGAAGGGTATCCAATTCCAACGATTGCCTTCTACCATCGTCGTGTTGAACCCATCATTGAAGACGTGTTATGGACAGATGATTTGAGTATGAAACATGTTTATGCGCAAGTGTCATCTAAATGGTTAGATGTCAGTGAGATTGATAGTCCGGAATATTGGTACTACAATGTAAATTATCCGAGTGATTTGGAGAAGCTGGAAGAAGTATTGGCACAATAAGAAGCGAAGGAGGGCGCAAGATGACAGAACAAATATTAGATAAATTAGGCCGACCGATACGTGATTTGCGCATTTCCGTTACAGATCGCTGTAACTTCCGCTGTGATTACTGCATGCCTAAAGAAATCTTCGGTGATGATTACGCATTTTTGCCTAAAAATGAATTGCTGACATTTGAAGAGATTGTCCGTGTCACACGCATTTATGCAAAACTGGGTGTTAAGAAGGTTCGAATCACGGGTGGGGAGCCATTGTTAAGACGTGATTTGGATCAATTAATTGCACAAATCAATGATATTGAAGGTATTGAAGATATCGGATTAACGACAAATGGATTGTTGTTAAAAAAACATGGACAGAAATTGTATGATGCTGGATTACGTCGTATCAATGTAAGTTTGGATGCGATTGATGACGAACTCTTTCAATCTATAAATAATCGCAATATTAAAGCGTCAACGATTATCGATCAAATAGACTATGCGGTACAACTCGGTTTTGAAGTGAAAGTAAATGTCGTAGTCCAAAAAGGGATCAATGATGATCAGATTGTTCCAATGATTGCTTTCTTCAAAGATAGAGATGTTACAATACGTTTTATTGAATTTATGGATGTCGGTAATGATAACGGCTGGGATTTCAGTAAAGTAGTGACAAAAGATGAAATGTTAACAATGATACAAGAAGCCTTTGAAATAGAGCCGGTTGCACCAAGATACTATGGAGAAGTAGCGAAGTATTATCGTCATGTCGGTGCAAAATCTAAGTTTGGTTTGATTACGAGTGTTTCAGAATCATTCTGTTCAACATGTACGAGAGCACGGTTGTCTTCTGACGGTAAGTTTTACGGGTGCTTGTTCAGTACCGTTGAAGGTTTTGATGTTAGAAACCTGTTGAGAAGTGATGCTTCAGATGAATCGGTTAAAGACACATTAAAAGGTTTGTGGAACATTCGAACTGACCGTTATTCAGATGAACGTACGGAACAGACAGTTAAAAATAGACGCAAAAAGAAAATCAATATGAACTATATTGGTGGTTAATCTTTGGATGCACTTTGTATGAAGATAGATAGTTCTATCTTGCAAGGTGCATCTTTGTTTTGGAGATAATGCATGAAAATAAAATTGAAATTATCATATGAATCAAGCGATAGTAAATAATTTTTGTTAGAATAGAAACAAGTAAATGACGTGAGGAGTGATGAGATGGTCGATATCGAGTTTGATCACATGATTCATTACATAGATGGTTTAGAACACTTTGAATTTCCTGGGAAATATTTAGAAATTCAAAAAGGCGGTCGCCACGAAAATCTTGGAACGTTCAATCGACTCGTTCACATTAATTTAAGTTATATTGAGCTATTAGATATTTTTGATCAAGGAAAAATGAAACATCAGTCAAAAACGCAAGAAGGTAAATATTCATTTGCGACGTCTATCATTCAGAATGGTTACAAGCAAGGTTTTAAAAAGATATGTTTTAGAACACACGATATTTATAAGTTAAAAGAAGACTTTTTAGCACGTGGACTTGAAGTTGTAGGACCTGTCAAAATGACACGTCAAAATAAAAAAGGACATGAAATTCATTGGCAACTGTTATATGTGAATGATCATCAATTTGATGTGATGATGCCATTTTTCATTCAGTGGGATAAATCTGATGAAGACCGAGAAGCCGATTTGAGAGATACTTTTCAAACACACTTGGATATTGATATGATTGAATTTCACTCACACCAACGTCAAACAATGACTGAGAATTGGCAGAAATGGTTTGATATGGATATTGTTGAGAAGTCCAATAAGTATACAATACTTGAGAGTCCGGCTAAAAAAGTTAAATTTAAAATTGTAGAAGGTAAAGATGACCGCATTGAAGGGATTCATTTTATCGATCAGACGATTCAGGCACCGATATTAATTCGAACACGTGGCGCAAGCTATCATTTCAAACCAGAAGAGAGATAAATAGAAAGAAAAAACTAAAGGAGCTTTAAATCATGAAATTGATGAATATTACCGATCAGGCGCATGATGCGTTTGTTAAGGCACATCCTAATGGTGACTTATTACAGTTAACACAGTGGGGTGAAACGAAAAAGCTGACAGGTTGGTATACGAAACGCATCGCTGTCGGCGAAAATGGTGAAGTACAAGGTGTTGCACAATTATTGTTCAAAAAGATTCCACGCACACCGTTTACACTGTGTTATGCATCAAGAGGGTTTGTTGTCGACTATGATAATCAACTTGCTGTGAAAACATTATTGGCTGAAGCAATCAAAATAGCTAAACAAGAGAAAGCTTATACGATTAAAATTGATCCAGACGTAGAGGTCGAACAAGGGATGACGACGGTTCAAGATTTGAAAGCGTTAGGCTTTAAGCATAAAGGGTTCAAAGATGGTTTATCTAAAGATTATATTCAACCACGAATGACGATGATTACCCCGATTGATAAGTCGGATGAAGAATTGATTAAAAGTTTTCAAACAAACAACCGCACAAAAGTCCGTGCCTCAATGAAAAGAGGGACGACGGTTGAAATTGCTGGGCGTGAACAATTGCGTATTTTCGCTGACCTGATGAAAGAAACGGGTGAACGTGACGGCTTCTTAACACGTGATGTTTCATACTTTGAAACGATTTATGATGCGCTTCATCCAGATGGTGATGCTGAACTATTTCTTGTTAAGCTTGATCCGAAACATGTACTTGATGTGTTGGGTAGTGAAGCGGAACAGTTGAAAACGGAAGAGACTGCTTTGTTAGGGAAGAATCAAGACAACAAAAAAGTCCGCAATAAGTTAAAAGATGTGCAGTTGCAGTTATCGAAAAAGCAAGAAGCCATTGCTGAGATGGAAACACTTGCTGAGAAACATCCAGAAGGTCTATATTTATCAGGGGCGTTACTGATGTTTTGTGGTAAGAAGGCATATTATTTATACGGTGCTTCTTCTAACCAGTATCGAAAGTTTATGCCAAACCATCATATGCAAATTGCTATGATGAAATATGCGCGTGATAAAGGTGCGACAACATATGACTTTGGTGGTACAGACAATGCGCCAGATAAAGATTCTGATCACTATGGTTTGTGGGAATTTAAACGCTTGTGGGGAACATATTTAAGTGAAAAAATTGGAGAGTTCGACTATGTGCTAAATCCAATCTTATATCGCATGATTGAGCAATTCAAACCACAATTGACGCAATTAAAAATTAAAGTCGTACGTCAGATTAAAGCCCGCAAAAAGTAATTGATTAAAATGTGTCCATCTCATATTGAATCTGTGATAGAACAAATATGAGATGGGCTTTTTTGTAGCTTAATAAGTATAAAAAAAGTACAATGTAAAATGTTGTATAAAACATATAAAAGGAGGCGTAAGCACACGTGGTTAAAAAGTTAATAGATTTTTCATTATCTAATAAGTTTGCCATTACATTGATGGTATTGCTTGTCATATTAGGTGGTGTTTTTGCGAGCTATAAGATGAAGTTAGAGCTTTTGCCAGATACAGAACCACCTATGTTAACAATCACAACAGCAATGCCCGGTGCCACACCTGAAACGGTGATGAAAGAAGTGAGCGATCCGATAGACGAAGCGATACGTGGCATGTCGGATGTATCAAGTGTTAAAACAGAATCTCTTGCTAACGCATCGTTGATAACAGTTAACTTTAATGAACAAACAGATATGGATCATGCAGAGCAAGAGATAGATAAAGTTTTAAAAAAACTGGAATTTGAAGAAGGTGTTGAAAAGCCAGAAATTCAACGTAATTCACTGTACGCATTTCCAGTTGTTGCATATTCTATATTGCACGAAAAAAATGATATTGAACAAAGTACAAAAGATGTCGAAAACAATTTGATTCCAAAACTTCAAGAAATCGACGGTGTCCAACGTGCGACAGTGAACGGTCAAACGAGCCGACAAGTAAATGTTGAATTTGATGATAAAAAGTTAGGGGCTGTTGGTCTTAACCAAAAACAAGTCATCGATTATATTGAAGCAGCGACAAAAGAAGTACCATTAGGGCTGTTTCAATTTGGAGATACGGAAAAGTCGATTGTGATTGACGGACAATTCGCTTCAGTAGATGCTTTGGAAAATATGGATATTCCATTATCGATTGCGCAGCAGGGAGAGCAAGGACAAAGCCCTGCATCTTCAAGTCAATCATCGCAAGATAACGGCACACAACCGCAAACTGTGACATTAAAGGATGTCGCCAAAGTATCATTAGTGAATGAACGTGCATCAATATCTAGAACGAATGGTAAGGATGCGGTTGACATTCAAGTCGTTAAAGCGCAAGATGCCAATACCGTTGCTGTCGCAAAAGAAGTCGATAAAGCTATCGACCGTTTTGTAAAGCAACATCCTGACTTAAAATCAATTCAAATTATGGACACAGCCAAGCCGATTCAAGATGCGTTAAATACGATGATTGAAAAAGCATTAATCGGTTCTATCGTTGCTGTCATCGTCATTATGTTGTTTTTACGCAACTTCCGTATGACAGCTATTTCAGTTGTATCAATTCCTTTGTCAATTCTTATCGCAATGATTGCGTTGAAATTGACAGATGTTTCACTAAATATTTTAACATTAGGTGCTTTAACCGTTGCTATCGGTCGTGTTATTGACGATTCCATTGTTGTCATTGAAAACATTTACCGTCGACTGACAAGGTTGGATGAGCGGTTGTCAGGGGATGCACTGATTGTTTCTGCGACAAAAGAAGTGTTCATTCCGATTATGTCGTCAACGATTGTAACGATTGTCGTCTTTGCACCACTTGCCTTTGTAACAGGAATGGTCGGGGAAATGTTCCGCCCGTTTGCTTACGCTGTAACGTTTAGCTTGTTAGCATCATTATTAGTGTCGATTACAATTGTGCCTGTTTTAGGGTCCGTATTCTTCAAGCGTGGTCTTCCAAGTAAAAAAACGGAACATGTGGGTGTGATGAGTCGTTATTATAAACGCATCTTAAGTTGGAGTTTAGACCATAAGTGGATTGTGATGATTGTCAGTACATTACTGTTAGTTGGAAGTATCGGATTAGGTGCGATGAAAGTAGGTACAAGCTTTATTTCTACGGGTGAAGATAAGTTCATGGCGTTAACGTATTCGCCAAAACCGGGTGAAACGGAAGGAAGTGTACTGAAACATGCTGAAGATGTGGAACGCTACTTACAAAAGAATAAGTATGTTGATAATGTACAATATTCTGTTGGGGGTGCTTCTCCAGTCGATCCAACAGGAAGTACGAACAGCATGGCATTGATGGTACAGTATGATTCAAAGACGCCCAAGTTTGACGAAGAGCCACAACGTGTGTTGAATCATATTGCAACATATAAACATCCGGGTGATTGGAAAAACTTAGATATGAGTACAGGCGCAACATCTAATGAAGTGACAGTTCAAGTGACAGGACCTTCGCCAGAGCGCATTGAAGGAACGGTCGATAAAGTTGAGCAAGAAATGAAGAAGTTGAATGGTTTGACAAACGTAAAGTCTGACTTGGCGAAAACATATGAGCAGTTTAAGGTGAAGGTTGACTCTAAGAAAGCCGGAGAATACGGCATCACAGCTGGACAGTTAGCGATGATGTTAAATGAGAATGTACCTGACACGACTGTGACGAAAGTGAAAGATGCCGAACAGACGTATGACGTTGTTGTGAAGCAAGAAAAAGAAACCCAATGGACGCAGCAAAAACTGGAAGAGACACCCTTACCATCTGCTACTGGTGATTCTCTCACACTAAGCGATATCGCAACACTCGAGAAGACAACCACACCGAATAAGCTCATCAAACAAAGTGGAGATTATGCTACGACAGTGTCGGGTAAAATCACCAATGATGATGTAGGTGCTGTTTCTCAAGATGTGATGAATGTATTGAATAAGATTGAACAGCCTGATGATGTGAAAACGTCAATGGGTGGTACGAATGAAGATATCGAGTCTGCGTTTACACAGTTAGGCTTAGCGATGCTTGCGGCGATTATGATTGTCTATCTCGTTCTAGTATTGACGTTTAAAGGTGGTCTTGCGCCATTTACGATTCTCTTCTCGCTGCCATATACAATTATCGGTGTCGTTTTAGCATTGATTGCAACGGGGGAAACATTGTCTGTTCCTAGTATGATTGGTATGCTGATGTTAATCGGTATCGTTGTGACGAATGCAATCGTCTTAATTGACCGTGTTATCAATAATGAAGCTGCTGGTATGTCAATGAAAGAAGCATTAATAGAAGCGGGTGGAACGAGAATTCGTCCAATCTTAATGACTGCAATCGCAACAATCGGTGCACTCTTACCGATGTTGTTTGGACAAGACAGTTCAGTGCTTATCTCTAAAGGTTTGGCTGCAACCGTTATCGGTGGTTTATTGTCATCAACACTGTTAACGTTGGTTGTTGTACCAGTCATTTATGAAGTGATTTTTACGATTAAAAATAGATTGACGAAAAAGTCTGAAAACATTGACGTAGATTAATTCCTTCTGTAAGATAAAAATATTATAAAATCTCGATCATGAGATAGGGGAGCTGGGGCATAAGTGTGTCTCAGCTTCTCATTACATACGGGGGGATTACATGGCTTATACAAGTATTTTGGGACAAATTCCAGATAGTTATTTTGGTAAGACAATGGGACGTAAGGTGACACATGGACCACTACCATTGATTAATTTGGCAGTCGGTATACCAGATGCAGATACACCGCAACGTATTTTAGACGCACTCGCAGAAGCGATTATCAAGCCTGAAAATCAGAAATATTTAGCTTTTCAAGGGAAGGCACACTTTAAAAAAGCAATTGTCGATTTTTATCAACGTCATTTTGGTGTCACATTAGACCCAGAGACAGAAGTTTGCCTTTTTTATGGAACAAAAAATGGGCTTGTGGCTATACCGACTTGTACGATTGAACCGGGAGATGAAGTGTTATTACCTGATCCGGGTTATACAGATTATGAAGCGGGAGTACACCTAGCGCATGGTATTCCTAAACGCTTGAAGTTATCACCTGAGCAACACTACTTGCCACAATGGGATAAGGTCGACACGACGAATACGAAGTTAGTCTATTTAACATACCCAAACAATCCAACGGGTTCTGTGGCAACGCCGGAATTTTTCCAAGAAACGATTGATCGATTTAAAGGAACTAAGACAAAGATTGTACATGACTTTGCCTACCAAGCGTTTGGATTCGATGCGCCGAATCCAAGTATATTGGCTGCGAATGGGGCAAAAGATGTTGCGGTAGAAGTTTTTTCTTTCTCGAAAGGGTATAATATGTCGGGATATCGAGTGGGTTTTGCGGTTGGGAACTCAGAGATTATCGCAAACTTACAAAAGTATCATACGCATACCCAAGCGGGGATGTATGGTGCGCTGCAAGATGCTTGTACAGTTGCTCTAAACGAATGTGATGATGTATTAGAGTTACAGAGAGAAGTTTTTAGTCGACGCCGTGATATCATTGAAGCCAAATTAACGCAACATAATATACCGCACGAACCAATCAAAGGTGGTATCTTCTTATGGTTGAAATGTCCGCCCAATATGACGAGTGATGCATTCATCACATATTTATTAGAAGAATTATCCATTTTAGCAGCGCCTGGTCATCCTTTTGGAGAAGAAGGAGAAGGATATGTACGCGTTTCGTTTGCGATAGATGAAAAACAACTTGAGCAAGCACTAGAAAGACTAGTTACATTGGATTCGCTTTACCAAGAGTAAAATGCATAAATAAGACCCTTATTCAGTACATTTGTAACTGATAAGGGCTTTTTATGTACGACATTATACGAGAATAATCGTAACGCCAATGTAGATGACTAAAATAAGCAAAGTCATCATATTTAAAATTTGGACACCTTTCGCATCTTTTTTATGATGTTTGAATGCAGTTATTTCTACATTGCCGATGAGCATTAGTAAGACGGCAACTAACCACCAAACTTGTGATGGATAATATAGTAGAGAAGTTGTTACAACGATAATTAGTAAGACAGCCATCAACAGGCGCAAAATCTTCGGTAGCAACATATCTAACTTGAAAATGCTAATATATGCCACGATGAGATACATCAATGGCAATAGAATAAGATAAGTTAACATTAGGATACATCCTTTCTATAAACGAGCCTAATATCTGCGTGTATATGGAGCATAGTAAAGCTGGCTTGATGCCAATGGCTGACTATGCATTGAAAATGGCTTATTGCTGTAGCTTTGCACGTACTTCAGCAATTTGTTGTTCGATTGATTCGAGTTGCTTAATTAACGGATCAACTTGTTGTGATGTTGATTCGCGTTTTTCTAAATCTCCTTGCAAGCGGATGTAATCCATTTTGAGTTCTTGTAATTGTTGCTCTAAGTCCATACAACATCCTCCTTGTATCAATTGTCATCATTATAGCATGTTACCATTGTAATATTAAAACGTTTTACTGTACGATATGAGCTGTAATCATTAGTAGAAAAGGGGAAGAGACATGACTGCAAACTTTTTAATCATATTATTATTGATCACATTAGGATACATATTGAAACGAATGAGATATATTTCAGGACAAGACAGTCGTGTCATATCGACCATCGTACTAAATGTCACCTTGCCATCGGTTGTCATCGTCAATTTGAATGATGTGACGTTAACCCCTTCGTTATCCATTTTGCCAGTCATGATGATTCTATACGGAACTATCACAAAAATTCTGATTGTGATGCTGTTTTTAAAGTATAACAACGAAGTGCGAGGGACGGTAGCAATTATGATAGGGAGTCTCAATATTGGAATATTTGCCTATCCACTCGTTCAACAAATATGGCCTGATGTCGGATTGATTTATTTTGGAATGGCTGACATCGGGGGTGCTGTTGTTATGTTTGGAATGACTTACTTTGCGGCATCATATTTTAAAAATATGAGTGGTGGATTGAACCCAAAGAGAGTGTTGAAAAACTTAGCGACATCTATTCCTTTGATGACGTATGTTGTAATGTTGCTACTCAACATATTCAATCTAAGCCTTCCGCAAGAGAGTATTCGTTTTTTTGATGTATTAGCTGCAGCAAACTTACCGCTCTCTATGATTTTATTAGGTGTCTTGATTGATTTTAGATTGGATAGACGCTACTTACCGATTACACTGAAATACTTAGGACTGTACTATGGGTTTGGTTTATTATTCGGTACACTCGTTTACTACTTGTTGCCTGTATCGGACGACATGATAAAGACAACACTACAACTAATCTGGCTAATGCCAGTCGGGGTTGCAGCGCTGTCTTATGCTGTACAATTTCGCTATCGGACACTTCCAGTTATCGCGATGGCGAGTAATATTACGATTGTGATTAGTATTATCACACTCTATGTGTATCAATACTTATTTGTACCCACATAATATTGTATGAATAGTTTCATACGCAATCGAACAATGATGCTTCGAGGTTGAGATGAACATGCTACTTTCGGATATATCGTATCGGTTTCCGAAATATACAAAGCGGTTACATCTCAGCTTCAGGCATTTTTTATTTTGTTAGAAATGGCATTTGAACTTATCATAGGATTCTTTGATATGAAAACCAAGTGTATCAAATCGAGACACGAGTTGGTGATTTTTACTTCTTATCTTGAAGTGAACCGTTTGAATGTCATTATCTTGGCAAGCGTGATGAATGGCGTGTTGAATGAGATCAAATGCGATGCCTCTCAACCGATAATCTGTATGTGATGAGAAGTACTTGATCTCGGCACGTTCTGTCTGCGCATCTAGTACAAGGTATAGGTAGCCTTTCAGTAGTCCTTCTTCTACATATAAAAATAACTTATGTGAGTCATCCAGATGATTTACGATTGTTTCTGCAGTTTCGGATGAATGTTGGAATGCTTTTTCGTGCAATTTTTTTAAGTGACGGAAGTAGACAGGTTGGTAGTCAATGATGAGATGATCGCGCTCTGACTCACCCAAATCTTGAGTGGCTTCTAGATGGTAATCGGTAAAAGTATAGGCAGCACCGATTGATTTCATATAAGACTTAATGGCAGGATGTGCTGTTGAAAATGAAAAATAATATGTAGAAGGTCGATGATGATGTGCAGTTGCTGATTCGAATAGTTGTTTGAGATCATGTTCTGTAAAAGTAGCACCTTGACGATAGATAGGGCCGATAACTTGATATCTATGTTCGGCATAAGGTGTGCAGATAAGTACCATTGCTAGACCATTGCTATCTTGTGTTGTATGTAGTTGGTGATGATAATCTGCATTTGATAAGTATGTCTGTAATGATTCAGTGCAATCCACTGGTAATTTATGTACGTATGATTGATTTTTTGAGAGGTTATCTTGAATGAATGTTGCGACATGAGAAAAATCTTGTATATAGTTAGTTTTCATAGTCAGTCCCCCAATAATAACGTGATACTTTTATTATAAAGACTTTGAGCGACAAATCAAACAACCACACAACCGGTTTGCCAACTGATAAAATTGACGTGTTACAATAGGAGAGGTAAATAAAATAGCGATGTAATCCCAATTGGGCATAAAAGAGGAGAAAGATGTATGAAAGCATTAATTTTAGCTGAAAAACCATCAGTAGGTCGAGATATTGCGAAGGCACTACAAGTCAATGCAACGAAGCAAGGATACTTTGAAAATAATGCGTATATTGTTACGTGGGCGCTCGGTCACCTTGTAACCAATGCGACACCTGAACAGTATGATAAGTCGTTGCAACAATGGCGTATGGAAGACTTACCGATCATACCAAAGCATATGAAAACAGTCATTATCAATAAGACGAGAAAGCAATTTAACACAGTACAAAAACTGATGCAAAGAGATGATGTTAAGCAAATTATTATTGCGACTGACGCCGGACGAGAAGGGGAACTTGTAGCACGTCTTATTATCGATAAGGCCCGTATCAAGAAGCCAATTAAGCGGTTATGGATTAGTTCTGTGACAACAAAAGCTATTCGTGATGGTTTTAAACATTTGAAGGACGGGTCACAATACCACAACTTATACCAGGCAGCATTAGCACGAAGTGAAGCAGATTGGATTGTAGGTATCAATGCGACACGTGCACTCACAACAAAATACGATGCACAGCTGTCTTTAGGCCGTGTACAAACACCAACGATTCAATTGATTCATATGCGTCAACAAGAGATTAAAAACTTTAGACCACAAGATTATTACACGTTATCAATCAAGTTGAATGGCGTGAAGTTTGATTTTCGACAAGAGCGTAGGATGACGGATCGTACCGAATTAGAGACACTTGTTAATGAATTGAAAGGGCAAGAAGTTGAAATTGTATCAATTGACACAAAGGATAAAAAATCATATCCGAGCCCACTGTTTAATTTGACAGACTTACAACAAGCGGCTTATCAACGTTACCACATGGGGGCAAAGCAAACATTAAATACATTGCAACAGTTATATGAACGACATAAGCTTGTTACATACCCTCGTACTGATTCAAACTACTTAACAACGGATATGGTAGGGACGTTGAAGGAGCGTTTACAAGCGACAATGGGGACAACGTACCTTGATGTGGCTAAGTCATTAATGCAACAGAAATTTGATGCGAAAGCAAGGTATATCAATAATCAGAAGGTATCCGATCACCATGCGATTATTCCAACTGAAGTTCGTCCTAATATGAGTGACTTATCACCGAATGAGCAAAAGATTTACTTATTGATTGTGCAACGATTTTTAGAAGTGTTATCACCACCGTATCGTTATGTTGAGCAAAAAGTGACTGCGAAATTTGGGGATGTAACTTTTGTGAATCAGATGCAACAACCGATTGAATTAGGATTTAAAAAGCTGCAAACAGACGTACAACAGCGAGAAAAGACAGCAGACTTTGAAAAGGGAAGTCGTATAAAAATACAAGATGCAACGATACAAGCACATCAAACGACACCGCCGCCTTACTTCAATGAAGGAACATTATTGAAGGCGATGGAGCGTCCTGACAAGTTCTTCTCATTGAGAGATAAGAAGTCAGCACAAACACTTAAAGAAACAGGTGGTATCGGAACGGTTGCAACACGTGCGGATATTATCGACAAGTTGTACAGTATGAATGCGATTGAGAATCAAAACGGCAGCATTAAGGTGACGTCGAAAGGAAGACAGATTTTAGAGTTAGCGCCTGAAGCACTTACATCACCAGTGCTAACTGCGAAGTGGGAGGATAAGCTGTTACGCATAGAAAAAGGACAACTAAAACGTCAGCAGTTTATTGCAGAGATGAAAGACTTCACGCAACAAATCATTGAAGAAATTAAACAGAGCGAGCAGAAGTACAAGCATGACAACTTGACGTCTGCCGAATGTCCGACGTGCGGAAAGTTCATGTTAAGAGTGAAAACTAAAAATGGTTCTATGCTCGTATGTCAAGACCCAAGCTGTAAGACGAAAAAAGATGTCAAAACCCAAACAAAAGCACGCTGCCCACAATGTAAGAAGCGGTTGACAAAGTTTGGTGTCGGAAAACAAGCTACTTATCGTTGTAGCTGCGGTTATACAGAAACACAAGAGCAGATGGATAAACGCTTTAAAAACAAAGGGAAAGATAAAGTATCCAAACGTGACATGAAAAAATATATGAAAGATGACACGATGGAAAACAATCCATTTAAGGAAGCGCTCAAAGGATTAAAAGGATAAATGTCTAAAAATCGAACAAAAATCTAAAAATTAAAGATAAAGTTCGTATTTAATATTGAAATTCTGATTGTACCGTATTAGAATGAATGAGTATTTTAAATAAAGGAGCCAATGACAGTGAGAAGATACTTCCGCTTTGACGAGCATCAGACTAACTATAAACGAGAAATTCTCGGCGGTCTTACAACGTTTTTATCGATGGCATATATTTTAGCCGTCAATCCACAAGTTTTAAGCTTAGCAGGTGTTGATGGTGTGCCTGCAGATCAGAAGATGGACCAAGGTGCTATTTTCGTAGCGACAGCACTTGCAGCATTTGTAGGTTGTTTATTTATGGGGCTTATCGCCCGCTACCCAATTGCACTTGCACCTGGTATGGGATTGAATGCGTTCTTCGCATTTACAGTTGTTCTAACTATGGGAATTCCATGGCAAGTCGGTTTAACAGGCGTATTCTTTTCCGGATTTGTATTTGCCATTTTAACAGCAACAGGTTTGAGAGAAACGATCATTAATGCAATTCCTTATGAGATGAAATTAGCAGTATCTTCCGGTATTGGTTTATTCATTACATTTGTCGGTCTACAAAGTTCAGGAATTATCGTAAACAACGATGCAACTTTAGTTACTTTAGGTAAGATTACTGACCCACCCGTATTATTAGCCGTTTTCGGTATTATTGTAACTGTGATTCTGTATACTAAGAAGGTGCCTGGTGCAATCTTCTTAGGGATGGTTCTAACAGCGATTGCAGGTCTTGTTACACAACAAATTGCACCGCCAACAGGTATTGTAGGGAAAGTTCCAAGTATCGCTCCAACATTTGGTGCTGCTTTCGAATCATTCCAAGACCCAGCGCAATTATTTACGATTCAATTTTTAATTGTTATCTTGACATTCTTATTCATCGATTTCTTTGATACTGCTGGTACAATTGTAGCAGTAGCCAATCAGGCAGGGTTTATGAAAGATAACAAGCTACCTCGTGCAGGACGTGCGTTATTTGCAGACTCATTAGCAACAATGACGGGTGCTGTGTTTGGTACTACAACAACAACATCATACATCGAATCAACGTCAGGTGTTGCAGTAGGTGCACGTACTGGTTTAGCGAGTATCGTAACAGGCATCTGTTTCTTATTAGCATTATTCTTCAGTCCACTAATGGCTGTTGTAACATCGGCAGTCACAACACCAGCATTGGTTGTAGTAGGTGTGTTAATGGCTTCTAACTTAGCTGACATTAGCTGGAAGAAGTTTGAAGTAGCTGTACCAGCATTCGTTACAATCATTATGATGCCTTTATCATATTCAATTGCGACAGGTATTGCGTGTGGTTTCATCTTCTATCCAATCACAATGTTATTAACGAAACGTCATAAAGAAGTACATCCAATCATGTATGCATTGATGATTATCTTCATCTTATATTTTGTATTTGTACATGGTTAAGGAATAAAAATAACAACAAAATAGCCCGACTACTCATCGTATAAGAAGAGTAGTCGGGCTATTTACTTTGTTAGTGATTATCATATTATTTTCGATGTGAATCGTCGTCGTATATCACACGTGCATGTGCATTAGGAAGATAAGTAGGTGTTGCAAATAAAATGATTAACATAAAAATAAGTAGAATAAGCATCAGCCAGTGCAGAATCATACCAATCACAGGAATAATCGCTACACAATTTACAATGGCACCTAATAATGGAATTAACACCATCGGGCGAATTGTATTTTGCTTATCAAAGATTAACACTAGAACCATCACAATATAAATGAAAATATTAAATGCTAAAGGCTGCCATCCTAATGCGAGAACATACCATCCACCAAGGAATGGAAACCCAGCGATAAATTCTGAAACAAGTACGATTAAGGTAAAAACTGTTAGAAGTGTTTTAACTTTTTTTGTCATAGACAATACCTCATATCTTTCTAAAAATTTGTCGTTGTCTACCATTATAATCAAACACTCATTAAAGAACAAAAAATTTTGTATAAATGGTTGAACTTAAGCGTCATTTACAGTAAAATGACATGGTATGTGATTAGATATAAAAATTCTTGAGAAACTATTGCAAAGACGCAACTTTTCTTGTAGAATATCTAATGTTGGACTTTTTAATGCGATGAAGCGAAAGGTTACTGACACACCCGGCCGCTTTGCCATGGCGTTGTGTGAGATAGTTTTCGTGGAGAAGTCTATCACTTATATGAAGACGAATAAGGAGGGTAAATAATGGCAAAACAAAAAATCAGAATCAGATTAAAAGCTTATGACCACCGTGTCATCGATCAATCAGCAGAGAAAATCGTTGAAACTGCTAAACGTTCTGGAGCGGACGTATCAGGTCCAATCCCATTACCAACTGAAAAATCAGTGTACACAATCATCAGAGCGGTGCATAAGTACAAAGATTCACGTGAACAATTCGAACAACGTACACACAAACGTTTAATCGACATTGTTAACCCTACACCAAAAACAGTTGACGCTTTAATGGGCTTAAACTTACCATCAGGTGTAGACATCGAAATCAAATTATAATTAAAAATTTTTAGGAGGTGGACTTTCGATGACCAAAGGAATCTTAGGAAGAAAAATTGGTATGACACAAGTATTCGGTGAAAACGGGGACTTAATTCCTGTAACAGTAATCGAAGCAAAAGAAAACGTAGTATTACAAAAGAAAACTGAAGAAGTAGATGGCTACAACGCGATCCAAATCGGTTTTGAAAACAAAGAAGCATATAAAAAAGGTAGCAAAACTAACAAATATGCAACTAAACCAGCTGAAGGTCACGCTAAAAAAGCAGGCACAGCACCTAAGCGCTTCATTCGTGAATTCAGAAACATCAATGTTGACGAATACGAAGTAGGTCAAGAAGTCTCAGTTGATACATTCGAAGTTGGAGACGTAATTGACGTAACAGGAACTTCAAAAGGTAAAGGTTTCCAAGGCGCAATCAAACGTCACAACCAAGCACGTGGACCAATGTCTCACGGTTCTCATTTCCACAGAGCACCAGGTTCAGTAGGTATGGCGTCAGACGCATCACGTGTATTCAAAGGACAAAAATTACCAGGCCGCATGGGTGGTAACACAGTCACTGTTCAAAACTTAGAAGTTGTTCAAGTAGATACGGAAAACAGCGTAATTTTAGTAAAAGGTAACGTACCTGGTCCTAAAAAAGGTTTTGTACAAATCCAATCAGCAATCAAAGCTAATAAATAATTAGTAGTGAAAGGAGGAAATGCATAATGGCAAATTATGATGTATTCAAAGTTGATGGAACTAAAGCAGGTTCTGTTGAACTTAACGATGCGGTATTCGCAATCGAACCAAACAACGATGTTTTATTTGAAGCTATTCAATTACAACGCGCTTCATTACGCCAAGGAACGCATGCGGTAAAAAACCGTTCAGCAGTTCGTGGTGGTGGACGTAAACCATGGAGACAAAAAGGTACAGGACGTGCACGTCAAGGTACTATCCGTGCTCCACAATGGCGTGGCGGTGGTGTGGTATTCGGACCAACACCAAGAAGCTACTCATACAAAATGCCTAAGAAAATGCGTCGCTTAGCATTGAAATCAGCACTTTCATTCAAAGTTCAAGAAAATGAATTCAAAATCGTTGACAGTTTCAACTTAGAAGCGCCAAAAACAAAAGAATTCAAAGCAACTTTAACTAACTTAGAATTACCTAAAAAAGTTCTTGTTGTTACTCTTGGTGATGTAAATGTTGAATTATCAGCACGTAATATCCCAGGTGTTCAATTCACAACACCAGAAGGCTTAAACGTATTAGAATTAACACATGCTGACAGTGTTTTAATCACTGAAGAAGCAGCTAAAAAAGTTGAGGAGGTGCTCGGATAATGGAAGCAAGAGATATTCTAAAGCGCCCCGTAATCACAGAAAAATCATCTGAAGCAATGGCTGAAGATAAATACACATTTGACGTTGATGTTCGTGCAAACAAAACACAAGTCAAAACAGCAGTAGAACAAATCTTTGATGTTAAAGTTGACAAAGTCAACATCATCAACTACAAACCTAAGAAAAAACGTGTAGGCCGTTACCAAGGTTACACAAACAAACGTCGCAAAGCGATTGTTACATTAAAAGAAGGTCAAATCGACCTATTCAACTAAAATTCCCATTACCATTAAGGAGGTAAACGACAATGGCTCTTAAACATTATAAGCCAATTACTAATGGTCGTCGTAATATGACTACATTAGATTTCTCTGAAATTACAGAGTCAAAACCTGAAAAGTCATTATTACAACCGCTACCGAAAAAAGCGGGTCGTAACAACCAAGGTAAATTGACTGTACGCCATCACGGTGGTGGACACAAACGTCAATACCGTGTGATTGATTTCAAACGTAATAAAGACGGAATCGCTGGTAAAGTTGATTCAATTCAATATGATCCAAACAGATCAGCAAATATTGCTTTAATCGTATATGCAGATGGTGAAAAACGCTACATCATCGCACCTAAAGGATTAGAAGTAGGTCAAATCGTTGAAAGTGGTTCAGAAGCTGACATCAAAGTTGGTAACGCACTTCAATTAAAAGACATTCCAGTAGGTACAGTTATTCATAATATCGAATTAAAACCAGGCCGTGGTGGCCAAATCGCACGTTCTGCTGGTGCAAGCGCACAAGTATTAGGTAAAGAAGGTAAATACGTTCTTGTAAGACTTCGTTCTGGTGAAGTTCGTATGATTCTTTCAACTTGCCGTGCAACAGTAGGACAAGTTGGTAACCTCCAACACGAACTTGTAAATGTCGGTAAAGCCGGTAAATCAAGATGGTTAGGTAAGAGACCAACAGTTCGTGGTTCTGTAATGAACCCTAACGATCACCCACACGGTGGTGGTGAAGGCCGTGCGCCAATCGGACGTCCATCTCCAATGTCACCATGGGGTAAACCAACTCTTGGTAAGAAAACACGTCGTGGTAAGAAACGTTCAGATAAACTTATCGTACGTGGACGTAAGAAAAAATAAAAATAGCTTATTTGGGTGTGCGGCGTAATCGCTGCACGCACATAATAAGAAAGGAGGCGCCATTATGGCTCGTAGTATTAAAAAGGGACCTTTCGTCGATGAGCATTTAATGAAAAAAGTTGAAGCTCAAGGTGATAGTCAAAAGAAACAAGTAATCAAAACTTGGTCACGTCGTTCAACAATTTTCCCAAACTTTATTGGACACACATTCGCAGTATACGATGGACGCAAACACGTACCTGTATACGTAACTGAAGATATGGTTGGTCACAAATTAGGTGAATTTGCTCCAACACGTACGTTCAAAGGTCACGCTGCAGACGACAAGAAAACAAGAAGATAAACCATTTCTAATAAGTAAAGGAGGAAATACGAATGGAAGCAAAAGCGGTTGCTAGAACTATCAGAATCGCACCTCGTAAAGTACGATTAGTATTAGATCTAATCAGAGGTAAAGACGTAAGAGAAGCAGTAGCTATTTTAAAATTAACAAACAAAGCCTCTTCTCCAGTAGTAGAAAAATTATTAATGTCCGCTTTAGCTAATGCTGAGCACAACTATGGTATGAACACTGACGAATTAGTTGTTAAAGAAGCATATGCTAACGAAGGACCAACTTTAAAACGTTTCCGTCCACGTGCTCAAGGGCGTGCAAGTGCAATTAACAAAAGAACAAGCCACATTACAATCGTTGTAAGTGATGGTAAAGAAGAAGCTCAAGAAGCTTAATCAAATCATTAAGGAGGGAACATTGTGGGTCAAAAAATTAATCCAATCGGACTTCGTGTTGGTGTAATTCGTGACTGGGAAGCTAAATGGTATGCTGAGAAAGACTTCGCATCACTTTTACACGAAGACTTAAAAATTCGTAAATTTATTGATAAAGCATTAAAAGACGCATCAGTATCTCATGTTGAGATCGAGCGTGCTGCTAACCGCATCAATATCGCAATTCACACTGGTAAACCAGGTATGGTAATTGGTAAAGGCGGTTCAGAAATCGAAAAACTTCGCAACAAATTAAACCAATTGACTGATAAAAAAGTTCACATCAACGTTGTAGAAATCAAGAAAGTAGATCTTGATGCACGTTTAGTAGCTGAAAATATCGCACGTCAATTAGAAAACCGTGCTTCATTCCGTCGTGTTCAAAAACAAGCTATCGGAAGAGCAATGAAACTTGGTGCAAAAGGTATCAAAACTCAAGTATCAGGTCGTTTAGGTGGCGCTGACATCGCGCGTGCTGAACAATATTCAGAAGGAACTGTACCACTTCATACATTACGTGCTGACATTGATTACGCACATGCTGAAGCAGACACTACTTACGGTAAGTTAGGTGTTAAAGTATGGATTTATCGTGGTGAAGTTCTTCCTACTAAGAAAAATAGTGAAGGAGGAAAATAATTATGTTACTACCAAAGCGTGTAAAATATCGTCGTCAACATCGTCCTGACACAAAAGGTCGTTCAAAAGGCGGTAACTTTGTAACATTCGGTGAGTATGGTCTTCAAGCAACTACAACATCTTGGATTACATCTCGTCAAATCGAATCAGCTCGTATCGCTATGACACGTTACATGAAACGTGGCGGGAAAGTTTGGATTAAAATCTTCCCTCATACACCATATACACAAAAACCTTTAGAAGTACGTATGGGTGCTGGTAAAGGTGCGGTTGAAGGCTGGATCGCAGTTGTAAAACCAGGTAGAGTATTATTCGAAGTAGCAGGCGTATCTGAAGAAGTTGCGCGTGAAGCACTACGTTTAGCAAGCCACAAACTTCCAGTTAAAACGAAGTTTGTAAAACGTGAAGAATTGGGTGGTGAATTAAATGAAAGCTAAGGAAATTAGAGACTTAACCACTTCAGAAATCGAAGAACAAATCAAATCTTCAAAAGAAGAGCTTTTTAACCTACGCTTTCAATTAGCTACAGGTCAATTAGAAGAGACTGCTCGTATCAAAACTGTAAGAAAAACGATCGCACGTCTAAAAACTGTTGCACGTGAAAGAGAATTAGAACAAGGTAAAGCAAACCAATAATAGTTGAAAGAGGAGGTTACTAAAGTGAGCGAAAGAAATGATCGTAAAGTTTACGTTGGTAAAGTTGTTTCAGATAAAATGGACAAAACAATCACTGTTTTAGTTGAAACTTACAAAACACACAAACTATATGGTAAACGTGTTAAATACTCAAAAAAATATAAAACACATGATGAAAACAATTCAGCTAAATTAGGAGATATCGTTAAGATTCAAGAAACGCGTCCTTTATCAGCGACAAAACGTTTCCGTTTAGTAGAAATTGTCGAAGAATCAGTAATTATTTAATGACTATTTAAAGATAAGGGAGGTATAATCATGATCCAACAAGAAACACGCTTAAAAGTAGCAGATAACTCTGGTGCTCGTGAAGTTCTTACAATCAAAGTATTAGGTGGATCTGGCCGTAAAACAGCGAACATCGGTGATGTCATCGTAGCAACTGTTAAAAATGCTACACCTGGTGGCGTTGTTAAGAAGGGTGATGTTGTTAAAGCTGTTATCGTACGTACAAAATCAGGTGTACGTCGTAAAGACGGTTCATACATCAAATTTGACGAAAATGCATGTGTTGTAATCCGTGATGACAAAGGCCCACGTGGTACACGTATTTTTGGACCTGTTGCACGTGAATTACGTGATGGAAACTTTATGAAAATCGTTTCCCTTGCACCAGAAGTACTTTAATTAGCGAAATCATATAAACAAATTCAAGGAGGTGCCCACATGCATATCAAAAAAGGTGACAACGTTATCGTTATCGCAGGTAAAGACAAAGGTAAAACTGGTAAAGTTGTAGAAACTCAACCTAAAAAAGACCGTGTTGTAGTTGAAGGTGTGAACATGATCAAAAAACACCAAAAACCTACACAATTCAATCCTGAAGGTGGAATCTTAGAAACTGAAGCTGCTATTCACGTTTCTAACGTACAAGTATTAGACCCTAAAACAAACGAACCTACACGTGTAGGCTACAAATTTGTTGACGGTAAAAAAGTTCGTATCGCAAAAAAATCTGGCGAAGAAATCAAGTCTAATAAATAATAATTGTTGAAAGGAGGATCCACTTTGAATCGTTTAAAAGAAAAATTTAACTCAGAAGTTACAGAGAACTTAGTTAAAAAATTCAATTATAGTTCAGTAATGCAAGTACCTAAAATTGACAAAATCGTTGTGAACATGGGTGTTGGTGATGCAGTTCAAAACTCTAAAGTATTGGACACAGCTGTTGAAGAATTAACAGCAATCACTGGTCAAAAACCATTAATCACAAAAGCTAAAAAATCAGTTGCGACATTCCGTTTACGTGAAGGTATGCCAATTGGTGCCAAAGTAACATTACGTGGTGAAAGAATGTATGAATTCTTAGATAAATTAATTTCTGTTTCACTTCCACGTGTACGTGACTTCCGTGGTGTTTCAAAAAATGCATTTGACGGTCGCGGTAACTACACATTAGGTGTTAAAGAGCAATTAATTTTCCCTGAGATTGACTATGATAAAGTATCAAAAGTACGTGGAATGGATATCGTTATCGTAACGACTGCTAACACTGACGAGGAAGCTCGTGAATTGTTAACACAATTCGGTATGCCATTTCAAAAATAATCTCTGAAGGAGGCTAATTAAGTGGCTAAAAAATCAATGGTTGCTAAGCAACAACGTAAACAAAAGTTCCAAGTCCGTGAATATACACGCTGTGAACGCTGTGGTCGTCCACACTCTGTATATCGTAAATTCAAACTTTGCCGTATTTGTTTCCGTGAATTAGCTTACAAAGGTCATATTCCTGGCGTACGTAAAGCTAGCTGGTAAAATATTAAACTCTTGAAAGGAGGCAACAAACTATGACATTGTCAGATCCAATTGCAGATATGTTAACTCGCGTAAGAAACGCAAACATGGTACGCCATGAAAAATTAGAGTTACCTGCATCAAACATTAAAAAAGAAATTGCTGAAATCCTTAAAAGTGAAGGTTTCATCAAAAATGTAGAATATATCGAAGATGATAAACAAGGTGTTATCCGCATATTCTTAAAATATGGTTCAAACAACGAGCGTGTTATTACAGGCTTAAAACGTATTTCTAAACCAGGTTTACGCGTTTATGCTAAAGCTAGCGAAATGCCAAAAGTATTAAATGGTCTTGGTATCGCTTTAGTATCTACTTCTGAAGGTGTAATCACTGACAGAGAAGCTAGAAAACGTAATGTTGGTGGAGAAGTATTAGCATACGTTTGGTAATATAAAATAAATAAGGAGGTGCCATAGCATGAGCCGTGTTGGTAAAAAAATTATCGAGATCCCTAGCGACGTTACTGTAACTATCGATGGTAATACAGTTGCCGTTAAAGGACCTAAAGGTGAATTATCACGAACTTTAAACCCAGAAATGACTTATAAACAAGAAGAAAACACACTTGAAGTTGTAAGACCATCAGATTCTAAAGAACACAGAACTGTTCATGGTACAACTCGTGCGTTAATCAATAATATGGTGCAAGGTGTATCTAAAGGATACGAAAAAACATTAGAACTTATCGGTGTTGGTTACCGTGCACAAGTACAAGGTTCTAAACTTGTATTAAACGTTGGTTATTCTCATCCTGTTGAATTCGAAGCTGCTGAAGGTATTACTTTCTCAGTAGAAAAAAATACGACTGTCAAAGTTGAAGGTATCGACAAAGAATTAGTAGGTGCAACAGCATCAAAAATTCGTGACGTTCGTCCACCAGAACCTTATAAAGGTAAAGGTATTCGTTACCAAGGTGAATATGTTCGCCGTAAAGAAGGTAAAACTGGTAAATAATAAATAAACTCTAAAGAAAGGAGTATTGACATGATCAGCAAAATTGATAAAAACAAAGTACGTTTAAAAAGACATGCACGTGTTCGTACGAAATTGTCAGGTACTAGCGAAAGACCACGTCTTAACGTATATCGTTCTAATAAACATATCTATGCACAAATCATTGATGACACTAAAGGCGTAACATTAGCGCAAGCGTCTTCTAAAGACAGTGGCGTAGATGCATCAGCAACTAAAGTTGAATTAGCAACTCAAGTTGGTGAAGCAATCGCTAAAAAAGCGACTGAAAAAGGAATCGAAGCAGTTGTATTTGATCGTGGAGGATACTTATTCCACGGACGTGTAAAAGCATTAGCAGATGCAGCTCGCGAAAATGGACTTCAATTTTAATTTAAAGGAGGGACAACTCAATGGCTCGTAGAGAAGAAGAAGTTAAAGAATTTGAAGAACGCGTTGTTACGATTAACCGTGTTGCGAAAGTTGTTAAAGGTGGACGTCGTTTCCGTTTCACAGCATTAGTAGTAGTAGGTGACAAAAATGGCCGCGTTGGTTTCGGTACTGGTAAAGCACAAGAGGTACCAGAAGCAATCAAAAAAGCAGTTGAAGCTGCGAAAAAGAACCTTATCACAGTTCACCGTGTTGACGGAACTACTCCTCACACAATTACTGGACGTTTCGGTTCAGGAAGTGTTTTAATGAAACCAGCTGCACCTGGTACAGGTGTTATCGCAGGTGGTCCAGTTCGTGCCGTACTTGAGCTTGCAGGTATCACTGATATCTTAAGTAAGTCATTAGGTTCTAACACACCAATTAACATGGTACGTGCTACAATCGACGGTTTACAAAACTTAAAAAATGCTGAAGATGTTGCCCGTTTACGTGGTAAATCAGTAGAAGAATTATACAATTAAGGAGGGAACAGATAAATGGCTAAAATTCAAATTACCCTCACTCGAAGTGTTATCGGTCGTCCAGAAACACAACGTAAAACAGTTGAAGCATTAGGTCTTAAAAAAATGAATTCTTCTGTTGTTGTTGAAGACAACGATGCAATTCGTGGACAAATCAACAAAGTAAGTCACTTAGTAACAGTAGAAGAAAAATAATCAAGGAGGTGCCGAAATGAAATTACATGAATTAAAACCATCAGAAGGTTCACGTAAAGTACGTAACCGCGTAGGTCGTGGTGCTGGTACTGGTAACGGTAAAACTAGTGGTCGCGGTCAAAAAGGTCAAAAAGCCCGTTCAGGTGGTGGCGTAAGACCAGGTTTCGAAGGTGGTCAATTACCATTATTCCGCCGTATTCCAAAACGTGGTTTCACTAACATCAACCGTAAAGAATACGCAATTGTTAACTTAGACCAACTTAACAAATTTGAAGATGGTACTGAGGTAACACCTGAGTTATTAATTGAAACAGGCGTTGTTAAAAACGAAAAATCTGGTATTAAAGTTTTAGGTAATGGTTCATTAGAGAAAAAATTAACTGTAAAAGCACATAAATTCTCAGCTGCAGCCCAAGAAGCAATTGAAGCGAAAGGCGGAGCACACGAGGTGATCTAATGTTTCATACGCTTGTAAACTTCTTTAAAACTAAAGAAGTAAGAAACAAGATACTTTTTACTCTTGCAATGTTAGTAATTTTCAAAATAGGTACGTATATTCCAGCACCTGGTGTAGATCCAGCAGCTTTTGATAATCAACGAGGTTCTCAAGGCGTCACTGACTTGTTAAACACGTTTGGTGGCGGTGCCTTGAAGAACTTTTCTATCTTTGCTATGGGGATTATGCCTTACATCACAGCTTCTATCGTTATGCAATTGTTACAAATGGATATAGTGCCTAAGTTTACTGAATGGGCAAAACAAGGTGAAACTGGACGTAAAAAGATCAGTACTTTTACACGTTACTTCACAATTATTCTTGCCTTCATTCAATCAATAGGGATGTCATTCCAATTCAACACATATTTGGATGGTGCACTTATTAAAAACCAAAGCGTATGGTCATATCTATTAATTGCAATTGTTTTAACAACAGGAACTGCATTTTTAATGTGGTTAGGTGAACAAATCACGCAATATGGTGTTGGTAATGGTATTTCTATCATTATCTTTGCAGGTATCTTATCTTCACTTCCATCAGCCTTGATTCAATTCTATCAACAAGAATTCATCGGGCAAGATGATGTGACATTAGCTTGGTTAAAAGTAGCAGGCCTTGTAATAGGTATGATTCTTTTAACAGTTGGTGCAGTTTATGTACTACAAGCGATTCGTAAAATACCGATTCAATATGCAAAGAAACAATCCAAAATGCAACTCGGTTCACAAGCAACGTATTTACCTTTGAAAGTAAACTCTGCAGGGGTTATTCCAGTCATTTTTGCAATGGCATTCTTCTTATTACCAAGAACTTTGACATTGTTTTTCCCTAAAGCAGATTGGGCGAAGTCAGTTGCGACTTATGCAGATCCATCTCACAGTGTGGGAATGATTGTATATGTTATTTTGATCATTGCATTCACATATTTCTATGCATTTGTTCAAGTTAACCCTGAAAAAATGGCAGATAACCTGAAGAAGCAAGGTAGTTATGTTCCGGGTATTAGACCGGGCATTAATACTAAAAAATATATTACGAAAGTCTTATATCGCTTAACGTTTGTAGGATCTATTTTCTTAGCAGTCATTGCGATCTTACCAATTATTGCAACGAAATTTATGAACTTACCACAATCCATTCAAGTGGGTGGTACAAGCTTACTAATCGTTATCGGTGTAGCAATCGAAACGATGAAGAGCTTAGAAGCACAAGTGAATGAAAGAGAGTATAAAGGCTTTGGTAGACGTTAATTTTTAGGAGGGCATAGTATGAACATTATTTTAATGGGATTACCTGGTGCTGGTAAAGGGACACAAGCGAGTGAAATAGTTAAAAAATATCCAATCCCTCACATTTCAACAGGGGATATGTTCAGAAAAGCAATTAAAGACGAAACTGAACTTGGAAAAGAAGCTAAGTCATACATGGATCGCGGTGAACTTGTACCAGATGAAGTTACAGTAGGAATTGTAAAAGAACGCATTTCAGAAGATGATGCAAAAAAAGGATTCTTACTAGATGGATTTCCTCGAACAATTGAACAAGCTGAAGCGCTTAATTCAATTTTAGAAGAACTAGGTAGAGAAATCGACGCAGTTGTTAACATCGAGGTTCCTGAAGAAGAGTTGATGAATCGTCTTACTGGACGTCGCATTTGTGAAACATGTGGGACAACATATCATCTTGTTTTCAATCCTCCTAAGGTTGAAGGTGTTTGTGATCTTGATGGTGGTAAGCTTTACCAACGTGAAGATGACAACCCAGAAACAGTTGCGAATCGTTTGAATGTCAATATCAAACAATCTAAACCGATTTTAGATTTCTACGGTCAACAAGGTGTATTGAAAAATATTGACGGATCTAAACAAATCGATGCTGTTTCAGAGGATGTAATCCAAATTTTAGAATCACTTAAATAGAACGACTTGGATGCAATTCGCTTTTAAGAAGTCGTTAGTAATAAATTAGTTGAAACAAATTATGTGACATTAATGATAATGATGATTTTGAAGTGAAATCCAGGCTACTATAATCGAGTTGATATTCTAGAATCCTTACAACTGAAAAGGAGGAGTTAATCAATGGCGAAACAAGACGTAATCGAACTTGAAGGTACAGTACTTGATACTTTACCAAATGCAATGTTTAAAGTAGAATTAGAAAATGGCCATGAGATTCTTGCACATGTAAGTGGTAAGATTCGCATGAACTATATTCGTATTCTACCTGGCGATAAAGTAACAGTTGAAATGTCTCCGTATGATTTAACACGCGGCAGAATCACATATCGTTATAAATAATTGTCACTCCATCATTGAAGGAGGTATAAAAAATGAAAGTAAGACCATCAGTGAAACCTATTTGCGAAAAATGTAAAGTCATTAAACGTAAAGGTAAAGTAATGGTAATTTGTGAAAACCCTAAACACAAACAAAAACAAGGTTAATTAAAAGAGAGGTGTAAATATAATGGCACGTATTGCAGGAATTGATATCCCACGTGATAAGCGCGTAGTAATTTCATTAACATATGTCTACGGTATCGGTAAAGCAACAGCACAAAAAATTCTTTCAGAAGCGAACGTTTCAGAAGATACACGTGTAAAAGATTTAACTGATGATGAGTTAGGTCGTATTCGTGAAGTTGTTGATGGTTATAAAGTTGAAGGTGACTTACGCCGTGAAACTAACTTAAACATCAAACGTTTAATGGAAATCTCATCATACCGTGGTATCCGTCACCGTCGTGGTTTACCAGTAAATGGTCAAAAAACAAAAAACAATGCGCGTACGCGTAAAGGCCCAGTTAAAACTGTTGCTAACAAGAAAAAATAATAGGTAAAGGAGGCAAATAGTACTATGGCACGTAAACAAGTATCACGTAAACGTAGAGTGAAAAAGAATATTGAAAATGGTGTAGCACATATCCGTTCTACATTTAACAATACAATTGTAACTATTACAGATGAATTCGGTAATGCTTTATCATGGTCATCTGCAGGTGCGCTTGGTTTTAAAGGTTCTAAAAAATCTACACCATTCGCAGCACAAATGGCATCAGAAACAGCTTCAAAAGCTGCAATGGAACACGGTTTAAAATCAGTTGAAGTAACTGTAAAAGGACCTGGACCAGGTCGTGAATCAGCGATCCGTGCGTTACAATCAGCTGGTTTAGAAGTAACAGCGATTAAAGACGTTACTCCAGTACCTCACAATGGTTGCCGTCCACCAAAACGTCGTCGCGTATAATTTTAATTTACTTTGTCACATGGTTAAAAAGTTTATATTTTATACAAATCGACGTATTTAAGGAGGATATGTAAATGATTGAAATTGAGAAACCTAGAATTGAAACAATTGAAGTTAGTGATGATGCTAAGTTCGGTAAGTTCGTTGTTGAACCACTAGAACGTGGTTACGGTACTACACTAGGAAACTCCTTACGTCGTATCCTACTATCATCATTACCAGGTGCGGCTGTGAAATATATCGAAATCGAAGGTGTTTTACATGAATTCTCAGCAATCGATAACGTTGTAGAAGACGTTTCAACAATTGTAATGAATATTAAAAAGCTAGCGCTTAAAATTTATTCTGAAGAAGAGAAAACACTAGAAATCGATGTTAAAGAAGAAGGCGAAGTCACTGCAAAAGATATCACACATGACAGTGATGTTGAGATCTTGAACCCAGACCTTAAAATTGCAACAGTTTCTAAAGGTGGTCACTTCAAACTACGTTTAGTTGCAAATAAAGGACGCGGATATGCTTTAGCAGACCAAAACAATTCAAGCGATATGCCTATTGGTGTTATCCCTGTTGATTCTTTATACTCACCAGTTGAGCGTGTGAACTACACAGTTGAAAATACACGTGTTGGTCAAAGTTCAGACTTTGATAAATTAACATTAGATGTATGGACAGATGGTTCAATCACACCACAAGAATCAGTTTCTTTAGCTGCGAAAATTATGACTGAGCATTTAAATATCTTTGTTGGTTTAACTGACGAAGCACAAAATGCAGAAATCATGATTGAAAAAGAAGAAGATCAAAAAGAAAAAGTACTTGAAATGTCTATTGAAGAATTAGACTTATCTGTACGTTCTTATAACTGTCTGAAACGTGCGGGTATCAACTCAGTACAAGAACTCGCTGACAAATCAGAGGCTGATATGATGAAAGTTCGTAACTTAGGTCGAAAGTCTCTTGAAGAAGTAAAACACAAATTAGAAGACTTAGGTTTAGGCCTAAGAAAAGAAGATTGATAAAGGAGGTTAACTCATGGGTTACAGAAAATTAGGTCGTACGTCAGATCAACGTAAAGCAATGTTACGCGATTTAGCAACTTCATTAATCGTTAACGAACGTATCGAAACTACTGAAGCGCGTGCGAAAGAACTTCGCAGTGTTGTTGAAAAATTAATTACTTTAGGTAAAAAAGGTGATTTAGCTTCTCGTCGTAATGCCGCTAAAACATTACGTAACGTTGAAATCTTAAACGAAGATGAAACAACACAAACAGCTTTACAAAAATTATTCGGTGAAATCGCTGAACGTTATCAAGAACGTCAAGGTGGTTACACTCGTATCGTTAAAGTTGCACCTCGTAAAGGTGACGGCGCTTTAACAGTAATTATCGAATTAGTATAATCAATACACACTACTACATTTAAAGCAAATGAGTGCAACGATAATGTTTGCCACATACAAATATTGTCTAGCTCAGAGCATCCCATCCAACTAAATATTGCAGATATAGCGTGATCTCAATAGGATGGGGTGCGCGCTTTTTTATGCATATACTTAGTATCATCGTTTAAGACCTGCCATTGTGCAGGTCTTATTTGCGTTGTGTGCATTCTAAGGTTGTACAGGTGTTATTTTTTTAGGTAAAATGAAATGGTATGTTATTGTAACTGATATGTCACAATTAGATAAATGTTCAAAAGGCACAACTATCTATCATGCTATCCAGTGCTATTTTAGAGTTACATTTTTATTTCATCAAATAAAGGAGCCAATCGTATGTCAACAGAACCATTACTAAAAATACAAAATGTTTCATTCCGATATGATGAAGAAACCGAACACATATTGAAAAATATTAGCTTTACTGTGAAGGAAGGCGAATGGGTTTCGATTGTTGGTCATAATGGCTCTGGTAAGTCTACATTGGCAAAACTCATTGCAGGTGTTGAGAACACATTTGATGGTGATATTAAAATTGAAAATCAAACGATCAAAAGCACATCTTTATCAGCTTTTCATCACCATATTGGTTTTGTATTTCAAAATCCTGACAATCAATTTGTAGGTTCAACCGTAAAATATGATGTTGCGTTTGGGTTAGAAAATAGACAAGTTTCATATGAGAAAATGCATCAAATTGTCTCACGAGTCTTGAAGGATGTTGATATGAAAGATAAAAAAAACTATGAGCCGACTGCTTTATCAGGTGGACAAAAACAGCGTGTAGCCATTGCAGGGGTTCTTGCCCTACAACCAAAGCTCATTATATTGGATGAAGCGACATCTATGCTTGATCCTGAAGGTAAGAAAGATATTATGTCGATGATTCAATACCTCAATCAAGAACAGGGGATGACTGTGTTATCTATTACACATGATTTATCTGAGGTAGTCACATCAGATAAGGTTATTGTCTTAAATAAAGGGTCTGTGGCGTTATCTGGTACAGTGGATGATATATTTGCTCACGCAGATACTTTAGTGGCATACGGGCTTGATATGCCCTTTGAGATGCGTGTAGCGCAATTGTTAGATCTACAAAAGGGCTTTTTAACATATGATGAATTATTGGAGTGTTTGACATGATAGAATTTCACGATGTTTCTTATACTTATCAACAACGCACCCCTTATGAATTTCAGGCACTCAATCTTGTGACAACTTCATTTGAACAAGGTCGTTATTACGCTATTATTGGCAAAACAGGCTCTGGCAAGTCAACGCTGATACAGCATTTGAACGGACTGCTCAAGCCAAGTCGTGGCAAATTACAAATATTAGATGTACCTGTCACACGAAAAACAAAAGATAAGGCCTTACATGAAGTGAGAAAACGTATTGGCATGGTATTTCAATTTCCAGAATCTCAATTGTTTGAACAAACAGTGGAACATGAAATATTGTTTGGTCCCAAAAACTTTGGTTTAGATTTAACGAAAGCACGTCAAAAAGCAGTGACGTTATTAGAAAAACTCAACCTTGATGCAGAACAAATGATGAAACAGTCACCATTTCTGCTCTCAGGTGGGCAGATGCGTAAAGTGGCAATCGTTGCTATTCTGGCAATGGATCCAGACATCCTTGTCTTAGATGAACCAACGGCTGGCTTGGATCCTAAGAGTAAAAGACAAGTGATGCATTTATTTAAAGAAATACAGCTTAAAGAGCACAAAACCATTATTCTTGTAACCCATGATATGAACGATGTAGCGATGTATGCAGATGAAGTGAAAGTGATGTCAAAAGGGCGTGTAATGAATAGCCAGCCACCTGAGAAGCTGTTTAGAGATACTGAGTACGTACAATCATTACATCTTGAATTACCTGATATTGTGCAGCTACAACGAGATATAGAATCTCGATTGTATATACAATTTAATCAATTAGCGATGACAGAAGAGCAGTTTGTAGAGATGTATAAAAGGTGGAGGGACGAACATGAAAGATAAGTTGATTATTGGTCGTTATTTACCTTTGGATTCAGTATTACATCGTCTAGATCCACGCAGTAAATTTTTGTTTGTTTTTTTATTTATTATTGTCATTTTCTTCAGTCATGACTGGTTAGCATATATATGGCTTGGCTTCGTTCTATATGTTTTTTTAAGATTGGGACGTATCCCCTTGTGGTTTTTACTAAAGGGATTGTTACCACTATTTGTGTTTTTAAGTTTAACGTTGTTGATGCACCTATTTTTAACAAAAGGCGGGGTACGGCTGTTTGAGTGGGGGATTATTTCAATTGATTCACACGGATTGCAAGAAGGACTGTTGATTGTTTTACGGTTATCATATATCATGATTATTTCAACCATCTTGACATTGACGACAAGTCCGCTTGATTTGACAGATGCCTTTGATCGATTATTCAAGCCGTTGAGATATTTGAAAATCCCAGTAGCAGCATTAAGCATGATGATGGCGATTGCACTGCGTTTTATTCCAACTTTGATGGAAGAACTTGATAAGATTATTAATGCACAAAAATCACGGGGCGCAGCATTTGCGAGCGGTTCTTTAATGTCGAGAATTAAAGCATTTGTTCCATTATTTATTCCATTGTTCATTTCAGCATTTCAGCGTGCAGAAGAACTCGCTATTGCGATGGAAGTACGTGGATACGATGCGAATGCAGAGCGCACAAGTTATCGACGTCTCGAATGGCAATTGCAAGATACAGTCGCATTATTCTGTATTATTCCGATTGCCGCTGTCTCTTTGACGATTCGTTATATTATATAGAGAGGATTTAAAGTGATGCCAAGAATTTTAGTAAAAATTAGTTATCATGGGGGACAATTTTTAGGCTTTCAAATTCAAAATCAAGGGCGCACAGTTCAAGGATATTTTGAGAAAATACTAAAGCGTATGCATAAACAACCTGTACGCATCCACCCGTCGAGCCGTACAGATCGCGGCGTGCACGCAAAAGAACAGTATTTTCATTTTGATACGGAGTTGAATATTGAGCCAACAAAATGGCAGTATGCGTTGAATAGAAGCCTTCCAGATGACATCTACGTTCATGATGTACAGTTTGTTGATGACAACTTTCATTGTCGTTATGATTGTGTAGGTAAAACCTATCGCTATTCGGTCTATCAATCAGAACATCGTAATCCTTTCTTATCACAATTGAAGACGTTTGAATCGAATCCATTGGATATTGTGGCAATGAATGAAGCAGCACAACATTTTATTGGAACACATGATTTTACATCTTTTTGTTCTCAAAAAACTGAGGTGGAAAGTAAAGAGCGGACAATATACGAAAGTCGCGTAGAACAGACAGCAGAAGGTTTAGACTTTGTGATAACAGGGTCTGGTTTCTTATATAATATGGTACGTGTTATCATGGCGTATATATTGGAAGTAGGAAAAGGAAAGCGAGAAGCAGCAGACGTCCCAAAATTACTTGAAGCAAAAGATCGCAATCTTGTTCCACATACAGCACCTTCAGAAGGCTTGTATTTAGAAAAGGTATACTTAAGTCCAGAAGCGTTACAAGCGGATTTTGGTGAAGGAATTAAAATTCACTATAAAAAATCCACGCAAAATTCTTAAAAGCAATTGACATTTGGGCTTATAAATTATATCATAGTTAACGGTATTGTTTTATATCCACCCCACGATAAGCCCCGGAAACTTATTGTGTTACAAGATATAGAAGCAGGAAGAGAACAGTCAACGGAAACAACAATCGTTTACTGATTGAATTTAAAAAGAAACATCTATTTTTAGGAGGACTCAATTATGCGTCAAACTTTCATGGCTAACGAATCAAACATTGAACGCAAATGGTACGTTATTGATGCTGAAGGACAAACTTTAGGTCGTTTATCATCAGAAGTAGCGTCTATCTTACGCGGTAAAAATAAAGTAACTTACACACCACACGTTGATACAGGTGACTATGTAATCATCATCAACGCTTCAAAAATCCAATTCACTGGTAAAAAAGAAACTGACAAAATTTACTACCGTCACTCAAATCACCCAGGTGGTTTAAAATCAATCACTGCTGGTGAATTAAGAGCAACTAACCCAGAGCGTTTATTAGAAAAATCAATCAAAGGTATGTTACCAAGTTCACGTTTAGGTGAAAAACAAGGTAAAAAATTATTTGTCTATGGTGGCGCTGAACATCCACACGCTGCACAACAACCAGAAAACTACGAGTTACGTGGTTAATTAGAAGGAGGAAATTACATTGGCACAAGTTGAATATAAAGGCACAGGCCGTCGTAAACACTCAGTAGCACGTGTACGTTTAGTACCAGGTGAAGGTAACATCACAGTTAACGGTAAAGATGTACGTGACTACTTACCATTCGAATCATTAATCTTAGACTTAAACCAACCATTCGACGTTACAGAAACTAAAGGTAACTATGATGTTTTAGTTAACGTTCACGGTGGTGGTTTCACTGGACAAGCACAAGCTATCCGTCACGGTATCGCACGTGCATTATTAGAAGCAGATCCTGAGTACAGAGGTTCATTAAAACGCGCTGGTCTCTTAACACGTGACCCACGTATGAAAGAACGTAAAAAACCAGGTCTTAAAGCTGCACGTCGTTCACCACAATTCTCAAAACGTTAATATCGTTTATACAAGCACTTTCCAATCTTATGTTGGGGAGTGCTTTTTTTGTGAGCCCGGCATGAGTAATAACTTGACGGTGAAAGTCCGTTACAGGCTTGGTAGTAGGAACTGTTAGTGAAAGACAAGGGTGTCCATTGCGAAGTGGAATCTGAAGAAAGTCGGACGCAAACACTCGCACTGACGAACGGAAATATCATATAAAGTTTAGAATGGATAGGTTGGTATAACAAAACAAGACAAAGTCTGATACTATCCGAGTTCTATATAGTAAATGAGGCAGTGACGTTAGTGGAAAGTGATTACTCATATCCGAGGAGGCCTCATCAGCGACTTAATCGTCATAGTAACAACGAATGATGAAAAGTCAGCAGAGATCACAGTAGGTAGAAATTTTAATGGTAAATGGTTGTATGCTTTTTTAGTTTGTTCAACATTCTCAAAAGTTAAGTATAAAGATATGTTGTTTCCTTTAAATATAAGAAGTCCTTCTGCATCATCAGATAACATTATTCTTATATTATCTAGGAGCACCTCACACATTGATCAATTTTTTCTAATTCATTTAAGACCAAATCTGCACATGTATTTTTAGGTATGTCTGTTATTTTTTCATATAAATAGTTGTCATTCCAAATATGTCTTCTATTTTTTCAATTCTCTACATTATTTGTAATTAAAAAATATGATCTTGCTTCAAAGGTCATAATTAATATCTCCATAAAACATTTGATATAATAATATTGATAATAAAAAGTGGTGGTGAAATTATGGAGAGTTATAACACGGAATATAAGGAATGTATGCCCAAACCACAACAAATGAAAGCAGAAATAGTCTCATTTTTAAACAGTAATAATGGTGGTACAATATTTTTAGGCGTAGATGATAATGGAGATCCTATTATATATGAAAGTGAAGCGCACCGAAAAAAATTATATAAAGAATGGGAAGAAACATTAATGAATTGGATTGCAACTGCATTTCGACCCGAAGTCACTGGTCTTGTAATGATTGAACCAAATGAAATCCCATTTAAAATATCAGTTAGTGCAGGAGTAAATAAACCATATTACTATACTGACGGTGATGGATTTAATTCTAAAGGAATATACATACGTACAGGAAGTTCTAAGAGGAAAGCGAGCGACGAAGAAGTTAGAAGAATGATGAATAGGCATATTGCTAATTCATTTGATGGAGAAATGAGTATTATAATAATGCAGGGCTAATTTTAAGTGATCAAAATCCATATATATCGAAATTAGCTGTTTTCGATGGTATGGATACGTTAACTTTTAAAGATAAGAAAAAGTTTTCAGGTTCGATTGTGAAGCAAATAGAAGAAATTTTGAACTATTTACGTTTGATTAATAAAAATGAGATTACTTTTGGTAGTAACGGGAGAAGAATTGAATCATTCTCTTATCCTCAAGATGCAATTCGTGAAGCATTGATGAATGCATTTACCCATAGAGACTATCTAATGACATCAGATATTAAGATAGAAATATACGATGATAGAATTGAGATTTCTTCACCAGGTTCTTTACCAGACGGATTGACGATTGAAGACATCAAAAGAGGTGCAAATGCTAAACGTAATCCAATATTAATCAATGCAATGGATAAAATGGATTATATTGAAAACTATGGTTCAGGAATAAGAAGAATCTTTTCATTATATAAAGGTTTTAATAAACAACCTATTTTGATAGCAACAGATAATCTTTTCACAGTAGTATTATTTAACAAAAATTATAAGTTAAATAAAATACCTACTAATCAGAAACTGACAGAGATTGTAGAATTTCTATCAGATGGTAAGTTAGCGAGTAGACAAGAAATTCAAGAAGCAATGGGACTTCAAAAAAGTTATACATCTGAGTTAATTGCTAAACTGAAGAAGTTAGAGATTATCGGATCTAAAGGTAGAGGTCCAGGCACTAGATATTATTTGATTAGAAACTAATAAATTCATCAAGTGATAACCGGACGATAAATTATTAATATACATATAAACATTGATAAATCAATATATTTATGACCGGACAATAACCGGACGATAACCGGACGATACCAGAGTATTTAACACTGACCTACAGTTTATTTAGTTACCGCTGAGTGATATTTGATACAATTCTATTCAATCGAAAAAACAGAAATCCTTTAATATCAATGTGTACGACAGTCTATACAACTATATGAGATCCTATAGTTTTTGAACGTAAAAAACCAGGTCTTAAAGCTGCACGTCGTTCACCACAATTCTCAAAACGTTAATATCGTTTATACAAGCACTTTCCAATCTTATGTTGGGGAGTGCTTTTTTTGTGACTTCATCTTTTGTGGTGGGATGGCATAATATGCTGTATCCCTTTTTGTTTAAATAATGTATTGATAGTTTGAAAAACAGTAGAAGTTTTTATTTGTATGTGAGATGGCTATTAAACAACAATGCCAAGTTCAAAATATATGAAATCAGAAATTGTAGAATATTTATCCAATAAAAAATTAGCAAGTAAATCAGAAATTAAAAATGCAATGAGCCTTCCAAAAATCATACTCCTGAATTTATTGCAGAATAAAAAAGAAAACGAATAATGACACTAAAAGCACTCATTTCATAAAGAGAAGTGAGTGCTTTGCTATATCTATAACGTTTTTGTAACAGTAGACATTGTGTGAATATGAATCTGATGGAGTGCTTTCTTTGCTGCTTCATCTGTAATGTCATCATTGCTGAGCCATTCAAAAATAAATCCAGTGACACTTGAAGAAAGGTACGCTGCAAATAGCTTTCGTGTCGTTAAATCTTCATGTTGGGAAAGGGAAGAAGTTTCATGATAAACGGTTGACTCTATATTTTTGTTGAATTGTTTAAAGAAAGAGCCGTCATCGTTTTTTATAAATACAGTGAGGACCCGTTTATTTTCGATGACACTATTGATGATTGCTTCATTATAAGAAATGTAGTGTTTTGTACTAATTTGACGAGCATGTTCAACATGAGACATAAAAGCACTTGCCATCTTTTCTAGTAAGGCTGTCACCATTGATTCATGCAAATGATCTTTAGATGTGTAATGTAGATAAAATGTATTACGACTACATAGTGCTTGTTCACATATTTTAGTGATTGTAATCTCTTTATCGGAGATTTTTTCTAATAAAGTTAAGTAGCTGTTGTATAAATTGAATTCAGTTTTTCGATAACGTAAATCATTTTTATTCATTGCAATCACCTTTTTTAAGATATAGGACATTATACCATGTTGTTGTGAAATAAATAACATTGCTGTCTTGAATAACCATTGTTTTGTGATTTGATGCACAATAAAATAGCCTTATTAAATGACTGAGGAAAAGGTGATTATTTTGAAAAACCGTGTAACGGAAGTATTAGGAATTGAAAAACCGATTATTCAAGGGCCAATGTTCTGGTTAACAAGTGGTAAGTTTGTTGGTGCGATTAGTAAAGCAGGGGCTTTAGGGGTATTAGGATTTAATGCAGGACAAACTGAAACAGCAGAAACGCTAGAGAAGTCAGTTGAAAATATGCGTAAAGAAATTGAAATTGCGAGATCAATCACAAGTAACCCAATTGGAATGAATGTGAGTCCATCTCCAGAAGTGGAAGAAGTTTCAAAAGCAATGTTTGATCTTATGGTAGAAACGGGTGTTGAAGTTGCTGTTATGGTAGGTTCTTTCGATAAAGAGTGGACGAAACGCTATCATGAAAATGGTATTAAAGTGGTGTTCCGTCCACATACACCATCAGTAGAAAATGTAGAAGAAGCGATTCAAGGTGGGGCGGATGTCATTGTTGCAACTGGTTTTGATGAAGGTGGCACAGTACCTGACCGTGTCATTGGAACATTCTCTATCATTCCGTTAATTGTAGATGCTGCGAAAGGACGTGTGCCAGTCATTGGTGCAGGTGGTATTGCTGATGAACGTACAGCAAAAGCAGCTATGGTACTTGGGGCGGAAGGTATTTATGTAGGAAGTGCCTTTTTGATGGCAGAAGAGTCTAATATGGCTCAAAATATTAAAGAACAAGTTAAAAATTTTGATGCGACTGATATGTTGATGTATAACGATTACAGTTCTTATTATCGTTCAATTCCAGGTGAGTTGCCGAATGAACTACAAGAAATGAGTGATAAGGGCGCAACAAAACAAGAAATTTTTGATAAACACTACGGCTACAAAGGCATGCGTAATGGTATGGTATTTGGTGATTTATCGAAAGGTTATGCATCATTTGGTCTCGGTATCTCATTTATGAATGAAATTGAGCCTGCAGCGGCAATTGTTGATCGTCTCATGCGTGGTATTGAATCATAAACACATTAGCACTTTCCAAGTCATTTGATTGGAAGGTGCTTTTTTTAGCATTATAATAGGTGTGAAAATAGGAGATGATTTGATGCTGACACGAAAAACTGTTTTGTCATATGTTCAACAACAACACGATGTGTCACCTGACTATCCGTGGGAGAAGTACCCAAATTATGTGGCTTTGAGACATAAAAAGAATGGTAAATGGTTTGCACTTATGATGGATATTACAGCAGATAAACTAGGGATAGACAGCAACAAAGTCATTGATGTTGTAAATGTCAAAGTAGAGAAGGAATTCATGGGTGTATTGAGACAAAAACAAGGTGTATATGAGGCTTATCATATGAATAAAGCAAATTGGGTGACTTTGCATTTGGAAGAGTTGTCATTACTTGATGAACTGACTGAGTTTATCGATGCGAGTTACGATTTAACAAGTTAATAATGAAAGGTGTGACGAATTTTTTAAAGATATTATGCCTTTATCTAAAAGATGAAAAAGACAAGGTATATTTCGGTTTTTATAATTGACATAGAAGGTGTTTCCGTCTAAACTGTATTTAATCCGATAAAGAAACTAAGAATAGAGGTATATGGTAATGAAAAGAATTTTGTTATTAATGGTTGCCTTTGCGATTGTACTTGCTGCATGCGGTAATGGTAACGACTCAAAGAATAGTAGTAAAAACGAAGATAAAAAGATTGTAGTGGGAACTGAAGGGACATACGCACCATTCACATTCCATGATAAAAATGACAAGTTAACAGGTTACGATGTAGAAGTAACAAAAGCAGTTGCGAAAGAAATGGGTTATGACGTTGAATTCAAAGAAACACAATGGGACTCAATGTTTGCAGGTCTTGATGCAGGTCGTTTTGATGTCATTGCTAACCAAGTGGGGATTAACGATGAAAGAAAAGAGAAATACAAATTCTCAGATCCATACACTTATTCAAATGGTGTATTAGTCGTTGCTGAAGATAATGATGATATTAAATCATTTGATGATGTAAAAGATAGAAAACTTGCACAAACATTAACATCAAATTACGGTAAGCTTGCAGAATCTAAAGGTGCAGAGATTACAAAAGTAGACGGTTTCAACCAAGCGATGGATTTATTGTTATCTAACCGTGTTGAAGGAACTTTCAATGACAATATCTCATATTTAGATTACAAAAAACAAAAACCAAATGCGAAAATTAAAGCAATCGAAGGCGATGCAGAACAAAGTCAATCAGCATTTGCATTCAGCAAGAAAACAGATGATAAAGTTGTAGAAGACTTCAATAAAGGTTTGAAAAAATTAAAAGATAATGGTGAATTAGAAAAAATTAGTAAGAAATGGTTCGGCGAAAATGTTTCAGAACCTAAATAATGAACAGATTCACGCATTAGAAGCTGCGAAACAAGCTTTTTTACCTATGTTAGAAGGCTTAATTAAGTACTCTATACCAATAACAATTGTTACATTTGTTATTGGTTTAATTTTAGCCTTATTTACTGCATTAATGCGTATTTCAAGCAGTAAAGTTTTGAGAGGGATTGCACGTTTTTATGTATCGATTATTCGAGGTACACCGATGATCGTACAATTATTCATTATCTTTTATGGTATTCCTGAAATAGGTAGACTTGCGACCGGCAATGCGGACAATCAGCTCACTTTAACACCAGTTGTAGCGGCGATTATTGGTCTGTCATTAAATGTAGGTGCTTATGCTTCTGAAATTTTAAGAGGGGGCATCATGTCTATTCCAAAAGGGCAGACTGAAGCTGCGTATTCAATAGGGATGAGCTATAAGCAAACAGTTCAACGTATTATTTTACCTCAAGCAATCAGAGTATCTATTCCAGCTTTAGGTAATACATTTTTAAGCTTAGTGAAAGATACATCATTATTAGGCTTCATCCTTGTGGCAGAGATGTTCAGAAAAGCACAAGAAGTGGCATCGACAACGTATGAATTTTTAACAATCTACTTACTTGTCGCCTTGTTATATTGGATTACATGTTTCATCATTTCTGTGATTCAATCATATTATGAATCTTATATTGAAAGAGGGTATCGCTCATGATTCAACTTCAAAATATTAAAAAGTCATTTAATGATAAAGAAGTCATCAAAGGGATTAGTCTTTCAGTAGCACAAGGTGAAGTGATTACATTAATTGGCAAGTCAGGTTCTGGTAAGACGACGCTATTGCGTATGATCAACGCATTAGAATTGCCAACTGAAGGGACTGTATATGTGAATGGTGAAACATATACGAATGATGACAAAAAGTCTCAGATCAAAGTGAGAAAGCAATCTGGAATGGTCTTCCAAAGCTATAATCTCTTTCCGCATAAAACAGCCATCGAAAATGTGATGGAAGGTCTTGTGACAGTGAAGAGGATGAACAAGCAACAAGCGCATGAAGAAGCCTTACAATTGCTTAGAAAAGTAGGTTTAGAAAGTGTCAAAGATCAAAGACCTCATGCATTATCAGGAGGTCAGCAACAACGTGTGGCGATTGCGCGTGCTTTAGCCATGAATCCAGAAGTCATGTTATTTGATGAACCGACATCTGCATTAGACCCAGAGTTAGTCAATGACGTACTCAAGGTGATCAAAGATTTGGCTAACGAAGGTATGACGATGGTCATTGTGACGCATGAAATGCGCTTTGCACGTGAAGTGTCAGATCGTGTTATTTTCATCAATGAAGGTCTCATTGGTGAAGAAGGTAAGCCAGAAGTATTGTTTAACCAGCCACAAACAGAAGAATTGAAGAAATTCTTTAATGTCATAGATATTTAGAAAAAGTAGCTATATCAAGTTTTATGTAACTTGGTATGGCTATTTTTGTTTGGATAGACTTTCTAATCGTTTTTAATTTTTGCTTAAGTAATGTCCAATAATCTCAGGTTATATTAGTGTCAATGAATCATAGACGTTAAGGAGAATCGGGATATGAAAATAGTAGTAATTCCATCTGGATTTAAAGAAAGTTTAAGTGCAGAAGAAGTTGGAATGGCGATTAAGCAAGGCATTGATAAAGTAGATAATTCACATGATGTGAATGTGATACCTATGGTAGATGGTGGAGAAGGTTTTGCCAAGACGATTGTGAAGTTGAAGGCTGGGAAGTTGATTCACCATAAAGTGACAGGTCCCATAGGTGAAGAAATTGATGCATATTATGGTGTATTTTATGAAAATGGCTTGCAAACAGCTGTTATTGAAATGGCTGTCATTGCAGGATTAAAAAATGTTCCTAAGCATATGAGAAACCCTTTGAAAACGACGACGTATGGTGTTGGAGAAATGATTTTAAAGGCGATTGAAGATGGGGCAGAGCGCATCTTAATTGGCTGTGGTGATTCCGGTACAAACGATGGTGGTATTGGTATGGCGCAAGCACTTGGTGTTCGCTGTTTTGATGCAACGGGTCATCAAATACAAGTCGTTGGTGGTGGTGATATTCATCATATCCATAAAATAGATTATAGTGACTTAAATGTAGATATTAAACGTATCCCAATTGATGTTGCAGTGAACTGGGATAATATCCTTTGCGGAGAATCAGGTGTCGCAAAAGTATATGGTCCACAAAAAGGAGCAACGCCAGAACAAGTCGCTTTATTAGCTAGAAACTTAGAATATTTAGCTGAGTTATATGGAGAAATATCAACGAAAGACCTAAAATACGGTCAAGGTACAGGCGCATCAGGCGGTTTAGGTGCAGGTCTCATTGCCATTTGTGGTGCAAAGTTGCATCCAAGATTTGAAATCATTATGAAGTATATTCAAATTTCAGATGCGATTCAAAACGCAGACTTAGTTTTTACTGCGGAAGGTTGTTTAGATTATCAAACACCGCATGGGAAAATTCCGTCAGAAGTTGCTAGGATAGCGAAAGTCTATCAGAAGCCAGTGATTGCATTAGCAGGTACAATTGGTAAAAATGCAAAGATCAATTATGATAACGGTATTGATGCGTTTGTCAGTATTATTCCCCAACCTGCGACGTTAGAAGATGCAATGATGGATGCGAGTCGATGGCTCAAGAACTGTGCAGAGAATGCGATGCGTAAAGTCATGATTGGCATTATTATCGGAAAAGCGATGAAGTCACATGTCGTTTAATCAATCTAATCGAACGTTGCTGGTGACAATCTTTTGCTTATTGTTTGCTATTATGATATTTGCGCTAAGCGACTTTAGTTATTTTGGTAAACTCAGCATTATTTTATTCGTCGTATCATTAGTGCTATTTGTGATGACATCACTGCCACCCACACTTGTCGCAATGTTATTACTTACAACGGGTATCGTACTTGGATTGCCGAAAACATTGTTATTCAATTCATTTGATCAAGATATTATTTGGTTGATGATCGGTGCATTTATGGTTAGTGGTGTGCTAGAACAAAGTGGTTTGATACAACGCATGACAACTTGGGTGTTGAGTCAAGGACAGACACGGAAAATGAATCGATTAATCTTTTCACTTGTACAAGTGGTAAGTATCGTAATTCCGTCGACATCTTCTCGAGCGGTCATCTTATTGCCACTTTATCAACAAATTATCGCAAAGTTACCGCAGTATAAGACGTTTTATAGTTTATTATTTCCCGTACTGATATTAATGGGATCTAATTTGACACTATTAGGTGCAGGGAGTCATCTCATAGGCATGGGATTACTACAAGCACAAAACAAAGATGTGCTGAGTTACTTTGAGTTTTTATATTTAGCTGCACCATTTGGTGTCATGATAGCAATCATATCCGTATGGGTGATTTATCGATATACACATATGTCGAACGTCTCAACGGGTGTTGACGAACAGTCAAAAATAAGTCAGCCGTATACGAATCATGAGAAAAAGACGTTAATACTTCTTATCATTACAGTCATTTTTTGGTTAACAGAATGGCTTCATCATATTGATATTGCTGTCATTACGTTTTTCATTGCGTTGATGATGACATTACCTGTTTTTAATATGATGACTTTTAAAGATAGTTTAAAGTTTATTAATTGGAACTTGATTTTATTTGTAGCAGCAGCAAGTGCATTAGGGACATTGCTCGTAGAATATAAAGTTATCGATCAATTACAGAAGTCATTGTTTTCAAAACTAACAACGATGACGCATATTCATGATGGGATCATACTCATATTGATTTGTGTCGTTACTGTATTATCACATCTCATCATTACAAGTCATACTACGAGAGCTGTCGTTCTGATACCTAGCTTTTTAGTCTTGTCAGAGTTATATCAGTTAAATGCAACGTCTGTTGTGTTTATTGCACTTATTGGCATGAATTATTGCTTAACGTTTCCCGTGAGTTCGAAAGCGCTTTTGGTATTTTTTGAAGGTAACGCAGGATTTAGTTCCAAACAGCTCATGCAGTTGAGTTTGATTTTAACGCCCATTTATATTATGTTGATGGTGCTATTTTATTATTGTTATTGGCAACCAATTGGACTAACACTTTAAGAGGTGAACTATGGCGCATATTTTGATTATTGAAGATGATGAAAAAATTGCACGTGTGATTGAATTGGAACTAGAGTTTGCGGGATATCAAGTGACAAAGGCGTATACAGGGAAACAAGGATTAAACTTATATGAAACTGAGAAGTTTGATTTGATTTTGTTGGATGTCATGATTCCAGAGTTAAATGGTTTAGAAGTATTGCGTCGCATCAGAATGACAGATACAGAGACACGCATTATTATGCTCACAGCACGAGATACGGTCATGGATAAAGTAGGTGGATTGGATAGTGGTGCCAATGATTACATGACAAAGCCTTTTGAAATTGAAGAGTTGTTAGCGCGCATACGTGTGCATTTAAAAGATCGACAACAAGGCACAGAACAAGATATTTTAACGTTTAAAAATTTGCAAATATATACCAATGTACGAGAAGTTTATGTGGATGAAACTTATATTTCTTTAACGCAAAGAGAGTATGACTTGTTATATTATTTTGTTTGTAATAAGAATCAGGTCTTAGCACGTGAACAGATCATTGAAGAAGTATGGGGATTTGATTATGTGGGAGATACAAATATTGTCGATGTTTATGTGCGGTATATTCGAAAAAAATTAGGCCCATCACATGACTACATTACTAGTGTGCGAGGCATTGGCTATGTGTTGAAGGATACGTCATATGAAGCTTAGAACAAAGATTCAAATGTATACGACAATGATGATCGTCATTACTTTAATTATTGTAAATGTTTTTGTCTATATGACATTTAAAAAGAATGCGATTGATAGTGAAGTGCATCAAATAGAAAACAGAGCAGTGAATATTATTAAAGAGTTAGAAAAGTCACAGCATCATCGTGGTGACAATGAAAGAATTATAGTGAATCATTTATTATCAGATGGTTCGATTGCGATTGTAGACCGTGACAATAAACGAAAAATCCAAATTATGACAAATAAAAATTATGAATCATTGGTCTCGGATTATTCCAACAAACAGGTGGATCGTTATGTCGAACATAAAGGGCATTACTTTGTCATGGTATCTGTGCCAGTCTTATGGGAGAATGATGAAACCGTCAATTTACAAATCTATGAAAATGTCGATATGAAACATGAATCATTTGAAACACTCAAGTGGATATTGATAGGATCCACGGTGATGTTGACGCTGATTATCTTTATATTAAATATGATTATTACACATAATATTTTAAAACCTATTCATTTACTCATTGATAAAATGTCTAATATTAATAAAACAAAAGGTTATCGAAAAGTGGAAAAGTTGGAACGTAGCACTAAGGAACTGGATGATTTGACTGATACTTTCAACTTGATGATGCAGCGATTAAGTGAACAAGAAGAGAAAGAACAAAGTTTCATTGCGAATGCATCCCATGAGCTTAAAACACCAATTACCGTTATTCATAGTTATAGTAAGATGTTGAAACGATTTGGTAAACAAAAACCAGAACTTCTTGATGAAGGATTAGACGTGATTCATGAAGAGTCGAAGCGGATGAAAAGTTTGGCAGATCAAATGTTACAAATTACGTCATTCCAACAGAAGAAACAACAATCAGAAATAGAAATTTTTGATGTGACACAAGTATTGCGACAGTTATCTAAAAAGTTAACATTGGCTTATGAAAGGAAGATTGTCGTCAATGGTAAAGAGACCTCGAAATATATAAAAACAAATAAAGAACAGTTGATCCAACTCTTTACGATATTTATTGATAATGCCATGAAGTATAGTGATGAAGTCATTGTGATTCAAATCCATAGTGTGAATCGAGCAATTAAAATTCAAATCAGCGATAAAGGTGAAGGTATCCCTGAAGAGAGTTTAAATAAAATATTTGACCGTTTTTATCGTGTGGATAAGGCACGGACAAGACAAAATGGGGGCAGTGGCCTTGGTTTGTATATTGCTAAAGAAATTGCCCAGAAAAATCAAGTGGATATTTCTATGGCATCAACTGTCGGAGAGGGAACAACGATAACACTTAATATAAAGGAGCATGTGATTGAATAATTTAATAAAACCTATTTTATATATGATTATCTTCGTGCTTATTTTAGTGTTGGGAATGATGATCTTTCAGAGTAATAAGTCATTATTGAGTGCCGAAGAAGGAAAAGCAATGGTGAAAGAACGTTACGCTGGAGACATCAAAAGTTTTAACATGTCTGAAGATAAACACTATTTTAAAGTAACAGTTGAAGATAAACAGAAAATTTTTCGATTTCAGATCGATCGACAGTCAGAAAAAATATCTCATTTAAAAGTGATTAAGCGAAAGGCTGAAAAAAAAGAAAAACCAAAGAAAAAGCGTGTGCAACAGTCAAAAGAGAAACAAACAGGCGATCAAACATCTGAACAGCAAAATGTGCAGCAGCAAGCACCTTCACAGACACAATCAATGGAAGATCCGTCAGTAGCACAGCAGTCTGGCGCACAAACGAATTTACAAGTCCAGCCCAATCCGTACTACTATTATTCAGACGATGATGATGACGAGATAGACGATGATTAGCATCGGAGCAATAAAAATAAAAGGCAGTCATAAAATAGAGACATTCTCTATTTTGTGACTGCCTGTTTATCATTTAAATAGGAAAATACAATGTTACGGTTGTTCCTATACCATAAGTACTTTGGACTTCAATATGACCACCAATCTGATGCGCAAGTGTTTGAGCAATATATAAGCCTAAGCCTGAACCACCACGATCAAGGTTACGTGACGGGTCTATCCGAAATGTTCGTTCAAAAATACGATTCAAATATTTTGATTCAATACCTGTCCCTTCATCTCTCACAGAAATTGCTAATTCATTTGGCGATAGTTGCTTAATATTTACATCGATGGGCGTTCCAGTTTCTGAAAATTTTAAGGCGTTATCCAAGAAGTTTGAAATAATACGTTCAATTGCCATCTTATCTTGCATAAAGCGTGGAATCGATGTGTCTGCATTAACAGTTAGAGAGCGGTCTTCCTGTTCTAATTGCTGTTGGTAAGGATCCAATATTGATATCAGCAATTGATCAACTTGCAGAGAGACTCTATCTTGTGCATGTGTTGTGACACTCACCATAGATGTTAAGTCATCAAACATATGGCTTAGTCGATCTGCTTGGTTAATCAATACATTGTATGCATGTTGTTGTGAATTTGTGCCATTAATCATACCATCTCGTAGTGCTTCGGAATATGACTTAATGCTTGCTAGCGGAGTTTTTAAATCATGTGCTAAGTTTTGAACCATGTACATTTTTTCCGCTTCTTCATCTTTAATTTGAGCCATTTGTTGTTCAACTCGTCGTACCATCACTTTGAATGAGTCATTGAGTTCCTTTAGTTCTGATGGAGATGAGATGGTGATAGGATCGATGTTAAAGTCTCCGTCTGCTACTTTTTGTGTTTCTTTATTCAGACGTTCGATTTTATGAATGGTTGGCACGATAAAAGTGAGTGCAATCATCATAGTCATCATACTTGAAATCATTGAAAACAATGTGAGAAACAGTGTTTGTTGTGCATCGAACCACATGAGTTTATAAAGGATGAATAAGAACAGTGTTGTGATGATGACAGAAGTGACAAAAGAAAGGAATAATTGTTTGCGAATTGTCATCTAATGCCTCCTTTGGAACTTATAACCAAGTCCCCAAACTGTTGTAATTGCATAGTCATCATAGCTGTGTTGTTCAAGTTTTTCTCTCAAGCGGTGAATATGAACATTTAACGTATTCATATCTTCATAGTAATCATAGCCCCATACTTGTTCGAGTAAATCAGTCTTTGATAGAGCGACATTTTCATGTGTAGCGAAATACCAGAGTAACTCAAATTCTTTCACCCTTAAATTGACTGTTTCTGTATGAATTGTCATGGTTTTTGTCAGGTTATCTAGCGTAAGTGTTCCAAATGTCAAAATGTCTTGAGCCACAGGGGTGTGCTTCACCCGTTTTAATATATTTTTAGCACGAATAACAAGTTCTCGGGGGCTAAATGGTTTTTTGACATAATCATCTGCCCCAAGCATCAGGCCATATATGGCATCAGATTCTGTTGTTTTCGCTGTGAGATAAATATATGGAATTTCTAATTGGCGTGCCTGCATTTCTTTCACAACAGTGTAACCATCTTTGTCAGGCATCATAATATCTAGAATGATGAGATCGATAGAGGCATCCAGAAGGTCCAATGCTTCTTGCCCATTGCCAGCAGTCGATACGGTATAACCTTCAAATTCAAAATAAGTTTTACATATATCACGAATATCGGGCTCATCATCTACTATGAGTATGTGTTCCATGCGCATCATTCCCTAGTTTTTTTCTTTTAAAAAAGTGAAATAGATCAATTGAATCTAAGGTGTTTTTGTTCATTAATATTATTATAAAGAAAAACAACTGTAATGGATACGTAAAAATCATATCTGCTAAAAGATAATTTAACATTACAAAGGCGCCGAAGAAGCTGGCAGTATAAGATAAGATACCGAGAATTAATCCAAGACCGATTGTAATTTCGCCAAGTGGTATGAGCCATTGAAATAGATCAAGTTGACTATTCACGATGTTGGCGAAGAAAGTTTTATACCATTCCGGAATATCTGGACTTTTTTGAACGACAGGAATTAAACCACTAATCGCAAATCCACCTGTTAGTTTTTCAAATCCTTGCATCAACATCACGATACCGCTCCCCATTCTAATGAGTAAAATAATTAGTTTCCATATTGTGTTCATCATAATTGCCTCCTTTCATTAAAAGAAGATAGAATTCCCAAGTGTGGCAGAATTCTATCTCACTGAAATGCTTCAATATTTTTTGTAAGATACGATGTCTGGGATTATTTTAACATCGCATTCCCGAATACAACGTGTGCTTTATCGCAGTAGATTGTAACTGTATCATAATCTTTCACATTGACGTCTTTAAGGTCGAAAGTTTGTTTCATTTCATCATATTTCACTTTGTCAATTTTCATACCTTTTTCTACATCACCATTTTTAGTTAAATACACATGTAAGTCTGGACCTTTATCAGATTTGAAGTCAGTTAGCATTAGTTTGCCGTCTTTGATCATTGCTTTCCCTTTAACCATTTGATCATTTTCGCCTTTGAACATGCCTTCTTTCATCATCATGTTTTTATCGTCCATTTTTTTGTCTTCCATTTTGCTTTCCATCATTTTGTCATCTTTTTTCATTTCTTTGTCATCATCCATGTTACCGCAAGCGCCTAAAAGTAATGATGTTGCAACTGTTGTTGATAGTAAGACTGATTTGATTTTCATAATTATTTCCCACTTTCATTTTTGGTTTTATTGTTTTGACACTTTGTATATTACATGAGCAAAATCTTAATTCACATTAACTATCGATTAACAATTCTTAACTAAATCTTAAATTGTAGAACGAGGTTGTGAAAAAAGCGTTTAGAATGCGAACAGAATCAGAGCAATGAGAAAAATCGCTTTTTGATTTTGTCGAATTGTGATATTCTGTCGAGAATTCTGCTTTTGGAACACTGACATCACGAGGTTGTGAAAGGAGCGTTTGATTGCTAGCAGTAACAAGCAGATTCGTTTACTTCATCTATAAATAGGCATATGATGTGTTTCATAACAACAGAGAAGGGTGTAATTCAAATGTCAGAGAATCATTTAAGTAAGCAACCAGTACCAGATAGAGCGGAAGACAATGCGTATTTCCCGTCTGAGTATTCGTTGTCATTATATACAGCACCTAAAACGAACTTTGAAGGTGTAGAACATAAAGATGCTTATACAGAAGGAAAATGGAAGGTTTTAGTTATTGCGTCAGATGAAAGATACTTGATGTTGCAAAACGGTAAAATGTTTTCAACGGGCAATCATCCAGTAGAGACGTTACTACCATTACATCATATGATGGAAGCTGGATTTGATTTAGATGTTGCGACATTGTCAGGTAACCCAGTTAAGTTGGAGCATTGGGCAATGCCAACAGAAGATGAAGCGGTAATGGAAACGTATGAGCAACTTAAAGCGAAATTAAAAGCACCGAAAAAATTATCGGATGTTGTGGCTCATGAGTTAGGAGCAGATGCTGATTACTTATCTGTTTTTATTCCAGGTGGACATGCGGCACTGATTGGCTTGCCAGAAAGTGAAGATGTTCAACAAACTTTAGATTGGGCACTTACGAATAATCGTTTTATTATCACATTGTGTCATGGACCAGCAGCATTACTTGCAGGTTCATTGAATCGTCAAACATCTACATTTGCAGGATATGAAGTGTGTGTCTTCCCAGATGCTTTGGATGAAGGAGCAAATGTTGATATTGGTTACTTGCCGGGTAAACTCCAATGGCTTGTTGCAGAGAGTTTAACGCAAGATGAGTTACATGTGGTAAATCAAGAGATGACTGGTCAAGTTCATAAAGATCGTCAATTATTAACTGGAGATAGTCCGCTAGCATCTGATGCGTTAGGTAAATTGGCAGTAAATGAAATGTTAGCGCATATTCAATAAAAGAAAAAGTGAAATAAGCTTCTAGTCATACTGGGGTGGGATAACGAAATCTTTTGTAAAAAGAAGATTTCGATTCCACCCCTAAGTTTTGTTCACATTGAAGCGTTTCTGTGGACACGCCAACTTGTGAGATGCGATTGATGGGATGGAATTATTTTCTTTTTTTATATCTAGGTTTATGAAGGATCGAAGTGGGTAAATTAAGAGAGCTTGACATTCGAAACCAATGAGTGAGAATTTGAAAGCTATTATAAAAAATTAACTTTCTGTTCACTATTTTTGAAATTTATGTTTTCAATCATACATTACGGGTATATTGAATGTGAGACAATTGACAACAAAATAGGAGGTGACGCAAGGTGAGACGACTTAAAAATTTCTGTCTAGGATTACTAATGGTGGTCATCGTAGGATTCTTATTGTTTATGTATTTAGACTACGAACCAATCAAACAATATCAAAATTATCTCTATCAATATGAGTGGTTCCAACCATTATTGATTGGCTTATCTGCGTTTTTAATTTTAATAGGATTTATTTTATTTTTCAGTGCATTTAAACCAACGCACCGTAAACCGGGGCTATACAAAGACTATCAAGATGGACATATTTATATTTCGCGCAAATCTATTGAAAATACAGCGTTGGATACAATCAAGAAATATGATGAAATTCGCCAACCGAATGTAGTAGCGAAATTATACAACAAAAAGAATAATAACTTTGTTGATATTAAAGCAGACTTTCTTGTACCAACAACGGCAGTGAACATTCAGTCTTTAACAGAACAAGTGAGAGCAGATGTTAAAGAAAATGTTGAACGTTTTTCAGAAATGCCAGTGAGAAAGTTAGAAATCAATGTGCGTGATCAACGTCAAAGCGGCGAAGCACGTGTAGTGTAAAGGAGGGGTCCTATGGCTAACCAACATCAAAATGGTCAAGGTGAACAAGTAACGAATGATCAGATTATTGCCTTATTACGCAGTTATAAATGGCGTATTATCGGGTTCTTCTCTTTCCTTATCATTGCAATCTTGTTTTTAACGCTTGGCTTTTGGAAAACAATTTTAATTTTAGTTTTATGTTTAATCGGTGTCGGAGTTGGGTATATTAAAGACCGAACACAAGATTTCTTGAATTTATTGAATCGGTTAAGCTAACTTGCAAAACGTATCGAGATTTTAGAAACAGTGTAAATACAATATTTAAAAATAAGGGAGTTTTTTATTATGACAGTAGATAACAATAAAGCAAAAGAAGCATACAACAATAACACAGGTGTAAACGAAAAAGAACAAGAAAAACGTCAAGCGAATGAACCACAATTCTCAAATAGCTTAACATTCTCTGATGAAGTTATTGAAAAAATCGCTGGTATCGCAGCTCGTGAAGTAAAAGGTATCTTAGACATGAAAGGCGGCTTTGTTGACAGCATCAGTGGTTCATTCACAAGTGGTAACAACGTAACTCAAGGTGTATCAGCTGAAGTTGGTGAAAAACAAGCAGCAATCGACTTAAAAGTTGTTTTAGAATACGGTGAATCAGCACCAAAAATCTTCCGCAAAGTAACTGAATTAATCAAAGAACAAGTGAAACACATGACTGGTTTAGAAGTTGTGGAAGTAAACATGCAAGTTGAAGATGTAATGACTCGTAAAGAATGGCAACAAAAAAATGAAAAAGGTAACAATAACGAGCAAAAAGGATTACAATAGGCCGTTATTTGGTGAGAAGAACTGAGTACATATGTGCTCGGTTCTTTTTTTGTTTGCACATAGACAATTATCTATATAGATGATAATCTATGTTAGGTGAAGGAGGTATTCTATGTCATATCAAGTATTAGCCGTACAGTTGAAAGTATTGGCAGATGCCAATCGTTTGGAAATTATTGATTTGTTATCGTGTGGTGAACTATGTGCTTGCGATATACTCGCACATTTTGATTTTTCTCAGCCAACGTTAAGTCATCATATGAAGGCACTTGTTGAGAGTGAGATGGTGACAGTGCGAAAAGATGGGAATAAGAGAATGTACAAATTGAATGCAGAACAACTCGAAGCAATTAGTATGAACTTGAATCAAGTACATAGGGGAAGCGAACAATGTATTTGTAAAACAATGAAAGGTGGAACGTGTTGATGATGCTCTTAGCAATTATCATTTTTTTAGTCACATTACTTTTTGTAATTTGGCAACCTAAAGGATTAGATATTGGTATTACAGCGCTGATTGGTGCGCTTATCGCAATTATCACAGGTGTGGTGAGTCTCGGTGATGTATGGGAAGTAACTGGAATTGTATGGAATGCAACGCTGACTTTTGTGGCGGTCATTCTTATTTCATTGATTCTAGATGAGATTGGTTTTTTTGAATGGTCAGCGATACATATGGCTCGTGCTTCAAATGGAAATGGTTTGAAGATGTTTGTCTATATTATGCTGTTAGGTGCAATCGTGGCAGCCTTTTTTGCAAATGATGGGGCAGCATTAATATTGACACCGATTGTGTTGGCAATGGTTAGAAACTTAGGTTTTAATGAAAAAGTTGTATTTCCATTCATTATAGCAAGTGGTTTTATTGCGGATACAACTTCATTGCCATTAGTTGTTAGTAACCTAGTGAATATCGTATCAGCCGACTATTTTAGCATAGGGTTTCTAGAATATTTTGGGCGTATGATCATTCCTAATATGTTTTCATTGATAGCGAGTATTGTTGTGTTATGGTTGTACTTTAGAAAGGCGATTCCGAAGTCGTTTGATGCGATACATTTAGTTGCACCGCAAACGGTCATTAAGGATGAGCGATTATTTAAAATATCATGGATCGTATTAGGCATTTTATTAATCGGTTATCTTGTGAGTGAATGGTTGAAGATTCCTGTGTCACTTATTGCAGGAAGTATCGCATTTATCTTCGTTTTATTAGCAAGAAAATCGCCTGCGGTACATACTGCACAAGTCATCAAAGATGCACCGTGGAATATTGTTGCCTTTTCAATCGGAATGTATCTCGTTGTCTTTGGATTAAAAAATGCAGGGATTACAACGTTGCTCGCAGATGTGCTCGCCAATATTTCTCAATATGGGTTATTTAGTAGTGTTATGGGAATGGGTTTTATTGCAGCATTTCTATCATCTGTTATGAATAATATGCCAACTGTTCTGATTGATGCGATTGCTATCAATCAGTCAAATGTGACGGGTATATTACAAGAGGGGATGATTTATGCGAATGTAATTGGCTCTGACTTAGGACCTAAAATCACGCCGATTGGATCACTCGCTACATTATTGTGGTTACATGTCTTGACGCAAAAAGGTGTGAAGATTTCATGGGGGACGTACTTCAAAACAGGTATTGTGATTACGATTCCTGTACTATTTGTCACACTATTAGGCTTGTATCTCACATTGATTATTTTTTAAGAAAGAGAGAATGATATGGATAAAAAAGTGATTTATTTTATTTGTACAGGAAATGCTTGTCGAAGCCAGATGGCAGAAGGATGGGGCAAGAAAATACTCGGTGATTCATGGGATGTGTATTCAGGTGGAATTGAAACGCATGGCGTGAATCCTAAAGCGATAGAAGCGATGGATGAAGTGGGTATTGATATTCGTACACATACTTCTGATTTGATCAATCCAACAATATTAAATAAGGCAGATTTGGTTGTTACATTGTGTAGTGATGCGGATAAAAATTGTCCAGTGATGCCACCACATGTAAAGAAAGAACATTGGGGTTTTGATGATCCAGCAGGTCAGCCATGGTCGGAATTTCAACGTGTAAGAGATGAAATTAAAACTGCTATTGAAAACTTTAAAAATAGATAGAAAAAACGCTACGAACTCGTCTAAAGGATGAGCCGTAGCGTTTTTTGATTAATGTGATGTCTGTGGTTTTTGTAAAGTAATTACGATGAAGAAAGCCAACAGACTTGTTGCAGCTGCAATATAGACAGTTGCGTGAAGGCTTAAATGTGAAACAATCACACCGCCGAGTAATGCGCCTAATCCTATACCAGCATTTAATGCGGACATATTCCAACTCATCACTTGGCTATGGTCACCGTGAACTTGACTGATGAGCCCAGATTGTACAGCTGGGTTCGTACTCCATTCAATAATATGCCAAGCGAATAAGGTGATGAGTAGTAGAATTGATGTTGCCCATAGCTGATTGAGTAAAGTTAAGATAACGGCAAATGCTAAGCTACTGAATATCAACCATGTCTTAAATGAAAGTTTATCGGTAAAGTAGCCACCCATTGATGTACCAAGCATACCTGCAACACCAATGACTAACAATGCGAGAGATACATATTGTAATGTATGGCCACCCGATAGAATTAGTGGATTAATATAGATATATGCGATGGAATTTGCAGTGAGTAAAATAAAAGTGACTGCCAATAGTTTGATGATTTCTTTCTTACTATGTACATTCGGTTGGTTATTACTTGTGCTATTATGTGTATGAATATTCATGTGAAGCTCACGTGGCAAGTAAATCGTAAGAAGGATCGTAACGAGTAATCCTACAAAACTAATTAAACCGAATGTGAATCGCCAACCTAACCAATCACCGATCAATGTCCCGATAGGCACTCCGAATACATTAGAAGCACTGAAACCCGTATAGACAATACCGAGCATGCGACCTCTTTTGTGTGGTTCTGAGAGAAAAGAGGTAATGGCTAATATTTTTACTACGATTAAAGCTGCGGCAGCTGATGATAAGATACGTCCAATGACTAATACGATAAAGTTAGGTGACAATGCAATCATCATATTGCCTATAATAAAAACTGCGATAGTTACTAATAAAACAGGTTTTGGTGCATAGCGTTCTGTCAATTTAACTAAGATTGGACCTGTCAAAGCAAATGTAAAAGCATATACTGTTACAAGTTGTCCAATCCAAGCTTCTGAAATATGTAGGTCAGCACTCATCAAACTCATAATACCTGCAACGACCATTTCGACCATGCCCACAATAAAAATACTTAACATAAAAGTGAATGTGCGCATCACTGTCATTGTTATCAGAACTCCTTTGAAAAATAGTCTCTGCGCACTATTGTAAACTATTTCAAGTTGTAACAACAGTGTTTAGCAAGAAATAGTAATTTTAAAAACTGAGACATCCAGTGCCACTATACTTATTTCTACAACATAAAAGAAGGAGCTGAACATATGTCTCAGCTCTATTTCGTTTATCTATATACTATTTATCTGCTAATGGATTCTCTACTTTTACATAAGTATAGGCGTGTGCTTCATCTAAAAGGCGCATTGTTGTAACGCATTTATAGTCAATGACTGAATTAAAGAATATCTTTTCAATGTTTTCAAGTCTTTGTGTATCAAATTTATGATCGCGGAAGGTTGTAAATAATGATTGTATTTGATCACGGACTATATGCCATAAGTCTGTTTCAAGAGATTCAATTGTATAATGATCGCTCAATGCAGCAACAAGTTCGCCCAGATGGTTTTGAACTGTCGCATAAAAAGCTTTATTAAAGACTGATTTCTGACTGTTTGTCAAAATACGAGATTTTTCATGAAAGTTTGATGTATCATAACCCATTTTATGAAGTTGTTGTGTATCAATGCGCAATCCTTCAAAGTCACGAATATACATATGATTGAGTAAGCCATCTTCTTTGTTAAAAACAGCAATCGTATTTTGTAAATGTGCTTCGAGTGCAATGCCATATTTAATTAAAAGTGGCATGACATAATCAATTAATGAAGCGGCATATCGAGAGAACCATTGTTGAACAGCAGTGTGTTCACTAAGTTCTGGATGATGCTCATGGTAACGTTCCACCAGTTCGATGATTAACGATGATGCTTGATGTGGTGTACTTACAATCAAACTGGAAGGAAGTAATGGTAAAACAGTGTCATCAAGATCATGATAGATGTTATGGCGCAACAGTGTACCGAGTTGTTCACTTCGGCGTTCCTGTATGTCAGGTGCGTCATTTTGATTGAAAAAGTGTACCCCTGACAATTCATCGACAGCACTTGTTGGGACATGAGAAAACCATGTATCTTGTGTGGTAATGTCATGCAATATTTGAGTCATTAGCGGACCGTTGTGTGTTGTTTGTTCTGATAGCGTACGTATTTCTCCTGTAATATGAACGTTGGTCGAGAGTTTGATGTGCGGTGATATTTTAGGATGTTTTGGCATCAACGTACGAAAAGATAAACCAGCATAATAATCAAATGTTACATCTACGGGTATGATGATTTGTTTTGCCAACTCGTCAGCATAATCAGCAGACAATATGTGATCATATTGCCAAGGATGTACAATCATGAGGTGATAATCCGAACGATTAAGCTTCGTCGTGTTAAAGGATTGTTGGCATGCTGCTTCTAAACCATCAAACGCATCATATAATATTGCATCAAATGATTTATTTAAATTTTGTACTTTTACATAGTTTTGATGCACTAATATGAAACGCAATCCCATTGGTTGTTCATACTCTGAAGAATAGGCAATCGTTTCTTCTGCTGTCATTCCTTTACGCAACTTCGCACCTGGATGAATGGGGTGACCTTCTACAACAGCTTGTTCAGACGCAAGGTAAGGGTCTGATTGTTGTTCAATCGCTGTTAATAGCGTATCTGTTGTATGACGATATTTCAATTGCTGATAACTTATTGCCAGCGCCATATAACAAGCGCTATTGCTTAGATCGTCGCGAAATTGTTCAGCTGCTGGTCCTGTGTATTGTACATTCTCAGCAATGATTGCATCGAGTACATGATTGGGATGTGCGATGCGTTCATAATAATTAGTTTGACGCCAATAAAAAGGACCTTCGACATCAATTCGGTTAAATGCATGAAGACCTGTAATTGGTGCACATAAAACCATCTGAGATTGAGAGAACTGAATTTCAAGAACAGTTTCGTGTTGAAGGGGTGATTCAGACAGGGAAGTATGATTAACCATCTTGCTGTGTATGTATCCATCTACAAGATTTTCTCGATAAATTGATGTGATGAGTCTTGCAGTAACAAGGTCACGACCTACCGACAAAGCTTGTTGAAAAGACTCTGCCCATTTTAGGTCTTTCTTGCAGAGTGTCTCATATGTTGCACGTTCATCATTTGTCATGATGGTCGTGGGTGTTTCTATTTGTTTCTGTTCAGCATTCATTTGAGCACCTCATTTATATTATATCTTTTTTATTTACAAACAATATTATAATTCGTATAATCCATAATACCGGAAATGAGAACGATTATCAATTAAAGGGGAGTGGATAACGTGGCAAAATGGTTCTATTCCGGTGCCTTTTTACTCTTTCTTGGTAATTGGATTGGACAAATTGCGTTAAACTGGTATGCCTATCAATTAAATCATCGTGCATTTGATCTTGCATGGATTAATTTCTTTCGATTAGTACCCATATTTTTATTGAGTATGTGGGCAGGTGCGATTGCCGATCGTTTTAGACGTTGTACACTTATCAAGTTAAGCATAAGTTGCTCACTCGTGATTACAGCAACATTAACGTGTGCGATTATCATAATGGGAGATATACCTGTTTATTATCTGTATCTTTATGCTTTTTTACGCGGTTGTATGAGTGCGATTGAAACGCCAGTCAGACAGGCAGTCTTACCGGATTTATCAGACAATCTTTCTATCTCGAAAGCTGTCTCTTATCAATCGTTTATTTTGAACACATGTCGTTCTATCGGTCCAGCTATATCAGGATTCCTTATCGCATCGTCAGGTATTCAAAGTGCATTTATCGTACAAGCTGTTTGTTATGTATTATCGCTGATTGTAAGTATGCCGCTTCGTTTTGAACTAACAGAACAACCGAATTGTAAAAAAAGCGGAGCATTCGCTGTTGCATGGCAATATTTTAAAATACATACACAAGGGCGTCATATTTTTATGACAGCACTTTTTATTATGGCAACAGGGTATTGTTATGCGACATTGTTACCGATATTAACAGATACACATTATCCTAATAATGCGAAACTATTTGGTGTTGCGATGGCAGTCAGTGCAGCCGGAGGAATTATAGCGACACTCATCATACCGAAGATGCTGCAATATATCCCTTCACAACGCTTATATTATATCAGCTCAATATTGTTTGGGTTGAGTTTAATGTGCATTTATCCGTTTGGCATCGTTAGATTGTTACTGATGATCTTTTTTGTCGGTTTATTTGGACAGATTGCACGCACAACAAATCGTATTTATTTTCAAAATGATGTCGATCCAGCGCATCGTGGTAAAATATTGAGTGTTGTAATGATGGATCGTGGGATGATTCCTCTCGGTGCATTACTAATGAGTATGTTATCGGAATATGTAGACATTGCGATGACATTTATGACCATGGGGATGGCGACTTTATTAATAGCGATGAGTAGTTATATTGTGATGATTAAGACGAATGGAGGCACAAGTCAATGACAATGATGCATCAACATAAAGCAGATCAACTGATTCAATATCGAGTGTTAATAGCGTGTATGAAAGAATCGCTATTCCCACCGACTACATATATTGAGACGATGAAAGGCGAAGTAAGGATTCAATATCAAGGGCGCCTATTACGTGTGAACTACATAACGAAAAGTTCATTCTTTCAAATAACGATGGAGGGGCCGATTAGTTATTCGATAGGAGAACAAACGAAAGAAGTGGCGTGTTTACGTGATCTTATTGAAATATTAAAAACGGATTTTGGTATGGATTTTCATGAGAGACTGATAGACGAATTGGAACATAGTGTGCTTGGATTATCACTGAGCCTTCGCCAATATGAACATCGAGAAACAGCGATGCGTCATGCATTAAAATTTTCACGCATGCCGAGTGAATTGAACTTTATTGCTTGGTTGGCACATATGAATGAAGACAGTGGCTTCACTGCACTCGGTTACACAGAAGGGATGATCTGGCATGGCCATCCATCACATCCATTAACGAAAACCAAGCTACCATTAACGTCCGGTGATATTCAATCCTATGCGCCAGAGTTTATGCGGATAGTACCATTAAAGATTGTATTACTACATAAAAATATGGTACAAGAAACGGCAATGAATGATGATGCCAACTTTGTATTGAATACTGTTATTCCAGATATGAAGCGCCAATTGCAACAATATATTGCACCGTATGATGTGTCACTCGAAGATTATCGGGTATTATTCGTCCATCCTTGGCAATATGAGCATGTGATTGTGGCACAATTCAGCGAGCATATCCGTACGCACCAACTGGTCCCAACACCTTTAACAGTTGATGCAAAACCAACGTTATCGTTCAGGACGATGTACTTGTTAGGACGTCCATTCCACATTAAATTACCGGTCAATGTTCAAGCGACAAGTGCGGTACGTACAGTATCGACAGTGACAACAGTGGATGGTCCACGACTCAGTCATCAACTGCAAGCGATGTTGACGCAATATCCCACGTTACAAGTAGCGATGGAGCCATATGGTATGCATATTGATGCGCCAGCTGATATTGCACGGCAATGTGCGATGATTGTACGTGAATCGCCAGAAGATACTCAGAGAGAGATCATACAAATGGTGACAGCATGTTTAATTGAACGCAATCCTGTTGATAATCAGGTTGTAGTGGACAGTTTGATTGAATACTTATATGGAAAAATAAATGAAACGACGATTTCAAGCTTCATCCGTACATATAGTCATGCATTGATGACGCCGTTAATTGCGTACATTCAGCAATACGGAATTGCTTTAGAAGCACACCAACAAAATACGATTTTAGAAGTTAATAAAAATAACCAAACATTATCTTTTATCGTTAGAGATTTGGGTGGTGCACGCTTAGATTTATCGACGTTACAGCGTGCGATTCCGGATGTAGAAGTAACTAATACAAGTCTCATTGCCGAAAATATTGATACCGTGATTGCGAAGTTTCAACATGCTGTTATCCAAAATCAACTTGGGACACTCATTCACCATTTAAAACATAAGCACCAATGTGATGAGCAAGCATTGTACGAAATTATTCGTGATGTTTTATATGAAGCAATTGATGATACGCAACAGCATGCTATGGCATTGAAGCGTATATTGTTTGGTGAAGAAGTAGTTGTTAAGGCACTCTTAAATATGCGCATGAAACAACAAGTAAAAAAATATACAACTATTGCGCTAGAAAATCCACTGTATGAAAAGAGGGTGTTGTAATATGGGTGAGATTCATATACATTTGAGCAAAATTAAGTATAATGCGTTGCTATTACAACAGATGTTGTATCAGCGCCGTATTCGTATGATACCTGTCGCAAAATGTATGGCAGGCGATGCACAAGTTGAGCATGCTTTAAGAGATTTAGGATTTGATTTACTCGCAGCATCACGGTTAAATCATATTTCTGAAGTCCAAACACAACGTAAAGATTATATGCTGATTAAAGGGACACTCTCCGAACAAGCGGCACGCACTGTGCAATTAACACGCATCAGCTTACAAACTGAGTTAGAAACAATCCATGCGTTGAACGAAGCAGCAATTGAGCAAGGAACAACACATCAATTGCTACTTATGGTGGACTGGAAAGACGGACGAGAAGGTGTATTGACTTACGAGGTAGTTTCGTATATTAAACAAATTAAGAAGATGAAAGGTATTGATTTTAAAGGTCTTGCCTTTAACTTTATGTGTTACAGACAAATGCCACCAACAGAAGAGGATTTACCTTATATGAATCAGTTCATTGAAGCGGTAGAACGAGATACAGGCGTTCATTTGCATACAATTTCAGGTGGAAATTCAAGCATGCTCATGTTAGCGATGTATCAAGATATGGGACGTATTAATGAACTGCGCATTGGAGAAGCAATATTTAGAGGTGTTGAGACAGCTTATAATATGCGCTTGCCACAACTTTATGATCAAGCAGTGACGATGACTGGAAGAATTCTTGAAATCAAACCACGTCTAGATATGAGAACACGTCAATCATACTTGCAAGCAGTTGTGGATATCGGGGAGTTGGATACAGATGTTGGTGACATGATACCAATGGATGATCAATTATCAATCGTTGGTTATACGAGTGATGTCTTGTTGATTAATCTCGGACTGGCAGATTATTATCAAATAGGCGATAGCATTTCATTTGAACTTGGATATTCAGCCATTGCACAAAGTATGCATAATCAACAGTTAGAACGTAACTATATTGAAGATGAAGGGATTGAACTGCTTATTCAAGGATTTGTTGATAAGAAAAAAGAAAAATTTAGTGTACACCATTGACAGTGATAATCATTATCAATTATATTATTGTTAAGGCTTACATTTTATATACAAAAGGAGCGCTAAATTGTGAACAAAAATAAATGGATGGGTCTAATCGCAATGATCGCTGTCATGCTGCTTGTAGCAGCGTGTGGGAATGCGAATGACTCGAAAAAAGAAAGTTCGTCTAGTTCAAAAGGGCAAGCCGTTGAAGTGAAACATGACGGTGGTACTACAAAAATAGAGAAAGAACCTAAAAAAGTTGTGGCACTTGAATATTCATTCGTTGATGCTTTGGTTGCATTAGGTGTGAAACCAGTCGGTATCGCAGATGATGGAGATAAAGAAAATATCATTGATCCAATTCGTGATAAAGTTGGCGATTATAAGTCGGTTGGTGATCGTAAACAGCCGAATTTAGAAGTTATCAGTCAATTGAAACCAGACTTAATTATTGCAGATAGCAACCGTCATAAAGGGAATTATGAACAGTTGAGCAAGATTGCACCAACAATTTTGTTACCAAGTTTAGACTCAGATTATAAACAAAACTTAGAAGCATTCAAAACAATCGGTAAAGCATTATCAAAATCAGATGAAGCGGATAAACGCCTTGATGAACATAAAGACAAGATTGAAAAGTACCAAAAAGAAATTACAATGGATAAAGACAAAAAAGTCTTACCAGCTGTTATTTCTCAATCAGGCTTACTCGCACACTCTGACAAATCTTACGTTGGACAATTCTTACATGAACTTGGTTTTAAAGAAGCATTGACAAAAGATGTTGCAGATCAGTTACCTGAGTATTTAAACGCACCATACTTAAACATGAACTCAGAACAATTATCAGATGTAAACCCTGAACGTATGTTTATTATGGTGAATGGCGAAGATGACCCATTTTACGTTAAAATGAAAGAAGACAAAGTTTGGAATGAATTAGACGCTGTGAAAAACGATCGTGTACATGTTGTGGATCGTTTAACATGGGCGAAGTTCCGTGGTTTAATCTCTTCTGAAGAAATTGCCAAAGAACTTGCAGAAATCTCTAAATCAGAAAAATAAGCAACTTGAATGACTTAAATAAAGGTGATTGGCTATGTTAAAACAAACAATGAAATCATATGATGGACATCACCAAAAGAGACGCACCACGCTCGCATTTATTGTGAGCGTGTGCTTTCTTGTTTTTGCAATCTATTTAAATCTTGCAGTCGGATCGTCCAAAATTAACTTTCAGTCGCTCGTAGATTATTTTTTCTCTGTTAAAGAAACGAAATCAACATTTATTATACATAACGTACGCATGCCTAGAATGGTTGCTGCCGTGATGATTGGTGCTGCGTTAGGTGTTGCCGGGGTATTGATGCAAGCTATCACGCGTAACCCATTGGCATCACCACAGATATTTGGTGTTAACGCCGGTGCTTCATTTGCTGTTGTGTTAATTACCGTACTTATTCCATCGTTTGCAGCCTACAACGTGGTATTTGCATTTGTCGGTGCGTTTATCGGTGGTTTGACAGTTTACTTGTTGGCAGATACAACAAAAGGTATGACACCGATTAAGTTGGCACTTGCTGGTATGACAATTCATTTGTTCTTTACAAGCTTGACGCAAGGAATTATTTTGTTACATGAAGATGCGACAACGACAGTGATGTTCTGGCTCGTCGGTGCATTGCATACGATTAAATGGGTACATATTGCGAAGGTGACACCATTTTTGATTGCAGGATTGATTGGCGCACTGTTATTAGGGAAACAACTTGCTGTACTCGATTTGGGTGATCAAATTGCAACAGGACTCGGACAAAATACACAAGTTATTAGAGCGATAGCAGGATTTTTAGTTGTTATTTTGGCGGGGTCTTGTGTTGCCATTGCAGGGCCAATCGGATTTATCGGCTTGATTATTCCACATATTGTGAAATACTATCTTAACCGTAATTACTTTTTAATTATTTTGTTATCCATGATTATGGGGGCTAACTTGTTGCTCTTATCAGATGTGTTAAGTCGACTGATTGCTTTCCCATTCGAATCGCCTGTCGGTATTGTCACTTCCTTTGTCGGTGCCTTTTACTTCTTATGGATTACTTTGAGAGGGGTGCGTACACGATGAGAGTACATTTAAAACAACGTTATATCATTGTGATCCTGCTACTGATTGTTTTTGCATGTTTAGGTTTAAGTGCAGGTGCTGTGTGGATTGCTCCTACGCAAGTACTTCAAGAAGTATGGACGAACAGTAACTTTATCCTTGCAGAATATCGCGTACCACGTATGTTATTAGCAGTATTAGTGGGGGCAGCATTATCGATTTCTGGAGCTGTCATTCAGGGAATTGTTCGCAATCCATTGGCATCCCCTGATGTGATTGGTATTACGAAAGGAGCAAGTTTAGCAGCAGTTATTGTAATTATTGTGTTTCCAACGGCACCGCTCTTCATTTTGCCAGTTGCATCATTTGCAGGGGCACTCGTGATCAGTATCATCTTATCACTTCTCATCAGCTATAAAAACGTGAAAGGCTCACAACTCGCTTTGATAGGGATGGCAATCGGTGCCATCGCTATGGCGGTTGTACAATATTTGCTAATCCGTCATCCGATGGAAGCTAACATTGCACTTGTATGGCTAACAGGTAGTTTGTTTGGTCGTTCTATGCATCACGTCATGACCATCTTGCCATGGTTATGTGTGGGCATCCCGATTATTTTATATTACAGTCACAAACTCGATATTTTACATTTAGGTGATGAAGTAGCCACTGCGCTCGGCACAGAGGTTAAACGAGTTAAAATGATGCTATTACTGGCAGCTGTAATGTTAGCAGGGTCGGCAATCTCAGTAGTAGGTGGGTTGAGCTTTTTAGGTTTAATTGCACCTCATATTGCGCGCAGTATTGTAGGGCATAAACATTTTCATATTGTTATGATGTCTGGCTTAATCGGTGGTGTGCTAATGGTAGTGGGTGATGCAGCTGCTCGTATTATTGCGCCCCCAATTGATATTCCAGTCGGTGTATTAATTGCAATTATTGGAGCACCTTATTTCTTGTTTGTTTTAAGAAAGATGTAATTGAATATGCATTTTATTGTATCAATATTCAAATGATTCTTGCATATCATCTTTATCCTATGTATAATTTATAAACAATAGGATAAAGATGATTTTTTATATAACTACATAATGATCAGAGTCACATACAATTGATATATCATTTTTAGCCATAACCACTGACAAAAAAAGAAGGATGGATAAAATGGATAACTTAACAAAACAGCAGCATACAGTAGGAAAATGGAAGTTTATTCTGTTGTCGTTAATCGGTATTATTTTATTTTTAGTACCTGTGCCAATTGTAGAAGATGGGCAACGTAAAACGACATTGCCAATCGCATTTTTAGCAGGTATTTTCAAAGACACAATTGGTGGCGTAATGCCATACTTAATTATTGCAATTATTACAATTTCCGGGATTTTAACAATTTTATATAGTTTGATTTGGCATAACAAAAAAGGTCAATCAGAATTTATGGTCAATACTTTTAATGTGACTTGGCCATGGGTTATCGTACGTCTATTTGCGGTTGTCTTTGCATGGCTTACGTTTTTACAAGTCGGACCAGAATGGGTGACATCTGAAGATACAGGTGCCTTGATCTTTGGTGACTTACTCCCAACGCTTGTTGCAGTCTTCTTCTTCGCTGCAATCTTCTTGCCATTATTGTTAGAGTACGGTTTGTTAGAATTTTTGGGACCGATCTTTAGACCCATTATGCGTCCTTTATTTACATTGCCAGGACGTTCGACTGTTGATAACTTAGCATCTTTTATTGGTGACGGTACAGTCGGTGTTATGATTACGAGTAAACAATATGAGCAAGGCTTCTATACACGAAGAGAAGCGACAGTTATTGCGACAACGTTCAGCGTTGTATCTTTAACATTTGCGATTGTTATTGCTGAAACAATTGGTTTAATCGATCGCTTTGCTGCTTTTTACTTCACAGTTATCGTAGCTTGTTTTGTAGCTGCATTAATCATGCCACGTATTTGGCCATTGCGTTCGGTAGAAGACAACTATGTAGATGGTGTTTCTGCAAAAGAACGTCCAGAGAAGCGTTATTCATACAAAGAAGCACTCGCAAAAGGATATGGTGATGCAGTTGAAACAGGCTATCATGCACCGGGCTTCCAGCGTTATGTTCATACAGCAGTACGCACTGTAATGGATATGTGGTTAGTCGTTATTCCAGTTGTCATGGCAATTGGTACAGCTGCAACAATATTAGCAACGTACACACCCATTTTTACTATTATTGGTAAACCGTTCGTACCATTTTTAGAACTATTACAAGTACCAGAAGCAGCTGCAGCATCTGAAACAATGATTATTGGTTTTGCAGATATGTTCTTACCGTCTATTCTCATTGAAGGTGTTCAAAGTGACTTAACTCGTTTCGTAGTAGGTGTGCTCAGCGTATGTCAGTTAATATACTTATCAGAAGTTGGCGGTGTGATTCTAGGTTCTAAAATACCAGTCAGTCTAGGAAAATTATTCTTGATTTTCCTAATTCGTACAATTATCACATTACCAGTTATCGTTTTATTCGCGCACATCTTTTTCTAAAATCATATATACGTTATAAAGGTGGAATGGCTTAGGCTGTTCCATTTTTTGTACGCATAAAAAAGAAAAATGTCCGGTTGATGATGATAAAAAAACGGCGCTCTCCCGAAAGAGAACGCCGTTTATTTTATAATGATATAGTTACTTATTTCGTAACTTCGTTGTAAACTTTTTTATCGTTAAATGTATAGATGATGTATTGATGATCTTCAGTATCAATAATGACACGGTTCGTTTTACCAAATGTTGAACCGATACGAGAAACGTGCTTGCTGTCTAACTCTGGTACTGCATGGATATCTTTGTCTTCTGAAACATTTTTAATAGATTCATTAGGGATGCGGATATCTGCAACTCTCCATTGAATTTGTACTTCTTTGTCGTTTTTCTTAACTGTCATAGCCATTTGACTGACACATCCTTTAACTAATTTGTAGTTATATGATAACGCATTCACACAAAAAATGCAAGTTAATATGTGATACTTTTTAAACAAATGTGACATACTATTTAAAAGCGAAAATACGTTCGTATGAAGTGGTGTTTTGTGCTATAATTTTTTATTATTGAAAGGAGCCGCTTCATGACAGGTAAAACACATGCAGCAGCTGGTTTGTTAGTCGGTACAGCAGTTGCAATGCAATTCGAGTTAGATATTTTTGAAACCGTCACAAGTATGGTCATCGCAAGTATTGCGAGTATATTTCCAGATATTTGCCATACACAGAGTAAGATAGGACGCAAAGTTCCACTTTTGAGTTGGATTGTCAAACGTTTGTTTGGTCATCGGACATTAACGCATTCGATATTGTTTATTGCCATTATATACGGGTTATTGTATACGATACAAACACCGATATACTACATGATTTCTATAATCTGTGGTATGCTTTCACATGTAATATTAGATATGTTGACCCCTAGAGGCGTTCATCTATTATTTCCGTTGCCAATCAAAGTGAGATTCCCGATTCAATTTAAAACGGGTGGCCTACTTGATTTGTCTTTGGCAACTACATTTAGTATTTTGACGATTTACATACTATTTGATGAAGGATTAAGGAACATTATTGACTCACTACTTCACGGCATGTAATTGGATAGAAAAGAGTGAAGTATATGAATGATTCATTCAAAAGGAGCGGAATACAAAGTTATGTTAGATAAGAATAAATTAGAGAAGGTTAATCAGGCACATTTGTGTGAATATGAAAAAATGATGAGTACAAATGAAAAAGAACGTCTAAATGATAAAATCCAGTCATTAGATTTGGCAGATATTCAGTCGTTATACAATGATGTTTATGTGAATAGACAAGAGATTGATGATGTTTCTGACGTTCAAGAAGTTGACTTTGAGCAACGTGCATCATTAACAGATGAAGCGATTGCTTTATATACTGAAAAAGGATTGGAAGCCATTCGTGATGGTAAGTTTGCGGTATTACTTATGGCTGGTGGGCAAGGCACTCGTCTAGGACATAAAGGGCCTAAAGGAACATTTACGCTAGGTAATAAAAGTTTGTTTGAACTACAAGCAGATCAATTGTTACAACTTCAAAAAGATACAGGGCGTTTCGTTGATTGGTATATTATGACAAGTGATATCAACGATGAAGAAACACGTGCGTTTTTTGAAACACATCGCTATTTTAATTACCCACAAGAACATATTTATTTTTACAAGCAAGATAATATGGTGGCGTTGAATGAAGCGGGACAGTTGATTTTTGATAAAACAGGTCGAATTATGGAAACGCCAAACGGTAATGGTGGTGTCTTCAAATCATTGAAAAAAGCAGGTTTTCTGTCACAGATGATTGAAAATGGTAACGAGTATGTATTTATGAACAATATTGATAATGTGCTTGTGCGTGTCTTAGATCCATTATTCGCAGGGTTTACGGTGCACCATCAAAAGGATGTAACATCGAAGTCAATTGCGCCAAAACCGGGGGAGTCAGTAGGACGACTTGTATCGAAAGCAGGCAAAGATGCTGTATTAGAGTATTCTGAGCTAGCTGATGGTGCAGCGGATAACTTTAACAATGCTAACATTGGTATTCATGCATTCCGTCTTGATTTTATCAATCAAGCAGTAGATAAAGCATTACCATATCATTTAGCAATCAAACAACTTGAACAGTTAGATGAAGACTTTGGTGTAGTAACACGGCCAACACTTAAATTTGAGTTATTTTATTTTGATATTTTCGAATACGCAAATACATTCATCACGTTACAAGTACCACGTGAAGAAGAGTTTAGTCCATTAAAGAATAAAGAAGGTAAAGACAGCGTTGAGACGGCAACTGTCGACTTGAGACGTTTGAATATTATAGAGTAGGTGATAAGATGTCGAAAGTAGATGCAGTGAATGCGAAGAAGGTGAAGAAAAAAACAGCCCTTGAGACATTCAAAGAAATCAATCCATTAACTTTTGGTGAAGAGATTGGAAATTCTGTATCTCATGGTGTGGCAGCGATTCTGATGCTGATCGCATTGCCATATGCTGCAGTTTATAGTTACATTAACCACGGTGTTTTAATGTCGGTCAGTGTTTCTATTTTTGTAATAAGTTTGTTTTTAATGTTTATGTCTTCAACGGTATATCATTCCATGCAACAAAATTCTCCGCATAAGTACGTGATGCGTATTATTGATCACAGTATGATTTATGTCGCAATATCAGGAACGTACACGCCTGTCTCACTCGTGTTAGTAGGCGGTTGGCTCGGTTGGACGATTATGATTATTTTGTGGGCAACTACAATTTGGGGAATTTTATATAAAGCGATTGCTACAAAAGTGAATCCTAAACTCAGCTTAATGATCTATTTATTAATGGGATGGGTAGGTATTATTTATGGACCTATTATCATTGGCAAAGGGTTATGGTGGTTCTTAATTTTTATTTTACTAGGTGGTATCTCATATACGATTGGTGCTTGGTTTTATGCTCAAAAGAATCGCCCATACTTCCACATGATTTGGCACATTTTTATATTGATTGCCTCACTTTTCCATTTCGTAGGCATTCTCTATTTTATGTAGTACCAAGAACTTAAATAAATAAGTAGTATTTGTTGGCTAGGAATTCATTGTTGAAGTGAACCCTAGCCTTTTGTGTGAAATGTTTGAAAGGAGAGTTATGATGAGTTTTAAAAAAATTAGTGTCATTATTTCACTCGTACTCATTATGTTTATGTCCGCAATTGAAACATCTATCGTCTCTCTTGCCTTACCTACTATTCGAGATGATCTCAATGCAACACTGCCGATTTCGCTTGTTTTTACTGTTTATTTCGTAGGGATAGTTCTCGTTATCCCGCTGTTGAGTGAGTTGATGTCACGTGTGAAGGTGATCTACGTCACAATGATAGGATTAGTGTTGTTTATTGGCGGTAGTTTACTGTCTGGTTTAAGTCCGAGCTTTGAAGTGTTAATTATTGCCCGTTTCATTCAAGGTATCGGTGCAGGGGTGAATATGTCTTTAGCACAAATAATTCCTAAGTTAGCTTTCGAAATACCCTTCCGATATAAAGTAATGGGGATTGTAGGAAGTGTTTGGGGTATTTCTAGTATTTTAGGTCCGTTTCTTGGTGGTTTTATACTAGAAGTTGCGACATGGCATTGGCTGTTTTATATCAATGTTCCGATTGGGTTGGTTGCTTTCTTTTTCGTACTTTATGCCTATCATTTTGAAGATGAAAAAGTTGTACGACAAAAAGTAGATTATGCGGGAATGCTTATATTTTATGTGCTTATTTTCTTGTTAATTGGAGCGATGGTAACACCCATCTCATTGACGCTCTCATCAATAGGTATTTTCTTGGTAGTTTTATGTAGTGTATTCTTGTTTTATGTATCGAGACGTCATACATCACCATTTTTACCGATGAGTGAGTTCCAACCTAAAATTTCACGTGCTTTTTTTACAGACTTCTTCGTTGCATTTGTATTGATTGGCTTCAATGTCTTTGTGCCAACGTATTTGCAAGACTATTTACATTTGACACCGCTACAAAGTGGTTTGATTGTTTTTCCGCTCACAATGGCATGGTTGCTCATTAATTTTACTCTGGATAAAATAGAAGCACGACTCTCGACGAAAGGGATTTACTTGTTAGCATTTACTATACTCATATTGGGAAGTATGAGTATGTTTCTCGGTGCAACAAAAATCAGTATCATTGCCATTGTGATGTTTGTCGTAGGATTGAGTTTTGGTATGCTTTATACAAAAGATAGTATTGTTGTTCAAGAAACTGCGACACAAAATCATATGAAGAAAATGATGTCGTTATTTACATTGACACGTAATTTGGGCAATGCGACTGGCTCGGCAGTAGTTGGTATAGTTTACGCATGGCAAGTATCGTGGACATCATGGCCAATTCAAAATGTAATGGCAACGAGCTTGTTTGTCGTACTCATGTTGATGATTGTATGGTCTGTCGTGAACAAACATGAAGTTTAAGAAGTGATAGGAAATGGGGGGAACAGCATGAAAGGTAAATTTAATATGATGTCCTTATTTGTTGTACTCTCTATTTTTATCATTTCAGGTATGGTTTTCTTAATATTGTTAGCATTTGGTTTATATGGTTTGAGTCGTATTTTGATTTTTTTACAGTTAGGTGAGTTTGAATACAACAAAGGATTTTATGACAATTTGATATATTATGGCAGTTATATTTTATTGAGTTATTTCGTCATATTTTGTATCGAATATACGATGGACCTTTTGCGTAAAAAATTGTATGCCAGCCCGTATTTAAAAGGGACAACATTTCACTTGATTACCTATACAGTAATGGTTGTAATGTTCTATTATATGGTGCATATTTATTATACAAAAATTCATATTGATTACTGGGTATTGATGTTGATTATTGCTTTTTTATATCTATGCAAGGAAGTCTTCTACCCAGACTCTGAAGATTTGAATCGACGTCCATAAATAGGGGGTGTCGGTTTATTAATTTGCCAATAGAAATTTATAGGCGTAGAATAAAATGGTTGAAAGAGAGGAGAATGAATATGACATCTCAAGTTCAAGTTAGTAGAGAGCAACGAAATATTATTGTTGCAGTCATGCTCATCAGCGCCTTCATTGCCATCCTGAACCAGACTTTATTGAATACAGCACTTCCTGCAATTATGCATGGATTAAACATTGATGAGAGTACATCCCAGTGGCTGGTTACTGGTTTTATGCTTGTGAATGGTATCATGATTCCGCTGACAGCCTATTTTATGGATCGCATCCCTACGCGTAGATTGTACATTATAGCAATGGGGATGTTTTTAATTGGTTCTGTGACTGCTGCCTTGTCACCAAACTTTATGACACTGATGATTGCACGTGTGATACAAGCGATGGGTGCAGGTATTATCATGCCACTGAGTCAATTTACAATGTTTTCACTTTTCCCTAAAGACCGACGTGGATTCGCCATGGGGCTTTCCGGATTGGTTATTCAGTTTGCACCGGCAATTGGACCTACGTTATCCGGTGTGCTCGTAGATCATTTTTCTTGGCGTGCGCCGCTGTATGTCGTTGTTGTTGTTGCAGTAATCGGTTATATATTCGGAATGGTTTACATGCGTAACTTTAGTGATACGAGACCTGTTGTTTTGGATAAGCTATCTGTCGTACTTTCTACATTAGGATTTGGGCTGATGCTTTATTCCTTCAGTATTGCAGGGTCACAAGGTTTCCATCATCCTATTGTCTTTGTTAGTTTATTAATTAGCCTTTTAATTGTCGGTATCTTTGTTGTTCGTCAACTTAAAATCGACAATCCAATTTTGAACTTACACGCTTTTGAAACACGCACTTTTACATTGACATCTATCGCCTCTATGATCGCTTTTACATCTATGGTAGGGCCTGCATTGTTAATTCCATTGTACGTCCAAAACTCCTTAGGCTTATCAGCAATGTTATCCGGTTTAGTTGTGTTACCTGGCGCAGTTATTAATGGTATTATGTCCGTTATTACGGGACGACTTTATGATAAATTTGGTGCACGGGTACTAGTCATACCGGGGTTTGCAATATTATTAGTTTCAACATTTATGATGTCTCAGTTAACAGGACATACAGCATATCTCTATGTTATTAGTATGTACACTATTCGTCTGTTCGCAATTTCGTTAATTATGATGCCGTTGAATACTGCGGGAATAAACTCCCTTTCAAATGAAATGATGTCACATGGCACGGCGATTATGAATACATTGCGAACAATTGCTGGCTCTATGGGAACAGCATTAATGGTGACGTTGATGTCACTTGGCGCCGCACATTATGTTGCCCCAACAGGTATGTCAACATCACTTGTACAACGAGAAGCAATGGCAGCAGGTGTTGATTTGGCATTTTATGTTACAACAGTCCTAGTGCTTATCGGATTTGTTATCAGTTTCTTCATATATGATCGCGGTAAAAAAATTAAAACGCCTAAACCACGTAAGCAATGGCAAGCGTCTAATAAAACGGCACATTAATAATTAGATATTAAGCAGAAAAAACTGACTTGGAAAGCCTTAATGTAGACTTTTCGAGTCAGTTTTTTAGGAATAGGGGACTTTTTGCGAGAAATCAGGGCTTTTACCTTATGCAATCGCTTTATATTTTGTTAAACTATATACAAACGTGTACAAAAAGGAGAGATCATCCGTGTTAACAGTAGAACAAGTGAAAACACTCGTTGGAGAAATCAATGATCCAATTATTCATGTGCCACTTAGTGAAACAGGTGGCGTCATAGATGTATCAGTTAAAGAAGAGAAAGAACATGTGAGTGTCAAAGTTGCGATGGCGCAATTAGGTGGACAAACACAATTAGATTTACAAATGGAAATTGTTGAAAAGTTAAAAGAAAACGGTGCGAAAACAGTCGGTATTCGCTTTGAAGAACTACCGGAAGAAACGGTATCCAAATATCGTGGTAGCAAGGAAGAAGAACAACAAACGATCGAACAATTTATCGCACAAGGCAATGACTTAGAATTTATAGCTGTTGCTTCAGGTAAAGGCGGCGTTGGTAAATCAACTGTTGCTGTCAACTTAGCTGTCTCACTTGCGCGTGAAGGCAAGCGTGTCGGACTGATCGACGCAGATATTTACGGTTTTAGTGTTCCTGATATGATGGGTATTGATGAAAAACCAGGTATTGAAGGTAAAACCGTAGTACCAGTTGAGCGTCATGGTGTTAAAGTCATCTCAATGGCATTCTTTGTAGAAGAAAATGCACCTGTTATTTGGCGTGGACCTATGCTAGGTAAAATGTTGACGAACTTCTTCACTGATGTAAAATGGGGAGATTTAGATTATCTTATTCTAGACCTACCGCCTGGAACAGGAGACGTGGCACTTGATGTTCATACAATGCTACCATCAAGTAAGGAAATTATTGTCACAACACCTCACCCAACAGCAGCATTTGTTGCAGCACGTGCCGGTGCAATGGCAAAACATACAGAGCATTCTATTTTAGGTGTTATCGAAAACATGTCTTACTTTGAAAGTAAAGAAACAGGTAACAAAGAATATGTATTCGGACAAGGTGGCGGTCAAAAGCTTGCAGATGAGTTGCAAACAGACCTTCTTGGCCAATTACCATTAGAACAACCATCATGGAAACCAGTAGACTTTGCACCATCTATTTATCAGCCAGAAGATAAATTAGGTGAAATCTATCAATCTATTGCACGTAAAATTATTGAGAAAACAGCGAAGTAATATGAAGAGATCATAGCTAGAAAGGGTGTTGAAGTAGCATCTTTTCTGGCTTTTTATTATATATCAGTATCGTTGTCGTATTGTGTTGTGAGACGTAAAAATAAAAATATAAAAATTAAAAATGAGACTTGATTTTTTCTTGTAAAGGCAGTAGAATAATTTCTTGTGAGCGAGAGTTCATATAAATCAAAAATAAAAAATGAATTTTATTTTATGGTTGACAACAAATAAATCACTTGTTAAGATATTAAAGTCGCAAAAACGACGATTGAGCATAAATCAAAGGCGAACGAAAACGATAGTGTAAAAGTTACTATTGATAAAGTTTTTAAAATGATTTATGATTGATTAAGTCTTGAAACAAATAAAGTTGTTAAAACTTAATTCAAGTGAAGATGAACATTGAAAACTGAATGACAATATGTCAACGTTAATTCCGATAATTTGAGTACTCAGAGTAGTACTTTCAAGAGTGATTGACTTAAACAATCAAACGAGCTATATCGAGCTATATCAAGCTTACTTCTTTTATGGAGAGTTTGATCCTGGCTCAGGATGAACGCTGGCGGCGTGCCTAATACATGCAAGTCGAGCGAACAGACGAGGTGCTTGCACCTCTGACGTTAGCGGCGGACGGGTGAGTAACACGTGGGTAACCTACCTATAAAACTGGAATAACTTCGGGAAACCGGAGCTAATGCCGGATAATATATTGAACCGCATGGTTCAATAGTGAAAGACGGTTTTGCTGTCACTTATAGATGGACCCGCGCCGTATTAGCTAGTTGGTAAGGTAACGGCTTACCAAGGCGACGATACGTAGCCGACCTGAGAGGGTGATCGGCCACACTGGAACTGAGACACGGTCCAGACTCCTACGGGAGGCAGCAGTAGGGAATCTTCCGCAATGGGCGAAAGCCTGACGGAGCAACGCCGCGTGAGTGATGAAGGTCTTCGGATCGTAAAGCTCTGTTATTAGGGAAGAACAAACGTGTAAGTAACTGTGCACGTCTTGACGGTACCTAATCAGAAAGCCACGGCTAACTACGTGCCAGCAGCCGCGGTAATACGTAGGTGGCAAGCGTTATCCGGAATTATTGGGCGTAAAGCGCGCGTAGGCGGTTTTTTAAGTCTGATGTGAAAGCCCACGGCTCAACCGTGGAGGGTCATTGGAAACTGGAAAACTTGAGTGCAGAAGAGGAAAGTGGAATTCCATGTGTAGCGGTGAAATGCGCAGAGATATGGAGGAACACCAGTGGCGAAGGCGGCTTTCTGGTCTGCAACTGACGCTGATGTGCGAAAGCGTGGGGATCAAACAGGATTAGATACCCTGGTAGTCCACGCCGTAAACGATGAGTGCTAAGTGTTAGGGGGTTTCCGCCCCTTAGTGCTGCAGCTAACGCATTAAGCACTCCGCCTGGGGAGTACGGTCGCAAGACTGAAACTCAAAGGAATTGACGGGGACCCGCACAAGCGGTGGAGCATGTGGTTTAATTCGAAGCAACGCGAAGAACCTTACCAAATCTTGACATCCTTTGACCGCACTAGAGATAGTGTTTTCCTCTTCGGAGGACAAAGTGACAGGTGGTGCATGGTTGTCGTCAGCTCGTGTCGTGAGATGTTGGGTTAAGTCCCGCAACGAGCGCAACCCTTGAGCTTAGTTGCCATCATTAAGTTGGGCACTCTAAGTTGACTGCCGGTGACAAACCGGAGGAAGGTGGGGATGACGTCAAATCATCATGCCCCTTATGATTTGGGCTACACACGTGCTACAATGGACATTACAAAGGGCAGCGAAACCGCGAGGTCAAGCAAATCCCATAAAGATGTTCTCAGTTCGGATTGTAGTCTGCAACTCGACTACATGAAGCTGGAATCGCTAGTAATCGTAGATCAGCATGCTACGGTGAATACGTTCCCGGGTCTTGTACACACCGCCCGTCACACCACGAGAGTTTGTAACACCCGAAGCCGGTGGAGTAACCATTTGGAGCTAGCCGTCGAAGGTGGGACAAATGATTGGGGTGAAGTCGTAACAAGGTAGCCGTATCGGAAGGTGCGGCTGGATCACCTCCTTTCTAAGGATAATATACGGAATATCACCTTTAGGTGATAAGCGGATTAGCGTGACATATTGTATTCAGTTTTGAATGCTCATATTTGAGGGTTCAACCTATAATTAAATTTGTATTGAAAACGTTTGTCAGTCTATGAATCATGAATAAGAATGAGTGAGCTTACTTTGTGTAAGTGATCGAGTGATTATGAAATGATGAAGACGAATGCGAACGTTTGGCAAACAAATTGTTTGTACATTGAAAACTAGATAAGTAAGTATAAATGATTTTACCAAGCAAAAACCGAGTGAATAGCGAAAGCTTGAAACTAAAAAAATTATCGCTAGTCGTCAAATGACGACTCACATAATTAATAACACAGTTTTGAATTGAAAACGCTTGTCAGTCTATAAATCATGAACAAGAGCGAGTGCGCTTACTATGTGTAAGTAATCGAGCGATTGTGAAATGATGAAGCAGAATGCGAGCGATTGTCAATCAAAAGTAGATTAAGTTATTAAGGGCGCACGGTGAATACCTTGGCACTAGAAGCCGAAGAAGGACGTTACTAACGACGATATGCTTTGGGGAGCTGTAAGTAAGCTGTGATCCAGAGATTTCCGAATGGGGAAACCCAGCACGAGTTATGTCGTGTTATCTACATGTGAATACATAGCATGTAAGAAGGCAGACCCGGAGAACTGAAACATCTTAGTACCCGGAGGAAGAGAAAGAAAAATCGATTCCCTGAGTAGCGGCGAGCGAAACGGGAAGAGCCCAAACCAACAAGCTTGCTTGTTGGGGTTGTAGGACACTCTATACGGAGTTACAAAAGGACATGTTAGACGAATAACCTGGAAAGGTTAATCATAGAAGGTAATAATCCTGTAGTCGAAAACGTGACCTCTCTTGAGTGGATCCTGAGTACGGCGGAGCACGTGAAATTCCGTCGGAATCTGGGAGGACCATCTCCTAAGGCTAAATACTCTCTAGTGACCGATAGTGAACCAGTACCGTGAGGGAAAGGTGAAAAGTACCCCGGAAGGGGAGTGAAAGAGAACTTGAAACCGTGTGCTTACAAGTAGTCAGAGCCCGTTAATGGGTGATGGCGTGCCTTTTGTAGAATGAACCGGCGAGTTACGATCTGATGCAAGGTTAAGCAGAAAATGTGGAGCCGTAGCGAAAGCGAGTCTGAATAGGGCGAATGAGTATTTGGTCGTAGACCCGAAACCAGGTGATCTACCCTTGGTCAGGTTGAAGTTCAGGTAACACTGAATGGAGGACCGAACCGACTTACGTTGAAAAGTGAGCGGATGAACTGAGGGTAGCGGAGAAATTCCAATCGAACTTGGAGATAGCTGGTTCTCTCCGAAATAGCTTTAGGGCTAGCCTCAAGTGATGATTATTGGAGGTAGAGCACTGTTTGGACGAGGGGCCCCTCTCGGGTTACCGAATTCAGACAAACTCCGAATGCCAAATAATTTAACTTGGGAGTCAGAATGTGGGTGATAAGGTCCATATTCGAAAGGGAAACAGCCCAGACCACCAGCTAAGGTCCCAAAATATATGTTAAGTGGAAAAGGATGTGGCGTTGCCCAGACAACTAGGATGTTGGCTTAGAAGCAGCCATCATTTAAAGAGTGCGTAATAGCTCACTAGTCGAGTGACACTGCGCCGAAAATGTACCGGGGCTAAACATATTACCGAAGCTGTGGATTGTCCGTAGGACAATGGTAGGAGAGCGTTCTAAGGGCGTTGAAGCATGATCGCAAGGACATGTGGAGCGCTTAGAAGTGAGAATGCCGGTGTGAGTAGCGAAAGACGGGTGAGAATCCCGTCCACCGATTGACTAAGGTTTCCAGAGGAAGGCTCGTCCGCTCTGGGTTAGTCGGGTCCTAAGCTGAGGCCGAAAGGCGTAGGCGATGGATAACAGGTTGATATTCCTGTACCACCTAAATTCGTTTTAAGCGATGGGGGGACGCAGTAGGATAGGCGAAGCGTGCTGTTGGAGTGCACGTCTAAGCAGTGAGATTGAGTGTTAGGCAAATCCGGCACTCGTAAAGATTGAGCTGTGATGGGGAGAAGAAACAAGTTTCTTCGAGTCGTTGATTTCACACTGCCGAGAAAAGCCTCTAGCTAGAAAATAGGTGCCCGTACCGCAAACCGACACAGGTAGTCAAGATGAGAATTCTAAGGTGAGCGAGCGAACTCTCGTTAAGGAACTCGGCAAAATGACCCCGTAACTTCGGGAGAAGGGGTGCTCTTTAGGGTTCACGCTCTGAAGAGCCGCAGTGAATAGGCCCAAGCGACTGTTTATCAAAAACACAGGTCTCTGCTAAACCGTAAGGTGACGTATAGGGGCTGACGCCTGCCCGGTGCTGGAAGGTTAAGAGGAGTGGTTAGCTTCTGCGAAGCTACGAATCGAAGCCCCAGTAAACGGCGGCCGTAACTATAACGGTCCTAAGGTAGCGAAATTCCTTGTCGGGTAAGTTCCGACCCGCACGAAAGGCGTAACGATTTGGGCACTGTCTCAACGAGAGACTCGGTGAAATCATAGTACCGGTGAAGATGCCGGTTACCCGCGACAGGACGGAAAGACCCCGTGGAGCTTTACTGTAGCCTGATATTGAAATTCGGTACAGTTTGTACAGGATAGGTAGGAGCCATAGAAGCGTGAGCGCTAGCTTACGTGGAGGCATTGGTGGGATACTACCCTAATTGTATTGGATTTCTAACCCGCAGCACTTAGCGTGCTGGGAGACAGTGTCAGGCGGGCAGTTTGACTGGGGCGGTCGCCTCCTAAAGAGTAACGGAGGCGCTCAAAGGTTCCCTCAGAATGGTTGGAAATCATTCAAAGAGTGTAAAGGCATAAGGGAGCTTGACTGCGAGACCTACAAGTCGAGCAGGGTCGAAAGACGGACTTAGTGATCCGGTGGTTCCGCATGGAAGGGCCATCGCTCAACGGATAAAAGCTACCCCGGGGATAACAGGCTTATCTCCCCCAAGAGTTCACATCGACGGGGAGGTTTGGCACCTCGATGTCGGCTCATCGCATCCTGGGGCTGTAGTCGGTCCCAAGGGTTGGGCTGTTCGCCCATTAAAGCGGTACGCGAGCTGGGTTCAGAACGTCGTGAGACAGTTCGGTCCCTATCCGTCGTGGGCGTAGGAAATTTGAGAGGCGCTGTCCTTAGTACGAGAGGACCGGGATGGACATACCTCTGGTGTACCAGTTGTCGCGCCAGCGGCATAGCTGGGTAGCTATGTATGGACGGGATAAGTGCTGAAAGCATCTAAGCATGAAGCCCCCCTCGAGATGAGATTTCCCAACTTCGGTTATAAGATCCCTCAAAGATGATGAGGTTAATAGGTTCGAGGTGGAAGCGTAGTGATACGTGGAGCTGACGAATACTAATCGATCGAAGACTTAATCAAATTTTTTCACAAGGTTTTGTTTGTGTAACTGATATACTTACTATCTAGTTTTGAATGTATAACATTCAAATTTATCTGGTGCCAATGGCAAAGAGGTCACACCTGTTCCCATGCCGAACACAGAAGTTAAGCTCTTTAGCGCCGATGGTAGTTGAACTGACGTTCCGCTAGAGTAGGACGGTGCCAGGTAATCTTATTAATCCACAGTAGCTCAGTGGTAGAGCTATCGGCTGTTAACCGATCGGTCGTAGGTTCGAGTCCTACCTGTGGAGCCATTAAGGCCCCTTGGTCAAGCGGTTAAGACACCGCCCTTTCACGGCGGTAACACGGGTTCGAGTCCCGTAGGGGTCACTTTTTTTGGAGAATTAGCTCAGCTGGGAGAGCATCTGCCTTACAAGCAGAGGGTCGGCGGTTCGAACCCGTCATTCTCCACCATTTTAATTTTATACGCGGAGGGGTAGCGAAGTGGCTAAACGCGGCGGACTGTAAATCCGCTCCTTCGGGTTCGGCAGTTCGAATCTGCCCCCCTCCACCATCTTTGGGCTATAGCCAAGCGGTAAGGCAACGGACTTTGACTCCGTCACTCGCTGGTTCGAATCCAGCTAGCCCAGCCATAAGAGCCATTAGCTCAGTTGGTAGAGCATCTGACTTTTAATCAGAGGGTCAGAGGTTCGAATCCTCTATGGCTCACTTGTAACCCTATCTCAATCGAGGTAGGTTTTTTTGGTTTTTTATGTTTTAAAGGATGTTCACCTTTTGTGGTGGGATGGCATGAAATGCTATCCCGCCTTTTTTATGTTTTAAATCATTTGGATACAAAAAAAGCGCTCATGCCTCTATAATTTTAAGTGACTAAACAAAAAATAAAGAGGAGACATGATGCGCCTATGTGTAATGATATATTAAAACTACTAAAAATGAAAGTCAAAATGCATGAAACTATTTAATTATATAAAAGTTAGCATATAAATACTTGATTTTATTCGATTGCTTGATTATTCTGACAATGATGCGCTTGATGCATTCAAGGGGTTATCAAGTGCGATCTAAAACAAGGGGGATTTTATATGAATAAAAAGATAGAGCTTATAGGTGCACCGGTATTATTCGGTCAAAGGAAATTCGGTGTGGATTTTGGCCCGGATGCAATTCGTTATGCAGGAGTTGTTGAAAGACTTCAAAGAATTGGTCATGAAGTATTAGACAGCGGGAATATTTCTGTTCCAAAAGTAAGTGTTGAAAAGCTACAAGCTGAGACGTCAGGACTGAGAAATTATGAAGAAATTTTCTCATACAATAAAACATTAATGGAGAAGGTATCTGAAAGCATCACACAAGGGCATTTCCCAGTTGTACTAGGTGGTGATCATTCACTAGCAATTGGTTCTGTATCAGGTGTGAGTGCTCACTACGATCAACTCGGTGTGATTTGGTATGATGCACATGGTGACTTGAACATACCTGAAGAATCACCATCTGGCAATGTACACGGCATGTCTCTTCGCATTCTTGCTGGAGAAGGGGATGAACAACTTGCACAGCTTGGTGGTATGTCACCTAAAGTCTCACCTGATCGTATTGTACTAATTGGTATGCGCGACTTAGATTATGGTGAGCGGCAATATATTAAAAAACATGGTATTAAAACGTATACGATGGCAGATATCGATGCGTTAGGAATTAAGACAGTGATTCAAGAAACGATTGTATACCTAAAAGAGCGTACGGATGGTATTCACTTGTCGTTGGATGTAGATGCTTTAGACCCAAATGAAACGCCTGGAACTGGTACGAAAGTGTCGGGTGGTTTAACATATCGCGAAAGTCATTTTGCGCTAGAGTTATTGCAGCAATCTGGGTTAATTACTTCATTGGATGTAGTAGAAGTGAATCCACTATTAGACAATGGTAATCATACAGCAGAACAAGCGGTGGCATTGTTAGGTTCGTTCTTCGGTGAAACATTATTATAATCTTCACAAATGATATATGACAAGTGACTGTTATCCTTGTTATAATAGATCTTATGGGAATAGATTACCGGAGGAGATGCTATGCATATTTCAAATCTCTTTGAAAAATTAAGTACGCTTGAAGTTGTCACGGGTATTCTAGATTTATTAATTGTTTGGTATGTCATCTACCTATTGATTGCAGTTTTTAGGGGAACGAAAGCCATTCAGTTATTAAAAGGGATATTATTTATTCTAATCGGGAAAGCCGTCAGTGAATACTTACAACTCACAACAACTTCAAGGATGTTTGATTTGGCGATGCAGTGGGGCTTTTTAGCAATCATTGTTATCTTCCAACCTGAGATCAGACGTGCGCTTGAGCAATTAGGGCGTGGCAGCTTCTTTAAACGCTATACGACCACATCTTATGAAGAAGTACCAAAACTTGTTGATGCCGTATCAAAAGCTGTTCAATATATGGCAAAGCGCCGTATTGGGGCATTGATTGTTTTTGAAAAAGAAACGGGATTACAAGATTATATTGAAACGGGTATTCCAATGCATTCAGACATTTCGCAGGAATTATTAACAAATGTCTTTATTCCGAATACACCGTTACATGATGGTGCAATGATTATTCAAGGAGATAAGATTGCGACCGCAGCGAGTTATTTGCCGTTGTCCGATAGTCCGAAAATTGCTAAAAGTTTGGGGACTCGTCATCGTGCAGCCGTTGGTATTTCAGAAGTATCCGATGCGTTCACTGTCATCGTCTCAGAAGAAACAGGTTCTATATCAGTTACTTTTGATGGCAAGCTGCGTAAAGATATTTCAGTCGAAGTTTTTGAAGAATTACTGTCTGAACATTGGTTTGGAACACACTTTGTAAAGAAAGGTGTGAATTAGATGTTAGAGTCTAAATGGGGCTTGCGCTTTTTTGCGTTAATATTGGCGCTGCTACTGTTCTTATCAGTAAATAATGTCTTAGGAGATTCTTTTACAACAGATAATATTGCAAAAGATGGGCATAAGACGATTAAGAATGTACCAGTAGAAGTGATCAATAACAACAAAGACCTATATGTGTCAGGGGCACCAGATACAGTCGATGTTGAGTTGAGTGGTCCGCAATCTAAAGTGTTACAAGCAACAAAAGTTGAAGATTACAAAGTCACGTTAGATGCGACAGATGCCGGTACAGGTGAACAAACGATTGCATTTCAGGTGCGTGGTTTAGACAGAGATATTAATTATCGTGTCTATCCTAAAGAAGCAACACTCTCTATTGAGAAGAAAGAATCACGAGAAGTGATCATCGAGCCGAATATTAGTCGATATGCAGTTGATCCAAATTACCAAGTTTCCGAAGCAACTGTTAAAAATCATACGGTGAAAGTCATCGGCGGAAAAGAACAGTTGGATCGAATTGCATTTGCAAAAGCAAGTTTAAGAGAAGATTTTCTGATCACTCAAAAAACAACAGCTAAAGCAAATGTCGCTGTTTTCGATAAAAATATGAATAAGCTAGATGTACAAGTGGTTCCTTCAACTGTCGATGTAACAGTTGATGTTGAACCGTATCATAAAAAAGTGAAGATTGATTTGACGAAAAAAGGTACAGCTGCTGACGGTTTTAAGGTAGGCGATGTGACCTTAGATAAATCGACAATTGACCTTTATGGTAATCGAGAAGCCTTAGAAGATGTCGATGAAATATCTGGAGAAGTGGATGTCAATGGTGTCTCGACTACTACGACAAGGTCAGTGAAATTGGACTTACCAGATCAAGTATCTTACACGAAACCAACAGATGTCACTGCTACGATATCCGTTGAATGAATAATATAAAGGAGATATGAATTATGGGTAAATATTTTGGGACAGACGGTGTCAGAGGCGTAGCCAACCAAGAGTTAACACCAGAGTTAGCGTTTAAATTAGGAAGATACGGTGGCTATGTTTTAGCACATAATGAACATACAGAACATCCACGTGTGTTAGTGGGGAAAGACACACGTGTATCTGGGGAGATGTTAGAACACGCATTAATTGCAGGGCTTGTATCAATTGGTGCAGAAGTGATGCGCTTAGGTGTTATCTCAACGCCGGGAGTTGCGTATTTAACACGTGAAATGGAAGCAGAATTAGGTGTAATGATTTCAGCATCGCATAACCCTGTTGCAGATAACGGTATAAAGTTTTTCGGCTCAGATGGCTTCAAGCTGAGTGATGCACAAGAACAAGAAATTGAAGCTTTATTAGATGATGAAACGACAGAATTACCACGACCAATCGGTTCTAAGATCGTACACACATCGGATTACTTTGAAGGGGCACAAAAGTATTTAAGTTACTTGAAGTCAACGATTGAAGTGAATTTAGAAGGACTGAAGATTGGTTTAGATGGTGCTAACGGTTCAACAGCTTCTCTTGCACCTTTCTTATTTGGAGACCTTGAAGCGGACACGATGACAATTGGATGCAGTCCAGATGGTTACAATATCAATGAAGGTGTCGGATCAACACACCCAGAACCTTTAGCGAAGAAGGTTGTTGAAGAAGGTTGTGATTTTGGATTGGCTTTCGATGGTGATGGAGATCGCTTAATTGCTGTGGATGAAAAAGGTAATATCGTTGATGGTGACCAAATTATGTTTATTATCGGTCAAGAAATGGCGAAAAACCAAGAATTGAATGATAACATGATTGTTTCAACAGTGATGAGTAACTTAGGCTTCTATAAAGCTTTAGAAGCAGAAGGCATTCAATCGAATAAAACAAAAGTTGGAGACCGTTACGTTGTGGAAGAGATGCGACGTGGTAATTACAACTTAGGTGGCGAACAATCGGGTCATATCGTATTGATGGACTACAACACAACAGGTGATGGCTTATTAACAGGTGTGCAACTTGCAGCTGTTGTAAAGCGTACTGGCAAAAAACTGAGTGAGTTAGCTGCCCAAATGAAGAAATACCCACAATCACTTGTAAATGTAAGGGTCACTGATAAATATGGCGTAGAAGATAATGCTGATGTCAAAGAAGTCATGGACCGTGTTGAAACGGAGATGAACGGAGAAGGACGTATTCTAGTTCGTCCTTCCGGAACAGAACCGCTTGTACGTGTCATGGTTGAAGCAAAAACAGATGAAGATGCAGTTCGTTTTGCACAAACAATTGCAGATGTTGTAGAAGAAAAAATGGGATTATAATCCTCAGAGAAACCCGATATCAAGTCGAAGATAGCGGGTTTCTTTTTATGGATGTTGATAGTATATGTTAGTGGTTATTAAAATAAGAGCATTTTTATCAGTTTTTTAATATAATGAGCATTTTTTATTTGCATTGGAAGTTTTGAACAGTGTAAAATAAAATATATTGTGTACTGATTGGAGGGAAGTATTGTAGTTAATTAAAGCGCCAGTACAAGTGATTGCCGTTCATTGTAGATTGATAAACTAGACAGAGTTTATTAAGAGATGGATGTATATGCTTGTAGACGAGGAGGATAGTGATCGAATCAGTTCGGCGGATGCTATCCCGGATGTGGCTCATTCGTAGCTTATTAATTAAAACAGAAGGGTAACCTTTTGGACAAAGTTAATAAGATCGCCAATAATTTAAAAATAATAAGTAAAACGATACATAAGTGTTATTGGTATCATGATGGATTAAACAGAATTCATATGACATCAAGATAGCTTTCTGTACCGTTCTTTTAACATGGAGGAAAAATTATGTGTGGAATTGTAGGATATATTGGTTATGAAAAAGCAAAAGAAATTTTATTAAATGGACTTGAAAAGTTAGAATATCGTGGTTACGACTCAGCTGGAATTGCAACACGTGACGACAATGATGTCACTGTAACAAAAGCAAAAGGCCGTATCGCAGAATTACGCAAAACATCAGATAACGATATTGATGGGCAAGTTGGGATCGGTCACACACGTTGGGCAACACATGGTGTCCCAAGTTATGAAAACTCTCACCCACATCAATCAACAAGTGAACGTTTTACACTTGTACACAACGGTGTTATCGAAAACTATGAAGAGTTAAGAGACACTTATATTCCAGAAGTAACACTTGTGTCAGATACAGATACAGAAGTTATCGTACAGTTAGTAGAATACTTTGCGAATCAAGGTATGAATACAGAAGAAGCATTTACAAAAGTGATTTCATTATTACACGGTTCATACGCTTTAGGATTATTAGACAGCGAAGACAATGATACAATCTATGTTGCCAAAAATAAATCTCCATTACTTGTAGGTATTGGTGACAACTTTAACGTAATCGCATCTGATGCATTGGCAATGATCCAAGTGACAAGTGAATACAAAGAATTAAAAGACCAAGAAATTGTATTGGTACAACGTGATAAAGTCACAATCAAAGATTTAGCAGGAAATATTGTTGAACGTGACAGCTATACAGCTGAAATCGATGCATCTGATGCTGAAAAAGGTGTCTATGATCACTATATGTTGAAAGAGATTCACGAACAACCCGCAGCAATGCGTCGTATTATCCAAGCATACCAAGATGAACAAGGTAACTTGAGTATGGATTCAAACATTATTGAAGATGTTAAAAAAGCAGACCGTATTTATATTATTGCGGCTGGTACAAGTTATCATGCTGGTTTAGTCGGAAAAGAATATTTAGAAAAATGGGCGGGTGTCCCAACAGAAGTGCACGTATCATCTGAATTTGTGTACAATATGCCTTTATTGTCTGAACGTCCACTATTCATCTATATTTCTCAATCAGGTGAAACAGCAGACAGCCGTGCAGTGCTTGTTGAAACTACGAAACTAGGTCATCGTTCATTAACAATCACAAACGTAGCGGGTTCAACGTTATCACGTGAAGCGGATCATACGTTATTGTTACATGCTGGTCCTGAGATTGCAGTTGCTTCAACAAAAGCTTACACAGCACAGATCGCCGTGCTGGCAATCTTAGCACAAGTTGTAGCAGAAGCACGTGGTCGTGAAACAGGCGTAGATCTATTGCCTGAATTAGCGAAAGTAACGGCTGCTATTGAAACAATTGTTGACGATGCACCGAAAATGGAACAAATTGCAAAAGATTTCCTTGAAACAGCACGTAATGCATTCTTCATCGGTCGTGCACTTGATTATCATGTCAGCTTGGAAGGCGCATTGAAATTAAAAGAGATTTCATATATCCAAGCTGAAGGTTTTGCAGGTGGCGAATTGAAACATGGTACGATTGCATTAATTGAAGATGGCACACCAGTCATTGCATTAGCAACACAAAGTCATGTGAACTTATCAATTCGTGGTAACGTTAACGAAGTCGTGGCACGTGGTGCACGTCCAAGCATTATTTCAATGGAAGGACTTGAAAAAGAAGGAGACACATATGTGATTCCTCACGTTCATGAACTATTAACGCCATTAGTATCGGTCATTACATTACAATTGATTTCATACTATGCAGCGTTGCATCGTGACTTAGATGTGGATAAACCACGTAACTTAGCAAAATCTGTAACAGTAGAATAGTTTACAGTCTCATAAAGTAAAAAGTATAGATTTAAAATAAAGATGCGACATTCGTTAAAAAGTTGCGATGAAATATCCTTTTGGATTATATTAATTCAAAGGGATATTTTTATGTCTAAAAGAGATAGAACATATAAAAATGGAAAATAGATTAAAGAAAGTAGAGATTCAGGTATTGGTTCGGATTATAAGCTGTGGTTAAATATTCAAGATGTTTTATCACTCGGTCGTTCTACACGATTAAAAGGTATTAAGATAGGAAGAGAACATGAATTTTTATCTGATTTAGAATGGAATTACTTTTATTTAACTGATATTCAAATTGTATTATCGATATTCGAGAACAATTTCCCTAACTCGACCTTTACAAAGAACAGAAGAAAGGGTTCTTGCAATAACTGTTTATTTAAGGTTTAAATTCCCCCCTTTTATTTACTGTTATTTTTAATGGATGGAGGTGTTTGATATTTTTTATGGCACTAGATTTTTTTATAAATTTTTATATTTTATAACTGCTATGACACCAGCCTATTTTTTATTCTTACTTCAAATAGATGATAAATTTCAACATCCATTCGATACTACGATTTTAAAAATGAAATTAGATGTTTATTGGTGGTGCGGAATTTTATTTTTGATTTTATTTATATTGGCTCTATTTCTAAAATGGTTAATAATCAACCAATATAAAACTCCTTCTACAGATCGAGTTTTAAATAATAAGAAAGAAAAATTTAAATTAAATAATTTAGAAGAAATAAACGGTAGTATAATTTCCTTTCTTTTAGGCAATGTTTTACCGGCGGTATTAATTATTGAAAGTAACTTATTGGTAGCTATTTTAATTTTTATTATTATTCAAATTCTGATTTATATTTTAATTATGAAAAAGTACTGATATTTTCCCAAATATTTTTCTTATAATATTGGGTATAGACTTATGCAAAACAGAAGACGATGATTATGTATTTACATTTAAATCAAAAAAATATGAAGAATTTAAAGTTTACCATATAGGTGAACCTTTGAAATCAAGATTATATATTACTATGTATGAGAAGTGAGGTTTTTATAAATGGCATTAGAGAGAATTTATGTGTACATCAAAAATTCCAAGTTATATAGAATTTATCAGTTGCAGACAGGAGATACAGAAAAATAGTATATACAATGCCTTCAACAATGATTTAAAGGAAAAGAAGGAAGCAGAAAATGATATGGAAGTTTTAAATGGGAATGCATTAATTGAAGATATACCATATTATATAGATTTCAAAAATATTTTAGAAGAAAGTTATTTATACACTTTTAAATCAGAGATAGAAAATTTATTGAATAATCAAACTGATAGAGTTATTCAATTTTCAAATTTCGGCAATAAACCAGAGCACATAAGAAATTTTGAAAAAAATGAGGGGGTAAAATTTTTAATTGTACAAGATGAAAATTCTCTTTATTTTCTATCAATTGCAAGAAATGCTGTAATTAAGAATAAACCCATCTTATCGTTTTCAATAACAGATAATACTACTGTGGTTGATGTGCCAAAAGGGATTCAAATTCCTCCTGCTGTTACAGCACGTTTAGACCGAAGTACTAAAAGACTTTTTGTATATGATGTAAATAGATTTGAAAGTATGTTGACCTTAAATGAAAATAGAAAAGCTAAGTCACAAGCTACCATTAATAGATTTATTCAAGGAGAGTACACTATTTCCGCAGATAAATATAAATTTTTAGGTTTAGACAATAATTTGGTTTTTCAAAAATTAAGTAGCAGTGCAAGGTCAGTAAGAAGATTGTCAAAATATAATACTCCTGAAACCAGCTATTCAATAGAGCAAATTAAAGAAGCTGTGGACAAACTTGACGAATCTCTAAGAGTTATTTTTGATGATAACAATAAAACAATTACCGTAACACCAGAAACAGCCAAAACATTTGTAGGTATTATTCATAACAGTATTGTTCAACGTTTGATTTCTGGAGAGGTTGAAATAGCTATTTAGTTTTAATTAATCTTTTTATAAAAAATAATTCTGATTCAAAACTAAAACTATACATTCTGATTTTTACAAAATTTATAGTTTTTTCTATTATAAAATCAACGTTTGTAGCATACTTTTAATTAACATCAAACGGCTGATTTTACCTCATTTGTGAAGTCAGTCGTTTTTTAAACATAGGGGTGGTATTGATGATTGAATTAAACAATATGACAAAGATAAAAGGTGGAAAACAGCTATTACATAATATTTCATGGCAGATTCAACCGGGAGAAAAATGGTTAGTCTATGGTATGAATGGTGCAGGTAAGAGTACTTTATTAAATGTCATGACTGCGTATGATTTTGCATCGCAAGGAGAAGTCAGTCTATTTGGTATGAAGCCTGGACATGAAGGATACTCCGCACATCGGGTTCGTGAACAAATCGGCTATGTTTCAGGTGGATTACACGATCGTTTTGCGGAAGGAGAAATAGTGCGAGATGTCGTTTTAAGCGGTATTTACAAGTCGATAGGAGTATATCAAACGCCAACGCAACAGGAAATAGAACAGGTGCAACAAATACTACGTCGCTTTGGCATGTCACATTTTGAAGGCAGTTACTTTGGGCAGTTATCAACGGGAGAGCAACAACGTGTATTGTTAGCACGTGCACTCGTCACACGCCCACGCTTGTTAATATTAGATGAGCCTTGTAATGGATTGGATTATGTAGGGCGTGAACAACTGTTGGATATGATTGTGAATTTGCAAGATGATGATAAAGAGATGGCAGTCATTTATGTGACGCATGTTGTGGAAGAAGTAACGGCAGATTTTACCCATGCCTTGTTATTGAAGGAAGGGGAAATACAAAAAAGTGGTGAGATTCATCAAACTTTGACGAGTCAAACACTCACACAATTATTTGGAATACTTGTGCAATTAGAGCAGCAAAAAGGAAGGTACCAACTGATTCGATTATAAATAGGTATTGATTGCTTTTCGTATGAGAAGATGACACACTTTATATGTATAGATTACCAAGAACAATGTGGAAAGGATCGTTAATCATGCAACAAGTGAAGGCAATATTTTTAGATATGGATGGGACTATTTTACGTGAGAATAACCGTGCAACTGATTATACATCAGAAGCGATCTCAAGATTAAGACAAACGGGGTACAAAGTCTTTTTAGCAACAGGGCGTGCAAAGGAAGAAATTTCATTGTTGATTCCCGACACATTACATTTTGATGGCATTATTTCATCCAATGGTACGAGTGGTCATATCGGAGAAGATGTGTTATTTCAACATGGTTTATCAGATGAAGGTGTACGTGCAATTGTTCGACAAGCGCAAGATGCAGGAATTTATTATGAAGTATTTCCATTTAATCAACCACGTTTTGCGTTAACAGAAGATAAGACATGGATGTTGCAACTTATTGAAGGCGAACAACCCCAATCAGTAGGAACGAGTGAATGGTTGTCTCGACAAGAAGCGGTTGAAACGAAATTATCATGGCAAGAGACATTTCCAGAAGATTTGAGTTACTCAAAAATTTATTTATTCCATCCTGATTTGGAAAAAATTGCTGCATTTCGTGAAGCGATTAAGTCACAAATAGATATGTTAAAAATTGAAGTATCGCAATCAACACCGAACAATGTGGAAACGATGGCTTATCAAGTGAATAAAGGAACTGGTATTCAGGAGATGTGTCAACATTTTAATATTGATATATCAGAGACACTTGTAATGGGTGACAGTGATAATGACCGAACGATGTTTGAAGTTGGTGGCGTGACAGTTGCGATGAAAAATGCCAGTGATGCAATTAAAGCATTAACGATGTATGAAACATCAGTGACTAATAATGATGATGGTGCAGCACGCTTTCTCATTGAACATTTAATGAATAAATGATAAAGAAAAACGTAAGTGCGTTTATGATTGAACGACACTTACGTTTATATTATGTGTTATGATACGTTTTTATGTCCTTGGTGATGAAAGTACGTGATGATTGTACCGAGCATGATGAAATAAACAGTATAACGAATAAAAAAGAATATTGCACTAACAATACCGGTAATAATTGAGGCGAGATTTTGTGAAATATGTGCTTGGCTCATTTGAATACCGTAAAAGACAGGACCTGCAAAGATAAGTAAGGTCAAGTTTAATAGGTAGAGTCCAATTAAGAATGGTAAAAATGTTTTTTGACCATTTTTGATTGTTGTCCATGCAATTTTGATATTATGACGAATTTTATTATCAGGGTTTTTAACAAATGCTGTGATGAAATTGATGATAAAAATCGCGATAAACACTGAAATAATACTAGAAATAACAGCAATAACGAATAGAATCATCATTTCAGTAAAGTTACTTGATACAAGAGGCTTTAAGAGTTGACGTAAGCCCATTGTAATAAAGTAATCGATGATGACTAACACAAGTAAGAACAGAGACGTGACGAGACCAACTAGAAGACTTTTACGCCATATTTTTCCGTTAAAAGTACTAAATAACACAGACCATTTAAGTGTCGCTTGTTGTGTAATCGCCTGGTACATCGAACGAATCGTTCCTACGAAGAGTGGGAAGGTAATCATTAAGAAAATTAATGCGATTAATAGCAATGCGCCCATTGTCACCAATATGAGTGACATCGTATTGCCTTGCCCTGTAAAGAAAGCCATTGCCCATAAGTTAAATATGAGCCCCATTGGTAATACTGAGAGACTTAAAAGTATTAACATCAACAGGAAATTGACTAAGTTCATACTATATAATTTTTTTCGCTGTAACTTTGTATGTTCTAAAAATAAACTTGTAAACTTAAACAAAGGTGAGCACTCCTTTCGACATATACTCAACGATATCAAAAACACGCCCATTTGCAAATTAATATGATAAAAGAAAAATGTAAAATTTTAATACTGTGATGTTTTATCGCATGAATAAGTTAATTGTGTTATAACATTAGTAAGAAAGCGAATGATTTTTAGAAAACATTAAAAGTAGTTCGTATAATGTCATGTTTTAGATGCAATATTCATTAAACTAACAGATTAGTTATAAGGAGGATAACAATGAAAATATCACGCCCTAAAATTTATGAGCAAATTGCAAATAGATTAATTGAGCAAATAGAAAGTGGTGTGTTAAAAGAAGGGGAACGTCTCCCTTCAATACAAAAATTAGCGGAAGATTTTGGGGTAAGTAATGCCTCTGTGCGTGAAGCTTTAAATGCATTACGGATTATCGGTTTAATTGAAATGAAACATGGTTATGGTACTTTTGTTAAACAGAAAACACCACAGCTCTTTGACTTTATTACGCAATCATTAACGCCCAAAAGAGTGAAAGAAATTTTGGAATTACGTGAAGTGGTTGAACTGTCAACGGCACAGTTTGCAGCAGAACGGCGAACGGATGCAATGTTGGAAGAAATGGAACATGCACTCAGTGATATGCGCAATGCGATTCAAACGGGAGAGTCTGGAGAAGAAGCGGATTTACGCTTTCATCTCGCCATTGCAAAAGCATCGGATAATCAGTTATTGTATGAATTATTGCACAATATATCTGATTTAATTCAACAAACGATGAAGGGGACACGCCACATTTATTTATATAATCGTCAAAAAACGATGGAACGACTTTTTCATGAACATACAGCTATTTTGGAAGCTATTCAGCAACAAGATGGTGAAACAGCGATGAAAAATATGGCGTGTCATCTAGCAGAAGTTCGTCAAACATTGATCGATCATTATATTGTCGATTAACACGTAATAATCATAAGGAGGAATTTTATTGAAAATCGGTTTATATATGGCGCTCATATGTGGCATTTTGTCGGGTGCGTGTATCTTTTTTGAGGTACCCCTCTTTCCGTCACTCATGTTTCCAGTCATGATTGGCATGTTGGGAATTATTGCCACATTGTGGACGCTCCCTAATCCAGACATTAGCCATATGTTGAAGCTAGGTGGAATACTCGTTAATGTCTTTCCAGTGATTGCTGGACTTATACAAATTTTTACAAGATAAGATTGTGTTGGAAGGGCTAGAATATCATTCGTGAGCATGCATCTAGTCAAACAGTATCTTACAATAGAGATAAGAAACTCTAGAAAATCTGTTGTTGTTTAAACTATAAACACTTATAATGAACAAGATAACTATATGGTGAAGGAGAATCATATACCATGGCTGCAGAAACAAATTACTTTTGGCTGAATTGTGGTTATAATAGATGGAATCACAATGAACCGTTAGTAGGACAAACCACTGTCTTTGAATCAGGCGCACAATTCAATCCGACACAAGGTTTTCGTGCATTTAAACAAGCACAAGTAGGAGATAAAGTTATCTTTTATCAAGTGCAGACAGATGCTGGATTACTTGGGTGGGGTGAAATCATAAGTGTCACAACAGGTGCACAGAATAAAATTCACGTACAATTTAAATTTAATGAAACGTTCAAACCTTTAACGACTGAGTATTTAAAGCGTAGTGAAGCACTAGAATTTCGCATGAATAATATGAAAGAGACATTGTTCAACAAAATCTCTTATGACGAGTTCGAATTAATAAAAGGACTTGGGACGGGGGATGTAACGATTCCACGCTATTTCTTTATGGCTGAAACAGAAACATTTGAACCAGAAGAAACATATACGATTTATACACATACACGTAACGGTATTAAACGCAATGGTTACCACCACTATACACAACTTGAAGTCGGTGACCAGATTGTGGTGTATAACAGACATATGAATCAATCGATTGTAGGACGTGCAGAAGTTGCGCATCATATTCATACACGCCCACCAGAGTCAGGAAGAACGAATAGTACAGCGATTGAGATACGTTATCTTGAAGATATTCATCCGATGAGTTTGATGACGTTGAATAAACACCCAAAACTTAAAAATCTCTATTTCTTACAAGAGAATGCGAAGCAAGCAATTGCGAGCTTAACACCAACGCAGTATCATGCGATGATGGAAATGAGTGAAAATGACGGTCTCAAAGGACAGTTTGAAACTGTGAAGGCAGATTATGAGTTGCCTAAGGAAGAAGATGTAAAGCCGTTTATTCTATTATTGGCTGACGATAAAACAGAAGGTCTCAAAGCAGCGACTTCCCTTGTAGAGAAAGCGAATGCGACACCCGTGATGACAGTTGGGCATCCGGATTTTTCTGAAGAGATGTTGTATGGTCGATATTTGCCGAACGAGGCAGGAGCATTGTATTATCGTGAAGGATTTATTACAGAATTAATGCCGAAATCAGACCGACAATACTTAGTTGTTGATCAGTTTGAACGCATTGATCCAGATATTTTCCAAACGTATATCAATGTGTTAGAAGGTTATGAGATGACTTTACCACGCTATAACAAAGATGGTAGTATGATTAAATGGAGTCGTGACAAAGATTCATTTTATCGCTTCAACCCGAACTGGCATATTGTAGGCGTGACGTACTTAACACCACAAGAAGTGAAAGAAACATACTCTACACAAATGTTGAAATATACACGTATTATTCAAGCAAAAAAATAATCATACGAAGAAGTGTCGCTTATTCAAAAATAGGCGAGACTTCTTTTTACATAAAAGTGATCGTAAGTACATAAAATATTCCGAAAATTCTTGCAGGAGAAATCGAGTCATAGTATGATATTTGTAATCGCTTACATTTTAAGTGAAGGGGAGAGGTTTAAATTGAATATTAAGAAACGTAATAAGAAAGAGATAAATGTATGGTATGCACTATTGACACTCAGCATTATGATTGTTGCAATGCTCTTTACTGTGGTAAAGCTGCAACAAGCACCACATATTCCTTTACTTATTGGAACAACTGTCGCAATTATTGTGACGATGTTTCACGATTATGAATGGGAAGAAGTAGAAGAAATGATGTACAAGGGGATTAAACATGCATTACCTGCCGTTGTGATTATCATGCTAGTTGGTTTGATCATCGGTGCATGGATTGGCAGCGGTGTTGTTGCTGCAATGATATATTATGGTTTAAAACTGATATCACCTACATATTTCTTGGCGGTTGTTGTTGTAATCTGTGGTATCGTATCATTAGCAATTGGAAGTTCTTGGTCTACAATGGCAACAGTAGGTGTTGCATCAATGGGGATTGGTATTAGTATGGGATTATCGCCGGGTATGGTAGCTGGTGCTGTTATTTCAGGGGCATATTTCGGTGATAAGATGAGTCCGTTATCTGATACGACGAACTTAGCTTCAGGGTTAACAAATGTTGATTTATTTGATCACATTAAACATATGTTCTATACAACGATTCCGGGGTTAGTGATCAGTTTGATTGCGTTCTTCGTTTTAGGTCAGATGTACGGTAGTGATCATTTGAACCGTGGACGTATTGATAGCATTATGAATGCCATTGATGATTCGTTTTTCATTACACCGTGGTTATTAGTTGTACCACTTATTGTCATTATTGCCGTTGCATTGAAAGTACCAGCGATTCCAGCTATCGTGTTAGGGGTTGTACTCGGTTTCTTTACACAAATCTTTGTACAAGGTGATTCTTTAGCAACAGCTGTTCAGTCATTGCAGACAGGTTACGTGTTAGAATCTGGCAATAAGACAATTGATGAGTTATTCAACCGTGGTGGTCTTGAGTCGATGTTCTATACGATTTCATTGACACTTGTTGCGATGACATTCGGTGGCTTGCTCGAATACTCAGGTATGTTGAAAGCATTAATTTCTGTTATATTAAAGTTTGCTAAAAATACAGGTACGTTGATCGCATCCGTGATTATTTCTTGTTTTGGTACAAACTTATCATGTTCAGAACAATATATTTCAATTATTGTGCCATCACGTATGTATGTTTCAACGTTTATTGATAAAGGGTTACATCCGAAAAACTTATCACGTGCACTAGAAGATGGTGGGACATTAACATCTGTCTTTGTCCCTTGGAATACATGTGGTGTATTCATCTTAACAACGTTAAATGTACATGTAATTGAATATGCACCATTTGCGATTTTGAATTATGTCGTCCCTATTATTTCAATTATTTATGGCTTTATCGGCTTCAAAATCATTCAATTATCAAAAGAAGAAAAGGTCTATTTCCAACAGCAACAAGCGATGGAATAAGAGATCTTTTAGAAAATTGTGGTTCAGCAACGCAATGTTTTGCTAGCCACAATTTTTTAAGTGGTATTCATTTCTATCTTATTAGAGAAACGTTAAAATAAAGTTGAGGTGAATATTATGCCAATTATTTATTATGATCACAAATGTGTTTATTGCTATAACTATGCGATTTGGTTAATTCGTCATGGATTACCCCGAAGTTATCAATTCGCACCGTTGAAAGGTAAGGCTGGTCAAATATTAGAATCACAGCAATCAGGTGTCACGAAGAAAAACAGTGTTGTGTTACAACGTGGGGAAGACCTTACTTTTGAATCGACAGCCATTGTGCATATGTTGCGGGCATTAGGCGGATACAAATACTTAGCACTTTTATTATGGATTGTGCCTAAGCCGATACGCAATATAGGTTATCGTACATTTGCAAGTAATCGAGATAAACTATGGTCAACGACTTGGGTAGAACCAACTGAGTACGAAAAATCATTTTTCATAGAATAGCGAGGATGAACAACTATGACACATAAAATTATTGTCATCGGAAGTGCGTCTATGGATTTAACGGTACAGACGCAAGTGATGCCTGATCAAGGTGAAACGATATTAGGAGAGACTTTATATATGGCGCCCGGTGGAAAAGGGGCAAACCAAGCAGTAGCAGCAGCTCGTCTGAAACGCAATCGAGATGTCTACATGATTGGTGCAGTAGGTGATGATGCATTTGGTCAAACAATCCTTAATAACTTGAGACAACATGGTGTCAATGTAGATTATATGCAAACAATTGAAGGAGAACACTCCGGAACAGCACACATTACATTGTATGAACAAGATAATCGTATTATTGTCGTACCTGCTGCAAATAATAGAATTGTACCTGAAGTTGTATTGCCCATTTTGCAGCAGTTTGAAAAAGGCGACATCATTGTCATGCAACAAGAAATACCGGCGAAAACAGTTGAAGCAGTAATAGACGAAGCCGCTCAATTAGAGTTACAAGTGATACTAAATCCAGCACCATACCGTGCTTTGGATAATCGATTATTAAATAAAGTCACTTATTTGACGCCGAACGAGAGTGAGTGTCAGCAGTTGTTTGGTGAATCTATGGACGATGCGTTAGCGCAACATCCCAATCAACTGATCGTGACACTTGGTGCAGAAGGTGCTGTGTATTTTGATCAAACACGACAAACAGTACCTGCATATCCTTGCGATGTAGTTGATACGACTGGTGCAGGTGATACATTTAACGGTGCACTTGCCGTTGCGTTAAGTGAAGGACAATCATTTGAAACAGCGATACAATTTGCGAATATGGCATCTAGCTTTGCGGTATCTGCGCTAGGGGCGCAAGGTGGTATTCCGACACGTGAAGTGGTTGATAAAGCGTTGAATCAATAAGAGAAACAAAAGATCAACAAAAGGGTCAGAAGTTAAATATATATTTTGTAAGGATTGTGGACTAGTCAATGATATAGAAGCAATTAAAGTTCAGAACTTCCAATCATAATGAATATTCAATATATGCAGTAGTGCACGTATGAGAAATTAAAAATCCCCACAATGATGGTCTAGTACCATTATTGTGGGGATAAGTATTTTATAAGAATAAATTATTCAGCGATTTCAAGTGCAACTTCCATCATTTGTGTAAATGAGTTTTGACGTTCTTCAGGTGTTGTTGCTTCGTCGCGTAATAAATGGTCAGAAACTGTGAAGATGCCTAACGCTTTTTTGCCTGCTTTAATGGCATTTAAGTAGAGACCTGCTGATTCCATTTCTACACCTAGAATGCCCATATCAATCCATTTTTGGTTGAAGTCAGCATTTGCATTATAGAATGTGTCTGAAGATAAGACATTTCCAACATGTGTACGTGCACCAATGGCATCTGCTTTTTCTTTCGCTTTAACGATTAAGTCGAAATCAGCAAGTGGTGCGAAGTTACCTGGAATTTGATACTGATCGACAAAGTTTGAATTTGTTGATGCACCTTGAGCAATGATGATGTCGTAAAGTTGAATGTCTTCTTGCATTGCGCCACAAGAACCGATACGGATAATTGTGTCTACATCGAAAAAGTTGTATAACTCGTATGAATAGATACCGATACTTGGAATCCCCATACCAGAACCCATCACTGAAACTTCTTTCCCTTTGTATGTGCCTGTGTATCCAAACATATTACGCACATCATTGAATTGTTCTACATTTTCTAAGAAGTTATCCGCAATATACTTTGCACGTAATGGGTCTCCCGGCATTAAAACCGTCTTAGCAATTTTTGTTCCGTTCGGTTGAATATGTGGTGTACCTTGTGTCATAACAAACAGCTCCTTAAGATCATTTATTTTTTTATGTGATTACTTTAAAGATAACAGACCTACTCTGAAATGTCGATTAGAGTTACTAGAAGAATAAGCGTAGAGATAAACATCTCCATTTGAAACAACAGTGCTTCTCTCACAACCTCGTATTGTCAGTGTTCAAGAAGCAGGACTTTCGACAGAATTTCGCAATTCTATAAATTTTATTCATTGCTCGGATTCTGCTCAACTCCTAAACGCTTCTCACACAACCTCGTTAGCCACTTAATCAAAATATTTCCGATTTAAAATACGAATTGTTTATCAAATGAAACATAATCGTATATAATAAAATAGAAAAGGCTTACAAAATAAATGATATTTAAATATATTGTTTAAATGTAAATAGAGAAGAGGAGAATAATCATGAGAATGGTAGACATTATCGCAAAAAAGCGAGACGGTGAAGTATTGACAACGGAAGAGATTAAGTTTTTTGTGAATGGATATACGAATGGTGATATTCCTGATTATCAAATGTCGAGTTTAGCGATGGCGATTTTCTTCCAAGATATGACTGATGAGGAACGTGCAGACTTAACAATGGCAATGGTAGAGTCTGGTGATCAAATCGATCTTTCTGATATTAATGGTATCAAAGTAGATAAGCACTCAACTGGTGGTGTCGGTGATACAACAACACTTGTGCTAGCACCATTAGTGGCTGCCTTAGATATTCCAGTAGCAAAAATGAGTGGTCGTGGATTAGGACATACAGGTGGTACGATTGATAAATTAGAAGCGGTTGAAGGTTTCCACGTTGAAATTTCTGAAGATGAATTTATTAAGTTAGTAAATGAAGACCATCTTGCAGTTATCGGCCAAACAGGAAACTTAACACCTGCTGATAAGAAAATCTATGCGCTACGTGATGTAACAGGTACGGTTAACTCAATTCCATTAATTGCATCATCTATTATGAGTAAGAAGATTGCTGCGGGTGCAGATGCAATTGTATTAGATGTTAAGACAGGTAACGGTGCATTCATGAAAACAGTTGAAGATGCTGAACAATTGGCAAATGCAATGGTGAAAATTGGTAACCAAGTTGGACGTAACACAATGGCGATTATTTCTGATATGAGCCAACCACTTGGTCGTGCGATTGGTAATGCACTTGAGTTGAAGGAAGCAATCGACACATTGAAAGGTGAAGGTCCAGAAGACTTAACAGAATTAGTTTTAACACTTGGTTCTCAAATGGTTGTATTAGCTGAAAAAGCTGAGACTTTAGATGAAGCACGTGAGTTGTTAAAAGGTGTCATTGATAACGGTAAAGCACTTGAAAAATTCAAAGTGTTCTTGAGCAATCAAGGTGGGGATGCATCTGTTGTAGATGATCCATCTAAGTTACCAACTGCGAAATACACATTTGAATTACCAGCAAAACAATCTGGTGTTGTATCTGAAATGATTGCAAATGAAATTGGTATTGCATCTATGATGTTAGGTGCAGGACGTCAAACGAAGGAAGATACAATCGACTTAGCTGTTGGTCTTGTATTAAATAAAAAAGTCGGTGACAAAGTTGAAGAAGGCGAGTCATTGTTAACAATTTATGCAAACCAAGAAGATGTTGAACAAGTGAAAGAAAAATTATATGATAATATTACAATTAGTAATCGTGGAGAAACACCTACATTAATTCACGAAGTTATTACGAAATAATTGTAAAGGATTGAATGCAATGAAGTGGATCGGTCGACAATTGTTGGCAATCTTATTTATAGGTGCAGGATATTTACACTTCAAGAGAGAGCGTAATTTCCGCAATATTGTTCCGCATTATTTACCGTTTAAAAAGGAGATTGTTTGGATAACGGGTGTTATGGAACTCATCTTTGGTATTGGTTTAGCCATAAGAAAACCTGGCTACTGGTTTAAACATGCAATCATTGCATTTTTATGGGCAGTACTTCCAGCGAATATTTATATGGCACGTCATAAACTACCACTGGGTGATAAAGAGTTACCACAATCCGTTTTATACGGCCGACTGCCATTACAATTTGTTTTAATGGCATGGATACGAAAATTATAATAACAAAAAACACGGGTGCATTTGCATCCGTGTTTTTGTTTTCAACTTATCCTTCACCGAAGACATCGTGCCATTGATTACGCTTATCTAAAAAGGCTTGTGCAATTTCTTTTGCACCTTCTAATGAGTGAGAAGCAGCCCAACCACATTGTACTTCGTTGCATGCTGGTACTTCCGTTGCATCTAGAACGTCTTGTACCGTTTTTTCAATGATGTTTAATACATCTTCATAATCGTCGTGATTGATAAATGAGACGTAAAAACCAGTTTGGCATCCCATAGGGCTTAAATCTACCACTTTGTCTGAATGGTTACGAATATTTTCGGCCATCAAGTGTTCTAATGAGTGGAGCCCAGGCATCTCCATGTGCTCTTTGTTTGGTTGTTTAAAACGAATATCGTATTTGTGGATTTCGTCACCATTGTTCCCAGTCATTTTACCAGCTAAGCGGATATAAGGAGCAACAACTTTAGTATGGTCTAAGTTAAAACTTTCAACATTCATTTTTGGCATTGTGATAACGCCTCCTTTATAGTTTATCGTTATTTTATCATATTCAGAAGAAACTAACAGGGGCATGATTTGAATTTTGACGATGTGGGTATATATTTGAAAGCAATAAAATATATGATGCAAAGTACCTGTTGTTAGATAGATATAAATACGTCTTTTATAAAGATTTTAGAAAATATTGAAAAAATGACATGACAAATAATCGTAAATCCGATAGAATAAGTAATAATTAAATATAATTTATCAAGAGTGGTGGAGGGAATTGGCCCTGTGAAGCCCTGCAACCTCATCGGTGACGATAAAGGTGCTAAATCCAACAGCAAGTTAGCTGACAGATAAATGACATGGACAAGATATTATCAACTTTGTACATATCGCACTTGATAAATGTAGCGCTCGTACAAGGTTGATATTTTTTTGAAAGGAGCTTTTATATTGATAACAGTAAAACAACAGATCCTAGACTATATAGATAATCATAGGCTGAACTATTTGGACATGAGTCATCAAATACATGAGCGCCCTGAATTAGGGAATGAGGAATTATTCGCATCACGATTATTAATCGATCATTTAAAGCAGCATGATTTTGAAGTGATACGTGATATTGCAGGTCATGCGACAGGCTTTATTGCAACTTATCAATCTGATAAACCAGGCCCTAGAATTGGTTTTTTGGCTGAGTATGATGCCTTACCTGGACTTGGACATGCTTGTGGACACAATATCATTGGAACAGCCAGTGTATTAGCTGGTGTGGCATTAAAACAAGTTGTGGACGAGATTGGCGGTACCGTTATCGTATACGGTTGTCCGGCAGAAGAAGGTGGCGAAAATGGCTCTGCAAAAGCATCTTATGTGAAAGAAGGGCTTATAGATGTTGATGTCGCATTGATGATTCATCCGGGTAATGAAACATATCCAACGATTCATACCCTTGCAGTTGACGTGTTAGATATTAAGTTTTTTGGACGTAGTGCACACGCTTCGGAAAATGCGTATGAAGCACGTAACGCACTTGATGCAATGCTAAGTTTTTTCAATGGTGTTGCACAGTTACGTCAACACATTCAATCGTCTGAACGTGTACATGGTGTGATTTTAGATGGTGGGAAAGCAGCGAATATTATTCCTGACTTTACACATGCGCGTTTTTACACGAGAGGGACAACACGAAAATCACTGGATGTTCTCACTGAACGAGTGCATGATATTGCCAAAGGGGCAGCATTACAAACGGGCTGTAACTATGAATTTGGACCGATTCAAAATGGTGTAAACGAATTTATTAAATCCCCATTGTTAGATGACCTCTTTGAGAAATATGCAACGGAACTTGGTGAAGAAGTCAGTCATGATGACTTTGGATTTGGTTCAACAGATACAGGTAATGTTAGTCACGTTGTACCAACGATTCATCCACATGTGAAAATTGGCCCAAGAAGCTTAGTAGGGCATACACATCGTTTTAGAGAAGCAGCAGCAAGTCCAATGGGAGACAAGGCGCTAATTAAAGGGGCGAAAATTATTGCGTTGATGGGCGCAAAATTAATTCAAGATCCAGCACAGCTTGAGAAGATACAACAGGAACATCAATTATTAAGGGAGCATTTATTATGACCGATGTAAAAAATACTCAGTCTTATTTAACAATGGCTGAGTTGTATTCAAATGATGTCGTATATTCATCTCGACCTTCATATGTGTCGAATCCTTGGTTAGAACCAGATGAACATCAATCTAACTTTTTATCTGCGAGAGAATTACTGATAGCAGATATGCCCGTAATTGTACATGAAGCAAGTGTGACAGATAAGTTAGCACAACTATTTGCGTTAATTCATCGTCGTATTCCTGATAATTTATATTATTTTAAAGATCAATCTTCATATGAGTCACTATTACAACGTTTGACATTAGAAGAAGACCGAAAAATTTATTTCCAATATGTGCATGGTGATGACATTGTCTCTGCTGACAAGTATGCAATGAATAAGCAAACATTTATTGATTTGAACAATAAATCCAAAATACCGGACTGGACAGATGGCAAGTATTTGCCGAAGCGAGAAGTGGTGCCGTTTAACGAATTTGAACAAGCTGTACGCCGTTGGGAATTACCTGTCGTTATCAAACCGGGCGATGACTTGCCAACAGCAGGTGGCTATGGTGTGATGATTTGTTATACACAAAAAGAACTAGAGCAAGCAATTGCCCGTGTGAAGAAAGCGGAAGCAGCGACGGATACATTAATTATTGAACAGTGTATTGATGTCGTGGATAACTATTGTGTGCAGTTTGCGAAACATCCAGATAAAGGTATTCTTTATCTTGGAGCAGCAAAGCAATTAACTAATGAATATGGCTTTTATCAAGGTAACGTCAATGCCCAACACGTCCCTCAGACGGTCATAGATGCAGGTCGGGCATTGATGGAAAGAGCAGTTGAAGAAGGTTTTATTGGTGTAGCAGGATTCGACCTGTTAGAAGATGCAGAAGGTCATGTCTATGCGATTGACTTAAACTATCGACAAAACGGATCTACAAGTATGTTATTACTTGCTGACAACTTAGAAGGAGACTATCACAAGTTTTATAGTTATGTGGCGAAAGGGAACAATGAACGTTTCTACGATGCTATTAAAACATTTGTTGAGAAAGGCGTTCTTTTCCCATTGTCATATTACGATGGAGATTGGTATACAGAAAAACATGTTGATTCACGATTTGGTTGTATTTGGCATGCGGATAGCGAAGCGGAGATTGAAGCATATGAACAGCAATTCATTGAAGAAGCAGGACTCAATTCCTAAACGCTCCTTTCACAACCTCGTATTGTCAGTGTTCAAGGAGCAGGACTATCGACAGAACTTCGCAATTTCATAAAATCAAAAAGCGATTTTACACATTGCTCGGGTTCTGCTCAATTCCTAAACGCTCCTTTCACAACCTCGTATTGTCAGTGTTCAAGGAGCAGGACTATCGACAGAACTTCGCAATTTCATAAAATCAAAAAGCGATTTTACACATTGCTCGGGTTCTGCTCAATTCCTAAACGCTCCTTTCACAACCTCGTATCTATGTTATATGTCTAAAGTATGTTATAGTCTAACTAATTAGGGATTGTCAATATGACGTTTATTCAAGTATCTTCTAGTCTCCCAAAAGATTGGATTATTGGATGACATCAAGCATTGACGGAATCATCGGTGTCATTTATAGTCGATGAAGAGAACCAACAAGTGGAGGGTTATAGCATGTCTTATAAAAGTGAACGTTTTTATAAAGATATTTTAACGAACGAGCAATTTTTTATTGCAGTCAAAGACAAAAAGATTGTCAAGCACATGTATCGAGATCGTCCTTATTTCTGTTTTTGGACACGTGAGACATTTGCAACAGAGTATTTAGAGACATTTGATGTTGCTTACGATAAGATTATCACAATGGATATTGATCGTTTTGCAACTTATGAATTAGATGATATGTTCGACGATGATGACGAAGCGCTAGTGAATGTGACGGATAAAGCAGCTGGACACGAGATTAAGATCGTTGAAGCAATGAATGAAATTATGACAGATTTGGACAACATTCGTGTACGTGAGTTTGTTCAAGATGTTGCTAAGTCAGACACGGTCTACGGTTTGACGCAAAAAGGAATGAAGCATTTTGCAGTGGTTTATGACGAGAATGATAACTTTGAACAATCTCACTTCATGCCGGTATGGAGTTTGAGTAAGCGTGCTGAGAAAGTAGCGGAAGAAGACTTTGATGCATTTGAACTCATTGATGTTGAAGGTGAAGTTTTCGCAGAGTGGCTGGATGAATTACGTGATGATAATCGTTACGTAGCTATCGATGTGAAACCGGGCGTTGTTGGGACAATTGTGTCCGCTCAGAAATTAGCGAATGAATTAACATTTTAATGAATAAAAAAGTGGGAGAACTACCTAACGAAAGGTATGTTTTCCCACTTTTTTAGTTAGAGATAAAGTGTTCCTAATGCACCTGAAAAAGCGCCGTTGTCTAAGTAGTGCGGTTTGAAACCACGTAAAATCGTATAGTCCGTAACAACTTGTTGTAATAATGGGTTGTTATGGAATGAAGAGCCGATATATACGACATCTTCAGCGTGATGTTCACGTGCCACATGAATAGATACTGTTGTTACACTCTCACCAACTACACCCATGACAGAGGCAAGCTTATCGGCATCTGTAAAAGTTTTATCCAAGTTATGAAGGACGTGTCCGAAGTTTGCGGCAGTCAATTCGCCTGAAATAGGGGGCGTATCATTTTTATAAATATGTTTTACTTTTAAATCGATAATGTCACGATTTCCATTTTGAGCAAGATTTGTTAATGTTTCGTAGTCATCAATTTCGGTAAGAAGGTACCCAAGGCCTCGAATCATGCCTCCACCTGTTCCAATACCACCAACACGTTGTTGACCTGAACTATCAGATAGGTGAATTGATGTTCCTGTTCCTACGTTTGAGAAAATGTAGCGATCTAGTTGTGTTCCTTGCTCTTTCAGTAAGATTTGAATGCCTTTTGCAGCAGCATCAAACTCAATATAAGACTGCGTTTCACAGTTGAGTAGGTCATTTAACATTTTTGCCTTACCACCTGTGATATGGATATCTTCGCATGGTTGGTCATTGAGCCATGCTGCAACTTCTTCTAGTTGTGTAGATAGATACGTTTGATAGTTACGCTGGCCATCTTGTTCAATGACCATTTTGATCAATGTCCCACCCGCATCAATACCGATTCGCATTAAGCGTCACCTCTTCATTTATATTTACATATACATATTAAATGAATTTAATGTAAAAGGACAGTATCTATGATTGGAAAAATTGTTTTTTACAATCTTATGATAGTGTAGTTGAGATAATATTTTCGACGTCTAAACAAATGAAAAAGTAGGTGGCTGACATGCCATTGTACAATGGATTACATTTCATCATTTTTCTCGCGTTCTTCAATTGTCTTAGAAAAGTCTTTTTCATCATCAATATGTGTCATTTTGAAATGCTCAGTCGGTTCACGGTGTAAAGCCCGCATCAATGAGAAAATCATCAGCAATAGAATAATCGAGAAAGGTAAACCTGTGACAACAGAAGCCGTTTGTAGACTTGTTAAGCCACCTGCAACTGTCAACGCAAGAGAAATACCGCCAATTAAAAGTCCCCATACAAGCTTGTGCTTGCGTTTCGGGTTTTCCACACCGCCTGTTGCCATGCCTGATACGATATGTGTTGTAGAGTCGGCACTTGTCACAATGAATGTAAAAATTAAAATAATCGCTAAGGCACTTGTTACTTCATACAATGGGAAGTTACGTAACAATTCAAAAAGTGCAACTGTATAATCTTTATCGACAACTTGTGCGATATCTGAGTTTTTGTGTAAAGCCCAGTTAATAGCTGTTCCACCAAAACCAGCAATCCAAGTAAATGAAATTAATGGTGGAATAATGAGAACGCCCACTACGAATTCACGTATCGTACGGCCACGAGAGACACGAGCGACGAAACCACCGATGAATGGAGACCAAGATATCACCCATGCCCAATAGAAAACAGTCCATTGTTGAATCCAACTGTTGTCACCTGAGTATGGATCAATACGCAAGCTATACGTTACAAAATGAGAGATATAGTCTCCAATAGATACAGTAAATGTTTCAACAATAAATCGTAAGTCACCGAAAATGAATATGAATATGAGCAACGCAGCACCAATGATGATGTTTAGATTACTCAACCATTTCACGCCACGTTCAATACCTGTGAGTGCAGAACTGAGAAAAATGCCTGTCATAAGTAAAGTAATGACAATCAACGTGATTGTATTGTTAGGAATATGAAAGACATGATTCAAGCCACCTGCGATTTGAAGGATACCAAGACCGATTGATGTTGCAATCCCCATTACTGTTGCGATAATCGCAAGGATATCAATTCCATTTCGAAATGGACGTCGGTATGTTTCACCGAAGACGGGTTCCATTGCAGTTGAAATGAGACCGTCACGCTGTTTTCGAAATTGGAAGTAGGCAACGATGAGACCACTCATCGCAAAAATCGACCATTGAGAGATTCCCCAGTGGAAGAATGTGTACCCCATAGCTAATCGTGCTGATTCAACGGATTCTCCTTTCACACTGTTAGGAAATGGTGAATGTAAGTAGTGGGTAAGTGGTTCGGCAACGCCCCAGAAGACGATCCCTACGCCAAGACCTGCTGAGAATAACATTCCAATCCATGATATAAATGAAAATTCTGGTTCTTCATCGTCTGGTCCTAATTTAAAACGACCGTAACGTGATGTAGCAAGAAAAATTAAAAATATATCTAAAACAAATACGATAATTAGGAAAAGCCAGCCAAAATTAATGGCCAAAAAATCATAAACGTGTTGCGCATAGTTACCAAAACCTTTTGGGAAAACAGCAGCTATGAGCGTTAAAAACAAGATGATAGAGAAAGCGACAGTATAAACAATATTACGATGCTTTTTCTTTTTTGATAATGGTTGATTCATAATATCCCCTTTCGAAAAAGTCAAATTGATATAGAAGCTTGGACCGAGACGTTATCTAAAAAACTGACATATGATGTCCCGACATATGTCTTGCAATTACTCGTTGTACATGTAGAAAATTTCCATTTTTATATGTGATATGTGTTTTGAATTTACTAAAATAGTGTATGATATCAATAAAGTATAATGCTAAAGGGTGGAGTTTTCTATGACAAAAAGTAAGCGCTTTGATGATATTACTATACAATCTTATGACAAGCAATACCGTGATGCCTTGAACAACTTTGAGTTGAGTGAAAGACAACGTATCTACTCATCTTTACCCATAGAAGTCCTTGATGAAGCACTGGAAGATGAAAATCGTGTTGCGAATGTTGTGTTGAATACACAAGATGAAGTGATTGGTTTTTTCGTGTTGCATAAGCATTATCAACATGAAGGATATGATACACCGGAAGAGGTCGTGTATGTTCGTTCACTATCGATTAATGAACGTTATCAAGGTCATGGATATGGCACTAAAATGATGATGATCTTACCACAATATGTTCAAGAAGTATTTCCACGATTTAACCATTTATATTTAGTTGTTGATGCTGAAAATGCTGCTGCATGGAACTTGTATGAACGTGCTGGTTTTATGCACGCTGCAACGAAAGAGGAAGGACCGATTGGAAAGGAGCGTCTTTACTATTTAGATTTGGACGCAAAGTATGTCTCATCTCTTAAACTTCAGTATCAAGAAGCATCTATTTCGAGCACATTCGATGTTGTTGATTTAATGCTAAATGGAGAAAAAGTTGGCTTTATCGCATTAGAGCAATTTGAACATCGTCTTATTATTCGCTCTGTCTATGTGGATGAGAGCTATCAATCAACAGGTGTTGCACAAAATGCACTTCGACAACTGGCGACTTACGTGCGCAAAAACTTTGAAGATATTAAAGTGATAGAAGTCACATTGTTTGGACCGAATCATCAGCTGAAACCACTATTTGAGAAGAGCAACTTTGTCGAGACGATGGTGACAGATGATTATCGTACATTTGAAAAGTATATCAATTACTAAGAAAGAATTATAAAAAGAGCTTTGTAAAACATTGCGAAAAGCGCCACAGTCATTTATAATCTATTTTTGTTATAGTTAATGATGTAAAGGTGAGATTATAGTAAAGATTTAGTCTCACAGTTTATTGCAATAAGAGATGAACATAATAAACGCGAATCTTTGAAAGGAAGATATGCTGATGAAATTACAAGAATACACACAAGAAATGATGGACGAAAAGTCATTTATTGATATGGCTTATACATTGCTGAGCGAACAGAACGAAACAATGAACTTATACGATATTATTGATTCATTCAAACGTATTGGCCACTATGAAGATGAACAAATTGAAAACCGTGTCGTTCAATTCTACACAGACTTGAACACAGATGGTCGCTTTCTGAGTGTTGGTGATAACGTATGGGGTCTTCGTGACTGGTATTCAGTAGACGATATTGAAGAAAAGATTGCACCAACAATCCAAAAATTTGAAATTCTTGATGAAGATGACGAAGAAGATAAAAACTTAACATTACTTGGTGAAGATGACTCAGAAGGTGATGATAACATTCCAAATCGTACTGACGATCAAGAAGAGTTAAACGACCCAGAAGATGAACACGTTGAAGATGAGATTGAGGAATCTGACCTTGTCGTAGAAGAAGACGATGAAGAAATCGATGAAACATACGATGATGAAGAACTAGAAGATGATGAGTTAGAGGAAGACGAGGCGTTATAGAGAGAAAGATGAGATTGGGATACGTCGAATCTCTAAACGTTCGCTCTTTTTTTCTCAAAGGTTGTCATGATACAGTCGAAAGTTCATAAATACTTATGATAAAAATTATTTTTTCATATCGGAAGTTTATTGACTTTTTGATTCAAAGTGATAAAATTTTAGTCGGGCTCCTTTAATTAGGACGATTGAATAAACCGATACGTCAGAAAGTGAATTCGTTCACTTCGACCTTGAATAGAGCTGTGTTACTACACAGTAGACGTAAACGTTCCCCCTTACAAACTGGACATTGTGAGAGGGAACTTTTTTTATTTTTAAAAAGCACCCATCATGTTGGTAGGGCGATGTAACTATTGAAAACTGTTGAGGAGGATTTATTGCATGACTAAATTTATTTTTGTAACGGGTGGCGTTGTATCTTCACTCGGTAAAGGGATTACTGCTGCATCACTTGGACGTTTGTTAAAGGATAGAGGACTTAAAGTCACAATTCAAAAGTTTGACCCTTATTTGAATGTTGACCCAGGTACGATGAGTCCATACCAGCACGGAGAAGTATTTGTTACAGATGATGGTGCTGAAACAGACTTAGACTTAGGACACTATGAACGTTTTATCGATATTAACTTAAACAAATATTCAAATGTAACGGCAGGTAAAGTATACTCACACGTTTTACAAAAAGAACGCCGTGGTGATTACTTAGGTGGAACAGTTCAAGTGATTCCACATATCACAAATGAAATTAAGTCACGTCTTTTGTTGGCTGGAGAAAGTACGAACGCAGATGTTGTTATCACTGAGATCGGTGGCACAACAGGTGATATTGAATCATTACCTTTCATCGAAGCAATTCGTCAAATTCGCAGTGATTTAGGCCGTGAAAATGTCATGTATGTACACTGTACGTTATTACCGTACATCAAAGCAGCAGGCGAAATGAAAACAAAACCAACACAACACAGTGTGAAAGAACTACGCGGTTTAGGGATTCAACCAGATCTAATCGTTGTGCGTACAGAATATGAAATGACACAAGACCTAAAAGACAAAATTGCGCTATTCTGTGATATTGACAAACAAAATGTCATTGAATGTCGTGATGCAGAATCATTATACGAGATTCCATTACAATTAAGCCGTCAAGATATGGATGATATTGTGATTGATCGCTTAGGTTTAGAAGTTGAACGCGATACACAACTAGATGAGTGGAAACATTTACTAGACGTTGTGAATAACTTAGAAGGTAAAGTGACAATCGCATTAGTTGGTAAATATGTAGCATTACAAGATGCGTATTTATCAGTTGCAGAAGCCTTAAAACATGCGGGTTACCAATATATGAAAGATATCGAGATCCGCTGGATTGACTCAAGTGAAGTGACAGATGAAAATGCGGCATCATACTTCCACGATGTAGATGGTATTTTAGTACCAGGTGGTTTTGGATTCCGTGCAAGTGAAGGTAAAATTTCAGCGATTAAATATGCACGTGAAAACAAATTACCATTCTTTGGTATTTGCTTAGGTATGCAACTGGCAACGGTTGAATATGCACGTCATGTTGTTGGACTATCAGATGCGCATTCAGCTGAATTGGATCCAAACACACCATATCCAGTCATTGATTTATTACCAGAACAAAAAGATATTGAAGATCTTGGTGGTACTTTAAGACTTGGATTATATCCATGTGAGATCAAACCAGGTACGTTAGCTGAAAAAATCTATGGACAAACATCTATTGAAGAACGTCATCGTCACCGTTACGAGTTCAACAATGCATATCGTGAGCGCCTAGAAGAAGCAGGTATGATCTTCTCAGGAACAAGCCCAGACGGTCGATTAGTAGAAATGGTTGAGTTAGCAGACCACCCATTCTTTATTGCATGTCAGTTCCACCCAGAATTTTTATCACGCCCAAATCGTCCACAACCGATTTTCAAAAACTTCATCGGTGCTTGTGTGGCACAACAAGATAAATAATAGAAAGATGAAAGGCTGGATTCTCTTGTTTGAAGGAGAAGCTAGCCTTTTTGTTGTTTTTTTTATAAATTCTTTATCAAAATAAAAAATAAATGTGTAATCGTTTACAAAAATAGTTCAGTTGTTATTGACAATTATTTTAACTATCATTAAAATCTATATGTCTTAACTTTTTATAATATAACAACATGATCGGAGGGTTTTTGTTAATGTTCAACTTTTTAAAACCACCAAAACCTGCACAACCAGTGGCAGATCAACATGTAGATGAAACGTACAAGAAGTTACGTTTTCAAGTTTTTATGGGGATTTTTCTAGGTTATGCAGGTTATTATTTATTGCGTAAAAACTTTTCAATTGCCATGCCTTACTTGGCAGAGCAAGGGTTTTCTACAACAGGATTAGGTTTTGCATTATCTGCTGTTTCCATCTCTTACGGTATCAGTAAATTTGTTATGGGGACGGTCAGTGACCGCAGTAATGCGCGAACATTTCTAGTATTAGGTTTGATGTTAACAGCTATTGTTAACTTATTGATGGGGTTTGTACCTGCATTTACTTCAGGTATTACAATTATGTTTATCATGTTATTCCTTAACGGTTGGTTCCAAGGGATGGGATGGCCACCTTCAGGTCGTGTCCTTGTGCATTGGTTCAGCGTAAGTGAACGTGGTAGTAAGACAGCCATTTGGAACGTTGCACATAACGTCGGTGGTGGATTAATGGCGCCATTTGCTATTTTTGGAGTGTATTTAATGTCTGTTCTCGGTTTTGACCATATGAAAGGATATGAAGGTATCTTCATCTTCCCGGCAATTATTGCAATGATTGTTGCCATTGTGTCATATTTCCTAATTAGAGATACACCACAATCAGTTGGGTTACCTCCGATTGAATCTTACCGTAATGATTACCCAACAAAAGACAAAACAACATTTGAAACAGAATTAACAACAAAAGAAATTTTATTCAAATATGTGTTGAACAACAAATGGGTTTGGATTATTGCAATTGCCAATATCTTTGTTTATTTTGTACGTTACGGTGTACTTGATTGGGCACCACTTTACTTGAGCGATGTGAAACATTTCGATGTAGAAGGTTCAAGTTGGGCATACTTCTTGTACGAATGGGCTGGTATCCCAGGAACATTACTATGCGGTTGGTTATCAGATAAAGTGTTCAAAGGACGTCGTGGACCAGCAGGCTTTATCTTTATGATTGGTGTGACGATTGCAGTTGCGGTGTACTGGTTGAACCCAGCAGGTAACCCAATTGTGGATAACCTTGCTTTAGTTACAATTGGTTTCTTAATTTATGGTCCTGTTATGTTAATCGGTTTACAAGCACTTGACTATGTACCGAAAAAAGCGGCGGGAACAGCTGCTGGATTAACAGGTTTATTTGGATACTTAGGTGGTGCCGTAATGGCGAATATCATCATGGGTATCGTTGTAGATAATATGGGATGGGATGCAGGATTCATCCTGCTCATCGTTGTAAGTATTTTAGCGACATTGAGCTTTATCTTTACATGGAATAAACGTGGACAAGAAGTCGTTCACTAACGAGGTTGTGAAAGGAGCGTTTAGGAATTGAGCAGAATCCGAGCAATGAATAAAATCGTTTTTTGATTTTATAGAATTGCGAAATTCTGTCGAAAGACCTGCTTCTTGAACACTGACAATACGAGGTTGTGAGAGAAGCGCTTAGGAATTGAGCAGAATCCGAGCAATGAATAAAATCGCTTTTTGATTTTATAGAATTGCGAAATTCTGTCGAAAGACCTGCTTCTTGAACACTGACAATACGAGGTTGTGAAAGGTTAAATATCTTTTATAATCGAATCTTATATAAAAAGTAGCACTTCATGTATCTTTTATGCATGAAGTGCTACTTTTTGTTATAGATCTAAATCACGAATCATTTCAATCATTTGCGTATAGATTTCATAGTAGATATAGTTGAGTGCGATTAAGTGTGGTACGACAACTTTATCGTAATCTTCTGTGAAAACGAGTGGACGTGGTGTAGATAAATCAATGAAATGCACGAGATGATCAGGTATGTCGGCAGATGATGGCTTGTTCGTAATCACAACGACATCGCGATTGTCATCAATCAGTTGTGTCAAATCTGCAGCCATTTCTTCGGTATAGTGTTCACCAAATAAAAAGACACGATCTGTCGAATCAAGCGCAGATAGTGAAGAAAGGATATCGAGTGGGCGACTCGCTTTTAACTTTTCTTCACTGTGTAAAACGTAGGATTCGAATGATTTGATATCTCCATAACCTCTAATGTAAATATGCCCTTCACCACCAATTGCTTGAATCAAACTTTGTGCTGCCATCTGTATATCGAGTGACTGTGCATCTAATCGGTTAAATACACCTGTCAATTGTGTTGTTAACATTTTCGACACGAAGACTCATCTCCTTAAAATATTGTGTTTTATCATAGTTTTCATGCGTTCATTCTATAAAAATAATATCAAATAAGCAATGCTAAAAAATGGATGCGTTTACATTTTTGAATTTGATAATTTTTTCACAAAAACACCTATTTTCGAGTTGATTTCGTATGCAATGATGATTATATTTTGCTATACTGTACATATAAAAATAAGTGCAAAAGCACTCAAGGAGGAACTTACATGCCTTTAGTTTCAATGAAAGAAATGTTAATCGACGCAAAAGAAAATGGCTATGCAGTAGGTCAATATAACTTAAACAACTTAGAATTCACGCAAGCTATTTTACAAGCATCACAAGAGGAAAATGCACCAGTTATTTTAGGTGTTTCAGAAGGTGCTGGGCGTTACATGGGTGGTTTCTATACAGTTGTAAAAATGGTTGAAGGTTTAATGCACGACTATGAAATTACAATTCCAGTGGCAATTCATTTAGACCATGGTTCAAGCTTTGAAAAATGTAAAGAAGCAATCGATGCTGGTTTCACATCTGTTATGATCGATGCATCACATGAACCATATGAAGATAACGTTAAAATTACTAAAAAAGTTGTTGAATACGCACATGATCGCGGTGTATCAGTAGAAGCTGAATTAGGTACTGTTGGTGGTCAAGAAGACGACGTTGTTGCTGACGGCGTAATCTACGCAGACCCAATCGAATGTCAAAACTTAGTGAAAGAAACTGGTATTGACACATTGGCACCTGCATTAGGTTCAGTACACGGACCATACAAAGGTGAACCAAACTTAGGCTTCAAAGAAATGGAAGAAATTGGTTTATCAACTGGTTTACCATTAGTATTACACGGTGGTACTGGTATTCCAACTCATGATATCAAAAAATCTATTTCATTAGGTACTGCTAAAATCAACGTTAACACTGAAAACCAAATTGCTTCAGCGAAACGTGTTCGTGAAGTATTAGCAGCTGACACTGAAGTTTACGATCCACGTAAATATTTAGGACCAGCACGTGAAGCAATTAAAGAAACAGTTGTTGGTAAAATTCGTGAATTTGGTACTTCAAACAAAGCGGATAACTTCAAAGGCTAATCATACAAATAAATGGCATCATTGCATGCTGATTATAAAAAACCTGGGACACGATATCTTTGGATATTGTTTCTCAGGTTTTCTTTGTATACAGTCATTATTTCTTGTATTTATGTTTCAAATGCACATGTTATAACTATAAATGACATCATGCATTGTCTCTCTTTAAAAAGGAACTAAAATATGTGAGAATACAATAAATTTTTCGGGAATAATACATTTTGCAATTTGAAAATTTTTACATTATAATGCCCTTAAATATGGTATTCTAGGTTTATAAGAGAGTGAAAAGGAGTTCTGAAAAATGGCACAAGATGTAATTAAAATTAGAGGTGGCCAAAAATTAAAGGGTAAGGTAGAAATTAGCGGTGCCAAAAACAGTTCGGTTGCGATTATACCAGCTGCATTGATGGCTGAATCTCCAGTAACATTAGATGGATTACCAGAAATATCAGATGTTAAAACATTAGTGAGCTTATTAGAAGACTTGAATATAAAAACAAATCTAAGTGAGGGAACATTGCAATTAGATCCGACTGATATTAAAAATGCCCCACTCCCAAATAATAAGGTTGAGTCATTGCGTGCATCTTATTATATGATGGGGGCGATGTTAGGTCGATTTAACAAATGTGTGATTGGGTTACCAGGAGGATGTCCATTAGGACCGAGACCGATTGATCAGCATATTAAAGGATTTAAAGCGCTCGGTGCCAAAATTGATGATTCTGATGATACATCAATGAAACTTGAAGCAGAACGTCTAGTAGGTGCGAATATATATTTAGATATTGTAAGTGTCGGGGCAACTATTAACATTATGATTGCTGCAACACGTGCTGAAGGACAGACAATCATTGAAAATGCAGCGAAAGAACCAGAAGTTGTAGATGTCGCAAATTTCCTAAATAGTTTGGGTGCAAAAATTTCTGGTGCTGGTACAAGTACGATTAAGATTACAGGTGTGTCTCATTTATCAGGAAGCCGTCATACAATTATCCCAGACCGCATCGAAGCTGGAACATACATGTGTATTGCAGCGGCTTGTGGAGAAGAAATGTATATTGATAACATTATTCCTGAACATGTTGAGCCGTTAACTGTAAAATTAAAAGAATTAGGTGTTAAAATCGAGTCAGGCGACGATTATATGATCGTCAAGTCAACAGCACCATATAAAAATGTTGATATCAAGACGCTTGTGTATCCGGGTTTTGCTACGGACTTACAACAGCCAATTACACCTTTGTTATTTCTAGCAGATGGTCCAAGCTTTGTGACGGATACGATTTATCCAGAACGTTTCAAACATGTCCCAGAGTTACAAAATATGAATGCAGCCATTACTGCTGATCAAGGTACCGCAACGATTAAACCTTCACAACTAGTCGGTACGGAAGTCTATGCAAGTGATTTGCGTGCAGGTGCATGTTTGATTATTGCAGGATTACTTGCTGATGGTGTAACAACAATTTATAATGTCCGTCATATTTATCGTGGTTATTCAAATATTGTTGAGACATTAAAAGCGCTAGGTGCTGATATTTGGACAGAACAACAGGCGTAAACAAGTGTTAATCCGTACGTCGAGAGTTCATTAAGTGAGGCGATAACTATGGAAGTTTGTCCATATATTGAAGCAACATTTAAAATTTTAGGGCGCAGTTGGAATGGGCTCATTCTGCATTATCTCGATAAGTGTCCAGATCAGTCTGCGCACTTTTCCGATATGAAGCGTGATCTAAAGCCTATCACGAATCGTGCACTATCTTTAAAGTTATCTGAGTTAGCAGATGCACAATTACTTGTAAAAGATGTTATTTCAGATAATCCACCATCTGTCCGCTATTATTTAACCGATAAAGGGATAGCGTTAGCAAAAGCTTTAGTCCCTTTGGAAGATTGGGCGCATACACATATGGAATTGGAACAAGAAACGCAATAAACAACTGCTAAACAAAGATAAGGCCAGAATGCTGAATCACAGCGCTGGTCTTTTTTAAGTTGTGTTTGAATTTTAATCGAAAGGGAAAAGAACCTTATATCATACTGATTTTCAAATAAGAGGTGTTTAATCATGAGAAATTATACAAAACAATATATTAATGGTGCATGGGTTGAAAGTGAAAGTGGCAAAACCATTGACGTTGTCAATCCAGCGACAGAAGAAGTATTTGGTTGTATTGCCAAAGGGAACCAAGCTGATGTAGATAAAGCAGTGCAGGCAGCCAAAGAAGTGTATGTATCATTTCGTCATACCCCAGTAGAAGAGCGTCAAGCTATGTTAGGTCGTATTATTGAAGCATATAAAGCACGCAAGCAAGATTTGATTGATGTGATGACTTTAGAGCTAGGCACACCTGTGACAAAATCAGAAAAAGTTCATTACGAGATGGGGCTTAAACATTTTCAAGCCGCTTATGATGCGTTAGAGACATTTGAATTTGAAGAACGTCGTGGCGATAACTTAATCGTTAAAGAGGCGATTGGTGTAGCAGGTTTAGTAACACCATGGAATTTCCCAACGAATCAGACATCATTGAAGTTAGCTGCAGCATTTGCAGCAGGTGCACCCGTTGTGTTGAAACCATCAGAAATGACACCTTTTGCAGCTATTATTCTTGCTGAGATCTTTGATGAAGCAGGCGTACCTAAAGGTGTGTTTAATCTTGTAAATGGTGATGGAGAAGGTGTCGGTACACCGTTAAGTCAGCATCCAGATGTTCGTATGATGTCATTTACAGGTTCTGGTGGTACAGGATCTAAAATTATGGCGGAAGCAAGTAAAGACTTTAAAAAAGTATCACTTGAATTGGGTGGTAAATCGCCATTCATACTGCTAGATGATGCAGATTTAGATGAAGCTGTGCAAGCAGCAGTTGCGAAAGTCGTAAACAATACAGGTCAAGTATGTACAGCAGGTACTCGTACACTTGTTCCTGAACATTTGAAAGATGCCTTTTTAGAAAAAGCAGCTACTGAAATGGCAAAAGTCAAAGTAGGCGACCCACAATTATCTGAAACGGAAGTAGGCCCAATTGTTAGTGAAAAACAATATAACCAAGTGCAAACTTATATTCAAAAAGGGATTGATGAAGGTGCAGCGCTTGTTTATGGTGGTTTAGGAAAACCTGAAGGCTTAACAACAGGTTATTTTGCGAAACCAACCATTTTTGCAGATGTTGACAATCAAATGACCATTGCGCAAGAAGAAATTTTTGGACCAGTCATGTCTGTGATTACGTATAAAAATCTAGATGAGGCAATTCAAATTGCCAATGATACAAAATATGGTTTGGCTGGATATGTTTATGGTAAAGATCATGAGAAACTGAAAAAACTTGCGCGCAGTATCGAAGCAGGTACAGTTATTATTAATAAAGCGCCACGTACGCCAGACTTACCATTTGGCGGTTATAAACAATCTGGTATCGGTCGTGAATGGGGCGACTACGGCATTGAAGAATTTCTAGAAGTGAAAGCAATTGCAGGTTTTTATCAGTAATAAGGAATCTTTTCCTGGGAAATAATATTGGGGGTGGAACAGAAATCTTAGATAGCAATAAAGATTTCTGTTCCACTTCTTTTAATTATGAAGCATTTAAAATTTAAACAGTGCGAGAGCAGTATCGTTTTATCTACAATAATAAAGGATTATAATGTAACTATACGATGAGAGATTAGAAATTGAAAAAGGGGTGCAAATATATGTTGAAAAAGACGAAACAATACATTAATGGTGCTTGGGTTGAAAGTGAAAGTGGCGAAACAATTGACGTCATTAACCCAGCGACAGAAGAAGTGTTTGGACAAGTTGCAAAAGGTAATAAAGCAGATGTTGATAAAGCAGTACAAGCAGCAAAAGATGTTTATGTTTCTTTCCGACACACACCTGTTGAAGAACGTCGCGCATTATTAGGGCGTATTGTAGAAGGATACAAAGCACGCAAGCAAGATTTAATAGAAGTGATGACGTTGGAGTTAGGGTCACCTGTCACAAAATCTGACACTGTGCAATACGAGCGTGGTCTTATGCACTTTGAAGCAGCTTACGAAGCGTTGGAAACATTTGAGTTTGAAGAACGTCGTGGCGACAACTTGATCGTTAAAGAAGCGATTGGTGTAGCAGGATTGGTAACACCTTGGAACTTCCCGACGAATCAAACATCATTAAAGTTAGCAGCGGCATTTGCAGCGGGGTCACCGGTTGTGCTCAAACCTTCTGAATTAACACCGTTTGCAGCTGTCATCTTGGCAGAAATTTTTGAAGAAGCAGGCGTACCTAAAGGTGTGTTCAACCTTGTAAATGGCGACGGAGAAGGTGTCGGAACACCGTTGATACAACATCCAGATGTTCGCATGGTGTCATTCACAGGTTCAGGTCCGACAGGTTCAAAAATTATGGAACAAGCGAGCAAAGACTTCAAAAAAGTTTCGCTTGAACTAGGTGGTAAGTCACCGTTCATTATTTTAGATGATGCAGACTTAGATGAAGCGGTAAAAGCAGCAGTTGGTGCTGTTGTTAACAATACTGGACAAGCATGTTCAGCAGGCACACGTACACTAGTATCTGAACACTTAAAAGATGCATTTTTAGAAAAAGCGGCTGCTGAAATGGCACGTGTGAAGGTTGGAGATCCACAGTCTCCTGACACAGAAGTAGGACCGATTGTCAGCGAGAAACAGTATCTTCAAGTACAAGATTATATTCAAAAAGGGATTGACGAAGGTGCGACAGTTGTTGCGGGGGGCTTAGGAAAACCAGAAGGATTAGAAACGGGTTATTTTGTAAAACCAACCATTTTTGCAGATGGGGATAATCAAATGACCATTGCGCAAGAAGAAATTTTCGGTCCTGTGATGTCAGTGATCACATATAAAGACCTTGATGATGCTGTTCGAATTGCGAATGATACAAAATACGGTTTAGCAAGTTATCTATTTGGTAAGGATCAAGAAACATTGAGAAATCTTGCTGGAAAAATCGAAGCTGGTCTAGTTGTGATTAATGAAGCACCACGTACACGTGACTTACCATTTGGTGGATATAAACAGTCAGGTATAGGCCGTGAGTGGGGCGATTATGGTATCCAAGAGTTTCTAGAAGTGAAAGCAATTGCGGGATTTTATCACTAAGAAAACATTTGATATAAAACAATAAAATCAGGTAGGATAATGAAGTTTGAGAAACACAAACTCGTATCCTACCTTCCTTTTCTTTTTTGAGAAAATATGTATTTATAGTGAACAGAAAATGATAAATGGAGAAAAGTATCTAAAATGCCAAATTTGAGTGAGATAAGTTAAAGATTTCCAAAATTTTGTTTGCCATATTTCGTGGGCTATTGTATGTTAAATTACATAGTCGAATAAAAATTAAAATGAAATGAGTGTGTTAGATGTCTACAAGGGATACTAGGGAGAGAACTTCACCACAGTATGAATCGTTCCATGAGTTATACAAGAACAACACGACAAAAGCCCTGACAGAAAAAGCCAAGGCATTGAAGTTGGTTAACTATAGTAAGTTGAACAAAAAAGAACTTGTTTTAGCGATTATGGAAGCACAGATGGAAAAAGACGGCAATTACTATATGGAAGGCGTCTTAGATGATATTCAGCCGGATGGGTATGGATTTTTAAGAACTGTTAATTTTTCTAAAGGTGAAAAAGATATTTATATTTCAGCTAGCCAAATACGCCGTTTTGAAATTAAACGCGGTGACAAGGTAACTGGTAAGGTACGTAAACCGAAAGAAAATGAAAAATATTACGGTTTGCTACAAGTTGATTTTGTCAATGATCACAATGCAGAGGAAGTTAAGAAAAGACCTCACTTTCAAGCTTTAACGCCCCTTTATCCAGAAGAACGAATCAAATTGGAAACAACCCCTCACAACTATTCAACACGTGTTATGGATTTGGTCACGCCAATTGGTCTTGGACAACGTGGATTAATCGTAGCACCACCTAAAGCGGGTAAGACTTCATTATTAAAAGAAATTGCGAATGCGATTGTTGCGAATAAGCCGAGTGCTAAATTATTTATTCTTTTGGTGGGTGAACGTCCAGAAGAGGTGACGGACTTGGAACGTTCAGTCGACGAAGCAGAAGTTGTACATTCAACATTTGATGAGCATCCAAAACATCACGTAAAGGTAGCTGAATTACTATTAGAACGTGCCAAACGTCTTGTAGAAATTGGTGAAGATGTTATTATTTTGATGGACTCTATTACACGACTTGCACGTGCTTATAACTTAGTTGTACCACCAAGTGGTCGAACATTATCAGGTGGTTTAGATCCGGCTTCATTACATGGGCCTAAAGCTTTCTTCGGTGCGGCGAGAAACATTGAAGCGGGCGGTAGTTTGACAATATTAGCAACGGCGCTTGTCGATACAGGCTCACGTATGGATGATATGATTTATGAAGAGTTCAAAGGAACAGGCAATATGGAACTACACTTAGACCGTAGATTGTCAGAACGACGTGTCTTCCCAGCAATTGATATTGTGCGCAGTTCTACACGTAAAGAAGAGTTGCTCATACCTAAGGACGAATTGGAAAGCTTATGGCAGTTGCGTAATATGTTCTCAAATGCGCCAGATTTTACAGAGCGTTTTATGAGAAAGTTAAAAAAGACAAAAACAAACGAAGAATTTTTTGAAGAACTGCAAAAGAGTGCGGCCGAAAGTACAAAAACAGGACGTCCCATCATTTAATATGAAATTATCGTGTATAGGGTTGCTTTTTGAATGATGAACCTTTATAATAACTAAGTATTGGGTAAAAACTCACAAATAACTCTGTTCCAGATGGTTCAGGGCAAAGGAGCTGAAAAGAATGAAACAAGGAATCCATCCAGAATATCGTAAAGTTATCTTTTTAGATACAACAACAAACTTTAAGTTTTTAAGTGGATCAACAAAAACAACAAGTGAAACAATGGAATGGGAAGATGGTAACGAATATCCAGTTATCCGTTTAGATATCTCTTCTGATTCACACCCATTCTACACAGGACGTCAAAAGTTTGCTGCTGCAGACGGTCGTGTGGAACGTTTCAACAAAAAATTTGGTCTCAAATCAAACAACTAATGTATGTTCAAGCATTCTCATATTACTTGGGGATGCTTTTTTTATTGTAAATAGAAGATAAATTATAATACACAAAAGTTTGTGATATAATAAAGTGATTTGTTTTAAAAAAGGTGGATAGAAGTCATGTATGAAGCGTATCATTCGGGATGGATAGAATGTATTACTGGCAGTATGTTTAGTGGTAAATCAGAAGAATTAATTCGTCGATTACGTCGAGGCGTCTATGCGAAACAGAAAGTGGTCGTTTTCAAGCCGCTCATCGACGATCGTTACCATAAAGAGAAAGTCGTTTCGCACAACGGTAACGCCATAGAAGCAGTCAATATTTCGTCTGCCAAAGAGATTACACAATACGACTTAAAAGGTGTCGATATTGTAGGTATTGATGAAATACAATTTTTTGATCGTGAAATTGTGGATGTTGCTACATCACTTGCTGAACAAGGGTATCGAGTGATTACGGCAGGACTAGATATGGACTTCAAAGGTGAACCTTTTGAACCTGTCCCTGAGATGTTGGCAGTGAGTGAACATATTACGAAGTTGCAAGCGGTATGTGCAGTGTGTGGGGCATCATCAAGCCGTACACAACGTTTAATCAACGGCAAGCCGGCGAAAGTCGATGACCCGATCATTTTAGTCGGTGCGAATGAAAGTTATGAACCACGTTGTCGCGCACATCATGTAGTGTTACCGAGTGACAAGGTAGAGGAGGATAATCAATAATGTTTGATCAATTAGATATTGTAGAAGAAAGATACGAACAATTAAATGAATTACTAAGCGATCCTGATGTTGTGAGTGACGCCAATAAATTGCGTCAGTATTCAAAAGAACAATCGGATCTTCAAAAAACAGTCGATGTGTATCGTCAATATAAACAAGTAAAAGAAGATAGTGAAGAGATTGAATTAATGATGGCGGAAACAGACGATCAAGACGAAATTGATATGTTGAAACAAGACGCCAATGATTTGAAAGCTCAGATGCCAGAGTTAGAAGAACAACTGAAAATTTTATTAATTCCTAAAGATCCTAACGATGAAAAAGATGTTATCGTTGAAATTCGTGCAGCGGCCGGCGGAGATGAAGCAGCTATTTTCGCAGGTGATTTGTTCCGCATGTATTCAAAGTTTGCAGAATCACAAAGTTTAAAAACAGAAGTGGTAGAAGCAACAGAAAGTGATCATGGTGGTTATAAAGAAATCAGTTTCTCAGTAACAGGTCAAGATGCATATAGCAAGTTGAAATTCGAAAATGGTGCGCATCGTGTACAACGTGTACCAGAAACAGAATCAGGCGGACGTATCCATACATCAACAGCAACAGTTGCAGTGTTACCTGAAGTAGAAGATGTTGAGATCGAAATCCGCAAAGAAGATTTACAAATTGATACGTATCGTTCAAGTGGTGCGGGTGGTCAGCACGTCAATACAACTGACTCTGCCGTGCGTATTACCCACTTACCAACAGGTGTCATCGCAACATCATCTGAAAAGTCACAAATTCAAAACCGTGAAAAAGCAATGAAAGTATTGAAAGCACGTTTGTATGACATGAAGTTACAAGAAGAACAACAAAAATATGCAGCGCAACGTAAATCAGCGGTAGGAACAGGGGATCGTTCAGAACGTATCCGTACATATAACTATCCGCAAAGTCGTGTGACAGATCATCGCATTGGATTGACTTTACAAAAGTTAGACCAAATCATGGAAGGTAAGTTAGATGAAGTGATTGATGCTTTGACGATGCATGAGCAAACAGAAAAATTGAAAGAGCTTAATAGTGGTGAGTTATAAGCAGTGGCTTTTACAAGCGAAAAAAAGCGCAGTAGCGAGTGGGATTGAGACGTCTTCCGTAGAATGGTTGTTGTTTGATTTGTTAGGTTGGACACGTGTGACATTATTGTGTGACGGAGATGAACAGATGTCTGAGTCGGATACACAGTGTTTGAATGAAGGGTTAACCCGTCTATTAGCAGGGGAACCCGTTCAATATATTACAGAACAAGCGACTTTTTATGGTCGTACGTATCATGTTGATTCGCGCGTACTCATTCCAAGACCAGAAACGGAAGAAGTCGTTGCAGCGTTTATCGAGAAGTGTCCTAAATCGGGACGTATTGCAGATATTGGAACAGGTTCGGGCATTATTGCATTGACAGTTAAACAAGAATGCCCGCACATAGAAGTTTGGGCATCCGACATTTCATCAGATGCTTTAGTGGTTGCGCGTCAAAATGCTGAGCATCATCATGCTACAATTCATATGTTGGAAGGCAGTGTGCTGTCGCCATTTATCGAAAATAATATACGATTGGACGGTTTGATTAGCAATCCACCGTATATTGGTGAAGAAGAGATGCCACAAATGGGAGCGAATGTCCTTACGCATGAGCCACATCTTGCATTGTTTGCAGATGATAAAGGTTATGCGATTTATGCGCAATTGCTTAGAGATTTGCCAAAAGTCATGAGCGAAGGTGCCCCGATTGTCTTTGAAATTGGCTATCAACAAGGGAATGCGTTGTGTGAAATGGCTAGGTCTTATTACCCGCATTTACAACCTGAAGTGATGTCAGATATCAACGGGAATCCACGCATTTTTTATATGACGTGGCATGCGTCACCAGAAGAAAAATAAGGTTATGTTACAGATGATGATTCGTCTGTGCATAACCTTTTGTTTTGCAGTAAAATAGAGTATGAGGAGAGGTGTTTAATTTGGTAAAAACAACGATATGGGATGTACGTGAATATACGAACAATCTCATAGATTATCCATATTTATCAGAAATTATAGCAACTTATCGACAAGGTGGACTCGTTGCTTTACCGACTGAGACAGTCTATGGACTTGGCGCTGATGCAACGAATGAAGAAGCGGTGCAGGGAATATACCAGGCGAAAGGACGACCATCAGACAACCCACTGATTGTTCATATTTACGATACGAAGCAACTAGAAGATTTTGTTGAAAATGTATCGGAGACAACAGAACGATTAATGGAAGCATTCTGGCCAGGACCGATTACGTTCATTTTACCATTAAAGCCCGGTTATCTTTGTCAATCAGTCACAGGTGGACTCAATTCAGTAGCTGTAAGAATGCCAAGTCATCCGGTGGCACGCACGCTACTTAAGGAAGTTGCGTTACCCATTGCAGCACCGAGTGCTAATTTAAGTGGCAGACCTTCGCCAACCACTTTTGAACACGTATATTATGATTTAGAAGGTCGCATAGATGGTATCATCCAGTCTACGCAGAGTGAGGCTGGACTTGAAAGTACCGTGTTAGACTGTACGTCATTCCCATTTCGTATTGCGAGACCGGGTACGATTACACGCAGTATGTTGAATGAGATTCTTCCAAATGGTATCGATGCAATGCGTGATGAATCAATAGATAAACCAATTGCACCGGGAATGAAGTATAAACATTACGCACCAGAAACACCATTGAAGATTTTTGAAAGATTAAATGAAAAGTTAGATGCAACACAAAAAGATTGGTCGCAGACAGCATTTATTTTGCCTGCAACTCTATTGTCATATATACCTAAACAGGCACAGACGATTATTTTGAGTGAGACCGAGTCGGATATCAAACAAGCCAATCATAACTTGTATGCGGCGTTGCATCAGTTAGATCAATTGGATGGGATTGCACATGCTTATATTTATGGTTATCCCGATCATGATGATGCGGAAGCTTTGCATAATCGTATGGTGAAAGCGGCAAACCATCAATTTATTAAGGGGGAATGGTGATGAGAATTTTATTTGTATGTACTGGCAACACATGTCGGAGCCCGATGGCAGAAGGAATTGCCAAAAGTCTATTGCCAGATCATGAGATTGCATCTCGTGGTATTATGGCTCAAGATGGTGCACCCATTGCAGGGCATACACGAGACTTGTTGGAAGCGCATGATCATCCTGTTCCTAAAAGCGCAACAGCTTTTTCTCAAGATGATGTTGATGCTGACTTGATCTTAGCGATGACCACTTCACATGTGCAGCACATTCAAATGTTATACGGAGATACTTTGAATGTCGTAACATTAAGCGAATATGTAGGAGAGACGAATGAAGTATCAGATCCATTTGGTGGCTCATATGTGCAATACGCGAATACATTCGAACAGTTGAGTACATTGATTCGTCAATTACAGAAAAAACTTGACACAGAATTAGTATGAGACATAGAAAAAATAAGTTATAATAGTAAACATACAGCATGTATAGAGTTCTATGAATGATCTGTATGTTTGAATCATACATATTCATAGGGAGGTTGTTATGATGGAGAACTTCAGGCAGTTATTGCAAGAGCTCAAGTCAAAATCTTTTTTCGTAGAAGGGGAACTCTGTGTCATCGGTTGTTCCACTTCGGAGGTGCAAGGTGATCGAATAGGAACGTCAGGGTCATTAGATGTAGCGAAAGCATTGTACGACGCATTGGCAGATATCCAAAGTGAAACAGGTGTATCATTTGCCTTTCAAGGCTGTGAACATATCAATCGTGCTTTAACGATTGAACGTGAAGCATACAACCCGTATACGATGGAGCTTGTATCTGTTGTACCTGATACACATGCAGGTGGTTCATTAGCTACTTATGCGTATCGTCATATGAATGATCCGGTCGTTGTCGAATTTATTCGTGCCGATAAGGGGATTGATATCGGTCAGACATTAATCGGTATGCACCTGAAGCATGTTGCTGTGCCTGTACGTTGCAAAACCAAACAGGTAGGGGATGCGATTGTAACAGTAGCGACAAGCCGTCCGAAAAAGATTGGTGGCGAACGTGCAAAATATCAACTTGATTAGGAAAGAGGGAATGGTCTATGTCATTTATTGCAAAGCAAGATAAGGCAGTCTTTGATGCGATTCAAAAGGAATTCAATCGTCAAAATAACAATATTGAATTAATTGCTTCTGAAAACTTTGTCTCTGAAGCAGTGATGGAAGCTCAAGGTTCAGTCATGACGAACAAGTACGCTGAAGGATATCCAGGCCGTCGTTATTATGGTGGTTGTGGATTTGTTGACATAACAGAAACACTTGCTATTGATCGTGCAAAAAAACTTTTTAATGCAGAGCATGTCAACGTACAGCCGCATTCTGGTTCTCAGGCGAATATGGCTGTATACCTTGTAGCATTGGAGCATGGTGATACGGTTTTAGGGATGAACTTGAGTCACGGCGGGCATTTGACACACGGTTCACCTGTCAACTTTAGTGGTAAAACATATAACTTTGTGGAGTATGGTGTAACTAAGGAAGATGAACGCATTGATTACGAAGAAGTGCGCCAATTAGCGAAGAAACATCAGCCTAAATTAATCGTTGCAGGCGCATCAGCTTATTCACGTGAAATTGACTTCAAGAAGTTTAAAGAGATTGCGGATGAAGTTGGCGCAAAGCTAATGGTAGATATGGCACATATCGCAGGTTTAGTAGCAACAGGCCTACATCAAAACCCAGTAGAATACGCAGATTTTGTAACAACAACAACACACAAAACGTTACGTGGTCCACGTGGTGGCATGATTTTATGCAAAGCTGAATATCAAAAAGAAATTGACAAAACAATGTTCCCAGGTATTCAAGGTGGCCCATTAGAACATGTGATTGCTGCAAAAGCAGTTGCATTCGGTGAAGCACTTGAACCTGATTTTAAAGCATATCAAACACAAGTGATAAAAAATGCACAAACACTTGCGCAAACACTTAAAGATAATGGATTCCGCATCGTATCTGGTGGCACAGACAACCATTTAGTTGCAGTAGATGTGAAAGGTTCTGTCGGTATTACTGGTAAAGTAGCAGAAAAAGTTCTTGATGAAGTGGGCATTACATGTAATAAAAACACAATTCCATTCGATCAAGAAAAACCATTTGTTACGAGTGGTATTCGTCTCGGAACACCAGCCGCAACGACACGTGGATTTGATGAAAAAGCTTTTGAAGAAGTCGCACATATTATGAGTGACGTACTTAAGAACCATGAAGACACGAAGGTGCTTGAAGAAGCAAAACAACGTGTTAAAGCATTAACAGAAAAATTCCCTTTATATAATAAATAATTCATTGGAGGCATAGCAATGGGAAATGTACAAGTACTAGATCATCCTTTAATTCAACACAAATTAAGTTTTATTCGTGACGTCAACACAGGAACAAAGGCATTCCGTGAACTTGTTGATGAGGTCGGTATGTTAATGGCTTACGAGGTCACACGAAATTTAGAACTAGAAGATGTAGAAATTGAAACGCCTGTTACAAAAGCAACAGTTAAACGCTTATCAGGTAAAAAATTAGCATTTATTCCAATTTTACGTGCTGGTTTAGGGATGACAACAGGTATTTTAAACCTTGTTCCTGCGGCTCGTATTGGACATGTTGGGTTATATCGTGATCCAAAAACACTTGAAGCAGTTGAATATTTTGTGAAGTTACCACAAGATATCGAAGAGCGTGAAATCATCGTCGTAGATCCTATGTTAGCAACAGGCGCATCAGCAATTGAAGCAATTACTTCATTGAAAAAGCGTGGTGCGAAACATATTCGTTTCATGTGCTTAATTGCAGCGCCAGAAGGTGTTGAAAAGTTACAAGCGGCACATGACGATGTCGATATCTTCATTGCGGCATTGGATGAAAAACTTGATGAGAATGCGTATATTATTCCAGGACTAGGAGATGCCGGAGACCGCTTGTTCGGTACAAAATAGTCTCTGCAAGGAGTACGACGCCAATGAAAAAAATCATGACCATTTTTGGTACACGACCAGAGGCAATTAAGATGGCACCGCTCGTCTTACAATTGAAGAAAGATCCACTGTTGCAGCCTGTGGTTGTTGTGACAGCACAACATCGAGAAATGCTCGATGCAGTATTGGACACATTTGGTATCGAACCCGATTATGATTTGAATGTCATGACACCTGGCCAATCATTATCACAGATTACATCTCGTGTGCTGGTTGGCCTAGAGCGTGTCATTCAAGATGAATCACCTGATATGATTTTAGTCCATGGTGATACGACAACGACGTTCGCTGGTAGCTTAGCAGCATTTTATAACGAAGTCAGCATCGGTCATGTTGAAGCAGGATTGCGAACATATAATAAATATGCGCCATTTCCAGAAGAAATCAATCGTCAAATGACAAGTAACATGGCAGATTTACATTTTGCACCGACTGTACAAGCACGACAAAATCTCTTAAATGAGCGTAAGTCTGAACACGCAGTTGTTGTAACGGGTAATACGGCAATTGATGCAATGCGTACGACGATTCATGAGCAATATGAATCTGATATTTTACGCAGACATCAAGATAAGCGCATTATTTTACTCACTGCGCATCGACGAGAAAATATTGGAGAACCAATGACGCATATTTTTAAAGCAGCAAGACGCATCGTGGATACATTTGACGATGTTGTACTTGTGTATCCAATGCACAAAAATCCAAAAGTGCGAGAAATTGCACATCAATATTTAGATAATCATGCACGCATCGAATTGATTGAACCACTCGATGTCGTTGATTTTCATAATTTTGCCCATCATGCTTACTTTATTATGACTGATTCTGGCGGTGTCCAAGAAGAAGCGCCTTCACTTGGTAAGCCCGTTCTTGTATTGCGAGATACAACGGAAAGACCAGAAGGTGTTGAAGCGGGGACGTTAAGACTTGTTGGGACCAATGAAGCTGATGTGTATCAACACTTATTGCAATTACTAACAGATGTGACACAGTATAAAGCGATGGAAAGTGCTGACAATCCATACGGAGATGGATATGCATCGGAGCGCATCTGTGAACATATCAAATATTACTTTGGTTTGATTAGCGATAAACCATCGCCGTTTAAAGTGGAAAAGTAATTCATTGTAATTTGTGACGAATTTGTGACAAAAACTAGTAAGAATGAAAGCCCTTTTCATTGCACAATTGACACACTTTTGACCCTATATTATCATGAAAGTTGTATGTGTGGAACGGCTTTCTTATTTGTGTCTTAAGGCAGAAAAGGGGACCAAAAATGAAACGTTTCTTAAAAAAATCACAGCCATTTTTAACCGTTTACATGAGTATGATTACCATACTTGTCGTGTTAAACTTGTTGTATCATCACACATTTGTTGTCGGTTTGCTTGTTGGGACACTTGCATCTATGGTGAATACAACCGTATTTGAGTACTATCTTTGGCGTGCACAACAACGTCCTGCGAGCCCGTTATCAACAGGGAATGGCTGGCGATATTTAGTTGCGATAGTCGCCTGTACAATTTGGTTTTTCAACCAATCAGAAATACATATCATAGGTGTACTTATTGGGCTAATGATTTCATACGCAATGATTATTTTTCGTCCCTTGTTCAAAAGGGGATAGGGGTTATTTTAAAACTGAAAAGAGGTGAAATCCAAAAATGCAACATGAAAATCCAATTGTAACGTGGCACTTTTTAGGGATAGATATTAATTTTAACTTATCTACTATCATGATGCTTTTGATTACAGCAGCTATTGTATTCATCATTGCAATTGCATGTACACGCAATCTGCAAAAGCGTCCTAAAGGTGCACAAAACTTCATTGAGTGGGTTTTTGACTTTGTGCGTGGTGTTATTGAGAGTAATATGGCATGGAAAACTGGGGGGCAATTCCACTTCTTAGCAGTGACATTGATCCTGTTCATCTTTGTAGCAAATATGCTCGGCTTACCAATGTCCTTGGTTGTCGGTCATACATTGTGGTGGAAATCACCGACAGCTGATCCACATGTAACGCTAACATTAGCGACAATGATGGTGTTATTAACACATTATTATGGTGTGAAGATGCGTGGTGCGAAAGCATACGCAAAAGGGTATGCAACACCTTATGCAGCGTTATTGCCAATCAACCTTTTTGAAGAGTTTTCTTCAACATTAACGCTCGGTTTGCGTCTCTACGGTAACATCTATGCAGGTGAGATCTTGTTAGGTCTTTTAGCAGGTGTGGCTACTACTACAATCGGTTGGATTATCGGTATTCCTGGCCTGGTTATTTGGCAAGGTTTCTCAATCTTTATCGGTACAATCCAAGCTTATATCTTTATCATGTTATCAATGGTATACATGTCACACAAAGTGGCAGACAACCATTAAATAAAAATAATTTAACTTTATACATTTAGGAGGAAATATATAATGAATTTAATCGCAGCAGCAATCGCAATCGGTTTATCAGCATTAGGTGCAGGTATTGGTAACGGTCTTATCGTATCTAGAACAGTAGAAGGTGTTGCACGTCAACCAGAAGCACGTACACAATTAATGTCAATCATGTTCATCGGTATCGGTTTAGTTGAAGCACTTCCAATCATCGGCGTAGTTATTACATTTATCGTATTATTCCAATAATCAAGAAGACACGAGTATTTGTAACACAAGTCATGACGATATCGAGATAATGCCTTGTAGCTAACAAGTGCAATTGTCTGCGGCGAAGTCTAAAATGATAGGCCTTCGCCATTCGTTTTATGTAATGAATGAAATGATTGAAAGGAGTGTACAGCATAGTGACTGCCAACTTATTTACCTTTGCAGCAGGAAGTGGCGTTAATATTGGTGATATCGCCGTAACATTGGTGACATTTACCATCTTATTAGTACTACTGAAAAAATATGCATGGGGACCATTAAAACAAGTGATGGACGACCGTGAATGTTCTATCAATAAAGATATTGATGATGCAGAACAAGCAAAATTAAATGCGCAACGTCTCGAAGAAGAGAACCAAAAAATCTTAAAAGAAACACAAGACGAAGTGCATAAAATTATTGAAGATGCGAAGTTACAAGCACGTCGTCAACAAGAAGAAATCATCCACGAAGCGAATAAACGTGCGAACGGTATGATTGAAACAGCGCAAAGCGAGATCAACAGCGAAAAAGAACGTGCGTTAGCTGAAATCAATAACCAAGTTTCTGAGCTTTCAGTATTAATCGCATCAAAAGTTTTACGCAAAGAAATTTCTGAACAAGATCAGAAAGCACTCGTTGAAAAGTACATTAAAGAGGTAGGGGATAAATAATGGCTAATGTAGCTCAAAAATATGCCCAAGCACTTTTCGATGTTGCTTTGAAAGCAGAAGTGTTATCGCAAGTTTATAGCGAATTGACTGAGATCCATACTGCGATCCAAAATCAAAAAAGTGATTTGGCAACGATGGATTACGAACCAAAAATCACAGCAAATGAACGTCGTCAATTGGTAGACAATGTATTTAATGGTGTACATCCATATTTATTAAATACATTAAAGGTGATTGCAACACAACGCAATTTCCGACTTTTACCAGAGATTTATCGTGCATTTGAAGAAAGTTATTACGCATTTCATGGACTTGCGGATGCTTACGTTGAATCTGCAGCATCACTTTCTGAAGAAGAATTAGAACAAGTGAAACAAGCATTACTTGTTCGCACAGGTCTTAAAGATTTAAATTTACACACGACTGTCAATGAAGCTTTGATTGGTGGCGTACGTGTGAAGATTGGAACGAAGGTCTATGATGGCTCAATCCAAAATGATTTAAATCAGCTTGTAAAGCAGTTTAGCAGAGTTAATTAATTACGATATAAAAGAGGAGTGACATAGATGGCCATAAAAGCTGAAGAAATTAGTGCATTACTTCGCTCACAAATTGAAAACTATGAGTCTGAGATGTCAGTAACAGATGTAGGTACAGTTATTCAAATTGGTGACGGTATTGCATTAGTTCACGGATTAAATGACGTTATGGCTGGGGAATTATTAGAGTTCCATAACGGCGTTCTTGGATTGGCTCAAAACTTAGAAGAAACAAATGTCGGGGTCGTTATTTTAGGACCTTTCGATGAAATCAAAGAAGGCGACGAAGTGAAACGAACAGGTCGTATCATGGAAGTACCTGTTGGTGAAGAACTTATCGGTCGTGTTGTAAACCCATTAGGTCAACCAATCGATGGTCAAGGACCATTGAACACGACTAAAACACGTCCAATCGAGAAAAAAGCAACAGGTGTTATGGCGCGTAAATCTGTTGATGAGCCTTTACAAACAGGTATCAAAGCCATTGACGCACTTGTGCCAATCGGTCGTGGTCAACGTGAGTTAATCATTGGTGACCGTCAAACAGGTAAAACAACAGTTGCTATCGATACAATCTTAAACCAAAAAGATCAAGATATGATCTGCGTATACGTTGCAATCGGTCAAAAAGAATCAACTGTACGTGCATCAGTTGAAAAACTACGTCAAGCAGGCGCACTTGATTACACAATCGTTGTATCTGCATCAGCAGCACAACCAGCACCAATGTTATACATCGCGCCGTATGCAGGTGTATCTATTGCTGAAGAATTTATGTTCAACGGCAAACACGTATTAATCGTTTATGATGATTTAACAAAACAAGCGGCAGCATATCGTGAGTTATCATTATTACTACGTCGTCCACCAGGTCGTGAAGCATACCCAGGTGATGTATTCTACCTACATAGCCGCTTATTAGAGCGTGCTGCAAAGCTAAACGATGATTTAGGTGGCGGTTCGATTACTGCCTTACCATTCGTAGAGACACAAGCAGGGGATATCTCTGCATACGTTCCAACGAACGTTATCTCAATTACAGATGGTCAAATCTTCTTACAATCTGACTTATTCTTCTCTGGTATTCGTCCTGCCATTAACGCAGGTTTATCAGTATCACGTGTAGGTGGTTCTGCACAGATTAAAGCGATGAAGAAGGTTGCAGGTACATTACGTCTTGACCTTGCATCATATCGTGAACTTGAGTCATTCGCACAGTTCGGTTCAGATTTAGATGAAGCAACATCACGTAAACTTGAACGTGGTAAGAGAACGGTTGAAGTATTGAAACAAGACCAAAACAAACCACTTCCAGTAGAACATCAAGTATTAATTATTTATGCTTTAACACGCGGTTATCTTGATGATATTCCAGTTGAAGACATCACACGCTTCGAAGACGAAATCATCGAATGGACAAAAGCCAATGCAAACGACATTTTCACAGAAATCCGTGAAACAGGTGGCTTACCAGCAGATGAGAAATTTGAAGCAGCGATCAACGAATTCAAGAAAAGCTTCAAAAGAACAGAGCAATAATTGATATTTAATTGATGAAGGTGGTGAGATAGTGGCTTCTTTAAAAGAGATAGATTCTCGTATAAAATCAACCAAAAAGATGAAGCAGATTACGAGTGCAATGAACATGGTATCGAACTCAAAGCTTCGTAAGGCGGAGAAAAATGCGAAAACATTTAGACCTTACATGGATAAAATGCAAGACGCAGTGACTGCGATTGCAGGTACCAATACGTCATCTTCACATCCAATGCTTGTCAAACGCCCAACCAAACGTGTGGGTTATATGGTCTTAACGAGTGATCGTGGTTTAGCAGGTGCATACAATGCAAACGTATTGAAAACGATGATACGTGATATCGATGCACGCCATCAAAACCCTGAAGAGTACAGCATTATAGTTCTCGGGCAAATCGGTGTGTCTTTCTTACAAAACCGTGGTTATCAAGTGGCGAATGCGTTGACAGATATTCCTGATCAACCATCATTCAAGGCGGTACAAGCAATTGCGAAACGTGCCGTAGACTTATATGTCAGCGAAGAAATTGACGAATTGCATGTATATTACAGCCATTATATTAGTGTGATTGAAAACAAACCAACAAGCAGACAGTTGTTACCATTATCTTCTGAGAACGCAAGCGAAGGACATGGCAACATGGCATCATACGAATTTGAACCGGATAAAGAATCAATTTTGCAAGTATTGTTACCACAATATATTGAGAGTTTGATTTACGGTACAATTCTTGATGCGAAAGCCAGTGAACACGCATCACGTATGAATGCAATGAAGAATGCGTCTGATAATGCGACTGAAATGATTGATGATTTATCTTTAGAATTCAACCGTGCGCGACAAGCAGCCATCACGCAACAAATTACGGAAATTGTTGGTGGTTCAGCAGCATTGGAATAATTTGATTATAAGGAGGAACAAACATGGGATTAGGCCGTGTAACTCAGGTCATGGGTCCAGTCATCGACGTGCGTTTTGAGCATGATGAAATGCCAAACATTAACAATGCACTTGTGATTGAAGTACCTAGAGATGGCGAATCTGAGAGTTTAACTTTAGAAGTTGCGCTACATTTAGGTGACGACGTTGTTCGTACAATTGCAATGGACTCTACTGATGGTGTGCAACGTGGTGCAGAAGTAAAAGATACTGGGGCACCAATCAGTGTACCAGTAGGTGATGCGACGTTAGGTCGAGTATTTAATGTATTAGGTGATCACATTGACTTAGATGGTGAAATCGATGCGTCAGTACGTCGTGATCCAATCCATCGTCAAGCACCAACATTTGATGAACTCTCTACTGAAGTAGAAATTTTAGAAACAGGTATTAAAGTTGTTGACTTATTAGCCCCTTACATTAAAGGTGGTAAAATCGGATTATTCGGTGGTGCCGGTGTAGGTAAAACAGTTTTAATTCAAGAATTAATCAACAACATCGCTCAAGAGCACGGTGGTATTTCAGTATTCGCCGGTGTAGGTGAGCGTACACGTGAAGGTAATGACCTTTACTACGAAATGAAAGACAGTGGCGTTATCGCTAAAACAGCAATGGTATTCGGTCAAATGAACGAGCCACCTGGTGCGCGTATGCGTGTAGCATTGTCTGGTTTAACAATGGCGGAATACTTCCGTGACGAACAAGGACAAGACGTATTATTGTTCATCGACAACATCTTCCGTTTTACACAAGCAGGTTCAGAGGTATCAGCGTTATTGGGCCGTATGCCTTCTGCCGTAGGTTACCAACCAACACTTGCTACGGAAATGGGTCAATTACAAGAGCGTATCACGTCTACAACAAAAGGTTCAGTAACATCTATCCAAGCGGTATTCGTACCTGCCGATGACTATACTGACCCAGCGCCAGCAACAGCTTTCGCCCACTTAGATGCAACAACAAACTTAGAGCGTAAATTGAGTGAGATGGGTATTTATCCAGCGGTAGACCCATTAGCTTCTACTTCACGTGCTTTAGAACCAACAATCGTCGGTCAAGAGCACTATGAAGTTGCACGTCAAGTACAATCAACACTTCAAAAATATCGTGAATTACAAGATATTATCGCAATTCTTGGTATGGATGAATTGTCTGATGAAGATAAGAAAACAGTTGAACGCGCACGTCGTATTCAATTCTTCTTATCACAAAACTTCCACGTAGCAGAACAATTTACAGGTCAACCAGGTTCATATGTACCGGTTAAAGATACAGTTCAAGACTTCAAAGCAATCTTAGAAGGTAAATATGACCATATCCCTGAAGATGCTTTCCGTTTAGTGGGTGGCATTGATGATGTACTTGCAAAAGCAAAAGATATGGGTGTTGAAGTATAATTCAAATTAGGAGGCATGGATAATGAATACATTAACCTTAGATATCGTCACTCCTAATGGTTCTGTTTATAATGAAGACAACGTAGAAATCGTTGTTTTACAAACAACAGCAGGCGAGATGGGTGTGATGCATGGTCACATTCCGACAGTTGCGCCATTAAAAATTGGTCATATCAAAGTGACAAGAGACGGTCAGTCCGACTATATAGCTGTGACTGAAGGATTTGCTGAAATTCGTCGAGAAAAAGTCAACATCTTAGTTCAGTCAGCTGAATCAGCAGAAGATATTGATTTAGAACGTGCGAAATCAGCAAAACAGCGTGCAACATTTTATCTTGAAGGCGACAAAGAAGATACAGATATGAAGCGTGCAGAACGTGCATTGAAGCGTGCAGAAAACCGTATCGAAGTAGCCAAATTCAAATAATCTTAATCAAAAAGGTTTAGCTCAATAGGGCTAAACCTTTTTTTATCTCGACGATAGTGTGCTAGATGCTTTGTAATACAATCTTTTAATGACATTTATGACAAGACAACTTTTATTTTTAGTTTTTATTGTCTTCAAAAAGGGAATATCATTATTGCAAGTACTAATAGTATGATTTGAATGAAAAATCATGTAAAATCAATATAGATTTATATGAAGAGGAGCAACATCATGGAATATTTAGGACAGTTTGCAGTTGCGCATATCGTGATGCATGTGCTCTGTATTTGTGTTGCTTACTGGGCATTAAATGCTGTTCGTTTAGAGCAGTTTTTCAAAAAAGGATACCCTGTTCAAGTACAAGTTGTTATGATATTTTTGGCGATTGTGATTGGAACAGGTGTCAGCAATTTTGTCATTGATTTACTTCAGTTTTCAACACAAATTAAATATTTATTTTAGCAATTGTCATGAATGAATTGAAACAATCAAAGTTAATATGGATAACAAAGAAAAGCGTATAGAGAGATAGTGGAGGATTTTTGAAGATGGATAAAATTATTGTACGAGGTGGACAAACTTTAAAAGGGAGTGTAATGGTAGAAGGTGCAAAAAATGCAGTTTTACCTATTATTACTGCAGCATTATTAGCTAGCGAAGGTAAAAGTGAATTACGCAATGTGCCGCCGTTGAGTGATGTTGACACAATCAATAATGTTTTGAGTGTTTTGAATGCGGACGTTTCTTATGATGAAGCGACACAAGTTGTATCAGTGGATGCAACGAAACAATTGAACGAAGAAGCACCCTATGAGTATGTCAGCAAAATGCGTGCAAGTATTCTTGTAATGGGGCCGTTACTCGCACGACTCGGTGTGGCAAAAGTTGCATTACCAGGCGGATGTGCCATTGGATCACGTCCGATTGAGCAACACTTGAAAGGATTCGAAGCATTAGGAGCTGAAATACATCAAGAAGCAGGATTCATACACGCAACAGCAGAAAATGGCTTAGTCGGTAATGATATACACTTAGACTTCCCAAGTGTCGGTGCTACACAAAACATTATGATGGCAGCATCTTTAGCCAAAGGGCGTACAGTCATCGAGAATGTGGCACGTGAACCAGAAATTGTTGACCTTGCCAACTACATCAACGAAATGGGTGGTGATGTGAAAGGGGCAGGAACAGATACGATTACGATTCACGGTGTGGAAGTACTAAAAGGTGTATCTCATGCGATTATTCCTGACCGTATTGTAGCAGGTACATTGATGATTGCAGCAGCAATTACACGTGGTGATGTATTTGTGAAAGGTGCTATTAAAGAGCATATGACAAGTCTTGTGTACAAACTTGAAGAAATGGGCGTTGAACTTGAATATCGTGAAGATGGTATTCGTGTTACAGCACCTGAGCAGCTCAAACCTGTCGACGTGAAAACATTACCACATCCGGGCTTCCCAACGGATATGCAATCACAAATGATGGCACTATTATTAACTGCTGAAGGCCATAAAATCTTAACAGAAACTGTATTCGAAAATCGCTTTATGCATGTAGCTGAATTTAAACGCATGAATGCTAATATTTCGGTTGAGGGACGCAATGCAAAGATTCAAGGCAAAAGTCAATTACAAGGAGCACAAGTAAAGGCAACAGACTTACGTGCGGCAGCAGCATTGATATTAGCAGGTCTTGTCGCTGAAGGTGAAACGACGGTCACAGAGTTAAAGCATCTCGATCGTGGTTATGTGGACTTCCATGGCAAGTTAAAAGCACTCGGTGCAGATATTGAACGTATCAATGATTAAAAAGTATTATTTTGTGGTTGTGGAGCAGTCAACAAGTGTAAAATTGATCGCATTTGTCATTGTCAGTGTCATACTATTTTATATTGGACTTATGATTGGTTTATGGATGAATCATGATGATATTTTCAAAGTATTGAATCCTAACTTTTTTAGATATTTTAGCGAGACATTAGGAGGATCATAGTAGATGGAAACTATTTTTAATTATAATGAGATTAAAAAAATTATTCCGCATCGTCAACCATTTTTGTTGATCGACAAAATTGTGGAATACGAAGAAGGTCAGCGTTGTGTCGGCATTAAACAAGTATCAGGCAATGAACCTTTCTTTCAAGGACATTTTCCTGATTATGCTGTGATGCCAGGTGTATTAATAACAGAAGCACTTGCACAAACAGGTGCTGTTGCGATGTTAAATAGCGAAGAAAATAGAGGGAAAATTGCTCTATTTGCAGGGATTGATAAATGTCGATTTAAAAGACAAGTCGTTCCTGGAGATACATTGAGATTAGAAGTTGAAATCACCAAAATAAAAGGTCCTATTGGTAAAGGGACAGCCAAAGCAACGGTAGACGGTCAGCTTGCATGTAGCTGCGAACTTACATTTGCATTACAGTCACCAGAATAAAACAAGAACGCCAGGAGTATATATCATACTTACTGGCGTTCATCTTTAAGGCGAGGTTTTGATTGCATTTTTCGATTGAAGGCTTTGATCAGTGCTTCTCCTTCCAATCCTTCATCAACAAGTTGCTCTAATAAGCTCTCCGCATACACTTGACGCAATGTATAAATATGACATTCAAAAATAACGGAAATTTTATCTTTGAGTTGTGTAATGTGCTTAATCGTTGCATCAAAAAGTGCTGGATCATTAGATGGACGTGTAATGACCACACGAATATTGAGAAGTTGATTATCTTCCATATAAGCTGTCATCTGTTCTTTATGAATATCTGAAATAACAATTTCAAGCAGCCATCCCGTTCCCCGATCTTCTTTATTAATAATGACCCCATCAATCAGTTCGTACTCAGTCACACTACTGTTATCGGATACAATTTGAAAGCGTACGGCTTTGAATGTCTTCATGTTGCCACCATCCCCTTATTTTTTTAAATTCTACGTTTTTTGAATATATCACTTTTATTATAACTCAAATAATCAACTTATTCGTTATTAGATTGAAATTGTTTAAATAGTAAGCACTTTATATGGTCAATATTTGATAGAACTCAAATTGCATTTTGAAGTACTTCTATACTATCATACTTTCAGGAGGTGATAAGTATTAATCAAATTAAAGCAATCGGCACTGTCTCAAAAGTACCTAAGTATTATGAAAAGCCAGGAAGTTATTTTGTGACCTTTTTTCTTGCAGTTGAACGCAATTACAAAGGGAAGGATAACCACCCCATCTTTGATTATTTAAATTGTAAAGCATTTGGCCCTGTTGCGATACAAATTGATCAAGAAGTGAATCAAGGAGATCTGCTATCTATTGAAGGTTAACTCACAACACGTCGTTATCAGTTTAACGATGAAAAACGTTTTTCAACAGAGATTGTCGTTGAGTCTGTTGAAATTTTAGAAATCCCACCCCTTATTGAATCCAACGATCCCACACTTGTTTAGCTATTTATTACCCATACCCTAACAAAATGTATCCACCACATACTCTCTATTTATATACTACTTCCTTTCTTTATTTAATTCCCTAACCCTAATGACTTTTGTCAGTTTTTAAATCGTACGTTTTCTTAATATTTTATAGGCGGGTTGCACAATGCGTAAGGCGTGGACCCGTCTAATACATACTATAATCTTTCATTCATGACAGTGCTGATAGGGTATTCATTTGAAAAAAGACTTTGAGTTTGCTAAATTTAAGTAAATTAAACATTGATGACTACTAGGGGCGCTAACTCGCTGAGATGAATGGAAATTCAAACCCTTTGAACCTGATTTGGATGATGCCAACGTAGGGAAGTAGATGAAATGATGTATCAGGGTGAGAACGAATCATCCGAGTTACCTCTATGTAGTCTATATGTATAAAGTGAGACATGGAGGTAATCAAATGATTCAGAAACCTAAAATCGCATTGACTATTGCAGGGACAGATCCATCTGGTGGAGCGGGTGCAATGGCAGATCTAAAGTCATTTCATGCATGTGGTGTATATGGAATGAGTGCCATCACGAGTATTGTGGCGCAAAATTCCTTAGGTGTGCAGCATATACATAACCTTGAACCTGCATGGTTAGAAGAACAACTCGCAAGTGTATTTAACGATGAACCACCACATGCATTGAAAACAGGGATGATTCCAACACCTGACATGATGATTATTATCGAACGCTATTTAAAGGACTTTGATATTCCATATGTTATTGATCCAGTCATGGTTGCTAAAAGTGGTGATTCACTAATGGCAGAGCAAGTTCGAAAGCAATTAAAAACTACATTGCTACCGTATGCAGATGTTGCAACACCTAATATTCCAGAAGCTGAAGAAATTACAGGTTTTCAATTGGAAACAATGGATCAGATTCATCGAGCAGGCGACTTCTTTATCAATGAGGTAGGGTCTAAAGGTGTTGTCATTAAAGGTGGCCATTTAGAAGGTGATGCAACAGATCATCTTTTTACAAGAGAGGGGCATTTTGTTTTTGAAGGCGAACGTTATCCAACTGAACACACACATGGGACAGGTTGTACATTCTCAGCAGTTATTACTGCAGAGTTAGCGAAAGGGCGTTCCGTCTATGATGCAGTTGCGAAGGCAAAAGCGTTTATTGCTTTAGCTATTAAATATACACCGGAAATAGGACGGGGCAGAGGTCCGGTCAATCATTTTGCTTATCAATCACAGAAGGGATGGGACTAATGAGCGATTATTTATCAGCAGTACGCAAAGAAAGTCCGCTTGTTATATGTTATACCAATGACGTTGTTAAAAACTTTACTGCAAATGGCTTGCTCAGTTTAGGTGCGAGCCCGGCTATGAGTGAAGCCCCTGAAGAAGCGGTAGACTTTTTTAAAGTTGCACAAGCGTTACTCATCAATATCGGTACACTCACACAACAAAGTGGTGAAGATATGTTGAGTATTGCAAAAGAAGCAAATCGCCAAGGTGTACCAATTGTTTTTGATCCTGTGGCAGTGGGTGCTTCCCAATTCAGAAGAAATTTTTGCAGACGTTTTTTAGAAGAGGTTCAAGTAACAGTCATCAAAGGAAATGCTTCTGAAATTTTAGCACTTGTGGATGAATCAACCACAATGAAAGGGACGGACAGCACGCTTGATCAACTGCCTATTGAAGCAGCTAAACAAGCACAACTTAAATACAATGCAGCTATCGTTATGACTGGTGAAACGGATGTGATCATACAAGATGGCCGAGCAATTGCTTTAGGTAATGGGACGCCGTTATTAGCAAAAGTCACTGGTACAGGCTGTTTACTAGGTGCGGTTGTTGCCAGCTTTTTATTGAAAGATACACATCCTTCATTGGAGAAGTTGGCGGAAGCAGTGTCATACTATACAATTTCGGCGGAACGTGCAGAAGTAAAAGCTGGTGCTGATTTGCCAGGGACATTTGCAGTTGCTTTTTTAGATGCATTGAGTCAAACTGCGACAGTCGCTTTTCAACAAGAGATAAAGAAGAGAGAAGTGAAGAATGATGACATTTGATCGTAAGCAATTAAAAGTTTATTTTATTGCAGGTACACAGGATGTAAAAAAAGGCAGTCTTGATCATATCCTTGAAGATGCTTTAAAAGCAGGTATTACGATGTTTCAGTTTCGTGAAAAAGGGCCATCTGCATTGACAGGAGAAGCTAAAAAGCAAAAGGCATTAGACCTTCAGAAGTTATGTCGAGCATATCATGTTCCTTTTATCGTCAATGATGATGTTGCACTCGCTTTAGAAATAGATGCTGATGGCATACATGTCGGACAAGACGATGCAGAAGTTCAAAGTTTTTATGCACAAGCAGAAGATAAAATTATTGGTTTAAGTGTGAGTAACTTTGAAGAGTATGATCAGTCGGATTTGACACATGTCGATTATATTGGTGTAGGTCCTGTATATCGAACGCAATCGAAGAGCGATGCCAAGCAAGCAGGCGGTATCGAAATGATTCGTCGTATGCGTCGTTATGATGAAGAGATTCCAATTGTCGCAATCGGTGGTATTACAGAAGAAAATGTCGCCTCTATTATTAATAATGGGGCAGATGGTATCGCAACGATTTCTTCTATTACTCAGAGCGACAATATTGAAAAATCTGTGTCCTGCTACTTACAATATTTTAAATAAATTGCTGTAAATTATGAGAAATGTTTCCACCTGAATACGTTATATGATAAAATGACACTTATGTGAATAATAGTATAGAGGTGGAAAAATGAAGAATAAAGCGTTACTGGCCATGCTTTTTGGTATCACACTCTTTTTAGCTGGTTGTGATTATAGTAAGCCTGAAAACCGAGATGGTTTCTTTTACAATACATTCGTACAACCAATGGATAGCTTAATTCATTGGTTAGGCCATGAACTAGATAATAACTATGGTCTTGCGATTATCATTATCGTATTAGTTGTACGTATCGTATTATTACCATTGATGTTATCAAACTATAAAAACATGCATATGATGCGTGAAAAAATGAAAATTGCAAAACCTGATATTACAGCAGTGCAAGAAAAAGTTAAACGTGCACGTACGCAAGAAGACAAACTTGCGGCTAACCAAGAAATGATGACAGTGTACAAAAAATATGGTATGAATCCAATGTCAAGTATGATTGGTTGTTTACCATTAATCATTCAAATGCCAATCATCATGGGTCTTTATTTCGTATTAAGATACCCAACAGGTGGCGGCATTACGAAATACTCTGATTTCATGTGGTTCCAACTAGATAAACCAGATATTTGGATAACACTCATCGCTGGTATTCTTTACTTTTTACAAGCGTATGTATCTTTATCAAATATGCCTGCGGAACAAAAACAAATGGGTTATATGATGATGATTATTTCACCAATTATGATCATCTGGATTTCATACACGTCAGCTGCCGCATTAGGTTTATACTGGTCTGTGTCCGCTGCATTCCTTGTTGTTCAAACATATTTTGCGAACGTGGTTTATAGCAAAAAAGCAAAAGAAGAAGTGGCACCATTGATTAAAAAGATGGAAGCGGAGAAAAAACAAAACAACAAGACAGGTAAAAATACACAAGTTGTATCTAAAAAGAAGAAAAAGAAATAATTCAATCATAAAATACGCCCGTTTCAATAGCGATATATAAGCTATGTGAAACGGGCGTATTTCTATGTTCATTCCCATTCATCAAAGAATTGATTAAGAAACTGTTCAAGAAATTGATGACGTTGTGCTGCTATTTCTTGTGCTTCTGGTGTATTCATCAAAGTTTTTAATAACAATAACTTTTCGTAAAAATGTTTGATGGCAGAAGGTGACAATTGCTCGAGTTGAACACTTTGATTGTTGAGTTCTTGTTGCGTCGCTTCACCTGTCCACATCGGTTCTTTGAAGTGGCCGGCAAATTGGAATGTACGTGCAATACCGATAGCGCCAAGCGCATCTAGACGGTCAGCATCTTGTACGATTTGGGCTTCAATGGTTTTGAGTTTACCTACTTGCTCTGACTGACGAAAACTCATATTTTTGATGATATAGCGAATTGCGTCTTGATCCGTGCTTTTTACGTTAAGGTTATTTAAAAATGTATCGAGATTACGATAGGCTGCTTCTGGATTAACGAGTTTATCATCTACTGTGTCATGTAATAAAGCAGCCATTTCTATAACGTAATGGTTGGCGTTTGGATAGGAGCCTGCAATTGTGTGTGCCAGTTTATGAACACGTTTGACATGTGCAACATCATGACCGGTTGTATCTTGTGCATGTATCTCGTTCATATAATCAAATGCCGCTTGAATATGTGTCTTCATGCTTCAACCTCTCATTTTCATTATAATATCGGTGATAATAGTTGGCTGATTGCCTCTTTGAACTTAATCCCAAGCCCCCGACTATGATAGCGTTCTTTTGTCAACTCTGACGAAACTTCTAAGTCTTTTTCAAAGCTTTCTCGTACTTGTTTGGCAACTTCTTCATTATAAATAAAGGCGTTCACTTCGAAATTTAAAGAAAAACTACGATTATCCATGTTTGTTGTACCAATGCTTGTAATTTCATCGTCAATAGTCATCGTCTTTGCATGTAAAAAGCCATTATCATAATGATAAACACGTGCACCTGCTTCTAAAAGGCTCGCAACGTTTTTATATGTCGCCCAATAGACAAATGGATGATCGGGTTTGTTTGGAATCATAATGTTCACATCGACGCCACCAAGTGCTGCGATTTTTAAAGCATCCATAAACGAACTATCAGGTATGAAATAGGGGGTTTGAATGTAAATCGACTTTTGCGCCATAGAAATCATTTTAAGATAGCCATATTTAATTTGTTCCCATGATTCATCTGGTCCACTTGAGGCAATTTGAATACCTGTGTTGTGCTCCACATTGACATGATTTTCTGGAAAGTATTTTGGGTCATATTGAATATTATGGCGGTGAGACTGTGAATTCCAGTCTAAAATAAAGCGTAATTGCAGGGCGTTGACGCCTTCTCCTTCTAACCGTATATGCGTGTCACGCCAATAACCAAATTTTTTGGAAAGACCTAAATATTCTTTTCCAACATTGAAACCACCAACATAGCCGATTGTGCCGTCAATCACGACGATTTTACGATGATTTCGATTATTCATACGCAAGTTGATTAAAGGCAACTTCGAAGGAAAGAAAGCTTCCACTTGCCCACCTTTTTGGCGAAACTCTTTGAAATGACGTAATTTTAACGTACGAGATCCGATGTCATCGTAGAGCATTTTAACTTCTAGACCTTGTTCAAGTTTCTCTTCTAGTAAAGATAAAATTTCTTTTCCAAGAAGGTCTTTTCGGAAAATATAATATTGAATATGGATATATTTTTTTGCTTGACGAATATCTTCTTTAAGACGATTGAACTTGTCATACCCATCAGTGAATAGTTCAATCTGATTATCATTTGTGTAGAAGGCGGCATTATTGTACAGCAACATTTGAATCATATGATTGTAATATTGCATGTGTGGGTTACTTGGATCAAAATTGCCAGCTTTTAGTGCTTCTAATTGTTCGTTAACACGACGCTCTAAACCAACTTTGTCCTTTTCATCTATTTCAAATAATGACTTACGCTGTATTTGTCGCCCGAAGAGTAAATATAAAACGAATCCTAAGATCGGGAAGAGCCCCAATACGAGCAACCATGCCCAGATAGCTTCAGCACTGCGTCGTTCCATGAAAATAATGGTGAATACAAAAGTCAAATTCAGGAAGAATAGACCAATCAAAATGATGTTGACGATTGCATTTCCATTTGCAAATAATGAAATAAGTAATTCGCCCATATGTTTCTCCTTTAATAATATGTTTTTCATATTGTAGCATTTTTTTCAATGAATTTATATTGAAATCTTTCTTATTGACACATACCTACGTAGGGTATATTATAGAGTTGTAAAATAAATCACAATGAATCGAGGGAGACGCGATGACAGAACATGCAAATCATTCTGACGTGACGAAACGCAATTTACAATCTCGTTTAAATCGCATTGAAGGACAAGTACGAGCAATTAATCGTATGATTGAAGAAGACGTCTATTGCGATGATGTTCTGACTCAAATCCGTGCAACACGTTCTGCGCTGAATGGTGTGGCATCCAAGTTGTTAGAACACCATATGAAAGGATGTATCATGCACAAAGTAGAAGGTGGCAATGAACATGAAGCGATGGATGAACTACTCGTGACCTTCCAAAAGTTGATGAAAGACTAGGAGGTGAACATACGTGCATAGTAAAGTATGGCTATCTGGTCTCTCGAGTGAGGAACAGAAGAAACAGCTTGAGTCGAGACTGAGCAATATGATTGGTGTTGAAGCGGTAGAAGTGAATACCGAATCACAAATGGTGACACTGACGTATGAAACACCAGCTAACTTGAATACGTTGGAAAAAGAAATTTATGATGCAGGTTATCCTGTCATCAATTCATATAAAGGAGAGCGTTAATTATGGCAAAACATACAATTGCAGTAGAAGGTATGAGTTGTGATCATTGTAAAAAAGCAGTTGAAACAGCAGTTCAGGAAAATAAAGATGTTGTATCAGTTGTGGCAACACCAGCTGAAGACATTGTAGATGTAGAATTATCAAATGATGCGGCGCTAGAAGATGTGAAGCAACGTATCTATGATATTGGTTATGACGTTAAATAATATCATATAGAGTGGGAGATTCATTTTGTTATATAGTAGTAGATGATCCCGCTCTTTATTTGAAAATAAAATATACCCCATATAGGTATTGGAGTGGGAATTATGACAAAAGAGACATTTAAAATTTCAGGGATGGATTGTGCGGCTTGTGCTACCCGTATAGAACGCACATTGAATCGTGAAGCAGGAATTGAATCCGCTAATGTGAACCTTGTAATGGAAAAAGGGACAGTTCAATACGATCCATCTCAAATTAGTCAAAAAGAAATATTTGAACGCATAGAAAAAATTGGCTTTCAAGCGCATCCGATAGAAACACAACAACAGACACGAGAACGTAAACAACGTGAATTGAAACATCAAAAGAATAAATTTATTATTTCTCTTATTTTATCATTACCATTGCTGTATACGATGTTTGCACATTTCTCATTTTTAAGCTTTGTACCTGTACCAGACTTATTGATGAATCCATGGTTTCAATTAATACTCGCAACGCCAGTTCAATTTGTTTTAGGTTGGCAATTTTACGTAGGTGCATACCAATCACTAACGAATAAAAGTGCAAATATGGATGTACTCGTTGCGATGGGAACATCGGCTGCGTATTTTTACAGTATTTATTTGATGTTCACACATTCACATGGCGCAGGTCATGTCCCGCTATACTTTGAAACGAGTGCGGTTTTAATTACGCTTATTCTTTTAGGGAAATATTTTGAAAAGCGTGCAAAAGGACATGCGAGTGATGCCATTGAGAAGTTAGCAGCATTACAAGTTAAAGATGCAGAAGTAGAACGTGATGGACAAATACAACGCATGTCTATTGAAGAGATACAAGTCGGTGACGTTGTTCGTGTCCGCAGTGGTGAACAAATTCCACTCGACGGTACAATTGTAGAAGGTTGGTCAACGGTTGATGAATCGATGCTGACAGGAGAAAGTATTCCAATTGACAAAGTTGTAGGCGATTCGGTTATTGGGAGTACATTAAATCAACAAAACTTTATAAAAGTTCGTGTGACACATACTGGTGAAGATCTCGTATTAAATCAAATCATACAAGTCGTTGAAGAAGCACAAGGAGATAAGCCGCAAATTCAACGGTTGGCGGATAAAGTATCAAATATTTTTGTTCCGACAGTTATTGCCATTGCATTTGTAGCATTTTTAATTTGGTATTTTATCCTTACACCATTCGAGTTATCTCAAGCACTCGAAATCTTTATTGCGGTTATCGTAATCGCATGTCCTTGCGCATTAGGACTTGCTACACCAACATCTATTATGGTTGGTTCTGGACGGGCCGCAGAAGCAGGTATTCTGTTTAAAACAGCTGAGTCATTAGAACAAACACATCATATCAATACAATCGTATTTGATAAAACAGGAACTTTAACAGTTGGACAGCCAAAAGTCATTGCTGAACATCGTCTCATAGATGATGCTGTGATTGGACGTTACATCAAAAGTTTAGAAGCACAATCTGAACATCCATTGTCTAAAGCAGTCGTTGATTATTATAAAGATGAAATGATATTGCCGGTTGAAGCGTATAAAACACATACAGGCAGTGGGATTTCTGGTTATATTGACAATCATCATATTGTCGTAGGTGCGATCCCTTTTATTACACAATATGCAACGATTGAAGCAGATGTCCAACGACAAGTGGAGACACTCCAAACATCCGGTGCGACAGTGATTGCAATGACTGTCGATGATCAAGTAGGATTAGTACTCGGTATTCGTGATGAACCAAAACAAGAAGCGAAAGAAGTGCTAGCAGCATTAAAGTCACATTATGAATTGATTATGTTGAGTGGTGATAGCGAAACAACTGCGCGTGCGATTGGTCGTGAGTTAGGTGTGAACAATGTGATTGCAGGTGTCAAACCAGATGAAAAAGCTCAAGTCGTCTCTGACTTACAACAGAAAGATCATCAAGTCATGATGGTCGGTGACGGTGTCAACGATGCACCAGCACTGATGAAGAGTGATATCGGTGTGGCGATGGGCTCAGGCTCTGATATCGCATTGGAATCAGCAGATATTGCACTTGTAAAAGGGAATTTGAAACATATTCCAGAAAGTTTAAAATTAAGCCACTTAACTATTCGTAATATTAAACAGAATTTATTCTTCGCATTTTGTTACAATATGATCGGTATTCCCTTTGCAGCAATGGGATTTTTAGCACCTTGGATTGCCGGAACTGCGATGGCATTTAGTTCTGTATCAGTTGTATTAAACGCACTGAGATTGAAACATATCGCAAAATAAAAGTGACGTATTTCAAATTTTTATAGTCACTGTCATCAATTTAATGTAAGATAGGAGTAGTAGGTTGACAAACTGGGGTGATAATATGGCAAAGCCAAATGACAAGTTTTACAATGTGGTGAAAATGTTATCATCAATTGGGGTTACTGTGAAAAAGACAAAATCACGATTGGATATCATGCGATCACTACCGAAACCAACCACTGCACCAGAAAAACTTAAGTAATCAATCATTTCATAGAAATAACGAAAACCACTTTATCATCTAAACTCAGATGGTAAAGTGGTTTTTTAAGTTATCTTGTTGTGCGAGATTGTGTTTTACTTGCATCATACTTTTTCGGAGTATGGTAGTAAATACTGAGTATAACACCAACACCTGCCATAAGACTCCATAAAGAACTTCCTCCATAACTAATGAAAGGGAGTGGAATCCCAGTAATCGGCAATAGTTGGATCGTCATACCGATATTTTGTACAATATGGAACAGCAAAAGGCTGGCATATCCCATAATAAATGCTTTGCTAAACAGGTCGTCTGATGTGACAGCAAGGCGAATCAGATGAAGCAATAGGAGTAGGAAAACACCTAACACAATGACTGCCCCTACAAAACCGAGCTCTTCACCGATGACAGAAAAAATAAAGTCGGTATGGTTTTCAGGAATATAAACTTCGCCATTGTTCAATCCTTTACCGATAAGTTGACCCGATCCGATAGCTTTCATTGATTCTGTTAAATGAAAACCATCTCCCGTACTATATGAATAAGGATCGAGCCATGAATTGATACGACCGAGTTGGTATGTTTTAATGCCTGATACGTTCTCTATAAAGCTTGGATTGTAAATAATAGATAAAATAATACTACTTCCTAAAAGAATGGCTGAACCGAACAGGGGAGCCAAAATTTTCCATGTCACACCGCTAACGATGACGATCCCCGCAATGATAGCGAGAAAGACAAGTGTAGTTCCAAGGTCATTTTGTAATAAAATAAGCGCCATTGGCAAGATAGTGACAGCAAATATTTTAAGTAATAACATCAAATCTGTTTCGAGTGATTTATTGAATGTAAAACGATTGTGTTGTGCGACAACCTTTGCAACGGATAAAATCAGGACAATCTTCATAAATTCTGATGGCTGGACACTAATTGGACCAACGTGATACCAACTTTTTGCTCCGTTAATAATCGGTGTGAAGCTTGATTCTGGAAGGACAATCAAACCAATTAGTAATAGGATAAAAAAGGCATATACGACATTGACGTATTTCAAAATCTTTTTCGGTGAGACAATCATGATTGAAAATGCAATGATAGCACCGAGTATGTAATAGAAAATCTGTCTGACTCCGAAGTCCATACTGTATTGACCGCCACCCATTGCCGAGTGAATGGTTGTGACACTAATGATGCAGAGTGTGAAAATTAACCCGATCAATTGCCAGTCTAAACGTCGAAAGAATGACTTTTGAGTTTGTTGACGTGAAGAAGCCATAGCCATCTCCTTTGTACTAAAAATTTCTTTAGCTTATATTATATAACGATTTTACATAACATGTAATAAAATTGCTAATATTGTACAAAAATAAATGCATAATAAAGAGCGTGCGTGGTAATATGGGTTTGTAGAATTTATTTTGGAGGCTAAACTATGTCAAAAGAATCTTTATGTATTATTTATGGTGGGAAAAGTGCCGAACATGATGTCTCAATATTAACAGCTCAGAATGTATTAAATGCAATTGATAAATCAAAATACCAAATAGACATTATTTATATTACCAATGAAGGACAATGGAAAAAACAAGAAAATATCAATGAAGAAATAACAGATATTCAAATGCTACACTTAGAAGATGTTGAAGAAGGACAGATTTCTGTTATGTTGACATCATCGAGTCAAGGTGGCCGTTATGATGCGGTCTTCCCATTATTACATGGACCTAATGGTGAAGATGGCACGATTCAAGGGCTTTTTGAAGTACTTGATATTCCGTATGTTGGAAACGGTGTGTTGTCAGCAGCAAGTTCAATGGATAAGCTTGTGATGAAACAATTATTCGCACATAGAGGATTGCCTCAATTACCGTATGTCAGCTTTCTACGTAGTGAATATGAAAAATATCAAGACAATATTTTAAAACTTGTACATGATAAGTTGGAATTCCCAGTTTTCGTAAAACCAGCAAACTTAGGTTCAAGTGTTGGTATCAGCAAATGTGAAGATGAAGCGGCACTCATTCGTGGGATTGAAGAAGCATTTCAATTCGACCGTAAATTGGTGATCGAGCAAGGTGTGAATGCACGTGAAATTGAAGTAGCGGTACTTGGCAATGACTATCCAGAAACAACATGGCCAGGTGAAGTGATCAAAGACGTATCATTCTATGATTACAAAGCGAAATACAAAGATGGTAAAGTACAATTGAGCATTCCGGCTGACTTAGATAAGGAGCTACAAATGACGCTTCGTGATATGGCCGTAGAAGCATTCAAAGCAACAGATTGTTCAGGTTTAGTACGTGCTGACTTCTTCGTGACTGAAGACAATCAAGTATATATTAATGAAACAAATGCGATGCCAGGCTTTACAGCATATAGTATGTTCCCTAAGTTATGGGAAAACATGGGCGTATCTTATTCAGGATTAATTACGAAGCTGATCGAATTGGCAAAAGAACGCTATGCAGATAAACACTTGAATAAATATCGAATTGACGACTAGAGGTTTTAGTGATGATAAATATCAGCTTAAGACAATTAGCAGAATGGGTAGTATGTGAGATAGATGAACGTTATTTAGATGTGGAGATCAAAGGTGTGACGATTGATTCACGCCACATTGAACAGGGACAATTATTCATTCCGTTCAATGGGGAACGTGTAGATGGGCATCGCTTTAGTGAACAAGCGCTACAAGATGGTGCAGCTGCGACATTTTATGATCGACACAGTGAGGTGACTGCGCCAACTGAAGGGCCTGTCATCTATGTAGAAGATACATTACTGGCGCTACAACAATTGGCAGCAGCTTACTTACGCGAAGTGAATCCGACTGTGATTGCGGTGACAGGTTCAAACGGTAAAACAACAACTAAAGATATGTTAGAGAATGTGTTGTCTGCCAACTATAAGGTGAAAAAGACACAAGGCAATTATAACAATGAGATTGGCATGCCATTGACGATTCTTGCGTTATCTCCAGATACAGAAGTTTCTATTTTGGAAATGGGGATGTCAGGTTTTGGTGAAATTGAATTGTTATCAACGATTGCACAACCTGATTATGCAATCATTACGAATATCGGTGAATCGCATATGCAAGACCTTGGTTCAAGAGCAGGCATTGCAAAGGCGAAGTTTGAAGTTATTTCTGGTTTGAAGCCATCTGGAACGTTATTTTATGATGGTGATGAACCATTACTCACTGAATTAGTACAACAAGCAGACGGTTTGAATGCGATTGCTGTTGGGTCGAATATAACACACGATGTGCAGTGTGAGGTTGTTGCACATGATGCATCAGGAATTTCGTTTACATTGAATGGAAACGAAACGTATACACTTCCAGTACTCGGTGCACATAATATGAAAAATGCTGCGTATGCGATAAGTGTAGCAAAACAAATCGGTGTAACCGCTGACGTTATTCAACAGCAATTAAAAGGCTTATCACTCACTGGTATGCGCATGCAAAAGTTTACAGCGTCAAATGGTGCCGTCATTATTAATGATGCATATAATGCGAGTCCTACAAGTATGAAAGCAGCCATTGATACAGTGGTGGAATTAGCAGGACGAAAGATACTCGTATTCGGAGATGTATTGGAACTTGGGTCACAGTCTGCAGAATTGCACGCTGAAGTAGGTGCGTATCTAAAAGGCAAGTCTATTGATACATTATTTACGTATGGTGACGAGTCTAAAGCCATTTGTGAAACGGGATGTGAGTATGTACAGCAAGCGCAACATTTCGACTCAAAAACAGAATTGATTGACACGCTTTCAAAAATGTTAGAAGCGAACGATACAGTGCTTGTAAAAGGGTCTCGTGGCATGAAACTTGAAGAAGTTGTTGATGCGCTAATCACAGTATCTTAAATAATATTATTACGTGTCTTATTAAGGGAGAACTCCTTTGCTAAGGCACTTTTTTGTACACAAATGAACCATTTTGTTGCTTGACAAGTTGACTGACTTATTTCCATTTATTGCGATATTAGTAGTTAGGTGGTAATATGTAGAAGTTAGATTAAAAATATTTGACATACTTATTATGAGAATTTCGATATAAAAAGGAGAATTACTTTGCAAAAATTTACAGAATTAGGTGTTTCAGAACGTACAGCTGAAACCCTTGAGGCAATGGGATTTACTGAGCCGACCCCCATCCAAAAAGACAGTATTCCATATGCACTCGAAAATATTGACATATTGGGACAAGCGCAAACAGGGACAGGAAAAACAGGCGCATTTGGGATCCCACTTATTGAAAAAGTTAAGGGACAGGAAGGTGTTCGTGCCCTTATCTTAGCACCGACACGTGAGCTTGCAATGCAAGTAGCTGAGCAGTTACGCGAATTTAGTCGTGGTCAAAAAGTTCAAGTTGTGACAGTATTCGGTGGTATGCCGATCGATCGTCAAATCAAATCATTAAAACGTGGCCCACAAATCGTCGTTGGTACACCGGGACGTGTGATTGATCATTTGAACCGTCGCACATTGAAACCACAACAAATTGAAACATTAATCTTGGATGAAGCGGATGAAATGATGAACATGGGCTTCATCGATGACATGCGTTATATTATGGATAAATTGCCTTCAGAAAATCGTCAAACGATGCTTTTCTCAGCGACAATGCCAAAAGCAATTCAAGAACTTGTTCAGAAGTTCATGAAGTCACCTAAGATTATTAAAACGATGAATAACGAAATCTCTGATCCACAAATTGATGAATACTACACAATTGTGAAAGAATTAGAGAAGTTCGATACATTTACAAACTTCTTAGATGTACACCAACCTGAACTTGCAATCGTATTCGGACGTACGAAACGTCGTGTTGACGAGTTGACAAGTGCATTGTTATCAAAAGGTTACAAAGCAGAAGGACTTCACGGTGACATTACACAGGCGAAACGTTTAGAAGTATTGAAGAAGTTCAAAAATGATCAAATCGACATTCTTGTTGCAACTGATGTTGCGGCACGTGGTTTAGACATTTCAGGTGTGAGCCATGTATACAACTTCGATATTCCACAAGATACGGAAAGCTATACACACCGAATTGGTCGTACAGGTCGTGCGGGGAAACATGGTATTGCGGTAACATTTGTAAACCCAATCGAGATGGATTACATTCGTCAAATCGAACAAACAAACAAACGTCAAATGCGTGCGTTACGTCCACCTCATCGCAAAGAAGTATTACAAGCGCGTGAGGATGACATTAAGAACAAGGTAGAAAAATGGATGGCTGCCGATAAAGAACCACGCGTTGAAAAGATTGCGAAGTCATTACTTGAGACGTACGAGGCTTCAGACTTAGTAACAGCACTTTTACAAGAATTGGTAGAGTCAAACGACGAAGTAGAAGTACAATTAACATTTGAAAAACCACTTGCACGTAAAACACGTGGACCAAAAGGTGGTAACCGTAAGAGCTCAAATAATAAACGTCACGGTAAAAACAACCGTAATCACAAACAAGGTAGCTTCAACAAAAAAGGCAACTTTAGAAATAAACGTGATAACAAAGTGAAAAAAGGACGTACATTTGCGGATCATCAGAAATAATTATTAAAAAGAGTTAAAGAGATTATTTCTAACTCTAATATAAATCACCCAATCCTTATGAATCATCATTTTGGATTGGGTGATTTTATGTTTCTTTACCTTCAAGTGAGTTGCTTTAACTATTGTTTATTTAGCTATATATAAGATAGTTAAAAATATTCCCTTTATGCTATCATAAAAAATAAAAGGGGCGTTCAAATGAATTATAATTTATACAATCAACCGATAGGGGATGCAGTTCATTCTTTTCATCAACCTGAGAAACCCGACATTGAAATACTTGAAGGTAAATATAGTAAATTGGAACATTTGAGCACTTGCCACTTAGACGATCTATTCGAATTGTTATGTGACTCAAATAATGATTTAAGTTGGACTTACTTACCAAACGATCCCATACACGATAAAGAAGCATTTAGTACATTGATTCATCACTATATTCATTCGGAAGATCCGTATTTCTTTGCGATAGTTGATAAAACGACTAATAAAGCTTTAGGTATGATGTCATTACTTCGTATTAATACGAAAGCTTCAACGATTGAAGTAGGACATATTCATTACTCGCCTTTGTTAAAAAGAACACGCATTGCGACTGAAGTTCAGTATTTACTCGCTAAGTATGTGTTTGAATCATTAAGGTATAGACGTTATGAATGGAAATGTGATAGTTTAAACGCTCCTTCTAAACGAGCAGCTAAAAGATTAGGTTTTACATATGAAGGTACATTTCGACAAGCATTAGTATATAAAGGTAGAAATAGAGATACAGATTGGTTCTCTATCATAGATAAAGAATGGCCGGATATTAAGCAAAAATATGAGTGCTGGTTAGATGAGAGAAATTTCAAGCGTGATGGTACACAAATTCATAAACTTTCTATTCGTTCTCACGTATAAATATAAACCTTACTTTTTGATGAATGATGAGTTTTAGTTGAGTAATAATTGAAATATATGTTATTTGAGCACCTGTATATAGTGAAAAATGAGTATGTTATAATGTAAAAAAATCATTAGAAGGAGCAGAATCAATGACAACTTCATTCCAGAGAAGTCCAGAAGTTGCGAAAAAGTATTTCAGGCAATTTTATTTGCTTAGATGTTTAATTGGTACGGTGTTGCTTATTATTGCTTTTTCCCTCGATTACTATTTTGAGATTTGGCAACCGATACAATATATCGCGGGTGGTTTACTCATCTTACACATTTTATACTGTCTGTTAAAACCTTACTTTCGATATCATTTCACCTATTATCGAATCAAAGAAAATATGATTGAAGTGAAGCGTAACTATTGGTTTCGCAAACATCAAATTCTAAAGATTGAGAGACTTCAATATCTCCACTGGGAAAATGGACCACTATTGCGACGTCATCAGTTGCAAAGTTTGATACTAACAACAGCAGGTCATACGATCACGTTGCCTTTATTATATGAAGAAGACGTGCATCAACTCGAACAGTACTGTCTCGAACTATTACAGGAGGGTGATAGTGATGTATAGTCCACAAAAGCTCCATCCCATCTCATATGTGATGAGTATTTTCAATGCAATAAAATCCAATATTATACCGCTGTTACTCTTCTTGCTATTTGCAATTAAAGATTTTGATTATACGGAGCCTTCGAATTATATTTTCCCTGGAATGGTTGCATTCTTTTTCTTAATCACATTAGTAAACGATGCTATCAAAGCATATCGTACTCGTTATTGGATTGAAGGCAATCATTTTATTGTCACAACAGGTTTATTTAATCTCGAACGAAAAGAATTAAATATTTCTCGCATTCAATCGATGGATACGTCACAAAATCTGATTCATCAAATTGTTGGGGGAGTCAGGTTACAAATACAAACACCGAGTGATGGTATAGCACTTGAAACTATTACCCGAGCACAAAGTGAAGCGATTCAATCAGAACTGGAGAAGGTAAAATTTGATTTGAATGAGCATAAGCGTGATACAGAAGATAGCGAAGTAGCAGATGCTGAATCTTCTACTAATGCAATCAATATGCCACCAGAAGAAGAGTTATATCAATTATCTACAAAAAATCTACTATTTATGGCGATGACAAGCGGTGCTATTTTTGTTGCACTTGCGACACTCAGTCCTATTTTGACGGCAATGTTAGATTATATTGATTGGAATTGGTTGACTGAAGAGGTATCTTCTATTGTGAACAGTACAGTTCTTATTACGACAGTGATTGTTTCAGCTGGTATCATCATTTCATATTTTGTAGGGATTTTGATTACATTTTTCCGCTATTACAATTACACATTGAAACGGCAAGGTGACTACTTGACGATACGATATGGGCTTTTGAATGTTAAAAAAGTAACTGTCCCTTTAAAGCGCATCCAAGCTGTCATTGAACATAAAAGTTATTTGCGTACATTATTTGGCTACACAGCATATGATTTTGTCATAACAAGCGATATGAAAGTCGATTTGGAGAATGACTTTGCGGATGGTCGTGTGATGGTATTGCCATTTATACACAAACGTGAAGTGCGTGCACTATTAGCATCGATGGTACCGCATATGCAGTTTGATGAAGTTGACCACTCCTTACCATGGCGTGGATTCCATAGACGATTTTGGATACAATCACTCGTATTAGTCATCATTGCAGCTATTGTACACTACTATTTCTGGGTGTGGATTTGGATACCTGTCGCATTCTATATAGTGATGCGCATATTTAAGAGTTACATGACTATCTTAAAAGCTGGTTGGCACGTAGCAGGTGATGAAATCGCAATACGCCGTGTCTCGTATACTGGATTCCGAACAACTTATTTCAAACATGACAAAATACTCGGTTGGCAACGTGAATATCATCCAGTGATGGCAAATGCACAATTGAATCATTTTCATTACACGTTGGCTAAAGGTTCGTTGAGCATGGATGTGGGATTAGACTTCGTTGATACGCAAGATGTGGATGCATTACAATCATGGTATATAGAAGGTGGTGATCGTGATGACGCATGAATTGTATAACAAAATGGCACCAGAAGCGCGTAAAGTCATGCGTATTGCTAGTATGATTATTACAGCAGCAATTTTAATCTTAGCAATTGCGTCATTTGTCTCAAGTTATTTCATCAGTTCATTCGAATCACAACTCAAGTGGGTGGCATTGCTGCTAGTCATCATTGCAGTTTTGTATGCAGTTGTATTTGTCTGGCTCAAACCACTTTATACGTACCATGTCTTTCGTTATCATTTTTCAGAACAAGGCATTGTCGTTAGAGAAGGGTTTATATTTGTACAACAAACACAAGTACCATTATTCCGAATCCAAAACATTGATATGGATGAAGGGTTTATTATGCGTAAATATGGGCTTGCAACATTAACTATCTCTACGGCAGGTGGCAATGTTGAGATTTCTTTAATTGAAAAAGAACAAGCATTAAAGATTAAGCAGCTTATTCAACAAGGAATCATTATAGATGAAAATAATGATGAAAGTCATACACCGCTTGAAATAACTGATGAAAATTATGATAAAATAAAAGATGCGCAAACTGAAGATGAGGAGACGTTGTTATGATATTTGGCTTAGGCGTTGATTTAGTTGAAATAGACCGCATCAAGACGATAACAGAAAACCAACCTAAGTTCGTTAAACGCATCTTAAGCCAAGACGAATATGCCCATTACACGCAGTTGTTACATCCTCAGAGACGTATAGAATTTTTGGCAGGTCGATTTGCGGTAAAAGAAGCTTTTAGCAAAGCGCTCGGTACAGGGATCGGTAAAGAAGTCGCATTCAATGACATTCATTGTGCAAACGATGAAAAAGGAAAACCTTATATTTTATTCGATGGTTTTATCGTACATGTATCCATCACCCATACGGCGCACTATGCCATGAGTCAAGTTATATTAGAACAAAAAGATCAATGAAGTATATCAAAGGAAGGTGACAGTAGTTTGTCAGAAAAGTATTATCGTGATACCACATTATCTGTAAATTTAGATGCGATTACATCTAACTATCAAGAATTATCCAAGTGTCATCCTACAAAGACGATGATGCCTGTCGTCAAAGCGAATGCCTATGGCTTAGGAAGTGTAGCAATCGCTAATCATCTCGCATCACTAGGCGTTACGTTCGTCTGTGTTGCGACATTGGATGAAGCGATTGAATTACGCATGCATGGATTTAAAGAGAAAATCTTAATCCTTTCAAGTGTTCCGCCTGCGAATATTAACAAGGCTATTCAACACCGTGTGGCAGTTGCTGTACCTTCTAAAGCGTGGCTGGAAGAAGCAATTTCTCATATTGATCCAACAAATGAAAAGTCATTATGGCTGCATATCAAGTTGGACACTGGTATGAATCGACTAGGCATTAAAGATATCGAAACATATCGTGAAATGATTGCGCTCATCGAACAGTATGAACAGTTGATCTTTGAAGGTGTCTTTTCACATTTTGCATCAGCAGATGAAGAAAATGATTCTGCGCAACAGCAGTATCAACGTTTTGAAAGTCTCGTAACGAATGCAGAGCGTCCAACGTATGTGCATATTCAAAATTCAGCAGGAACATTACGTTTCAATCCTGAAATCTGTAATGCGTATCGTCCAGGTATTGCACTTTACGGTTATTATCCGACACCATTTATTGAATCCAAAAAAACGGCACGTCTGACACCTGCTGCGACTGTTGAAACAACTGTTGTTCAAGTAAAACAAGTAGAAGCGGGAGAAACGATTGGATATGGCGAGACGTATACAGCAACAGAGCGTATGCATATTGCACTTCTATCAATTGGTTATGCAGATGGATATTTACGCCAAATGCAAGGCGCTTATGTAAGTGTAAACGGTCAACAATGTGAAGTGGTTGGTCGTATTAGCATGGATCAAACGGCAATCAAAGTACCAGCGAACGTACAGCCGGGAGACAAAGTTGTCGTATTAGAAGCACGTGCCCATACACCACAATCGGCTGAAACACTTGCCCAGAAACAACAGACGATTAACTATGAAGTACTTTGTAACTTTGGACGTCGTATTCCACGCATCTATATTTCAGGGGAAAACATTGATGTCACAAATGAATTGTTAAAATAATATGGTAGATTTGTTATTTTTTTGCTATCATTGTGAGTGATAAAATTAGATTTTTAATGTGAGTTGAATTGATATGGAGGGTCTCATGATGTCAGTATTCAATCAAGTAAAATTTAAAAATTTAGAGCAGTCATTAAAAGAAGGTTATGCACAAATGGCTGATCTCAATCTCTCCCTAGCGACAGAAGCATATTCAGTAGAGTGTGAGGCGTGCGATTGTAATGAATCTCACTTACTATCAAAGCATCAGGATGATTAAATGAAGCGCGGTGATGTATACTTAGCTGATTTATCACCAGTACAGGGTTCTGAACAAGGGGGAGTTAGACCCGTCGTAATCATACAAAATGATACTGGTAACAAATATAGTCCGACTGTGATTGTAGCGGCAATTACTGGACGTATTAATAAAGCGAAGATTCCAACACATGTAGAAATTGAAAAAAAGAAATACAAACTGGACAAAGATTCTGTTATTTTGTTAGAACAGATTCGGACAGTTGATAAAAATCGATTGAAAGAAAAACTGACTTTTTTATCGGACGAAAAGATGAAAGAAGTAAACAATGCACTCGGTATCAGTCTAGGGTTACAAGTGGTTCAATCACGATAACAGGGGGATATACGAGTTGATCTGTTATAAGTTTTATGACAGTCAAATTGATCTTTGAGTCATGACAGACATTCGAGTTATTTGTGATAGAACAGTGAAGCATGCCCGACAACAATTGAGATAAATAGCACTTCATCTTATGAACGATGTAGATCAAAGGGAATAGGATATTACTTGAAGCGATTTGCTTAAAGTCATCCTTGTCAGGGTGGACGATGAAATCTTTGAACTGATAAGGTTTCACGGCCACTTTTTTGTTTTTAGGTGGAATATGATTGGAAAAGGAGTATTGAGAGTGGCGCAATCAAAAACAGAGTACTATTTTGAATTAATCGACCGGTTTTTAAATAGTAGTAACAGTGATGAAGTTTTAGAGATAGCACGTACATTTGCCAGTAACTTACCTGAAGAAAGTGTCACACCTGAGGCAATTGTCAATATACATAAATCATACCTTGAAGCTCGTACCTTAAGTCAACAAGACATGAAGGATAGCTTGGATGTTCTCGAAGTCGTCATTCAAAGTTTTGGTTACGATTATACGGATTACAAGCGACTTGTTGATCGCATGGAAGTTCATGACAAAGAGATGGGAGTAGCTTCTAGTCTTCAGCAAACAATGCTCAAAACAGATATTCCCCAATTTGATAGCATACAAATCGGTGCAATCTCTGTGGCAGCACATCAAGTGAGTGGTGACTACTTCAACTTGATTGATCATAAAGACGGAACGATGAGTTTTGCAGTTGCAGATGTTATCGGGAAAGGAATACCAGCAGCGTTAGCGATGAGTATGATCAAGTTTGGCATGGACTCATATGGACATTCACAATTGCCAAATGATGGATTGAAGCGGTTGAACCGAGTAGTTGAGAAAAACGTCAACCAAAATATGTTTGTGACAATGTTTTATGGTCTATATGAAGATCTTAATCATATCTTGTATTGCAGTTCAGCAGGACATGAACCCGGCTATATTTTCAGAGCAGCAACCGATACATTTGAAGAAATTACCGTTCGAGGTCGCGTACTCGGTGTAAGTCCCAATATTCGTTATGACCAACAGGAAATAAAGATTGAGTTAAATGATATGATCATTATTTTCACAGACGGTGTTACAGAAATCAGAGACGACTCAGGTCGTTTTATCGATAAAAATTACTTGTTGGACTTTATTTTGAAATATAAAGATATGCATCCGCAAGACATTGTACAGTTATTGTATGAGGCATTGTTACGTTTACAAGAAAAGAGTAAGCGTGATGATTTGACAATCTTGATCATTAAAAGAGCCCGATAATCACTAATAAACGATTATGGTGATCAATAATTGGGTAAAAACTAATAGTAGACTATTTTAGGAGTGTATAAATTAATGAACCTTAACATAGAAACTGATGTATATGAAGAATACTATGAGGTCACTGTTGCTGGTGAATTAGATGTAGCAACAGTCCCTGAACTTGAAGCTGTACTGTTGCCAATTCGCCAAGAAGGAACACATGATGTTCATGTTAATTTGACAGATTTAACTTATATGGATTCAACAGGATTAGGTTTATTTGTTGGGACACTCAAAGCATTGAATCAACATGACAAAGCACTCTATATTTTAGGAGTCAATGATCGTATCAAGCGTCTATTTGATATAACTGGACTAGCTGATTTAATGCATGTGAATCAAGGAACGGAGGTCGAATAACATGCCACAAGCACATGATGTCATCGAGATGAAGGTACCCGCAGCACCAGAATATGTAAGTTTAATTCGTCTGACGTTATCAGGAGTATTTAATCGTGCGAATGCATCGTACAATGATATAGAAGATGCAAAAATTGCAGTGAGTGAAGCTGTTACAAATGCGGTGAAGCATGCATATAAACACCATGAAGCGATTGGATATATTACAATTGTATTTGAAGTGACTGACACGCAAATTAAAATTGTCGTATCTGATCAAGGCGAAAGCTTTAATTACCAAGAAACAAAGCAACAACTAGGACCTTATCAAGATGATGAAAATATTGACTTTTTACGAGAAGGTGGGCTTGGCTTGTTTTTGATTGAAGCATTAATGGATGAAGTCACTGTAAGAAAAGAGACAGGTGTGACAATCAGTATGACGAAGTATATCAAAAAAGAGCAGGTGCAAACCCATGACGAAAGCATCGAACTCAATGAATAATGTTTCATCAGAACAAATCAATCAATGGATTTTAGCATGTCAAAAAAATCAAGATGAAGCCGCACAAGAAAAACTTGTTAATCATTACGGAAAATTAATCGAATCTTTAGCATATCGATATTCAAAAGGTCAATCTCATCATGAAGATCTCGTACAAGTAGGGATGGTTGGTTTGATTGGCGCAATCAATCGTTTTGACCTATCTTTTGATCGTAAGTTTGAGGCGTTCTTAGTACCAACTGTAATCGGTGAAATCAAGCGTTATTTAAGAGACAAAACATGGAGCGTACACGTTCCAAGAAGAATTAAAGAAATCGGTCCACGTATTAAGAAAACAATCGATGAATTGACGAATGAATTAGAGCGGTCGCCATCGATTCGTGAAATTGCGGAACATCTTGAAGTTTCCGATGAAGAAGTTCTTGAAGCAATGGAGATGGGTCAAAGCTATCATGCACTCAGCGTCGATCATTCGATTGAAGCGGATAAAGACGGCTCAACAGTGACATTATTAGATGTTATGGGCAGTCAAGATGAAAACTATGATTTAACCGAAAAGCGCATTATTTTAGAACGAATCTTACCAATACTATCCGATCGAGAAAGAGAAATCATTCAATGCACGTTTATTGAAGGACTCAGTCAGAAAGAAACAGGAGAACGTGTAGGTTTAAGTCAAATGCACGTTTCACGATTGCAACGAACGGCGATTAAGAAACTACAACAAGCTGTAAAGCAAACATAAATATTTGAATAGAAATATTGAAATAATAGCACATGATTTTCTGCACTTATTAAATTAAGTGTCTGAAAAGATTGTACTTCTTTCATCATCAACTTTAAAACAACATCTTTTGAATGGTAAAAAATGGAAAGGCAGTGAATCGTATGGCAACAGATACACTTGTACAAGCAATACATAAAGAATATCAATATTCGGTAAAACAAATTGAAGCGGTTCTCGCACTATTAAGTGAGAAAAATACTGTGCCATTTATTGCGAGATATCGTAAAGAAGCAACTGGTGGCTTAGATGAGGTGGCTATCAAACAAATCGATGATCGATATCAATATATGGAAAACCTTCAAAAGCGAAAAGAAGAGATTATCCATACAATTGAACAACAAGGGTTACTGACATCTGAGTTGAAACAAGATATTTTAAAACAAACAAAGTTACAGCGTGTAGAAGATTTGTATCGTCCATATAAACAAAAGAAAAAAACACGTGCTACGGAAGCGAAAAGAAAAGGGCTTGAACCTTTCGCAGAGTGGATTTTATCACAAAAGTTACCATCAGAGTTGGACGCTCAAGCTGAAAACTATCTCAATGATGAAGTAGCAACAATAGAAGAGGCGATTGCTGGTGCACAAGATATTATCGCTGAAAAAATTGCAGACCATCCAGAATATCGCAAGAAAATTTTAAAAGACGTTTGGCATACAGGTGTCATTGTGACACAAAAAAAGAAAAAAGCAGAAGATGAAAAAGCGGTATATGCGATGTACTACGATTATAGTGAACCTATCAAGAAAGCAGCCAACCACCGTATACTCGCTATAAACCGTGGTGAAAAAGAAAAGATATTATCAGTAAAAATAGATGCGGATATTGAAAAACTGTCTCAAACGATTCGTCGTATGGAAGTGAAAGGAACACATCGACTGTCGGATATCGTCATTACAGCTATTGAAGATGCGATGAAACGTCTTATTTTTCCATCTATCGAACGAGAAATTCGTGGAGATTTAACAGAGCGTGCAGAAACACAAGCCATTGATGTGTTCAGTGAAAACTTGAAAAATTTATTATTGCAAGCACCACTGAAAGGCAAACAAATACTGGGTGTTGATCCAGCCTTTCGTACAGGGTGTAAACTCGCAGTCATCAATCCATATGGTACATTTGTTGCGAAATCAGTGATGTATCCACATCCACCAGTCTCAAAAGTAAAAGAAGCAGAAGAAACCTTTTTATCAATGGTTAAACTATATGATGTTGACTTGGTGGCAATTGGTAATGGTACAGCAAGTCGTGAAACAGAGCAATTTGTAGCAAAAATGATACAAACAAATAACTTGGATATTCAATATATTATTGTCAACGAAGCCGGAGCCTCTGTATACTCAGCTTCAGACATTGCACGCCATGAATTTCCTGACTTTCAAGTTGAAGAGCGCAGCGCCGTATCGATTGGACGTCGTATACAAGATCCATTAAGTGAATTAGTCAAAATTGACCCAAAATCAATCGGTGTCGGTCAGTATCAACATGATGTGAATCAAAAAGCACTTTCAACAGCGTTAGACTTCGTCGTCGAAACAGCTGTAAACCAAGTAGGTGTCAATATCAATACTGCTTCGGGCACACTGTTGCAACACGTTTCCGGTTTATCGAAACAAATTGCAGACAATATTGTATCCCACAGAGAAGAGAATGGACCGTTTACGAAGCATCAACAAATCAAAAAAGTAAAACGTTTAGGTGATAAAACGTTTGAACAAAGTATCGGATTTTTGCGTATTGTAGATGGCGAAGATCCACTTGATAATACGGCGATTCACCCAGAAAGTTATGCGGTGACACATGATTTGTTAAGTGCAGTTAACTTGAACGTATCAGATATTGGCACAGATCATTTGAAAAAAATATTAGAAAAGATAGATACTGATCAATATGCACAAAAGTTAAATATTGGCGTGCCTACCCTTGAAGATATCGTGAATTCGTTAATTGCACCAAATCGTGACCCGCGTGATGCATATGAAACACCGCAGCTAAAGTCAGATGTACTTTCCATTGAAGACTTACGAGAAGGCATGAAGTTAACGGGGACAGTTCGTAATGTTGTGGACTTTGGTGCATTTGTTGATATCGGAGTGAAACAAGATGGCTTAGTGCATATTTCAAAAATATCTAAGCAATTTGTAAAACATCCAATGGATAAAGTGAATGTAGGAGATATTGTCGACGTATGGATAGACGGTATTGATGAGCAAAAAGGAAAAGTAGCGTTGACGATGATTGACCCGCATGAATAACATAGAGCTACAAGTAATGACTGAACAGATAGCCCAACAATACTTTCAGAGAACATTTCAACATCGTGCTTATTTTAACCCACGTTTGCGGACAACAGGTGGACGTTATTTATTAAAAACGCATGATATAGAAATTAATCCGAAACAGTATGAAGCATTTGGTGAAGCAGCACTCGTTGATATTATTAAACATGAATTATGTCACTATTTTCTACATCTTGATAAAAAAGGCTATCAGCATAAAGATGCAGATTTTAAAAAATTGAGTATTCGCGTGGGTGCACCACGATTCTGTAATCCAATTCAAAGTTATGAGTCCAGAGCAAAGTATATCTATAAATGTAGAAATTGTGGCGCAGCATATATGCGAATTCGAAAAGTCGATACAAAACGTATGCGGTGTGGCAAGTGTAGTGGAAAGCTCATAGAAAAAAATAAATAACTGTGTAAGGGCGATAGGTAATATGTATTATTATGTCTATCGTCCTTTGTTGTTTTTAAAAATTTCATGATACTTAAAAAAATAAGCGTTGATTTAAATATTATCTATATTCGGGAAATAGACTTTATAATTGATACAAAAAATGAAAATTACAAAAGATTGTTATGATTTTACTAACATTCGATAAAGCAATCTATAAATCATTCGGTTTTTACAAAGTGAAGAGTGTTTCTTCTTTGTCGTAGTTTGATTTTATATACGATTTTGTGTTGACTTTGAAAAATAGATTATATATAATAACAAAAGTCGAACAAAACAAGTTAAATAATATGGAAAATATATGTTGACTTGAGAGATACGACATGATATAGTTGAGTACGTTGCGAAAACGAAATATTAACAACAGATTACAAATATTAAATAAACATTAAAAAAGTGTTGACATCAAATGTCACGCCTGATATAATGAGTATCGTTCTGAAAAAATGATGTTTAAAGTTACCGAGCGGTCGTGGCGGAATGGCAGACGCGCTAGGTTGAGGGCCTAGTGGGAGAGATCCCGTGGAGGTTCAAGTCCTCTCGGCCGCATCAACTAAACTTTAATATCAACATTTAAATAATCTGCGGGTGTAGTTTAATGGCAAAACCTCAGCCTTCCAAGCTGATGTTGTGGGTTCGATTCCCATCACCCGCTCCATAATTTTTAACATGAACATTGAAAACTGAATGACAATATGTCAACGTTAATTCCGATAATTTGAGTACTCAGAGTAGTACTTTCAAGAGTGATTGACTTAAACAATCAAACGAGCTATATCAAGCTTACTTCTTTTATGGAGAGTTTGATCCTGGCTCAGGATGAACGCTGGCGGCGTGCCTAATACATGCAAGTCGAGCGAACAGACGAGGTGCTTGCACCTCTGACGTTAGCGGCGGACGGGTGAGTAACACGTGGGTAACCTACCTATAAGACTGGAATAACTTCGGGAAACCGGAGCTAATGCCGGATAACATATTGAACCGCATGGTTCAATAGTGAAAGACGGTTTTGCTGTCACTTATAGATGGACCCGCGCCGTATTAGCTAGTTGGTAAGGTAACGGCTTACCAAGGCGACGATACGTAGCCGACCTGAGAGGGTGATCGGCCACACTGGAACTGAGACACGGTCCAGACTCCTACGGGAGGCAGCAGTAGGGAATCTTCCGCAATGGGCGAAAGCCTGACGGAGCAACGCCGCGTGAGTGATGAAGGTCTTCGGATCGTAAAGCTCTGTTATTAGGGAAGAACAAACGTGTAAGTAACTGTGCACGTCTTGACGGTACCTAATCAGAAAGCCACGGCTAACTACGTGCCAGCAGCCGCGGTAATACGTAGGTGGCAAGCGTTATCCGGAATTATTGGGCGTAAAGCGCGCGTAGGCGGTTTTTTAAGTCTGATGTGAAAGCCCACGGCTCAACCGTGGAGGGTCATTGGAAACTGGAAAACTTGAGTGCAGAAGAGGAAAGTGGAATTCCATGTGTAGCGGTGAAATGCGCAGAGATATGGAGGAACACCAGTGGCGAAGGCGGCTTTCTGGTCTGCAACTGACGCTGATGTGCGAAAGCGTGGGGATCAAACAGGATTAGATACCCTGGTAGTCCACGCCGTAAACGATGAGTGCTAAGTGTTAGGGGGTTTCCGCCCCTTAGTGCTGCAGCTAACGCATTAAGCACTCCGCCTGGGGAGTACGGTCGCAAGACTGAAACTCAAAGGAATTGACGGGGACCCGCACAAGCGGTGGAGCATGTGGTTTAATTCGAAGCAACGCGAAGAACCTTACCAAATCTTGACATCCTTTGACCGCACTAGAGATAGTGTTTTCCTCTTCGGAGGACAAAGTGACAGGTGGTGCATGGTTGTCGTCAGCTCGTGTCGTGAGATGTTGGGTTAAGTCCCGCAACGAGCGCAACCCTTGAGCTTAGTTGCCATCATTAAGTTGGGCACTCTAAGTTGACTGCCGGTGACAAACCGGAGGAAGGTGGGGATGACGTCAAATCATCATGCCCCTTATGATTTGGGCTACACACGTGCTACAATGGACATTACAAAGGGCAGCGAAACCGCGAGGTCAAGCAAATCCCATAAAGATGTTCTCAGTTCGGATTGTAGTCTGCAACTCGACTACATGAAGCTGGAATCGCTAGTAATCGTAGATCAGCATGCTACGGTGAATACGTTCCCGGGTCTTGTACACACCGCCCGTCACACCACGAGAGTTTGTAACACCCGAAGCCGGTGGAGTAACCATTTGGAGCTAGCCGTCGAAGGTGGGACAAATGATTGGGGTGAAGTCGTAACAAGGTAGCCGTATCGGAAGGTGCGGCTGGATCACCTCCTTTCTAAGGATAATATACGGAATATCACCTTTAGGTGATAAGCGGATTAACGTGACATATTGTATTCAGTTTTGAATGCTCATATTTGAGGATTCAACCTATAATTAAATTTGTATTGAAAACGTTTGTCAGTCTATGAATCATGAATAAGAACGAGTGAGCTTACTTTGTGTAAGTAATCGAGTGATTATGAAATGATGAAGACGAATGCGAACGTTTGGCAAACAAATTGTTTGTACATTGAAAACTAGATAAGTAAGTATAAATGATTTTACCAAGCAAAAACCGAGTGAATAGCGAAAGCTTGAAACTAAAAAAATTATCGCTAGTCGTCAAATGACGACTCACATAATTAATAACACAGTTTTGAATTGAAAACGCTTGTCAGTCTATAAATCATGAACAAGAGCGAGTGCGCTTACTATGTGTAAGTAATCGAGCGATTGTGAAATGATGAAGCAGAATGCGAGCGATTGTCAATCAAAAGTAGATTAAGTTATTAAGGGCGCACGGTGAATACCTTGGCACTAGAAGCCGAAGAAGGACGTTACTAACGACGATATGCTTTGGGGAGCTGTAAGTAAGCTGTGATCCAGAGATTTCCGAATGGGGAAACCCAGCACGAGTTATGTCGTGTTATCTACATGTGAATACATAGCATGTAAGAAGGCAGACCCGGAGAACTGAAACATCTTAGTACCCGGAGGAAGAGAAAGAAAAATCGATTCCCTGAGTAGCGGCGAGCGAAACGGGAAGAGCCCAAACCAACAAGCTTGCTTGTTGGGGTTGTAGGACACTCTATACGGAGTTACAAAAGGACATGTTAGACGAATAACCTGGAAAGGTTAATCATAGAAGGTAATAATCCTGTAGTCGAAAACGTGACCTCTCTTGAGTGGATCCTGAGTACGGCGGAGCACGTGAAATTCCGTCGGAATCTGGGAGGACCATCTCCTAAGGCTAAATACTCTCTAGTGACCGATAGTGAACCAGTACCGTGAGGGAAAGGTGAAAAGTACCCCGGAAGGGGAGTGAAAGAGAACTTGAAACCGTGTGCTTACAAGTAGTCAGAGCCCGTTAATGGGTGATGGCGTGCCTTTTGTAGAATGAACCGGCGAGTTACGATCTGATGCAAGGTTAAGCAGAAAATGTGGAGCCGTAGCGAAAGCGAGTCTGAATAGGGCGAATGAGTATTTGGTCGTAGACCCGAAACCAGGTGATCTACCCTTGGTCAGGTTGAAGTTCAGGTAACACTGAATGGAGGACCGAACCGACTTACGTTGAAAAGTGAGCGGATGAACTGAGGGTAGCGGAGAAATTCCAATCGAACTTGGAGATAGCTGGTTCTCTCCGAAATAGCTTTAGGGCTAGCCTCAAGTGATGATTATTGGAGGTAGAGCACTGTTTGGACGAGGGGCCCCTCTCGGGTTACCGAATTCAGACAAACTCCGAATGCCAAATAATTTAACTTGGGAGTCAGAATGTGGGTGATAAGGTCCATATTCGAAAGGGAAACAGCCCAGACCACCAGCTAAGGTCCCAAAATATATGTTAAGTGGAAAAGGATGTGGCGTTGCCCAGACAACTAGGATGTTGGCTTAGAAGCAGCCATCATTTAAAGAGTGCGTAATAGCTCACTAGTCGAGTGACACTGCGCCGAAAATGTACCGGGGCTAAACATATTACCGAAGCTGTGGATTGTCCGTAGGACAATGGTAGGAGAGCGTTCTAAGGGCGTTGAAGCATGATCGCAAGGACATGTGGAGCGCTTAGAAGTGAGAATGCCGGTGTGAGTAGCGAAAGACGGGTGAGAATCCCGTCCACCGATTGACTAAGGTTTCCAGAGGAAGGCTCGTCCGCTCTGGGTTAGTCGGGTCCTAAGCTGAGGCCGAAAGGCGTAGGCGATGGATAACAGGTTGATATTCCTGTACCACCTAAATTCGTTTTAAGCGATGGGGGGACGCAGTAGGATAGGCGAAGCGTGCTGTTGGAGTGCACGTCTAAGCAGTGAGATTGAGTGTTAGGCAAATCCGGCACTCGTAAAGATTGAGCTGTGATGGGGAGAAGAAACAAGTTTCTTCGAGTCGTTGATTTCACACTGCCGAGAAAAGCCTCTAGCTAGAAAATAGGTGCCCGTACCGCAAACCGACACAGGTAGTCAAGATGAGAATTCTAAGGTGAGCGAGCGAACTCTCGTTAAGGAACTCGGCAAAATGACCCCGTAACTTCGGGAGAAGGGGTGCTCTTTAGGGTTCACGCTCTGAAGAGCCGCAGTGAATAGGCCCAAGCGACTGTTTATCAAAAACACAGGTCTCTGCTAAACCGTAAGGTGACGTATAGGGGCTGACGCCTGCCCGGTGCTGGAAGGTTAAGAGGAGTGGTTAGCTTCTGCGAAGCTACGAATCGAAGCCCCAGTAAACGGCGGCCGTAACTATAACGGTCCTAAGGTAGCGAAATTCCTTGTCGGGTAAGTTCCGACCCGCACGAAAGGCGTAACGATTTGGGCACTGTCTCAACGAGAGACTCGGTGAAATCATAGTACCGGTGAAGATGCCGGTTACCCGCGACAGGACGGAAAGACCCCGTGGAGCTTTACTGTAGCCTGATATTGAAATTCGGTACAGTTTGTACAGGATAGGTAGGAGCCATAGAAGCGTGAGCGCTAGCTTACGTGGAGGCATTGGTGGGATACTACCCTAATTGTATTGGATTTCTAACCCGCAGCACTTAGCGTGCTGGGAGACAGTGTCAGGCGGGCAGTTTGACTGGGGCGGTCGCCTCCTAAAGAGTAACGGAGGCGCTCAAAGGTTCCCTCAGAATGGTTGGAAATCATTCAAAGAGTGTAAAGGCATAAGGGAGCTTGACTGCGAGACCTACAAGTCGAGCAGGGTCGAAAGACGGACTTAGTGATCCGGTGGTTCCGCATGGAAGGGCCATCGCTCAACGGATAAAAGCTACCCCGGGGATAACAGGCTTATCTCCCCCAAGAGTTCACATCGACGGGGAGGTTTGGCACCTCGATGTCGGCTCATCGCATCCTGGGGCTGTAGTCGGTCCCAAGGGTTGGGCTGTTCGCCCATTAAAGCGGTACGCGAGCTGGGTTCAGAACGTCGTGAGACAGTTCGGTCCCTATCCGTCGTGGGCGTAGGAAATTTGAGAGGCGCTGTCCTTAGTACGAGAGGACCGGGATGGACATACCTCTGGTGTACCAGTTGTCGCGCCAGCGGCATAGCTGGGTAGCTATGTATGGACGGGATAAGTGCTGAAAGCATCTAAGCATGAAGCCCCCCTCGAGATGAGATTTCCCAACTTCGGTTATAAGATCCCTCAAAGATGATGAGGTTAATAGGTTCGAGGTGGAAGCGTAGTGATACGTGGAGCTGACGAATACTAATCGATCGAAGACTTAATCAAATTTTTTCACAAGGTTTTGTTTGTGTAACTGATATACTTACTATCTAGTTTTGAATGTATAACATTCAAATTTATCTGGTGCCAATGGCAAAGAGGTCACACCTGTTCCCATGCCGAACACAGAAGTTAAGCTCTTTAGCGCCGATGGTAGTTGAACTGACGTTCCGCTAGAGTAGGACGGTGCCAGGTAATTCTTCTAAGAGAGGTCTCGATGACTTCTCTTTTTTGTTGTTTTAAAGATGGTTGGGTGTTGAAATCTATGGATGAGAAACTTACTATTAAAATCATATAGAAGCCGAGCTCAGCCACTTTTATTGACTACTATAATTATTGACATTGGAATACTTTCAGTAAGACATGTTCTTAACTTTTGGATATCTTTTTTTATTTTTTCAAATTATGTATGTGCCCATGAGAGAGAAGATTGTAAATCATTCAATTTTATGTGTTTCCCATTATAAAATCATCATATTTAAAAACTGAAATCATGTTGAAATTTGTTTTTTTTTTGTAAAATGAAATCAATACTTTATAATGGAGGTTCTTTTATGTGGATTGTTTTATTAATTGTGATAGCAGCTGTATTTTTTATCACCAAAAAAGGTGATATTGGATTAATTGAATGGTTAAGATCACTTGATGTGGTGATTAGAATTGGAATATTTACGGGTATTATTGCATTGGTATTTTCTGCATTTTCACCGATTATGGCTGAAAGTCAAACAGATTCATTGGGTCTATTTTCTTTAATTGCTGGTATTCTTGTATATGTTTCACTCGGATGTTTTTTGTATACATTTGTTGTGTATTTATATAGAGTGTTATTTGGTGGAGAATAATCTTTTAACAATATAACCATTAAAAGAGACGTCATATAGGTGTTTATAGAACACATCACTATATGACGTCTCTTAATTTATTTTCTATATCAACAATGAATACAACATTTTATTTTCATTGATATAAATATTTTTAGGGTCAAATCCGTCTACATTATTAATCAGTTGTTGTAAGTCTTGGTGGTTTTGTAGTTGAATGCCAATAATAACCGTTCCTGTATTTTGAGAACTTTTTTTCAAGTATTCAAATTTTGTAATATCATCTTTTGGTCCGAGTACATCATTTACAAACTGACGTAATGCACCAGGACGTTGTGGGAAATTGAGAATAAAATAGTGTTTCATTTCTTCATAAAGCAATGAGCGTTCTTCAATTTCTTTCATGCGGTTGATATCATTATTCCCACCACTGATAATACATACGACGTTTTTTCCTTTAATTTGTTCGCGGTATGGTTCTAAGGCACTGATACTCAATGCGCCGGCAGGTTCTGCGACGATGGCTTGCTTAGAGTACATATCTAGAATGGTTGAACAAACAGCACCTTCATCAATTTGAACATAATCATGTAAGAGATGGTTACAAACATTGAATGTGATATCTCCTACACGTGCGACGGAAGCGCCATCCACAAACTTATCGATATTTGGTAACGTGACAACTTGTTGTTGTTTCACAGCTTCATACATGCTGCTTGCACCTAATGGCTCTACACCGATGAGTTGGGTGGATGGACTGTTTTGTGCAAAGTATGTTGCGACACCAGACATCAAACCGCCACCACCAATTGCGCCAAATGCATAATCGAATGTTATATTTTCTTCATTGGCTGATTGTAGGATTTCTTTGGCAAGTGTTCCTTGACCAGCAATCGTATGGATGTTGTTGAATGGATCAATGAATGTCATAGCATGCTCATCAGTATAGGCAAGTGCTTCTTTGAGACAATCATCAAATGTATCGCCCACAAGTTGGATTTCGACGTTATCTCCGCCAAAAAATTGTACTTGGCTTACTTTTTGATTTGGAGTAGTAACCGGCATGAAAATAACGGCATGTAAGTTGAGTTGACGTGCTGTAAAAGCGACACCTTGTGCGTGATTACCTGCACTGGCGCAAGTGATGCCTTTCTCTTGTTGTTCATGTGGTAATACAGAGATAGCGTTGTAAGCACCTCTCAATTTGAATGAACGTACCCACTGCAAATCTTCTCGTTTCAAATAGACATTGCAGTCATATTTCATGGATAGGTAATGATCCTTTTCCAAAGGTGTTTGTTTTACCGTTTGTTGTATGCGTAAAAATGCATCATCCACATCTTTTGCAGTGACAGTTTGTGTTTGGACAGTCATCTTATTCACTCCTTAATGTTGTTGTTCATATTCTGTGATTTGTGATTCATATTGTAATGTCATCGCTATATCATCCAGTCCATTAACTAATTTGTATTTCCACGTATCGTCAATATCGAAGCTGAATGTTTGATGTGACGTTTTTATTTGTTGTTTAGGCAAGTCAATTGTTAGTGTTGATTCTTGGGCTAATGTTTCACGCGTGGCTTTATCTAATGCAATAGGAAGTAAAGCATTTTTCGTACAATTCATGTAGAAGATATCGCTAAAGCTACCTGCAATAATGACTTGGAATCCGTAGTCTTTCAATGCCCAAGCTGCATGTTCACGACTTGAACCACACCCGAAGTTTTCACCAGTGATCAAAATACGAGCCCCTTTGGCTTCGGGTTTATTTAAAGCAAAGTCTGGATTATCTGACCCATCCTCTAAGTAGCGCCATTCGTCAAACAAAAATGGACCGAACCCCGTTTTTGAGATGCGTTTGAGATGTACTTTTGGAATAATTTGGTCTGTATCAATATTGTTATGAAATAATGAAACGACCTTTCCTGTGTATTCCGTAATCGGTTTGATTTCCATTAAGCATGACCTACCTTTCTAACATCAACAAAGTGTCCGTGTATAGCAGCTGCTGCAGCCATAGCAGGGGAGACGAGATGTGTTCTAGCCCCTTTACCTTGTCGTCCTTCAAAGTTACGGTTACTTGTTGAAGCACAATGGACACCCGCTGGAACTTGGTCAGGATTCATACCGAGACACATACTACAACCGGGTTCTCGCCATTCAAAACCAGCTTCTTTGAAAATGACATCTAATCCTAATGCTTCAGCTTGCTTTTTAACTTGTCGTGATCCAGGCACAACGATTGCGGTAATATTATCGTGTACTTGTTGTCCTTTAACAAATTTACTCGCTTCAATGAGATCTGATAATCGTGCATTCGTACATGAACCGAGAAATACGTAGCCAAGTGGAATGTCAGAGGCTTTTTGTCCAGGCTGTAATCCCATGTAGTCATAAGCTCTCGCATCATTTGTGTTTTCAATTTTAGGGAAGGATGTCGAGAAGTTGACGCCCATTTCGGGACTAGTCCCCCATGTCACTTGTGGTTCAAGGTCTGTGACGTCCAGTGTAATCACTTTATCAAAATGAGCATCATGATCACTGTATAAAGATGCCCATTTTGTTTTCAATGCATCGAGATCATTGACATAAGGTTTGCCTTCTAAATAGTCAAAAGTTGTGTTGTCAGGACGCATCAAACCATATTTTGCACCAGCTTCTATTGCCATATTACAGATTGTCATACGGCTTTCCATCGACAAGTCTTCAATCGTTTCACCTGCAAATTCAAGCGCATAACCTGTTCCGAAATTGACACCATGTTGGTTGATTAAATACAAAATGATATCTTTTGCATAAACACCGTGTGGTAATGTACCTGTAATTTCAATTTTTAAATTTTTAGGCTTTGTTTGCCAGAGTGTTTGTGTTGCAAAGACGTGTTCTACTTCGCTTGTACCAATGCCGAAAGCGATGGCGCCAAATGCCCCATGTGTAGCAGTATGTGAATCGCCGCATACGATCGTTTTACCAGGCTGTGTCAATCCGTTCTCTGGGCCGACCATATGAACAATCCCTTGTTCATCTGATCCCATATCAAAAAGTTTAACGTTGAATGCTTCACAATTTTTTTGTAATGCTTGAATTTGTTTGTTGGCAATATCATCTTTAATGTTGAAAATATCAATCGTTGGAACGTTATGATCGATCGTACCGAATGTTAAATCCGGTCTTCTTAACGTCCTGTTTTGTAGTCTTAATCCTTCAAATGCTTGTGGTGACGTGATTTCGTGAATCAAGTGCAAATCAATGTATAGCAATTGTGGTTCACCCGCTTGACCTGTAATCACGTGGTTGTCCCAAATTTTATCGAATAGTGTACGTCCCATTATGAAACCTCCTTGATGCGAGATTGTAGTATCTCAAAAATCTCGCTAGTCGTTGATTGTCCGCCTAAGTCGGGTGTTGTTATTTTTTGAGCAATCAGTTGATCGACGATATTTTCTATCCATGTAGCCATATCTTCACGTTGTGCAGACATTCGTAAACACATGGCAAGTGATAATAACATGCCAAATGGATTGGCTTTGTTTCGACCCGCAATATCAGGTGCAGAACCGTGAATGGGTTCATAGAGAGCGGGACCTGATGTACTAAAGCTTGCAGAAGGTGATAGCCCGAGTGAACCGGGTAACATGGATGCTTCATCGCTTAAAATATCACCGAATAAGTTTTCAGTGACAATGACGTCAAAGTCACTCGGTCTTTTCAATAAATGCATACTGCAAGCATCGACGAGTAAATGCTCTACTGTCACATCAGGATACTGGGTAGCGATGCGATTGACTGTTTGACGCCACAATTTACTGGAAGACAATACATTTTCTTTATCAACGGATGTCAATTTTTTGTGACGTTGCTGTGCGAGTTTGAATGCTTCATGAACGATACGTTCAATTTCATGTGTCGTATAAGTTAATGTATCTACTGCAACATCGGTATCCCAATGACTTGGCGTTCCAAAGTAAATCCCACTTGTTAATTCACGGACAATGATCAAGTTGGTTGAAGCAACAATCTCTGCTTTTAATGGTGACAGGTTGACGGTATGATCACTCACACGCGTAGGGCGTAGATTTGCGAACAATCCAAGAGACTTACGCAATTGTAATAAACCATGTTCCGGTCGATTATTTGGATCTTGCCATTGTGGGCCACCGATTGCTGCGAGTAAGACGGCATCGGCATGCTGACATGCTGCCAATGTTTCATCTGGCAGGGGTGTACCTGTTTGTTCTATTGCGCATCCACCCATAAGGTGTTCTGTTACGTGATATTCAAAATGATACTTTTTCGAAAGAGAGGCGAGCACATCAAGCGTTCCAGACATAATTTCTGGCCCAATACCATCACCTGGTAAGCTCACAATTTGGAATGTCATGCTGTTTCACCTTCTTTTGATGATGTGGGTGGTGATGCTAGTTGTGATGCGGCTTCAACATAAGCTTTACATGATGCGTATATAATATCGTGATCAAAGCCAACACCACTTACTTCTTTTTCACCTAATTGTAGGCGTACATGCACCTCAGCTTGTGCATCACGCCCTTCTGTCAATGCGTCAATTCGATAATCAATTAATTTAGGCTTCACTTGTAAAATTCGATCCACCGCATTATATATCGCAATGATAGACCCAGTGCCAATGCTACTATCTTGGTATGTGTTGTTTGCATGATCTTTCAATACAACGACGGCACTTTGAAGGCCTTTGGATACAAATTGTAACTGTAATGAATCGAGTTGATATGCTGATTGTTTTTCATGTGCTGAACCTTGAATCAACGCATGAATATCACGATCAGTCACATGTTTTTTCTTATCTGCAATTCCTTTAAACGCTTTGAAGAGTGACTTTTGTGTTTCAGCATCAATGTCATATCCGAGTTGTTTCAACTTATCTTGGAAGGCATGGCGCCCCGATAGTTTGCCGAGTGGTAATTCAGTGCTCTTTACACCGACGAGTTGCGGTGTCATAATCTCGTATGTTTCAGGGTTTTTCAAGAATCCGTCTTGATGAATGCCTGATTCGTGGCTAAATGCATTTCTACCAACGATCGCTTTATTACGTGGTACACGCAAACCAGCATAACGTGCAATTAACTCAGATGTTTGTTTTGTGGCATCCAGTTGAAGATTTGTCTGTATTTGATAATGATCTTGGCGAACATAAAGACCAAGTGCGACTTCTTCCAAAGCGGTGTTACCCGCACGTTCTCCGATACCATTGACTGTTCCTTCAATGCGTGTTGCGCCGTTTTCAATTGCAGCCATACTATTTGCGACGGCGAGACCGAGATCGTCATGACAATGGGCACTATATGTTATAGGTTGTTCTGCTTTTACTTCTTGGCTGAGTGTTTTAAAAATCTGACCATATTCTTGTGGATACGTATAACCAACTGTATCAGGAATGTTTATCACTGTTGCGCCTGCATCGACAGCGGTTTGAACACTTTGTATGAGAAATGGTAATGGTGTACGTGTTGCATCTTCAGGTGAGAATTGTACAATATCGAAGTGTGATTTTGCGTAGCGCACATGTTCATCGATTGAGGCTAAGACTTCAGCTTCTGTCATATTGAGCTTTGATGTTAAGTGAATAGGACTTGTTGCGATAAAGACGTGTATAGAAGGGGAAACCGCTTCTTTTGTTGCTTCATATACCGCATCTATGTCTGATTTCAAACAACGTGCGAGTCCTGTCACAGTCGTACGCTTTAAATGACGAGAAATTGCTTGTACAGATTGAAAGCTCCCTTCACTAGAAGCAGGGAATCCAGCTTCTATGACATCAACGCCCCAATGTTCTAATTGAGATGCTATGTGTAAACGTTCATCAAATGAAAAGCTGACTCCAGGTGTTTGTTCTCCATCTCTTAGTGTTGTATCAAAAATTTGAATATGGCTAGACATTGTAAACCACTCCTTTAAATATAAATAATATGAACAGGGCACATAAACGATGGGAACGACACTTCAAAAGTCATGTGTCACCTGTTCGTCTCTTGATTACTTAGAAATACTTTTTGATTTGATAAATGGCATCATTTCACGTAATGTTTGGCCTACTTCAGTGATAGCGTGGTCTTGTTGTGCGGCACGCATTTGTTTGAAGGATGCGAAACCATTGTTATTATCTTCAATGAAACGGTCACTGAATTTGCCATCTTGGATATCTTTTAAAACGGCTTTCATGTTTTCTTTCGTTTCTTCAGTGATGACACGTGGTCCTGAAACATAATCACCAAATTCTGCTGTGTTTGAGATTGAATAACGCATATTTTCCAGACCACCTTCGTACATGAGATCTACGATTAACTTCATTTCGTGGAGCACTTCAAAGTAGGCGATTTCTGGCTGATAGCCTGCTTCTGTTAAAACTTCAAAACCACTTTGGATAAGGCGTGTAACACCACCACATAAAACGGCTTGTTCACCGAATAGGTCTGTTTCAGTTTCTTCTTTATACGTTGTTTCAAGTACACCAGCACGTGTTGCGCCGATTCCTTTGGCGTAGCTTAATGCAAGATCACGCGCTTGACCTGTTGCATCTTGTTCTACTGCGAATAATGCTGGTACTGCTGAACCTTCAACAAATGTACGACGCACGAGATGTCCAGGTCCTTTCGGTGCGACTAAAAAGACATCAACATTACTAGGCGGTTGAATGACATTAAAATGAATGTTGAAACCATGAGCGAATGCTAAGGCATTACCAGCTTCTAAGTTTGGCGCAATTTCATTTTCGTAAACCTTTCCTTGAATTTCATCAGGTAACAAGACCATCACAACATCGGCTTGTTTGACTGCTTCAGCAACGGTAAATACATCGAAACCATCTTCTTTCGCCTGATCGAATGAGCGACCTGGGCGGATACCAACTACGACATCATAACCGTTATCTTTTAAGTTTTGCGCATGAGCATGACCTTGTGAACCATACCCAACGACTGCTACTTTTTTTCCTTGTAATACATCTTTCTCTACTGAATTGTCATAATATACTTTTGCCATAACAACATTCCTCCATTTATCAATAATAAAATTTTATTTGTGATTTAAACGATAGCTGCAGATCCAGTGCGTGATAACTGCTGAATATCGAACGCAGATAAGTTTTCAATGAACTGATCTAAAATGTCTTGTGGACCTACTGCTTGTAAGTACAATGTGTGATTGTCTTCTTTCAACTTGGTTACATAAGTTTCATAGTCTTTCAATAATTGTGTAAACTGATTGGATTGATTTGGTTTATTGATCTTGATTAGTAATAATTCAAGATTAAACGTGTTTGTTTCTGTAATATCTTCAACTGTCAATGTGTTGACTTGTTTTTTCAGTTGTTGAATGATTGTGCGTAATACCTGATCATCTGGTACTTCGGCGACGAAGGTGATTTCTGTTACACCGGCTTCTAATGTTGGACCAGCTGTAATGTTTACGATGTTGAATTGACGTCTAACAAAGGTGCTTGTGAGACGATTGAGCGTTCCCGCTTTATCGAATACGGTTAATTGGAATGTACGTCTCATTCTAATCCCTCCATTTCATGGTTTGCTTTGCCACTTGGTACCATTGGTAATACGGGTTCTGTCGGAGAGATTCGGACATCAATCAATGCAGGTCCCTTATAACTGAATGCTTCATCAAGTGTTTTTTCTAAGTTGTCAGCATTATCGATTAAAAAGCTTTTTACGCCGTATGCTTCAGACATTTTTACAAAGTTCGGTTGTTTGTTGAATACCGAATGAGAGAAGCGCTTGTCAAAGAACTTATCCTGCCACTGCTTTACCATTCCAAGCGTCCCGTTGTTAATGAGCACAATTTTGATATCTAGTTCGTATTCGTTAAGCAATGCCATTTCTTGATTCGTCATTTGGAAGCCACCATCACCGACAAATACGACTACTGTGTCATTTGGTTTTGCGAATTTTGCGCCGATTGCAGCCGGAATACCGAAGCCCATCGTACCGAGACCACCACTTGTGATGAGCTGACCATGCGTCTTAAAAGGGTAGAATTGAGCGACCCACATTTGATGTTGTCCAACATCTGTTGCGACGTAAGCATCGCCATTTGTCAACTTACCGATATATTCGATTGCCCGTTGAGGTTTGCTGAATGCGACATCATCAGTTTCTCGGTATGAGAATGGATGTTTTGTTTTGAAGTCTGTGACTTCATCTAACCAAGCTTGATGGTCATCCAAAGATAAGTCTTGTGAAAGTAACTGTTCGAGTACTTCTTTGACATCGGCAACGATTCCAATATCAGTACGGACAATTTTGTTGATTTCTGATGGATCGATATCAACATGCACGATTTTTGCATTCGGTGCAAAGGCATCAGGTTTGCTTGCAAGTCTGTCATCAAAGCGTGAGCCTAAATTGATTAACAAGTCACATTCTGTTAATGCCATGTTGCTCGCATAGGATCCGTGCATACCACCCATTCCTAAGAAAAGGGGACTGTCGTAAGGAATCGCACCGAGTCCATGTAACGACGTTGCCACAGGAATGTTGTGACGTGTTACAAACGTATGCAACAAGTCATTGGCTTGTGAAAAGTTCACACCAGCACCAGCGAGTACGAGTGGTTTTTGTGCTTGTTGTAATGCATCTCGCAGTTGCACAACATCTTCTGATAAAGGTGTTGTTGTCACTTGATAGCCAGGTGTGTGCACTGTTGAATCATAAGGAGTCGCAGTTGTCAGTGTTCCCATGTCTTTCGGAAAGTCGATGACAACAGGGCCTTTACGACCTGAGTTTGCGACATGAAAGGCTTCTTTGATAATGCGTGGAATGTCATTCACATCTCGGACTTGATAGTTGTGTTTCGTAATCGGCGTTGTCATTGATAAAATATCCGCTTCTTGGAATGCATCTTTTCCGATACCCGGAGAAGCTACCTGTCCTGTAAAGACAACGAGCGGTAGGGAATCACTATATGCATCAGCGATACCTGTAATCGCATTCGTTGCACCAGGACCACTCGTTACGACGACAACACCCGGTTTTCCACTTACACGTGCATATCCTTCTGCTGCATGTGTCGCGCCTTGTTCATGTCGATAAAGTACGTGTCTCGGTCCATGTCCATCATAAAAAGTATCGTAAAGTGGTAAGACAGCACCTCCCGGATAACCAAAAATATATTCAACGTTCTCTTCAATTAATGCATCTACTAATAATTCAGATCCCGTTTTAAATGTCGGTGTTGTTGTATCTGCTGTTTGTTCATAATCTGTCGTATTTGTTGCATGTGACATATGAATGACCTCCATTTTGATAAAATTTATAATAAATCTTCAGGTACTTTCATTACTCCACCCGTATTTGCACTTGTAACAAGTGCAGTGTAACGGGCTAAGTAACCTGTTTTGACTTTTGCTTTAAATGGTTGTTGTAATGTTTTACGTTCTGTTAATGTCGATTCATCTACATGTAAATCTAATGTACGGCTTGTTAGGTCGATTGTGATTTCGTCGCCATCTTCAATGAGACCGATTGGGCCGCCTGAAGCGGCTTCAGGTGAGATATGTCCGACTGCAATACCACGTGTTGCCCCTGAAAATCGACCGTCTGTGATAAGTGCGACATCTTTTCCTAAGCCACGTCCGACAATTGAAGAAGTAGGGGCAAGCATCTCTGGCATTCCGGGACCGCCTTTAGGACCTTCGTAACGAATGACGACGACATGACCTGCTTTAACGGTATGATTATCGATCGCAGCAACCGCTTCATCGTGGCTATCAAAACAGATGGCTTTTCCTGTGAATGTTTTGATACTTGGGTCAACGCCACCTACTTTGATAACGGCGCCATCTGGTGCGATATTGCCGTAAAGAATAGAAAGGCCGCCTTCTTTATCGTAAGGATTATTGAGCTTACGAATAACGACATCATTGGTGATTTCTTTTCCTTCGTTATTTTCACGTAGCGTTTTACCTGTCACAGTGATACGGTCTGGATGTAAAACACCTTCTTTTTTCATCAGTTCATTGATGATGGCTGGGACGCCACCGGCTTCATGGACATCTTGCATGGAGTATGAAGAGCTCGGTGCAATTTTTGATAGATATGGTGTTTTCTTGGCGACTTCATTAATACGAGATAAGTCGTAATCAATGCCAGCTTCTTGTGCGATGGCTAATGTATGTAAGACCGTGTTAGTTGAACCGCCCATCGCCATGTCCAATGCGAAGGCATCATCAATGGCTTCTTTTGTGACAATGTCACGTGGTTTAATATCGTGTTTGACATTGTAGACGAGTTGTTTCGCTGCTTGACGAATCATTTCACGACGTTCGTCACTGACGGCTAACGCAGTCCCGTTATATGGTAGGGCAAGTCCGAGTACTTCCATTAAGCAGTTCATTGAGTTAGCGGTGAACATCCCTGAACATGAACCACAAGTTGGGCATGCATTTTGTTCCATTTCTAAAAATTCTTCTTTTGACATTGTTCCTTCTTTGAATGCACCGACAGCTTCAAACATAGATGAGAGTGTCAATGCTTTACCTTGTGAAGAGAGTCCAGCTTTCATTGGTCCTCCAGAACAGAAGATGGCTGGTACATTTGTTCTCATTGCTGCAAGCATCATACCTGGTGTGATCTTGTCACAGTTCGGAATATAGAATACTCCGTCAAACCAGTGTGCATTAATAACAGTTTCAGCAGCATCTGCGATAATTTCACGACTTGGCAATGAATAGCGCATTCCGATATGACCCATTGCGATGCCGTCATCAACGCCAATCGTGTTAAATTCAAATGGTATCCCACCGGCTTCTCGAATTGCTTCTTTGGCAATGTCTCCAAGCTCGCGTAAATGGACATGGCCAGGAACAATATCGATATATGAATTGCAAATGGCGATAAATGGTTTATTCATATCAGTGGGAGATTTAATTTGTCCAGTTGCATGTAATAAACTTCTTGCTGGTGCCTGATGGTCACCTTTTTTTATCATGTCACTTCTCATTTTTATTGCCTCCTTGGTTGTTTACAGAAAATAAAAAATACGCCCCAATATGAATTGGGACGTATTATGGAAAGTCCCATTCAACTAGAAATAGGACTTAAGCAGTTTAGTAAATGTTTCTTACTAAAGCTCCAGTCCTGGGCGTAATAATAAAATAATGATATTAAGTTGTTGGTTAGGGAATGAGTAGTTCTTCATCATTGTTATACGCTCCTTAAATGTTGAATGAGTTGTTTTTCAAATAAGCTATTGTTAATTAAATGAATTATCTGAAAAAAGGATAAACTTAATTTAACGCATCTATTCTAAGAAGTCAACAGTAAGTTTGAAATTTTCTGAAAAATAATAAATAGTAATTTGTAAACTGAGAGATACGACAAAGTAGTCAGCTTATGAGTGGGCATGATTGTAAGACATTCATCATTCTACTTAAGACGAAAATTTGATACAATAGATAGGAAAATTGAGTCAGGAGTGCACATTATGAAGAAGGTTCAAAATTTAGCAGAAATGGAAGGTTTCGCTCAGCAACTTGCACAACAGCTTGAAGCAGGTGACGTATTGTTGTTAGATGGTGATTTAGGTGCAGGTAAGACGACGTTCAGTCAGTTTTTAGGACGTGCACTAGGTGTGACACGTACGATTAATTCACCAACTTTTAATATTATTAAATCATATAAAGGGTCAGAACTTAACTTTCATCACATGGATTGCTATCGTCTAGAAGATTCTGAAGAAGACTTAGGTTTTGATGAATATTTTAATGATGAAGCGGTAACGGTCATTGAATGGAGCCAATTCATTGAAGAATACTTACCAGATACATTTTTGAAAATAACGATAACAGTTGATAGTGAGACAGAACGTACACTACACCTAGAAGCAATAGGTGCCCACTATGAAGCGGTAAAGGAGGCAGTTGAACATGTATAGCTTGTTGATTGACAGCTCAAATCAGCCGTTAGCGGTGGCATTGATGAAGGAAGACGAACTACTCGTGACATACACATCATCAGTGAAACAAAATCATTCGGTACAACTAATGCCACAAGTTGCTGCATTGTTAGAAACAGCTAACATTACGCCACAAGATTTAACAAATATCGTTGTGGCACAAGGGCCAGGCTCGTATACGGGACTACGCATCGGCGTAACAGTCGCCAAGACTTTAGCTTATACGCTAAATGCGAATCTATATGGTGTTTCATCACTCAAAGCACTTGCAGCAACGTTACAATACACAGATCGCTTAATTATCCCTATCATGAATGCACGTCGTGAACATGTTTATGCGGGAGCTTATCAATGGCAAGACGGACAATTACAATCGATTAATGCGGATCAATATATTGCACTTTCAGATTTAATTGATCGTGTAAAAGATGAACCTAATGTTTTGTTTGTAGGAGAAGATGTTCGTCAATTTGAAACACAATTACAGGCGTTTGATGTGCAGCCTATGTTACCGAAAGCTGAAGTGATGTGGCAACATAAAGGTGAACCGCAAAATGTTCATAGCTTTAGTCCACAATATTTGAAATTATCGGAGGCAGAACAGAATTGGTTGAATCAACAAAATTCAAAAACCAACTAAATATTCGCCGCATGGCACACGAAGATGTCCCAGCGGTGTTTGATTTGGAACGTATCAGCTTTCACAAAAGTTCATGGACGATAGATGCGTTCTATCATGAACTCGAACAGAATAACTTTGCACATTATTTTGTGATGACATATGAAGAACAGATTATTGGATATATCGGTTTATGGATAGTGGTTGATCAAGCTCAAATTACAACAGTTGCCGTCGCACCTGACTATCGTGGTTATGGTCTCGGCCAATTACTGATGAACTATGCGAAAAACTTTGCTTCAACCATTGCGACAGTGATGAGCTTAGAAGTACGTGTGAATAATCACGTCGCACAACATGTTTATGAAAAATTAGGCTTTCAATTTGGCGGAAAGCGGAAAAATTATTATGGTGATGGAGAGGACGCATGTGTAATGTGGGTGAATTTAAATGACTAAACAAACATTGATATTAGCAGTTGAAACGAGCTGTGATGAAACAAGTGTAAGTGTCATTGCAGATGGACATAACATTTTAAGCAATAGTGTATTGAGTCAAATAGAAAGTCACAAGCGTTTTGGTGGGGTGGTGCCTGAAGTTGCGAGTCGTCATCACGTTGAAAATATGACACTGATGATAGAAGATGCTTTACAAACGGCACAAGTCACGATGGACGATATTGATGCCGTCGCTGTGACACAAGGGCCCGGGTTGATTGGGGCGTTGTTAGTAGGTGTCAACGCAGCAAAAGCATTGGCATTTGCACACAATAAACCGTTAATTCCGGTACATCATATAGCAGGACATATTTATGCGAACCAATTAACAAACGAATTGAAATTCCCACTTATGGCGCTAATTGTATCAGGCGGACATACGGAACTTGTCTTAATGCGTGATCATTTGGATTTTGAAGTAATCGGAGAGACACGTGATGACGCTGTTGGCGAAGCATACGATAAAGTGGCACGCACAATCGGTTTACCCTATCCGGGTGGACCACATGTTGATAAACTTGCTGCACAAGGCTCAGATACGTATGATTTTCCACGTGTTTGGTTAGAACCAGATAGTTTTGACTTTAGCTTTAGTGGTTTGAAGAGTGCGGTTATCAATAAGTTGCATAACTTGAAGCAAAAGGGAGAGACGCCGATTCCAGAAAATGTAGCAACAAGTTTCCAAAGCAGCGTGGTAGAAGTTTTGGTTGGAAAAGCAATTCGTGCTTGTGAAATATACAATGTGAAGCAACTTATCGTCGCAGGAGGTGTAGCGAGTAATCGTGGTTTACGTGCAGAATTAGAGCGTGCAACACAATCAAAAGGTATCACGTTGTCTATTCCTGAACCCAAATTATGTACAGATAATGCGGCAATGATTGGTGCAGTGGCTTATCATTTATATCAACAAGGTGTCTTTGCCGATATGTCATTGAATGGAAAAAGCAATATGTTTTTATAAGTATCAATTTCAAACACTTTAACGCCAGTGATTTATAGGACGTTAAAGTGTTTTTTTACATAAATGAATAGAAATCAGGAATTGTCAAAATTTAAGAAAGTCAATAGGGAACGTACGTACTTATGCACAAGTTGTTAACAAATAGTGGATAACTTGCTAATAAGTCGTGGATAAACGAGATTTTAGTGGATAAAAAAGGGGGATATGCACATTTTACATTGTGGATAACTGGGATAACTTTGTGGATAGTTGAAATCATCGCATTTTTATTGTGAATAAAAAAAGTAAAGATGGCAGAAAATTCCTGCACATCTTTACTTAAATATCATCTAAATCACTGACTAATAATTGTAATTCTTCCCATTTTGTCATTGTTTCTTCCAGCTCTTGTTCGATGGTTGTTCGCTCTTCCGCAAGTGTTTGTATCTGTTCATAGTCATCGATAATTGCTGGGTCAGACATAGCTGTATCAATCTCTTCCATCCGTGACTCATAAGTTTCAATATCTGTCTCATAAGCTTCGATTTGACGTGTTAGCTTACGCTTTTCACGGCGTGCTGCTTTTAAGTCTTCATAAGTTGTTTCTTGTTCAGATAGTTGTTCGTTTGAAGGACGCACTGTTGTATTTTGAGCTTCCGCATGCGTTGCAAGTGCGTGTTGTTGTTCAAGCTTTTCTAAATAATATTGATAGTCACCGAGATAGATGCGGCCACCGTGTTCATCCAGATCAAAGACTTTGTTTGCCAATTCGTTAATAAAGTAACGGTCATGAGATACAAAGATTAAAGTACCTGCGAAGTCATTGAGTGCTTGTTCAAGCATCTCTTTAGAATCAATATCAAGGTGATTGGTAGGCTCGTCAAGGATAAGCACATTATTGCGTTCTAACATTAGTAGTGCAAGTTGAAGTCGTGCCTTTTCGCCACCTGATAAGTCATTGATAATTTTTTGAACATCATCTTGAGTGAAAAGAAAGCGACCGAGAACCGCACGAACATCTTTTTCGGGCATATGACGATATTGATCCCAAACATAATCTAAAATGGTTTTACTAGACTGAAACTCTGCTTGTTTTTGATCGTAGTAGCCAATTTTTAAGTTAGCACCTGGAATCACTTGACCTGCTAAGGCACTGAGACGTCCAGCAAGTGTTTTGATTAATGTAGATTTTCCAATCCCATTTGGACCGATAATCGCAATATGATCTCCTTTTGATACTTCCATATTGATTGGCTTTGTAATCGGGGTTTCGTATCCTACTTCTAAATCACGTATGTGCATCACATCGTTACCTGTATTGCGATCGAAGTCAAAACGAATATCCGCACTCCTTGCATCCAACATAGGTTTTTCTAAGCGTGTCATTTTTTCTAAAACTTTTCGTCGGCTTTTTGCCATACCACTTGTAGAAGCACGTGTAATATTTTTTTCGACGAAGGTTTCCAAGCGTTTGATTTCATCTTGTTGTCGCTCATATTCTGCGAGTCGCTTTTGATAGTATTGATCACGTTGGGTAATAAATTTACCATAGTTACCCACATAGTGCTTCACTTCACCTAAAGAGACATCATATATTTGTGTGACAATTTTATCTAGAAAGTAACGATCGTGTGAGATAATGACGATAGCACCTTTGAAAAACTTTAAATAGTCTTCCAACCATGCGGTCGTTTCCATATCGAGATGGTTTGTTGGCTCATCAAGTAACAATAAATCTGGTTCACGCAACAACATCTGTGCGAGTGAAAGGCGTGTTTTTTGTCCACCACTGAAGTCATTTACAGGGCGATGATAGTCGTTTTCCGTAAAATGCAGCCCGTTTAAAACAGTCTTTATTTTACGTTCATAATCATAGCCGCCTTGCTTTTCAAACTCGTTCGATATACTTTCGTAACGCTTCATATGTTCTTGATAAGCATCCGAATCATAGCGATCTGCGTGTCGAGCGAGCCAATCCGTTTCTTCTTGCATCTTGTCACCGAGTTGCTTAAGATGTTTAAATGGTTGTAACATCTCTTCAAACACAGTTTTTTGAGTGTTGAGTGTCATTTGCTGTGTCAGATAACCCATTTTTAAGTTTTTAATCTTTGAGATATGACCCTCTTCGTATGCTTCAACACCTGCAATGATCTTCATTAAAGTGGATTTTCCTGCTCCGTTACGACCAACAATGCCAATGCGTTCACCGGTTTTCACTTCAAAGTTGACACCATCAAAAATTGTTTCGCCATCAAAGGACTTTGAAATCTGACTGAGTTGCATTAATATCATGTGGGATGCTCCTTTCATTAACATATATTGTACAACAAAAATATACCCATCAAAATGTAAATGTTTCTTTCTGAGTGAAAGTCAGTTATAATTATAGTGTTGTGCTGTGAAATGTATCACATATGTTTTAGAAATATTTTTGGAGGATTGTGAAATGGCTAAAGAAACGGTGAAAATTCCAAGAGCGACCTTAAAACGCCTACCTTTGTATTATCGGTTTGTAAACACGTTAAAGGCGAAAGGTGAAAATCGCGTCAATTCTAAAGCAATTAGCGAAGGATTAAATATCGATTCTGCAACGATTCGACGTGACTTCTCTTATTTTGGCGAGCTTGGCAAAAAAGGATACGGCTATAACATTGACAACCTTCTAGACTTTTTCAAATCAGAATTAAGTGACTCTGAAGAGATTCACATCGGCATTGTAGGTGTCGGGAATCTCGGACACGCATTGATTACTTACAACTTCTCCATCCACGATGATATGACAATTACAGAAGCATTTGATATACGTCCAGAAGTGATTGGTGAAACAATCGGTAATGTCCTTGTTAAACCAATGTCAGATATGACAGAAATTATTAAGAAGGAAAAACTTGAAGTGGTGATTATTGCAACACCGGAATCTGCAGCACAAGCGGTTACAGATCAACTTGTTGAAGCAGGCATTAAAGGTATTCTTAACTTCACGCCAAAGCGAGTACAAGTGCCGCAATCGGTACAAGTTCATCAAATTGATCTTGGTGTAGAACTTCAATCATTACTCTTTTTTATGAAAAATTACAATTCAACATTACAAGCATAATACATTCGACATAGATTATTGAATATGTAAGAAAATAAGTCATCAAAATTCAACGTTTGAATTTTGATGTTTTTTTATGTTGATTTCTCAAAATAGTGTAGAAACTGGTTTTGAAGCTGAGATGTTTTACAGAAAAATAATCTTTAAAAATGTTGCGGATTATTCACCCCTATACAAGAAAGGGACAGATTTATGAAATTTTATACTAACCCTTGCATTATGAAATAACATTCTATATAATTCAGATAATGTTAATCGGATATAGGAGGTTGGTAAAATGATTTGGACTATTTTCAGTGGTTTAATCGTTGGAGCATTGCTAGGATTTGTGATGCAACGTACAAGATTCTGTTTGACAGGTGGATTCCGCGATATGTACGTTCAAAAGAATAACAAGATGTTCTATGCATTACTTGTTGCAATTACAATTCAAGCAATTGGCATTTTCGGACTACAAGCAGCTGGTTTCATTACGATCGATAACGGAACATTTCCTATTGTTGGTACAATTATTGGTTCGTTCATCTTCGGTGTCGGCATTATCTTAGCAGGCGGCTGTGCAACCGGAACGTATTATCGTGCAGGTGAAGGGCTTATCGGAAGTTGGATCGCACTCGGATTTTATGCACTTTTTGCAGCTATTTCAAAATTTGGTATTTTAGCACCGATCAACAAACGTTTACAAAGTTATACAGTTGCAAATGCAGATATGTCTGTCTCAACAGGTGTGCCATATTGGGTATGGCTCGTACTTTTAGTGGGTATTACAACATTTTTCGTTGTAAAAACGTTACGTAAACCAAAACCAACCATTGCAGTTCCGAGATTAAAGCAACGTTACACAGGGATTAGACACATATTGTTCGAACGTCGTTATCATCCTTTCGTTGCAGCGATTGCAGTCGGCTTGATTGCAATGATTGCATGGCCAATGAGCATTTCGACTGGACGTGAAGGTGGATTAGGGATTACGACACCATCTGCACATATCGTTCAATTTTTAACAACAGGTAATGTTACTGTATTGGATTGGGGTGTTTTCCTCGTACTCGGTATTTTAGTGGGTTCATATATTGCAGCGAAAGGTTCGCACGAATTTAAATGGCGCTTGCCAGACATTAAAACCATTCGTAATAGTGCATTAGGTGGTACATTTATGGGCTTTGGTGCAGCCGTAGCAGGTGGCTGTTCAATTGGTAACGGTCTTGTTGCAACAGCCGCATTATCTTGGCAAGGATGGATTGCATTAGCATCAATGATTCTAGGTACGTGGTTTATGAGTTACTTCTTGTTTGTCAAACCATTACGTGCAGCACGCCGACAAACACAAAGTGTAAAAGCGCAATCAGTGAATGCATAATATAGAAATAAAGGAGATAATATCATGGTATATGAACTTGGTACAGTTGGAATGGTATGCCCGTTCCCTTTAATAGAAGCACAGAAAAAGATGGAAGAACTTGCAATTGGTGATGAGTTGAAGATTGATTTTGACTGCACGCAAGCAACAGAGTCAATCCCAAACTGGGCAGCAGAGCAAAACTATCCCATTACGAATTATGAGCAACTCGGTGATGCGTCATGGACAATCACTGTTCAAAAAGCATAATGTTATAGAAAAGTGAGAGACTGATTCATGTGTCAGTCTCTTTTTTATACGCACTATCGTGAAGTCCTTCCTAATTGTGAAGACTTGTCACAACTATAAAATGTTGATTCAATATTGCTACAAGTTTAAGCGAATATTTCGAGTGGTTTGTGTTAGAATAACAATTGACATAGTGAGGTGAAAGAGATGAACATACGGGACATTGCTGAGCTTGCGGGCGTTTCTAAAAGTACAGTATCGCGCTATTTGAATAAAGGCTCGATTAGTCCAAAGACACAGCGTAAAATTCAACAAGTAATTGATGCTCATGAATATGCACCGAATCAATTTGCACAAAGTTTAAGAGCGCAAAAGACGAAGATGATTGGTGTGATTATTCCACGTATGTATTCCTATGCAGTGGCAAGTACAGTGCAAGGTATTAAAAAGACGTGTGAAGCACAAGGGTATCAAATATTATTTTCACTAACCGAGCGTAATGCGCAACAAGAATTAGACGCGTTACGATCATTTCATCGCAGTAAAGTGGATGGCGTCCTTTTTATGGCGACTTCAATTACAGAAGCACATATGGGAGTCATTCAAACAATGCCAATGCCAGTCATTTTGATTGGACAAAATCATTCTGAACTAAGTGCCATTTACCACAATGATTTGCAAGCCGGTAAGTTGATGGCTGAGCGTATAATTGCAGAAGGATTTGAACGCATCTGTTATGCAGGGGTTCCAGACGAAGACCAAGCTGTTGGGCGTTCACGTTATCAAGGACTATACGAGACGTTAAATACAAGAGGTATTGAAGTTGAGATGTATCAAGCAGCATTTGATTATGATACAGCCTTAGAAAAGCTGCAATCCCAACTAACTGTAAAAGAACATACTGCATATATTGGTGCCACTGATACGATTGCAATGGCTCTATACCATTTGATTATGCATGATTCATCAATCACACCGTTTATCGGGGGATTTGGCGGAGACCCTGTGACAGATATTGTTCATCCAAAGATACATACGATTTATTATCAATATGAACGTGCCGGTCAGATGGCTGTCACTGCAATGTTTGAACAACTAAAAGATTCAGCGCGCCTCACAACACACGTATTAGATGTGTTACCGTCTCAAGACGATATTTTATTGCATAAAAATGGGACCGTTACCAAGTAAAAGGAGTATTTAATATGAAAGAATGGACACGTGAAGCACGTTATCGCAAAGTAGAAGATGCTACGGTAGAAGAGTTAGAGATGTTAAAAGAAACAGTTCAAAATTCTCAATACCGACAAACATATCATATTCAACCATCAACAGGATTGCTCAATGATCCGAATGGACTTATTTATTTTAACGGTGAATACCACATTTCACATCAATGGTTTCCACTCGGCGCAGTGCATGGTTTGAAATATTGGGATCAATATAAAAGTACAGACCTTGTACATTATTCACACGATACAACGATATTAAAACCTGATACACAACATGATAGTCACGGTGTATATAGCGGGAGTGCCTTTGAATTTGAAGGATCACTCTATTATATGTATACAGGGAATCACCGCACGGATACATGGGAGCGTAAGAGTGCGCAAGTTGTCGCAAAAGTGAATGAAGCAGGTCAAGTTGAAAAGTTGTTACCACCCGCCATTCCAGAGCCGCCCGTAGGCTACACACAACACTTCAGAGATCCAAAAGTATTTATGCGGGATGGAAAGTTATATGCACTCATTGGCGCACAGCGCATTAATGAAACAGGGTGTGCAGTGTTATATGAAGCGGATCGACCAGAAGGACCGTGGTCGTTTAAAGGTGAGATTAAGACATCTTTAACGGACTTCGGCTATATGTGGGAATGTCCGGACTATTTCCAACTGAATGGCAAAGATATATTAGTATTTTCGCCACAAGGGATTGAAGCGGATGGTGATCGTTATAACAATATTTATCAAAGTGGTTATATTATGGGAGAGCTAAACTTTGAAACCCTTGAAATGACACACGGTGAATTTAAAGAACTAGATAATGGCTTTGATTTTTATGCGCCACAAACATTCACGGATGAAGCGAATCGTCGTGTGATGATAGGATGGATGGGTCTACCAGATACAGATTATCCAACAGATAGTGAAGGATGGGCGCATTGTCTCACTGTACCAAGAACATTGATGATTGAAGACGGCAAGTTGAAACAAAAACCACACATGCACTTGCGTAAACTGCGGGGACATAGAGAGACTGCACTTGGATATGCAAATAAATTTTTGAAACAAATGCATCCATATGAAGGTGAGCGTTACGAACTGATTGTGGAAATCTTGGACAACGATGCATCTGCGATGGAGTTTCATTTGCGTTCAAATAAAAATGAGTCGATTGTGATTCGTTATGAAACAAATTCGCAAACAATTATCTTGGATCGTACAGAAAGTGGTCAACTGCCAACACCAGTTGAAAGCATGACACGTTGCGCTCAATTAGATACACCATTAAGACAACTACGCATTTTTGTTGATACATCAAGTATTGAAGTTTTTTGTAATGAAGGAGAACGTGTGTTGACATCACGTATTTTCCCAAAATCTAAAGCGAATAAGATTAAAGTCGCAACTGATTCGGGACAAGTCTATTTGAAAATGACGAAGTATGACATCGAGGAGGGACAACAAGATGAGTAAAGCATTTTATGCCATAGGTGAAGCACTGATTGATTTTATTCCAACAGAACGTGATCAATTATTAAAAAATGTGGATGGATTTATGCCACAAGTCGGTGGTGCACCGTGTAACGTTGCCGCTGCTGTTCAGAAGTTAGCAGGAAATAGTCAATTGATTACGCAACTTGGGCAGGATGCATTTGGTGATCGAATTGTTGATGCATTAGAAGAATTGCACGTAGGCACGCAGTGGATTACTCGTACGTCAGAAGCGAATACAGCACTGGCATTTGTAAGTTTAACGACAAGTGGGGAACGAGACTTTTCATTTTATCGTAAACCGAGTGCAGACATGTTGTATGCGGCTGATAATATTACTGATATTCCATTGAAACAAGAAGATATGGTTCATTTTTGTTCAGTTGCATTAGTGGAAAGTCCGATGAAGCAAGCACATGAAGCATTGTTAGAAAAAGCACATAAAGTAGGGGCAACGGTTGTTTTTGATCCAAATGTTCGTTTGCCATTATGGGATGATCACCAAGCGTACCAAGAAACAATCCAATCGTTCATTCCACATGCGAATATTATCAAAATTTCAGATGAAGAGTTGACATTTATTACAAAAATTGAAGATGAAACACGTGCGCTACAATCATTATTCAAAGGACGTGTTGAAGCGGTCATTTATACACAAGGTGGTGAAGGTGCGTCACTTATTTTTAAAGATGGTACGACGTTCACTTCTCGACCAAAACCAATTGAAGTTGTGGATACAACAGGTGCGGGAGATGCCTTTATCGGTGCCGTAATTGCAGAGTTGATGCAGTCAACGGATCAACCGATTGAAACACTACGCACACAAGGGGCGCAAATTTTAACATTTGCAAACGATGTTGCAGGGCATGTCGTACAGAAGTATGGCGCATTATCAAGTCTTCCAACACGTCAAAACCTATAAGCACATAAAAGAAACACCTGAAGCTATTACTGAGCTTTAGGTGTTTTTTGAGTTATATTTTTTTAATATTGCGCACAGAGACATAACAATGTTCACCATTTTTGAAGTGAACAGTTCTCTCTTTAGGCTCGACATTGGCGATGTTATGTCGGTTAAGGACGAAGCTGTTATGACAGCGGAAGAATCGTGAGTCGACTTGTGATAGTTCTTTTAATTTACCATAAAATTCAACTTGGCGATTGTCTAAATGTGCGATGACACGATGTGACTTTGGAGAGGATTCAAAAAACATCACCTCATCATAGTTGACGTATTCCGAACCACTCCCACGTTTTAATTCTAATGTTTCTACTGTCTCTTCTTTAGTTAGCAAATTCAAGCGATTAAGTGCTGTTTCCAAACAATCGATGACTCGTTTTTGAAGTTGATCAGGGTCATCTTTGAATATAAAGTCCATTGCAGCAACTTTGTATACAAATGTTAAATAGGTGAGTTCGCTGTGACTCGTGACATAAACGATATTGCCAATTGGATCATGTTGTCGAATCTCACTGCCGACTTTTATACCGTTAATATCTGATTCTAATTGAATATCCAAAAAGTAACAGCCAACATCTGATGACGTTTTGGAGGCTTCTATCAGTTCGTAGGGATTGTCCGTTGACAGTGCAATTTCCATGGGTTTTTCTTCAATCATAATGTATGTGTTGATGATATTTTCCATGCGTGCACGCTGTTTTGGATCATCTTCGCAAATGAATATTTTCATATAGAACGCCTCCTAAGGAATGTCGTTTAATATTTCTAATTTTTGAATGAAATATTGATTGTCAATAGTTGTATCGAGCAGTACATTGTCTGTACTATCAGTAATTTCTTTCAATGTAGACAAGCCAATACCACGATTGTTGCCTTTCGTTGAATAGCCTTCTTTGAACAATGTATGCAGTTTAGGGAGATTGTCAGGTGCTTTATTCATAATAATAATGAGCACAGAGACATCAGTTTGAATAAAGGCAATTTGTATCATCGGTTCTTCAACAGATAATGATGCTTCAATAGCATTATCCATAATGATACCGAGCACGCGACTTAAATCAATAATGGGCATATTAATTTCAGTGATTTCATCGGCAACTTCCACACTGATATTGATATGATGTTCTTGTGCTTCAATGATCTTTGTCGTCATCATTCCTTTGATCTCACGTACTTTTAACTTTTCAACGCCGTTTAATTTGAGCGCTGTATGTTCAAAGTGATCTTTAATCGGATGGATGTGCTGTTCATAATATACTTTAAGACCTTCCAAATCGTCTTCTCTTAAATATTCCGACATCGTTGAAAGCATATTGATGTAGTCATGACGAAACTTACGCATATCATTGTTGATTTCCTCAATCTGAAGCGTATATTTATAATAATCTTCAATTTCCTGCTTGTTTCGTCGATACGTTAACTCTCTCGAAGCGGTAATAGAGATCATAATAACGAGTATCGCAAAAGCAATAAAATAGACGATAATGACGAGTGCGATGGCTTTCATATCCTCGATAGAACGCACTTTAGCTGGTGTAAAAAGATCGATTAAAATAAAAAATGCCGTCAATGTAACTGCTAGAAGAACGAGATACAATTTGTTGACGTAAAGCCATGACACTCTTAAAAATCGCATGAGATATTGGAATAAAAAAGCGAATATAATTGCACAGCTAACAAACGTAATCACGTATATACCTTCTCTTAGGTAAACGTGCATATGGTAATGCGATGTCAAATACTCAAAAAATAAAGTAGAAAGAAAATCACTGAGTATCAATATTAAAGCAGCTATCAAAACGCTAATAATACCAATCATTTTCTGCTTGTTAAAAAAGAACACAAAAAAACTTAATATTAAGTAAAATAATGTCGCCTTGCCGAACAGTATAAACAAAATGGTAGAAGGGACTACAATCCCTATAAGAATAGAGAGGTAATCCCTTCGTGTGTATTTTGGTTTATCAATTAAAATCAAATGTGTAACTGAAAATAAAACTAAAACTTGAAACAATGTCAATAAAATGATACGTATCATTTCCAATTTTATACACACTTTCTAGTTATTATTGATATTATTTATCTAATTCTAAAAGTTCACGTGGAATTTCTGGTTCGTCAAAGAAATGTGTACACGTATTAATCCATCCGAAATTACCGATTGCTTTAAAGATGTTACTGAAGAAACTAATAATTGCATCTAAAATATTCATCATCAATCTGCCTCCTTAGGGAAAAATATAGGTAGTAATGTTGTTGCTTGTAGTGCGACACCAAAACATATCAATTGTTGGTATGGTGCAGGAACGACAAGGGCAATGATTAGGACTATCGCAGTTACAATGATAGATTTCACCTTCAACCCACGGCGTCTCGATGCTTTAATCGGTTGTTTTCTTGTTGCAGCAGGTGCATACTTGATGACAATAAGCCATCCAATAACACCTAAAGCGAACATGTAGTGAAAGGGTATTGTAAAACGTGCAATAGCAAACGGCACCAGTACAAATAATAGAATATTTTGAATGTGACACAGTAATGAAGATTTGGCATGTGCACCGTGTGAAAAGCGACGCACAAAAATATAACTTACGTGAACTGTGAGTGTGTATAAAATGGTGTTCAGGAGGAGCGCGAGACCATATGTAACGATGGCCTTAAAAAAATTAATCGCAACAATTTGGATGCCTAATCGTACTTTTAAAAAGTCGATATGGTCTGAATTTTGATGTTGTTGTATTTTTCGAGCCAGTGTCTCAATACCGTTATCAATGATTTGCAAAGGTTTTCCTCCTCGCTCCATATTATAGATGATAATGTTTCACGAAAGTCATTTTTTGCCTAACTGTTGCGTTTCAATGCCTAACTGTCAAAATGTGATTTGATACATTCATTTTAACATATAAATGAGACAGTTAAGCACGCAAAACCACCATTTACGCAATATTTAACACAACGGTCGAAAATCATGATGTAATATAACCAACATCACTTTAGTCATTAAATCAATACATAATTGTTTTGTGTGAAAATGGCTAAAGCTGATTCACCCTTATGTTGTATTCTTCGCTCAGTGTACACATAGAGGTTAGAAAGAGCATTTCGTTTAAAAAATTGTAACTAGGAGGTGGCAATAATGGTAGCAGATATCGTAGGTACAATCGTTGAATTTGTAAAACTTATTGCTGACACTGTACAAAAATTTACGAAGTAAGCCAAACTTAATGAAGATTATCAAAACAAGTACGCATCATTAAAATATAAAACCCCAATTTTTATATTTTAATGGATGAATCCTTAGTAACATCGTTTTCATATGTTCAAACTTCCCAACCATACAAATGAAGGCATGGTAATCTTTGAAATTCATTACATTCCCTTAGTACGATAGAAAGCAGACAAGTCTCTCCCAAGCTTGTCTGCTTTTATTTACCTTGTAGCATAGCGATAGACGTCAGGTCTCATATTGTCAAAAACGGGAATCGCTTGACGTTGTGCATCAACTATTGACATATCGAGTGTGGCTGTACATACCGTTTCATCTTCCTGTGTTTCAGTAATGATGAGTCCGTTTGGATCAATCACCATTGAATGTCCAGCATAAGTTGTTTGACCATCCGAACCACAGCTATTGACAGCAACGACGTACATATCATTTTCAATAGCACGTGCTTGCAGTAGTTGACGCCAATGGTTCAATCGTACTATTGGCCACTGTGCAACATAAAAAATAACTTTTGCACCTTTTGCAGCGGGGAAGCGCGACAACTCCGGAAAACGCAAGTCATAACAAATGATTTGTGAAACAGGTGTACCATCTGATAAGTTAAACGTATAAGGGACGTCATTGCCAGCGGTTAAATAATTTGGCTCATCTAACATTGGAACTAAATGGACTTTGTTGTAACTGTATAGTACTGTCCCGGAACGACTCACTGTGAGCGCTGTATTATACAATCCGCCGACATCATGGTTGGAAACGGACCCTGCTACGATGTCAACATCATATTGTGTCGCTAATTGTTGTAAAAAGGGCTGTGTCCGTGTCAGATGTTGGTCTGCTTTTTGTTCGAGTTCTGCCAACGCATATCCGTTATTCCACATTTCGGGTAGGACAACGACGTCGGTATCTGAATCAATGACAGTTGAAAAGAAATCTGATATTTTTTGTTCATTTACGGTTACATCACCTGGAGTAATCTCCAATTGTAATAGTTGTACTTTCATCAAAACACTCCTATCGAGAACGTATACAGAGAGTTTACTAAATAATCGGACAATTATCAAAGTAAAGTGATATCTATGTTATTTCAATAAGAACAACTAGTAATTGTATTAAAAAACAATTATAATGTGATAGGCAATTAACAGAATTTTTAAAGATAATCATCGAACTGTTTACAAAGATAAAATAATTCTGACTGAAACATAATAATTGAGAAATAGATAGAGCATCTACTCTTAACTAACTTTGAAAGGATTGTTAAAGATGTCCCAACACTTTTTAAAGAAATATATGGTTGCAAGCATTGCATCTATCATCATGGTAGGGGCATCACACACAAATGCTGAGACACAATCAGATGAAGTGACAGAACATGAGTTACATCAAACAGATGATGCCCAACAAAATGAATCACAAACAGAGCCAGATTCACCAAAGATTGATACGGGAGAATCGGTTGAACCTTCTGATGATGAATCGGAAGCACTTACAACAGAAGAAGAAAATCATCAAGATCAAACAGAATCACCACCACCTGATATAGAATCAAAACCAGATGGTAGTACAACAGAACAAGTTGATCCGCCTTCTGAGTCATCACCTGAACCACCGAAACAGTCCGAGAATCATGAAGATGAGCAAAGTACGATAAATAACCCAACGAACGAACAAAGTCAGAATAACGAATCACACGCAATGACTCACCACTCAGATTGGCAGCAAAGTCATGCGATGCATTCAAACATGGCACCGCATGCAGTATCAGGATTGAATAGTAGCTTTAAATATAATCCGCTTGCTATGGAGCGTTACCAACAATTTACAGCTGATGGAAAGGAAAATCCTTCAGCAATCCGGGCACTGGCGCAAAAAGATAATTTCAAAAACAATCAATTTTTAAATCAATTACAACAAGATTCGGATTATTTTCGCTACCAATCATTCCGTCCGCTTGCAACGAAAGATTACTATAAAAATCTCGATAAACAAGTGCTCGGTCTTATCACAGAAGAATTTGGTACAATGCCTGATTTAAAGCGTGCATCAAAGAAAGCAACAGCTTCTAGTCAGCATGAAGATAAAGAGCAACAAATTGAACAAAAACAAACATATCGTGAAGTGAGCAATGATAAGGAAACAACGTCTGAGGAAAGTGAATCACCAGATCATAACTATCATTGGACGCTTACTGGATTGATCATATCAGTAATTGCAGCAGGTCTTTTGTACTATTTTGTATATAGAAAACGTCGTTAAAGCATCTCAAATCGAGATGCTTTTTTTGTGACATTTAATCAAGATTTTATACCATTTTACTTGTCGGAAAACAAAATAAATATATTGACAAAACTTGTGAAATAATTCAACAATATAGTTGTAGAGAAAAGTAAGTATAAAAGTTGATTGACGGAGGTTATGAATATGAAAGCAGTTGTTGTAAACCAAGATAGTACTGGGGTAGAAGTGGTAGAACACGACATGCCAACAATCGGACATGGTGAAGCACTTGTAAAAGTCGACTGTTGTGGTGTTTGTCATACAGACTTACACGTTGCACACGGTGACTTCGGTGCAGTACCAGGGCGTATTTTAGGGCATGAAGGTATCGGTGTTGTTGAAGAAATTGGTGAAGGTGTGACATCACTTAAAATTGGAGATCGTGTATCTATCGCATGGTTTTTTGAAGGCTGTGGACATTGCGAATATTGTACGACAGGTCGTGAAACATTATGTCGTAGTGTGAAAAATGCAGGATATAGCGTTGATGGTGGCATGAGTGAATATGCAGTTGTGACTGCTGACTACGCTGTGAAAGTGCCGGATGGTTTAGATTCAGCGCAAGCGTCATCTATTACATGTGCGGGAGTAACAACTTATAAAGCAATCAAAGAAGCAGGAGCAGCACCCGGTCAATGGATTGCTGTGTACGGTGCCGGTGGGCTTGGAAACTTAGCTGTTCAATATGCGAAAAAAGTATTCAACGCACAAGTTGTTGCAATCGATATTAATGATGGTAAACTTGAATTGGCGAAAGAAGTCGGTGCTGATATTATCATTAATGGTAAAAATGTAGAAGATGTAGGCGCTTATATTCAAGAAAAAACAGGTGGATGTCATGGTGTCGTTGTAACAGCTGTTTCTAAAGTGGCATTTAACCAAGCGATTGACAGTGTGCGGGCAGGTGGCACAGTAGTTGCGGTTGGTTTACCGTCTGAATATATGGAATTGAGTATTGTTAAGACAGTACTTGACGGTATTCGTGTTGTTGGATCTCTTGTTGGCACACGTAAAGACTTAGAAGAAGCATTTGCCTTTGGGGCGCAGGGACTTGTCGTGCCAGTCGTTGAAAAAGTATCAGTCGACGAAGCACCGAAAGTATTTGAAGAAATGGAAAAAGGAACAATTCAAGGACGTAAAGTACTCGACTTCTCAAAATAGTCGAATGATATAAAGAACGAGGTTGTGAAAGAAGCGTTTAGGGGTTGAGCAGAACCTGAGCAGTGAGAAAAATCGCTTTTTGATTTTGTCTAATTGCAAAGTTCTAATAAAAATCCTGTTTGTGGGACACCGCATATTGGTTTCCCACAAGCAGGATTTTTTGTGTTTCAACTTCTTTTTCTGTCGTTATATGAAGTACAAGATAAACTGAGCTTGCTCGATTGCTTTTTGCATGACTTCTTCTGGAATTGAAAATTGAATCAGTGCAACGAGCGCATTTTGTGCCATATGGATACCGATGGCAACGCTCAACCGTTTTGTATAAATATAAAAGCCAGAGAAGATGACACCCATTACAAAATAAACGGCAAAATGTGTTAAATCCGCGTGTGCCACAGCAAAGATTGTCGAACTGACAGTCGTAGCAATTGTAAATTTAACTACTGGACTTGCCTTGATGGCATTATAGATTTCACCGAATATCACTTTTCGGAAGACAAACTCTTCAAGTAAAGGACCAACAATTGCAATTAAGATGATGAGTATTGGCATCTGACGTGCGATACGCATAATGCGCATCGTATTTTCACTTGCTGGGTTAACACCTAAAAGTTGTGCGCTGATTAAATTGGTGATAATCTGTGCAATAAATACGATGACGAGCCCCACTAAAATCCAGACGACAATATAGCGTTTTTCTTCTTTGCGTTGTAATTCAAAAGCGAAGGGATTTTTAATGAATGGCTGCATGAATAGGATCAAAAGAGCAGCGACAATAAAGACAATCACTTGAATATATGTGACTTGTTGAAGTTGTTCAGTTGCTGACTGTTTATCAATCCAACCGGCCATGAGAGCAACTCTAGGTGATAGTTGCGCAGTTATGTATATAACAACTGTTAAAATCGATACGATGATACGATTCATATGTGAGACCTCCTTTCACTCCACAACCATTTTAAAGCATTCTCATACATACAACAAACATTAAAAGCGTTCTACTTGATATTTTGACCAAATTTGATTAATATAAAACATGTGTTAGCACTTGATGTTGATAAGTGCTAAGTAGAAGGTAACAATAAGGAGGCATATATCCATGTTAAAACCATTAGGAAGCCGTATTGTAATAGAGAAGAAAGAACAAGAGAAAACAACGAAAAGTGGCATTGTCTTAACTGATTCAGCAAAAGAAAATTCAAATGAAGGTGAAGTAGTTGCAGTTGGGCCAGGTCGTTTATTAGACAACGGACAACGTGTTGCACCTGAAGTACAAGTAGGGGATCGCGTCGTTTTTCAACAGTATGCAGGAACAGAAGTAAAACGCAATGACAAGAAATACCTTGTATTAGATGTTGAAGAAGTATTGGCAATCATTGAAGCATAAATCATAGTGTAAAACTTACAATATATTGGAGTGAATATGAATGGCGAAAGAACTTAAATTTTCAGAAGATGCACGCCAAGCGATGTTACGTGGCGTTGATCAATTAGCAAATGCTGTAAAAGTTACAATCGGACCAAAAGGACGTAACGTCGTTTTAGATAAAGAGTTTGGTGCACCATTGATTACAAATGATGGTGTCACAATAGCAAAAGAAATCGAGTTAGAAGATCCATATGAAAACATGGGGGCAAAACTCGTCCAAGAAGTCGCAAATAAAACGAACGAGATTGCTGGTGACGGAACAACAACAGCAACTGTACTTGCACAAGCAATGATTCAAGAAGGTCTGAAAAACGTCACAAGTGGTGCAAACCCTGTCGGAATTCGTCAAGGGATTGATAAAGCTGTTGGCATAGCAGTTGAAGCATTACATGACATATCTCAAAAAGTTGAAAATAAAGAAGAAATTGCGCAAGTAGGTGCTATTTCTGCAGCGAATGAAGAAGTTGGACGTTACATTTCTGAAGCGATGGAAAAAGTTGGCAACGATGGGGTTATCTCTATCGAAGAATCAAATGGTTTCAACACAGAACTTGATGTCGTTGAAGGGATGCAATTTGATCGTGGTTATCAATCACCGTATATGGTGACAGATTCTGACAAAATGACTGCAGAATTAGAGAATCCGTATATTTTAATCACAGACAAAAAAATCTCATCATTCCAAGATATCTTACCGTTATTGGAACAAATCGTTCAATCAAGTCGTCCAATTTTAATTGTTGCAGATGAAGTTGAAGGCGATGCATTGACGAACATCGTGTTGAACCGCATGCGTGGTACATTCACAGCAGTTGCAGTGAAGGCACCAGGATTTGGTGATCGTCGTAAAGCAATGTTAGAAGACTTAGCTATCTTAACAGGTGCACAAGTCATTACAGATGATCTCGGTTTAGACTTGAAAGAAACATCAATCGATATGCTTGGAACAGCAAGCAAAGTTGAAGTGACAAAAGACAATACAACAGTAGTAGACGGTAATGGTGATCCAACAAACATCGATGCACGCATCAATCAATTGAAAGCACAAATCGATGAAACAGATTCAGACTTTGATCGAGAAAAACTACAAGAACGTCTTGCAAAATTAGCAGGCGGAGTGGCAGTGATTAAAGTAGGTGCTGCAACAGAAACAGAATTAAAAGAACGCAAATTGCGTATTGAAGACGCATTGAACTCAACACGTGCAGCGGTAGAAGAAGGTATCGTTGCAGGTGGTGGTACAGCATTGATGAATATTTACAAAAATATCGAAGCCATCGAAGCAGAAGGTGATGTTGCAACAGGTGTTAACATTGTGTTGAAAGCATTACAAGCGCCTGTACGTCAAATCGCTGAAAATGCAGGTTTAGAAGGTTCTGTTATCGTGGAACAAATGAAAAATGCAGAACCAGGTGTCGGTTACAATGCTGCAACTGATGAATGGGTAAACATGCTTGATGCGGGTATTGTGGATCCGACGAAGGTTACACGTTCTGCATTACAACACGCAGCAAGTGTGGCAGCGATGTTCTTGACAACAGAAGCCGTAGTTGCAAATATTCCTGAAGATAAAGGCAATGATATGCCAGCAATGGGCGGCATGCCAGGCATGATGTAGAAGCTGTATCTATAACTGAATTATCGATGTCATTTGAGCTATAAAATTTAAAATATTATTTTCAAGACGTTTTCAATAAGTTGACTAAACTTCTGGAAAACGTCTTTTTGTGCATAGTTAGTTGTTATAGTCCATTTAACCGTTAGCTTTCTAATTAATGCTTTTATAATATAGTTATCAAATAAGCTGATAAGCTATATAATTGAGTAAATAACTACTAGGAGTGGCGAGATGCAAACATATGCAGACAAAGACGCTTTGATATCGGAAATTAGAAAAAGAGCAGGATTATTTATTAATGAATTTATGGATATATCAGAAATAGAAAAAGATACGTATAAACCAAACGTTGACAGAACACCTGCACAAATGATTGCTTACCAATTAGGGTGGTTACATTTAATTCAATCTTGGGAAAACGACAACAAAAATGGTATCACTGTTGTAACGCCTAGTCCAAATTATAAATGGAACAATCTAGGCGGTTTATACCAAGAGTTTTATAGAACATACTCAGAATATACGTTAGAAGAACTTGTGAATCAGTTTCATAATGAAGTCAACAGTATTATACAATTAATTGAGGTTCTTGATGATGCAGTGTTATTTGAAAGCAATCAAAGGCAGTGGGCTTCATCAACGCCTTCTAAATGGCCAGTTTGGAAATGGATTCACATCAATACAGTAGCACCATTTAAAACCTTTAGAACAAAAATAAGAAAGTGGAAGAAGACGGAAATTGAAGAACATATGTAGACAGTTATAAAAAGAATATGATTTTCATATGATACGAACTAAAACTATATAAGATTGATATATAAAGTGGGAAATTTTTAAGAAAGTAGGCATTAAAAATGGCTGATATAAATAATATAGAAAGTATAAAAGATATTAATTTCAATACTCTAGAAAACAGTTATCTATTTAGAAAATGATTTATCTCCAACTGAAGATAATGGAATAGATACAAATAATACTTATTTTCAAATTGTATACGATAAAGCAATTGAAGTGTTTGATCAAATTTTTGATTCAGAAGATCGTATTAAATTATTTCATGTTATTTCTACTAATAGTCCAGTACTTCGGAATAGTAGATTTTCTGAAAAATTTCTATCTAAACAAGCTGCGTCTACATGCAAATATGAACAATCAATTAAATGTGATGATTTCTTCAAAAAAAGCAATGTATTCATATATCATTGTAAGAAAAATGACGTCAGGTATCAGAAGCTAATTAAAGCATTATGTAATCAGGATTTTCCAAATTTAACACCGAATATTAATCAAAACGAGACTTTTTCATCCATATATTTTATTCCATTTATATGATGATCGAGGATTTACTATTACATTTAGTAATGAGCAGGACTTTCAAAAATTCAAGGAAAAATATAAAGGATTAGAATTTGAAAAATACACTGAACAAGAAATATAGAATGTTAAAAGCAATAGGTATTCTAGTATAAATTTTAACAGTAATTCATAATGTATTTTATGTTTGGAATATAATTATTTACATCAGCATGGTAGTTTGGTTTAGTCTAGGTACTCAACTTAATTTCTTCGTAGCTTAAAAAACACCCCGTAACGTCTCATGAGTCTAAGCGTTATGGGGTGTTTCGTTTGATTATGAACGATACTGATCGTAATCGCCATTGAACAAACTATTAATAAATGTTCTTGTTTCTTCTGTCGCATGTGTATGTTGTACGATTTCCTTTAACGTCTCTTTCGTATGATCGAAGAAACGAACAGGTGCGTATTGTCCACGTTTAATCATGTTTGTGTAACGGTTTAAAAAGATGGTCAGTAAGGTTACTTTTCGTGAATGTGAAATCTGCGGGTGTTTCATCACGAAGTCATACACAGCATTATAGATTTTAACGGCATCTCTCGGTGGTGTTTTTGCGTGGTGTGTTAAAGCAACTTCGTCTTGTTGTTCATAGAAGTAATAATCTTTTTCGTAACCTAGCACGGTAATGCCGTTGACAACACTGTATGCTTGCATGAGGAACCAGTTGTCTTCACGAATTTTGATGCCAGCAGGGAAGCGAATGAGGTTATCTTCAATAACATCGCGTTTAATCAACTTACCTATTACGTTTAATGTGTTGAATAGTTTCGTGTTTTCAAATTGCAAGTTTCCAATTGTTTTTGGAAATGCGAATGCTGAGCGACTGATTGGTCTTGTGCTATTGGCGCTTCTAAAGTAAGGGAGACAAATCATCTCATCTTGATATGCTTCGGCAGCTGCTAATGCATCAGTTAATGAATCTTCTGTAATGTAATCGTCCGAGTCAATGAATAATACCCATTCACCCGTAGCAATATCTAATGCGTTATTTCTCGGTACAGATGCACCACCCGAGTTCGTGTCACTTTCGAGAATGATCAAATTAGGAATCTTATCGATAAATGTTTTAGCCACTTCGACAGAGCGATCTGTTGAAGCATCATCTGAAACAATGACTTCAACTTGATTTAAGTCAAATGTCTGACTTCGAATTTTTTGTAATAAGCGTTCAATCGGTTTTTCACGGTTAAATAATGGAATAATAATAGAAATTTTTTTCGTCATAGGTCACCTTATACATTAACAAAATTTAGTTATATTGTGATAAGTGTATGATAGAAAATAAGAACGGTATCATTGTTCATGAATTGCTATTTCTTATTTAGTACGAAGTCACTTTCCATTGATATCAAACGGATACAATCACACGCATAACTCTCTTTGATACTAGCATAGATATAAGATGATAAAAAGTGTTTTTTAGTTTATTTACTTTTTTTAGATAGTTTATATTATGTCGGATTCAAGTTCGGTCAATGATTTATGAGTTGAAAAGTTTTTATCTTATTGTGTTTGTTTGTGGTTGATCGTACCACTTTTTCAAAAACTGATATAAAACTTCTGTGAATTGTTCAAGATCTGATTGTTTGATTTTTTCATTCGTCCCATGTGCTTCGTTGAGTTCTCCGGGACCGTACAATATTGTTGGAATACCGAAATGTGCTGTCCAACCACCATCTGTGACAGTTGTACTCATGGTTGTTTGAAGTGGTTGTTGATGTACAGAGTGATGGGCTTCTTGTAAAAGTTTGAATCCCGGATGTTTTTCTGGAAGGGTAAAGCTCGGAAAGATTTCTCCTTGATCTTCAATCATCGATGTACCACCCCAACGGTATTGTAATGGGTGATGTTGTAACCATAAATCACTACTTGCTACTCGGTTCAAATAATCTTCTATTTCTTGAGTGATTGTTTCATAATCTTCATCTGGCAAATAGTGAACTGTGATCCACAATTCACACTTATCAGCAATAAAAGCCGGATGTCTGCCGCCTTGAATAACCGCTGGGTTTATCGTATTCGCACCAGCAGGCATTCCAGGGTTTGATTTTGTCACAGCCCAATGACGTTCCAATTCTTGTAATGCATGTATGATTTTCATCATTTTTTCAATGGCACTAGCGCCATGACGCCCACCGCCAGCATGAATCATATGACTTCTTGCACCGTCATGTATCGTTTCATCACTTTCAATCGTGATCCAACCTGTAATGACACCACCTTGTCCCATTGCGATAGATTCACTTGTGTCCAAAACAAGTGCTAAGTCGGCTTGTGGTGAATGTTCGCAAGCGACTTTCGTTCCAGCTTCTCCGACTTCTTCACCTGCAACGATTTGAACGATAATATCTCCTTCTGGTTGCTTTCCTTTTTTGTGGAGTTGTTCTAACGTATAAATGAGTGAAGAAACGCCACCTTTCATATCAGCGACACCACGACCATAACAATAACCATCTTTCATCACTAATTCAAAAGGGTCTGTATGCCAATAACGTGTATCATCTACTTCTGCCACATCAATATGTCCATTCAAGATGAGCTTAGGTGCATTGTCATTACGACCTTTTAATGTTGCGACAACAATCATGTCGTTGTCATAAAAGGGGATTTGATTGACATTAAAACCTATCGATGTCAACCAATCAGTGATGGTATGTTGAAGTGCGATCGTATTACGTGCGGGTGGACTTACAGTAGGGTGTGCGATTAAAGTGCGCAAAATATCAATATGTCGTTTATTCATTCCAGCGTCCTCCTTCTAAGCTTATTAAATATTTTTTACGGTGTAGCCCGCTATTAAAACCACCGAGACGTCCGTCCTTTCTCAACACACGATGGCATGGCACGATAATAGATAGGGGATTCAGCCCAATCGCAGTGGCAACTGCACGGACACTTTTTGGCTTACCAATCGCCTCAGCAATGTTGCCATATGTGACTTGATCACCGTAAGACAACGCTTTTAACGCACGCCAAACGTCTTGTTGGAAAGGTGTGCCGATCACATATGCCACGGGTGTTTTGAATTCCTGACAAGTCCCATGAAAAAAAGCTTCTAATTCAAGTGCAATCTGATTGATAATCGGATGTGTTGAAATTTGAATTAAAGTCCCTTGTTTTTTTAACTTCTCCCAGGCTGTCTGATAGTCGTTGGAATCAGTAAATGATAAGCCCAATAATGCCTTATCATTCACAACGGCTGTCATGCAACCTAAAGGTATTTGGATATGTTGATAATACAAATACATGTTGAAACGTCTCCTCTGCTCTCTGTGTATATATGCGAAAAAGAGACAGTCGCATGTTGTTCACAAACGCTGTCTCTCATTGTTTATTTAGTTTTGTAAGTCTTTGATTCCTTTGGCAATGCTTTCAAATACATGTGGGATGTCATCTTTTTCAATACAGCTGAAAGCAATACGGATATCCGTGTCATTCAATGCGACAATACCAATTGAGTAGTGTTCGATTAAGTGTTTGCGCAATGTTTCAGCATTCACATCTTTTACACGTAATGCCATGAAGTAACCAGAGTTGAAGTCGTACGGTTGCCATAACGCTTGGAAGTCTTCACGATAGACCCATTCTTTTGTCACTTGATAACGTGCTTCTAACGTATCAACGTTTGCTTGAATATCTTTATTAAACTGTTCTGGATTTTCAAGTACATAACGTACCGCAGAATGAGATGGTGTTGAACCATTTGAGTTATTACTGCGGATAAGACCTTTCATTTTTGCTTCCACAATATCTTTAGACGCTTGATTAGATAAGCCAAATGTGACAAACCCAACACGGAAGCCCCAAGCGAAAAATTCTTTTGTTGCGCCATCAAGACGAATTGGTAATACATGTGGGTTATTTAAGTTTGTAAGCGCTGTGAAAATAGATTGTGTATAGACGTCTTCATAAAATAGTCCATAGTAAGCATCGTCTACAACAGTCACTACGTTAACGCCACGTTTTCCGAGTGTATCGACAGCTTCTACAATCGTGTGAACTTCGTCAACAGTTGGGGTATAACCAGTTGGGTTGTTAGGATAGTTCAAGACAAGAATGACTTTGTCTTGTTCGATTGATGCTAATGTATCAACAAGTCCTTGTGTTGTGTAATGACCGTTTTCATCAAAGATTGGATATTTTTGAATGTCTGCTTGATGACGGACACCGTATACGAGGTTATAGTTCCCCCAAGTATGTGCAGGAAGTAATACCGTATCACCAGCATTGACGAACATATCACCGACTAGTGATAAACCATGTGTCAGTGCATTTGTAACGATTGGACGTGTGATTTGTTCTTCTTGAAGGTCAGGGTTGTCTGCTAACACTTTTTTCAACCATAAGTCACGTAAAGCTTCTAAACCTTGTGGCGGTGCGTATGCGAATACTTCTTCAGGTGAAAGGTGATTGAACATATCGTATAGAGTATCTGCATACATCATACCGTCACGGTTCGTTGCCATACCAATTGTCGCATTGTAATCAGTCGCTTTTGCTTCTGCAGATTGTGTTAAAATACCTTTTGGATAGTACATATTTTTGCCTAAATCTGACATCATATCGAGTAAGTGCGGATTGTTTTCGTTAAGTTGTTCGTTTAGAGTGAGCGCTAAAGGATTCATAAATACAACCTCATTTCTAAATTTGAAAATATATGTCTATCATACCGTGAATTCTTTGAAAGTTAAAGAAAGCTTATGAAAAAAATGAAAATAGCATGTCGGATACTTTCAAATGAGTGGTGTTATGTTAAAGTATCATTAAATAAATAAGAAATGAATGAGGTGTGTCGGGTGAAACATCTAACAAAAATATTTGTAATCTTGGCGTCTATCATCTTTATTGTTGGGATGTTTTTTCAAATACAAGGTGAAGAGTCAGCAGCCATTAAACTGTTTATGGCGACCATTTTATTTATGGTATGTGCCTTTATTAGTCGTAACAATGATAGAAAAAAGAATAGATAAGCGTATATCACGTGTGATTTGTATGGAATTACTAGATACAAATCGCATGTTTTTTTATATTGGGTTTACATATATTTATATAGTGTGTATACTCAATATATACAGTTGGTGTAAGAGAGGGAGGTATACATGAAAATATTACTGCAGAATAATAGTGCATCGCCCATATATGAACAAATTAAGCAACAAATTAAAGAACAGATATTACGTGGCACACTACCAGCAGGTGCGAATCTTCCATCTATGAGAGAACTTGCGAAAGATTTAAGTGTCAGTGTCATTACAACGAAACGTGCCTATGAAGATTTAGAAAAAGAAGGCTACTTAACTTCCATTCGTGGAAAGGGCACATTTGTTAGAGAACAAGACACGTCTATTTTGAAAGAGAAACAATTTATCGTCATCGAAGAACTTACACAGTCACTCGTAAAAGAAGCAAAAACAATCGGGATGCCTTTGTCAGAACTTCAAGACATCGTCAAGATGCTATATGAGGAGGAATTATGATGAATGAAAAAGCGATTGAACTCAATCATGTACGTTATGAGACGAAACATTTCTCATTAGAAGATATTCATTTTGAAGTGCCAAAAGGGTATGTGACAGGTTTTATCGGTGCGAACGGTTCAGGGAAAACGACAACGATTCGAATGATTATGGACTTATTACAGCCGACATCAGGCGATATAAAATTGTTCGGCCAACCGATGCAAACAGATCCGGTAGGTATTAAAGATAAAATCGGCTTTGTTTATTCAGAGTTGTACTTAAATGATAAATGGAAGGTTAAAAAGGCAGAGAAGTTGATCGCACCATTTTATAGTCAATGGGATCATGAATTATTTATGGATTATTTGAAACGCTTTGAACTGCCATATGATAAAAAAATCCGTGAGCTATCAACAGGTATGAAGATGAAGTTATCACTTGCAATTGCACTGAGTCATCATGCGGAATTGTATATATTTGACGAACCGACAGCAGGATTGGATCCCGTTGTCCGCAATGAAATTTTAGACATTATTCAAGAAGAATTGTTAGATGAACAAAAATCCGTCTTCTTCTCGACACATATCATTTCTGATTTAGAGCGTATTGCAGATTATATCGTTCACTTACAGGACGGTCATATTATTGTGAATGCCTCTAAGGAAGAACTATTAGAAACACATCATCTTGTACGAGGTGATAGTACAGATTTGGATGATGAATTGCGTCAGTTACTCATTCATTGTGTTGAAAAAGATGGAATATATAGTGGCATGACAAAAGACGCCCAAACATTCCATGAATTGTTCGGTCAACGTGTCACAATTTCACCTATGACTGTGGAAGAAATCATGGTGCATTATGAACAACACAAAAAGGGTGTGATGAATCATGATAACGCTCATTAAACGCAACTTTTTATTAGGTGATTCTTCAAAAACTTTTTATATTGTATCTTATCTCTTTATGATTGTCATACTGACATACTGCTATATGACAGATCAGTCATTATTTTTATCGCTCATTATCATGTTAGTCGGTGTTTTATCAGGCTTTCCACTCTATACAATTGAATATTTAAATCGTAATCAGTCGTATGTGACATTTCGGAGTTTACCGACTAGTGATCGCTTATTATTAAAAAGTTTTAATCTGTATACTTTAGTCATTTGTAGTATACAAGTCAGTGTTATCGTTCTGATATATTTGATTGTGCCATTTCCAAATGTATTTGAAGTGATGGCAGGTTTCTTGAGCTTAACGTTATTAATCGCAACCTTTTGTGTACGTACGATACTTGATGAATTTTGCAATAAGTGGATAAGTTACATGATATTCGTATTGTTAATGTTTAGTATTCCTGGCACATTGATAGGTACATTGACGAATGGTTACGACTTATATTGGTTCAACATCCTGGCATGGATACTACTCGTGCTGTCAGTGATATGTTTCAGTATAAAAACCATTTTGCGATATCGTCGATTAGGTCGAAATAAAATTAGATTATAAATGTTGTGAAAGAAAGGAGAAAGACATGCTGCACTTAATCAAGCGTAATCTATATTTGCATAAAAATACTTTGATATTATATTTGATTTTATTACTCGTTTATCCAATATATCAGCGTTATCAACCAGATTATGAGATGTGGTTGATACCTGTGACATTTATTATTTTCTTCATTTTTATGGCCGACTCAGCGCATGCATTTCGTGTGCATAAACGATTTGGAAGTGATGGTGCTTATTTGTTTCAACATAGCTTACCCGTCTCAAAGAAACAGCTATTGAATGCGCATTACATCACAATCGTGGGACTCACAGTTCTAACGGTATTATTAATACTTCTATATGATGTCAATCATTTTTATATTGAAGTGAATCAGGTCAAAGTCTCGTTTATATACGGATTTATCGCAACAAACCTTCTTGCGTTTCTGATCTCCTTTCCAACATCAGGGGAACAATCGCGTAAACAACGCCCTCCGATGTTCATTTATATTCTTTCAATATTGGGATTTATACCAGCATTGATGGCTTTAAGTTTTGTCACGATAGGATTATTTGTCTTTGATAATCCGGACTATTTTTTAATGGATATCGGTATTTACTATTTGGTTTTTAGTATTTTAACAGCAATTTTCACATATATTTTTCAAATGAAACGTATACACAGCACTTAGGAGGTACATCAATGGAATTAAAACAAATATCGAAACAGTACAACAAACATGTTGTCATTGATCATATTGATTTTGCATTTAATGACAGCCGTATTGTTGGGCTGATTGGCAAAAATGGTGTCGGTAAAACCACACTAATGAAAATAATGAATGGCAATATTGTGAATTATTCAGGAGAAGTGAAAGTTTCAAATGAAGATGCGATAGGCTATTTAATTGAACATCCGAAGTTATATGGCAATAAAACAGGCCTTTATAATTTGAAATTATTTGCGCAAGTCCTTGGAAAGGGCTATGACAAAGCATATACAGATAATATTGTTAGAGCTTTCGGTATGGAATCGTATATTCATAAAAAAGTTAAGAAATATTCAATGGGAATGAAACAAAAGCTGGCGATTGCGGTTTCACTTATGAATCAGCCTAAGTTTTTAATTTTAGATGAACCGACGAATGGCATGGATCCAGATGGTTCTATTGATGTACTTAAAACAATTGAGAAACTCGCAAAAGAATTAGACATGAAAATTTTGATTTCGAGTCATAAATTAGAAGATATTGAATTGATTTGTGATCGCGCAGTCTTTCTGAGAGATGGCAAGTTTGTTCAGGATATGATGTTGACAGGTGAACAAGAGACAGGTCAAACGATGATTCAAGTTACTCATGATGATTTTGAAGCAGCCTGTCAATATTTAGCAGAACATTTCAATGTGATTCAAGTACAAAAAGATGAAGGTGTTATCATCATCAGTCAACAACAGAATTATCAATGGTTATTGAAGGGCTTATCATCACAACATATTTATCCGACATATATTCAAACGCGTAAAGCAACATTAAGAGATACTTACTTTGACATTAATAAACGAGGTGACAACGCATGAACAGCTTACAATTAGTGAAGTTTGATATGTTGAGTGTTTTAAAAAGTCCTTTAACTTATATCGCTATTTTATTAGGGGTTTTACCAATTGCGGTTGTAGTCAGTGTTGTTGTGGCAACGGGTGAGGAAGTAGATCCGAATATGATTTTATCAATGGAAAAATGGTTCTTTTCTTTAATTGGTATGATGTTTATCGTTAAAACATTAAGTCGAGATATTTCAGAAGGAACGATTCAACTTTATTTAAACAGCTTGCATCATCGTATCCGGTATTTCGTGGCAAAATCACTTTCGATTATTGTGATGAGTGTTTTGATCACAGTGATTGTCTTAGGTATCACGTATATTGTAGATTGGACGACACAAGGACCAAGTATTGATATGAAATCTGTTGGACAATTGCCAGTATTTTATTTAATGCTCTTTGTCATTTACGGTTTATTATTATTTATGTTTAACTTAATCGTGCAAAAGCCTGCGTTTGTCTATACATTAGGGATATTCTTATTACTCTTTTTAGTGATTGTGTCACCGTTTATTCCATTGATTCCACAAATAGGTCCGAAATTGATGGAAGCATTAAACTATATTCCGATTGGTTATTTAACGCAAAAAACATTAGAGGACGATATGTCATTTACGAATTGGCAATGGATCATTAACGTTGCTTCATGTATTATTTTATTTGTAGGAAATGCGTGGTTGATTGCTAAAAAAGATATCTAACTTTATAACATAACAAGACAGCTTGTCTGTGAGAGAAATCTTACAGTTAAGCTGTTTTTTTGATGTTTTAATGACCGGTTGGACAATAATAATTTAAAAATTTATTAAAAATGATAAGTAAGCGTTTACAAAAACGCTTTTTTGAATTAGAATACTTGTATACAAGTTGAGGTGATACAAAATGGAGTTTCCAAAACAATGGCAGCAACAGATGTCAAAAGGGGAATGGATTGCAGCATGTTTACGCTTAAACATGATGAATGGTGAATATGAAGAGCAAGAAGTCATTACTGAAAATCAAATCGCCAAACAATTCAATGTCAGCCGTTCACCTGTGAGAGATGCCTTTAAGATTTTGAGTCAAGATCGTTTGATTCAGCTTGAGCGTATGGGAGCAGAAGTATTGCCGTTTAACGAGACGAAACAACAAGAAATGACGGATATCCGTTTAATGATAGAATCTTTTGCTTTTACAAAGGTCATTCAAAGAGATGATTTATCAACCATTGTGCATGCAATGTATCAGGCATTGGAGATGATGAAGGTGAGTGTGAAGTTTCGAGATCCTGTGAGCTTTACAGAGCATGACATTCAGTTCCATGAATTGATGGTGAATGCGTGTGAACACAGTTATCTGACACATTTGTGGATGCAGATGAAGCCATTGATGACTTGTCAGGTATATATCAGTATGTCGAGACGTATGAGTGAGAATGTAGAAGACTTTAATCGTGTCATTACGAACCATCAAAAGTTTGTTGAAGCGGTAGAACAGCGTGATCGTCGATTAATGTATGAAGCTTTCCGACTTAACTTTAGTGATTTAAATAATGATATTGGCGCATTTTGGTCTGATCAAATGTAAGGAGAGAGAAGATATGACAACGTATATGATCGGAATAGATATCGGTACAACGAGTACGAAGTCTGTATTGTATAACGAACAAGGTGTAGAAGTTGGTAAGTCACAACAAGAATATAAAATGTATACACCAACAGTAGATACATCAGAAGAAGATCCGGACGTATTATTTGATGCCGTTGTGAGTACATTACAAGGTGTCATTCAAGATAATGACGTCAAACCAGACGACATCTCATTCGTATCATTCAGTGCACAGATGCATAGCTTGATTTTAGTAGATGACGCTGGTAAGCCTTTAACGAACAGTATTACATGGGCAGATAACCGAGCACGCTACGCAGTGGAAGATTTGAAACAGAACCATGACGGTCAAAAAATATATGAGCGCACAGGTACCCCGATGCATGCGATGTCGCCATTAAGTAAAATGTGGTGGCTCAAAAATGATCAACCTGCGCTATATCAACAAGCAGCACGCTTCGTTGATATTAAGTCATATGTGATTTACCGATTGACGGGTGAATGGGTGATGGATGAATCGATTGCTTCAGCGACAGGACTTTACAACTTGCGTGAACGTGATTGGGACCAAGAAGTGCTCCAATTACTTGAACTGTCAGCTGAACAGTTACCGAAATTGGTGTCAACACAATACATTTGTCGGGATATGGATAAAAATTATGCACAAAAAATTGGAATGCATGCGACAACGCCAATCGTCATTGGTGCCAGTGATGGTGTCCTATCAAACTTAGGTGTCAACAGTTACCGTCCGGGTGAAGTTGCTGTAACAATTGGGACTTCTGGTGCAATACGTACAGTTGTTGATCGTCCACTCACAGATAGCAAAGGTCGTATTTTCTGTTATGTATTGGATGACGAACACTATGTGATTGGTGGTCCTGTGAACAACGGTGGTGTCGTATTACGTTGGCTGCGTGATGAGTTGTTAGCGAGCGAAGTAGAGACAGCCAAACGCTTAGGCATGGACAGCTACGATGTGATGACACGTATCGCAGAACGTGTTGAACCAGGTGCGCAAGGTTTGATGTTCCATCCGTATTTAGCTGGGGAACGTGCACCGTTATGGACATCAGATGCAAGAGGATCATTTATTGGTTTGACATTAGCACATAAGAAAGAACATATGATTCGTGCTGTACTTGAAGGCGTATTGTTTAATCTGTACACAGTCTATCTTGCATTAGTAGAAGTAATGGGTGAGATACCATCAAAAATTCATGCAACAGGTGGTTTCTCTAAAAGTGCATTATGGCGTCAAATGATGGCAGATATTTTCGACTGTGAATTGGAAGTGCCAGAAAGCTATGAAAGCTCTTGCCTTGGAGCGTGTGCAATCGGAAGCCGTGCGATTGGTAAGCGTGACAATTATGACATGATTGCGGATTGGGTGGGTAAAACACATGCCCATGAACCGAATCAAGAAGTTGTTCACATGTATCAAGAGTTAGCATCCATCTTTATACAAGTGAGTCGCAGTCTTATGTCATCTTATGAAGCAATTGCAAAATTTCAAAGTAAACATTATTAATTTAAGGATAGAGGGATAAATTATGTTACATGAGTTATGGCCGATTATTAGTGTTGTATTAGGTATTTTATTATTACTCGTATTAATTATGGCATTTAAATTAAATACTTTCGTATCGTTAATTGTGACAGCGATTGTGACAGGCTTGTTCTTAGGCATGCCATTCGATAGTATTATTAAAACAATTGAAGCCGGTATGGGTGGAACGCTTGGACATATCGCTTTGATCTTCGGTTTAGGTGCGATGCTTGGGAAGTTACTTGCTGATGGTGGTGGTGCAACACAAATTGCTGACACACTTATCAGTCGTTTAGGTGAAAAATATGTCCAATGGGCAATGGTCATTGCATCCTTTATTATAGGTATTGCGTTATTCTTTGAAGTAGGTCTTGTATTATTAATTCCACTCGTATTTACAATTGCGAAACGCATGAACATCTCACAATTAAAAATCGGTTTACCGATGGTGACAGCTTTATCTGTAACGCATGGATTCTTACCACCACATCCAGGACCAGTTGTCATAGCATCGGAATTGAATGCGAATATCGGTGAAGTATTGTTATACGGCTTTATCATTGCCATTCCAGTTACAATTGTTTCTGGACCACTATTCGTAAAAATCGCACCTAAATTATCACCAACAGCGTTTCAACGTGAAGGAGATATTTCATCATTAGGTGCAACAAAAACATTTGAAAAAGATGCATTACCTAGCTTTGGATTAAGTACATTTACAGCATTATTACCAGTTATCTTGATGCTATTTGCGACAATATGGCAATTAGTTTCAGGACATACTGATGGCGCAACAAATGCTTTTGAAAGCTTTATCTACTTCATCGGTACAGCAGGTACAGCCATGTTAATCGCCGTTCTGTTTGCAATCTTCAGCATGGGTTTAATGCGTGGTATTGCGATGAAAGATGTGATGGATACATTGACACAAGCCATCTATCCAATCGGTATGATGCTCTTAATTATCGGTGGGGGCGGTGCCTTCAAACAAATCCTTATCGATGGGGGTGTTGGTAAAAGTATTGAAACATTCTTTACTGGTTCACATATCTCACCATTACTACTTGCTTGGCTTGTAGCAGCTGTACTTCGCTTAGCATTAGGTTCAGCAACAGTTGCGGCAATCTCAACAACAGGTATTGTCCTACCATTATTACAAACAGCCGATATTAACTTAGCGCTTGTTGTATTAGCGATTGGTGCAGGTAGTGTCTTCTGTTCACACGTAAACGATGCAGGCTTCTGGATGTTCAAAGAATACTTTGGTTTGACAATCAAAGAAACATTCTTAACATGGTCACTCGTTGAAACAATTATTTCTGTCAGCGGTCTCGTATTCGTCTACTTCTTAAGTTTATTTGTATAAATTAGAATCAGCTGAGTCACACGATTTGATGTGTTACTCAGCTTTTTTGTGTTTGGAATCTAAAATTTTAAAATTACAAATCATTAAGAATATGACATTTACAATACAAATTGCGTATAGTTATTTTAATTTTTAAATCAAGTATCTATAATGATAAGTAATTTCTATTAAAGTAATCAGGTGCATTTGGATGGATAAAATTACGTTTTTGAATGAATTAGAGTATCAATTAAACAAATTACCAAAAGATGTCGTTGATGACGTCATGAATACATACGAAAATTATTTTTATGAAGAGGGGCAAAAAGGGTTTACAGACAAAGAGATAGTGGATGCATTGGATACACCGAAACAGATTGCTAAACGAAAATATGCGAAATCAGCGGTTAAAGACGCAGAGAAAAAGCCAAATATCACACATGTTTTACGTGCGATTATCGCAACGATTGGGATGAGTCTTGTGACGTTCTGTTTTGTTTTAATTCCACTTATCATTGTCGTCATCATGATGATGGCTGCCACCTTTGTTTCGTTAGGTATGATCCTTTCGCCATTTATTTTATTAATCTCAAATATATTAGCAGGCATACAAAACTTTTCGATTAGTAACTATTTGTTTAGCTTTGCGTATCTTGGTTTAGGTATGATGTTTTTAGTGATGATTGTTAAGGCATCCATTGGTATAAGGACTTTACTCATTCGATATTTAAAGTGGAATATGCACTTTATGAAAAAAGGAACTATGTAATCATGAAAAAACTATTTATTTTTGGTATGAGTTGTTTTATCGTTTTCTTTATTTTAGGAACGTGTGTCTGGCTGTTTATTGAACAGAAAGACAAACCGATTACAAAACTTAATCGCTCATTTGATCACACGCATATTGAAGAACTTGTCGTCAATACAGATATTGTTAATGTGACGTTTCAAGAAGGTAAAACTTTTCATATGCAGTATAAGGGGAGAGAGCAACTGAACGTGACACAACAAGGTCGTACGGTGCAGGTGGTTGAACGGATGAACGGTAAACGCAAGATGTTGAATTTGAACCCTTTTATCACGAATGCAGAAGAACTTGTAGTTACGTTACCGCCGAAGCATCTCAAGCATTTGAATGTGACGACACATATTGCTAACGTCAATATGAAAGATGTAAAGGTTGATAATGTCATGGTTTGGAATGATCAAAATGGTGAAGTGAATTTGAAAGATTGTCAATTCAAGCATACACAAATTAAAGGACATGAGACATTTGTGAAAATAGAGAATAGTGAGTTGACAAAAGGTGATGTAAACGTAGCGAATGGCATGATTTTTGCCAACCGTACCACTGTTGGTCAAAGCCTATTCAAACTAGGTGAAGGAGATATGCATTTGTTAAAAATGTCACCTGAATGTGATCTGAAAGGTATTGCAAATAAAGGGGATATCGAGATGTCATATGCGCAAGTACCAGAGCATGTACGTTTAAAGTTACAGCCAACAAATGGTGAAGCAATGGTGGAACATCCAAATTTAAAAAATGGCATTAATGGGAACGGCAAACATCAAATTGAACTCTATACTAACAATGGAAATATTGTTGTACGTTAAAAATAGCGTTACAAATTCAGAGGTCGATGAATTTGTAGCGCTATTTTCTTATATTATTCTGTTGCAAAATGAATGTCTGTATCAAGTTGACCGTGTAATGTCACTCGTTCTACTGATTTGCCATCTAACCATGCACGAAAGTCAAAAGCAATAGGTGCCTGAGACTCACCTAAGGCAATCCAAGCAGTTAGCGTTGTTGGATCGTACATTGATGTATGAATTGTACCGCTCCAACTTTTGAAGAGTTTACTATATATTTCATACTGAGGGTTGTTAAAACGTTTAAACACATCAAACTTGTCTGGTGAACTTGTAGGGATTTGTGACTCCAATCGGGCTAATCGCTCTTCTGATTCCTTTGTGTAATTTCGATTTTCGTGTGTGAGTAACTTAAAATGATTGGTACATGTTTGATCATGACGAATGTCAATGCTACGTGGTGTCACTTCTATGATCGCATGAGCACCAGTTGCATCCATCACGATATAGCTGAAAGAACTACGGTGAGGGATGCGTTTCAACAATGAGATAGCTTCTTCGACATTGCGACAGTATTCTAGAATGAGCCGACCAACCATATAGCACACGAAACCATTTGCTGGCTTTTTACGATGCATAAAGTTGTAAGCCATCACAAGACCATGTTCATTCATACCATCCATACGTCCTGTTGTTCTTGACATTGGGCCTATTTGTGCGTAGCCACCATCAGTAGGTTGAAACAACTGATAGCGTCCATCATATGTGGCAGGATGATAATCATAGTTACGCACGAGATAATGATCGCCTACAAACACACTGCAACCGCTATCTGGTAAAGTAGTGAATCGATAATGAGCAAAGTTGAGAATGGCTTGTCGTGTTGGGATATTCAACACATCTTGTATGCCACGAATCTCATCCCAAATCTGTGGTGCGAACTGTTGAAAGATGGCTTGCGTTTCTTGAACATCGATATCGAATCTAGGAACACGTTTGCGCCATTCTTTTTCTCTATTTTTAAGCATTTTTGTTTGTTTTAACCATGTGCCAACTGCGACACCGTAATCATAGTGTGTGCCTCTAAAAGTTAAAATATCTGATTTTACGTTTTGCATAGGCTGATATCCTTCCTGCAATATAAAATACATCTTTTGTTACGATGTTGTAATACAAGGTTAATGGTTTTTTGACGCTGGCATTACTATAATGAGTATATCATTTATAAAATGAAATTCATTGGAGTGTGCATAGTTGATGACTGAAACTTTTATTAGAGTAAAAAATTGGTTTTATCGAAACTTCACATCTTAGTTTTTTCAGCGCATACGTGTTGAGTTACGGTGTCAGATGTTTTCGGACAATGTGTTGTTAGTAGTAGGATATATTCATATACTGTTTCATCATGTGAGGGCTTTATATCATTGTGTCTGATGTTTACACCATATTAATTGTGGAAATCTTTAACATTCGGTGTAATATAGATGGACTTAATTGGGCTCGGATCATTTGCCTTGCGCGCACTGAAGGTGATGGCTATCATAGTCTTGTTTGTTTCATGGTAGTCTGAACTTTCCTGCGAATATGTATAAAAAATAACCGTTTGCTTATCATAAATATGCGCACGATGAATCACTTCAAAATTCCATTGCAAATTTTTGTTTGATTCGACTTGTTTCATACGTTTATGAAGCATATCAATTAAGTGTGACTTGCTCAGAGCAACTGGTTCACCTATTTCATTAATATAATACGCTGCGACTTGGTCATCTACCATATTTGTCACGCCTTCAATGTCATGGTTTTTCCAATAATTGAGCAATGAAATGTATGGCATGCAATTTACCTCTTTCTTAAAATTATTTATTCATAATGTACCATATTTTGATAGATAATTGAATGTTTTTAGATTAGTTTGTTCGTGTTTGGGGTATTTATTTAACCACAGGAATTATATATGGTATGATAGCTGTGTATATATTATGTAAATAGAGGTGACAATTATGTGGAATTTTATTAAAGGTGTATTCAAATTTTTCTTCTTACTAACATTCTTTACAACGTTAGCAGTAGGTGCTGGTGCCGCTGTATTAGCGTATGTTTTCAAAAAGGATTTTGAAGAAATCGAAAGCAAAACAAAAGAAATCGTATCAGATATCGAAAATAATATCGGATAATCAAAGGGGACTGAAGTAGAATAACTATTATTCTATGACAGTCCTTTTAGTTACATATAAGCAAAGGAGAGAATGATATGACGACAAAGGGTTACATCGGTTCTTATACAAAAAAAGGTGGTAAAGGTATTTATCACTTTGAATTAGATGAACAAACAGGCAAAATAAAAAATGTTGAAACAGCATATGAGCTCAATGCTTCTACATATTTAAGCCAGTTTAAAGATACACTTATCGCATTTACTAAAGATGACGAACGAGCAGGCGTTGTTACGTTTAATATTAAGGATGACAACACGTTAGAAGAGACAGGACGTAGTCTTGAATCGTTAAAAGGGTCTGCTTGTTATGTTTCTGCATCTCCAGAAGGTGACTTCATTTTTGAAGCGGTTTATGGTGATGGTATTGCACGCATTTATGAGTTTGACGCAGAAAAGCAGCAAGTTGGCAAGCTAATTGAAGAAGTATATCACGAATATACACCGGGTCCCAATGTTGCGAGACAAGAAGCGTCACATGTACATTACATTGAAGCGACACCTGAACAAAAATATGTGGTTGCTGTGGATTTAGGGGCAGATTTACTTGTAAGCTACGACTATGGTCATCAAGGCTTAAATGTTGCCCATCGTGCAGAACTACAACCGGGAGACGGTCCACGTCATATCGCTTTTCACAAGACAGGACGTTATGCATATGTTGTCAACGAGTTATCAAATACGGTCGTTGTCATGGATTATGAAGATGGTCGTTTTACAGAGCGCGAACGTCATCTCACAATACCAGAAGACTTTTTACATCCGACAAAGTTAGCAGCTGTACATTTGTCACATGATCAACAATATTTATATATTTCAAATAGAGGTCATGATAGTATCGCTATTTTTAAAGTATTAGATGACGGTGCGAGATTAGAATTAGTAGACATCGTACCATCGGGGGATGAATTCCCACGTGACTTTAATATCACACTATCTGATGATTATCTCGTTGTGGCACATGAGCAAGGAGATTCAAAAATCGTTGTTTTCAAACGTGATAAAGCAACAGGCTTATTAACACAAACAGATGACAGCCAACAAGCAGCTGAAGGCGTTTGTGTGAAGTTTTTAGAAGTATAATTAAATCGCCATATTTCTACGTATTATGAGTAGAAATATGGCGATTATTTGTTGAGAATTATTAAAGTTGTTCAAGATATTTTGGGAGTGAAACTTTTACGATTTCATCCCATCCGTCATTCATAAATGGTTGAACAACCGGGTGTGGTTGACCGAATTCTGTTTGTTTTGCATCATCCCAACCAGAATGAATCAGTGTAAACTCTGTCGTATTGGAATCTATTTCTTCTAGTTTAAACATAATCTCCCAATCTTTTCCCCAATCGAAACTTAGATGTTTCTTTGGAGCGACTTCTTTTACTTTGCAAGGTGAATCTCCAAATTCTCCAGCATGAAGGGTGAATGATTTATCAGGGATTGCTTCGAAATCATTTGGCATCCACCAAGATGCAATACCTTCTGATGTTGCTACGGCATCCCATACTTTATCTTTATTAACATGTAAGGTTACAACTTTTTCGATTGGTTTCATTTCAGAATTGTTATGCATTTATATTGACTCCTATTTTCGTTTATTTTCTGTTATTTCTTAAACAACTTTTTCATCGCATCTAATTTCCCTTGATAAGGTGGGAAAAGAAGGCTAGATTCAAGCTTTGTCGTTTTGAAAATATATGACTTCTCATGTGTGAATGTATCGAATGAATATTTACCGTGATATTGACCGATACCTGATGCGCCGACACCACCGAATGGTAAGTTAGGGTTTGCAAGGTGTAGTAACGTATCATTAATGGCACCACCACCAAATGACAGTTCATCCAGTACGCGGTCTGATGTATTTTCATCTTCACTAAAGAGATACAATGCTAAAGGCTTCGGACGAGACTGGATGAACTGAAAGGCGTCATCAATATTTTTATATGTCATGATGGGTAACAGTGGTCCGAAGATTTCTTCTTGCATGAGTGGATCATCGACAGTCACGTTATCATAAATGCTTGGTGCAATTCGGCGTTGTGTCGCATTGCGTTCTCCACCGATGATGCATTGTTCTTTTTGTGCATCCATCAAAGCAGCCAGGCGATCGAAATGGCGTTCGTTGACGATATGTCCTAAATCTTCACTAATAAGTGGGTGCGATCCGTAAAATTCTTTCAATGTTGTACGCAATGCATGAATAAAAGGCTCTTTAATTGACTCATCGATTAAAATATAATCTGGTGCGACACAAGTTTGTCCCGTATTGATGAATTTCCCGAAACTAATACGTTCACTTGCTACTTTCAGATTAGCTGTTTTATCAATGATGACAGGGGACTTTCCACCGAGTTCAAGCGTAACAGGAATAAGTTGCTCAGCTGCAGCCTTGTAGACAATCTTACCAACACGTTCACTACCGGTAAAGAAGATATGGTCAAAAGGTTGTTCTAGCAGTGTTTGAATAACATCAGGTCCACCTTGAACAACTGAGACATATTCTGGCTCGAAAGTGTCTGTAATGATGTTTTCTACGACTTTTGCCACATTCGGTGTTAATTCAGAAGGTTTAATGATTGCTGTGTTCCCAGCTGCAATTGCCCCAATTAAAGGTTCGAATAGAAGTTGGAAAGGGTAGTTAAAAGGGCCAATGATAAGTACAGTACCTAATGGCTCTTTAACGATGAAACTTTTCGCAGGGAATAGATAAACAGGTGTATCAACCGCTTGTTTTTTACTCCATTTATCGATCGATTTTCGCATCAATTTAATGCTACTTAATGTATAGCCAATTTCTGTTGCGTATGCTTCAATACTGCCTTTTCCCAGATCCGTGAGCAATGCTGATTTTAATGCAGTTTCGTGCTGCTTGATACTTTTTGATAAGCACTTCAATTGTTTTTTTCGGAACTTAATTGACTTTGTTTCATGTGTCAGAAAGTAATCTTTTGAATGTTGGACTTGTTCTTTAATCTGTTGCATGTATGCAGTCCTCTCTATTTGTGATAAAAGGACTGAGCGCGTATGTGCCCAGTCCTTAGGTTAAATTATGCTCTCAATGATTCAAGTGATGCATCTCTATCAAATTGTAACTTTACGTAGCTACATGTTGGAATAATCTTCAAATCTTCATGCTTCGCTTTATCAATCACACGGTTGAATAATTGTTTGGCCACACCACCACCGCGTAATTCAGGTGATACATATGTGTGATTCACATTGATTGTCTGTGCGTCATGATAAAGGAATGTAATCTCTGCTTGTGGTGCGTTAACATCTTCTCCGATATAGAATTTATTGTCTGTTTCTTTAATATCGTATGTCATAACCATTCACAACCTTTGAATTAGATTATTTTGTTAATGCTGTTGTAATCGGTGGGACGATTTGTTTTTTACGTGATACAACACCTGGTAAGAATGCTGTGTTGTTATCTAGTGTTGTATCAAAAGCTGTTGCTACCGTGTCTTTTTCTGCACCGACTACTAAGATTTTAGAGTCACTGTTGATAATGTCAGTGATTGCAAGAACGAAAATATCATAGCCGTTGTCAACACTTGCTTTGTTCATTGCATTTTCAAGTGCTTCTTGACGTGCGAATACTTCATCGATATCCACTGTGTTTACTTGTCCGATACGAACTGTGTAGTCACCCATGCTGAATGATTTGGCATCGGCATCTAATAGTTCTTCTTCAGATTTGTCAGCAGTAGATGCGCCTGCCTTTAACATATCAAGACCATAGGCATCTAGATCAACACCCGCAATTTCAGCCAATGCTTTTGCGGCATTCACGTCTTGTGATGTACAAGTAGGTGATTTGAATAATAAACTGTCAGAAATAATAGCTGAAATCATTAAGCCAGCAATTTCTGGGCGGATTTCAAAACCTTGTTCTTTGTACATTTTGTATAGAATTGTTGCTGTACAGCCAACAGGCTCGGCACGGTAGTATAATGGGCCAGCTGTTTCAAAGTTTGCAATACGATGGTGATCGATTACATGCTTGATAACTGCTTTGTCAATTGTTTCAGCACTTTGTTGGAACTCATTGTGGTCGACTAGGATCACATCTTGATCTGTTAAATCGTCTGTTAATAATTCTGGGGCTGAAACTTTAAAATGATCAAGTGCATATTGTGTTTCAGGGCTTACATCACCTAAACGGTAAGCTTTTGCTTCTTTGTTGCCATTTTGTTGTTCAAAGTCTGCCATAATAATTGCTGATGAAATTGCATCAGTATCTGGGTTTTGATGACCAAAAATATATGTTGTCATAGTTTCAATCTCCTTATATACGTTTCTCACTCATATTTTATCATGCGTGTATCAGTTTATTCTACCTTTGCGCCTAAAGTATCTTTAAAGTGTGATAATGCCCATTCGTGTCCAATTTGATTAAAAGATGCAACGCCTGCTGTTGGAATAATCAAGTGATAGCCAAGATTATAGGCGCTCACTGCAGTATGAAGGACACAAATATCTGTACACACCCCTAAAATTTCAACGGTATCAATATTTCTTTCTCTCAGTAATGCATCGAGCGGTGTACCATAAAAAGAGTCGTAGCGACGTTTATTGATAAAGTGCACGTTGTTTTTTGGCTGGATTGTTTCATATAATTCTTTCACTTCGCCATACAATTCACGTCCAGGTGTTCCAATAATATTGTGGGGTGGGAAAAGTTTTGTTTCCGGATGATAAGGGTCATTTTCTTCATGCAAGTCCATTAAGAAAAAGACGTTGTCATCATTGGCAATATAATCTTGAACGCGTTGTACAATAAATGATTCAATACGTTGACCTGCTTCGCCACATGTTAACTTGCCATCTTCGGCAATAAAATCATACGAGTAATCTACAACTAACAATGCACGTTGTGTCATGTTGTTCCTCCTAAAAATTGGGTATATAGTTATTATGTATAGTATAACTTTTATTTGGGAGGCGTCCACACAATTGGCTATAAATGTTATAAAATTTGGCGCAACAACACAAAATAGATGGCGAGATACAATAGGGATTCAACGTGCTTTAAATCAAGCAAAGAAGGGACCCATTACAGTATACATACCACCCGGCACCTATCATATTATGAAAGCATTGAAAATTTATAAAGGAACTACTTTGATTTTAGACGAAGGGGCAACTTTATTGCGTAAAGGACGAGATACTTTACTTAAAAATGGCTCGAGTTTACGACGCTATCATGGTTATGAAGGTCATGGCTACATACGTATTCACGGGGGGACTTTTGATATGAATGGCAATGAATATCCATACAACAATACCGCTATGTGTTTAGGGCATGCACGTGAAGTGGAAGTTGAAGGTGTCACAGTGAAAAATGTTGTCGGTGGTCACGGTATTGATGCATGTGGTTTAGATGGTGTATACATTCATAATTGTCAGTTTCTCGGTTTTTACGATGTGAAAGGGGACCGTTCATTCTCTGAAGCGATTCAATTAGATTTATTTGTAAAAGGGGCGTTTCCGAAGTTTGGGCGTAACGACGGAACGATTACGAAGCACGTCATGATTGAAAATTGTTATTTTGGTAACTCTCATGAAGGCAATATGCATGCGTGGAATCGTGCTATTGGCTCACACGCCAGTCGTGTTGATCATTTTTATGAGACGGTGGTTATTGAAAATAATGTATTCGATGGCATGCGAGACTATGCACTAACCCCTTTAAAAGGGAAAAGTACATTTATTCATAATAATGTCTTTCACCGATGTGTGGGAGGTATCCGATATTTAGGTGTGCATCAAGGTAAAAATGCGTGGACACTTGATGGTAAAACACAAGTTAAGCAAGGGGGCGAAGGCTTTTTCGTATTACAAAATACATTTATTGATATCGGGCCTAAAGACACGATGCATATACGTAGTCATAAAGTTGCGCCGCATACAGATATCGAAATATTGGACAACACATATGCGGGGAACTGTGCGCCAGTAACACTCACAGCGATTCAAAATATCACATTGAAAACTGATAAAAACATGCCTAAGATTAAAGAAAAACAAATTGCATATAAAAAACAAATATAACAAACAATCCCTTTTCGTCATATGTCGAAAAGGGATTGTTACTGAATTGATTAATTAAAGCGACCTAACGATTGTATCTCAAAATCTAATGTTTTTAAAATTGTTATGATTTTGTCTAAATCCTGTTGGTTCGGGCAATCAGCTTGTACGAAGAATCGATACATACCTAGTTGTGTTTTCAATGGACGTGATTCAATCCATGATAGATTGACGTGAAATAACGCAAAAGTATTTAAGACGCTTGCTAATAATCCCGGTTGATCTTGCTTCGGTGTAATGACGAGCAAACAAGTGTCACCACTATCTTGTTTCGTAAAGTCAGCATGTTGTAATACGAGAAAACGTGTTTGATTGTGTGCATAATCTTCAATATTTGTCGCAAGCGGGATATATCCATAGACCTCACCACTACCAAGTGGAATAATTGCACCAGTTGTATCATCAATATAATCCAATGCGGCAATCGTACTCGTTGTATAGTCGTAGGTTAAGTGATGTTGATGAATGAACTTCTGTGTTTGACTGATTGCTGGACCAATGGAATAGACTTTTTGTATCTCATCTAATGCTTGATTGGGATTTCCATATAAGCCAAATGAAATATCAAGAAGCACTTCATCAATCACAGTAAACGGTTGTTCCACAAGCGTATCTGCCACGATATTAATTGTCCCTTCAATCGCATTTTCAATTGGAACAATCGCTCGGCTTGTCGGGTCATCTAACAATGCAGTCATCACTTCATAAAGCTGTGTTTTAGCTACGAGATTGATCTGCGGTTGTCCACCACAATATTGTTTGGCCGCCAAGTATGAAAATGTGCCTTGCGGGCCTAAGTAATAGAGATTCATCACAATCACTTCCTGTCCAGTTGATTGTCATTTATTGTACATGAAGTTAGTGGAAAGGGCACCCTGAAGTTGTCTTTTCTTTGTAAAAAAAGTTCGGTTCACGCACTTCATTGCGGTATCCATGATGATAGTTTGATGTCAATGTTGGCGATAATGGTGGTGCGAGCCAAGACCATTTGCCAGTGACAGCACGTCCTTGTTGTGTTTCATTGTGCTCAAATTGTTCAAACTGTTTTGAAGCGGTGAGATGATCGACCATTGATACGCCTGCTTGTCGAAAAGATTGATAGACAGCATCATTGATTTCTACCATCACACGATCTTTGTTAAAGGATGTATTGCGCAAGTTATCAAAGCCCATTGCCTCTGCGAATGTTTCTAATAAGTTGTAGCGATAACTATCTGTAAAGTTGCGCACAGCAATTTCATTCACCATATACCAACCATTAAAAGGAACAGTTGGATATGTAATGCCACCGATTTTTAGATCCATACTTGAAATAATTGGCACAGCGTACCATTTCAAACCGAGCGTTGCAACTTTTGGATAATTCTTATGTTGAATGGGAACTTCCATAATGAGGGATTCTGGATATGTATGATACTTTACGGGTTGATTAGGCAGTTGATAAATGAGTGGTAAAATATCAAAATCAGTCCCTTTCCCACACCATCCCAAATATTCAGCTAGTTGTGTGACTTCTCTCTCTGCTGGATCTCCTTTGTCTGCATAGCCAGCATATCGAATGAGTTGATTGTTGAAAATTTTAGGTCCCGGAATGTCCGATTGTGCAAAGATCGTTATTGTAGGTTTAATACGTCCGCCATTAGTTGCATATTCAATATGGTTATGAATCGCATCGATAAAATCTGCTTCATCTTGGATATCTCGTGCATCCATGACAGTAAGTTTCTCCCAAAATAATCGTCCGATACAGCGATTAGATTGGCGCCATGCGACACGTGCACCATATGTTAATTCTTCTGTGGTATGTCGATATGTGCCAGTTTCTGCAATTTCTCGTTCAATATTTGCGAGACGTTCAGTACAAGCTTCTTCTGAAAAGTTTAATTCATTGTACATGTCAGTTATAAATGTGCGTGCTTGTTGTAACATTTTCCCACCTCATCACTTATGATAGTGAAATCTTACCATATAAATGATGCCTGTCGTATGAATGTCATGATATTGTTAGTATTTCGTTGAAAAGCGGATGTAATGTGTGAAAAAAGGTAGCATGACATGATTGAAACAATGCATTCAGAATTGTACATTTTCTGACTCACTCTCAATACACGATAATGATGTATCTATGATATGATTGACGTAACTAATATCAAAAATAACAATGGTGAATAGAGGGAATACGATAATGTATCAATATGATGATGATAGCTTGATGCTACACAATGACTTATACCAAATTAACATGGCTGAATCGTACTGGTTTGATGGCATTCATGAACGCAAAGCAGTTTTCGATATATACTTTAGAAAGATGCCATTCGGGAGTGGCTATGCTGTCTTTAATGGTTTGCGTAGAGTGATTGAGTTTATAGAGAACTGCCATTTCTCACAAAGCGATATCGCGTACTTAAGTTCAATTGGTTATCAAGATGACTTTTTAGCGTATTTGAAAGATTTGCGCTTTACGGGAAATATTCGTTCCATGCAAGAAGGTGAGTTGTGCTTTAACAATGAACCTTTATTGCGCGTAGAGGCACCACTCATTCAAGCGCAGCTTATTGAAACTGCCTTGTTGAATATCATTAATTTCCAAACGCTTATCTCTACAAAAGCAAGCTTGATCAAGCAAGTTGCACCGAATGATACGTTGATGGAGTTCGGAACACGTCGTGCACATGAAATGGATGCGGCTGTATGGGGGGCACGTGCAGCAATTATTGGTGGATTTGATTCAACAAGTAACGTCCGTGCAGGTAAATTATTTGATATCCCTGTATCAGGTACGCATGCACATGCATTTGTTCAAACTTATGGCGATGAATATGTTGCATTTAAAAAATATGCAGAGCGCCATAAAAATTGTGTTTTCTTAGTGGACACATTCCATACGCTTAAATCAGGTGTACCGAATGCGATTCGTGTTGCGAAAGAATTGGGAGATAAAATCAACTTTATCGGTATTCGACTTGATTCGGGTGATATCGCATATTTATCAAAAGAAGCACGAAAAATGTTGGATGCAGCAGGATTTCCAGATGCGAAAATTATTGCATCAAACGACCTTGATGAGTCGACTATTTCCAGTTTGAAGGCGCAAGGAGCAACCGTGGATTCATGGGGGGTTGGAACGAAGCTAATAACGGCATACCAACAACCAGCGTTAGGTGCAGTTTATAAAATGGTCGCTGTTGAAAATGAAACAGGCGAATATGTTGATCGCATTAAGCTGTCTAATAATGCTGAAAAAGTGACGACACCGGGTGTAAAGCGTGTTTATCGTGTCATCAATACGAAGACGAATAAGGCTGAAGGTGATTACATCACGTTAGAACATGAAGATCCGAATGCAGCATCACCGTTGAAGATGTTCCATCCAATTCATACGTATAAAACAAAGTTTATCAAACAATTTAAAGCGATTGATCTACACCAAGACATTTTTAAAGATGGCAAACTTGTTTATACGTGCCCATCGGAAAAATCTGCGAAAGCATACTTGGAAGATAATTTGAATTTATTGTGGGATGAAAACAAGCGTTATTTAAATCCTGAAGAGTATCCGGTTGACTTGAGTACGGCATGTTGGGAAAACAAGCAGAAACGTATCTTTGAAGTAGCAGAAAAAGTCAAAGAGATGGAGGAAGCTTATGAATAAAATGCAAGCAATGATTGTGAGCGATATGAAAGTAACGCCAACGATTGATAGTGCAGAAATGATTGAGACAATCAAAGACTTCATTAAACAATATGTGAAAGCACATGCCTTTGTTAGAACGCTTGTGCTCGGTATCTCAGGTGGACAAGATTCGACGTTGGCAGGTAAGTTAGTGCAACTTGCTGTGAATGAATTAAATGAAACAGCAGAACAACCTTATACGTTTATTGCGGTGAAGTTACCATATGGTATCCAACGTGACGCTGATGATGTGGAAGATGCGTTAAAGTTTATTGAACCTGATCGTATCGTGACTGTGAATATCCAAGCGGCGGTCGATCAAAGTGTTGCAGCATTGGAAGAAGCAGGTTTTACGTTGACTGACTTCCAAAAAGGGAATGAAAAAGCGCGTGAACGTATGAAAGTACAATATGCGATCGCGGCAAATACGAGTGGCATTGTTGTAGGAACGGATCACTCTGCCGAAAACATCACCGGATTTTTCACAAAACACGGTGACGGTGCGGCTGATATCGCACCACTCTTCGGATTGAACAAACGTCAAGGACGCCAACTTTTGAAGTATTTAGGTGCAGAGGCACATTTATACGAAAAGGTACCAACAGCGGACTTAGAAGATGACAAACCGCAACTGCCGGATGAAGTGGCACTCGGTGTCACGTATGATGCGATCGATGACTATTTAGAAGGCAAGACTGTGTCACCTGAAGATGCTGCAGTGATTGAACGTCACTTTGTAAGAAATGCACATAAGCGTGAATTAGCATATACACGTTTTACATGGCCTAAATGATAGAATACTGAGACGATATTATAAAATAAAGGCGAAGGATATAGATGAAATTTCAAGTTGAAGAAAATGAAACGATACAAGATTGTTTGGCACGTATGAAAGCAGCAGGTTATATGCCGGTGAAACGTTTTGAAAAGCCGGTGTTTAAAGAGAATAAAGATGGTAGTGTAGAAGTGCTAAAGCAAGAAATTATATTTACTGGTAAGAAACTCAATCATACAGAATCTTAAATAACGAATCTGAGAGAGACTACTCTCAGATTCTGTGTTGTTAAAACGAACTTTATAGATATTTTAACGACTAAAGTTCGTTTTACAAACGTCTTAGGGATGAAATTATTTGTAATTATTATCATTTAGTGGTTGATTCCGAACGATAAATCTGATTGAATAGAGAATGTATTGTTACTGTTGGTTTGCTATAATAAAACTATTATTTGAGATAGGAGTTTTTGACGAATGATTGAACGTTACTCAAGAGAAGAAATGTCACGTATTTGGACAGACCAAAACCGCTATGAAGCATGGTTGGAAGTTGAGATCTTAGCGAGTGAAGCATGGAGTGAATTAGGCTATATCCCGAAAGAAGATGTGAAGAAAATTCGTGAGCATGCCCGTGTAGATGTTGAACGTGCGAAAGAAATTGAACAAGAAACACGCCATGATGTAGTTGCATTCACAAGACAAGTATCTGAAACATTAGGAGAAGAACGCAAATGGGTGCACTACGGATTAACATCAACAGACGTTGTAGATACAGCATTAAGTTATCAAGTGAAACAAGCGAACGACATTATCGAAAAAGATTTAGAACGTTTTATTGATGTGTTAGCGGCGAAGGCAAAAAAATACAAAACAACCTTAATGATGGGACGTACTCACGGTGTGCATGCAGAACCAACGACATTTGGTGTGAAGATGGCGTTATGGTATGCAGAAATGCAACGTAATATGGAACGTTTCAAACGTGTGCGTGAAGAAATCGAAGTGGGCAAAATGAGTGGTGCGGTCGGTACATTTGCCAACATTCCACCTGAAATCGAAGCATATGTATGTAAACATCTTGGTATTGCGGCAGCCCCTGTTTCAACTCAAACATTGCAGCGTGATCGTCATGCGTACTACATTGCAACGTTAAGTTTGATTGCAACATCTCTTGAAAAATTTGCGGTTGAGATCCGAAACCTACAAAAAACAGAAACACGTGAAGTTGAAGAAGCATTTGCGAAGGGGCAAAAAGGTTCTTCAGCAATGCCACACAAACGTAATCCAATCGGTTCAGAGAATATCACAGGCATTGCACGAGTGATTCGTGGTTATATTACAACAGCGTATGAGAATGTTGCATTGTGGCACGAGCGTGATATCTCACACTCTTCTGCTGAACGTATTATGTTACCAGATGTAACGATTGCGTTAGACTATGCATTAAACCGCTTTACGAATATCGTTGATCGTTTAACTGTTTATGAAGAAAACATGACTGAAAACATGAATAAAACATTCGGACTTATTTATTCTCAACGTGTTTTATTAGCACTTATCGATAAAGGGATGGTACGAGAAGAAGCTTATGATACCGTACAACCAAAAGCGATGACATCATGGGAAACGAAAACACCATTTAGAGAATTAGTAGAAGCAGACCCTACAATTACGGATAAACTTTCAAAAGAAGACTTAGATATGTGCTTTGACCCTAGACATCACCTTAATCAAGTTGATACAATATTTAAAAGAGTAGGTCTAGAATAGGACAACTACGCTTTATCTTTTCATACAATAGTATGATCAGATATTCTAAGATATAGGGGTTGTTTGCATGCAAATTGAGAAGTTACGTGGAAAAGCACTAGATGAATTATTTGACGCTATCCTCACATTAGAAACACGCGAAGAATGCTATCAATTTTTTGATGATTTGTGTACAGTAAATGAAATTCAGTCATTATCACAACGTTTACAAGTTGCTAAAATGATTAAACAAGGCTACACTTATGCAACAATTGAACAGGAGTCAGGTGCATCAACGGCGACGATTTCACGTGTGAAACGTTCGTTACAGTGGGGGAATGACGCCTATACTATGATTTTAGAACGAATGAATATTGAAACAAAAAAATAGAAGCAAGACGATAACAGCAGAGATATCTCATTGGAGAAATCTGCTGTTGTTTTGTGTTTATTACCTTTAAACATCGTTAGAATATGGAGTGCAGAAATGAAAAAATTATTTTTAGCAGCAAGTATCACATCACTCATGTTAACAGCTTGTGGGACGTATGATGAGACAGTTGAACAAAACAATCAGCAAGTTGCTGAGAAAAAGGATCAGCACAAAGTAACACGAAAAGACGGTGTAACCTATGTAGACGGACATCTTTTTGTTAATAAGAAAGTGGGTCTTCCGAGTGAATATGCACCGGGTGAAAATGTCAAAGCTAGAATGCAATTAGATCGTATGATTCAAGAAAGTCGTCAAGACGATGTAAACCTTGTATTTCGCAGTGGCTTTCGATCATATGAGACGCAACAACAATTGTACAGCAGTTATGTCGCAAAAGATGGACAAGCAGCAGCTGACAAGTATAGTGCAAAACCAGGTCATTCGGAGCATCAATCAGGACTTGCTTTTGACGTAGGCTCAGCAAATGCGAGTGATGACTTTAAAACATCTTTTGTTAAGACGCCGGAAGGACAATGGGTCAAAGATCATGCACATACATATGGCTTTATCATTCGTTACCCTGAAGGGAAGGAAGCCATTACAGGTTATCAATACGAACCGTGGCATTTGAGATATGTTGGGAAAGACTTGGCACAAACGATTCATAACGAAGAGACAACACTAGAAGAATACTTTGAATTTGGACAATAAGAGACGGTTTTTCGTCTCTTTTTTAAATGATTCTCTGAATGGACTTTGTCTGATCAATTAGGTATGTTACAAGATAAAATTTTCAATTGTGTTTCGCAGTTTTATGACGAATATACCCCATTCAGATTCTCGCTTCTGACTCCCACACATCTTCTAAAAATGCTATAATATAAGTTACGAAAATTTAAAGGAGACGTGTGTGATGTACGATATAAAACAATGGCGTCATATATTTAAATTAGATCCAGCAAAAGTGATTTCGGACAAGGATTTAGAAGCACTTTGTATGTCAAAAACGGATGCGATTATGATCGGTGGTACAGATGATGTAACTGAAGATAATGTCATTCAGTTAATGAGTCGTGTGCGTCGTTATCCTCTACCACTCGTACTTGAGATTTCAAATCTTGAGAGTATTATGCCGGGATTTGATTTTTATTTTGTACCAACTGTTTTGAACAGTACAGATGTGAGATTTCACAATGGACTTCTTCATGAAGCATTAAAACAATATGGGCATATGATTAACTTTGAAGAACTTATTTTTGAAGGGTATGTCGTTTTAAATGATGATAGTAAAGTTGCAATGTTAACAAGTGCGACAACGAACTTAGATATTGAAGATGTAGAAGCTTATGCGCAAATGGCGAATGATGTCTACCATTTACCGGTACTTTATCTCGAATATAGTGGACAATATGGTGATCCTGACATAGTACAGGCAGCGCGTCATTGTTTAACAGACACACAACTATTCTACGGTGGTGGCATTGATTCATTCATGCGTGCCGAAGAGATGGGCAATATTGCAGACACTATTATTGTCGGTAATGTTATCTATGAAAATATCAAAGAAGCGCTAAAAACAACAAAAATAAAGGAGAGAACATAATGAATCCACTCTTAAAAAATATGAACGCAGAGCAGAGCGAGGCGGTGCGTACAACTGAAGGACCACTGCTTATCATGGCTGGTGCCGGCTCAGGGAAGACGCGTGTGTTAACACATCGCATCGCATATTTATTAGATGAAAAATCTGTATCTCCTTACAATATTTTGGCGATTACATTTACAAATAAAGCAGCGAAAGAAATGAAAGAACGTGTCCAAGCATTGGTCGGGGAAGCGGGAGAAGTTATTTGGATGTCAACGTTCCACTCTATGTGCGTACGAATTTTACGTCGAGATATTGATCGTATTGGAATCGAACGTAACTTTACAATCATCGATCCAACAGACCAAAAATCTGTAATCAAAGATGTGTTGAAACGTGAAAATATCGATTCAAAACAATATGAACCCCGTTTCTTCATTTCTCAAATCAGTAACTTAAAAAACGAATTAAAAACACCTGCAATGGCGATGGAAGAAGCGCATGACTTCAAAGCAATCATGGTTGCTAAAGTGTATGAAGGTTATCAAAAACAACTGATTCGTAACCAAGCATTAGACTTTGATGATCTCATTATGACGACAATAAAATTATTCGAACGTGTACCAGATGTACTAGAATATTATCAAAATAAATTTCAATACATTCATGTCGATGAGTACCAAGATACAAACAAAGCGCAATATACATTGGTGAATATGATTGCGAAAAAATTTAAAAACTTATGCGTAGTTGGTGACTCTGATCAATCTATCTATGGATGGCGTGGTGCAGATATTCAAAATATCTTGTCGTTTGAAGAAGATTATCCAACAGCGAAGACAATCTTTTTAGAACAAAACTATCGCTCGACGAAAACAATTTTAACCGCAGCGAATGAAGTGATTCGTCACAATAGTGAACGCAAACCTAAAGGTCTCTGGACGTCTAATTCAGAAGGAGAACAGATTCATTATTATGAAGCGACAAGTGAACGTGATGAAACACAATATGTTGTGATAGAAATTTTGAAGCATCAAAAGCAAGGAAAGTCATTAAAAGACATGGCTGTTTTATACCGTACAAATGCCCAATCTCGTGTCTTAGAAGAAACGTTAATGAAGTCGAATATACCGTATGTCATGGTTGGCGGCATGAAGTTCTATGACCGCAAAGAGATTAAAGATTTATTAAGTTATTTACGATTGATTGCGAATAGCGCAGATGATATCAGCTTAGAGCGTATTATTAATGTACCAAAGCGTGGAATTGGAGCAACTTCAATTCAAAAGATTAAAGATTATGCAAATAGCCATGAAATTAGTATGTTTGACGCATTAGCTGAAGTTGATTTCATCGGTTTATCAAAAAAGGTCACACAAGCAGCTGCAGAATTTTATATGTTGATGTCAAATTTGATGAAAGAACAAGAGTTTTTAGAAATCACAGAGATTGTAGATGAAGTACTGAATAAGTCGGGTTTCCGAAGTATGCTTGAAAAAGAAGATACACTCGAATCTCGTAGTCGTTTGGAAAACTTAGATGAGTTTATGTCAGTACCAAAAGATTATGAAGAGAATACACCACTTGAAGAGCAGTCATTAATCAACTTCTTAACTGATTTATCGCTTGTCGCAGATGTTGATGAAGCGAACTTTGACGAAGGTGTTACATTGATGACGATGCACTCGGCTAAAGGACTAGAGTTCCCAGTTGTCTTCATTATCGGCATGGAAGAATCAATATTTCCACATATTCGGGCGATTAAGAGCGGTGAAGATCATGAGATGGAAGAAGAACGTCGTATTTGCTATGTTGCGATTACACGAGCAGAAGAAGTACTTTACTTAACACATGCAACGTCAAGAACACTCTTCGGTAGACCGCAATCCAATGTACGTTCTCGATTCTTAAATGAAATTCCAGAAGACTTATTGGAAAGACCGAAACCGAGCGTATCTATTGCGTCACATAAACGTACAGGTCAGTCCAAAAAACGCGGCTTTAGCCAGCGCACAACAGGAACGAAAGTGGGTTCAGCAGCGACAACAACTGATTGGCATGTAGGAGACAAAGTCATTCACAAATCGTGGGGCGAAGGAATGGTCTCAAATGTCAATGTCAAAGGAGATACGGTCGAACTTGATATTATCTTCAAGTCGGAAGGACCTAAGCGACTCATTGCACAGTTTGCTCCGTTACAGAAGAAGGAGGATTAATAGATGACAGAACTGAAAGAAAGGGTAGCAACGTTACATCAGTTGTTACACCAATATAATTATGAATATCATGTTCAAGATAACCCGAGTGTGCCGGATGCTGAATACGATAAATTGTTGGCAGAACTCATTGAAATCGAAGCGGCACATCCTGAGTTTAAGTCATCTAACTCACCGACTGTCCGAATCGGTGGGCAAGCGCAGTCCACTTTTAATAAAGTACGACATGATACCCCGATGTTAAGTTTAGGGAATGCTTTTAATGAAGAGGATTTAAGGCGTTTTGATCAACGTGTGAGAGAAGCAGTTGGATCAGTTACCTATATGTGTGAATTAAAAATTGACGGCCTTGCCGTATCGTTAAAATATGTAGACGGTGCATTTGTTCAAGGTCTTACTCGTGGAGACGGTACGACCGGTGAAGATATTACCGAAAACTTAAAAACAATCTACGCAATTCCTTTAACATTAGAACGTCCGATTTCATTTGAAGTACGTGGAGAAGCGTATATGCCACGTAAATCATTCTTGAAGTTAAATGAAATAAAAGAACAAAATGACGAGCAACCATTTGCCAATCCAAGAAATGCTGCTGCTGGATCATTGCGTCAACTAGATTCAAAGTTAGCAGCTGAACGTAAGTTGGACATCTTTTTATACAGTATCAATGACTTTACAGAACTAGACGCCACATCGCAAAGTGAAGCATTAGCAGAATTGGACGGACTTGGCTTTAAAACAAACCCTGAGCGTCGTGAAGTAGCGTCAATTGAAGAAGTACTTGAATACATTGCATATTGGACAGATCATCGTACAGCCTTGCCGTACGACATCGATGGCATTGTTATTAAGGTGAATGCGATTGAACATCAAGAAGAGATGGGATTCACACAAAAGTCACCCCGTTGGGCAATCGCATATAAGTTTCCTGCTGAAGAAGTCGTTTCTAAGCTATTGGATATTGAGTTGAGCATTGGACGTACCGGCGTCGTTACACCGACAGCTGTTTTGGAACCTGTTCGTGTGGCCGGTACAACTGTTTCACGTGCATCGTTGCACAATGAAGACTTGATTCATGAGAAAGATATTCGTATCGGTGATAGCGTGGTCGTTAAAAAAGCAGGGGATATCATTCCGGAAGTAGTACGTGTTGTTCTAGAACGCAGACCGGAACATGCCGAAACGTATCACATGCCGACCCATTGTCCAAGTTGTGGGCATGAACTCGTGCGTATTGAAGGCGAAGTCGCATTGCGTTGTATCAATCCGAAATGTCAAGCACAACTCGTGGAAGGATTGATTCATTTCGTCTCACGTCAAGCAATGAACATCGACGGACTTGGAACGAAAATCATCGAGCAACTGTACCACAACGAACTTATTCGTGACGTTGCAGATATTTTTCAACTGACGAAAGATGATCTGTTGCCGCTTGAGCGCATGGGTGAGAAAAAGGCGGACAATTTACTTTCTGCCATCGAAGCATCTAAACAACAATCATTAGAACATTTATTATTCGGACTCGGTATCCGTCATCTCGGCGTCAAAGCGAGCCAAGTACTTGCTGAAAAATATGAGACGATGACACGGTTGATGTCTGTCACAGAAGCCGAACTTACTGAAATTCATGATGTCGGTGAAAAACTTGCACAATCATTTGTGACATATATGGCAAATGAAGATATCAAAGCATTGATTGAAAAACTGCAATCACGTGGTGTAAACATGACATATACGGGAGAAAAGCTCTCTGAAGTAGAAGGGCACCCAGAATTTCATGGAAAAACTATCGTGTTGACTGGTAAACTTCAACAGATGACAAGATCTGAAGCAGGTCAATGGTTGAAGCGACAAGGCGCTAAAGTGACAAGCAGTGTGACAAAATCAACAGACCTTGTTATTGCAGGAACAGACGCTGGATCAAAGCTAACAAAAGCAGAATCACTCGGAACACCGATATGGGATGAACAAACATTTATTGATAAACAAAACGCAATGCGTGAGGAATGAGGGAGCAGGCAATGAAACGAACAATTGCAATGATGTTGGGGCTAAGTCTTGTATTAACAGCCTGTGCACCGACAGATGATGAACAATCTGAACAGAAACAAGATCAAGAACAAACAAATTCAACTAAGAAGCAAGCAAAAGTTAAAGAAATAGCAACTGATCAAAATGTACAAGGGGATAACTACCGTACTATTTTGCCATTTAAAGAGAGCCAAGCGCGTGGTCTTGTCCAAGAAAAAATGGCGAATGGGTATAATGGTGAAGACTTTGAAGACGGTTTACTAAATATTAGCCAAGAAGTTTTCCCGACAGATCAGTATTTGTATCAAGAAGGTCAGTTTCTAAATAAAGATACTATTCGAGCGTACTTAAAACCAAAATTTACGAAAAAAGAAATTGATAAGATGAGTGATGAAGAGAAAGAAAAGGCGAATGCTAATGAAAATCTTGGACTGAATCCTTCTGTAAACGGAGAAAAAAATCCAGAAAAAATTGCGAAAAACACGCCGGCACTTCTATCAAATATATTGGAACAAGACTTTTATAGTTCGAGTGATACAGAAGGGAAAGAAATTGAAGGGATGACAATTGGTCTTGCTATGAACAGTGTCTACTATTACCAAAAAGAAGAATATGGCGAAACATATAGTGAAGCGTTAGATACGAAAATGGTAAAAGAAAAAGGACAAGAAATGGCTGAAGAGATGTTATCTCGACTACGTGAAAACAATGAGTTGAAAGATATTCCGATTACCTTCGCCATTTATATTCAATCGAGTGAAGAAGACATCGTGCCAGGTCAATTCGTCAGTTATGCGGTATCAGAGAAGAATGGCGCAAAGTTGAACGATTGGAAAAAAGTCAATGAACAAACTGTCTTACTTCCATCAAGTGAAGCTGCTGATTTAGATGAAGGTTTGAATTCAAACTTTCAAGATTTTAACAGCAGTTTGCAATCATATTTTAATAATTTCACACAAGCTGTTGGTAAAGTTAAGTTTGTAAATAAAAAAGCAGACAATCTTGTCGTTGATTTGCCAATTGATTACTATGGAAAAGCAGAACTGATTGGTATCACACAATATGTGACACAGTTAGCTGAAAAAGATTTAAAAGATGTACCTACCTATGAAATTCATATTAAGGATGGTAGTGAGCCACGTGCACTTATTACAAAAGGAGAAGATGACTCAGAACCTAGAGTGCATATTTACAACCATTAACATGAAAATCTCCTAGCTATTAACATATAGCCGGGAGATTTTTTAATGAAAAAATCGGACGTCCACGCAAAGTTGCGTAGCGTCCGATACCCCTTAGAATATAATGTAAATTATTGTTTTGCTTCACGAATTTGACGTTTTACTTCGTTGAGATCACGTTCAACAAAGTCGCCTGGTTTTTTCGTAAGTTTTGATACGAAAAATGTGACGAGCAGACTTGCTAAGAAGCCTGGTACGATTTCATAAAGTGTGAAGAATTGATAAGTTTCTCCAAGTGGGTGTGCAAAGACAATCCATAAAATAACTGTTAATGCACCCGCAACCATACCTGCAACGGCACCATCTCTTGTAAGACCTTTCCAATAAAGTGATAGGATTACAAGTGGACCGAATGAGGCACCAAAACCTGCCCACGCATTCCCAACTAAGTTCAAGATAGTATCATTTGGTGACCAAGCAATGGCAATTGCTACAATGGCAACGATAACTACGGATAAACGTCCAACTAAAACAAATTCTTTTTCATGTGCTTTTGCATTTGCTTCTTTACCACGAATTAGTTTATAAAAGTCTTCAGTTAATGAACTTGACGTTACGAGTAATTGAGATGAAATCGTGCTCATAATCGCTGCTAAAATTGCGGCTAATAAGAAGCCACCGATTAATGGATGGAATAAGATTTGTCCCATTAAAATAAATAATGTTTCAGGGTCTTGAAGTTCAACGCCTTGTGCTGGAACGAAAGCAATTCCTAATAGACCAATCATAACAGCTCCGAATAATCCAACTGCCATCCATGAGATCCCGATACGACGTGTTAATGTGAAAAGACTTACAGATCGAATACTCATAAAGCGTACAAGGATATGTGGCTGACCGAAGTAACCAAGTCCCCAAGCGAAAAATGAAATAATACCGATTACAGTTGTACCACGGAAAAGGTCTAAGTTCGTTGGTTTTAGTTCAACGATTGTATCGAATGTATCAAGACCATTTAATTTTAATAATGCAACGATTGGTACCATGATCATAGCCATAAGCATAATGACACCTTGGAAGAAGTCTGTAATTGATACTGCTAAGTAACCACCAAAGAAAGTATATAAAATAACAATAACAGCAACTAATACAAGACCAAAGTGATAATCCAAGCCGAATGCACTATCAAAAAGTTTACCACCCGCTACGAACCCTGTATGCGTGTAAAGTGTGAAAAAGACGACAATGATTGTTCCTGAAATAATCTTGATAATGTTTGATTGATCATTCAAACGATTGTTAAAAAAGTCAGGTAATGTAATGGCATCGCCTGCAATTTCAGTATGTACACGTAATCGAGGTGCTACGATTAAGTAGTTAATGTATGCCCCCAATGTCAGACCAATCGTGATCCAAAGTGCAGATAATCCTGTTGAATAAACTTCGCCAGGTAACCCCATAATCATCCATCCACTCATGTCCGAGGCACCGGCTGAAAGTGCCGTAACCCATGGACCAATACTACGACCACCAAGCATGTACTCACTTAAGTTACTCGTTGCTTGTTTATAGCCGTAAAAACCAATGACTAACAAAATGATAAAATAAACAGCTATCATAATGTAAGTTTGCCAGTTCGGATTTACTTGACTGGACAATGTTGCGCCTAATAAAAACATAGTAAAGTCCCCCTTTAGTTTTTTAGTGGCTTAAGCATATTATACAGTATACGGGGGATATGGAAAGTTCTTATTTAATAGATTTAAGCGAAAATAAGTGAAGTGATGCGATTATTTAGTTATTAAATAAGAAGTATTTTTTCTTATTAATTGGGTTCTGCTCGAATTTAAACCGCTTCTTTCACAACCTCGTGGCACTATCAGTATTCCGGGAGCAGGATTTTCGACAGAATTTCGCAATTCGAGAAAATCAAAAAGCGATTTTCCTCATTGCTCTGATTCTGCTCAAATCCTGACCGCTCCCTCCATAACCTCTCCAATATTAATTTGTTTAGATTTTTAGGGCAAAGTCTGATACAATTTGTAGATAAAAGAGTATTTTTAAGGAGGCTATATTTCAATGGCTGAAATTACACAAGAACAGGTCGAACATATCGCTAATCTTGCGCGATTGAACGTGACTGAAGAAGAGTCAACAGCGATGCAAGAAACTTTAGCGGGTATCTTAGATTTTTGTCATCAAATTGATTCAGTAAACACAGAAGATGTCAATCCAACAAACCACGTTTTAGATTTACAAAATGTTTTACGTGAAGACGTTGCGATAACAGGATTGCCACAAGATAAAGCATTAGTGAATGCGAAAGAAGTAGAAGCAGGACAATTCAAAGTACCTGCTGTTATGAATGAGGAGGACGCATAAAGATGAGCATCCGTTATGAATCAATTGAAAACTTACAACAAATGATTAAGGATAATAAGATCAAGCCTTCAGAAATTGTGAACGATATCTATGACGCAATTGAAGAAACTGATCCAACGATTCAGTCATTTTTAGCATTAGATAAAGAAAATGCGCTTAAAAAAGCAGCTGAACTTGATGAACTTCAAGCAAAAGGTGAAATGGACGGCAAGTTATTCGGTATTCCGATGGGGATTAAAGATAACATCATCACTGAAGGTTTAGAAACAACTTGTGCAAGTAAGATGTTAGAAGGTTTTGTGCCGATCTATGATGCAACAGTTATGAAAAAACTTCATAGCGAAAATGGTGTGTTAATCGGTAAAGTCAACTTAGACGAATTCGCAATGGGTGGATCTACTGAAACGTCTTACTTCAAAAAGACAGTAAACCCATTTGACCACAAAGCGGTACCAGGTGGTTCTTCAGGTGGTTCAGCAGCAGCAGTTGCAGCAGGTCTTGTACCATTCACTCTAGGTACGGATACAGGTGGTTCAATCCGTCAACCAGCAGCTTACTGTGGTGTTGTAGGACTTAAACCAACTTATGGTCGTGTATCTCGTTTTGGTCTTGTTGCATTCGCATCATCATTAGACCAAATTGGACCAATTACACGTAACGTTAAAGACAATGCGATTGTTTTAGAAGCCATCTCAGGTGAAGATGAAATGGATTCAACAAGTGCACCGGGCGTTGCAACAGATTTTACTGCTGATATCGGTAAAGATATTAAAGGCATGAAAATTGCATTACCGAAAGAATATATCGGTGAAGGTGTCGACAGTGAAGTAAAAGAGGCTGTATTAAAAGCAGCTGAAACATTTAAATCATTAGGTGCAACAGTAGAAGAAGTAAGTTTACCACGTACATCGTCAGGTATTCCTTCATACTACGTGATCGCATCAGCCGAAGCATCATCTAACTTAGCACGTTTTGACGGTATCCGTTACGGTTATCATTCAAAAGATGCCAACACATTAGAAGAACTTTACAAAATGTCTCGTAGTGAAGGTTTCGGTGAAGAAGTGAAACGTCGTATCTTCCTTGGTACATACGTATTAAGTTCAGGTTACTACGATGCTTACTACAAAAAAGCACAAAAAGTTCGTACATTAATCAAAAATGACTTTGAAAATGTCTTCAAAGACTATGACGTTATTTTAGGACCAACAACACCAACAGTTGCATTTGATATTGGCGCTGAAATCAATGATCCGCTAACAATGTATGCGAACGACTTGTTAACAACACCTGTCAACTTAGCAGGTCTTCCAGGTATTTCTGTACCATGTGGCTTAGCAGAAAATGGACGTCCAATCGGCTTACAATTGATTGGTAAACCATTTGACGAAAAAACATTGTATCGTGTTGCGCATCAATATGAGACGCAATTCAATCTACACGACCAATATCAAAACTTATAAGGAGTGGCAAGCAAATGCATTTTGAAACAGTAATCGGGCTCGAAGTCCACGTTGAATTGAAAACAGACTCAAAAATGTTTTCGAATGCGCCAGTAGCATACGGTGCAGAGCCAAATACAAACACAAGCGTTATTGACCTTGCATATCCAGGTGTCTTACCAACAGTGAATAAGCGTGCGGTAGATTGGTCAATGCGTGCAGCGATGGCATTAAATATGGAAATTGCAACGGAGTCGAAGTTTGACCGTAAAAACTACTTCTACCCAGACAATCCAAAAGCATACCAAATTTCACAATTAGACCAACCAATTGGTGAACATGGTCATATTGATATCGAAGTGAATGGTGAAACGAAACGTATTGGTATCACACGTCTTCACATGGAAGAAGATGCTGGTAAATCAACACATAAAAATGGTTACTCTCTTGTTGACTTAAACCGTCAAGGTACACCATTAGTTGAGATCGTATCAGAACCAGACATTCGCTCACCTGAAGAAGCATATGCTTACTTAGAAAAATTAAAATCAATCATCCAATATACTGGCGTTTCTGACTGTAAAATGGAAGAAGGTTCATTGCGTTGTGATGCCAACGTATCAATCCGTCCAGTAGGTCAAAAAGAATTTGGTACGAAAGCAGAATTGAAAAACTTAAACTCATTTAACAACGTGCGTAAAGGTCTTGAATATGAAGTAAAACGTCAAGAAGAAGAGTTGTTAAATGGTGGCGAAATTCTTCAAGAAACACGTCGTTTTGATGAATCAACGGGTAAAACGATCTTAATGCGTGTCAAAGAAGCATCAGATGATTACCGATACTTCCCAGAACCTGATATCGTACCGTTGTACATTGATGAAGACTGGAAAGCGCGCGTTAAAGCATCTATCCCAGAATTACCAGATGCACGTAAAGCAAAATACGTAGAACAATTTGGTTTACCAGCGTATGACGCACACGTTTTAACATTAACAAAAGAAATGTCTGATTTCTTTGAAGCGGCAGTTGCTGAAGGTGCTGACGTGAAATTGACATCAAACTGGTTAATGGGTGGCGTGAACGAATACCTCAACAAAAACCAAATCGAACTTCAAGATACTGGCTTAACACCACAAAACTTAGCAGGTATGATTAAGTTAATTGAAGATGGTACAATGAGCAGTAAAATCGCGAAGAAAGTCTTCCCAGAACTTGCTGAAAATGGTGGAGATGCAGAACAAATTATGAAAGACAAAGGCCTTGTTCAAATTTCTGATGAAGGTGCTGTCTTACAATTTGTTCAAGATGCGATCGCAAACAACCCACAATCTGTTGAAGATTATAAAAATGGTAAAGGCAAAGCGATGGGCTTCTTAGTTGGTCAAATTATGAAGTTATCTAAAGGTCAAGCGAACCCACAACTTGCGAATAAATTATTGAAACAAGAACTTGATAAACAATAATCGATGCCAAAAAAACACACTGTCAATCGTATATGTATGCGATTGACAGTGTGTTTTCAACTGTGTTTAATAAGTGACAAAACTTAAGAATTCTGTTCAATATTGAATGTTTTGGCTTTCTTTCAATCACAGATTGTTTTAATATTAACAATGAGTATATCAAAAATGATTGAGGGATATGAATGAGAAAACGTGCGAGGATTATATACAATCCAACATCTGGGAAAGAGCTCTTTAAACGTGCGCTACCTGATGTATTGGTGAAATTTGAACAAGCAGGCTTTGAGACCAGCGCATATGCAACTCAAAAAGCAGGAGATGCGACTGAAGAAGCTGCGCGCGCCATTAATGAACAGTATGATTTGATAGTTGCAGCAGGTGGAGATGGAACGCTCAATGAAGTCATCAATGGGATTGCTGAAAAGCCCAATCGCCCAAAATTAGGCTTAATCCCAATGGGAACAGTTAATGACTACGGACGTGCATTACATTTGCCAACAGATATTTTTGAAGCAGTTGATGTGATTTTAGACGGCAAAACAATACAAGTAGATATCGGAAAGATGAACAACCGATATTTTATCAATGTTGCTGCTGGGGGTAAGATTACAGAAGTCTCATATGAAGCGCCGAGCAAGTTAAAGACGATAGTCGGGCCGTTTGCATATTATATTAAAGGTTTTGAGATGTTACCACAAATGCACCCAGTTGATGTGCGCATTGAATATGATGGTGAAGTCTTTGAAGGTGAGATTACATTATTTTTACTCGGCTTGACGAATTCGATGGCAGGCTTTGAGAAGCTCGTTCCTGATGCGAAGCTCGATGATGGTATGTTTACATTATTAATCGTTGAAAAAGCAAGTTTAGCTGAATTGGGACATATTATGACATTAGCTTCTCGTGGCGAACATACGAAACATCCAAAAGTGCACTATATCAAGGCGCAATCGGTTAATATCTCATCTTTAGCAGAGATGCCACTGAACGTTGATGGGGAATACGGCGGACAGTTGCCAGCTAACTTTTTAAATTTAGTAAGACATATTGAAGTGTTTTCTCCTGCAAATGTAGATAATGAATTACTGATTGAAGAACCTAAGAACACAGATGATTTATTTGAATAGAGAGACATTGAAATCTCATGTATGAAAAAGAAATGGGATAAAACATGAATTTAGCTAAAAGTGATGCTGAAATAAGTGCAATGCCAGTAGGTGTCTGAAGTGAAAATGCGTTCATAAAGACTTTTCACTTCTAGTCACCCTTGCCGGAGTGAGACAACGAAATCTCTTATAGTGACAAAGGTTTCTGTCCCACTCCCTTTTTCTGCTAACTATTGTATGAAGAGAGTGAAATATTTTGGCAATCGTTGAAAAAAATGAAATATATGAAGGGCATGTCGTGGATTTAACACATGAAGGTCAGGGTGTTGTGAAAGTAGATCGCTATCCAATCTTTGTCCCACATGCCTTAACAAATGAAAAAATCCGCTATAAAGTGATCAAAGTCAATAAAAATTTTGGCTTTGGAAAACTTATTGATATTTTAGAAGAAAGTGATGAACGTGTTCAACCGCCATGTGTCTATTATGACAAGTGCGGTGGCTGTCAGTTGCAACATCTGTCTTATGATGCACAACTCAACATGAAACGAGATCAAGTGGTTAATCTTTTCCATCGTAAAGGTAAAATGACAGACGTCCCGATACATCCTACTGTTGGTATGGAAAATCCATGGCATTATCGTAATAAAACTCAAATCCCGGTCGGTACGACAAAAGATGGGCATGTTCAAATGGGCTTCTATCGTCAACGCAGCCATGACATTATTGATATGGACACATGTCTGATTCAAGATGATATTCAAAATGACATCATGCGTGAGATTAAACAGTGGGTACAAACATATAACATTCCAACGTACAATGAACAACGTCATAAAGGCATACTACGTCATGTTGTGATCCGTATTGGTCATTTCACAAATGAAGTGATGGTGATTTTTGTCGTGAACGGTAAACAGTTGCCACATGCACAAACAATTATCGACACATTAACAGAGAAATTCCCAGCTGTTACAAGTGTAAAGGTGAATATTCACCGTGAAAAATCAAATGTCATTATGGGACCAACATCTCATACGTTATACGGTAAAGACTATATTGAAGACACATTGAACGATATCCACTTTGAAATTAGTGATTTGTCATTTTATCAAATTAATGTGACACAAACACAAAAACTATACAAACTGGCAGTTGACTATGCCCAATTAACAGGCGATGAAGTCGTATTAGATGCCTATTGTGGTATTGGAACCATTGCATTATCAATGGCCGATAAAGCAAAACATGTCTATGGCGTAGAAGTTGTGCCGGAAGCGATTGAAGATGCGAAACGTAATGCCCAAAATAATCACTATAACAATACGACATTTGTTGCAGGGCCAGCTGAAAAAGTGATTTTAGATTGGCAACGTGAAGGGATTCAACCTGATGTGGTCACAGTCGATCCACCACGAAAAGGTTGTGACCCAACATTTATTGAAACCTTAAAATCATTAGCACCGGAACGTATTGTATATGTTTCATGCAATCCAAGCACACAATTACGAGATGTAGAGTTGTTAAAAGATCAATATCAAATTAAAGAAATCACACCAGTCGATATGTTCCCACATACAACACATGTTGAAACAGTCGCATTATTGGAACGTAAGTCATAAGAGCGTAGAAAGAGTTAGATGTCATAATCTAGCTCTTTTTCTTCTATTCTCATCACATTATTCCGTTAAACAGAAAATATTATTCCGATATGCCATCTATTGTTCCGAACTATAGTATAATATGTCTTGAAAAGAGGTGTATGATAATGTATATGACTGTAAAAGAAGCCTCAGAACTTTGGAAAATATCTGATAGACGCATACGTATTTTATGTAAAGAAGGAAGAATACCTGGTGTCATTAAAGAAGGGCGTGCATGGAAAATACCTTCAGATGCCAAAAAGCCTTCTGATGCAAGATTAAAAAAAGCAGAGAGCCTCTATTCTCTTATTGAGCATAAAATGCAACAGCTCACCAAGCTACGTCCATTGACAGATGGGGAATTAGAGCGTTTAAATGAAGAGTTTATGATTGAATATACTTATAATTCTAACGCAATTGAGGGAAGCAGTTTAACATTACGTGAAACAGACCTTGTTTTACGAGGATTAACGATTGATCAAAAACCTTTAAAGGATCATATGGAAGCAATTGGACATCGTGAAGCTTTTCAATATGTTAAATCGCTTGTTTCTGAACAATCAGCATTAACTGAATCGGTGATTAAAAACATTCATTACTTGGTTTTATCAGACAAAAAGGATGACCGTGGCGTTTACCGTAAAGTACCTGTTCGTATTTTGGGGGCTGTCAATGTCCCTGCGCAACCATATATGATACAACCTCTAATGGAACAATTATTAATGAACTATTCAAAAAGTACGGAACAACTAATAACTAAAATTGCACGATTTCATATTGAGTTTGAAAGCATACATCCGTTTATTGATGGTAATGGACGTACGGGCAGGCTACTTGTGAATTTAGAGTTGATGAAAGCAGGTTATCCACCTATTGATATCAAATTTACAGATAGACTTGCATACTATAAAGCCTTTGAATTGTATCATTCCAAAGAGACATTATCAGCAATGGAAGACTTATTTGCGAAATATATCAATGATATATTAGAGAGATATATAGAAATTTTAGGTAAGAGTTAGAAAATAATGCACACTGTACTATCTTAAACACAGAAAACAAAAGCTATGAAGTCGTCTGATTTCATAGCTTTTCTTTGCCTTTTATTAACGGTCTAATACATATTTTTTGTGCCATCTAGAATATCCTTTAAGGTTACTGACGCAAATTCTTGAAATATTTTTTCATGCAGAATATCAAATTGTTGCCCTAATGAACTTTGAATTTTAGTACCAGGCCCACAATCTGGATTAATGACGGCCTTTAAATGAAGGAGGGGTTTATCACCTTCAACAGCACGATAAATCTCTAAAAGGTTGATAGATTCTGGTGGCTTATTCAAAACAGGTTGGGCATGGCCATGTACACTATTAATAAGATTTGCTTTTTTTAATTGGCTCATAATTTGACGAACTGCAGATGGATTAGTAACCATACTTTCAGCAATTCGTTCACTTGTTAGATTACTAAAAGGGTTCATTGCGATCAAACTTAGTATATGAACGGCGCTACTAAGCTTTGTGGACGGTCTCATATTATCACCTCAAATCTATTATAAATTTTTTGTTGTTGAATTTAAAGTAACAACAGTTGACGAGAGTGTAAAGTATAAATTATACTGACTTTGTTGTTAAAAATAAATATACATCAGAGGCGAGATTTTATGAAAATACAATTAATTAGAAATGCAACACTTATCGTTGATTATGCAGATAAACGATTTTTAATAGATCCATTTTTAGGAGAAAAACACCGTTATCCAACTTTTGAAGGGGCACACAGTGATGAATTAAACCCAACAGTTGAATTACCAATGTCTATAGAAGAAGTAATAGAGGACATTGATGCTGTTGTTGTGACACATACGCATTACGATCACTGGGATGAAGTTGCGATCGAAGTATTACCTAAAAATTTACCAATCTTGGCACTTTCAGAAAGTATTGCAACAGAAATTAGAGAACAAAGTTTTACAGATGTAAGGATTACGACTGGGGGTGCATTTGAAGGTATTGATATTACTAGAACAACTGGTCGTCACGGGCATGGAGAGATTGCAGTGAAGGCTGGAGAAGTGTGGGGCATTGTGCTACGTCACCGAGACGAGTCATCACTCTACATTGCTGGAGACACTGTGTATTATGAAGAAGTTGAAAATATTTTAACTACAGAAAAACCAGATATTATGGTATTGAATGCAGGTGGGAACCAATATTTAGAAGGAGGTCCATTTGTTATGGATATGGATGATTTGTTTAGCTGTCATCAAACATTACCAACTGCAAAAATTGTATCAGTTCATATGGAAGCCATTAATACAGCAAAATTGAGTCGAACAGAATTAAAACAAGACATCGCAGAAAAACAATTAACAGATTAAATATTTGTACCATCAGATGGTGAATTGTTAACTTTTGAAAGGTAGGTACGAGAATGTCTCAGATTCATACACTAATTGAAAAGATAAATGAAGCAGATGCCATACTTGTAGGGGCTGGCTCAGGTATGTCAGCAGCAACTGGTTTGAATATTTGGTATGAAGATAGTGATATGTTGAATGATACACTGCGTCACTATGCCAATAAATACGGTTTTCGTGGTTTATTTGATGGCTTTTATACACATTTTGTCTCAGAAGAAGAACATTGGGGATTTTACTTAGGAATGTTAGATTTGATGACCAATATAGAAACTCCCAAACCAACCTATGAATATTTAAAAACATTAATACAACAAAAACCATATCATGTTGTAACAACGAACCAAGATATTTTAGTACATCGTTATTTTCCAGAAGATAAAGTCAGTGAAATACAAGGATCATGGCATTACTTTCAAAGTAAAAATACACATGTTGATCAAACATTATATGACACAAAAGTGTTTTTAGATAATCTTCTACCAAAGTTAGAAAATCATACACTTCCTTCTGAATTAATACCCAAAAGTAAAATAAATGGTAGTTCATTAATCCCTTGGGTACGTGGGCCTGAATTTTTAGAAGGTGAACAATATTTTGAAGAACATCAAAAAATAAGTACCTTTTTAAACCAACATCGTGGAAAGAAAATTCTCTTTTTAGAATTAGGCGTAGGACGGATGACACCGATGTTTATTCAGGAACCTTTTTGGGAGCTGACCCATTATTTGCCTAATAGTTTCTATGTCAACATTAACCCACAACATGCGCTGACACATCCGCAAATACAAGAGCGTTCATTATTAATACACGAAGATATCCATGAAGTATTAGCATCTGCCATTCGAGAATTGGAGGTAAAGCCATGAGTGAAAAAGGGATTCATTTAGCACAACAATGGCTTTCTGAAGCAGATGCAATTTTAGTAACAGCGAGTAATGGTTTTGCGATTAGTGAAGGATTAAATCTTTTTACAGATAACCCACAAATGCGTGCAGCATTAGGAACAGCGAGAGAAACATATCGTTTACCTAATCTTTTAACCGCATTTCAATATCCTTATCCTTCGTTGCTAGATAAGTGGGCAACATTGGCACCTGTTGTTCAATATTATTCAGGTAATTATGAAGATAGCGAAGTGATGATTCAATTAAAAGCACTTTTAAAGGAAAAACCATACTTCATTTGGACATCAAATACAGAGCATCACTTTGTGCAAGCCGGCTTTGAACGTGTTTTAGAAGTTGAAGGGAACTGGACAGAAGGCCGTTGTGAAAATGGTCATATCGTTGATTTCATGAATGATATACAAAATATCAGTGACAAGGTGAATAGTGGAACATTGACTGAAGCGGATATACCTAAATGTGAGCATTGCGGTGCTGTAGTAGATTTTAATCTTCCGAGCCCACAATTTGAAGTGGACCAAAAGAAGATGACGGATTTCCAAACATTTATTCAACAATATAAAGGGAAAAATCTCGTCGTTTTAGAATTGGGAATCGGTGCACACAATCAACTGATTAAAGCCCCAAGTATGCAATTGGTTGAGAGTCATCGTAATCATCGCTATATTACAATTAATAAAGGCGAAGTTTATATTAAAGCGAGTATTAAGCAACAATCTATTGGAATGGATGGATTATTAACCCATTCTTTAGATGAACTATTAACAGGAGAAAGTGTAGGGAGCCGTGTAAGTGCACCAGAGATAAATGAACCGTCAGAAAAAAAGATGATTAAAAAAGTTTATCCATCATACACAGTAACACAAGGTAATCAATACAGCGGTATCCCGAGATATGTCACAATCGATAGTCAAAATCCATCTCACTTTCATCTGAATCAACAAGGACAAAGTGTGATGTATACGTTAGGTGATACGACATTGGCACATTGTATTACTGCAAATGGTGAATACCAATTAGTCCGAATTGGTCTGAATAAATCGAAAGGTGATCTGCATGGACTATATATCGAATTAGGGACTTATGTTGCCTTCGAAAGAGACCCTGAAGGTGAAGCAGGATTTTCTCAAATTAGCATTAATACAGCTTTTGATAGTGATGGTAAAATCATGATGCCAACCTATGATCAACTGAGTCAAGCATTCCCAGAGCATCAAGCATTATTTGATAGATTAGCAATGAAATAGTTGAAATATCCATATTTCACAAATTAAGTTTAAAATCATTCTAAAAAAACAGCTCTATAGATGGAGACACTTTGATAGCCAATCTATAGAGTTGTTCTTTGTTTATTACTACTATCCAATTGTTTTTATCATAAGCGGTGATAATATGCGTATTTTTTGATAAAAAGAATTTTTGAGATAGAATTTATGTATGTAATTAATATGTTTTGTGTTATTCATTACTGAAATTAATGGAGGAATCAAATGGAATGTTTAACGTTAAACACTGGCGTAAAAATGCCTTTAGTAGGGTTAGGTACATGGGACTTAAGAGGAGAAATATGTATTTCTCTAGTATCTGAAGCAATACAGTTAGGCTATCGTCTAATAGATACAGCTCAAATGTATGCTAATGAAAAAGAAGTAGGTCAAGGTATTTCCAAAGCATCTGTAAACCGTGAAGATTTGTTTATTACGACAAAATTAGATAGTCGTAGTAATGGATATAAACAAACACGCAATGGCATTGTACATTCCTTAGATAACTTAAACTTGGACTATGTTGATCTTCTGCTAGTTCATGAGCCGTATTCAAATGACATAGCTATGTACGAAGCTATGGCAGAGGCACATCATGATGGGAAAGTTAAAGCAATTGGTATTTCTAATTACGATCAACAGCGATTTGAACAGTTTCTGAAAAAGGTTGATATCATTCCAGTAGTCAATCAAGTAGAATGTCATATACAATTTCAAAAGTCGTCTTTACAACAAGAACTGAAGGAGCATGGAACAGCTATGCAAGCATGGTCACCACTGGGGCAAGGAAAGATTGGTATTGACCAACAACCAGAATTAATTCAACTTGCGGAAAAATATAAGAAATCACCTGCACAAATTGTATTGCGCTTTTTAACACAACGTGGGATATCAGTGATTCCCAAAACAAGACGTATTGAACTCTTAGAAGAAAATATGTCCATTTTTGATTTTCAATTATTACCTGAAGAAATGAATAGGATTAAATCATTAGATAGAGATGAGACATTATTTTCATGGACAGAGTATTAATTGAGATAATTTGAAAAATATATTTAGATTTGAGTAGAAATGAATGAAGAGTGGAATAAATTTTGCCGAAACCACAGTATTTCTACTCAGATCCTATTTTTATGCAGTATCTCAATTCCACAGTCTTAAAATAATGATATTAAAATATCTACTTTATTAACTTATTGTGATTAAAATAAATTATTTTCTGAATGGGTATTTTGAAAGGCAATTTTAAAGAGATTTTCTTTTGCCTCATCTAAGGTGTAATCAGTATGGACGACCCAATATTCGATAAATCCAACGATACCACTCGTTGTGTAGTGAATATAGTCTAAATCAGGATCATGGTTAATTTTTTTAGAGTAGGTGCACATCACTTCAACCATACTCTCCTTTAAACTATCCGAAAAATTAACCTGTTTGTTGTCTAATAGTTGTGACAGAATCGGACGATGTTTTTCAACAGCATTCAAGATGTTCGTTAAATATTCTTTAGATTCTGCCATACCGATATCAGAATACTTTTCAACAACAGGACGACAACTCTCCTCAATATCTACAATAATATCCATAAGAATGGCTTGATATAGATTTTCTTTACTTTCATAGTGTAAATAAAAGGCATTTCTAGAACATTTTGCTGTTTGACATATATCGGTAACAGTAATTTTTTGATATGTTTTTTCTTTTAATAATGTTAATAGGGCAGATCTCAAATTTTCTTCTACTTTTTTAAATCTTAAATCTTGAATCATATTGAACTCCTTTAAAAATGATAAGTGACACTTTTGCTAGAAGTGTAAATTGACTACGTTATGTTACAAGTGTACAATAACTTACTATAAAATAAAACAAGTATCGTATATAAGGAGAATGAATATGGCAGAAAATAAAAAGCAAATGATGCTAGGATTAGCCATGTTTGGCGTACCAGGTTTAAGTTTTAAATCATGGTCAGATCCCAAAATCAATTTTGAAAAATACCCAGATTTATCCTATGACATTAAGGCTGCACAATTAGCAGAAAAAGGAAAGTTCCAGTTTATGTTCTTTGGTGATTTTCCTGCCACAAAAGAAACGGATAATGCAAATGCGCAATCTATGGGTGTAGATCCTTTATTGATTGCGACAGTGATTGCACATAATACAAAACACATTGGGATGGCAATTACAAAAGCGACATCTTGGAATAGTGTTTATGAAATTGCAAGACAGTTTAAATCGCTAGATGCGATCAGTAATGGGCGTGCCGCTTGGAATGCGGTAACAGGTGCGAACGGTGTGAGTGCAAGTGCATATGGAGTTAAGCTTTCACCAAGTTTCGATCGTTATGGTAAAGCGTATGAATTTACAGAAGCGGTTCAAACGCTATGGGGAACTTGGGGTGAAGATGCGCTAAAACTTGATAAAGAAAATAAAGTTTTTGCTGATTATGATGAAGTGGAATCAGTCTCTATCAAAGGGAAATATGTTGAAAGTACAGGTACGCTTCCAATCCCGCCTTCAAAACAAGGACAACCTGTTATTTTCCATTCAGGCGGTTCTGGCAATAGTATCGCTTATGCTGGGAAGTATGCGAATGCTATGATTGGAGAAGTTTGGACGATTGAGCAAGGACGAGAAACACGTAATGCGTTAAGACAAACGGCTGTTGAAAATGGTCGTGACCCAGATGAAATTAAATTTATTGCTGGCGTTATGCCTTTAATAGGAGATACGAAAAAAGATGCATTAGAGCGTCATTCACAATTTATTGATGAGCAAACGTTTTATCAAAGAGTTGCTCAAATTGGCTATGCATTAGGTGTACAATTTACAATGGCTGATATTGATAAGCCAATTGATCCCGAAATTTTAGATAATGTTGTTGTGACACCATACAGTGATCCTAGAATTGAAAACATTATCAAAGTTGCACGTGAAGGCTGGACATTACGTTATGTCATTTACCACTCTGTTATTGACTATCATCCAGCAGCAGTAGGTACAGCAGAAGATATCGCGGATTATTTAACTGAATGGTTTGAACAAGGCGGTGCAGATGGCTTTTGGGTGATGCCGAATGTTTATGAAGTTGACTTACCACGCTTTGTAGATGAAGTGGTACCGATTTTACAAGAACGAGGTATTTTCCATGAAGATTATGAAGGTGATACATTAAGAGAAAACTTCGGCATACCGTATCAATATGGTTTGAAAAAAGAAGAAAAATAATTTTTATGAGATGTTGCTTCTACACTACAAAAATGGCTTTTTTGGCGTGTGGAAGCAACAAATATGATAGACAAAACTAAAAAAGTAGTGACATCCTAATTTTTAAAAAAGGGGATGTCACTACTTTTTTGATTAAAATTTAAAATAAATGGCTTCATGTAATTCTTCTTGGGCTTCTTCGAGTGAGATGTCTATATATTTAAGTGGAATTTGATATTACTAGAAATGGGAATGTAGAGTCTTTTTAACTGCAGTGATTTGTATCTATATAGAAGCAATAAAATGGTATCATTCATAGCTATTAATTGTTTGAAGGATTAGCAATAGGGCAATCATTTCATGGAGAATATCTTTGAAGAGAATATTTTTTGTGTAACTATGTTTCTTAGAATAAGACTGCCATTGTTTGTTTTGAATATGATCAGTCTTAAAACTTTCTAGCAATGCGATGAATTTTTTGTAATTGAGTTCAGTATGACGATGTGAAAAAGTTTTTGTGCAAGCAATTCGTAATTGGGGAAAATCAATATCGTTATGTTTTAATTTGGAGAGTATGTAGATATCATAAAAGGCTTTACTGCGGCTGTTTAAGAAGTTTTTTGAATAAATTGTCTGTAACTTTTCAGCTAAAATTGTTTCAATTGTATATGCAATAATTGAAAAGTGATTATTATCAAAAATTGATTGATATTTATAAGTGATAGGAAAAGGGGTGACAAAATCGCCTGTCGCAATATATAATGGCATAACTTGTTTAATATTTTCAAGTTGGCATAGAATAATTGCACGGTAACCACCATAATCATCATTTTTTCTAATAGGTTTAATGGATTGAATTGTAAAAGAAATATTATTTTCTGGAGCTGCCAAAATTTCTGTTAGTTGATGATACACAGTTTCTTTTGAGAGTGTTATTCTGTCAAAAAGAAAATCGATATCAACGGTAATTCGTGATGTCATACCAATGACATTTGATAGTAAAAACCCACCTTTAAAAATATAATGACTAGAAAAAGAGCTGTTACTTAATTTCTTTAGTATTGATTCTAAAAAATAATAAGTCCGCATCTTTATTAAGTTTTAAATTAATTGTCGTCAAAAAGTTCAGGCCTTTCTATCATGTGTTGTAATATAGGATAACATGTGTATTATTTCTTATAAATATGAAATGATTGTTTGTAAGAATTGAGACATAGATATATTAACAAGGGAGTGTTTCGTATGGAAATGCGACAACCAAAACATTGTAACAACGCACCAAAACAACAAAAATTATTTGATTACGTGAAGCAGCAGATGCTGGACATGCATATGGAAAAGGTTGATGTGATTTATCTCATGTCACATGGCAAATTGGCCTCTATGTTATGCTTTGCATGTAAAGAAGGGCAAACGCATAAAGTGGCTTATTTTGCTGAATTTCAAAGTCATAAAAAAGATAGTGATATTAAGTCAATAGAGAGAATAGGTTATTAAGTAACCATAATTTATTATGATATATTCCCATATTATTTCAATAATTTAATTTTGATTGGTGTATAAAAGATTCTTCTTTTCTAATTAGAAATAGCATCCATTTATTAAGTGTTAGTAATCATTTTATAACACTTCCTTTAGTTAAAATAATGTGTTGAATCGTATATAATATTTTTATAAACGTGCATTTGAATGGAGGTGACGACGATGGAAAAAAGGATCGTACATATAGATATGGATTATTTCTATGCACAAGTGGAAGTGAGAGATAACCCAAAACTTAAAGGGAAACCTGTTATTGTTGGTGGACGGGCGAGTGGGCGTGGCGTTGTGGCAACAGCGTCATATGAAGCGAGAGCAATGGGTGTACATTCGGCCATGCCAATGGCTCGTGCACACCAGCTATGTCCAGACGGTTACTATATAACGCCAAGATTTGAAGTTTATCGAGCGGTTTCTCAACAGATTATGGAGATTTTCCATCGTTATACGTCATTGGTTGAACCATTATCACTGGATGAGGCGTATTTGGATATTACAGCCAGTGTGAATGCTGAACGTTCAGCCTCTCAAATTGCACAAATGATTCGGCGTGATATATGGCAAGAAACGGGATTAACTTCAAGTGCGGGTGTGTCATATAATAAATTTTTGGCGAAGTTAGCGAGTGGGATGAACAAACCTAATGGCATTACAGTGATTACTTACCACAATGTGCATGATATCTTGATGAAACTGGATATTGGAGATTTTCCAGGTGTTGGGAAAGTATCTAAGGAAAAAATGCATGAATATGGTATTTACACAGGAGAAGATCTTTATCAAAAAAGTGAACGTGATCTCATATATCTATTTGGAAAAAGAGGTAAATATTTATATGAAAGAGTAAGAGGAAAAGATGAACGAGAGGTAAAAAGTGAACGCCAACGAAAAAGTGTCGGAGCAGAAAGAACATTTTCAGTTGATACGAATCAAGATGAAGAGATTTTGCGTAAAATTGAAATGTTGTGTGAAAAGATTGAAGAACGTTTAGAAAAACTGCAAAAAGCAGGGTATACAGTGACTGTAAAAATAAAAACCAATACATTTGAAACGCATACGAAACAACAAAGCTTAAAAACACCTGTACAGCAAGCGCGAGACATTTATCAAATTGCGTATGATCTCTATTATGATGTAAAAGATCCGGATATTCCAATTCGGCTTATAGGTGTTACGGTTGGTACTTTACAAGATGCTGCTTTCCGCAATATGACCATATATGACTTTTTATAGAGCGTCTTTATCACGTAGTTTTTTACCATAAACGTTCAATACTGTTTGTAAGTCTGGATAGTGTTTGAGTAAGCGATACGTAATCATGGCACAAGCTTTGGCATCATTTAATGCATCATGATGGCCACGGAAGTCCAAACCATAGAAGTCCATCATATGTTTTAAGCCATAACGATGTGAAGACACTGTGCGGCGTGCGAGTTGGCATGAGCAGAAATAGGTAAGGTCTGGCGTATCAAAATGAGCAGCCTTTAAGCTCGCATGTAAAACAGACATATCGAACGCTGCATTATGTGCAACAACGGGTAAATCGATAATAAAATCCAACATATAAGGAAGCACTTCATTAAATGCAGGTGCATGAAGCACATCTCTTTGCTGAATGCCATGAACTTGGATATTACGCTCAGAGAAGAAGTCATTTGGATTCACCAATGTATGAAAAGATTCGGTCAATTGATGGTTTACAATTTTAACCATTCCTACTGAACAAATACTTGTTCTTTTATAATTTGCTGTTTCAAAGTCCAATGCGATAAAGGCATTGTTTGTCATAAAACCAACTCCATATAGTAAAGGATTTTGATTATCAGTAGTAGTGAGACAAGTATTGGCCGGATAGCAACTGTAAAACAATCGCTACCCAGCCAATTTAATTACTTAAAAATATATATTATGCTTCTTCTGAAAAAGTACGTGCTGCAAGTTCTTTTTCATATAAATATAAAGTATTTGAATCATTACCGATACGTTTTAAATAATCAATATGTGTTTCAAACATTGATTCTTCTTCAACTTGTTCATCTAAAAACCAATTTAAAAATGAAATTGTTGCATAATCTTTCTTGTCATTTGCAATTTCAGACAAGTTGTAGAATCTTCTTGTAACTTCTTGTTCTTGCTTTAAGCCATCTTCAAATGTTTGTAAAATTGAATCAAATTCAACTTTTGGTGTGTCTAAAGCTTTGAATTCTGCCTTTTCACCACGATCATTGATGTAATCATAAATTTTCTGTCCGTGGAAGCGTTCTTCTTTTGCTTGTTCAATATAGAAGTTTGCAAAGCCATCATATGATTTGTAATCACAATAGGCAGCCATGGCCATATATGCGTGTGCAGCAAAGAATTCATGATTCATTTGATCGTTTAAAGCATCTAGTAGTTGTTTATCTAACATGTCATCCCTCCTAGTTATCTTTAAGTTTAGTTTACACATATCTCTTGTGTGATTGCAATGAATATGGGGATGGAGAGTTTTAATTTTCTAAATGAATGGCTCATGGTATAATACAATAGGAAAAATGGAGGAGAAATCGAATGAGACAATGGACAGCGATTACGTTGGCAAAGCTTGCACGAAAAGCAAGTCGTGCCGCGGGTAAAAAAGGTACAGACTTACCTGGACAAGTTGCGAGAAAGGTAGATTCAAACATATTGAGAACAATGGCGGCTAAAGTTGATGAAGTTGTATTTGTCAGTGGTACAAACGGAAAAACAACGACATCAAACTTAATCGGTCATACATTAAAACAAAATAATATTCCAATTATCCATAATAATGAAGGGGCGAATATGGCGGCAGGAATTACATCTGCATTTATCGTTCAGTCAACCCCGAATACAAAGATTGCTGTAATAGAAATTGATGAAGGTTCCATTCCACGTGTATTGAAGGAAATGACACCAACAAAAATGGTGTTCACCAACTTTTTCAGGGATCAAATGGATCGCTTTGGTGAAATAGATATTATGGTGAACAACATTTTATCTGCTATTAGTGGAAAAGGCATCCAATTGATATTAAATACAGATGATCCATTCGTCAGTCGTTTGAAAATAGCGAGCGACAATGTCACATATTATGGGATGGATGCGGATGCACATGTATTTGAACAATCGACAATGAATGAAAGCCGATACTGTCCAAATTGTGGAGAATTACTTGAATACAGTCACATTCATTACAATCAGCTTGGGCATTATCGTTGCCAATGTGGTTTCAATCGCCATGAGCCGGACTATACTGTATCATCATTTGATGTGACACCATTTTTGAATATGACTGTGAATGAAGCGACATTTAATATGAAAATTGCGGGTGACTTCAATGCTTATAATGCCCTTGCTGCTTATGCTGTATTGAGAGAGTTAGGGTTGGATGATGTAGCAGTTCAAAAGGGTTTTGAAACATACACTTCAGATAATGGACGTATGCAATATTTCGAGAAGAATAACAAGAAAGCATTGATTAACTTAGCGAAAAATCCAGCAGGGATGAATGCATCAATGGCGATGGGAGATCAGTTAGAAGACCGAAAAGTTTATTTGTTTAGTCTTAATGACTTTCCAGCTGATGGACGAGATACGTCGTGGATCTATGATGCGGATTTTGAAAAACTTCAACATCAAGAGATTGAGGCCATTGTTGTAACGGGAAATCGTGCAGAAGAATTGCAATTGCGATTGAAGTTAGCGGAAATAAATGTCCCAGTGATTGTTGAAAGAGATATTTACAAAGCGACGGCACTTACAATGGACTATCCAAGTATGACGGTTGCGATACCGAACTATACATCACTAGCACCTATGTTGGATCAGCTAGAACGTTCTTTTAAGGAGGGACATGGACATGCATGAGTTAACGGTATTTCATTTTATGCCTGATAAATTGAATCTTTACAGTGATATTGGTAATATCATGGCGTTAAAATATCGAGCAAAACAACGGAATATTAATATTAATGTTGTCGATGTCAACGAAACGGAAGGCATCAACTTAAAAGAAGCGGATATTTTCTTCATAGGTGGCGGTAGTGACCGAGAACAAGCAATTGCAACGAAAGAACTTACAAAGATTAAGGCAGAGTTGAAGGAAGCAATTGATGATGGATTACCCGGACTTGTCGTGTGTGGTGGATATCAATTTTTAGGCGAAAAATATATTACGGCAGATGGGAAAGAACTAGAAGGTCTGCATATTCTGGATTTTTATACGGAAGCGCAAACAGACCGACTCACTGGTGATATTGTGATTGAAAGTGAACAGTTCGGTACGATTGTCGGCTTTGAGAATCATGGAGGTCGTACGTATCATTCATATCCAACATTAGGTCATGTCACACATGGATATGGCAATAATGATAAGGATAAACAAGAAGGCATTCATTATAAAAACTTACTTGGGACGTATTTACATGGTCCGGTTTTACCAAAAAATCATGAAATGACGGATTACTTACTACGTACAGCAGCGGAACGTAAAGGCATAACATTCGAACCAGAAAAAATCGATAACATGGCAGAAGAACAAGCAAAGCAAGTTTTAGTAGACAGAGCGAAAAAAGATAAAAAATAATATAGAAAAGCCCGTATCTTTTATGTTTAGGATACGGGCTGTATTTTTATTACTTCACGCGATAACGCAATAATAAAATACGGTAGATTAATAAGATTTCATAAATTGTATGACTTTTAATTTGATTGATATCAAATTCATTTAAGCCTTTGACTGAATTTTTCAGTGTAGAAGCAGATTGCCGCTTAGGTTTAAAAGTACCGCATTGATAGATTTGATCAACACTTTGTGAAATATTGATGACAGCTTCTTTTTCTTTGTCAGTAAAGACTATCATGGCATCTTGAGGTAAATAGATAATATTCGACAAGTGTGTCAATAGTAGACGGTTTTCATGTGCACGATTGGTAAGTTTACGCAATCGCATCCAATCATCTGAGCGGTTTTTCGACTTATGATATTTCAGTTCATCACGCTGATAACCGAGTAATTCTTCAATGCGTGTGTTACAAGTGTGCAATTGATCGACGAGTTTATCACTTTTGGCAGATTGGAAATGGCCAATTAATAACTCCTTCATACGTTCATCAAATAAGTAATAGATTTGTCGTTCTGAAGATGCAATGAGTGCTTCAATTTGTTCATAATATTTAGGTGGCAGTACCATAAAGTTCACAAGACCAGCAGTGACTAACCCGATAATGGCTGTTAAGAGTCTCGAGAAAAAGTTAAACATGTAATCATCATGAATATCTGGAATCATTGCCAATGCAGTCAGTGTGGCAACGAGTATACCAGGGTGCAGGTTGAAGCGAATACACAATACAATTGTTAATGTTGCCGTCAAACCATATGCAATGGCGGATTCGTCACCAAAAAAGTATGTGGAGACAACCGCAATAAATGCCCCCATGACGGTTGCAGGCAATCGTTTATACCCTTTGTGTATGGAAGCTTTGACAGTAGGCTCAATTGTAACAACTGCTGACAAAATCGCAAAAATAGGGTTTAAGTTAAGTGACAGACAGAACAAAGCCGTCAAAAAAGTGGCTAATCCGGTTTTGATGGTACGGGCACCAATGACTTTTTTATACCATTTTATTTTCATACGTATAGCTCCTGATTTGTACTTACTTCTAGTATATCAAAAAAATTTTGTTATAATAAGTACGGTATAGCATTTAGAAAGGAAAGGGATAAGAATGATAGTAAAAACGGATGAAGAACGTCAAGCATTGCTAGAAATTGGCGCGATATGTGCCAAAGTAAGAGATACGATGCGTGAAGCGACAAAACCTGGCGTAACAACGAAAGAACTTGATCAAATAGCGAAAGAGATGTTTGAAGCAGAAGGCGCTTTGTCAGCACCGATTCATGATGAAAACTTTCCAGGACAAACTTGTATCAGTGTCAATGAAGAAGTGGCGCATGGTATTCCTAGCCAACGTGTTATTCGTGAAGGGGATCTTGTGAATATCGATGTATCGGCACTTAAAAATGGCTACTATGCAGATACAGGTATTTCATTTGTTGTTGGAGAAGCAGACGATCCAGTAAAGCAACAGGTCTGTGATGTTGCTGAAGAAGCATTTGATGCGGCAATGACAAAAATCAAAGTAGGCAGCAAACTGAGCCAAATTGGAAAAGCAGTCCATGCAACTGCACGAAAAAACGGGCTAAAAGTCATCAAAAACTTAACTGGACATGGCGTAGGCCAATCTTTACATGAAGCACCTGCGCATATTATGAATTATTTTGATCCGAACGAAAAAACATTATTAAAAGAAGGTATGGTTCTGGCAGTGGAACCGTTTATCTCATCAAATGCGACTTTTGTTACAGAAGGAAAGAATGAATGGGCATTTGAAACATCTGATAAAAGTTATGTTGCTCAAATCGAACATACGGTGATTGTCACAAAAGATGGTCCAATCTTAACGACAAAGTTAGATGAAACAGATTAAGCTTCGGACTTTAGTCTTAAATTAAAATGGTTCCGTAGCCTATTACTTAGGTTGCGGAATTTTTTTATAATGGTATTACTAGATGAGGTGATACCATTATGATGCAACAAGTTAAATCTTACATTGAACGTTTTTTGAAACAATGCTATAAACAAGGAATTTATCAATATATAATGTCATTAGACCTTAAAGTGCAGACAATAGATGATACGATGCACTATATTCAACAAAAAAAGTCACAAGTGCAACTGATGATTGACAGACGTATGTTAGAACTGGAAAATAAATATATCACTTTGGCAGATACGCATCAATTTGATCATGTGACAAATATTTATGATGAAACATTGGCATCTTTAAAAGAAGAATTGAATAAAATAGAAAGTGAGTATGCACGACTTGAGCGTTACTATTCGCAACTTGATGCGGATAAAGCTTATACAAAGTATGAACGTCGCTTGTTACGAACATTGGTTAATGCATACTAGAAAGGTGGAAATATGACCCAGAAATATATTTCAACTGAACTACTCATTCTTTTTACTGCACTGATGATTATTGCCAATTTTTACTATATCTTTTTTGAAAAAATTGGTTATTTATTAGTCATTTTATTAGGCGGTATTTTGATGTATGTCGGTTATATATATTTTCATAAAGTACGAGGCTTGCTCTGTTTTTGGATTGGCGCATTGATGATTGCTTTTACGTTGCTATCCAATAAATATACGCTTGTAATTTTATTTATCTTTATGGTGATTGTTGCTTTTCGCTATATCAAATATAAACGCCGTCCATTATCGATTATTGCAACAGACGATGCATCGACATCACAATCGTCATTTCTCAAACAAAAATGGTTCGGAGAGCAAAAAACGCCGATTTATGTCTATAAGTGGGAAGATTTGCAAATTCAACATGGTATTGGTGATGTACACATTGATATGGTTAAGGCAGCAAATTTGAAAGCACAAAATACGATTGTTCTTCGCCATTTAATTGGCAAAATTCAAGTCATTGTCCCTCTCAATTATCATGTTAATTTAAATGTATCTGCATTTTATGGTACGGCGATTATGGGCCAACAACGCCAAAAAATTGATAACACGAATATGACGATGCATACAGAACAGAAACAAGATAGTTATACTGTAAATATCTATGCATCAACATTGATTGGTGACATAGAGGTGATCTTCCGATGAATCATTATATCCGAACGATTGGTTCTATGTTGATATTAGTTTATGCAATGTTCACTGTGTTTTTCTTCATTGATAAGGTATTTGTCAATATTATTTTTTTTCAAGGCATGTTGTATAAACAAATTTTCGGTATTTCAGTTTTTTTATTTATCAACTTAGTTGTTGTATTTTTTTGTATTCTTGTCGGAAGTGTCATTGCGTATAAAATCAATCAACAATACGATTGGTTACAAGAACAAATTGAACGTGCTATACAAGGTGAGACAGTTGGTATTAATGATCATCAAATAGAACTATACAATGAAACGATTGGACTTTATCAAACATTAGTTCCATTGAATCAAGAGTTGCATAAACTAAGAATTAAAACGCAGAATTTAACGAATGAACAGTATAATATGAATGACCTAAAGGTGAAAAAGATTATAGAAGATGAACGGCAACGTTTAGCACGTGAGCTACACGATAGTGTGTCTCAACAGTTATTTGCGGCGAGTTTAATGTTGTCAGCGATTAAAGAGACAGAGTTGGAACCACCTTTAGATCAACAAATTCCAACATTGGAGAAAATGATTCAAGAATCACAACTTGAGATGCGCGCATTGTTATTACACTTACGACCGATTGGTTTGAAAGATAAAACACTTGGAGAAGGAATCAAGTCACTAGTGACAGATTTGCAGCGCAAAGTACCGATGAAAGTTATTTATGACATCGATACGTTTGAAGTGCCAAAGGGCATTGAAGATCATCTATTTCGTATTACTCAAGAAGCGATTTCTAATACATTAAGACATGCGAATGGGACACAAGTCAGTGTTGAGTTGTTGAATCGTGATGGACATCTTTTGTTGCGTATACAAGATGATGGCATCGGATTTAACCCGGATGAAAAGATGGAACAGAGTTATGGATTAAAAAATATGAGAGAGCGTGCGACAGAGATTGGCGCAACGTTCCATATCGTATCATTGCCGAATGCAGGAACGCGCATTGAGGTGAAAGCACCATTAGATAAGGAGGGTCAGCAGTATGACGATTAAAGTGTTGTTTGTAGACGATCATGAGATGGTTCGGATTGGTATTTCGAGCTATCTTTCTACACAATCAGATATTGAAGTTGTAGGAGAAGGTGGATCGGGTAGAGAAGCGATTGAAAAAGCGCACGAATTAAATCCAGATGTAATTTTGATGGATCTAGTCATGACAGATATGGATGGTGTTGAAGCAACAGCACAAATTAAAAAAGATTTACCCGGGATTAAAGTAGTGATGCTGACGAGCTACATAGAGGATAAAGAGGTCTATCGTGCATTGGACGCTGGTGTGGACAGTTATATTCTGAAAACAACGAGTGCGAGTGACATTGCGTCTGCAATTCGTAAAACGAATCTCGGCGAGTCGGTATTCGAGGCGGAAGTATTAGTAAAAATGCGTAATCGTATGAAGCAACGTGCGGAGCTTTATGAAATGTTGACAGAACGAGAGATGGAAATATTATTGCTGATTGCAAAAGGGTATTCTAACCAAGAGATTGCAAGTGCATCACATATTACAATCAAGACCGTTAAAACACATGTGAGTAACATATTGAGTAAATTAGAAGTGCAAGATCGCACACAGGCAGTCATATATGCCTTCCAACATGGACTTATCGAATAATAATAAAAAGCTAATGTGAAATCTTTTGAAGATTTCACATTAGCTTTTTTGCAGTTAAGATAATGTCTTATAGCCATCATGTATCAGTTCGAGTTCTCCAGTATGTGGGTCAATCACAAGACCATGAACAGGTACGTTGTTATCGAATAGTGGATGATTATAAATCATCTCAATACTTTTTTGAACATTTTCGTAGACATCATCAAATCCTTTTAAGAAATCAGTCACCTCAATGCCTGAGTATTGTAGCCATTCAAAGATTTCAGGCTTTATACCTCTCTCCTGCATTGAGGTCATCACTTCATCTACATTGAGACTCCCCATCCCACAATCTTTATGCCCCATAATAATAATTTCTTCTGCACCTAAAGCATAAATACCAACAAGGATACTTCTCATCGTTGAACCATAAGGATGTGTAATCATGGCGCCAGCATTTTTGACGACCTTCAAATCCCCATTGTTGAAGCCAAGCGCTTTTGTTGATAAGTCTTGCAAGCGTGTATCCATACAGGTAACGAGAACTGCTTTTTTAGCAGGTACTTTTGTCGCTTTATAAGCTTCATATTCTTTATTTGCAACAAAAGTTTGATTGTAGGTTAAAATATCTGCAAGTAATGTCATGGTGATTCCTCCTAAATACAGGTCTGTTACTGTGATAGAAGTAGAGCACATGAAATAATATGATGTTCCAAAGCCTCATTTCAAGTCACAGTTACATACACTTATTGAAAATGGGCAAATAAGATATCAATGAAGATGTGTTTAATCTTATTTTGTTTTAATGTCACGTGAATAACCATCGTTCTCACGTTCAGCTTTTTCAGGTTCTTGATAATCATTTTGTGGTGATTGCACCTGAACATCAGCACTATGCTGTTGTTCATCTGTTGAGTCTGCTTGTGTATCATAATTGTTATATGATTTTGCAAGATCTTGTTCGTTTTCTGCTTCTAACTCATCATATGTTTGTTCTTCAGGCGTTTTTCCTTTTACAACTTTACGTTGATGAATAATAGCATTGATCTCGGCACCAATAATTAAAATAAAGCCTGTAATATAGAGCCATAACATCAATACGATAACGCCCCCGATACTACCATATGTTTTTGAATAGTTACCAAAGTTAGAAACATAGTAACCGAATGCGAGTGTCCCTAAAATCCAAACAACTGTTGAGAAAAGGGCCCCTGGTAGTACAGATTTTAATTTGATTTTTACGTTTGGTGCTGCTGTGTAGAGTACAGTGAATGTAATAAAGATTGCAACGACTGGCAATGCTGTACGCAATAGGCTAAATATCCATCGAACTTGTTCATCAAGGCCGAGTGGTCCGAATAAGAGATTACCAATTTGTTCGCCAAATGTGAAAAGTACCATTGTAATTGGTAATGTGATTCCTAAGATTAACGTAAAAGTAACAGCTAATGCTTTCGAAACGAAGAAATTTCGGCTGTCTTCAACGTCATAGGCTACGTTGAAAGAATTCATCAATGCTGTCATACCGTTTGAAGCAGTCCATAGTGCTAAAATCAAACCGATTGATAAAATGCTCCCACTTGCATTACCCATAATATCATCGATGATTGATGTCACAATAGAAGCGGCATCAGCAGGTGCATTTTCAGAGATTTGATTCACAATTGTTTTGCGATCAATATTAAAAAGTGGTACGAGCGATAAGATGAAAATAAGCATTGGGAATAGCGATAGCATGAAATAATATGCAAGTTGTGCTGCTAAACCAGACGCATCATCTTTACCAATACGATAGATCAAATATTTAATAAAACTGGGTCTATCTGAATATTTGACGGGTTTGTTAATACGTGAAACGAAAAATGTTTCATTGTCTTTCGGTGCTTCTTTAGATTGGAAAGGTTGTGGTTTGACAAAGTGATGATCGGGTTCGATCTCACCTGTGCCATCGCCTTTACGATCTGGGTTGTTGCCTGTGTCATCATCTTTATGACTATCGATTTTATGCTTAATCTTGTCTACAATACCTTCAGATGATTCTTGTTTTTCTGACATAGTAGTACTCCTTATCTTTAGATTGTTGTATAGTTCATAGACATATCAAAAGAGTGAGGTAGGGGAGAATGATTGAAATCTATGTGCAAATGAGATTTCTATCTGAACTGCCACATCTCACTCTCATATTGAACGGCTATCCTAGAGGCTCAAATACGATGCATTGATACTTCGAAAAACATTCAATGCCCCAACTCCAGCTAATAAGATTACTGATGACCAAGTTGCTTGTTGTTCTTACGTGCTACGAGTGTGTCTTTAGCATCGATTAATGAACGTTCTAATTCTGGGTTGTTGCGACGAATTTCTTCGAGCGTATCTTTCCAGTACATCACTTCGTCAACAAGTGCAGTGACTTTTGATGGTTTGTTTGAACGTTGTCCTGTTTTTACGTTGTGAATAGAAGTTTTAACTGAGTGACGTGTGTTTTTATCGATCAGTGCAATAGCACCTCCGATTGTTGCGCCGATTAAAATACCTGGTACAAATTTGTTTTTCATTATGAATTGCTCCCTTCATTATTTACAATATAGTCGATTAATTGATCACATGATGATTGTATCATGTGATAAACACCTTCGAAGTTACCTGTGTAGTATGGATCTGGCACATCAGTGTCAGATAGTGAACTAAAAGCTAATAACTTAAAAAGTTTTCCTTTAAGATTTGGATTGATACGCTTTATATTATCCACATTGCTTTGATCCATTGCAATAATATAGTCAAAGTCATCATGCTCTGTGAAAAGCTCACTCACAATCCCATCAAAAGGAATGCTATGAGTGTTGAGAATTTTTTGAGTCCCACGGTGAGGCGTTTGACCTAAATTCCAATCGCCTGTCCCTCTTGAAGTGACTTCGATACCAGTAATATTGCGATCTTTGAGACGTTGGCGCATAATCGCTTCAGCCATCGGAGAACGGCAAATATTACCAAGACATACAAATGCAACTGTTGTCATAATTCAAATCCTCCATATTTACGTTTATATGCCCATTTTATCGTGTTTCAAAACAATTCTAAAGTAAATCTAGTAAAAATTTTTCAAAATATGATACTCTGCTAAATAATCTGTCGTTTGTTAACTGAATGAAGCTTTTTTAGTTGTTGTTATCAGGGATTTCTTGTCTCATTTAACAGAATAAGAGACTTTTAGTTGAATTATGTTAAAATATTGGAATGAAAGGGTGATAGAGATGGAAAAAGATATTGCAACAATGATTTTAGCGATTCGAGACCGTTTAAATTTAGTAAATCCTGGCTTGATCGATCCGGATTATTATTCTGACTCACATCGAGAAGACATAGAAGATATTTATACGTATGTGATGTCGAAAGATACATTCACACCCCAAGAAATAACTGGTATTACTGAAGCGTTAGGGGAACTACGTCAATCATAAGAGGAGGTAAATATATGACAAGAGAAGAAAAGTTACAACAATATGCCCAATTACTTGTACGTGTTGGTATGAATGTACAACCGGGACAGCCAGTTTATATTCGAACAACCGTTGATGCAGTAGACTTTACAAGACGTATTGTGAGAGAAGCATACGAAGCAGGGGCATCCGATGTTCGTGTCAAATACGCTGACCCTATATTGAAGCGTTATGCGTATCAATATGAACCTCTTGAATTCTTTGAACAAGAAGTGAAAAGCTTTGATGTAGAAGAACGTATGGATTATGCGAATCGTGGTGCAAGCAATCTTGCGTTATTAACGGAAGATCCAGATTTGATGAATGGTGTTGATGCTGAGAAATTAAAAGCTACACAATTACGTTATGGACAAGCTTTCAAACCGTATATGATTCAATCACAAAAAAATGCATTTCCATGGCTTGTTGCAGCGTATCCATCTGTCGACTGGGCGAAAAGAGTTTATCCACAATTAGATGATCAAGAAGCATTTGATACATTTTTAGATGATATTCTTGCGATTGTGCGTGTAGATGGTCGTGACCCAGTTGAGAATTGGCGCATCCATACTAAACAGCTGAAAGAACGCGCAGCTTGGTTGAATGACAAAGCTTATACAGCATTGCATTTCGTATCAAAAGGCACAGATTTACGAATTGGACTTCCTGACAATCATATTTGGGAAGAACCGACGAGCTTCACTCCAGATGGGCAAGCGTTCGTTGCAAATATCCCAACAGAAGAAGTGTTTACGGCACCACATTGCGAACGCATCGATGGATACGTATCTAACACGTTGCCATTAAGTTATAATGGTACGATTATTGATGGGTTCAAGCTGACATTTGAACAAGGGCGTGTGGTTGACTTTGAAGCGGCACAGGGAGAAGAAGTTTTGCGTTCATTATTAGAAACAGACGAAGGAGCACGTCGACTTGGCGAAGTGGCACTTGTTCCTGATGATTCACCGATTTCTAACCGCAATACGATATTCTATAATACATTGTTTGATGAAAATGCTTCTTGTCATATTGCACTTGGTTCTGCGTATGCCTTTAATATTAAAGGCGGTACTGAAATGGACGACGAGACGTTGGCAAAACATGGGCTAAACGACTCACTAACACACGTTGACTTTATGATTGGTAGCGCAGACTTGAACGTATATGGTGTAAAAGCTGATGGGCAAGAAGAACCTGTGTTTGAAAATGGTAACTGGGTTAATTTAAAATAGTTGAGGTGGAACAATGACAGTTAATAAAAAATCAATGAGAGAATCTAAAACGTATAAATCACGTCAAGTTTTCCCTCAAGATACGAACCATTTAGGCACATTGTTTGGCGGGACGTTAATGGCGAACATTGATGAAATTGCTGCAATATGTGCCATGAAGCATGCAAATAATACAGTTGTGACAGCATCGACAGATTCAGTGGACTTTCTTTTGCCGATTAAAAACGGAGATATCGTAACCTATATCGCAATGGTGACGTATTCAGGTAAGTCTTCAATGGAAGTATGCGTTCAAATTATGATTGATGACATTTACAAAGGTAAACACCAGCTAGCAGCATTGAGCTTTTTAACTTTTGTTGCACTTGATGAATCAGGTAAGCCTACGCCGGTTGCTGAAGTCTATCCTGAAACTGATATTGAACGTTGGTTCCATGAGACTGGGGAAGCACGTGTAAAGCGTCGTAAAGAGCGCCGTGAAGAAAGTAAAAAGACGATACAATTTTTATCAGAAATTAATCAAAACCAGTAATCTTATACAAAAAGGGCACGAACTTAGTTCAACTAAATTCGTGCCTTTTTCATTATCTATTTTGAAGATGCATTTGTTTCTCTAAAGCTTTGAAGTCTTCCTGAGGATAATACATATTTTTGACTAATACATTTGGACCTAGGCAGCTTACGTGTGGGCAGTGACAATTGATACTTTTTGATAATGGGGAAGTAAGCCACTTGTCAAATACAGAAGTAAGTGTGTCAGTCTGAATATTTGCTAGTGTACCTGTTTCGTCACCAAAGTCTGTTACGATAACATCTCCTGTAAACACATTGACATTTAAACGGCTGCGCCCATCTGGATCATTACGCATTGAGACATTCGGCGCATGTTGAAGTCTGTGACGAAGCGCTGCGTCTTCTTCGCTATCTAAGCATGGGAAGATGGGTAATGTGCCAAATAGCATCCATACGTTAGGGTCACGAATATCGAGTAGATGATGAATTGCTTTTTTCATTTCTACCAGTGATAATACTTCTAGCTGGCTGGCGAAATCAGCTGGATACATTGGGTGAACTTCATGACGTTGACATTTCATAGTCTGAACGACTTCTTTATGAATTTTTTCAAGATATGGTGATGTCTGTTTGTTCAACATTGTTTCCGCTGAGACAAACATACCTTGTTCACTCAATGTTTGTGCATTGCTTAGCATTTGTTCAAATAAACGTGTACGTGCTTGTAAGGGTGGTTTCTTTTCCATCGCACCAAAGCCAACTTCAGTGAACGTATCGATTGTTCCCCAGTTATGTGATATGTGCATGACATCAATATATTCAGCGATATCTAAATATCTGTCGAGTGGTAATGTTAAGTTTGAGTTCATTTGAACATAGATACCATGACGTTTCGCATATTGTAGCAATGGTTTAACCACGTCTCGAATTGATTTTTTAGAAAACATTGGCTCTCCGCCAGTAATTGAAATGGTACGAAGTGTTGGAATTTCATCGAGCCTTTTTAGAATAAGAGACATTGGGAGTGGATCGGGATCACGTGTTTGAAGTGTATATCCTACTGCACAATGGCTACAACGCATATTACATAAGTTGGTTGTTGTGAATTCAACGTTACTTAATGTCAGTTGCCCATGTTGTTCTATATCACGATAAGGTTCCCATGGATCATTGTTGATCGTTATTTTATTCTTTAAGCTGCCTTCTAAAGCCATTTGTTAAATTCCTTCTTTCTTAGACGATATCAAACCGATAACGCTAAAATTTTATAATGATTCATGTATAGATACTCACGACATTTCATTTTCCAATTCTTCAGCGTTTTTGTCAAATCAATCTTTATTTTTAAAACCTTCATGTATTTGTTATGATAAAATTAAGTAGCAAAAAATAATTTCAGTTATTCTTAATAAAATAGAATGGCAAAAGATTCGAGTAATCATACATGGGATTAGAACGCCCCATGAAACAAAGTTCAATTAAAGGAGAATACAATCGTATGAAAGAACCACAAACAATCAATCAAGTGAAGGAACGCTTATCACAATTCATCGAGGAAATGTCACATGTTAACCCAGATGAAGTAGAAGTGGCAGATATTGATGAATGGATTGCGTTGTTAGATCAACTTGAAGAAAAAGTAAATCAATTACGTCATTAATTAAAAAATTCTTTATTTATGTTTAATTAAGATGAAAATCGGTTAAATATAGAACATCATGAAATGAAGAAAGGTGAGTATTTATGACGAAACAAGTTGCAGTATTATTAGCAGATGAATTTGAGGATATCGAATTAACAAGTCCAGCGGAAGCGATTGAAGCAGCAGGACATAAAGTCGTCATTATTGGTGATACAGAAGGTGCAACAATTAATGGTAAGCATGGCGAGAAAGCAGTTGCTGATGTAAGCATTGCAGACGCAAAACCGGAAGATTATGATGCGTTGCTATTACCTGGTGGATTTTCACCTGACCATTTACGTGGTGATGAAGAAGGACGTTACGGAAAATTCGCTACGCACTTTATGACAGCTGATTTACCTGTATTTGCTATTTGTCATGGACCACAAATTCTTATTGATACAGATGCGTTGACTAATAGAACAGTAACAGCAGTACTTAATGTTCGTAAAGACTTACAAAATGCAGGTGCAACAGTTGTGGATCAATCTGTTGTTGTAGATCGCAACATTGTAACAAGCCGTACACCTGATGATTTAGATGACTTTAACCGCGAAATTCAAAATCAATTAAAATAAAATTTGAATAAGCGAAAAACCGCAATGTTTCTTTTAGGCATTGCGGTTTTTTAATGCGAGTTAGTGAGATATTGGTGATCAGTTTTTAAATACCAATCTCTCATGATTTAAGTTATAAGAAGCGTTTAACAGCAGTTGACATAGGTGGCATTTCATCAATAACAACCTTACCATCTTCTGTTAAGCTACGATACGCCCATTTCGCATAGTTTTTAGCTTCTTCTGGTAAAATTTTACCTGGAAGTGGTGCAGCATTTGGGTCTACATAGACATTGACAACAACAGGTTTATGTTGCTGTACTGCTGTTTGCACGATAGCATCAATTTCTTCTGGATCTTTCAACGTATAACCGATACCACCGCATAATTCAGCAAACTTCGCAAAATCCATATCGCTGAATGAAATACCATATTCCAGTTCGCCAGCAGCTTGTTGTTCATATTTAATGAATGATAGCTCTTGATTGTTCAAGACAAAAATCACCATTGGAAGATGATACTGCACGGCAGTCGCAAAATCTTGCATTACCATTTCAAATGCACCGTCACCAGTTATCGCAATGACTTGACGCTCTGGAAAGGCGATGCGTGATGCGATGGCAGTAGGTAGCGCACAGCCCATTGTGCCAAGCCAACTTGATGTAATAAAATGATTGCTCGTTGATAGTTTCAAGTAACGTGTAGACCAAACAGTGGAAGTTCCGACATCTGTGGCAATTACGCTATCAGGTGTAATGACTTTGTTGATTGCATCCATAAGTCGCTCTGGACGAATCGGTTCAGATGTATTTTGAGCATCTTCTTGCATCCATTGATCCCAAGTTTGTTTGTGATCTAACATTTCATCTAAGAATGGTCGTGTTTCGACTGCTTCAACAGCATCTAATAATAACTGCAAGGCTGTTTTTGTATCACCGACGATTGGTGCATTAATATTGAATCGGTGGCCAATTGCGTCAGGGTTGATATCAATTTGAATGGCCTTAATATCTTTTTGTGGTAGATAATTTACGTACGGATAATTTGTACCAATTAAGATAAGTAAGTCAGCATTTTGCATTGCTTGGTAGGATGGTTTTGTACCAATTTTTCCGATGTTCCCCAGATTGTATGGATGATCATCGCCTACAACTGTTTTTGCAGGAAGTGTCACCATCGTTGGAATTTTTAATTTTTCAATTAAATGACGTACTTCATCTTTTGCGTGTTTGGCACCAAGCCCTACGAGTGCGACAGGTTTTTTACTGTTTTTAAGCAGTGTAGCAGCATTTTCAATTTGATGTGCTGATGTTGTTTGCACAGTTGATAATGACTGATTCACTGTGTCAGGGAAATCAGCGTTAATTTTTGTGTTTAAAATGTTGTTAGGCAACGTTAAAACGGCAACGCCATTTTTTTCATAAGCTGTGCGGATTGCTTCATCAACAATATCAAATACGCGAGGGGCATCGCTATCTTTCAGTTGATAATTATAAACAGCAACATCTTCGAATAAGTGTGGTAAATTCACTTCTTGGAACGCTTTTGTACCGAGCTGACCGCTATCTGCTTGTCCAGCAAGAATAAGCTGTGGGACGTTATCCATTTTTGCATCATACATTCCGTTCAAGAGATGAATAGCACCAGGTCCACCAATGCTTAAAGCCACACCAATTTTTCCAGTTAATTTTGTATAAGCAGCTGCAGAAAGACTTGCGACTTCTTCATGGCGTACATGAACAAATTTAATGCGGGATTCCGCCGTTTTTAATCCATCTACGACTGCATCGATAGAGTCACCGGGAATACCGTAAACGTGATCAATACCCCAAGCTTCTAATGCACGAATTACTCCCATATTCGCTTTTACTTTTGACATACAACATACTTCCTTTCTTAAAATGAGACTACTCATTATATACCCACTTTTTAAGAAATTAAGACATTCAAACACTTATGTGGAATGTGTATGACACGTATATTCTCATGCTGAAGACTGATTTTAAGCGTATAGTATAGATTAAATGATAAAGTCTTGATACACTTTGAATAATAAGACTAGAGAAAGTAGGTCAACATGCATGAAAAGATCTGACCGAATAGCACGAAACGAACAGCCATATGTTAAAAATGAGCCACACTATAACACATATTACCGCCCGGTAGGTACACCACCAAGTAAAAAAAGACCGAGACGGATTTTTCGTACTTTTCTTCTTACATTAACAGTCATTGCGCTGTTGTTTATTGGGCTCATGTTCTTTCTATCGCAAAGAGCAGATGTGTCGGATTTATCTCAAATCGAACAAAAAGCAACATATGTGGATGCTGAAGCGATGCCGAGCTATACGAAAGGTGCCTTTATTGCAGTGGAAGATAGACGTTTTTATAAGCATCATGGCGTCGATTTTAAAGGGAGCATCCGAGCTATTTTTTCATCGATTAAAGATCCGGATCAACTGCAAGGGGGAAGTACAATCACCCAGCAATTAGTTAAAAATTACTATTACGATAATCAACAGACGATGACACGAAAATTAAAAGAAATGTTTGTTGCATGGCGTGTAGAAGATGAATATGAAAAAGATGAAATCTTAGGCTATTATTTGAATAACATTTTCTTTGGCGATAATAGTTACACGATTGAATCGGCTGCCAACTATTATTTTGGTACGACGACAAATGTCAATAATACGAATCTCCCACAAATTACTGTGTTACAAAGTGCAATACTGGCTAGCAAGGTTAACGCACCGTCAGTATACCGTGTCAATGACATGTCACCATCATTTGTCAATCGAACGAAGTCAACATTGGAAAAGATGAAACAACAAGGTTATATTACAGAGACACAATATACGGAAGCGCTCCAACAATTAGGTGCTTCTTAGAGTATTTCATAAAATCACTTTTGAACTTTATCCCACAGAACACCATGATTTATAATTGGATATGTGGGATTTCTTTTTGGCTATAAAACAGTGCATCGTATACGTTTTGCATGTGTCAAATGGAAAAATCAACTATAATATAATAATTAGATTGTGTATATGGAGAGAGGTGAGAGAGTGGCGACGATTTCAAAAATTGAAGTTCAAAAAAAACATCATGAGCGCTTCAACCTATATATTGACGGTGAGTTTAAGGCTGGTATTTCAATCGATACACTTGTCGATTTTAATTTGAAAAAAGGAGACACCATTGATGATGCACAATTGAAACGTATTCTTGAGAGAGAGCATCAACAACAAGCAAATAATGATGCAATTAATTATTTATCTCATCGCAAACGTACACGACATGAAATCAGTACACACTTGTTGAGTAAAGATTATTCAGAATCAGTGATTGCCAATGCGATTGCCTATTGCGAACGACTCCGCTTAATTGATCACGAAGATTATGTTGAAAGTTTAAAAAATACGATGTTGCGAACGACAGATAAAGGACCCGAAGTTTTTCGTCAAAAGTTATACAAAGCAGGCATTGAAGAACCATTACTGGAAGCAGGGGTTGTGCAATACAAGGAAGAGCAGTCATTTGAACAAATTTGTCATGTTGCACAAAAAATAGTTCATCAAAAGAAAGGTCCTGTTGCAAAAATTAGACAACAAGTGCAACAGTCATTGATGCAAAAAGGATATCAGATGGATACGATTCATTTAGTCACTGAGACATTAGACTTTCAACAAGATCCAGAAATCATCGATAACTTATTGCAACGTGATCTAGAGAAAATTTATAATAAATATCAGAAACGTTATAATGGATATACGTTAACAATGAAAACAATGGAAGCACTCGTAAGAAAAGGATATGCGTATGAAGATGTCCAACGAAAAATAAGAGAGAGTGGGATTGAAGATGAATCATAAACGTCTAAGTGATATGAATCGACAAGAAATATTTCATGAAATACAAACCTGCAAGGAAAAAATGCGTAAAGCTGAAATGAATGGTATTATGAATGAATATGATGTCTATCAAAATAAAGTAGTCATTGCTGAGAGTTATTTAGTTGATCCGGAAGACGTTGAATTAGGTAAGATATATGCACTTTTAGATGGATCAGATGACTATTTTAAAGTAGAACGTCTTAAAGGTGTATTTGCATGGGGATACCGTTTGAATAGCACAAGCTTTGAAGAAGGTCTCCCATTGTCATTACTAAAATTGTAGAAGGGGTTTACACGGATGAGCAATGCAATTGTGTTGAAGATGATCAATGTGACGCACTATTATCGTAATCAAAAAAAACAAAATGTGCTAAAGCCCTTTAGTTATCAACCAGAAGACATTGAATTAAATAATATCACGTTACATATTTATCAAGGTGAAGCGCTCGGGATCATCGGTGAAGAAGCGTCTTCCAAATCATTAGTGGGTGAGATTCTTGCGGGGACAGTCTTACCTGATAAAGGACGTATCGTTCGCAAAGCCTCGTTATTCTACGCAAATATGAATCAAAAACTCGCAGAACATGTGCGTGTTATTGATTATATTAATGATGTGATTCAACTCTATGAATTCGAAGTACCTGAACATAAAGCAATCCAAGTATTAAAGTATGCACACCTAGATGCGCAGAAAAATGATTGGATACATGATTTGACAGATGAACAATATGCGCAACTGATGTTTAGTCTTGCGCGTTCATCAAAAGCTGAAGTCGTGATTTTAAGTCACATTCTAACATATTTGGATGAAGGTTTTTTTGAAAAAGCGAAAGAGATGGTTCGTGAATATGTTGAAGAAGGTCTAACTTGGGTTGCGATAGACAACGATGTGGACAAAATCAAGGCAGTCAGCAACTATATCGTGTGGATATCACATGGTCAATTGCGTAAAGAAGGATATGTTAAACAAGTCATACCCGCCTATGAACAACATATGCAAGATAAAATGAGCATAACGTCACAAGAAGCATTAAATCATTTTGATGAAGATTGGAAACGAAATCGCTCAAAGATGCCAGAGCTCACGTATAACTTTAAACGAATTGAGCGGTATCATCACGCGAAACCGCCTGTCTTTTTAGCACGTATATGGACGTGGACAGCTATTTTTATTGCCGGGATGTTCATATCGAGTTTGTTGATATTTAATAATTTAGGAAAGTTAGATGCAACACAATATACGTCACATAATGCGTTGACAGAACAGCCGAAACATCAATATACTGAAAAGCTTGCATATGGCATAGTAAATGCAGATCAAACAACATTGACGGCACTTCATCAAAAAGGGGCAGATGTCAAAGTGCCACAACATGCAATTGTGACGATTACAGGGGAGAGTAAAAGAACATACCGTGTCACACACAATGATAAAAACTATCGTATTGCTAAAGAAAATGTTCATTATTTTAATCCGGCAGCCTTGTATAATCCAATTGAAAGAGATACTTTAGCACCATTTATGAAAGATAATTATATCAATTATGTGGATTACTTTAACGGGGAACTGCACAAGTCACATGATGAAGTCAATGAACAGTTAATCCCAGAAAAGAAAAATCGCTATGTTGAACCGATTTTACAACAACCGATTGCGATGTTGTTCAATGATCAAAATAACTTGATTGGGTATCGTTTCCCAATAGTTAAAGAAAAAGAATTAAAAGAAAAATATCATATTGATGAAGACACATGGACGGCTAAAACAGAAGCGGGATATTTTATTGCCGATTTTAAAACACATCAATGGATTTTTATAGAATTGTAGGTGAGCACAGGTGTTAGAGCGTTTCATTCAATTTTTTCATGAGATTCCCCGATATTTTCGCTATGCATTGTATCGTGTCATGATGCATAGAAGATGGGTTGTTTTAACGTTTTTAGTTAGTAGTTTAATCATGTTCATCACAGTGCTAGCCTTCAAAATATTAGGGACAATTGATATTACGCAGGCTTCTATCAATTATCGACTGACTGGTCTGATTACGTTTGCTGTAATTTGGATTGCTATTTATAATAACTATCGCTTATTTCCGAGAGATTATTATGTAACAAGACATTTTAACAGTAGCCCGTTTTTACATGTTGCATTATCTGGTTTGTTATATGGCCTGACACTGTTTCTATTAATGGTCGTTATGATTACTACAAAATCTATCAATACAGATACAACATGGTTTGGTGTCTTCTTTTATAGTTTGATGAGTCTCTTTTTTATGATTACATTATCATTTTTATTTGGTGTTATCTATATGCTGTATCCTAAGTTAAATCAGTTGTACATCATCATTTCTGTTGTACTAATGTTGTTATTGCCGATATTCTATCTTCCGGATAAAATATCAGGTGTAATAGGACACCTATTGATGCTAAATCCTTTATACTATTTAGTAAATGGAATGCAGCAATCTGTTATCGTCGGACATGATGCAGTCAATCATTTAGGTTATCACTTATACTTTTGCTGTTTTATGGGGTTAATGATTGTGTTTAGTTTTGCACTGAGAGATTATGTTACACAATTAAAACCGAACGAACATTCACATAGTCATTTGAAAGCTGATGAAGAAGAGACAGCTGATTAGCATACAAAACCCGATAGACTTCAATTCTTATTGAAGTCTATCGGGTTTTGTTCGTTATGATTAGTGTGCGTAGAGTTTCTTCATAAGTTTATCTTCACTGAAGACCCAGCCTGTAAATGAATGCAGGACATGTAGATCTTTATCTAAATGTGCGATCGCTACAAATTGATAGTGCCCATTTTTTAAATAACGCAAATCAATGAGTCGCAATTCGATTGTTTCGTCATCTATATATTCGATATGCCAACGATAGATTGATGAGAAATTCAAAAATGCACGGACATTTGGATCGGTTCTTACAGGATCCATAATATCGATATCTGGAAGTGGTTGGCGTTTTACTTTGTCACTAAAAACAATGTTTCGGCCATAACTTCTTCCAACGTAATCATATGATTCTGTTTGAATTGCAATACGCCATTGCATAAAGCGAATAGTAGGTGCAACAAACACTTTCGTAGGACGACCGAGATGTTGTGCTTGATTCAAAGCTTGTTTTTTGAGCCAATCCCGCATAATAAAACGTAAAATATAGTATGCAACAAGGATAATTAAAACAGGACCAAATACAAGATACGGGTGTCCACCTAATGTCCATAACACAATTGCAATTAATAAAATAACGAATATAATCGGGTCAAATGTATTAATGACACTTAATTGTATCCATTTATTAGAGAAGGGACGCAAAGCTTGTGTGCCATATGAATTGAAAATATCAACGAAAACATGGAGAGCTACAGAGAGCTGTGCCCACATCCATATTTGTATCGGCGGCACACCGGATACAAATATATAGGTGATAAGAGTTATTAACAAGGGCCACAAGAGTGTGAAAGGAATCGAATGGGTAATTCCTCTATGATGGGTAATATAGGTTGCGTTATTTTTTAATTTTAGTACAGTATCTATATCAGGAATTAAAGAACCTGTGATAATGACCGTGGCAGATGCAACAAAGTGTTCACTTAGTGTCGGGTCAGTCGTTGCAAGTGCTGTTAAACCTACACCAATTGCTATATGTGTCGCTGTGTCCATTTATCTCACTCATTTCAATCATTCTTAATTTAATTATAAGGGATATTTTATAGGAACTAAACTATTTAACGTATACAAAGGAGCAATTTATGTATTCAGAACCGTCATTTAAAGAAACATTGATTACTTGGTTTGATCAACATCAACGTCAAATGCCTTGGCGTGAAACAACTAATCCTTACTACATCTGGATCAGTGAAGTGATGTTGCAACAGACACAAGTAAATACAGTGAGAAGTTATTATGAAAGATTTATTTCAGACTTTCCTACAATAGAATCACTGGCACGTGCAGATGAAGATGACGTGCTAAAGCGCTGGGAAGGGCTTGGTTATTATAGTCGTGCGCGCAATTTTCATACAGCTGTGAAAGAAGTGGTTGAAAAACACAATGGTGTTGTACCAGACGATCCAGAAGCATTTCTTGCATTGAAAGGTGTTGGGCCATATACGCAGGCTGCGGTGATGAGTATTGCGTTTGATTTACCGTTAGCAACAGTCGATGGCAACGTCTTTCGTGTATGGTCACGATTAAACGATGATACACAAGATACCGCACTTCAAAAGACTAGAAAGTCGTATGAGCAAGACTTACTCCCATATGTACAGTCACAATCGGGGACGTTCAATCAAGCCATGATGGAACTTGGCGCTTTGATTTGTACGCCGACATCACCGCTATGTATGTTTTGTCCTGTACAAGAACATTGTGAAGCATTTGAAAAAGGGACAGTTTTAGAGAGACCGATTAAGACGAAGAAACAAAAGAAAACGTTGCATCGATTACAGGTATTATATGTTGAAGATGAAGCGGGGAATATGTTGTTAGAACAACGAGATCAAAGCTTGCTTCGAGGTATGTGGCAGTTTCCAATGTATCCAGTTGAAACATCACATGCAGATATTGAACAAGAATTTGATCATCACATTTTAATTGATGAAGAACCAAGCTTTCATTTAAAGCATCAATTTACGCATAGAACATGGGATATTGCCGTCTATCGTGCAAAAGTGACTGACCATCATATCGGTGGCAATCCGTTTCGTCATTGGATTCCTTGTTCTGACAAAAAACAATACACTTTTCCTGTTCCAATGACTAAAATATTCAAAGCGATGCAGCAAGCGGATTAATTAAGTCATTGAATGTTATATGCTATAATAATGAAGCATTTATGAAATCGTAATAACATGATAAAAAGGTGGTGTAACAAGTGGTAAAAGCACGGATTCCTAAAGAGGGGACAGCAATAAAAATCCAATCCTACAAACATGATGGTAGTATTCATCGTGTATGGTCTGAAACAACCATCCTTAAAGGAACGGAAGATGTTGTGATTGGCGGCAATGACCACACACTTGTTACGGAAAGTGACGGTCGTACATGGGTAACACGTGAACCAGCCATCGTGTACTTCCACTCAGAGTACTGGTTCAACGTTATTTGTATGTTTCGTGAAGATGGTATTTACTATTACTGTAATCTGTCGTCACCCTTTGTCTGTGATGAAGAAGGGTTGAAATATATTGATTATGATTTAGATATAAAGGTATATCCGAACGGTAAGTATCATTTGCTTGATGAAGATGAATATGAGCAGCATATGAAACAAATGAACTATTCGAAAGAGATTGATACCATTTTACGTGCGAATGTTGATATTCTCCAACAATGGATTGAACATAAGAAGGGGCCATTCGCACCGGATTTTATCAAAGTATGGCGCAATCGATTTCAAAAAATAAATAAGAGATAACTGAATGGGGCGTAAGGGTTGAAAATGTATCTCAATGGGTACATGCTTCCTTACCCCCATCGATTTGTGTCTTATATACATTTTGTAAATATTAGAAAACGATTTGATTTAATTCAATATTTTATGATAAATCTAATTTAAATTGAATATGGAGGGAACCACATGATTAGACGCTATCTTGAGTTTGTAAAACCTTACAAATGGCTCATCTTCGGTACCATTATTGTAGGTATACTCAAATTTGGCATCCCATTGTTGATTCCGTTATTGATTAAATATGTGATTGATGATGTGATTAATAATGGTGCATTGAGCATTTCTGACAAATACACACAACTGATGATCGCAATGGGGATTGCGGCATTTATTTTTGTCATCGTACGACCACCAATTGAGTTTTTACGTCAGTACATGGCGCAATGGACAAGTAATAAAATACTATATGACATTCGTAAAAAACTTTACGATCATTTACAAGCGCTAAGCTCTCGTTTTTATGCAAATAACAAAGCGGGGGAAGTTATTTCCCGTGTAATCAATGATGTGGAACAAACAAAAGATTTCATATTGACAGGACTTATGAATATTTGGCTTGACTGTATTACGATTATCATCGCTTTGTCAGTCATGTTTTTCTTAGATGTAAAGCTAACATTTGCAGCAATCATTGTCCTACCATTTTATATACTAACCGTGTATTTCTTTTTTGGTCGTTTGCGAGAATTAACACGTCAACGTTCTCAAAAATTAGCTGAAACACAAGGGTTTTTACATGAACGTGTCAACGGTATGGCGGTTATTAAAAGTTTTGCAATTGAAGACAATGAAGCGAAAAATTTTGATAAACGGAATACAAACTTTTTAAATAAAGCCTTTCGTCATACACGTTGGAATGCATATTCATTTTCAGCGATTAACACAGTCACTGACATTGGACCGCTTATCGTGATTGGTTATGGAGCGTATCTTGCCATTTCAGGTGATGTTACAGTCGGAACATTGGCGGCCTTCGTAAGTTATCTTGAACAATTGTATGGCCCACTACGTCGACTTGTCTCTTCTTTTACAACGTTGACACAAAGTTTTGCATCGATGGATCGTGTATTTCAACTATTTGATGAACCGTACGATATTAAAAACCTACCGAATGCACAACCTTATAAAATTGAACGTGGTAATATTGGCATTCATAATATTTCTTTCCGCTACAATGAAGACGAACGCGAGGTACTTAAAAACATCAATCTAGATATTCAACACGGTGAAACGGTCGCATTTGTAGGAATGAGCGGGGGAGGTAAGTCAACCTTAATCACTTTGATTCCACGTTTTTATGATGTGACTTCAGGTGATATTACAATTGATGGTCATCCGATTCAGGACTTTGAAACGGGAAGCTTGAGACGTCAAATTGGTATGGTACAACAAGACAATATTTTATTCTCCGACACTGTCAAAGAAAATATTATACTTGGACGTCCTGATGCTACTTTTGAAGAAGTGGTAGCAGCTGCTAAAATGGCAAATGCTCACGACTTCATTATGACTTTACCGAACGGATATGACACCGAAGTCGGTGAACGTGGTGTGAAGTTATCAGGTGGCCAAAAACAACGTCTATCAATTGCACGTATATTCTTGAACGATCCACCAATCTTAATATTGGATGAAGCCACAAGTGCGCTAGACCTTGAAAGTGAAGCCATTATCCAAGATGCACTTGAAACACTGAGCCACGATCGTACAACATTAATTGTGGCGCATCGACTCTCAACGATTACACATGCTGATCGCATTGTTGTTATTGAAAATGGTCAAATTGTTGAAAGTGGTTCACATGAAGAACTTATGCAACGTCAAGGTGCCTATCAACGACTCTACAATATTCAAAATTTATAAAACAAAACCGTCCACAACTGGTGTAGTGGACGGTTTTGTTTTATAAATCGAAATCTTCTTCTAAAATATCAATTTCCGGATCATTGGCATGATACTTAAAGTAACTAATACTTAAACGGTTTAAATGTTCTAAGTTGTAACGATATTCTTCTAAAGCAGAAATCACATGAATAATATTGCGATATGAATAGCCCTGCTGATCAGGGTGTTGCGTCACTTCATCTTGAAAAGCATCCATGAGTTCTCGTTTGAGAGGATTTGGAATTTTTTCCGTCGTTTCAGGAATGTTGAACTTCGCTTTCTTCGTAATACTAATTAAAATCTGCTCGTGAAATTGTGTCAATTCATCAATTTCTAACTTCATTTGTAATCGTAATGTATCACTTAAATGTGTCATATCATTTTGATAACGATTCATTCGTTTCAATACATCATAAGCATCACGTGTGGAAAGTACCATTTCTTTGAACAAAATCTTTTTTCTAATAAGGGCATAGCGCTGTTTTTTCGTAAATGGTCGCTCTTCTTTGTAATATTCAAGCAACTGTTCTAAGTTCACAATACGTTGTCTTAATACTTCAAGATCTGTTTTTACATGATTAAACTCTGTGGCATCATTGAGTACAAGCTTGAACCATTTAAAAATATCCGTCGTAATGTGCAATGAGTTATAGTAAATTTTCGTTTCAAACTTGGGTGGTAGGAAAGTCAAGTTGACGATGAAAGAACTAACAACACCAATCATTACCAAAGTAAAACGATAAAATGCAGAAACGTAAAACGAACCATCATGTTGCCCCATAATAATCAATGCGGTTACGGTTGCTAATGTTGCAACATGTGCAATGTTTAATTTGTATAGTAGGGCGATTAGCAGAATCACGGTTGCACCCATGATGAGCATATTGTTACCAAATACAGTAACCATTACTACGGCTAATAATGCCCCGATAATATTCCCTTGAAATTGATCAATAATCGTTTTAAAGGTTCGATACACACTGGGTTGCATTGCGACGACAGCTGCAATACCTGCAACAGTCACCATACCTGCTTCGGTTGGTAACAGTGAAGCAACTGCAACTGCTAGTATAATCGCAATACCTGTTTTTAAAATTCTTGCTCCTAATTTCAAATAATAGCGCTCCTTTAATCATATTCCCTTTGTTATTTAATATGCAGATTGTGTTTTATATATGGTATAAGCATATTTTAACAACTGTCAATCATTTTGTTGAAGAACAAATCAATGATATGCGCTATTACAATGATTTTATAATTGTTGGAAGGCGTAATCCGCAGCAGCAAGTGTCTTATCGATATCTTCTTCTGTATGTTCTGTTGTTAAGAACCAAGCTTCATATTTTGAAGGTGCTAAGTTAATACCTTGTTTTAACATTAACTTGAAAAACTTCGCAAAAACTTCACCATCAGATTGATCTGCTTGTTCATAGTGTGTCACTTTTTCATCTGTGAAGTAGACTGTTAAGGCACCTTTTACACGGTTAATTGTCGCTTTAACTTGATATTTATCGATAGAAGCTTGTAGCCCTTTTTCTAACTTTTCACCTAAGCGGTCGAGCTCTTCATAAACACCTGGTTGTTCTAGAACTTCTAGTAAACCGATACCTGCTTTCATTGAGAGAGGATTACCAGCCATTGTTCCGGCTTGATAAGCAGGTCCCAGTGGCGCCACTTGTTCCATAATATCTTGTCGGCCACCATAGCCACCGATTGGCAAGCCGCCGCCGACGATTTTACCAAATGCTGTTAAGTCAGGATAAACACCTAATAAGTCTTGTGCTGCACCGTAGTGGAAACGGAACGCTGTAATGACTTCATCGTAAATAACAAGACCACCATGTTCATGTGTCACTTCATTAACTTGTTCTAAAAAGCCGGGTTGTGGTTCTACCATACCAAAGTTACCAACAATCGGTTCAACTAAAACACCTGCGACTTGATCTCCCCAGTGTGCCATCGCTTCTTTGAATGCATCAATATCATTGAATGGTACTGTGATGACTTCTTGCGCAACACTTTGTGGAACACCTGCAGAGTCAGGAGAACCTAACTGAGAAGGGCCACTACCTGCCGCAACTAATACTAAGTCTGAATGACCGTGATAGCAACCGGCAAACTTGATAATTTTATCTCTTCCTGTGTAAGCACGTGCGACACGAATCGTTGTCATCACAGCTTCTGTACCAGAGTTGACGAAACGCATTTTTTCAAGTGAAGGAATGGCTTCACGTAATTTCTTAGCAAATTCAATTTCTAATTCTGTTGGCGTACCATATAAAACACCAAGAGCAGCTTGTTCTTGAATTGCTTTTGTAATATGTGGGTGTGCGTGTCCAGTAATAATCGGGCCATATGCTTGAAGGTAGTCGATATATTGATTGCCATCAACATCATAAAAATAAGCACCTTTTGCCGATTTCATAACAACCGGTGCACCCCCACCCACTGCTTTATACGATCTAGAAGGGGAGTTCACACCACCTAGAATATATTCGTTAGATTGTTGTTGCAGTTGTTCACTTTTAGTAAAGTTCATCTTTACTTCAACCTCTTTCTATTTAATCTTTTTCCTTATTATCGTATCATAATTGTAACTAAAATAAGAGAGAGGGATGTTTATGTTACAAAAAGGGATGCCATTTCCAGAGTTTACATTAAAGAACCAAGACGGAGAAGACGTATCAAATGAGACATTGAAAGGTAAGAAAGCAATTGTGTATTTCTATCCAAGAGACAACACACCAACATGCACGACAGAAGCATGTGATTTTAGAGATAATCTAGCTTACTTTAATGACTTAAACGTAGAAGTATATGGAGTCAGTGGAGATTCACAACGCAAACATCAAAATTTTATTAATAAGCATGAATTGAATTTTGATTTATTAGTTGATGAAGAATATCAATTATCAGAAGCGGTCGGCGTTTATCAATTAAAAAAATCATTCGGCAAAGAATCGATGGGTATCGTAAGAACGACATTTGTATTAGATGAAGCAGGAACTATTATAGAAGTTATTGAAAAGGTTAAAGTCAAAGAACAGATAGCACAGTTAAAAGACATATTGGAGGGATAAAGAAATGTTAGTTGTGAGCTTAATGCGTTTAGGGGATGAAGAACTAGCATTACGAGAACAATTTCCTGACGTTACATTCCAATTTTATAAATATCCGGGTGAATTGCCTTTAGAAATACAAAAAGAAATGGATGTTTTGATTTCATATCATGGTGCAGTCGATGGAGCGTTCATTGATGCAGCACCAAACCTTAAATGGATTGCATGGTACGCAACAGGTATCAATAGCTTGCCGTTAAAAAAACTGCAAGAACGAAATATTTTACTGACAAATGGTAAAGGCGTCCATGCGCAGCAACTAAGTGAGTGGTTATTTGCTTTTATATTGGATGACTACAAGCAATTAAAAACAGCATATAGTGAGCAAAAACAAAAAATATATAACCATAAAAGAATAGGCAATACGTTAGAAGATACAACTATTTTATTTCTCGGAACGGGTGTCATTCCACAACGTGCAGCACAAATTGCGAAAGTTTTTGGTATGAAGACAATTGGGCTCAATACTTCGGGACATTCAGTTGAAAACTTTGATGAAACATACGCCATCGACGAAAGAAAGACAGTTTTGAAGCAAGCAGATATAGTTGTAAACGTCCTGCCTGAAACGAAATATACACAGGGTCTTTTAGAAGTTACAGATTTTGAAGCAATGAAAGATGATGCCCTTTTTATTAATTTAGGTAGAGGATCTGTGGTAAGTACAGAAACTTTGGTACATGTTTTAGAAAAGAAATATATTCGTGCGGCATATCTGGATGTTTTTGAAGAAGAACCACTCAAACCAGATTCACCGCTGTATACTCTAGACAATGTTGTATTAACAAGTCATATAACGGGAAATGGGGCAAGTAATAAAATAAAAGCAACAAATATATTTAAACGTAATCTTTCCGTTTTTCTCAATGAGACAAAACTAATTGAGAATGAAGTTGACTTAAATAAGGGATATTAGTATTTCCATTGACATTACATTAGAAAAAGACGTATATTATTGTTAAGTAATAATTATTCTTATTTGGAAAGAAAGGTGAAAAATATGCATGCAGAATTGGAAACACAACACCAACATGAACATCAATTGGAAGAATCAATTGCTTCATTAAGAAAAGCAGGTGTTCGTATCACACCACAGCGACAAGCGATTCTTAAGTTTCTGATTAAGGTTGATACACACCCAACTGCTGACGAGATTTATCAATCTTTATCACCTGATTTTCCTAATATTAGTGTTGCAACGATATACAATAACTTAAAAGTCTTCAAAAAAATAGGGATTGTCAAAGAACTTACATATGGAGATGCATCAAGTCGCTTCGATTTTGATACGCATAATCACTATCATGTGATTTGTGAAAAGTGCGGTAAAATTGTTGACTTTCATTATCCATTATTGAGTGAAGTTGAACAGTTGGCACAACACGTGACGAACTTCAATGTTTCACATCATCGTATGGAGATTTATGGTATTTGTGAGTCTTGCCAACAGTCAGAAGAAAACAAATCTTAAACTAAAATAGATGTCACTTCTTTTAAAGTATTACTTATAGAAAGAAGTGACTTTTTTATTCAGTAAGTATAATAAGTTGGATATTGAAAAATTAAGATGTGTAGTTTATGAGAGAGTTTGATAAAGATACAATTAGCAATACGCTTCAAATATGATCAGTAAATAAGATTCAATGCATGTTTTTTTATCAAATTAACCCTAAAGGTGTTTCATTTCTTCAGTATAGTAATTTTATTATAAAAAATCTCGATATTATTATTGACGTTTTATTTATAGCTTGATAAGATATAGCAGTCGTCGAAAGAATTCACTTTAAAAAGTTAATTAAAACACTTTTTAAATTAAATAAACGAAGTGTAAAATTAACACTTGAATAATTCTTCGGTAGAATATAAGATGGATATTGTTGAAAAGAGCGAAACACTTCAACAAAACATCAAAAGTTGATGCGAAAAAAACTTAAAAAAGTAGTTGACACAACGAAAACTTTTAAGTATAATTATTAATCGTAACAGCAAAAATGAACATTGAAAACTGAATGACAATATGTCAACGTTAATTCCGATAATTTGAGTGCTCAGAGTAGTACTTTCAAGAGTGATTGACTTAAACAATCAAACGAGCTATATCAAGCTTACTTCTTTTATGGAGAGTTTGATCCTGGCTCAGGATGAACGCTGGCGGCGTGCCTAATACATGCAAGTCGAGCGAACAGACGAGGTGCTTGCACCTCTGACGTTAGCGGCGGACGGGTGAGTAACACGTGGGTAACCTACCTATAAGACTGGAATAACTTCGGGAAACCGGAGCTAATGCCGGATAACATATTGAACCGCATGGTTCAATAGTGAAAGACGGTTTTGCTGTCACTTATAGATGGACCCGCGCCGTATTAGCTAGTTGGTAAGGTAACGGCTTACCAAGGCGACGATACGTAGCCGACCTGAGAGGGTGATCGGCCACACTGGAACTGAGACACGGTCCAGACTCCTACGGGAGGCAGCAGTAGGGAATCTTCCGCAATGGGCGAAAGCCTGACGGAGCAACGCCGCGTGAGTGATGAAGGTCTTCGGATCGTAAAGCTCTGTTATTAGGGAAGAACAAACGTGTAAGTAACTGTGCACGTCTTGACGGTACCTAATCAGAAAGCCACGGCTAACTACGTGCCAGCAGCCGCGGTAATACGTAGGTGGCAAGCGTTATCCGGAATTATTGGGCGTAAAGCGCGCGTAGGCGGTTTTTTAAGTCTGATGTGAAAGCCCACGGCTCAACCGTGGAGGGTCATTGGAAACTGGAAAACTTGAGTGCAGAAGAGGAAAGTGGAATTCCATGTGTAGCGGTGAAATGCGCAGAGATATGGAGGAACACCAGTGGCGAAGGCGGCTTTCTGGTCTGCAACTGACGCTGATGTGCGAAAGCGTGGGGATCAAACAGGATTAGATACCCTGGTAGTCCACGCCGTAAACGATGAGTGCTAAGTGTTAGGGGGTTTCCGCCCCTTAGTGCTGCAGCTAACGCATTAAGCACTCCGCCTGGGGAGTACGGTCGCAAGACTGAAACTCAAAGGAATTGACGGGGACCCGCACAAGCGGTGGAGCATGTGGTTTAATTCGAAGCAACGCGAAGAACCTTACCAAATCTTGACATCCTTTGACCGCACTAGAGATAGTGTTTTCCTCTTCGGAGGACAAAGTGACAGGTGGTGCATGGTTGTCGTCAGCTCGTGTCGTGAGATGTTGGGTTAAGTCCCGCAACGAGCGCAACCCTTGAGCTTAGTTGCCATCATTAAGTTGGGCACTCTAAGTTGACTGCCGGTGACAAACCGGAGGAAGGTGGGGATGACGTCAAATCATCATGCCCCTTATGATTTGGGCTACACACGTGCTACAATGGACATTACAAAGGGCAGCGAAACCGCGAGGTCAAGCAAATCCCATAAAGATGTTCTCAGTTCGGATTGTAGTCTGCAACTCGACTACATGAAGCTGGAATCGCTAGTAATCGTAGATCAGCATGCTACGGTGAATACGTTCCCGGGTCTTGTACACACCGCCCGTCACACCACGAGAGTTTGTAACACCCGAAGCCGGTGGAGTAACCATTTGGAGCTAGCCGTCGAAGGTGGGACAAATGATTGGGGTGAAGTCGTAACAAGGTAGCCGTATCGGAAGGTGCGGCTGGATCACCTCCTTTCTAAGGATAATATACGGAATATCACCTTTAGGTGATAAGCGAATTAACGTGACATATTGTATTCAGTTTTGAATGCTCATTATTTGAGGATTCAATATTTCAAATGGGCCTATAGCTCAGCTGGTTAGAGCGCACGCCTGATAAGCGTGAGGTCGGTGGTTCGAGTCCACTTAGGCCCACCATTTGAAAGTTAATATTATGGGGGCTTAGCTCAGCTGGGAGAGCGCCTGCTTTGCACGCAGGAGGTCAGCGGTTCGATTCCGCTAGTCTCCACCATTTGAATTAATTTGTACATTGAAAACTAGATAAGTAAGTATAAATGATTTTACCAAGCAAAAACCGAGTGAATAGCGAAAGCTTGAAACTAAAAAATTATCGCTAGTCGTCAAATGACGACTCACATAATTAATAACACAGTTTTGAATTGAAAACGCTTGTCAGTCTATAAATCATGAACAAGAGCGAGTGCGCTTACTATGTGTAAGTAATCGAGCGATTGTGAAATGATGAAGCAGAATGCGAGCGATTGGCAATCAAAAGTAGATTAAGTTATTAAGGGCGCACGGTGAATACCTTGGCACTAGAAGCCGAAGAAGGACGTTACTAACGACGATATGCTTTGGGGAGCTGTAAGTAAGCTGTGATCCAGAGATTTCCGAATGGGGAAACCCAGCACGAGTTATGTCGTGTTATCTACATGTGAATACATAGCATGTAAGAAGGCAGACCCGGAGAACTGAAACATCTTAGTACCCGGAGGAAGAGAAAGAAAAATCGATTCCCTGAGTAGCGGCGAGCGAAACGGGAAGAGCCCAAACCAACAAGCTTGCTTGTTGGGGTTGTAGGACACTCTATACGGAGTTACAAAAGGACATGTTAGACGAATAACCTGGAAAGGTTAATCATAGAAGGTAATAATCCTGTAGTCGAAAACGTGACCTCTCTTGAGTGGATCCTGAGTACGGCGGAGCACGTGAAATTCCGTCGGAATCTGGGAGGACCATCTCCTAAGGCTAAATACTCTCTAGTGACCGATAGTGAACCAGTACCGTGAGGGAAAGGTGAAAAGTACCCCGGAAGGGGAGTGAAAGAGAACTTGAAACCGTGTGCTTACAAGTAGTCAGAGCCCGTTAATGGGTGATGGCGTGCCTTTTGTAGAATGAACCGGCGAGTTACGATCTGATGCAAGGTTAAGCAGAAAATGTGGAGCCGTAGCGAAAGCGAGTCTGAATAGGGCGAATGAGTATTTGGTCGTAGACCCGAAACCAGGTGATCTACCCTTGGTCAGGTTGAAGTTCAGGTAACACTGAATGGAGGACCGAACCGACTTACGTTGAAAAGTGAGCGGATGAACTGAGGGTAGCGGAGAAATTCCAATCGAACTTGGAGATAGCTGGTTCTCTCCGAAATAGCTTTAGGGCTAGCCTCAAGTGATGATTATTGGAGGTAGAGCACTGTTTGGACGAGGGGCCCCTCTCGGGTTACCGAATTCAGACAAACTCCGAATGCCAAATAATTTAACTTGGGAGTCAGAATGTGGGTGATAAGGTCCATATTCGAAAGGGAAACAGCCCAGACCACCAGCTAAGGTCCCAAAATATATGTTAAGTGGAAAAGGATGTGGCGTTGCCCAGACAACTAGGATGTTGGCTTAGAAGCAGCCATCATTTAAAGAGTGCGTAATAGCTCACTAGTCGAGTGACACTGCGCCGAAAATGTACCGGGGCTAAACATATTACCGAAGCTGTGGATTGTCCGTAGGACAATGGTAGGAGAGCGTTCTAAGGGCGTTGAAGCATGATCGCAAGGACATGTGGAGCGCTTAGAAGTGAGAATGCCGGTGTGAGTAGCGAAAGACGGGTGAGAATCCCGTCCACCGATTGACTAAGGTTTCCAGAGGAAGGCTCGTCCGCTCTGGGTTAGTCGGGTCCTAAGCTGAGGCCGAAAGGCGTAGGCGATGGATAACAGGTTGATATTCCTGTACCACCTAAATTCGTTTTAAGCGATGGGGGGACGCAGTAGGATAGGCGAAGCGTGCTGTTGGAGTGCACGTCTAAGCAGTGAGATTGAGTGTTAGGCAAATCCGGCACTCGTAAAGATTGAGCTGTGATGGGGAGAAGAAACAAGTTTCTTCGAGTCGTTGATTTCACACTGCCGAGAAAAGCCTCTAGCTAGAAAATAGGTGCCCGTACCGCAAACCGACACAGGTAGTCAAGATGAGAATTCTAAGGTGAGCGAGCGAACTCTCGTTAAGGAACTCGGCAAAATGACCCCGTAACTTCGGGAGAAGGGGTGCTCTTTAGGGTTCACGCTCTGAAGAGCCGCAGTGAATAGGCCCAAGCGACTGTTTATCAAAAACACAGGTCTCTGCTAAACCGTAAGGTGACGTATAGGGGCTGACGCCTGCCCGGTGCTGGAAGGTTAAGAGGAGTGGTTAGCTTCTGCGAAGCTACGAATCGAAGCCCCAGTAAACGGCGGCCGTAACTATAACGGTCCTAAGGTAGCGAAATTCCTTGTCGGGTAAGTTCCGACCCGCACGAAAGGCGTAACGATTTGGGCACTGTCTCAACGAGAGACTCGGTGAAATCATAGTACCGGTGAAGATGCCGGTTACCCGCGACAGGACGGAAAGACCCCGTGGAGCTTTACTGTAGCCTGATATTGAAATTCGGTACAGTTTGTACAGGATAGGTAGGAGCCATAGAAGCGTGAGCGCTAGCTTACGTGGAGGCATTGGTGGGATACTACCCTAATTGTATTGGATTTCTAACCCGCAGCACTTAGCGTGCTGGGAGACAGTGTCAGGCGGGCAGTTTGACTGGGGCGGTCGCCTCCTAAAGAGTAACGGAGGCGCTCAAAGGTTCCCTCAGAATGGTTGGAAATCATTCAAAGAGTGTAAAGGCATAAGGGAGCTTGACTGCGAGACCTACAAGTCGAGCAGGGTCGAAAGACGGACTTAGTGATCCGGTGGTTCCGCATGGAAGGGCCATCGCTCAACGGATAAAAGCTACCCCGGGGATAACAGGCTTATCTCCCCCAAGAGTTCACATCGACGGGGAGGTTTGGCACCTCGATGTCGGCTCATCGCATCCTGGGGCTGTAGTCGGTCCCAAGGGTTGGGCTGTTCGCCCATTAAAGCGGTACGCGAGCTGGGTTCAGAACGTCGTGAGACAGTTCGGTCCCTATCCGTCGTGGGCGTAGGAAATTTGAGAGGCGCTGTCCTTAGTACGAGAGGACCGGGATGGACATACCTCTGGTGTACCAGTTGTCGCGCCAGCGGCATAGCTGGGTAGCTATGTATGGACGGGATAAGTGCTGAAAGCATCTAAGCATGAAGCCCCCCTCGAGATGAGATTTCCCAACTTCGGTTATAAGATCCCTCAAAGATGATGAGGTTAATAGGTTCGAGGTGGAAGCGTAGTGATACGTGGAGCTGACGAATACTAATCGATCGAAGACTTAATCAAATTTTTTCACAAGGTTTTGTTTGTGTAACTGATATACTTACTATCTAGTTTTGAATGTATAACATTCAAATTTATCTGGTGCCAATGGCAAAGAGGTCACACCTGTTCCCATGCCGAACACAGAAGTTAAGCTCTTTAGCGCCGATGGTAGTTGAACTGACGTTCCGCTAGAGTAGGACGGTGCCAGGTAAATATATGGAGAATTAGCTCAGCTGGGAGAGCATCTGCCTTACAAGCAGAGGGTCGGCGGTTCGAACCCGTCATTCTCCACCATTTATGCCGGCCTAGCTCAATTGGTAGAGCAACTGACTTGTAATCAGTAGGTTGGGGGTTCAAGTCCTCTGGCCGGCACCATTATCAAGAGCCATTAGCTCAGTTGGTAGAGCATCTGACTTTTAATCAGAGGGTCAGAGGTTCGAATCCTCTATGGCTCACCATTTTCAAGCGGGTGTGGCGGAATTGGCAGACGCACTAGACTTAGGATCTAGCGCCTTACGGCGTGGGGGTTCGACTCCCTTCACCCGCATTAATGCAGAAGTAGTTCAGCGGTAGAATACAACCTTGCCAAGGTTGGGGTCGCGGGTTCGAATCCCGTCTTCTGCTCCATTATTTTGCCGGGGTGGCGGAACTGGCAGACGCACAGGACTTAAAATCCTGCGGTAAGTGATTACCGTACCGGTTCGATTCCGGTCCTCGGCACCATTTAGAATATGCGCCCGTAGCTCAATTGGATAGAGCGTTTGACTACGGATCAAGAGGTTATGGGTTCGACTCCTATCGGGCGCGCTTCTTATTCTTTCGGGAAGTAGCTCAGCTTGGTAGAGCACTTGGTTTGGGACCAAGGGGTCGCAGGTTCAAATCCTGTCTTCCCGACTTACTAAAATATATTTATGGGGGCTTAGCTCAGCTGGGAGAGCGCCTGCTTTGCACGCAGGAGGTCAGCGGTTCGATCCCGCTAGTCTCCACCATTAATTTAATACTTACAACTATATATGGCGGCGTAGCTCAGCTGGCTAGAGCGTACGGTTCATACCCGTGAGGTCGGGGGTTCGATCCCCTCCGCCGCCACTAATTATTAGTTGATAGAAATGATTATTAGGACCTTTAGCTCAGTTGGTTAGAGCTAACGGCTCATAACCGTTCGGTCGCAGGTTCGAGTCCTGCAAGGTCCATATAATTTTGGAGGAATACCCAAGTCTGGCTGAAGGGATCGGTCTTGAAAACCGACAGGGGCTTAACGGCTCGCGGGGGTTCGAATCCCTCTTCCTCCGCCATTTATTTTAATTTCTATTATCGCGGGATGGAGCAGTTCGGTAGCTCGTCGGGCTCATAACCCGAAGGTCGGTGGTTCAAATCCGCCTCCCGCAATATTTTTGAGTGGTCCCGTAGTGGAGCGGTTTAACACGCCTGCCTGTCACGCAGGAGATCGCGGGTTCGATTCCCGTCGGGACCGCCATTATTATGGTTCAGTAGCTCAGTCGGTAGAGCAAAGGACTGAAAATCCTTGTGTCGGCGGTTCGATTCCGTCCTGAACCACCATTTTTATTTATGCCGGCCTAGCTCAATTGGTAGAGCAACTGACTTGTAATCAGTAGGTTGGGGGTTCAAGTCCTCTGGCCGGCACCATTCATTTGGAGGGGTAGCGAAGTGGCTAAACGCGGCGGACTGTAAATCCGCTCCTTCGGGTTCGGCAGTTCGAATCTGCCCCCCTCCACCATCTTTACAATAGGGGCATAGTTCAACGGTAGAATAGAGGTCTCCAAAACCTTTGATGTGGGTTCGATTCCTACTGCCCCTGCCATGGCGGCTGTGGCGAAGTGGTTAACGCATCGGATTGTGGTTCCGACACTCGTGGGTTCGATTCCCATCAGCCGCCCTTAAACTTATTATTAATGGGCTATAGCCAAGCGGTAAGGCAACGGACTTTGACTCCGTCACTCGCTGGTTCGAATCCAGCTAGCCCAGTTCCTTTTGGCGGCATAGCCAAGTGGTAAGGCCAGGGTCTGCAAAACCCTTATTCACCGGTTCAAATCCGGTTGCCGCCTCCAATTTATATATGCGGGAATAGTTTAATTCTAGAACACTTTCCTTCCCGGAAAGAGGTACAGGTGTAAGTCCTGTTTTCCGCTCCATTTCTTAACTATGCGGGAGTATTTCAATTTCAGAATACTTTCCTTCCCGGAAAGAGATATAGGTGCAAGTCCTATCTTCCGCTCCATATTTTATATTTTGTATACCGAACCAACTTAGCAGATTGTTATCTGATGAGTATATGGACGGTTTTTTATTATGTTTTTTGGATGTTCACCTTTTGGGGTCTTAATCTTTTGTGGTGGGATGGCATGAAATGCTGTCCCGCCTTTTTTGTATTTTTAATGCAAAAAAGTGTGCATGCTTCTACTAGTTTAAGTGATTAAACAAAAAATTGAGAGGAGACATGATGAACGAGTGAATTATGTTTTATTCTTAGTGATAAACGGTGTCCCAAAAGCAGGATTTTCGGCAGAACGTCCACAATGCGACAAAATTTGAAAATCAATTTTGCGCATTGTTCGGTTCTGCTCAAATCCAAAACGCTTTTGTTCCAACCTAAAACAAAAAGGCACAGTAAGTATTTATACTTACTGTGCCTTTTTAACTAGTACCGGTGGTCGGGGTCGAACCGACACGTCCTAATGGACACGGGATTTTGAGTCCCGCGCGTCTGCCAATTCCGCCACACCGGCATGATATGTGATTATTAATGTGCAATCAAAATCACAAGTACTATTATATTACGTCCATGATATTTCGTCAACAATTTTTGAAATAATTTCCATCAATGTTTATTTTGAAAGTTTATCCGTTAGAATGTATACAAATCATTATAATGTTTATTGTAGATGACGTCGTTTTATATTATGATAAACGTATTATAATTGAGGAGGATCTCTCTGTGGGAAAGACGCAAAGTAGTGGTAAGCAGTTTTTCAATAATATTTTAAATGCGGTAGGTGCAGGTGTTGTAATTGCATTATTACCGAATGCATTATTAGGAGAACTGCTAAAGTTTTTTAAAGATGGTAATGAAGCGTTGGAGATGATTTATCAACTTGTGATTGTGATTCAATCATTTATGGCCTTCATTATCGGTGTTGTTGCAGCGCATATGTTTAAGTTTTCAGGTCCTGGTTCTGTGTTCGTTGGGACATCAGCAATGTTGGGATCTGGTGCAATTGTTTTTGAAAATGGTGCGATTATGCTACAAGGCATCGGGGATATTATTAATATCATGATTGTTGTAACTCTTGCCTGTGCGATGTTTATGTTATTAACTGGGAAGTTTGGGTCGCTTGAGTTAATTATTTTACCTGTTTTGATTCCGGTGGTTTCTGGATATATCGGGTTACTGATATTGCCATATGTTCGAAAAGTAACGGGTACGCTTGGTTCAATGATTCATTCGTTTACAGAACTCAATCCTTTATTGATGAGTATTTTAATTACTGTTACATTTGCCTTATTGATGGTTACACCGATTTCACTTGTTGCGATTGCGACGGCAATTACATTGACTGGATTAGGTAGTGGTGCGGCAAATATGGGTATAGTAGCAGCGTGTGTAACGTTCCTGTTCGGTTCATTACCTGTTAATAAAGCAGGTGTGAATATTGTTCTATTGATTGGTGCTGCCAAGATGATGATTCCAGTATATTTAAAACATCCGATTATTATGATTCCATTAGCCATTAATGGTGTTGTTGGTGGTTTATTAGCATATTTTATTGATATTAAAGGAACACCGATGTCAGCAGGATTTGGATATACAGGTTTAGTAGGGCCGATTAATGCATTTAACCGTATGGATGGCGATCCAATGATGAATGCATTGCTACTATTGTTTGCATACTTTATCATACCATTTACGGTTGCATTTTTTGTTCATCAAATATGTAAACGTGTTTTACCAGGATATTCTGACGATATTTACCGTTTTGAATTACCAAAACAATAAAATTGCATATTAACTTTAATCGCTAATACCTTTAATTTTAGGTATTAGCGATTTTTCTAAAATATTATTGCATAAACTTACACTATTATGTATAATGATGAATAACATTAGAGGAGGTTGTTTGATGAAGTATATACAAAAGTTAGGTTCTGTTGTTTTCATATTAGCTATTTTATTGACGATTGTACCTCTTGATAATCGTGCGCATGCTGCGGATGACAAGTGGAAAGAAATTGAAAAGCGTGGAGAGCTGCGTGTCGGGTTATCTGCCGACTATGCACCGATGGAATTTGAGCGTACTTTGAATGGTAAGCGAGAATATGCAGGTATTGATATTGAGTTAGCTAAGAAAATTGCAAAAGATCATAATTTAAAATTGACGATCGTTAATATGCAATTTGATAGTTTATTAGGTGCATTAAAAACTGGGAAAATTGATATGATTATTTCTGGTATGACACCGACATCTGAACGTGAAAAAGAAGTTGATTTTTCAGATTCATACATGACGGTTAAACAAACGGTTGTTATTAGAAAAAAAGATGCAGATAAATATCAAAAGCTAGAAGATTTAACGGGTAAACGTATTGGGGCTCAGAAACAAACAACGCAAGAGGAATTAGCACAAACTGAAATTAAAGATGCGGATGTCCAATCATTAACAAGATTACCGGAAGTTATTTTATCTTTGAAGAGTAATAAAATTGACGGTGTTGTAATGGATAGTGCCGTTGCAGATGCTTATTTGAGTCAAAATAGTGATCTTATGTTATCAAAAGTTGAATTTGCAAATTCTGAAAAACAAACAGCAGTTGCCGTTCCTAAAAATTCACCGGAGCTTTTAGGGAAAGTGAATGATACGATTGCGGACGTAAAAGATAACAAGTTAATTGATCAATATGCGGAAAAAGCCGCACAAGCCATGAAAGAAGATGGTAGCTTTTTTGCCAAATATGGAACGTTCTTCATCACTGGTTTGAAAAATACAATATTCATTTCAATTATGGGTGTGTTATTTGGCGCAATATTTGGAGCATTATTTGCATTGATGAAAATTAGCAGTATAAAACCTTTAAAATGGTTAGCTTCAGCATATATTGAATTTTTGAGAGGGACACCACTTCTTGTACAAGTATTTTTAGTGTATTTCGGTACAACTGCTGTACTTGGTCTTGATATTTCAGCCTTTATTTGTGGTACGATTGCACTTGTCATTAACTGCTCAGCCTATATTGCTGAAATTATTCGTGCAGGTATTAATGCAGTCGACAAAGGTCAAATGGAAGCTGCAAGAAGTTTAGGATTAAGTTATGGTCAAACAATGAAGACGGTGATTATGCCTCAAGCAGTTAAGAAGATTTTACCTGCACTTGGCAATGAATTTGTGACAGTGATTAAGGAATCATCAATCGTATCAGTTATCGGTGTTAGTGAGATTATGTTCAATTCACAAGTAGTGCAAGGTGCATCATTTGATCCATTCACACCATTACTGATTGCAGCGGTATTATATTTTATCTTAACATTCATGCTTTCACGTCTGATGAATTTCTTTGAAGGGAGATTGAGCGTAAGTGATTAAAATACATGATTTACACAAGTCTTTTGGAAAAAATGAAGTATTGACGGGAATTAATTTAGAAGTAAACAAAGGGGAAGTAGTCGCTATTATCGGTCCTTCAGGAAGTGGGAAAAGTACACTGTTGAGATGTATGAACCTGCTAGAAACACCGACAAAGGGGCAGGTGATATTTGAAGGGAAAGATTTAACGGACAAATCAACTAATGTCGATCAATTACGACAAGATATGGGAATGGTTTTTCAAAACTTTAATTTATTTCCACATAAAAAAGTGATTGATAATATTATTTTGGCACCTTCACTTCTGAAAAAAGGGGATAAAGCTTCTTTGGAAAAGCAAGCACTCGAATTATTGGATAAAGTTGGGTTAAAAGATCGTGCCGATGCGTATCCGAATCAATTGTCAGGTGGACAAAAACAAAGGGTAGCTATTGCACGTGCACTAGCGATGAATCCCAACGTCCTATTATTCGATGAGCCGACATCAGCACTGGATCCAGAAGTGGTTGGAGAAGTGCTCAACGTAATGACTGACCTAGCAAAAGAAGGTATGACGATGATTGTCGTTACACATGAGATGGGGTTTGCTAAAAATGTTAGTGATCGTGTTGTCTTTATGGCTGATGGTGTGGTTGTAGAGGATGATACACCAGAAAATATTTTTGAAAACCCGCAACATGAACGTACTCAAAACTTCTTAAGTCGTGTTCTATAATTAATGTATAAATCTTAAGTAAGACTTAAAGTAATGGTCTTACTTGAGATTTTTTTGAATGCATTTCATTCTTTTTAAAGATTTTATAAAAATTTGAAATCTGTTCCGACTGTTAAAATATGTTAAAATAGGAGAGTAACTTTTGAGAGGTGACAAATATGGATGTTTCACAGTTGAAAGCAGATATAATTGAATATGCACATTCGATTGGTATTGACAGCATTGGCTTTACAACTGCTGATCCATTTGATGAGTTGAAACAAAAACTGGTTGAATACCATGCGAATGGCTATGCTTCAGGCTTTGAGCCAACAGATATTAAGATGAGAACGGAACCAAAGTTGTCGATGTCGTCGGCACGTTCGATTATTGCGATTGCAGTGGGTTATCCGAATCGCTTACCTGATGCGCCAAAAAGTAAACGTGGCGATCGACGTGGTATTTTTGCACGTGCGTCATGGGGACAAGATTATCACAGTATTATGCGTAAGCGTTTAGATGCATTGAGTGCGTATATTAAAGAACGTGTGCCAGACGCTGAAACGATGTCAATGGTTGATACAGGTGTTTTATCTGATCGAGCTGTTGCAGAACGTGCAGGTCTGGGATACACAGGGCGTAACGGTTTTGTCATTCATCCTGAACTTGGGACATGGACCTATTTAGGTGAAATGCTTGTGAGCATCGCTTTTCCACCGGATGATCCAATCATGGATAGTTGTGGAGATTGTACGATTTGTATCGATCGTTGTCCGACGGGAGCGCTTGTCGGTGATGGGCAGTTAAATAGCCAAAAGTGTGTGAGTTTTTTAACTCAGACGAAAGGTTATATGCCTGATCAATATCGCTATAAAATTGGGAACCGTCTCTATGGATGTGATACATGTCAGCAGGTTTGTCCAAGAAATAGAGGTATCAATACACAACAGGATGATATTGTATTAGAACCTGAAATATTGAAGCCACGTCTGATTCCATTATTAAAAATGAGCAACAAAGCGTTTAAAGAAACCTATGGTCACTTGGCAGGTGCATGGCGTGGTAAAAAGCCAATACAGCGAAATGCAATCTTGGCACTCGCACACTTTAAAGAAAAGGAAGCAATTCCTGAACTTAAAGACGTCGCAGAAAATGATCCAAGACCAATGATACGTGCAACAGCTTATTGGGCAATTGGACAAATTCTGGAAGATGAAGCGGAAGACTATATTATGTCACGATATGACTCAGAAATTGAAGAAGTACAAGTTGAAATGAAAAAGGGACTAGAAACGAGGAGAACAGTATAATGACAATTCATGTTGTGTTATATCAACCTGAAATCCCAGCAAATACTGGGAATATTGCACGTACATGTGCAGCAACAGATACAAAATTACATTTAATTCGACCACTTGGATTCAGTACAGATGATAAGATGTTACGACGTGCAGGATTAGATTATTGGAAATATGTTGATATTACATATTACGACAGTATTGAAGAATTCTTTGAAAAAACAAATGGTACCTACTATTTATTAACAAAATTCGGCTCTAAAAATCATACATCATTAGATTTTTCTGATAGTGAAACAGATCATTATTTCATTTTTGGTAAAGAAACAACTGGTTTACCAAGTTGGGTCAAAGATAAGTATGAAAATACAGCATTGCGCATCCCGATGAATGAAAATGTGCGTGCATTAAACTTATCTAATACTGCAGCAATTTTAATTTATGAAGCATTACGTCAACAAGGATATCCAGGATTACAATAATTGGAAAAGAAGGGATTGTTATGACTCATATGTACGTCATACAAGGTGGATCTATTTATACAGAAGATGGTGTGGTGAGAAATGGTCACATCATTATTAAAGAAAATCAAATTCATCAAATCAAGCACTTTCCATATGAAGGGCCTTTAGAGGTCATAGATGCGACAGGAAAACACATTTTACCGGGGTTTATTGATATTCATATTCATGGTGGATATGGGCAGGATGTGATGGACGCATCTACTGAAGGATTAAAAGTACTTTCTGAAGGCTTATTGAAAGAGGGGACGACAAGTTATCTTGCGACTACGATGACCCAGTCTGAAGCAGCCATCCATTCTGCATTGAAAGCTGTATCAAAATATGTAAATCAGTCTCAAGATTCACCACAACCAGCATCTGAAATACTCGGTGTCCATTTGGAAGGACCCTTTATTTCTGAACATAAAGTGGGTGCACAAAACCCAGCATTTGTTCAACGTCCATCTGTTGAGCAGGTGAATGATTTTCAAAAAGCAGCCAATGGATTAATTAAAATTATGACATATGCACCAGAAGTGGAAGGTGCTGAAGAAACGTTAAAAGCTCTGAGCAATGAGATTATCTTCTCAATGGGGCATACAGTTGCAACGTTTGAACAAGCAAATGAAGCGGTAAAATTAGGTGCAAAGCATGTGACACATTTGTATAATGCGGCAACCCCATTTGCACATAGAGAACCAGGTGTATTTGGAGCAGCATGGACCAATCCATTTTTACATACGGAATTAATTGTAGATGGTGTTCATGCACATCCGGCTGCAGTTGATGTGGCGTACCGTATGAAAGGTAATAAGGCGTTTTATCTGATTACTGATGCAATGCGTGCTAAAGGTTTGCAAGATGGTACATATGATCTTGGTGGACAAGATGTGATCGTAAAAGGAAAAGAAGCCCGTTTAGCAAGTGGTGCTTTGGCAGGCAGTATTTTAAAAATGAATGATGGTTTACGCAACTTGATGGACTTTACGGGGGCAACTTTAGAAGATTTATGGCGTGTAACAAGTTATAATCAAGCTAAGGCATTAAACATTCTGTCACAGAAAGGAAGTTTGACAGAAGATAAAGATGCGGATATTGTTATTTTAAACGATCATATTGATGTTTTAACGACAATTAAATCAGGGTATGTAGTGAATAATACAGATGACAAGTAAGCATAATTGAGGAGTGGATCAAGATGGCAATGAACTTTAAAATTTTCAAGGATCAAGAAACGGCTGCAACGTTTGTAGCGGATATTTTAAGAAAGCAATTCAATAATAATCCAACAACAATTGCAGGAATTCATTTAAAAAATGACAATGTACCTGTAAGTGCGGCATTACAAGAAAATGTTGAGAAAAACCCAGTTGATTTCAGTCAAATTCATATTTTAGATTATGATAATCAAACGAACTACTACAAAGCATTAGGTGTACCCGAGAAACAAATTCACGAAATCCCAGAAGATGAAAAAGTAGAAGCATTCATCAAGCATCATGCAAAAACAAAAGAAAATAAAGGTAAGCTAACGTTACAAGTCGTGACAATCGATACAGATGGAAGTATTGGTATTCCAATGAATGATGCGGTGTTAACGGCACGTGAAATCGTTCTTGTATTAACAGGTGCTGAAAAAGCTGAAGTTACACGTAAATTATACGAAGAAAATGGCAGCACAACATTTATCCCATCAAGTTTAAAATCTCATCGCATGGTCAATGTTGTTTTAGATGAGGCAGCAGCACAAGGCTTACCAGAAGATGTTAGAACTTATTTCTCAGTACGTTTTGCATAAGATTAAGGAGGGAATGTCATGAATAAACAAGAAAATGAACATGGCATGGTTGACAGCTTTGAAGAAGTTGTTGAGTTAGGAAAAGAGATGGAACAAATCTCTGAAGAAAACGATGAACAAAAATATGAACAACCACATGAAGAAGCGGTTCGTAGTGATCGCGAAACAGATAAATAAGTAAGACGTTGTAAGAGTGGGGCAGTAAGCAATTAATTGTTAAATGCCCTACTCTTATTTTTAGCATTTGATAAAAGGGCTATGATTTTATGATGGATAACAAGATATGTCATTGTCATGAAATGGTTGTAAAATTGTCACTATCATTGTAAGTAGGATATGATAAAATAGTGAAGAATTTACAAATACTAATAAGGTGACAAATATGAAAATATATCGATTCTGGGTTCCACTGTTGATTGTTTCAACACTCGTAAATTTGCTTTCTATCAAAGGTTTTCCATTAGCACTTGGTACCCTTTATTTACCCGTTTTATTTAAGGTTGTGCAACTACAATTGAACTTGTCTAAGGGACTCGTGGATCATACAGTCACAGCTGATACGTTTATCCACAGTAATCAAAAAGGAATAGTTATCAGCGTACTTTGTTGTATTGCAATTACTATTGGATTATACATATACTTAGATCAATTTTATGCAAGTTTGAATGGTATATGGGCGATTCTAATTCAGACGAGTCCATTGTCTGTCGTCATCGGAATGATCTTGTATATTTTAGCGGCTATCGCAGTTGTTCAAGCTGTCAAACAACGTTATCAAACTGAATAATAATCGAAAGTATATCTTAAAATGACATGATTTTAAGATATACTTTTTTATATACAATGAATGTCTGAAAGCGCATTAATTTTTAGTAGTTTAACGTGAGATCTAATTGAATGAATATTTCCTTTAATGATATAATTCAATTGAAGGTATTAACATTAATTATAAAGGGGTCGAATGAAATGTCAGTAAGAATTGAACATGATACATTTGGAGAAATTGAAGTACCAGGCGATAAATATTGGGGTGCGCAAACACAACGCAGTAAGCAAAACTTCCCAGTTGGTAAAGAAAAAATGCCAATCGAAGTCGTGTATGGTTTTGCACAATTAAAACGTGCGGCTGCTATTGCAAACAACGAATTAGGTAAGTTAAGCGATGCAAAAAAAGAAGCGATTGTTTATGCTTGTGACCGTATCTTGGCTGGAGAGTTAGATGAGCACTTCCCACTCGTAGTTTGGCAAACAGGTAGTGGTACACAAAGTAACATGAACGTGAACGAAGTAGTCAGCTTTGTTGCGAATGAATATTTATCAGAAAAGGGTAGTGACGAAAAGATTCATCCAAACGATGATGTGAATAAGTCACAAAGTTCAAATGATACGTTCCCAACAGCAATGCACGTTGCACTATATCATGAAATCGAGAAAAAGTTAGTGCCAGCATTGAAAGGCTTACGTGAAACATTTTATCAAAAAGAGCAAGTGTACCAAGATATTATTAAAATTGGACGTACACACTTACAAGATGCGACACCGATTACGCTTGGTCAAGAAATCAGTGGATGGCGCTATATGTTAGATGTATGTGAACAACTTCTAACAGAATCTAAAAAACATATCTTGAATTTAGCAATCGGTGGTACGGCTGTTGGAACAGGTATTAACGCACACCCAGAGTTCGGTGACAAAGTAGCAGCAAATATTTCAGATAATACAGGTTATCCATTCGTATCATCACCAAATAAATTCCATGCTTTAACTGCGCATGATGAAGTGGTTCAATTGCATGGTACGTTAAAAGCACTTGCAGGTGACTTGATGAAGATTGCGAATGACGTGAGATGGTTAGCTTCAGGTCCACGTGCTGGTTTAGCAGAAATTTCAATTCCTGAAAATGAGCCGGGTTCATCTATTATGCCGGGTAAAGTGAACCCAACACAATGTGAGATGCTTACAATGGTTGCTGTTCAAGTAATGGGTAATGACACAGTTGTTGGTATTTCAAGTTCACAAGGTAACTTTGAATTGAATGTATTTAAACCTGTTATCATGCACAATACATTACAATCTATTTATTTATTAGCAGATGGTATGAATACATTCAACGAAAACTGTGCAGTAGGTATCGAACCAATCGAATCGCATATTGATAACTACTTAAATCAATCATTAATGTTAGTAACTGCGCTAAATCCACACATCGGATATGAAAATGCAGCTTCAATTGCAAAAAAAGCACATAGAGAAGGATTAACGTTAAAAGAAGCTGCGATTCAATCAGGTCATCTGACTGAAGAACAGTTTGAACAATGGATTCGACCTGCTGACATGGTTCACCCTAAATAATTGAGGAGGCGACCCATACGTATGGAGCGCAATGGTTTAATTGATATTGGATCAAATACAATACGTCTTGTTATTTTTGAGTTTGATCATGATACAGGATTAAATGAGATTCAAAACATAAAAACACCTGCACGTCTAAGTCAATACTTAGACGATGCAGGACATATGAACGAAGACGGCATCAAAGTATTGATGACGGCACTACAAAGTTTCAAGAAAGTAGCAGAAGCATTTCATGTTAAGACGTTGTATCCCATTGCGACTGCAGCAATTCGTCAGTCAACGAATCGTGATGAAATTTTAAAATCTGTCAAAAAAGAAGTTGGATTAGAAGTCATTCTGATCCCAGAAGAAGATGAGGCTTTTTATGGCTCATACGCTGTTACACATACGACAGATATTCAAGACGGCATTACAGTTGACATTGGTGGGGGTTCAACAGAATTAACATACTTTAAAAATAAAAAGATCAAGGAAGCCATCAGCTTTCCATTTGGCGTCGTGACATTGACACGCATGTTTTTTGATGGGAAACCTCACAATGATAAAGAAGCCCTAAAAAAAATGGAGAAGTTTCTTAAAAAATCATTCAGTAAAGCAGACTGGATTGTTGATAAACACGTGAAGTTAATAGGCATTGGGGGTTCAGCTCGTAACTGTGCGCGTATCCATCAAGCGCTCAAACATTATCCTATCGCTGGCGTTCACGGATATACGATGGCACAAGATGACCTTACAAAAGTGTATGAGACGTTAAAATCTTATTCACGTGATGAACTGATTAACCTTGATGGATTGAGTAGAGATAGGATGGATATTATCGTTCCAGCCGTTGGTGTGTTCAATGTACTATTTGACATGATTCATGCTGAATCCTTTACGTTCTCACGTAAAGGGATTCGAGAAGGATTTATCATGCATCAAATATCAAAAGCGCATAAAGCTGAGTTCAAAAGCGACAACGTTCAAAATGATGCTTTACGTCATTTGGCAAATGAATACAAGATTGAACCAACAGGTGCAATACAACGTCAAAAACTTGCGGAAGCATTACTAAAGCAACTGACAGCGCAAGGTAAGTTGAAGGTTGATGAAGCGGTAAAACAGCGCTTTCTGCAAGCGGCTTATCTTTATTATTTAGGTAAGTTTATTGATTCTGACTCTAGTTCGCAACACACATATTATATTATTGCGAACTCAAGTATTAATGGCTTATCGCATAAAGAACGTGTGCGTCTAGCCCTTTTGACAAGCTTTAAGAACAAATCATTATTGAAATTATACAGCAGCGAAACAAATTGGTTTACAGAAGATGAGATCAATGAAATTCAAGCATTAGGCGGTATTATTAAGTTTGTTAATGCGTTGAATATTTCAAATACAAATACTGTCAATGAAGTAAAATTGAGTACAGATTCAGAACCTTATCAGTTAGATGTATATTATCAAGGTAAACCAATTGCTGAAGAGTATCAATCCAATCGTCAGAAAAAGCACATTGAAAAAGTTTTAAAAAACAAGTTGAATATTCAATTTATAAAAAAATAGTTTTTGCATATGAAGATGTAAGTGATGATGTAAAGACTGCCGAGAGAATAAAGATTGATGTTGAAACAGAAAGATGAAAAGTGGGGTGAGGATATCGATTATCGATTTCCAAAAGCATAGATTTCCTATGTTGCACGCTTTTTAAAATGCTTTTTATACAAGTGTGGAGCGGATGTTGACGTCATCTAATAACTAATGAATTGAGTTAAGACAACAAAAGCACATTGGAAAATAGTGCTTTTTGTCTCACTCCACATTTATATTTTTATAATTAGATAACAGAAAAGTTAAAAAACGGTTAACATGTATTGAAGTGTTTTAAAAAAATGTACTGTTTCGTTATCAACGGAGGTCTTAATTAGTATCACAATAAAGTAGCAGGCACATAAAATGAGGTGGAATAACAAAGTGACAAATAATAATTTTAAAATTGATATTAACGACCCTAGTTTTTATAACAATAGAGAAGTGAGTTGGCTCGATTTCAACTATCGTGTGCTACAAGAAGCATGTGATAAAACGAATCCTTTGTTAGAGAGACTTAACTTTATTGCAATCGGCAGTTCTAACTTAGACGAATTTTTTATGGTACGTGTCGCTGGTCTTAAAGATCAAGTGAAAATGGGTTATGACAAACCTGAAAACAAATCGCAGTTGACCCCTTCAGAACAACTTCAAGCAATTGAACGCAAAAATAGAAAAAATGTCGCATTTCAATATCATCGATTTAATGAACTGATTGAAGAATTAAAAGAATATGATGTTTACTTGACGAAGCCAGATGGATTAGATGAACCATTGATAGAACGTTTGGAAACAATCTTTTTGAATGAAATCTTACCGACATTGACACCACTTGGTATCGACGCATATCGACCTTTTCCAAAATTAAACAATAAAACATTAAATATATTTGTTGATGTTGATACTGGGGATGAAGTAAACTCCGCAATTGTACAAATTCCAACATTATTAGATCGTTTTACTACTATCAATGAAGGTAACAAGCAATACATCATTCTAATTGAAGACATTATCACATTCTTCATGGGTTATTTATTCAGAGGATATGAAATTCTCAATACGTACACATTTAGAATTACACGTAATGCTGACTTAATGATTCATGAAGATGATGCAGAAGATTTATTAATTGAAATCGAACGCTTTTTGAAAGAAAGAAAAAGTGGCGCAGCCGTTCGTTTAGAAATCGACAATCGTGGGCAACAAGATTTAGAAATGGACTGGTTAATCGATACATTGGAATTATCACCTGAAGATGTATACTACACTGATGGACCACTTGATTTAACGATGGTATTCGAACTTGTTGGTCACTTGTCGAATAAACTTAAAGACTTGAAATATTCACGTTATGTTCCACAAGTGCCACAATCATTAGGGGATCATAACGTATATGATTTGGCATTAAAACGAGATATTTTCTTCCATCATCCATATGAGTCGTTTGATCCGATTGTTGACTTTATTCGTGAAGCATCAGAAGATCCTAATACGATGGCAATTAAGCAAACATTGTATCGAGTAAGTAGTGATTCGCCTATTATCGATGCATTGAAAAATGCAGCGGAGAATGGCAAACAAGTAACAGTACTTGTTGAATTGAAAGCACGTTTTGATGAAGAAAACAATGTGCATTGGGCACGTATGTTAGAAGAAGCGGGTTGTCATGTGATGTACGGTATGACGCACCTGAAAACGCACAGTAAAATCACATTAGTGGTGAAACGTATCAATGGGGAGCTCGTGCCATTTGTACATCTTGGTACAGGGAACTACAATGATAAAACTGCAAAGCTGTACACAGATATGGGTATCATTACTACAAATAAAAAAATTGCACAAGATGCGATGAATTTCTTTAATTATTTGAGTGGTTACTCTATTAAACCAGACTATCAAGAACTTATCGTTGCGCCATATGAAATTCGTGATTCTTTTATTGAACGTATTGATGAAGAAATTGAAAGTCATAAAAAGTACGGTAACGGTAAAATGATGATGAAGATGAATTCTTTAACTGACAAAACACTTATCACGAAGCTGTTTGAAGCGTCACAAGCAGGCGTTAAAGTACAGCTGATCATTAGAGGTATCTGTTGCTTGAAACCAGGTATTCCAGGTGTAAGTGAGAACATTGAAGTTGTCAGTATTGTGGGACGTTTGCTAGAACATTCTCGTATTTACTACTTCCATAACAATGGAGATGCACGCATTTACTTATCTTCAGCGGATATGATGACACGTAATATGATTAAACGTGTAGAAATCTTATTCCCTGTGTTGGATAAAGAAATTGCCGAACGTCTCGTAAACTATATGAACTTACAATTATCAGACAACCAAAAAGGACGCTATCAAGATCGTTACGGCGTGTATCACTATGTCGAGAATGACCTTGAACCATTAAATGTGCAAGAGTATTTAATGGAAGAAGCGATGAATTATAGTATCAAACGTAAAAAAGACAACATGGTTGAAACTGGGCAACCGGTCCGAGCAGCAACTGGATGGGTGAATCGTTTTCGTAACAAATTAAAACGCTGAAATAACCGAATACGTAGGAAGCGGTAAGATTTAAAGATCGCAGGTTTTATAGGAAGACTATGAAACCTGTGATTTTTTGGTATTATTAGTATTTTTTTGGAGTATAGAAAATATTTGTACAGTAAAATAAAAAGTATAATAAAGTAAATAGTTATTCAATATTTTTATAACATAAGAGTATATGTAGTAAGGGATAGGGAGTTTGTGGAATATGAGAAGAAATGAATTTGAAGATATGACTAACTTAAAAAAGCAGTTTGATAGAATTAAACTATATATAATCTATTTGAGACATTGGATTTTTATAGGTGCCGGTATGGGTATCTTAGCAAGTATAATAGACATAAATAAAATATGATACAAATTATATTTTTACTATTTTGTATTGGTACACTACTTATAATATTTTTAGAATGTTTTAGTTTTATTAGATCGTTTCAATTCATAATTTCAGCATCATTATTAACATATAGTATACTATACATGTTTTCAACAATTTTAAAAGGAACTGAAAGTTTTTATGTAGCAATAGCTACGTTAATTGCAGGTCTTTTAGCATATCATTACACAACGTACAACAATCAACAACAGCTTATCAATTCACTTGACTCAAAATCTGGCTGGCGCAAATCTTTATTTGAACTAGCAGAGAAGCATGATATTGTTCCAGAAGATGTGCAAGGATTAAGAACGACATTGCGTTTCAATTATAAAGATAATGCAAAAACATATTTTGATGTTATGACAAAAATTATTATTTTATATTGTGAAGGTATTGAAAGAGAGAAAAAATCACTTCAATTTTCACCTATTATTAGTATGAATTCAAATTTGAAATTTAAGTGTAAAGAATTAGATGCTTTGAAACACAATTTGACCCAAGAATTATAAGGTTATTCGCAAGGTTTCTACTCGCTGATCATTGGGAGAAAAATTTATTAAACAATCGACAAAAAGCAGAGTATGAATTAATTAAACCATTTAGAGAAATAACTGAAGTAGAATTTAAAAAATTATATGATATTCTTCAAACGGATAATAAAGCAAATTTGAAACAGTTACAATCAGAACTAATTGATATGAAACAGAGTAATCTTTACAAAAACATAGACTCATCTAACAGCTATCTCAAAAAAGAAAATGAATTATTCATTTATACATTACAAAAATTTATAGAATACTCGAACGATAAATAAAGTATCTACATGTATTAAAAGAAAAGCTAAATAAACTAAGTTGTACGGTAGTCATGTCTATATTTCTACTGAACTGTCTGTTATACAGCAAAAAGCGTACGCTCCTTTATCGGGAGTGTACGCTTTTTCATGTTTCGACTTATTCTACATCATCTAAAGACACTGAAACAGTTTCTTGTGTAAATGGGTGTACAAATTCGATTTTATAGCTCTCCAATTTCAATTGACGTAACGTTGCATCACTGTACAGCGGGTCACCGAGAACGGGATGGCCAATTTCTGCAAGGTGTACACGAATTTGGTGTGTACGGCCTGTATCCAACTTCACATATAGTTGACAGACGCCTTCTTTCACCATTTCAGATTCGATAATATGTGTCACTGCACGTTGGCCTGTTGGTGACACACGACGTTTGTTAGGATGAAACTTATCTTTACCTATCGGCATATCGATTGTTTGTGGTTTGATTGGTAAGAGACTCTTCACTTGCGCACGGTAAATACGATGAATGTCATTGTCTTCTAACATACGGTCTAAAATCTTTTTGACAAGTGGGTTTTTCGCTACGATTAATAATCCGACTGTTTCTTGATCAAGTCGATGAATTGGCTCGACATATGGACAATTCAAAGTATAGATGACGTGGTTCATCAACGTATTGCTTTCTTTCATGTCGTTCGGATGTGTCTTGACGCCCTTAGGTTTTAGAACAATCGCAAGGTAATCATCTTCATAAACGATATTTGCGTAGCGATAACTTGGTAAATATTGGCTTTCTGCATGTGTTTCGGGTAACACGACGTTGTCATCTGTATGGACGGTTGTGTTTAATGTCGCAGTTTTGTCATTGATCAAAATCTCTTTCGACATATTCAATTGATGTAGTTCTTTTTTTGGTAATTTCAATGATTGAAACATGGCTCTCAATGTCATGTTATCAAATTGTTGAGGGATATTTATCTTCATAGTAGCCTCCTTAAGCCTTTCTATCATAACATAAATTTGTATCGCTTGTGACTAGGCGATATGTTTTTCACGATAAAAGAGAACATGTATAATACAAATGAGTGGAATAGGGGAGATGAGACGATGGAGAAACCGACACGATTGGCGTTATTAAAAGAGATTGCGGAGTTTTTGAATGAAGAGACAGAGTTGCAGTCGATGATGGATGGTGCGTTGGATTATTTAATTGAAGGCAGTGATTTTACAACGGGCTGGATTTTCTTTATTGATGATACGGGCGCACATACTTTAGCGGCACATCGTTCTTTACCGAAAGCTTTAACGAATCATCAGTGTAAGTATATGGTTGAAGGAACTTGTTGGTGTGTCCAATCGTATCATAATAAAAAACTTACGAAGGCTTCGAATATTATCAACTGCTCTCGTATCAATCTTGCGAGCCGTGAATTTGCGACAGAAACTGACGATATTACGCATCATGCGACAGTTCCGCTAAAATCAGGCACAGAACAATTCGGACTGTTAAATGTTGCGACTCCCCATACAGATCATTACAGTGATGAAGATTTGGAGTTATTGGAATCTGTCGCCTTTCAAATTGGTTCCGCAATTAAACGAATTGATTTGACTGATCAAGAGAAAGAAGCAGCACGTATCAATGAACGAAATCGTTTAGCACGTGATTTACATGATTCAGTCAATCAAATGTTATTTTCATTGAAACTAACTGCGCATGCTGCAGGTCAAATGGCGCAAGATGATGTGTCTAAACGGGCTTTTTCACAAATTGAAATGACAAGTCAAAATGCGGTGAATGAGATGCGTGCACTCATTTGGCAGCTGAAACCAGTTGGATTAGAAAAAGGATTGGTTCATGCTCTGAAGCAATATGCCGAACTCATTGGTATCAATATTCATGTCTCTGTGTCAGGACTCATTGACTTAGAAAATAAGATTGAAACGAATGTGTATCGTATTATTCAAGAAGCAATGAATAATACGAAAAAACATGCGGGAACAGATGAAATATACGTAGAATTTTATCAGGATGATGAAAAGCTTGAGATTACGATAAAAGACGATGGTGTTGGCTTTGATCCCCATGCCGTGGATGAACGTGCACATCACGGTATTTTAAATATAAAGCAGCGTGTCAAAATTTTAAAAGGGCAACTTACGCTTTTAACAGAGAACGGGACGACTTTGTTTGTTCAAGTGCCTTATAATCATCATAGTTGGGAGGGAATGTAGAGTGGCCAAAGTCGCAATTGTGGATGATCACTATATTGTAAGACAAGGTTTGGAATTTTTACTCTCAACTCGGGAGAACATTGAGGTGGTAGGTAGTTTTAGCTCAGGGCATGAATTGTTAGAGGCACTTCAAGATGATATTTGCCAACCAGAATTAGTACTTGTTGACCTTGTGATGCCTGAAATGAATGGAATAACGTTGATTCAACATTTAAAAGAACAATTTCCCGAAGTTAAAATATTGGTATTAACGAGTTATGTTGATGAAGAACATGTTATTTCAGCGATGCAAGTAGGTGCAGATGGCTATGAGATGAAAGATGTTGAGCCAGAACAACTAATGGCATCAATTCAGCACGTTTTAGAAGGAGAAACAGTAATTCATAAAGAAGCACAACAAGTAATGGAAGTTGTAAATAATAAACCGCATATTCAAAACAAATTATCGAAACGTGAAACAGAAGTTTTGAAAGAGATGGCAAAAGGAAAAACGAATAAAGAGATTGCAGATGCATTATTCGTATCTGAAAAAACGATTAAGACACATGTGAGTCATATTTTATCTAAATTAGAAGTGACTGACCGAACACAGGCTGCCCTTTATGCAATGAGTAATCACCTCATATAAATATATAAAAAGCACTTTAAAAGTTGTGAAGTACAACCTTTAAAGTGCTTTTTCATTGTCTAATTATGTGTCGTTTGCACAAAAAACAAATAGTTAGATAGAGGCTTCATAGGGTTCGATATGGACAATTGTTTCGACTTCACCTAAATGTTCTTTCAGTTTTGACTCGATTAAGTCGGATATTTCATGGCTTTCAATAACGGTAAGTTTAGGATCGACGGCAATCGTCACATCAATGAAGGAAATCATCCCGTGACTGCGTGCTTTAATATCTCTAATTTCCCGTATTTCTTCAATCGGTGTGATGCATTGATGAATGTATGATAGCTCATCTTCGTCATAACCATCTGTTAAGGTGATGGCAGTTTCTTTAAATATATCGATACTTGTTTTCATAATTAACAAACCGATAATAATTGCGGCCAATGTATCGAGCATTGGTGCACCAAAATAGACGCCAATGATTCCGATGACTGTACCAAGCGAGACGAGTGCGTCGGATAAATTGTCATAACTTGCAGCCTTTAATGCGCTACTTTTCACTTTTTTGGCTAAGTTATGATTATACAGAAATACAACAAACATAATGAGACTAGATAATATACCAACGATGACTGCAGATTGACTTGGTTGATGAAATTGCCCTTGATAGAAATGTTGAATGCCTGTGATAATGACTTGGATACTAACAGCGAACATAATAAACGAAGCAATCAGAGATGCGATAAATTCAGACCGATAATGTCCATACGGATGATTTTCATCAACTGGCTTCATAGAGATTTGTAAGGCGACAAGAATCGCAATAGAACTAACGACATCCGTTGCGTTGTTGATACCATCAGCTGTGAGACCACGACTATTTGCTATCCAACCATATAGTACCTTAAGAATTGTTAATAATGTATATGTGACAATACTGAGCCATGCCCCTTTTTTGGCTTGTGTTATTTTATAATCCAATTGCATGTCTGGACACCTCAAATAAAATTTAAAGAAATGTTTGATTTTCATTATAGCATTTTATTATTATGCAATGAAAATGGGATGAAAGCCAATAAAAATTACATTGCAATATTGTTAATCTTCTGACTATAATTATTTATAAGCTATTTTTATACATATGAATGCAAGTATATGAATAGTGACAAATTGTTGAACGATTTATTTAATATCAACAATATGATTTTAATGATGCAAGTTAATCTTGTTAGAAGAAAGGGATGAATGAACAATGAAGTTTAAAGGACTTACAGTTAAAATAATTATTGCACTTGTATTAGGTATTACAATTGGTTCAGTATTCAACTTTTATGAAGGTGCAAAGTTTGTAACATTTACTGATCAATATGTATTTAATCTTATCGGACAAATATTTTTAAACCTTATCTTTATGCTTGTTGTACCAGTTGTTTTTGTATCAATCGTACTTGGTGTTATCGGTGTTGGGGATCCGAAATTATTAGGGGGGATTGGACTTAAAACAATGGTATTCTTCCTATCGACAACAGCTTTGGCTATTATGCTAGCAATGTGTTTAGCATTAATTGTTAAGCCAGGTGCAGGACACTCAGATTTATTAAAAAGTGAAGAAGTGACAGAATACCAAAAAGAATTAACGGCGCAAAAAAGTGCAGAAGATTCACCGTTCAATCAAACATTCGACCAAACAATTATTAACTTCTTCCCGAAAAATCCAGTTGAAGCGATGACAGATGGTAACATGCTTCAAATTATTACGTTTGCTATTTTTATCGGAATCGGAATTATGATGGTCGGAGAAAAAGCAAAAGTTGTACATAAATTTTTCGACCAGTTTAACGAAGTGCTCATGTACATTATCTCCATGGTGATGAATGTATTCGCACCAATTGGGACATTTGGTCTTGTTGCACACGCTTTTACAGGTGCAGGTTTTGGTGCCATTAGACAGTTAGGTTTATACTTCGTAGTCGTACTCGCAGCATTATTCATTCACTTCTTTGTCGTCTATGGTGGTGCAGTGAAATTCTTGGCTAAACGTAGCCCAATTGAATTTTTTAAAGGTTTCTTCCCAGCAATTACAGTAGGTTTTGGTGGTTCAAGTTCTAATGCTGCGTTACCTGTTTCGATGGAATGTACGAAGCGAATGGGCGTGAAACCAGAGATTGCCTCGTTTGTTCAACCTTTAGGTGCCACGGTCAATATGGATGGAACAGCAATCATGCAAGGGGTTGCAACAATTTTTATCGCACAGTTGATGGGAGCAGACTTAACAATAGGTCAATTGATTACAGTTGTATTAGTTGCTGTCATCGCATCAATCGGTACAGCGGGTGTTCCGGGTGTAGGACTTATCATGTTAGCAATGGTATTGACAGCCGTTGACTTAAATCCAGCGGCAATCGGTATTATTTTAGGTATTGACCGACTGTTAGATATGACTCGTACAGCTGTTAATATCACTGGTGATGCTGCTTGTGCATTGATTTTATCTGAAAGAGAAGGACGAAAATTAAAAGGGCATATGCATGCGGAATAAACATCTACAATGATATTTGAAATGCTTCTTTTTAATCCCACGTGTTACTGAATGAGACGTGGCATGTTAAAGGGAAGCATTTTGTTTTTTTGTTAAATATTTAATCGAATAGGAGATTATTTATTGTGCAAAAGCCTAGAGTTGAAAAAGAATAATTAAGTGAATGATTAACATTATCAATATGCCTCACCGTTTTTAATGGCTATACTGATATATCAATTGTTTGAAAAATATTATGATTCTTTCGGTCATTTCTGAACTATGTTATGATAAAAAAGTAAAGTGTATAAGGATAAAAAATAAGAATAGATGAAATAGAGTTGTATTAAGAAACTTAAAAATAGGTGCACAAGTTTTTCGACTATTTCGCCTTTTAAAGTTTTACCAAAATTAATAAAATGACTCTTTTCATTTACATCTTTATGTATTAATATGTAATTTGTGTTTCAAGAAATGTGTAGAATTGCAATTTCTTGTGTACGGATAAAATTTCACTTTTAGAAAGGTCGTAATAATAAATGGATAGACAAAGTTTTACAGATTTAATTCAAGCAAAATTTAAAATGGTGCGTATCGAGGCGGGATACACACAAGATACAATGGCACAAACAATTGGATTGTCTAAAAAGACACTTGTTCAAATCGAAAAAGAACGCGTATTACCAAACTGGACAACATGTGTTTCAATTTGTGCGTTATTTAGAGATTCTGAAGTTTTGAATAGTACATTTGGTTGTGATCCGTTAGAAATCGTTCAAACAATTTCACGCAACCAAGCGGCGTATCCAAAATATTCAACAGTAAGTGATATTTACTGGGAAACACTTTCATCAAAAGGCGGATATATTTTACAAGCGAACAAAGTAAGTGAATTATACCGTGTGTTAGATGCAGATAAACAACCTTTATACGGTACGGCAAAACAAAGAGAAGCTGAAACATACTTCCAACGTCATGCCAAAGATGATTTAATCCGTGCTTAAGAAATAATTATAGAAGACGTATAATTAGCTGTGACATTCAATTGTTGCAGCTTTTTTATGTGTGTTTTAAAGAAATAGATGCTTAGAGTTAAGTAATAGGGTGAAAATTTGGTTAAAGTTTGAAAAATGTGGAATAATAACAAAATAGATGAATAGACTGAGAGGCGGAATCTAATGAAAGTTTTACTATTAATATTGTTTATGATGGGGGTCGGTGCAGTCATTGGTGGCGTGACGAATATCATTGCTATTAGAATGTTGTTTCACCCATATAAACCATACTACCTATTTGGGCGTCGTATTCCTTTTACACCTGGATTGATTCCGAAAAGAAGAGAAGAAGTAGCCGTGAAAATTGGTCAAGTAGTTGAAGATCATCTGTTAACGGAATCGTTAATACGTGAAAAATTAGATGCACCTGAAATGAGACAAACAATCAAGCAAACAGTGACGAATCAAGTAGAACGCCTAAAGCGTGATGACATGACGATTCAAACAATTGCTGAACATTTTGATGTAGAAGTAGTTCATACGAGTAATCAGTGGCTCGAGCAGTTTGTAACAGAACAGTTGAGAAAGAAGTATACACAACATCGTAACCAGTCAATTGATGAAATCATTCCACAAGGGGTATTAAATGTCTTAGACCATAAAATGGCCGAACTAGACGGAGTACTGTTAGACAAAGCCCGTCATTACTTACAATCGGATAAAGGTTACAATGACATTTGTATGATGTTAGATACATTCTTTATTGAAAAAGGAAAAATCATTTCAATGCTGCAAATGTTTATGACGAATGAAGCGATTGCAACACGTATTCAAACAGAGTTAGTGCGTTTAACGAATCATCCGAAAGCCCGCCAAATATTAGCGACACAAATCGACAAGGAATATCAATCATTTAAAAAGATGAATTTGGAAGAACTCTTATCTGAAGATCAATTTGAACACTTCAATGGCAATGTTGCAGAATATGTTTTGCAACAGCTTAAAGTCCGTGAGCGTGCACATCAACCACTGAATCGACTCGTACCACAACTGTTTGAACGTTTAGATATTGACGGAATTGATAAAATCACGGATCTTATTTTAAGTGTGCTTGCAAATCGATTATCGTCTATTATGCGCCGTGTCAATATACGTGGGTTGATTGAAGAGCAAATCAATCGCTTTGAGTTAGATTATATCGAAAAGCTCATTTTGGAAATTGCTGGCAAAGAACTTAAGTTAATTACGTTACTTGGATTCATTTTAGGTGGCTTGATTGGAATCTTCCAAGGAATCATTGCAATCTTTGTATAATCAGAGAAAGTATGGTATCGTAAGCATGGAAAGAAGTTGGTTAAGAACTACTAGCTTCAACATAGACAATTAAGGAGCGATAATAATGGCTGTAAATTTATATGATTACGCAAACAAATTAGAACAAGCGTTACGTGAAAGTGACGAATATAAGGCAATTAAAGATGCATATGCGCAAGTAAATGCAAATGCAGATTCAAAAAAATTGTTTGATGAATTCCGTGAAACACAATTAAACTTCCAACAAAAACAAATGCAAGGTGAACAAGTTACTGAGGAAGAAATCAAACAAGCACAAGAACAAGCGCAAGAAATCGAAAAAGATGAAAACATTTCTGCATTAATGAATGCTGAACAAAAAATGAGTCAAGTATTCCAAGAAATCAACCAAATTATTGTGAAACCCTTAGACGAGATTTATCAAGACTAATATCATTCATACAATAGTGTCTTAACTGATCAATGCTCCCTACAAAGCGATGGACATCATCTTTGCTTTGGAGGGAGCATTGTATTTTGATTTGTAACATCATTGAAAGGTGAATTGTGCTAAAATATAAGAATACATAAAAGGGTGTTGAAGAGGAGTGAACGATAATGGTTAAATTTTTGCATTGTGCAGATTTACATCTTGATAGTCCATTTGTATCAAAGCAACATCTGAGTCCAAGTATTCTACGAGATGTAGAAAACAGTGCGTATGAGAGTTTTAGAACGATTGTAGATATCGCACTACGTGAACAGGTTGATTTTGTCATTATTAGTGGAGATTTGTTTGATCAACACAATCGAACGTTGAAAGCTGAAGTATTTTTAAAGGAAGAGTTTGAACGTTTACAGAAAGAACAAATATTTGTTTACATCGTTCATGGGAATCACGATCCTTTATCTGAGCGTATTACTTCCAATTGGCCAAGCAATGTTACAGTCTTTTCAAATAAGGTTGAAACGTATCAAGCGATTACGAAGACGGGTGACAAAGTTCATATCCACGGATTCAGTTATGAAACCGATGCAAGTTATGAAAATAAAATTGATGATTATCCAACAAATGAAGATCGTCAAGCGATTCATATCGGTGTTTTACATGGAACTTATAGTAAATCAGGTATTTCAGATCGATATACAGAATTCAGATTAGAAGATTTGAACAAAAAACTATATCACTATTGGGCACTCGGTCATATTCATAAACGTCAGCAATTGAGTGATTTACCTGAAATCAATTATCCAGGTAATATTCAAGGGCGACATTTTAAAGAACAAGGTGAAAAAGGTTGCTTGATTGTAGAAGGTGACTACGCAAAGTTAGAAACACGTTTCGTGCCGACACAATTTATTCGTTTTGAGTCTGCAACGCTAGATGTCACACAAATTACGCAACAAGGGCTGTATGAAGCGATACAAGCATTCAAGGATAGTGTTCGAGGTTTTGGCCGTGCTTTTTATCGTTTACAACTCAATGTACCTGGTGATGAACGCATTGATCATCAAGTGTTAGAGCAAGTGAAAGCAATGATTATCGATTATGAAGAGAATGAACAGCATTTTGTGATGATTGATTCTTTAGATATTCACTATACAGAATTAGAAACACCATCTATTTTTGAAGAATTTGACGAAGAATTGCTTAAGAAAGATGAGATTTATGAAGCGGCATTAAGCGACCTTTATATGAATCCGAAAGCTTCAAAATACTTGGATCATTACATGGAACATGATCGACAAGCGCTGATTAAACGTGCAGAAGAGATGATTCAAGCGGAATTGAAGGGAGTTGATAAGCGATGAAAATCAAATCGGTAGAAATATATGGTTACGGGCAATTTGTGAAGCGAACAGTTGTGTTTAACCAGCACATCACTCAAATTTTCGGTGAGAATGAAGCAGGAAAGTCAACGCTACAAGCATTTATCCATTCGATTTTATTTGGCTTCCCAACTCGTAAAGAAAACGAACCTCGATTAGAACCCCGTATGGGCAATCAATACGGTGGACGTGTCACACTTATTTTAGATGACAATACAGAAGTGGATGTTGAACGTGTCAAAGGTAGTGCACAAGGGGATGTGAAAGTATATCTTCCAAACGGTGCTATTAAAGATGAAGCATGGTTAAAACATCAACTCAACTATATCGATAAACGCACGTATCAAGATATATTTTCATTCAATGTGCTCGGACTACAAGATATCCATAAACATATGACAGAAAATCAATTGCAAAACTTTTTAATGCAAGCAGGTGCATTAGGATCGACCGAATTTATCGGTATGCGTGATCTCATTCATAAAAAGAAACAGTCACTTTATAAAAAATCAGGACAACAGCCAGAGATTAACCAGAGAGTTGCAGAATTAAAAGAAGTAGAACTACAAATTCGTGATGCATCGACACAACTCGAATCATATCAAAGGCTTGTTGAAACACGTGATAAGTCATCAGATCGCTTGGAAACGGTGAAACAAAATCTTGATCAATTAACGCACTTTTTTGAAGAAAAACAAAAGGAACTTGCATTGCATGATCAAGTTCAAGAATGGAAAGCGTTAGAAGCAGAGTTGAACATTGAGCCTGTCACATTCCCAGAACAAGGAATTGATCGATATGAAGCAGCAAAACTTCAAAAACAACAACTGGAACGTGATATTGGTTTACGCGAAGAGAAATACAATCAGTTGAAACATGAGAATCATCAACGCTTTGTACCGAGCAATGATGTTGTCAATGAAATCGACACAATTGCGAAACAAGAAGAAGAAATAAAGCAATACGAACGTGATTTGAATCAAATGGTACATGATATTGAGTATATCCAACGTGAAATTGAAGGATTAAAATCAAATATTGGTTGGCAAGAAATACATGATGATGTGGATACATCTGATGTTCAAAAAAGCTATATGAGTGATACATTGAAAGATAAGAGAGACAATACGTATCAGGTTAAACAGTATGAAAATATGCTTGACGAGCATGTCATTTCACATCAATCGCATGAAACAGAGTTAGCACAACTTCAAGAAGAATTAGTGCCAGAAGAAACATTCGAACAGAAAAAAGTTTATGAGAAACGTTCATTAGAATTGAATGAAAAACGTAATCTATTCATGAAGATGAAAGAAGCTTTTGAAGTAGAACAACAGCAAAAGAAAAAGCAACAGAATGTGATGCGATCAATTTTTATTGTGATTGCACTTTTATGTGCAGGGATGGCTATCTACGCATTCCTTGCACCTGCGATGTTATATGGGGCAATCTTTGCAGTATTAGCATGTGTATTTTTTATCGCAATCTTTATGATTAAAACTAAAGAAGTCGGTCACAACGAACGTTTTTCAGAAGAGATTCGTCAGCTTGAAGAAGAAGTGAAGCAATTAGAAGCTACTTATGATTTGAACTTCGACTTGTCTGACCAGTATCAACTAAGAGATCGTATTGTTCAACGTGAGCAGAACTTAGCAATTTCTACAAAAAAACAACAGCATTTACAGCAACAATTAGAAAATGCAAAGTTACAACAACAAGAAAGTATAGAGAAAGTAGACGGGATTCGTCACGACCTACATGTATCAGATAAGTTATCTGATGAGTTGCTATTAGATGCATTACAAACGATTCAATCTCTTAAAGAGCAGTCTACATTACTCACAAAAACGCAAGAGAAAAAGGCATATGTTACTGAGAAATTAGATGCGTTCTATCGTGATGCTGAACAAATATTGGTACCGCATTTTCAAAACTTTAATCGGATGTCTGTTTTTCATGATGTAAGAGAATGGCTAGAGCATGCTAAATCTGAAACAACAAAGTTCCAACACAATCAAGAACAGATTCAACTACTGGAAAAGGAAGTTAAACATCTTAAACAACGCTTACACGATAACAATGAAGTGATTGATAAGTTATTTAGTTTTACCGGTGCATTAGATGAAGAAACTTATTATAGACATCATGATCGTTTTGTTAATTACACACAATCATTGTCTCGTTATCATGACTTAACACAGTTTTTAGAAAATCAAGATTATGGTTATGAAAAGAGCACAAAAGTAAGTGATAAAACAACAGCACAAATTGAAGCAGAACATCAAGAACTTGAAGCTCAAATTGATGATTACAATGATAAATATTTAACGTTACAAAGTGAAGTGAGTGATTTAACAGCGCAGATCAATCACATGGAAACAGATAATACATTGCGTCATTTAAAACATAAATATCAATTATTGCGAACGCAACTGAATGAAATCGCAGAAGACTGGGCTGCACTTAGCTATTTAGAGCAAGTAGTCGATGCACATATTAAACAAATTAAAGATGAGCGCTTGCCTAAGGTTGTACATGAAGCAACTGATATCTATACGCATTTAACAGATGGACAGTATACACAAGTGACATATGAAAATGAAAAAGTAATGGTGCGCCATAAAGATGGCCAAATGTATCATCCAGTGGAGTTAAGTCAATCAACAAAAGAGCTGTTATATTTTGCATTACGCATCAGCTTAATTAAAATATTGAAACCATACTACTCGTTACCAATTATTATTGATGATGCATTTGTTCATTTCGATGCGACGCGCAAGAAACGTATGATGGCATTTCTAAAAACAATGCCAGATAATTATCAAATTCTGTATTTTACATGTAATCAAGATACATCGATTACAGCTAAACAGAGTGTCATATTGAATAGATTAGAGAAATAAATAAAGAAAGGTGCTGTATCATGAGACATGTAGAGACGTTAAAGCCTGGAGATAAGGTAGACCATTTCTTTTTAGTGCACCAAGTGACACAAGGTGTAACGAATCAAGGGAAAGATTATATGACCTTAAAACTTCAAGATCAAAGCGGTGAGATTGAAGCAAAATTCTGGACTGTAACGAAAGAGGATATGGACATTTTAAAGCCAGAGAGTGTCATTCATGTAAAAGGCGACGTGATTAATTATCGTAATAATCGTCAGCTAAAAATGACACAATACAGACTAGCAACAGAGTCAGATGGTGTTCAAATCAGTGATTTTATCGATCGTGCGCCGATGTCCAAAGAAGACATGCAAGCAACATTGCGCGATTATATATTTGAAATTGAAAATGCACCATTACAACGAATTACACGTCATATTTTGAATAAATATGATCAACAGTTTTTTGTTTATCCAGCTGCTAGTTCAATGCACCACAACTTTGTAGGGGGATTGGCATATCATGTCATCACGATGCTTGAAGTAGCGAAGCAATTAAGTCATATTTATCCATCTATCAATAAAAGTTTATTGTATAGTGGTATTATCCTGCATGATATTGGTAAGGTTGTTGAGCTATCTGGTCCTGTTGCCACAACATATACGCTAGAAGGTAACTTATTAGGTCATATTTCAATTGCCAGTGATGAAGTCGCAGAAGCAGCACGTCACCTGCAAATAGAAGGCGAAGAAATATTATTATTACGCCATCTCATTTTAGCGCATCATGGGAAGTTGGAATTCGGTTCACCGAAGTTACCACAAGTGAAAGAAGCTGAAATATTACATTTTATCGATAATATTGATGCACGAATGAATATTATCGATAAAGCATTGAAATCAACAGAAGATGGTACAATGACTGGTAAAATTAGAGGTTTAGAAAATAGACGATTCTATAAACCAGAAAAGTTAAATTAAACGCTAAACAGGTCATACACAAACTATGTGTATGACCTGTTTTTAAAATTTATACGCCCAATCCTTGTCCATTTTGGTTCCCTTGAGCTGCTTTTTGTAATGCTTCTGGATTTAAGATAGAATCTTCAATCGCATTTTTAATATCACGGTCTTTATAATCGACATTATATTCATCTAACAATGATTTATATGCATCTGTTAAGATTTTTGGTTCTTCTTGAATTTTATTTTGAATCAATTTTGATTTTAGTTTTGATTTTTCTTTATCAAAATCAGACGGTTTGTCTGCACGAATGATGTGATAACCATAATCTGTTTTGACGACATCTGAGATTTCATTATCTTTTAATTTGAAAAGTGCTTTTTCAAATGGTTTGACCATCTGACCTTTAATGACGTATCCAAGACTTCCATTATTCTCACTACTTGAATCCATTGATTCGTCTTTCGCTATTTTATCGAATGATTTAGGATCTTTATCAAGCTGTGATTTGATGTCATTGATTTTCTTTTTCGCTTCTTTATCAGATAACCCTTCTTTGTCATCATCATTTTTCTTTACTTTTATCAAAATATGCGATGCTTTCTTTGTCTTTTCTTTAATTTCTTTATCTGACATTTCTACTTTTTCGTTAAGCAATTGCTTTTGATATTCAACGAGTTTACGTTGCTCTTTATATTCATCCATTGTTAATTTTTGTTGCTTCAGCAAGCTTTCAACACGTTCTTTGCCACCGTATTTTTCAATTTGCTGATCGAGGTCTTTCTCAAGTTGTTTTTCATCTACTTTGTCTGCATACTTATCTTCTAATATTTTTCCTAGTAAGATTTTAAATGAACTACTTGCAATTTGGTTACTACCAATATCTTCTAAAACATCCTCTACTTTGACGTCACCTGCTTTAGATGAAATCAATGTTTCGTCTTTTGATGATGGGGCACTATTACCACAAGCACCTAATAACAATGCACTTGCAGATAACGGAATAATCAGTTTTTGTAATCCTTTTTTCATCATGTTGTCTCCTTTACATAAAAGTAACACAAATAATATACCACATTCATAGTGCTTAACCAACGAAATAGCGGGTATCTACGACTAATGTATGATAAACAGGTTGAAAAGGGAATTAAAAAATAGTAGAGGATTTTAAAGCAAATTAAGTAGAATATATCAGATTTTTTGTGTTAAATATACAAAAAATTGGCTAAGCCATTATCGCTTAGCCAATAGACATATAATCAGATTTACCATTTTTTTCTAAAAGAACAAACCCATTGACGTGTTCTTCTACGTATTGTCCTCTTTTACAGAATAGTATTACTTTCAAATAGAGTATATCCATTACAGAAAATCCGGCATTCAGTGCTAATAAAAACATCAAATAATGACCGTAGTGTGGTGACTTCGTTGCAATGATGACACACAGAATCGATATAACGATTAAAGGTGCAATCAAACAAATACAAAAATAAGATTTATGCACAGGTTTATCTAAAAATATATTGTAGAAAGGAACCCACTTTTTAGGCATTAATTTGTAAATTTTAATATATCGAAAATAAGGTAATACCGTTAAGACATGTATCAGTTTGTGTAATGGATATAAGCATATCATCGAAATAATAAATATTAAAAAATGCCTATCCGTAAATGGGACATTGGAATAATAATGAAACATTTCAAAACTAACGAGAAATGTGATAACGACAGTTACAGAACTAATAAATGCAATACGCGGAATACCAAACCGTGAATGAATGTCAATCGATCTTGAACAATTAAGCATTATGAAACTCCTTTGATTCAAAGTTTGATAATACGTATTATCTACCGCAAACTATTTCTCGTCAAGTAAATTTTCTCTTAGATGATCATGGCATTGATTGATACCATCTAAAAATGCTTTACCTTGTAATTGAGAAACAAGATAATGTTCATCACTGAAACTTGGAAACTGAAACATTTCATTATTATATTCTTGAGCTACACGATAAATGCTGTTATGTGACATATCATATTGGTCAAAAATATCTTCTACAAGTGAATGACCTGCTTCAGTTAAAACGATAAATGTATTACGTTTATCATTTGTATCTTTTTCTAATTTTAGTAATTCTTGTGACTCTAAGCGCTTTGCGAAATTGTAAGCAGTTGATACATGCATCACACCGTAACGTGAAATATCAGAAATAGTTACCTTTTTAAATGCATAAATAGTCATTAGAATCAAATGTTCATTCATTGTAATGCCGGATTTTTTAAGCCAAGCTTGCCAGTCATTTTCTGCATTTTTCCAGATGACTTTTGATAGCATAGCAGCTTTATGTGTGTATAAAATACTCTCAATTTGGTGCTGTTTATCGGTCATGCGACTATCTCCTTTCAACTGTATAAAAAGCATGGTACATTATGTACCATGCTTAATTATAGTATATCTGATTATTTGATATTACTCACTAAAAATACCAAATATTTTTAATTTATATATCATAATTTTACTTTTTGTTGGAAAATTTGTGATTTCATTTCCACGATTTTGGATATTTTCTTTTCTATATCCTTGTAATCTTTTGATATTTGGAGTGATATCCGCTTTAAATTCACCTAAAGTTGTTTTGAGATCTCCACCTATTGATTGTGCAAAGTCGGTACTATCTTCTTTAATCGTTAAAGCATGGTCTTTAATTTGATTCATTTGTGCTTTGATGATATCTAGATCATCTGAAATGTCAGATGATGTACCTACTCGTGCTTTGGCACCCAATGATTGATTTTGTCGTTCCATTAATACTAAGCTGACACCCGTTGCAATTCCGACAGCAAGTCCAAGCGTAACATTCGCTAATTTCATAAAAATCCTCCTATATTTTATTTTTAAATGATGATTGATAGACAATTGTTTATTTCAAAAATTTTGTCGTCAAACAAAGTAAGGTATATGAATAATATTACTTAGAATATCATTTCAAACACACCTTACCAACACTTTGATTCTAATGAGTGAGATAGTCGTACTGATTATTTACCTATAAGATAATTAAATGTGTGATGCGATTTGTTTCGCAATCTCTTCTTTTTGCGCATCGTCAATAATATCTTCATGTGTTTCCCATTTATAATCAAATCCATCAACGTCATTTTCATATCGTGGAATGAGATGGAAATGGATGTGGAAAACTGATTGCGCTGCATATGACCCATTATTTTGGATAATGTTTAAGCCATCTGGATTAAACGCTGTTTTAATCGCATTCGCTACAATCGGTAAAGCTTCACCAATATGTTTCATTGTTTCAGCATCTGTTTCGAAAATATTAGGAGATGCCTTTTTAGGAATTAACAATGTATGCCCCTTGGATACTTGAGAAATATCTAAGAAAGCATAGACATACTCATTCTCATAAACTTTATAACTTGGTATTTCTCCCGCAATGATTTTTGAAAAGATTGTTTCTGACATAATACTCGCTCCCTCCGATCATTTGTTAATATTATAGCATGTGGCGAAACACGTGTAACTAATTTAACGACATCTCTTGCATAGCATTATGATATGAGAATTTGGTACAATACATGCTATGGAGGTGGCATACACATGACTGTAAAAGTTGAACATTTAACAGGTGGTTATGGGAAAAAGCCTGTTATTAAAGATATATCATTTGCATTAAAGTCTGGTGAGATTGTTGGATTGATTGGCTTGAATGGCGTAGGTAAAAGTACGACGATTAAGCATATTTTAGGATTATTGACACCGAGTGAAGGGAAGATGTCGATTTCGGGCATTGATATTAATGAAGATATACATACTTATCGAAAAAAACTATCTTATATTCCGGAATCACCAGTCATTTATGAAACACTAACTTTAAAAGAACATATTTATATGACGGCAATGGCGTATGGTATTAATCAGGAGACGGCAATGACTCGAGCACAGCCGTTATTGAAAACTTTCCGCCTTGAAGAACAACTCGAGGTTTTTCCAAGTCACTTTTCTAAAGGGATGAAACAGAAGGTCATGATTATTTGTGCCTTTATCGTTGACCCAGATTTATATATTATTGATGAACCTTTCTTAGGACTTGATCCGCTTGGTATTCAGTCAATGCTTGATTTGATGGAAGCCAAAAAACAAGAAGGGCGTACCGTACTGATGAGTACACACATATTAGCCACAGCAGAACGCTATTGTGATCGATTCATTATATTAGATAAAGGTGAAATTATTGGAGTGGGTGATTTAGAGACGTTACGCCAACAATTTAAAATGCCAAATGCGACTTTGGATGATATTTATATCCGTTCGACGCAAGGAGTCGGTCAATGATGACAGCGAAGCAACTTTTCAACCAAAGATATCGTGCAATGCGAAAAGAAGCACAATATTATAATAAATTTATTTTTAATGGGCATTTTACTGTCTTTTTAGTCATTCTTATAGGAGCATTTATTCTCGGGTATGGAGAGTGGTTAAAAGACATACCAACGGGCATTAACTATTTTCTATTTATTTCAATTGTGTTAGCAATCAGTTCTATTTTTCCATTAAAAACGTATTTAGTAGAAGCAGATAGTCTTTTTTTATTACCTTTTGAGTCACAGATGAAAGATTATATACAAAAAAGTATTTGGACGAGCTATTACAAACGATTGCCATTACAAGTGATATTGCTTGTGATTTCATATCCGTTAATACATGCGTTAGCACCGAATCAAACAACTCAGTTTATAGTCATTTGTTTGTTCACGCTACTATTACCGCTTATAGGTTTATTTGTGAAATGGTACTGGTTTTTATATGGACTAGAAGCTTGGTCAATCAATGTTATATTAGGGATTTTAAACTTATCGGCAATATATGTCATGTTAGCATCTGGCAGTTTACACAGTTTGGGTGCACCAATAGCACTTATTGTACTCGCAGTATTTTTACAAAAATTAACGAAGCAACATCGCTTGCCGTGGACTTTCTTAATAAAACAAGCACATCAACATCAGGCGAATTACTATAAATTTGTAAGTATGTTTACAGATGTAAAAGGATTACAAGAACGTGCAGTTCGAAGACGTTACTTGGACTTCTTACTAGCAACACCAACATCATTTCACGAAGGAGCGATGTACCCATTTTTATTCAAGCGTAACTTTTTACGTGGAAAAGATGCATTTAATCTGACATTACGATTAGTTGTGATTACGGTGTTACTGATGTCCTGGTTAAATCATCCTTATGTGAGTATCGTGATAGGTTGTATGGCGATGTATATTTTAATAATGCAGATGTCACAATTTTACACACAAGAGGCGTATGGCTTATGGCCACAAGTTTGGCCGCCATCTGAAGCGCTTGTTATTCTGGGCTATCAAAAGTTTTTAACAGGTACAACGAGCGTGATGGCAGCGATATTGAGTGTCGTGTATTTAGTATTTAATATACAACATGGTTATCTGATTGTATTGTTATTTATAGTCAGCTATTTGACAATACATCGCACAATCAAAAAATTAAAATATAAAGAATCTTTATTACGAGATTAATTTTAAAACCCACCGAATCATTCGAATTTGAATGCGGTGGGTTTTAATGATATTACACGTTATTTTCTTCTTCAGAGATATCCTGACTCGGATAGAAGTATTGTTCGATATAGGGTGTATGTACAGCAGATGCGCCTGCTAAAGGTTTCGTTGCTTCTAGGGATAAATTGTTACGGAAAGCACTTGATTTTTTATAATCATCGTAAGCATTTCTAGAAGTAAAACCGAGAAGGGCTTTATAGACATTTTGATGTGTTGATTTCAATAAGCGAAAGCTATGGTAGTCAGCATTTTCTTCTAAAGCTGGTTGATAAGTTTCTAATTGTTTTTCTAGTTGATATTTATGGTCTTCTGAGGTTGGTATAGTAATTAAAACTTGAAAATCAGACTCGGATAGTTCTCCGACGTGTGATAATACTCGATATTCATTCGGCTGTTGAAAAATGGTATCTAAATCCGTCTCTTCAAATATAATTGCATGGCCTTCTCCTGCAAAAATAAGCAAGTCACGATTTTTATGTTTGCTTTGAATTTGTTGTAAAAAGCTTAATGTCCCATAAGTAATGAAAAAGTTCATTTAAATCCCCCTAAATTCATCTTTTTATGTAAAAGCTACCTTTATCATATACCTTAAATCTTGAAAAGTGAATCTGAAATCTTAATGAAGACAAATAGATTAACCGATTCAGAAGGGAATAAAACCCTTACTTTTACTTATTTTTAGTGGTTTTTATTTTTAAAATATAGAGAATTCATACTTAGACGGTTTTCGTTGCGACATGATATAATTAACGTTGTATGTCACTAATAGAGAGAAGCATAAAGTTATTTCAATTTAGGCCATGAAACTATTTCAATTAATCATTTTAAACTTTTGTGACAACGCCAATTTTCACAGAGTTCTTTAATGTAAACGTGCTAATCTTGAAGAGAATGATTAAAGTCAAGGAGGACGACATGAATAATACGTTTAACGATACAATGTTGCGAGCAATCAAAGGGGAACAGGCTACGCATACACCAGTTTGGTTTATGCGCCAAGCAGGTCGTTCTCAACCAGAATATCGAAAATTAAAAGAAAAATATTCATTATTTGATATCACACATCAACCGGAAATTTGTGCATATGTGACCAAGTTGCCAGTAGATCAATATAATACAGATGCTGCTGTACTGTATAAAGATATTATGACGCCACTCAAAGCCATTGGTGTCGATGTTGAGATTAAATCAGGGATTGGACCAGTGATTTCTAATCCGATTCGTCAATATTCAGATGTTACAGCACTTGGACAAATTGATCCAAAACGTGACGTTCCTTACGTTCTAGATACGATTAAGCTACTGACACAAGAACAATTAAATGTACCGCTTATCGGTTTTACAGGCGCGCCATTCACTTTAGCCAGTTATATGATAGAAGGTGGCCCTTCAAAGAATTACAATAAAACAAAAGCGATGATGTACAGTGACGAAGCGACTTGGTTCAAGTTAATGGATACACTGGCAGATATGTCGATTACATATGTAAAAGGACAAGTCGAAGCAGGCGCACAAATCATTCAAATTTTTGATTCTTGGGTTGGTGCACTGAATGAATCAGACTATAAATATTATATTCAACCTTGTATGAATAAGTTAGTTGCAGGCATTAAAGCATTGAATACACCTGTCATTTTATTCGGTGTAGGTGCAAGTCATCTAATTGATGCATGGCACGATCTACCTATTGATGTTTTAGGTCTTGATTGGCGTACATCTATCAGTGAAGCGGGACAACAAGGTGTAACAAAAACAGTACAAGGGAATTTAGATCCAAGTATTTTACTCGCACCTTGGGATGTGATTGAAGCTCGACTTAAACCTATCTTAGATCAAGGATTGGCGCATGCAGGGGGGCATATCTTTAATCTAGGACATGGTGTATTTCCTGAAGTATCACCAGACACATTGCGACGTGTGGCACAATTTGTACACGACTATACGGCAAAAAAATAAGATTGAATACGTGTATGTAAAGGACGGATAGAAGATGACTAAAACAGTTGGTTTGTTAGTGATGGCTTATGGAACGCCATATAAAAAAAGTGATATCGAACCGTATTATACGGATATCAGACGTGGACGAAAACCAAGTCAAGCAGAATTAGACGATCTTACACAACGTTATGAAGCGATTGGTGGTTTATCTCCATTGGCAGGTACGACTGAACGTCAAGGAGAAGCGCTTGTCAATGCACTTAATGAGAGTGGTTTATATAAAGATACTGAATTTAAATTGTACATTGGTTTGAAACACATTCATCCATTTATTGAAGATACAGTGATACAAATGCATAAAGATGGTATTACAGAAGCGATAACGGTTGTATTAGCGCCACATTATTCAAAGTTTTCAATTGGCTCATACAATAAGCGTGCTAAGGAAAAAGCAGACGAATTTGGTATAACACTACATCATGTTAATAGTTATTTTGAACAACCGAAATTCATTGATTACTGGTCAATGCGTATTAATGAAGTACTTGAAAATATTCCTGTCGACGAACATGACGACACAATGCTTGTTGTATCTGCGCACAGTTTACCAGAAAGAATGATTTTAGAAAGTAACGATCCATATCCTGAACAAATTTCAAAAACAGCAAGATTAATTGCAGAACATATTCCATTGAAACATATTTCGGTAGGGTGGCAATCAGCGGGAAATACTGGAACGCCATGGCTTGCACCAGATGTTCAGGACTTAACACGTGAATTGCACGGTATTTTAGGTAGTAAGCATTTTATCTATACACCACTTGGCTTCGTTGCAGAACATCTCGAAGTTTTATATGACAATGATTATGAATGTAAAGTTGTTTGTGACGAAGTGGGTGCAATGTATCATCGTCCGCCAATGCCGGATACACATCCTTTATTTATTGGTGCAATTGTAGATGAAATTTCTAACATTTATTAAGAAAGCGTGAGAATAATGACAAAGGTAGCAATAGTTGGTGCAGGAATCACGGGATTAACGAGTGCATATTTTATTAAAAAACATTATCCAGAAATAGACGTCACAATTTATGAAGCAACAGATAGACCAGGTGGTAAGGTGAAGACTGCTTATCGTGACGGATATGTGATTGAACTTGGTCCCGAATCATATTTAGGGCGTAAAACGATTATGACCGATGTCGCAAAAGATATTGGTATTGCAGATGAAGATATTGTGACAAATGAAACAGGCCAATCGTATATTTTTGCGAATAATGAATTGTATCCTATTCCCGGTGGTGCCATTTTAGGTGTACCAACCGACATTAAGCCATTTATGACGACGCAATTGATTTCTATGAAAGGGAAGCTACGTGCATTAAAAGATCTGACGATTAAGCCTGTCGATATGCCTGAAGGAGATATGTCTGTTGGTGCTTTTTTTCGTGAGCGTTTAGGGGATGAACTACTAGAGAACTTAATTGAACCATTATTGAGCGGTATCTATGGTACAGATATTGATGAATTGAGTTTAATGAGTACGTTTCCACATTTTAAGTCACTTGAAGAACAACATGGCAGTATCATAAAAGGCATGCAACAAGTGCGTAAAGCTCGATTAGAAAAGGAAGATCAACGTAGAAGCGGTGCACAAGGCCAATTTAAACAATTTAGACGAGGGTTATATGATTTCATTGAGCATCTAGAGACATGGTTGATTGCTCAGGATGTTTCAATACAATATAATACCCAAGTGAAAGATTTAATATCAACACAAAAAGGATATCATATTGTGTTAGATGATGATACACAGCCATTTTATGATGGTGTTATCGTTGCAACACCACACCAAACTTTCCGTCAGTGGTTCGATAAGGATCCGATGTTTGATTATTTTGATGAGCTAGATGCATCTTCTGTTGCAACAATCGTCTTTGCATTTGACGAAGATGATATTGAGAATATCCATAACGGTACAGGGTTTGTTATTGCAAGAACAAGTCAAACGGATATTACCGCTTGCACATGGACGTCAAAAAAATGGCCGCATACAACGCCTGAAGGAAAGGTTTTGATACGTGCGTATGTGGGGAAACAAGGCGATAATATCGTGAATGAGAAAACAGATGAAGAACTTGTTCAAATTGCACGTCGTGATCTCGAACAAATGATGACGTTCAAAGGCGAACCAGAATTTACAATCGTAAATAAAATGCCGTATGCTAGCCCACAATATCATGTTGGACATATTGATAAAATAAAACAAATTCAACAACATATTTTAGATAATTATCAGCATTTACAAATAACTGGAGCACCATTTGAAGCGGTCGGTTTACCAGATTGTATCAGCCAAGCATATCAAGCTGTTGAAAATCTATTACCTCGTATTCGATAACGTTAATCTCAAGTAGTGTCCATGATCTAGAAAAGGTCGTGTGATACTACTTTTAATTTTAATATGATTAATAACTTGAAAATTAAGAAAATTCAACAAAGTTCGTATAATTATTCGCAGAAACGCAATAATACTTTAACGTATGATATGATAATTATATAGTTTGAACTAGGGGGCTTTACCATGACAAATGTTTATATTGTACACGGATACCAAGCGAATAGTCGAGATCATTGGTTTCCTTGGTTAAAAAGAACTTTAGAAATCGAAGGGCACCAAGTTACAGTACTTGATTTACCTAATACGAATCGGCCAAATGGTAGTGAATGGGTCTCGTATATGAAAGAGCATATTACTGAAGTAAATAATGACACAATATTTATTGCACATAGCTTAGGCGTAATAACAACATTAAAATTCATACAAGATCTAGACGTCGCCCAAGTAGGTAGCTTAGCAATGGTATCTGGTTTTAAAGGAGACTTGCCAAAGAATGATCTATTACCTGATCAAGAAGTGCTCGATTCCTTCTTCAACTGGGAACTAGACTATGAGTTATTACATAATAAAGTGCTACATATGTTTGGTGTCGCTGCAAAAGATGATTACGTTGTACCAATAGAAGCAACACAAAAACTATGTGAAGTATTAGACTGTAAGCTATATGAATTAGACACCGGAGGGCATTTTTGTAAGGAAGACGGATACGATGCATTTTTATTTTTGAAGAACAAAATCTTACAGAAATTTGACTAAATAAAAAAATCGATACAAATCACTTGAAATTTTAGGCTAACCTAAATATAATGGTTTTTAGATAGCAATAGAGCTATTGGTATGAAAATGATATTTTCCTAATTATGTTTCGATTCCTAAACGTCCAAGATATGACTCATCCTCCGTCATTATCTTGGGCGTTTTACATTAATAACGTTTATAGTTCATTAAGATACATTAATTCAATAAATACCGAAAAGGTGTGTATTTATACAAAATACTTTTTGGAGAATAGTTGACCTTTTAATAATCTAAATATATAATGACTAAGTCGTTGAATTTATTGAGCGCATTAATTTATCTTTTTAGTAAAATGATAAAAAAGTTACAAGAAATATATTGACACTTTGTTGTTAAAGTGATAATATAATTAAGTAATTGCTTTTAAATAATATTGTCGCGGGATGGAGCAGTTCGGTAGCTCGTCGGGCTCATAACCCGAAGGTCGGTGGTTCAAATCCGCCTCCCGCAATATTTTTGAGTGGTCCCGTAGTGGAGCGGTTTAACACGCCTGCCTGTCACGCAGGAGATCGCGGGTTCGATTCCCGTCGGGACCGCCATTATTATGGTTCAGTAGCTCAGTCGGTAGAGCAAAGGACTGAAAATCCTTGTGTCGGCGGTTCGATTCCGTCCTGAACCATTTCTTATATTACGGCGGTTGTGGCGAAGTGGTTAACGCATCGGATTGTGGTTCCGACATTCGTGGGTTCGATTCCCATCAACCGCCCATATCGTTGTTATGCGGGTGTAGTTTAATGGCAAAACCTCAGCCTTCCAAGCTGATGTTGTGGGTTCGATTCCCATCACCCGCTCCATTTTAATTATTCCACAGTAGCTCAGTGGTAGAGCTATCGGCTGTTAACCGATCGGTCGTAGGTTCGAGTCCTACCTGTGGAGCCATGGCCCCTTGGTCAAGCGGTTAAGACACCGCCCTTTCACGGCGGTAACACGGGTTCGAGTCCCGTAGGGGTCATATAATCAGAAGCGAAATATCGCTTCTGATTTTTTGTCATTGTTTTGGAAGATTGTCCGAGTTGGCCGAAGGAGCACGCCTGGAAAGTGTGTAGGCGCCACAAGCGTCTCGGGGGTTCGAATCCCCCATCTTCCGGTATTTATAGCTTAAAACCCTTGATTTAATGGGGTTCCTGAAAAGTAAGTGTCAAATAAGTGTCAAGAAAATAATTCTCTGACACGCTGACCTTGCTCTTTTTTATGTTCTTCAAGCAAATGAATATATACACGCCAAGTTATTTCTATGATTGAATGGCCGAGACGTTTACTAATGTATTGGATAGATAGTCCGTTAGTTAAAAGGGCAGAGGCATGAGTGTGCCTAATAGAGTGAAGGGTATACCTACCTAATGCAATTATCCATTAATAATCTTTGGAAAGCCCTAGTAACGGCATTGTGCGTAATGAGTTTGGCACCGGTATAAAATATCTTATCAATTTTGATGTTTCTTACACAGGAACTTAATATTTTTTTATTTTAATTGTGATACTTGATTGATAGGAAGTAGACCATTTCTCCTTAAAAATACGTAATGCGTTATAATAACAATTGAGTGTTGATTGGTTCTTTATTAATTTTTATCCAACTTTAACAAAAGCTATAGTGTCTTTTGCTGTTATAGAGTTCGTCAACTTATCATAGGTTTTATTCATAACTATAACTACTTTATTTGTCTTGTAGCCACTTTTACGATAACGTTTTTAATATAACTAAAATCATATTTACACCTTATTACGTTTGCTTACACTCATATAAATTACTCTTTTTCAAAAATGTATGTCCAGTTCATTCACAAAAATATAGGGTAGGTGGGCTACCCTATATTTTTTAAATTATACATCTGTATTTTTTTTTATTATTTTTAAATCGGTCAATATTTTTTCAGTGAATTCAACATCTTGATAGTTGGTTAAGAGTTGTTCTGTTTGTGCAAGAAATTTATCGGTTTCTTCTTTAACTGAAATAGCGAAGTCTTCTAAATCTTCAAGCTCTGTACCAAGATGGATTAACTCGATGATAGACTGATCAACATTTAGTTTTTCTAATTCTGTTATTGTGTGAGGCGTAAAAAATATATGTTCTGCATTTTCTATACTGATTAATCCCTTATTCATTTGAGAAAATAAACCATGTATTATTATTAATGCAAATTTTTCTACTTCTCTGGTATTTTCAAATAAAATCATTTTTTAATTACTCCATCCTTTTTTAGTTTTAACATTATAGACAAGGCCTGACTTACTTTGGAAATAGTGAATAGAAACTTTTTTTCCATTTACATAACCGTCTTTGTAAACCTTTACCCATTTACCACCTTCTATTTTTTTAATTCATTTAATAATGATTTATTTTTAACTACATGATGTGTTGTTTTGCCTTTTGCTGCTTTAAATCATTTGGATACACAAAAAGCGCTCATGTCTCTATCATTTTAAGTGACTAAACCAAAAATAAAGAGAAAACATGATGCGCCTACATATAATGATATATTAAAACTAATAAAAATAAAAGATGGAAATATTCAAGTTATGAAGGTGGAAGAAGATGTAGAAGTGCGTGGTCGGTTTTCCACGGTTGTTTATGGAACACTTTCTTATACATCAAAGGTTGAATGAAGTGTGATTGTATCAATGATGGACAAATACATAAATGTGGTAACACTGTTAAAATCTTAAGAATCGTATATCTCAATTTAGTGAAAGAACGCTTTAAGTGTCTACATTGTTTAAAAAATTTATGGCTCAAGCAAGAACCATCTATGTAGAATATTTAAAAGCTGATATATTATTGCTAGAAATAAAAGCTGAATTATTGAAAACATTAGGGTATAATGATGCTAGAGGTTTTAGTACTCTGTAATTTTAGGTATAAGTGAAACTCTTGATGTCAGTAGTCCTACATAGCCTTTGTTTTAGTACTCTGTAATTTTAGGTATAAGTGAAACACAAAAGGTTGATTTATTTGAGTATTCTCTGTTTTAGTACTCTGTAATTTTTGTTACCATACGTTACAAAAGACATGGTAAATTGAAAACAGACGAATTTATATGGAAATCAATTGATAGGAATATTAACTATGTTTAAACGATAATATGGTAATAGCTTTAAAAAGCAAATTGATTAATTAGTAGGACTTTTTCAAAAAGAAAGCGAATATTCAAAAATATAAGTGAATTTATTTTAATATTAATGAGTTAGCTAAAACAATTGAATATTATAGTAAATCTCTCTCGAAAATCAAAATGAAAAGGTGATATGATGAGAAAAGAAATTGAAAAGTTATTAGAGTCTGATATATCGCATTATAAAATTTCAAAAGTAACAGGTGTAAACAGTAAGACAATTTCGGAATTACGAGCTGGGAAACGTAAGATTGGCAATATCACACTAGATACTGCTGAAAAACTATATAATTATCAAATACAGCTGGAAGATAAATGAATAAATCTCACTTATTAATTTGGGTGGGGTTAATTGTTGTTTAATTGATACCATTATGACGCGTAAAATAACAACAATCCTTAAAATTAACGCTTCAAACGGTTTAAGTACGAAGATGCGAGATTCAACACTTTGAGACTATTGTGATGTCTATACACTTCCCATGTGGGATATTCGAGAATTTCTTCATATAGTGATAAATGATAATATTTATATATTCAAAATGATACAAGCCCGCCTAAAGTAATAGGTGGGCTTGTATCATGTGTGCTATTTCATATGGTCGATTGCGTATTGCGCTTCTTCTTTCGTATATAATTCACCATATGGTGATGTGAGTTGATCATATATTTCATTTTTCGACATGTTCATATCATTTGCGTATGATTCAGCTTTCTTCACGGCATTCTGTTTGTAATCTGCATGTAAGTTGTCAATGGCATATTGTGCTGCTTCTGCTGGGAATTTATCTCCATCATTCGATGTTAATGTTTGATAAATCATCTCTTTTGACATATAAAGATCGTTTGAATAGATTTTTGCTTGTTCGAGTGCTCTTTCTTTTTCACTTTTTACCCCTGTATGTCCTGAACTATCATCTGTTTTTGAAGGGGGATTTTGTAGGAGCGGATCTTTTTGAAGTTCTTCATCAACATTATCTATAATAGCGCCAGCTAAGAAAGTGAATGCAACACTGAGAATAATGATGATAACAAGGCAGCCACCACAACCACCGCAGCCCCATAGCCACCATTTCTTAGAATTTGATGATGTCTCCTTACTTGGTTGTACTTGTTGTTCAATCTTTTTGGTAGGATTGAAATTTTGATTTGTTGCGTCGTTTGACATAATTATTTCTCCCATCGATATTATATTAAATAAACGAAATATATTTAAGAATATTCCGAAATTTTAAAGTTTAAAAGAATTAAACATTAATTAAATGCCGTCATATTGCGATTTAGACTAAAGATGCTATTTCCGTTAATATTATATAGATTTATGTAGAACAAGGCAATATGATTTATTAAAATAATTTAAAAGGTTATTTAATATTTAAAGTAATTGAGATAAGGGCTGTCAAAATTTTGAAAAACTAAGGTGTCTACTCAAAATGCAACTAAGGTTGATTATGTGTGTCTGTGTCATATAATTTTTTTCATATTAGATGAAACTAAAATCATGCATTCGCTTTCAATTGTGTCTATAATAAAAGGGAACATTATTTTGGAGGAAGAAACATGGAGTCTTGGCTGATACAACGTGTAAAGAAAACACCGAATGCAGTTGCTGTGGAGACTGAGCATCAGCAGTTGTCCTTTCAACAATTGTTCGAGATCGCCTCGCAATATGGAAGTGGTCTTACATCGTTGAACGATAAACGTTTTGGTTTACTTGTTGATAATTCTTTAGAAGCACTGGCGCTAATACACGGTGCATGGTTGTTTAATATTGAAATTGCGCTCATTAACAATCGACTGACAGATGAAGAAATTATAAAACAAATGAAATCAATTGATGTTAAAACAATTGTGGTGAGTGATAAGTATCAGTCGCGTTGTATGAAAACGCAACTGGCACAACAATTTCAATGTCTGACTGCTTCAGAAGTGTTGAAATATGAAACATCAATGAAAATACAAGAATTTGACGAAACAGCAATTGCTTCAATTATGTTTACATCTGGAACAACGGGTACACAAAAGGCGGTTCCACAAACTTTCTTAAACCATAAAGCGAGTGCGAAAAGATGTCAGTCTGATCTAGGTTTTGACAAACAGACACGTTGGTTGACGGTTTTGCCTATTTATCATATTTCAGGATTGAGTATAGTGATTCGTAGTGTTTTATACGGTTTCACAGTCTATTTAATGGAGAAGTTTGATGAACAAAAAATAATGGAGGCTATAAAACACAAAAATATAACGCATATGTCTTTAGTGCCGTTAACGTTAAAACGATTGATGCGTGCTGGACTAACGAAACCTTATGAACTTGAAAAAATATTACTTGGTGGCGCAAAACTGGAACGTGACTTTGTGATGCAAGCGTTGTCATATGAACTCCCAATCTATAACTCATTTGGTATGACGGAGACGTGTTCACAGTTTTTAACGGCAAGTCCAGAGATATTAGCTAAAAATCCAGAAGCTGTTGGTAAGTTTGATTCACAGCTTAAAATTAGTCGGCCGAACCAGAATGGTCATGGAGAGTTATGTGTTCGGGGGGATAATGTAATGCAAGGATATCTTTATCCCACAGGTTTGACTGACACGTTTGATGATGAAGGATTTTTCATGACAGGAGATATTGCAAGTGTGGATGCAAATGGTTTTGTCATTATACATGATCGACGCAAAGATTTGATTATCAGCGGTGGTGAAAATATCTATCCGAATGAAATTGAACGAGTTGCGAAGAAACATACTGATGTGTTGGATGCTATGTGTGTGGGTGTCAAAGATGATTACTGGGGGCAGCGTCCGATTCTCTATATCGTAGGGACACCACCAGAAGCTGAGATGTTGGATTATTTATCATCTCACCTCGCAAAATATAAATTACCGAAAGAGATTAGGTATGTTCAATCTCTACCTTATACGAGTACAGGTAAATTAAAAAGACAGTTATTGAATGGAGAATAACGATGAAATTATCGGAGTTACATTTTTATGAATATACACCAACTTTTAAACATAAAATTCAAACGCCGAAAATAACAATGAATGTGCGAAAAACTTTATTTATCGGTTTGATAGATGAGTCTGGGACAGAATGGTTTGGCGAATGCAATGCGTTTGAGACAGATTGGTATCATTATGAAACGATAGAAACGGTGAAGCGCACGTTAGAAAGCTGGTTCAAATGTGTGGAAGGGCATGAGATACATGACTTTTCTGAAGCACAAAGAATGGCGGATAAGTTAAATGACACGCCGGCAGCACGTGCGACGGTGATGATGGCGTTATATCAAATGTTTCATGATTTGCCGTCGTTCGAAGTACCTATGACAGTGACTGTAAATGGTGATATGCAAAAACGATTTTTGCGCATAGATCATGCAGAACGTATCAAAATTAAGTGGAACTGTGATATTGTTGAACAAGTAAAATTGTTAACGGCTATGTATCCTGATATTCCGATTACAACGGATGCGAATCAAACACTCAGTGACAGAGATATCCCTTTGCTAAATCAATTGGCAAATTATAATTTGGCATATATAGAAGAGCCGTTTCCAGAGTTACTAAAAGAGAAAGAACTCGGAAATATGCCCCCGATTGCAATTGATGAGCATGCGACAGATGAACAAGCGATTGTTCAAGCTGTACAGTGTAATCATGTGCGTGTCATTGTAATTAAGCCATTTAGAGTAGGTGGTATTGACCGTGCTTTATCATTGATAGACACTTTACATAATCAAGGTATTACAGTTGTTATCGGAGGTATGTATGAATGTGGCTTGAGCCGATATTTCACAGCTCTAGCCAGTCGTTATGGTGATTACGCTGGTGATGTCACACCATGCGGGTATTATTTTACGGATGACATTGTGGAGCAATCAGGTCAGATAATCAAAGGGCGATTACGATTCAAACCACCTGTTATCGATATGTCGAAATTACAGCGTTATTTATGATGGTGTTTCTTTTTTTTAAAAGGAACGGGATCAAAGCCGCCTTTATGAAATGGATGACATCTCAAGATTCGGTTAATGGCTAACCAACTCCCTTTGATGGCGCCGTGTACTTGTATCGCTTCGATAGCATAATTTGAACATGTCGGATAAAAGCGACATGATGGTGGTGTCAATGGTGATATAAACCGCTGATAAAAACGAATACATTTGATGAATATTTTTTTCATGCATATACCTCCGTGTAAATGATTAGAAATATTGTAACATAGAATAAAGGGGGAGTGGATTTTGGAGTTTATAGATGCAGCTCAACAACGGGTGACTTTAAGTTTTCGTGCACATCATGACGTTGCAGATGGCGACCATGTGTTAGCACTGCCTATATATCAAAACCGATTGTTAATGACAGATCATCGACAACGTGGAATTGAGTTTCCTGGTGGCAAATGTGAAGCGGGGGAAACAACGATAGATGCCTTGAAACGAGAGTTGTATGAAGAGACGGGGGCAACGATAGAAACAACATATTACATTGCACAATATACGGTTCATACGGAGACTATGCCATTCAAAAAAGATGTCTACGTAGTCATTGTGGATAATATTGAAGGAAAATCGGACTATTTAGAGACGAATGGGCCAATGATAGTGTCGAAAATTGAAGATATCCCTGAAGATAAGAGGAGTATTTTACTATCTGACAAGGCGATTTTAGCTTGTGTAGAAAGGATGGTATCGCTTGGATTTTATCAGTTATAAACGGATGCCAGCAGATCTTGGAACACATCAAGTCGATGAAGTACGATATGATGCAGCAGGTATAACTGTACGTGGTTTACTTGTTACTCCGAAACATTCTGTTGAACGAATTGTAGTCTACCTACGTGGTGGTAAAGGACAAGTGGGGAGAGTACGGTTAGGTCGAATGTTGCAGTTTACGAATACATCTACACTTGTATTTGGGCCTTATTATCGTGGGAACAATGGCAGTCAAGGACGAGATGCGTTTGCAGGTGACGACTTACAAGATGTTATTGCTGGTGTAGAGATACTCAAAAAGATGTACCCCAATGTCCCTGTTCATCTGATTGGTTTTTCTCGTGGTGGGATCCAAGGATTATTGACGTTCCAAGCTGTGCAAGCAGCAAGTTATATCATTTGGGGTGGTGTCTCTGACATGCATCTCATGTATGAAGAACGTGTTGATTTGAGAGGTATGTTACGTCGGATGGTAGGTCATCCTAAAAAGCTACCAGAAGCCTATCAACAACGAGATGCACTGAGTATGATTGACCATACCGCACCGCCAATTTTGATTGTACATGGTGGTTTAGATGAACAAGTAGGCATTCATCAAGCCTATCACTTAGCCAAACATTTGGAAGCCAAACAAGTCCGCTATGATACGTTCTATCAGATGGGAGAAGGTCACATACCACGTCCCAAAGCGTTATCTGAGGTACTTCAACGAATACATAGTTGGATGGACGAAGTAGAACGAAATAAATAAAAGGTCTAATTTGGTGTTGGAAAACACCAAATTAGACCTTTTTTTGGGAAGAGCTGGGAATTATGTCCCAGCCCCTTTTTATTTAGCCTTTGAAACCACCAGTTTGTTGTAATTGTTGTGTTTCTTCGCCAAATTTTTTGAAGTTTTCACGGAAACGTTCAATCAAGTCAGTTGCTTGTTTGTCATAGGCATCTTTATCATGCCATGCGTTTTTAGGTTGTAGAATTGTTGTTGGTACGCCTTCAATTTCAGTTGGAATACTTAAACCAAATATTTCATCTTCTTCAAATGTACTATTTTTCAGTGAACCGTTGATGGCACTGTTTACCATTTTACGTGTGTATTTCAATTCGATACGGTTGCCCTTACCGTATACACCACCAGTCCAACCTGTGTTCACTAAGTATACATCTACTTCGTGTTTGTCGATTAAGTCACCAAGTAAGTCAGCGTATACTTTCGCATTCAATGGCAAGAATGGTGCACCGAAGCAAGTTGAGAATGATGGTTGCGGTTCTGTAATACCACGTTCAGTACCTGCAAGCTTAGAAGTGAAACCACTTAGGAAGTGATACATTGCTTGATCCTTACTCAACTTAGAAATAGGTGGTAATACACCGAATGCATCGGCCGTTAAGAAAATAATTGTGTTTGGATGTGATGCTTTTGATGGTACAACGATATTATCAATATGTTCGATAGGATATGCTGCACGTGTATTTTCTGTATATTTATTATCATCAAAGTCAATGTAACCATGTTCATCCACAACAAGGTTTTCTAGTACCGTACCGTAACGGATGGCATCGAAAATTTGTGGTTCTTTTTCAGCGGATAAGTTGATCGCCTTTGCGTAACAACCACCTTCAATGTTAAATACCCCATTTTCGTTCCAACCGTGTTCGTCATCACCAATTAACTTACGGTCAGGATCAGCTGATAATGTTGTTTTACCAGTACCAGATAAACCGAAGAATAATGCAACATCACCTTTGCGTCCTACGTTAGCTGAACAGTGCATACTCATAATATCTCGTTTAGGGAGTAGGTAGTTCATCACAGAGAAGATAGATTTTTTCATTTCTCCAGCATATTCTGTACCACCAATCAGTACAGTTTTATGTTTAAATGACACGATGACGAATGTTTCAGAACGTGTACCATCTTTTTCAGGATCTGCTTTAAATGTCGGTGCAGAGATAATTGTGAAGTCTGCTTTGATTTTTTCTGCTTCGCTCTTAGAATGTGGACGAATAAACATATTTTGTGCGAAAAGGTTATGCCATGCAAATTCATTCACAACTGTTAATTTTAGTTGGGAATCTTTGTCGCTTCCAGCATAGCCATTAAATACGAACACTTCGTCTTTTGCATCTAAATACTCTAATACTTGATGGTATAGATTTAAAAACTTGTCTTCAGAAATAGGTTGGTTTACAGTACCCCAGTCGATGTCATCGATGACTTGTGGATTATTAACGATATACTTATCTTTTGGAGAACGCCCCGTATATTCCCCAGTTTTTGCGTTAATTGCTCCAAGTTCTGTTAATTCAGCCTCGCCACGACTCAAAATTTTGTTGTAGAGTTCAGTTTTTGTAAGCTGCAGATGAGAAGTAGGCTTGTCAATCAATGCATTCAGTGCACTTGTATCAAATGACATGATGAATCCCTCCAATAGTTTCTTCTTTAATGTAAGCCTTTACAATTAAAGAGTATAACATATTTAGCTAATAATCCCCACAAAAAATCCAAAAAAATGTCACATGTTTTTGAGTAATTTTATAGTGGATTTTTGTTTATATTTAGCGAGAATCATCGCTTTTTGACGGCGCTTTCATTATTATTGTAATTCTATATTCAAATAGATTTGTGAAATTGACACATGATTAAAATTTATGTAATATAAAAGCAACGGATTCTCTTATCCTGAGTGGTGGAGGGACATGGACCCAATGAAACCCAGCAACCTCTTTTAGCGAAGAAAGGTGCCAAACCGTTTGCAGGCGATAGCCTGAACGATAAGAGCGAATGGACGTTGAGCCTTCACTCTATGTATGTGCCGTAGTGGTGAAAGGCTCTTTTTATTTGAGCTCAGATAAAGAGAGTGTTCGTAATCTATTTTTAAAGGAGCATATTATGACAAATAATAAACGATTATTTACTTCAGAATCTGTTACTGAAGGTCATCCGGATAAGATTGCTGACCAGATTTCAGATGCAATACTTGATGAAATTCTAAAGGGAGATAGTCATGCACGTGTTGCTTGTGAAACAACAGTAACAACAGGTATGGCACTTATCGCAGGGGAAATATCAACGTCGACATATGTTGATATTCCTAAAGTAGTACGTGAAACAGTTAAACAGATTGGTTACACACGCGCTAAGTATGGCTACGATTATAAAACAATGTCTGTATTAACTGCGATAGATGAGCAATCTCCTGATATTGCACAAGGTGTAGACCGTGCGTTAGAATATCGAGACGCATCGAATGACGAAGTATTAAATATTGGTGCAGGTGACCAAGGGCTTATGTTTGGTTACGCAACAAATGAGACGGCATCGTTTATGCCACTGCCAATTGATTTGTCACATAAATTAGCGAAACGTCTGACAGATGTTAGAAAGGATGGCACATTAGACTATTTACGTCCAGATGGAAAAGTACAAGTAACTGTTGAATATGATGAGAATGATCAACCAAAACGAATCGATACGATTGTTATTTCATCACAACATCATGAAGAAGTAGCACTTGATCAAATCCAACGAGACATTAAAGAATATGTTATCTATCCAGTAGTACCTCAGGCGTTATTAGATGCTGAAACAAAATTTTTCATCAATCCAACAGGTCGATTTGTTATCGGTGGACCACAAGGTGATGCAGGTCTGACAGGTAGAAAAATTATCGTTGACACATATGGTGGATACGCTCGACATGGTGGGGGTGCATTCTCTGGTAAGGACCCAACTAAAGTTGACCGTTCAGCAGCTTATGCGGCACGCTATGTTGCCAAAAACATTGTTGCAGCTGGATTTGCTGATAAGTGCGAAGTTCAATTAGCATATGCGATTGGTGTTGCACAGCCGGTATCCATCGCTATTGATACGTTTGGAACGGGTACTGTATCTGAAGAGTCATTGATTCAAGCAGTGCGTTCGCACTTCGACTTGAGACCAGCCGGTATCATCCAAATGTTAGACTTACAACGTCCAATTTATAAACAAACAGCAGCGTACGGACATTTTGGACGTACGGATGTCGAATTGCCATGGGAGAAAACAGATAAAGTAGACGTATTGAAAGACGCAGTTCAAGCGTATACAGCATAATAATTACTTTATAGCGTATCGTATAAATGTAAACAAAAGGAAGGATTTTAAAAATGACACAGTTTGGCCCAATGGAAATAGGCTTGTATGTTGCCGTAGGGATTGCAGTTATTTGTTTTATTTTGTTTTTAGTTGCTCTGAATCGCAAAAAGAAAGCACAACAAAGAATTGAAACACAATATAAAGAAAAAGAAGAGAAATTAACACAGTCACATCATGAAGCACTTGAAAAAGTAAGAATTGAAAAGAAAAAAGTAGAAACGAAACACAAAGAAGATTATGAAACGATGGTTGCTTCAAAAGACAGAGAAATTGACGCACTAAAAGTGTTCTCGAAAAACAATAGTGAGTATGTGACTGATATGCGTTTGATTGGTATTCGTGAACGACTCGTTAGAGAAAAGCGAATCCGACCAGAAGATATGCACATTATGGCGAACATTTTTATGCCTACAAATGATTTAGATAATATTACACGTATCAGTCATTTAGTATTAACACGTACAGGGTTGTACATTATCGATTCACAACTGTTAAAAGGACATGTGTATCAAGGTATTAGTCGCAATCAATTTGTGGACAATCCAATGATGGAGCAAGTATTCAAAACACTACAACTTGATGAAACAACACCACAAACAATCGTGCTTGATGAGAGTGAAGATAACGATCGCAAACTTTCTATTGTTGATTATTCTGAGCAAATCGAACATCTAGAAGCAGTAGCAGAGAAGTTACAACGTCAACTAAACAATAAATATACGCCAACTCCAATCTTGTACTTCAATCCGAAACAAGATGGAGATGTGACATTATCAAGCTATGCGCCACAAAGCACGACGAAAGTACTTGTTGGACCGGAACAACTTGATGAATTCTTCAATAAATATGTATTCCATGGTCGCATTCAATATGATGTAAACGAATTACAAGCAATTATGGAAGAAATTGAATCATATAACTAATATAAAAACCTGTATGCGTAATAAAAGCATACAGGTTTTTTATGTTTAAATGATAAGTGTTCCAATAAAACAACTCATAAAACAGCCGACATACTGTAAAAGACTATAACCGATGAAAGTTGAGGATTGACGTTGTTCCATTAATTGTACAAGTTCGAGTTGAACAGTTGAAAATGTGGTGAAGCCACCAAGTATTCCTGTTACAAAAAGAGTGTAAGAAGGTGAGACTGATATGACTATGCCACCGAGTATACCGATGAAACAACTTCCGATAAGATTGATGATTGCGGTTGCGATAGGGAATGATGGCTGATGAACTCGCTGGATGATATCCGTTATGATTGCACGCAATGTTGCACCAATGCCACCGCCAAGAAGAACCATCATGATTGTCATTGTTGTCTCACCCCGAATCGATATCCCGCAAAGCAACATAAAATTCCGCCAATATAACTGAGCAAGGCGTAGGTTATTAATAAATACCACGATTGTGACTCAAAAAATGCATTCAATTCATATTGAAAGGTTGAAAAGGTTGTAAAAGCACCGATGAAACCGGTAGTGACACCTTTTTTAATGGAAGGATACTTAGAGAAAAAGTTTGTCGTTAAGGCAGTTATAAATCCCATTAAAAAAGCACCTAAAAGATTGGCGGTAAATGTTCCAACTGGCAATTCATGGAAATGTGGGAGAAAGGAAAGACCATATCTCAATAACGCACCTAAACTCCCACCAACAAAAATAATGAAATATTTCAAATGCTTATCGCTCCTCTTACGTTAAATAATGCCAAAAGTTCGGATTGCAGTGATCAGATGAAAGATTAAAACGATGAGTAGTATCCAAGGTAAGCTTTTCGCTGCACGATGAATCCAGCTTTTCTTTTCGGGTAAATATTTCACTGATTTGTCTGCAAATTGGATGGCAATAATGAGTATGATTGCATTTATGACACTACTTGCAATAATGATTTTAACGATTGAGTCGAATTGATGATTGAGTATTGGGTTCTGTGTATTGAAGTAAAAACTTATCATGATGAATATCACGGTTAAGTAAAAATATTTTTTCGATTTAGACATGTAACTGCCTCCTTTATTATCGCTTGTAATAATAGCATATTTAATGACTAAGAATAAAGCACCATTTCTATATTTCGTGTGGAATTAAAGCTTAACAATAGCCTTTATGAATAGAAAAATGGTATAACTTTAATATAAATATAATGTAGAATCACTAGGAGGCACATTTATGACGAAATTAAACGTACAAGTATTTGCAGATGGTGCAGATATTGAACAAATGAAGCAAGCATATCAAAATAAGGAAGTTGATGGATTTACAACGAATCCAAGCTTAATGGCTAAAGCTGGCGTCAAAGACTATAAAGCCTTCGCTCAAGATGTAGTACAAGCAATTCCTGATGCTTCAATTTCATTTGAAGTGTTTGGTGATGATATGGAAACAATGGAAAAAGAAGCGCAAATCATTGAACAATTTGGAGAGAATATTTTTGTAAAAATTCCAATTGTGAACACAAAAGGTGAATCAATGTTACCATTGATTGAAAAATTATCAGCACAAGGCGTGAAACTAAACGTTACAGCTGTTTACACAATCGAACAAGTCAAAGCAATTACTGAAGCGGTCACAGAAGGTGTAGAGACTTATGTGTCAGTCTTTGCTGGACGAATTGCGGATACAGGCGTAGACCCACTGCCGTTAATGAAAGAGTCTGTTCGTGTGACACATAGTAAATCAGGTGTAAAACTATTGTGGGCAAGTTGTCGTGAGTTATATAATGTCATCCAAGCTGATGAAATTGGTGCAGATATTATTACATGTCCTGCTGATGTTGTGAAGAAAGTGTCAAATATTGGTCGTGATATCGAATCATTATCTGTTGATACGGTGAAAGGATTTGCGAAAGATATTCAAACTTCAGGTTTAAGCATTCTATAAATACCCATGGGAGTGATAAAGTACCAACAAATATGAAATTGGTACTTGTCGCTCCTATTTTTTTGTGTGATGATTGAGTTTAATATCAGATAGAGAAGGAGTTAAAGATGGAGTACAAGGTATTTAAGTATAAAGTAGAAAAACAATTGTGGTATTTAAACCGTAAAGAGAAGGCAAAGTTAGCAGAATTACTGACAGATGAACATATCGCAAGCATTCAAGAAAAATTTAAAACACCAGGCCGATTTGCCAGTTTTTATTTGAAAGAACATATTTTTAAATCAAGAGTGCTGGGGTCAGGACATTTGTACACAACGCTGTTAGGGTTGTTTATCGGAAATATTTTCTTGCTCGGCGTTCTGATTACAGGTATGCTATTAAGTTTAAATGCAGTCAATTACTTTATTCATCCTCAAGTATCGTTGTCAACTGGGACTGTGATCACTGCTTTAGTAGGTGGTTTAGTATTGATGGTTCTTGGCATTATATTGATGAAAATAGCCAATGCTTATTTTACAAAGCGTTTAGTAGATTATAAGTTCAATAAAGTAAACTAAATATCGGGTACTTGTGAGAGAATTTGTGCAGCTTTCCATTGTTTTAAACATACAGTTAATGGATAAGGTACTGTAATTCGATGGTTTTGTTTGAATACGATGATCGTATCAGACTTTTGAGAAGACATACCAATCACGTGAGACATATTGATAATATATTGGATAGGTGCACGATGTGATTGCAGAGGGCATAATATGAGCTGTGGTGAGATGTATATCGGTGTGAGATGATGAATACCGAGATGTTGATGTGTCAGTTCTTTTTGTGTGTAACTATGTTTATGATGCGACTTTAAAATATGCTTCATTAATTTAGATAATGTTAATGTTGTGTGTGTTTTATGCGTCAAAAAGTATAACTCAAGACGTTGATCTATTTGATGAGATGTCTTGATAAATAATAATGATTCAAAGGCAATATTTGAATATGTTTGCACAGTGTATCCTCCTAGTATTCGTTGAAATATGAATGGCGCAATGCTTTGAGGGTCGCTTTTTTATAATTTTTGATAGATGTGGGAGAGCGGTTTAGAATGGATGCTATTTCTAACTGTGTATAGCCTTGAAGATAGAGATAAAGCCAGTGACGATGCACATATGGAAGTTGTAATGACCATTGCTTAATTGAAAAGAGCAGATCACTCTCGTACGATGCGGGTTCAGTTGCAGTGTCGATATTTTCTAATTTGGGAAGGCGATCTTGTTTACGCAAAAGATCAATAAGATAGTATTTGAGTCGATAGGTAATAAAAGCATGAAGGCTCGATTCACGTGTTGTATCAAAAGATAAATGGAGTTCCCAAAGCCGTATTAACAAAAGTTGGAAATAGTCGTCGTAATGATAGCGTATATGATAGGAATGCAACAAATAATGAATATATTTGTGATAGCGTTGAAAAATATCATCAAAGTTCAAATTGATGACCTCCTTGAAATTTTTGACCGGTCAAATGATTATTATCATAGCTGAAAAATTGTTGCATCTGTCCATATATGTTATTTTATGATTTAAACATTGATTATTACCAATAAATAAGCTTAAAATTATAATAAAAGGTGCATTTCTACGGATTTCGATATTTTTATGACGGGAATAAGATGGAGGAATTGTAATGGATTATGAACATTTCAACTTGGTACATTTCTTTGCACGCAACGAAGATTTAGATAAGATTCGTGACAACGCTGACTTTATTATGATTAATAATATTCAACGGGAAATGATGTATCGTGATGGTGAGATTGAGGGGACAGTGGATTTAACACCGTATTATTATAAAAGTCGTTCCCAAGCGATGAGTTACATTTTAATGGATTATCAGAGACCTTTATAAAGTTTTGGAATGTGAATCAGAGATGATGTATTCAAAGTTTTGATGATGCAGTGCGCTATGAAATAATTACATAGAGATTACTGTTCTTTTATGAATATGTGACAACCACCCATTCGAATTGTGAAAAATATAAGATAATGTTAAAATTTGTATTCGAGTGTGTAGTCACTATTACTCAGTACATTCTGAAGAGGTGTATCAATGAAACAACATAACAAAAGTTCAATCATAGCGATTGTAGTTTTCTTTGTTATCACTGTTTTAGCAGCCTATACTTTTTTCAACATGATAAAAGATCAAATATTCTTTGAACCAGTTGAACAAGTCGAATCAGTGGAAACATTAGATGTTACATTGGAAGCAGCCGCAAAAAAACAGATTAACAATTATACAAGTCAACAAGTTTCAAATAAAGATAATACGAACTGGCGTGATGCGTCCGATGCAGAAATTAAAGAAGCAATGGATAGTTCTGTATTTATGGATGATAAACGTCAAAAATATCAATTTTTAGATTTATCTAAGTATCAAGGCATTGATAAAAATAGAATCAAGCGTATGTTATATGAACATCCGACTCTTTTAAACCATACAGATGACTTTATCAAAGCTGCCAAAAAACAGCATGTGAATGAGATTTACTTGATTTCACATGCATTATTAGAAACAGGATCAGTTGTATCAGAGTTATCGAATGGTGTAGAAATCGATGGTAAGAAGTATTATAACTTCTACGGTGTCGGTGCATTGGACGAAGACCCAATTAAAACAGGTGCTGAATATGCGAAGAAACAAGGATGGGATACACCTGAAAAAGCAATCGATGGTGGAGCGAAATTTATCCACGATCATTACTTATCACACGAAGATCAAAATACTTTGTATAGTATGAGATGGAATCCTAAAGATCCCGGTGAACATCAATATGCGACAGATATTAACTGGGCAAAGAGTAATGCGACCATTATTGCTGACTTCTATAATGATTTGAAGACAGAAGGTAAGTATTTCAATTGGTATGTCTACAAAGATGATTCAAAACATAAAGACGGTCATAATTATTAATAGTAACAAAGCGCAATAAAGCGATAGAAGCTTTATTGCGCTTTGTTTTTACGTCCAAGTGTGAAAAATAAGATAGCTGTTGAAATCAAAACTTTAAATAAAAATTTTAACATGAAAACACCCCGTTTTTAATGTTTTGTATAATATATAGACGTAAGACATCATTGTCCTGTTTAGTAAAGGTAACTAGAAGTGAATAATTTTGATGAAATTTATTTTCACTTCAAATAACTTCGGTCACTTGTATTTATAGTAATTATAGGATGATACGGTTTTTAATATTGTTCAAATCTCTTTCAAGTATAACATGAGAAACTGGCTATCAAAATGGGAGGGGAATACTATTAATCTAATAATGCACAATTTGACAAGAAATAGGGTATAACATGATGAAATGAAATAATGAAGGTGATTATGATGAAAGTAGCAATAGTTGGAATGGGAACTGCTGGTGTCAGCATATTAAGACAGCTTGTAAAGCACGAGATGTTTGAGCATTTAGAAGTAGACATCTATGACAATAGAAAGAACATGGGACAAGGAGAACCTTTTCAAAATGACAGTGAAGATTTATTAATCAATGTCCCAGTCGATATGTTGTCTCTAAACCTTGATAATATGAAAGAATTTCGGGAGTGGTATGCGTCACAAGACGATTTTGATTATGGAGATGCTGAATATTTGCCGCGTTATGTATTTGGACATTATATGAAAAGTTATCTTGATCAATATGTGAAGCGTTATGACAATATTCATGTCATTCCACATGAAGTGACACAGATCGGTGTAGTTGAAGAAGAGAAAGAAATTTCAGTGAAAAAAATAATTGTACAGACTGATGAACATGAAGGACGTAGTACTATTTATGATTATGTTTTTCTATCAACTGGAACATTCTCATATAATGATCCCTATCACTTGAAGGGAAGTCCGAAATATATCTATGAACCATATCCAGCATACCGCACATTAGATGAAGTCAGTTCGCATGATAAAGTGGCTGTGATTGGAACTGGATTGGCAAGTTTGGATGTAATTCGTTATGTATTAAACCATCACGACCAAACGCTTGTTTTGGCAAGTCGAGGTGGGCAATTGCCAAGTGTACGTGGTGAGATGGTGACTGTAACTCTGCAATATATGACGAAAGAGATATTCGATGACATAAAACAAAATCACATGGGGAATATTCCTTTAGATATATTGAAAGAATTGTTCAGAAAGGAATGCGATGCTTTAAATATACCGTTTAAATCTTTGATCCATCGGAGAACAGGAAATGTTGTAAAAGATTTGCAATATGATTTGGCACATCCAGAATCTTTGGGGTTATTACAAAGCTTTCTAATGGAGCTTAAAGACAACATGAACTGGATTTGGAATAGTTTAACGAATGATGACCAGCAATTATTTCTCGAACGTTATTACCAATATTTTAAAGAGAATATGAATCCGATGCCAAGAGATACTGCACAATTTATTATTGATGAGATTGAAAGTAATAAATTAAGAGTTTACGCAGGACTCGAGAAAGCAACACGTGTGAATGGTCAGTACCAATTGCAGTTTGAAACAGAACACCAAGCTATGATAGTGGATGTGATCATAAATGCAACTGGACCTAAGAAAAAGTTGAGCCAGTTAGATGCGTCAGATGGTTTATTATTAAATATGGCGAATAAACAAATTGTTCAAGCACATCCGATTGGTGGCATTCAAATCGTATCAGAAAGTAACGAAGTCATCAGTCCACGTTATGGAACATTGTCGAATTTACGTGCATTTGGCCAAATGACAAATGGCGTTAATTTTGAACGCAATGGTGTCACAATGATTGTACAGCAAGCTGTTAAAAGTGTGACACAGCTCTATGCGCAACTAGAAGAAGAATATGATGCAGATTAGTTATAGTTTTTGAACTTATCAAATACGTAAACATCAACGTTGAATAGATATTATTGTTTGTCGGTGTTTCTTTATAATTTTTATGAAATTGTAAAACAATCCAACAAAATATTGATTGCAAATGAATTGTCAACATTGTCAAAATGCGTTAAGCTAAAGTCGAACAGTTGTTGTTATCGAACAACTGCTGTGTCGTATCTTGAATCTCAAACAATTTCATAATGATATTCTTTCGGGGCTGGGTGGAAATCCCAACCGGCAGTAATTTAAGCCTGCGACCCGTAGAGAACATTGAATTTGTACTCTATGGCTGATCTAGTGAGAATCTAGAGCCGACAGTAAAAGTCTGGATGGGAGGAAGAATGATCAGTAGACCATGACATGCATAGCTTGTGTTTTTACAACACGAAACTATTGCTTATTTAGTGATGGCAAATTTACTGAATTTATCGCTGTATTTTGGTATACAGTATAAGTATAAAACCGACCACTCGAATCTTAAAATTTTTCGAGTGGTTTTTTGTTTATTGATTTGAGGTGATGACAATGAAATATTATTTAGAACATGCGATTCGTTTAGCTGAAATGGTAGAAGGCCAAACGGGTGTTAATCCACCTGTTGGCGCAGTGATTGTTAAAGAGGGCCGAATTATAGGGATGGGTGCGCATCTTAAAAAAGGTGACAAACATGCCGAGATTCAAGCCATTGATATGGCAGGTGCTCAAAATGTAGCAGGAGCAACAATATACGTCTCTTTAGAACCTTGTTCACATTACGGTGCGACACCGCCATGTGCAGCAAAAATCATTGAAACGGGTATTCAAAAGGTTGTTTATGCTGCAAGAGATATCACACTTCCAGCAACTGGACACGAGATGATGGCAGAGAAAGGCATTGACGTTCAATATACACCACATCCGCGCGCAGATAAGTTGTATGCATCATTTTTTGCATCTAAAACTACTGAAGTGCCAATCGTGACTGTAAAGGTAAGTGCGAGTTTAGATGGTAAGCAGGCAACCGATCATCAACAAAGTAAATGGATTACGTCAAAAGCTGTCAAAGATGATGTGTTCCAATTGAGACATATGCACGATGCTATTATTACAGGTAATGGTACATTAGAAGCGGATGATCCAAGTCTGACTGTACGATTGCCTGAAGGACGCCATCCTGCACGTATCGTCATGACAAATTCAGGGCACATCGATTGGCAGGCAGCAATGTTTCATGATCAACTTGCGCCGGTCTACATATATACTGACAATGAGTCATTCGTGTCGCCATTAGACCATGTACACGTCGTATATCTACCATCAACAGATGTAAAAACTATTTTACACGATTTATATAAAAAAGGTTTTGGCCGTATCCTTGTAGAAGCTGGACCAAAACTAACTTCACAATTTTTAACTTCAGAATTTATTTCAACCTTCATCCTTTATTTAGCCCCGAAAATAATAGGTGGTCAAGGGAAATATCAATATTTTCAAACAGATGGTGTAACGCCACTTGACCAACTTGCGAATTTTGAAATTGTCCACTCTGAAATGATAGATACTGACATCAAATTGCAAATGAAAAGGATGTGATGTCATGTTTACAGGTATCGTAGAAGAAGTTGGCACTATTCAATCAATAAAAAAACAAAACCCTACGACTGAATTAACGATTCAATGTGAAAAGATATTAAGTGATATGAATATTGGTGACTCCATTAGTGTGAATGGCACATGTTTAACGGTTGTGAGATTTGATACATCTACATTTACGGTACAAGTCATCACGGGAACGGAAAACAAAACATACTTAGCAGAACTGTCTAGCGGTCAACCCGTCAATCTGGAACGTGCACTACTTGCCACTGGAAGGTTAGGTGGACACTTTGTGCAGGGACATGTCGATGATAAAGGTGTCATTCTCAATATTAAGCAGTCTCAAAATGAATGGATCTATACAATCAAAGCACCCCACCATATCCTAAAACAAATGATTCCACAAGGATCGATCGCTGTGGACGGTGTCAGTTTAACAGTTTTCAAAAAAGAAGCAACAAGTTTTGATATTCACTTAATTCCTGAAACACGTAAAGCTACGATTTTATCGACGAAACGACAAGGAGATCCTGTTCATTTAGAAACAGATATGCTATTCAAATATGTAGAAAATATTACGCGACAGAATGATGGTGTATCTTTGGATCGTTTATTACAAGCAGGTTTTTAGGATCGTATAGTATTCAAGGAGGGTTTATTATGCATTTTGATAAAATAGAAGACGCATTAATTGCTTTAAAAAATGGTGAATCAATCATTGTTTGTGATGATCAGGATAGAGAGAATGAAGGCGATTTACTTGCCATTACGGAATGGATGCATGATGATACTATCAATTTTATGGCACGCTATGGACGTGGACTTATCTGTTGCCCAATCGATCGAACGATTGCAGAGCAGGTGGGAATTGATGCAATGGTAAAAAATAATACAGATCCACATTCTACTGCGTTTACGGTTAGCATTGATCATGTTGATTCTACAACGGGGATTAGTGCATTTGAACGTACGCAGACAGCACGTGCATTGATTGCCAATCAATCATCAGCGGCAACATTTAATCGACCAGGTCATGTTTTCCCACTCATTGCACATGAACAAGGTGTGTTAGGACGCCGTGGACACACTGAAGCTGCTGTTGAGCTCGCAAAATTAACAGGTGCAAAACCAGCAGGCGTCATCTGTGAAATTATGAATGAAGATGGCACAATGGCAAGAGGTGACGACTTACAAATTTTCAAAGAAACACACGGTTTGTATATGATTACTATTGAAGATTTAGTCACTTATATTAAAACAACACAGGTACTTATTGAAAAAGAAGCAAAAGTTCAATTGCCAACACGTTACGGAACGTTTGATATGTATGGCTTTACATCAAAAATTGACGGTTCAGAATTGATTGCTGTCGTTAATGGTGATATTCATGATGAGATGAATGTCCGTATCCATTCTGCATGTGCAACGGGTGATATTTTCCACAGTGCACGATGTGATTGTGGTGAACAATTAGAGTTTGCGATGTCATATATTCATGAACATGGTGGAATGGTTCTTTATTTACCGCAAGAAGGTCGTGGTATTGGACTGATGAATAAGTTGAAAGCATATGAATTGATTGAACAAGGTCATGATACTGTTTCGGCGAATGAAGCACTCGGCTTTGCACCAGATATGCGTGATTATGACAATGCAGCACAGATTTTAAAATATTTTGGTATTTCATCCGTGAATCTGATGACGAATAATCCAGAAAAATTTGAAGGATTAGCACATTATGGGATTACAATGTCAAATCGTATCCCTGTTATAACAGAAACGAATGAACATAACCATGATTATATGCAAGTTAAAAAAACTCAAATGAGACATTTAATATAATTGGAGGAATAAAAAATGAACTTTGAAGGTCAATTAGTAGGTAAAGGATTAAAAATTGGGATTGTCGTAAGCCGTTTTAATGATTTTATTACAGGTCGCTTATTGGATGGTGCATTAGACGCATTGAAACGTCATCAAGTTGATGAAAATGAAATCGATGTTGCATACGTACCAGGAGCATTCGAATTACCAATCGTTGCTAAGAAAATGGCACAATCAGGTAAATATGATGCGGTTATCACATTAGGATGTGTGATTCGTGGAGCAACAACACACTATGATTATGTATGTAATGAAGCGGCGAAAGGCATTGCAAAAGCAAGTGATGATACGGGTATTCCAGTGATTTTCGGTGTGCTAACGACTGAGAACATTGAACAAGCGATTGAACGTGCAGGTACGAAAGCGGGCAATAAAGGTGCGGAAGTTGCAGTAGGTGCAATTGAAATGGCAAATTTATTAAAAACAATTGGATAGTGAAACCTTAAAAAATCCCCTTGAAGTTATCAAAACTTCAAGGGGATATGCTTTATCATTTCTTTTTATTGCATCTTCCCAACAATAATGCCGATAAGCCAAGTGTCCCTACAATAAAGAGCGGCTTTGGTTTAACGAATTCCTTAAAGGCAAGCGCCAAGTTCTGTGGACGCTCAGCTAAACGTCTCATAAAGTAACCGAACCAATCATCACCGTATGGGACATAAATTGTAAAGTTATAGCCTTCTTTTGCAATAGATTCTGCAAGTTCAGATCGGAATCCATACAGCATTTGGAATTCAAATTTTGATTTGTCAATTTGATTTGCTTCAACAAATGCCTTCACATGATTAATGACATTGTGGTCATGAGTTGCAATTGAAGTAAAGTTTTTCGCATTTAATAGTCGTTTTTCAATTAAACGAATATAATTGTCATCAATTTCTTCACGTGTTTGGTAAGCGATATGTGAAGATTCTTTGTATGCACCTTTTACTAAGCGCAAGCGTAAGTCTGGATACTTGTCGATAAGCTCGTCTGCTTTGAAAAGATATGCTTGAATAACTGTTCCTACATTTGAAAATTCTGATTTTAATTGATCAAGTGTATGTGTAATATCTGATAAGCTATCATATTTTTCCGTATCAAAGTTAATGTGCATTTGATCATATTCAGCCGCTTGTTTTACAATTTCATATGCATTGTCGTAAGCAAGTTGCTGGTCGAACTCTGCACCTAATTGACTTAACTTAATTGAGACGTGTGCATCTAGGCCATTTGAATGAATCGCTGACATAATTTTTAAAATATCATCTTTTGCAGCGATTGCTTCTTGTTTTGCGTTTACAAATTCACCTAAATTATCAACTGTTGCTGCAATGTTTTTGTCATTAAGTCTGCGAATGGTCTTCACCACATCCTCTATCGTGTTACCAGCTACCACTTTGTTGGCACCTAATGAAGGACCTATTTTTTTAGCTGATTCATTAAGAAAGGCATTATTAGATAATGCGATGAAAAAATCTTTAAATAAACCCATTTTTATTCCTCCCATAACTTTGTTTTACGAATTAACAATAGTGTATCACGAACAATAATGTGATGAAAACGTTTTTATATTGAATCTTTACAATAAATTATATAAAACGTAATAATCGGAGTGAATTAGGTTGTGGGGGTGAATTAGCGCATTAACAATTATTAATTGCTTCATATTATAGATTGTTGTGATACGCTAAATTGTTTTTTACGATACTGATTTACAGTATTTTAAAGGGAAGATTTCTCTAAAAGCTTATGATAAATATTAGCATTTATATAGTTTGTCAGGATATAATAACATGTAAAGCGTTAAGCAAGGAAGGTTAGGTATATTATGTGGAAATGGGAAACAGTAAGTGAAGCAAAGGGTGTCGTCGTCATTGTTCATAATATTTTAGAACATACAGGAAGATATGCCTATGTCATCACACATTTAAGACGGAATGGATATCACGTCATCATGGGGGATTTACCCGGTCAAGGTCAAACTTCAAGAATGAACAAAGGACAAGTCGAAAGTTTTGAACTTTACCACGAGTCTGTTTTAGAGTGGTTAAAAATTGCAGAAGGATATCATCTTCCAATATTTATGATTGGTGTTGGACTCGGAGGGTTAATATCAATGAATTTACTCGAGAAGGTCGATTTAGGTATTGAAGGGCTTGTCTTAATTGCGCCGCTTTTAGCGTTTCAAAATAATGCGCACACACGTAAAAATATTTTATCCTCTCATATCGGTGATGTGTCAAAGTCAGCAAAATTTGATTTAGGATTTGAAGTAGAAGACTTAACATCTAATAAAGAAGTTCAAGAAGATACATTAAATGATGCATTAATGTTAAAAAAAGTAAGTTACCACTGGTATCAAGAAGTGCTTAAACATATGAAAGAGACAACAGACAATATTCAAAATATGAAGTCAGTCCCACTCTGTTTGATGTATGGAACAGAAGATCGTGTGACAGACGTGGATGTTACGCAACAACTTGTATCAGTCATTGATCATGATGAATTATACTTTAAAGCTTGGCACGGTCTTGCGCATGAAGTTCACAATGAGCCACAGAGAGAAGCTGTTATGCGTTACATTTTAAGCTTCTTGAATAACCATGTTTTTACAGTTGGTTTCTTAGTAGAAGATGAAAATTCATTGACTTAGTATTTCAAACAAAAGCTTAGCGGAAATGCATGGAATTAAAACGCCAAAAAATAAAGTAAAAAACACAATCTATTATTGTAATTACTCACTAATTCCAACAATTAAGTGACACGAAATTTTAATTTAATTCTATAAAAATTGTTTCTACTTGAAGTTAAATAAAAAGCGTGTTAAATTATAAATGTGAAATGCTTCACATTACGTTGAGAACAATACTTTTAAATAGATAGATTGGAGAGAAACTTCATGGCGAAAAACGGTAATAAAGTAGTATTAGTAGGTAACGGTGCAGTAGGTGCAAGTTACGCATATACAATGGTGAGTCAAGGTGTAGCAGACGAATTAGTTATCATCGACATTAACGAAGATAAAGTATTAGGTGATGTACTTGACTTAAATCATGGTGCGCCTTATGCAATGTCACCTGTTAAAGTAAAAGCTGGACAATATTCAGACTGTGGCGATGCAGACTTAATCGTTATCTGTGCAGGTGCACCTCAAAAAGTTGGAGAAACACGTTTAGACTTAGTTGAAAAAAATGCTAAAATCTACAAAGGTATCATCACACCTATTATGGAAAGCGGTTTTGACGGTATCTTCTTAGTTGCAGCAAATCCAGTAGACGTTTTAACATATGTCACTTTAAAATACTCAGGTTTACCAAAACACAAAGTCATTGGTTCAGGTACAATCTTAGATACAGCACGTTTCAAACACTTATTAAGTGAAGTATTTGATGTTGCACCAACAAGTGTACATGCAAATATTATCGGTGAGCATGGTGACTCAGAAGTACCAGTATGGTCAAGCGCAACAATTGCAGGCCAACCATTATATGATTTATTAAAAAATGATCCTGAAAAAGAACATCTTATTGAAGACATCTATGTGAATACACGTGATGCCGCTTACGATATTATCAAAGCAAAAGGTGCAACATACTACGGTGTTGCAATGGGATTAATGCACATCTCTAAAGCAATCTTACGCAACCAAAACGCTGTATTAACTGTATCTAGTTATTTAGAAGGTGAATACGGTGTTGATGGTGTATACACTGGTGTGCCGACAGTAGTGAATGGAGATGGTGCAGTTCGTATCATCGAAACACCATTAAATGAAGATGAACAAGCAAAATTTGAAAAATCTTCTAAAATCCTTAAAGACATGCAAGACTCAATTAGTCATTTATTCTAACATTCGAATAGTACAAAAAGCTGGGAGATTCTTCCTAGCTTTTTTATTTTGAAAAACCGAAAGTATAATTTTAACTTTATGAAAACAAACCCTTTACTTTTATAAAAGTATATGATATACTTTATTTAAATTAAAGAGGAGGTCATAAAATGAAGAATGAAACTTTAGTAATTCAAATTCAAGATAGACGCTATTTCGAAGAGACTGATGAACTAGGGAGAAACTATATAGGTTACAGTCCTGATTTATCTGATGAACAAATTTATGAGGCAGCTCGTGGTTTTTGGTCTTTGAATCCTAGCAGAGTATTTCAAATTGATCGTATATTTGTTGTTTATAATGATCGAATTGTTTTGGAAGCTAATTTAACAGGACTACAAAGAATTCACAATGGTAGATATTATTTCACTGGTGATATTATTAATAACTCAGAATATGTTGGCAAAAATATTAGATTAAATAAGTCGCAAAATAGAGTTAACTATATTGATACGCTTGAACTTGAAGATCGAATTTATTAAATTAATCATTGGGTTTACAAATAAAACATAATACTATAAAGCACTTTTTGGGGTACAAACTGAAATGTTTGTGCCTTTTTTCTTAATAATAGCTTTGTTCTTTTTCATATACGACTAGACAGTATGATAACCATTTTAAATATTATCTCAGTCGCATCATTCAAAATAGATTTGAAGTTAATTTAATATTATTTTAACAACTTACATCATTCGATAGTCATTAAAAATTATTTTTTTACAGTGTACAAGTTAATTTTGGTTTTAATGGTGTTTTCTTGGGTAAATAGTAAGTGATGATTATTTTTACGAGATGGGAGCGTATTTCATGAAGGACCATAAAGCAGAAAAAAGTGGTATACAAGCATTATTTTCATTACAATCTGAAATTGAATCTGTTTTCACAACGATTGCAGAAAAATATGAGCTGACAAAAGAAGAGTTGTTAATATTGCTGACGATATGGGAAAAGGGCGATATGACATTGAAAGAGATGGATTATTTTGTTCCAATCAAATCTTATAAGCGCTCAAGAACTTATAATCACTTAGTGAATCAAAGATGGATTCATAAAGAACGACCTGAAAATGATGAGCGTACAGTCATGATTTATTCTAATGAAGACATGCAAGAGAAAAAGAGAGAACTGCTTTCTCTCATTGTCTCAGAAATTAAAAATCATCAAAAGTCGATGAGCCAAAATTTTAATCAAATTATGCAGATGGCACATGTGTGATTCGATTAAAATTTTAAGTAGATATAAAAAGGATGTCCATCTTTTGTGGTGGGCAGATAATTAAAAGTAACTAATTTTATATTTAACTTAATCATAACACGTAGTAATCACTACATTCATTTAAGCGTACAGTTATTCATTAATTGTACGCTTTTTGAGTACTATCATTTCTTTAATACTCACTTGCCAAGGCGCCTCACTTCAACTAATTTTGGCTTTATTGAATAAGTGAAGCCAAAATGGATTTTCAGTTCGGCTTGTTGCCTTAGGCGTCTCGTATTAGAAATGATTTTACACCATACAGTTATATGAGCGTTTGTGACATGTTAAGTTACGAGGTAATCTTTATGCAACACAGCTTAATAGCTCTTGCTTTTTAGAACGTTGATACAGCTTAAAAATGATGAGTATTCTCGCTTTAAAGTTATTAAAGTTGCGATAGCCATATGATACACGTTTAATAAGCTTAATTTTATTATTGATACCTTCAATCGCTCCATTGTTAAACTTCGGGTACTTGATTGTTGAGTAAAGGACATACTCGTATTTCTTATAGAATCGAATGATACGCCAAACACCACGTGATACATGCTTCTTTTCGACACCCATTAAAGTTTCTTTGAAACGTAACCAGTCACATTGTTTCAATGCTTCACGAAGTTGATGAACTAACATATAAGTGTCATAGAGCTGCTGATCAAGACTTAGTAGATATGTTAAAACATCTCTTGATGTTGTGTACGTTTTGAAAGACTTCGACCAAAAGTATTCATAACTATTAATATCCTGCCTGTCAGAAAGAAAGAGTTTCCAGTGCTTTTTCATTTTCGTGTAATCTGTTGATGATCGATAGCGATAAGCATTCATTACAGAAATACGTTGCTTATTTAATTCACGATTAAGGTGCTGAACAATGTGAAAGCGATCAAAGATCAAAATCGCATTTGGAAATACTTCATGAATGAAGTTGATGTATGGTTCATACATATCAGCAGTTACAGTTTTAACAGCTAATCGTTCACGTCGATCAAAGCGATAGAAGTACTCTTTGAGTTTATGAATACGTCTATCTTCTAAGATATCAATAATCTGATTCGTTTCATTATCTATAAACAAAAAACTCATCGCTGTTGTCACGTTCTTAACGCTTTTAAACTCATCTATGGAGATATGTTTTGGCAATCCAGATGAAGGTTTGACTATTAATGATTGTGAGAGTTGATGAATACATCTTTTAACTGTACTCGGTGAAACACTACAATCATGAGCGATATCTATCTCACACTGTACACGTGTGAGTTTATCCTGAATCGCTAATTTCACACGGTTGGTAATAAAGCAGTTACTATCAACAATGTTTGTTTGAGCCGTAAAAGTCTTTAAACAATGTAGACACTTAAAGCGTTCTTTCGCTAAATTAAGATAAACATTGGATTCTTGAGATTTTAATAGTGTTAAACGCGAAACGCGTTTACCATGCTTATGGATTTGCCCATCATTGACACAACCACACTTCATACAAGCTTTGGGTGTATAAGAAAGTGTTCCATAAACAACCGTAGAAAGCCGACCACGCACTTCTACATCTTCTTCCACCTTAAGAACTTGAATATTTTCATCTTTTATTTTTAGTAGTTTTAATATATCATTACACATAGGCGCATCATGTCTCCTCTTTATTTTTTTGTTTAGTCACTTAAAATTATAGAGGCGTGAGCGCTTTTTTTGTATCCAAATGATTTAAAACATAAAAAAGGCGGGATAGCATTTCATGCCATCCCACCACAAAAGATTAAGACCCTATAAAAATAAAAAACCGGCGAGATATTCATAAGGTATCTCGCCGGTTTTTTATCTTTTTTCGATAGCTACAACATAGGGAGGGTTGTTTTGTTGGTTCAAAAATCCGTATTGTAAAATATGAGCTTGCTGTTGATCAAAGTTTTTAAAAAACTGATAGAGTTGTTCGCTTTCATATTTTCCTTCTGGATGACCTGGATATATCACGATGACAATAATGCCTTCTTCTCGTAAATGTTTAAAAATGTTTTCAATCGCTAATATCGTTGTTTCGGGCTGTGTTACTATCGATTTGTCACCTTTAGGCAAATAACCTAAGTTAAAAATAGCGGCATCAAGTTGTGCTAGGTGTTCAGGTGTTATCTGATTGATAATGTTTTCATGACCTGTTTGGAACAGTGATACATTTTCAAATCTCAATATTTTATCTTTTGTCGAAGCAATGGCAGATGATTGTATATCACAGCCATACACATGACCATCGGGTACAGATTGCGCAAGAAAAACTGTATCATGCCCGTTACCACATGTCGCATCAATGACAGTACTAGTTGGGTGAATATGTGATGATATTAAGTCTTTTGCAAATGGTAAGATGCGTTGTACAATCATTTTAATACCTCTGTTGCATATCGAGCACCTTGTACTGTGCCACGACGTTCAAGTTCTGCATCGATATCATTGAGTACTTCCCATTTGTTTACACTCCACATCGGTCCAACCATCAAGTCGATAGGGCCATCACCAGTAATGCGATGTACAATCATTTTAGGGGGCAATATTTCTAGTTGATCACATACTAAGTTGATATATTCTTCCTTAGTCATAAATTGCAGTAAACCTTTATCATATTGCTTCACCATCGGCGTCCCTTTAAGTAAGTGTAGCAAGTGAATTTTAATACCTTGCACGTCCATATCTGCGACTGCTTTTGCCGTCTCCATCATCATATCGTAATCTTCACCTGGTAAACCGTTAATGATATGACTGCACACACGTATGCCATGCTTACGTAATTTTGCAACACCTTCATAATAGACGTCCATATCATGTGCACGATTGATAAGATCTGATGTTGTTTGATGTACAGTTTGAAGGCCTAGCTCTACCCATAAATAGGTACGTTCATTCAGTTCTGCAAGGTATTCAACGACATCATCTGGTAAACAATCGGGACGTGTACCAATTGAAAGTCCAACAACACCTTCTTCCTGTAAAGCCGCTTCAAATTTTTCACGCAATACTTCTACGGGTGCATGTGTATTTGTAAATGCTTGAAAATAAGCGATATATTTCCCTTCATGCCACTTTTCGTGCATACGAGATTTGATTTCTTGGAATTGCACAGGAATTGTATCTGCACGGTTGCCTGCAAAATCACCACTTCCCGCAGCTGAGCAAAATGTACATCCACCGTGTGCCACTGTTCCATCACGGTTCGGGCAATCAAATCCGCCATCAAGTGCCACTTTAAAGATTTTTTGTCCAAATTGATTTTTTAGATGGTAGTTTAATGTATGATAACGTTTGTTTTCAAAAGCATAAGGAAATACTGTTCCCATGTGTCTCGTCCCTTCTATGTTATGACAATATATTCAAAGATTTTACCATATTTTTGCATGTCATGTTATATTGGTGCATGAGACTTAAAGAGAAAGAGGGATTTCGATGCGGATGCCAAGTGCAATTTGGTGGCTAGTAATCGGTATGGCAATCAATATTACAGGGGCCAGTTTTTTATGGCCATTAAATACGATATATATGGCACAGGAGTTGGATAAGTCACTCAGTACAGCAGGACTTGTGCTGATGATCAATTCAATCGGAATGATTGGTGGTAATCTTCTTGGAGGATCTATGTTTGACCGACTAGGTGGTTATCGCACAATCATGATTGGAACAATCTTTAGTTTAGTGGCCACGGTGTTGTTGAACTTTTTTCATGGTTGGCCATGGTATGCGATTTGGTTGATTATGTTAGGATTTGGTGGAGGTATGATTATTCCTGCGATATATGCGATGGCAGGCGCGGTATGGCCACAAGGTGGTCGCAAAACATTCAATGCAATCTATTTAGCACAAAACATCGGAGTCGCACTTGGTGCAGCGCTGGGTGGTATTGTAGCAAACTTTAGTTTTGATTACATATTTCTCGCTAACTTATTAATGTATGTCGCCTTTTTTACTATTGCAGTATTTAAATTTAACGTGACATATGAAGCGAAAGTTAAGCAATCACAATTGTTAGATGATGTTACATCGATACAAGATAAAAAGAAATTCAGTGCATTAATTTTGTTATGTGTTATGTTTGCGTTCTGTTGGATTGCTTACGTTCAATGGCAAACGACTATTGCATCTTTCACACAACAAATCGGCATTTCCATGCCACAGTACAGTTTGTTATGGACGATTAATGGGGTGATGATATTATTAGGCCAACCATTGATTGCACCGATGATTCAATTGTTAAAAGGACAGATGAAAAAACAACTTTATGTTGGATTGTGCATTTTGATTGTGTCATTTTTTATCACTAGTTTTGCGATGTCATTTTCAATTTTTGTCATTGGTATGGTCGTAATGACCTTTGCAGAGATGTTCATTTGGCCAGCTGTTCCAACGATTGCAGATCAGTTGGCACCTATTGGAAGAAACGGTGTATATCAAGGAATTGTTAATGCCGCTTCAACAGTAGGTAAAGCACTTGGGCCATTACTTGGTGGCTTAATCGTCGACTATTTTGATATGCAGACGATGTTTCTATCAATGATTGGATTATTATTGATTGCAGGTATCTTTTTATCAGTTTTTGATCGTGGTATTCGGGATCGCAATGCTAAAGAGCTTTCCTAAAGATGTCATATTTTATACTTGCAACAATGCGTTAAATTGCCTATTATAGAAGGTAATATAGTCAATATATTAATTGTTAAATAACGGAGTAGTAATTTAATAAGTAATCAGCAGAGAGTTAGTGGTGGTGTGAACTAACGTTTACGATTAAATGAACTTGCCATCTAATAAAAAATAAATAATCAAACATCTCAACTATTTAAAATGAAGTGCACATATGTGAATGAGGGTGGTACCGCGGCTATTATGTCGTCCCTTTGAAGAATAACAGTAGTTTGAGATGTTTTTTGTATTTTAGGAGGTCTATGCTGTGAATTACGATCATAAGCAAATTGAAAAGAAGTGGCAACAATATTGGTTAGAAAATAAAACGTTTAAAACAGAAGATAACTTAGGACAAAAGAAGTTTTACGCCTTAGATATGTTCCCGTATCCTTCTGGTGCTGGACTGCACGTAGGTCATCCTGAAGGTTATACAGCAACGGATATTATTTCTCGTTATAAGCGTATGCAAGGTTACAATGTTTTACACCCAATGGGCTGGGATGCATTCGGTTTACCAGCAGAACAATATGCCCTAGATACTGGGAATGATCCGGCTGAATTTACAAAAGCCAATATTCAAACATTCAAACGTCAAATTCAAGAACTTGGATTTAGCTACGACTGGGATAGAGAAGTGAGTACAACAGATCCTGAATATTACAAGTGGACGCAATGGATTTTTATTCAACTTTATAAAAAAGGTTTAGCATATATTGATGAAATTCCAGTAAACTGGTGTGAAGCTCTTGGAACGGTTTTATCAAACGAAGAAGTGATTGATGGCGTATCTGAACGTGGTGGACATCCAGTTGTTCGTCGTCCAATGAAGCAATGGGTATTAAAAATCACAGAGTATGCAGACCGCTTATTGGAAGACTTGGAAGAATTAGATTGGCCAGAATCAATCAAAGATATGCAACGTAACTGGATTGGTCGTTCTGAAGGTGCTCGTGTTCGCTTTGATATTGCATCAACAAATGAAAATGTAGAAGTATTTACAACACGTCCTGATACATTATACGGTGCGACATTTATCGTATTAAGTCCAGAGCATCATCTTGTTGATGAGATTACAACTGAAGAACAAATTGAAAAAGTGCGTGCCTACCAACAAGAAGCAGCTAAAAAATCTGACTTAGAGCGTACTGACTTAGCAAAAGAAAAAACAGGTGTATTCACAGGTGCTTATGCAGTACATCCATTATCTGGTGCACAAATTCCTGTATGGATTGCTGATTACGTGCTTGCATCATACGGTACAGGTGCTGTGATGGCAGTACCGGGTCATGATGAACGTGACTATGAATTCGCTGAAACATTTAACTTAGACGTTGTAAATGTTATTGAACACGAAGAAGATACGCCTGTTTATACAGGAGACGGTCGTCATGTGAATTCAGGTGACTTAGATGGATTGAATAATGCTGAAGCAATCGAAAAAGCCATTGCAATTTTAGAAGAAAAAGGTGCTGGCGAGCGTAAGGTTAACTATAAACTACGTGATTGGTTATTCAGTCGTCAACGTTATTGGGGTGAACCAATTCCAGTTATTCACTGGGAAGATGGTTCTATGACAACTGTTCCTGAATCTGAATTACCATTATTGTTACCAAAAATGGATCAAATCAAGCCATCAGGTACGGGTGAATCACCACTTGCGAACAGTGAAGAATTTGTAAATGTTGTCGATGAAAAGACTGGTATGAAGGGACGCCGTGAAACAAATACGATGCCACAATGGGCAGGTAGCTGCTGGTATTACTTGCGCTATATTGATCCGAAAAACGATCAAATGCTTGCAGATCCTGAAAAATTAAAACATTGGTTGCCTGTTGATCTCTATATCGGTGGTGTTGAACACGCCGTACTTCACTTGTTATACGCACGTTTCTGGCACAAAGTATTATATGATTTAGGTGTTGTACCGACAAAAGAACCTTTCCAAAAATTATTCAACCAAGGTATGATTCTTGGTGAAGGTAATGAAAAAATGAGTAAATCTAAAGGTAATGTTGTAAACCCTGATGAAATCGTTGCATCACATGGTGCAGATACATTGCGCCTATATGAAATGTTCATGGGACCACTCGATGCTTCAATTGCATGGAGTGAAACAGGATTAGATGGAGCACGTCGATTCTTAGATCGTATTTGGCGCTTATTCGTTACAGAAGATCATAAGCTATCTGACAAAGTAGTGGATGAAGCAACGCCAAAATTAGAACAAGTGTATCATCAAACAGTTAAGAAGGTCACAGAAGACTTTGAGACATTGAACTTCAATACAGCAATTAGCCAATTGATGGTATTTATTAATGAAGGATACAAAGCAGATGCGATTAACCGTGTATATGTTGAAGGCTTTGTGAAAATGATTGCACCAATTGCGCCACATATCGGTGAAGAATTGTGGTCTATTTTAGGACATGAAAGTACAATTACGTACCAACCATGGCCTACATTTGATGAAGCATTGTTACAAGCAGATAATGTTGAAATTGTTGTACAAATCAATGGTAAAGTACGAGCGAAACTTGAGATTTCAAAAGATACGTCTAGAGAAGAAATGGAACGTATCGCATTGGCAGATGAAAATATTCAAGCAAACTTAGAAGGCAAAGAGATTAAGAAAGTCATTGCTGTACCACAAAAATTAGTCAATATTGTTGCGAAATAATAGGAGTGAGACGATGAAAGAGATTCCAATGGAACAACTAAAAGAGATGTTATTAAGCAATGAACCTGTTCATGTTGTTGATGTGCGAGAAGACGAAGAGGTTGCGCTTGGAATGATTCCTAACGCTAAACATATTCCAATGCAAGAAGTGCCAAATCATTTAGATGAATTCGATACAAACAAAACGTATTATATTGTTTGTGCTGCTGGTGCAAGAAGTGCGAGAGTAGTTGATTATTTAACAGATCACAATATCGATGCAGTCAATGTTGAAGGCGGCATGAAAGCATGGGGCGACGGTGGTTTAACATACGGCGGAATTTAATACCCGAATATAATTAAAAAGAGAATGTACATCAACTCGATGTGCATTCTCTTATTTTTAGGGTCTTATGTTGTTATGGGTTCGAACTGTCCTGCATAATATCCAGCAACATAGCCAGTCACCAATGCACTTGTAATGTTATAGCCACCTGTATATCCATGTATATCAAGCACTTCACCACATAAAAATAAACCGTCTTGTAATTTTGAAGACATCGTTGTCGGTACAATTTCTTTAATTGAAACACCCCCGCCTGTTACGAAAGCTTTTTCTAATGGAAGTGTTCCATTTACTGTGAATGTAAAAGCTTTGAAGAGATGTGCTAATTGGTTGATTTGTTGCATACTTAGATGATGATATGTTGTTTCTAAGTCAATGTTCGCTTGTTCAATGATGAAATGTAAATATCGTGACTCAATAAGTCCTTTAAGAGCGTTTTTAATAATTTTATCGGGTTGTTCTTTCAATAAAGATATGATTTTTTGTTTGAGTTGTTCTTCGTTCATTGAAGGGAAAGCATCGAGTTGCATTTGAATATCTTGTCGCTTTTGTTGCTGTTGTTCTTTGTAAATAAACTGACTGCATCTAAGTGCAGCTGGTCCACTGATGCCAAAGTGGGTGAATAGCATGTCCATTTGATGCGTAATACGTTTTTTGCCGTTTTTTCTAAGAACGGAAAGTCCTACATCTTTTAGGCTCAATCCTTTTAATGTTTGTGACTTGATAAAAGGTTCATTAGATTTGATTGGCACTTCAGTTGGAAATAAGTCAGTAATCGTATGACCAAAAGATTTGGCAAATTGATAACCATCTCCAGTAGAACCAGTATGCGGTACACTCGTACCACCTGTTGCAATAACGACAGTTTTAGCATGGTGTGTTTTGCCATCATCTAGCTTAACTGTATAAGAGCCATCGGAAAAATCGACAGATGTGACAGGACTATTTTCGATAACGACGACTTGTTGTTTTTTCATTTCTGCAATTAAAATGTCTAATACGTCTTGAGATTTGTCAGTGATTGGAAACATGCGTCCGTGATCTTCTTCTTTAAGTTTTAGTCCACGCGATTCAAAAAATTCAATAATAGACTGATTATCAAAAAGTGAAAAAGGACTATACAAAAACTTTCCATTACCTGGAATGTTTTGGATAATTTCCGCATAAGGTAGATTGTTAGTCACATTACAACGTCCACCGCCTGAAATTTTTAATTTTCGTCCAAGCCCTTTTTTCTTTTCAATTAATAAAACACTCTGTTTGTTTTGACTGGCAGAAATTGCGGCCATAATACCACTAGGACCACCGCCAATAACGATTGTTTGATACATGTATGGAATTCTCCTTCGATTTTATATATTTTAATTTTAACATAATCAGATTATGTGTATAATTGTGTTGTTATGCAGAAAGAACTAAAAAATTCAAAAGTAGGTTGATGATTTTATGAGTGAAAATAAGGAGTTAGTACGGGGGACGTTTCTATTAACGATCAGTATTTTAATTACAAAAATACTTGGCATTCTCTATGTCATTCCGTTTTATCGTATCATAGGTGGTGCTGATAATTTGGCACCATATAACTATGCATACGGCCCATATAATATTGCGATTGCTGTTGCAACAGCGGGTGTCCCGTTAGCAGCTTCCAAATATGTCGCAAAATATAATGCATTAGGCGCTTATCGCGTCAGTCAAAAATTATATAAATCCAGTTTTGTTGTGATGGGAATTACCGGTGTTATCGGATTTGCCATGTTGTATGCTTTGTCACCAACGATTGCATCCATTACCATTGCAAATAATACCGATCAAAATGCTGGTTGGACAGCTGATCAGATTACGAGTGTGATTCGTACGATTAGTTTTGTTGTTATCTTTATTCCAATCCTTGCAACATGGCGTGGTGTATTCCAAGGTTATAAATCTATGGGGCCTACCGCAGTTTCAGAAGTCATTGAACAAATTGCCCGTATTATCTTTATTTTAGTAGGTAGTTATTTAGTATTAAATGTGTTTGACGGTTCCATGTTATTGGCAAATGGTATTGCAACATTCGGTGCGGCGATTGGTGCGATTGCAGCAATCCTTACGCTATGGTGGTATTGGATAAAACGTCGTAAAGGAATTCAAGAAATGGTTGCTTCTGATATGACTGGAATTGATGTTTCGTATAAAGATATGTACAAAGAAATCATTTCATATAGTATTCCATTTGTTATTGTAAGTTTGAACTACCCATTGTTTATGATTGTGGATCAACTAACACATAACAATGCATTGGATATTGCAGGTGTTTCACATCGTATGCAAGACATGTTCTTTACAATTTTAAATATGACAACGAACAAAATCGTGATGATTCCAACATCTTTAGCTGCGGGATTTGCCATTAGTTTGATCCCATTTATTACAAAGACGTATGAAGAGGGCAACTATAAGGAAATGCACAAGCAAATCCAAACATCTATCGGTGTTTTAATGTTTATTACAGTACCAGCTAGTTTAGGAATTATGTCGCTCGCTGTCCCATTGTACACGGTCTTTTATGAGTACAGTATTGATGGTAGTCGATTACTCTTCATATATGCCCCTGTTGCAATCTTGATTTCATTAATCAGTGTGATTGCATCGATGTTACAAGGCATTAATAAACAGAAATTGACAGTCTTCATTATTTTAGGTGCTGTATTGTTAAAACTTTTATTAAATCATCCATTAATCGTAATGTTCCATACAGCAGGAGCAATCTTGAGCACAGCAATCGCATTGTCATTTGCGATTATAGCAAGCTTGTTAGTATTGAAGAAATATGCAGGATATCGCATTTCTGGAACACTTTATGATGTCGGAAAAATATTGATTTGTGGTTTTATTATGATGATTATTGTTGAAGCGGTTTACTTTGGTTTACAACATATCATTTCTCCAGCAAGTCAAAGTGGGGCACTTATCATCACTGTTGTATGTGCAATTGTCGGTGTTATCGTTTATACAGCATTGACATTCAAAACACGACTTGCAGATAAGTTTCTTGGAGAGACAGCTAATAAGATCAGAAGAAAGTTAGGTATTGCATAATGCGAATTGATAAGTTTTTAGCCAATATGGGTGTTGGAACACGTACAGAAGTTAAAAATTTATTAAAAAAAGGGCTCGTTACTTTAAATGATGAAAAGATAAAGTCGGCAAAACTGCAAATGAATCCCGAACAAGATCGTGTTTGTGTTGGAGGTCAACAGATTGATTATGAACCCTATGTGTATCTTATGCTGAATAAACCGGCTGGCGTCATATCTGCAACGGAAGATGACGTGCATCAAACTGTTATCGATTTGATTGAAGAATATGATCATCTTGACTTATTTCCAGTAGGCCGTCTTGATAAAGACACGGAAGGGTTATTACTAATTACAAATGATGGTGACTTTAATCATCGTATTATGAGTCCACATAAATATGTAACTAAGCGCTACTATGCAGAGTTAGCACATCCTGTCCGAGAAGATGCTGTTGAGACATTTGAACAAGGCATTCGATTGACGGAAGGGTTATTACAACCAGCGCAACTTGAAATATTGGTGCCCAACAATCATGCACGAGTGACGATTTGTGAAGGGAAATATCACCAAGTAAAGCGCATGTTTCATGCAGTTGATAATGAAGTAGTTTATTTGAAAAGGGATGCAATCGGTCCGTTAGAATTAGATCATCGGTTGAAAACGGGTGAATATCGAAAATTGACAAACTCGGAAATTAATCTTTTTAAAAATCATTAATAAGAAATGTTTAACATTATCATCCGTAGGGAATACAGATGGAAACAATAGAGGTGATAAATATGGCAAATTCAAAAAATGTATTAAAAGCAGCAATTGGAATAGGCGCTGCAGTTACAGCAGTGGTTCTTTCTAATAAAGAACGCCGTACGAAAGTAAAAGAAACATATGATCAGTATAAAGAAAATCCTGAAGAATATAAGCAGCTTGCTCAAGAAAAAGTAACAAAAATCAGTTCTTTAGCAACTGAAGAAATTAACAAAGTAAAAGAAGATCCGAAAGCTTATGTTGAAACAATCAAAGAAGACCCAACAGCTTTCATCAACGACAAGAAAGCACAATTGTTAGATGAAAATGATAAGACAGAAGTAAACGAAGCTGACTTTGTTTCTGAAGGTGGCGGAGATGTTTCACAAAACTTAAATGAATCAACAAAAGAAGTTTTGAAGAATAAAGAAGAAAATGTAGAGAAATAATAAAAGAATTGGGGCTGAGACATAGTGATCAGCCCTTTCCTTTTGAATATAGAAATCAGTATAATGGCAGTAAATATCTGAAGTGAAAATACTTTTTTAAAAACTTTTTTTACTTATAGTCACCCTTGTCGGGGTGGGACGACGAAATCTTTTATAGTGGCAAAGATTTCTGTCCCACTCCCTTTTTTATGTATCAATATTATGATATAGAAACAAATAATTTGTCAGAAAATTGACACATGTTATGTATTTTTACTGTTGTTTCTCATTAAAATCATGTAAAATGAAGGTTACAACTCGTTTAGAAGGAAGCTGAGACATATGTGGAGAGAAAAAGTTAAAGAATATGAAGATCAAATGATCGAAGACTTAACGGGGTTACTCGCAATCCCATCAGTGAGAAATGACGATGAAGCGACAGCAGATGCGCCAGTCGGCCCGGGCCCTAAGGCAGCATTAGAATATATGTACCAACTAGCTGAACGTGACGGTTTCGATACGTTTGATACAGATCACTTAGCAGGGCGAATTGAGGTAGGGAAAGGTGAAGATTTATTTGGAATTCTTGGCCATGTTGACGTAGTACCTGCTGGAGATGGTTGGGATTCAGATCCATTCACACCTGTTGTAACCGATGATCGCGTGATTGCTCGAGGAACTTTGGATGACAAAGGTCCTACAATTGCTGCATATTATGCAGTCAAAATATTAAATGATATGAAGGTTGATTGGAAAAAACGTATTCATATTATTATTGGAACAGATGAAGAATCTGATTGGAAGTGTACGGATCGCTATTTTGAAACGGAAGAAATGCCATCAATTGGTATTGCTCCAGATGCAGAATTTCCGCTCATTCATGGTGAAAAAGGGATTACAACATTTGATATTAAACAAACGACGTTAGCGCAAGATGATGATGAACCTGAAATTGAATTACATCTCTTTAATGCAGGTGAACGTTATAATATGGTGCCGGATGAAGCGAAGGCTGACTTGTTGGTTAAAGAGAACATGACACACACGATTCAACAATTTGAAGCGTTTTTATCCGAACATCATTTAACGGGAAATCATGAAGTAGAAAATGGTATTTTAAAATTAACTGTATACGGTAAAGCCGTACACGGTATGGATCCATCTATTGGTGTGAATGCAGGGCTATATTTATTACATTTCCTTAACACACTGCATTTAGATCAAACAGCGCATAATTGGACTGCATTCAGTGAACGTTACCTTTATGATTCTCATTTTGGTGAAAAGATAGGAATGAAGTACCATACTGATCAAATGGGAGACCTTACAACAAATATTGGTATTTTGACATATGATAAAGCACAAGGTGGATCATTTGGTATCAATCTACGCTATCCAGAAGGCTTTGACTTTGAAACGGCGATTCGTCAGTTTGAACAAGACATTAAAACATTAGGCTTTGAACTGGAAATCGGTAAAGTTCAAGTACCGCATTTCGTCGATCCAAGTGATCCATTTATTCAAAAACTTTTAACAGCATATCGTAATCAAACTGGAGATATGTCTCCATCATATACAATCGGTGGAGGTACATATGCAAGAAACCTTGATAAAGGTGTGGCATTTGGTGCGATGTTTGATGACTCAGAAGACTTGATGCATCAAAAGAATGAATATATTACAAAAAAACAATTATTCAATGCGACGAGTATTTATTTAGAAGCAATTTATTCAATTTGTGTGGAGGGATGAGGATGACAAAGGTTTTACTCAATGATGTATTAGTAGATGAGCAAGAGGCAAAGGTAGCTTTTAATGACAGAGGCTACAATTTTGGTGATGGTATTTATGAATATGTGCGCATATATGACAATAAGTTGTTCACAGCTAAAGAGCATTTTGAACGCTTGTTAAGAAGTGCTGCTGAGATTGGTCTAGATATTGATTATACAGTTGAATCATTGACAGAATTAGTACGCAAGCTCGCTGAAGCAAATGGTGTGACTGACGGTGGCGTCTATATGCAAATTACAAGAGGGGTTGCACCAAGAGATCATCCATTTCCAACGCCGTCTGTTAATCCTGTCTTTACAGCATTTGTAAAAGCATATGAACGTCCGTTTGATGAACTTCAAAATGGTGTGGCGATTGTCACAACGGAAGATATTCGTTGGTTGCGTTGCGATATTAAAAGTCTGAACTTATTAGGCAATGTATTGGCGAAAGAATACGCAACAAAATACAATGCCGAAGAAGCAGTACAGCATCGTGAAGGTGTCGTAACAGAAGGTGCATCAAGCAACGTGTTTGCGATTAAAGATGGTGTTGTTCACACGCATCCAGCAAACAATCTTATCTTGAATGGAATTACACGCCGTGTGATTCAATGGATATGTGATGATGAGAACATTACATTCAATGAAGCACCGTTTACATTAGAGTTTTTGAAAAATGCTGATGAAGTGATCATCTCAAGTACATCTGCAGAAGTAATGCCTGTTGTTAAAATTGATGGTGAACCTGTCAATAATGGTGAAGTTGGTCCAATTACACGCAAGTTGCAAGAAGGATTTGATCGCTACATTCAATCACATTCGTATTAATGTCGTTTGAAATAAGAAAAACTTAATTAGATATGACTGTTTCATGACATATCTAATTGACACTCAAGTAAAAAGACACATTTTGTGTTTCATTTTTGGTTGAAAAAAAAGCGTATTAACTATACACTTATTAATGAGTCTAAAAATAGTACGTGGATAAAAAATTAGAAATGAATATGCCATGATTGAGAAGTGATTTTACATTATGGCTGAGGGCAATAACGTGTCATATCAATTGGGTGGAAATATATGATATGCATGATTTATGCCGGGGTGGGACATGAAAATCTCATAATTATTATGAGATTTTTGTCCCACTCCCTTTTCTCTTTGAAAGCGAGGTGAACATGTTGTGGAGCAGTTTTATCAGTTAGGTTGGACATTGGATTCGGCGGGTGGTGTTTCGGGTGAAGCATACATGGCTGAACAGGATGGCCAGAAGTTATTTTTGAAAAGGAATTCCAATCCATTTATCGCTGCCTTATCAGCAGAAGGTATCGTCCCGAAGTTAGTCTGGACAAAAAGAATTGAAACCGGTGAAGTGGTTACAGCACAACACTGGAAAAATGGCAGAGAACTCAACGCGAATGAAATGGGTCAAGCTCGAGTGGCACATTTGTTAAAGAAAATCCATCGCTCCCAACCATTACTGACAATGTTAAAACGTATGGAGATGTCACCAATCACACCAGAAATTATGTTGCATAAGATCAATGCGTCTTTATCAAGAGACGTATTGACACATCATGTTGTTCGTAAAGCATTGATTTATTTGGAAGATCATATTCCGAACTTAGATCCGAGATTTTACGCAGTTGTACATGGTGATGTGAATCATAATAACTGGTTACTCTCAGACAAGGACGAGCTATATCTTGTTGATTGGGAAGGTGCAATGATTGCAGATTGGGCAATTGACATTGGTATGTTGCTTTACAACTATGTTCCAGAGAGTCAATGGGCGGAATGGTTAGAGACATATGGCGTTAAAGAAACATTAGATCTAAACAAACGCATGAAGTGGTACACGGTGATTCAATCAATTGGTATGATTCAGTGGAGTGAAGAACATAAACGTTTTAAAGAAATGAACACATGGCTTGAATTTTTAAACGATGTCATGAAAAGTAATTTATTCATATAAGGAGTTTATATCATGAGAATGCGACATAAGCCGTGGGCAGAAGATTATTTACGTGAACACCCAGAGATTGTTGATATTGATTGTGAATATGCTAAATCTGTAACAAAGTGGTTCGGCAATGATCGCCCAATTCATATTGAAGTCGGTTCAGGAATGGGTCAGTTTATTACGACACTTGCTGCACAAAACCCGCACATTAACTACATTGCGATTGAACGTGATAAAAATGTGATGATTCGTGTGTTAGACAAAGTGAGAGATAAAGGGTTAACGAATATTAAGCTTTTATGTAACGATGCAGTTGTTTTAACTGATTACTTTGAAACGGATGAAGTTTCTCGTATTTATTTAAACTTTTCCGATCCATGGCCGAAGACACGTCATGCCAAAAGAAGGCTTACATATCGTACGTTTTTGGCTATTTACCATCAAATACTACATCCTGAGGGCGAAATACATTTCAAAACAGACAATAGAGGACTGTTCGCTTATAGCTTAGAAAGTATGTCGCAATATGGCATGTATTTTACAAAAATCAATTTGAATCTGCATGAAGAAGATGCAGAGAATAATATAGAAACTGAATATGAACACAAATTTTCACAAAAGGGTTCTCGCATTTATCGTATGGAAGCCAAGTTCCACACATCTCTTGAATCATAGTGTTCTGTTATTAGGGGCTGAGACATAGTGTTCAGCTCTTTTTTGGTTGTAGAAATAAATATAATCGCAGTAGATGTCTGAAGTGAAAATGCGTTTTAAAAATCTTTTAGTCACACTTACTGGGGGGACAACGAAATCTTTTATAGCGAAAAAGATTTCTATCCCAGGTCTTTTTCTTTTTGTTTGAAGCTAATGCTGTTAAATGGATAAAATAGACATAATAAGGGGGAATGTCTTATGAAAATAGGCAAATTCGAAATAGATGTACTTAATGGTGGCGATGTACAAATGGATGGGGGTGCCATTTTTGGTGTGGTACCAAAACCACTTTGGTCAAAGAAGTATCCGTTTAATGATAATAACCAAGTCCCTTTGGCTGCACATCCGATGTTGATTCGAACAGAAGACAGTCGAATTGTCATCGATGCGGGCATTGGAAAAGGGCGTCTCACTGAAAAACAAATGCGTAATTATGGTGTGGGTCAAGAAGCGGCGATTGAAAAAAGTTTGGCACAATTTGACTTAACAGTGGATGATATTGATATGGTACTCATGACACATATGCATTTTGATCATGCGACAGGATTAGTTGATGATGAAGGGCGTTCAACGTTTCCAAATGCACGGCACTATATTCAACAAGACGAGTGGCATGAGTTTGTAAGTCCAAATATTCGAAGTAAAGCAACTTATTGGCGATCGAATCGTGGAGATTATGAAGCGCGTACGATTTTGTTTGAGAAGTCATGTACACCATATCCAGGTATTACGATGTTGCATACTGGGGGGCATAGTTTTGGTCATGCGGTGATCGAGATTGAGAGTGACGGTGAGAAGGCTGTACATATGTCGGATATTTTTCCAACTGTGGCACATGTCAATCCATTATGGGTATCAGCTTATGATGATTTTCCGATGCAATCAATTCGTGCTAAGGAGCGTTTAACGAAAAAATATATAATGGACGACTATTGGTTTTTGTTTTATCATGACATGAAGTATTTTGCTGCAAAGTTTGATATAGATGGTAAGACGATGACAGAGACGATAGAACGTCCAAAGTTTCATTAATCATATAGGACAAATTAAAAGGACGTAAAGTGAATGTGACAATGCAGCTTCACTTTACGTCCTTTTATGTTTTATGATTTGGTTATACTTCGATGATATCGATGACTTGTCCATCATAAGCATCTGCAATAAATGTATAGTGCATGACTTTGCCTTGACGAGTTGTACTAATGCCACCTTTGTATACTTCATATTCAATGCCGAACTTGCGATAAAGTGTTGGTTCATAGACGATATATGAACCACTTACATTTTGAAAATAGCTTTTAACAGATTCAATGACTTTTTCTGCTGGATAATAGTTTTGCTTGTTTTTATTCAAAGTATAAAAATAACTACCAGTCATAATGATGCCAATAGTGATTGGGATCATTAGCGGCCATTTTTTCTTTGTATTTCTCAATTACATCGCCCCCATGAAAACATAATTATAGTGTACCACAGCTAAGATGTTATACTAAAGTAAGAACGTTACAGAAAACATTGAGGAGGGCGTGTCTATGACAGAAAGTACGATGGCACATATAAAAAAACTGACTGAAATGCATGGTGCACCTAACTTTGAGCATCGAGTGAGAGATTATATGAAACATGCGATGACGCCTTATGTTGACGGATTTGTCGATGATCGTATGGGTGGATTTTATGGTGTGAAAAAGAGTGCGAACCCAAATGCACAACGTGTGATGGTTGCGGCTCATATGGATGAGATTGGTTTTATGATTACGGAGATAACTTCACAAGGTTTTATTAAGTTTACAGCCTTAGGTGGGGTTGCCAACGATATTTGGCAAGGGCAACGTTTAAAAGTTTTAACGCAACGAGATGAAGAAGTTATCGGCGTCGTTGCGAATATACCGAAGCACTTTAGAACAGGTCAAGAAGGGGCGCCCAAAATTGAAGATTTGCTATTAGATATTGGTGCAAGTTCTGATAAAGAAGTACATGAGCGTGGTGTTTCATTAGGGGATCCCATTGTACCACATACTGATTTTATTCAATTGTCAGAGTATCGCTATGCAACAAAAGCATGGGATAATCGATATGGTTGTGTGATTGCAATAGAACTTCTCGAACAATTAAAGGATATCGACTTAGATTTCGATCTATATGTCGGTGCGAATGTACAAGAAGAAGTAGGTTTAAGAGGCGCACGTGTTGCTGCAAACTTGATTGAACCTGATGTTGCCTTCGTTGTCGATTGTTCACCTGCTAATGATATGAAAGGACGTCAAGGGCTTTCGGGTGTACTTGGTGATGGCGCACTATTACGTATTAAAGACGGCACGATGTTATTGAAACCCGCTTTCAAGCAATTTTTAATGGAAGTTGCAGAAAAGCATGCTATCAAATATCAGCATTATATTTCACCGGGTGGGACAGACGGTGGTGCAATTCATCAATCAGGCATCGGTGTACCAACAGCAGTCATAGGTGTATGTGCACGTTATATTCATAGTAATGATGCAGTATTCGATATTCGTGATTATGAAGCGGCAAGAACATGGCTCATTGAATCAGTTCAAACATTGGACGAACAAGTGATTACGAAGTTACAATATGAAATATAATATTAAGGAGTGTGTATGACATGAAAAAACTTGAAACAACAGAACAATATGCGTCATATAAACAAGGAGAAACAGTCTTCTTATTCTCAGCAGATTGGTGTCCTGATTGTCGTGTCATTGAACCGGGATTACCAGACATCGAAGCAAAATACGCACAGTTTGATTTTGTATTAGTGGATCGCGATCAATTTATTGATTTGGCAATTGAAGAAGGTGTCATGGGTATTCCAAGTTTTCTCGTATACAAAAAAGGTGAGCGTGTCGGTGACTATATTGGAAAAGAACGCAAAACAATCGAGCAAATCGATACATTTTTAAGCCAGTTCTAAATCAAGCATTAAAAATCAGCATACAGAGTTACGTTCTGAACAGTTGATAAGAGTTGACTTAAAATCAGATTTTTCGGGATAATTGTCAACAAAAATTCATTTTGTTCAAATGATCTTAATTGAGAATAAGATAAACACAGTATGTATGTAGTTATGGTTTACATCATGATGTAAAGTTACCGAAATAGCACAAGATTTCAACCCTTAGGACGTACGTTTTTTCTAGTCCTAAGGGTATATTTATTGTAAACTAATATAAGGCATGGAATTAGGAGTGAAAAAATGAATGTCTTTAAAATGAGAGATTTATTAAAAACACGATTGGATCATTTAGAAGTTGCTTACCAATTCAATCGTGACAAGGAATCACTAAGAATCTACCGAACTGATAATCAAAAAGGTGTCACTGTAAAATTGTCTCCCATTGTTGCCAAATATAATAAGGGTGAGCAGCAAATTGTTGATGAAATTATTTATTATGTTGAAGAGACAATTGCGCAAATGCAAGACGAGTCTACAAAGACACTGAACGAGATTAAAATTTTACCAGTCATTCGTTCGACGAGTTTTCATGAAAAAACATCAGAAGGTCATCCATTTGTGACAGATGAACATACTGCTGAAACACGCATTTATTATGCTTTGGATCTCGGTAAGTCCTACCGTCTCATAGATGAAAAGGTGTTAAAAGAACTGAATCTGACAGTACAGCAAGTGCGTGAAATGGCAACGTTTAATGTTCGTAAACTGGAGATTAATTATAAAACGGATGAGGTAAAAGGCAATATATTTTATTTCTTTAATACGAACGATGGTTATGATGCCAGTCGTATTTTAAATAAGCAGTTATTAGCGTCATTTGAAGAAAAATGTGAAGGTGAGATGTTAGTTGCCGTTCCTCATCAAGATGTACTTATCATTGCAGATATTCGCAATCATACAGGATATGATGTGATGGCACATATGACAATGTCATTCTTTACGAATGGTCTCGTACCGATAACATCTCTGTCATTGAGTTATCAAGATGGTAAGTTTGAGCCCATCTTTATACTCGGTAAAAACAATAAACAGAAGTCGGCGGATATGCCTAACGTAGTTCAGCATTTACGTGCGACAAAAGACTTAAAAACGGAAGACTAGGAGAGAAAAATATGAATTTATTTTATAATCCAACAGGTGTTGGCGATGTAGCATTTGTACAATTAGAAGTTGTAGAAGGACCATATGAATACGAAAAAACAAATGATATTGTTACAATTAAGAAGGACGATCAAGTTGTCGGTTTTAATATTTTCAATGCTGCACAGTCACTTGATATTCAAGGAACTGGACATATTAAATTGACAGATGATCTATTATCGAAAATTCAATCTGCTGTTAAAAATGCGGGTATTGACACGAAATTAGAAGTGGACTTAACACCGAAATTCGTAGTGGGTTATGTACAAGAAAAGGAAAAGCATCCAAATGCTGATAAGTTGAGCGTTTGTAAAATTGATGTTGGAACTGAAGTGTTACAAATTGTTTGTGGTGCACCGAACATTGAGCAAGGACAAAAAGTAGTTGTTGCAAAAGTTGGTGCAGTCATGCCGAGTGGTATGATTATAAAGGACGCTGAACTTCGTGGTGTACCATCAAGCGGCATGGTATGCTCGATGAAAGAACTCAATTTACCAAATGCTCCACAAGAAAAAGGTATTATGGTTTTAGAAGATTCGTATCAAGTGGGACAAGCATTTTTTGAAGAATAAGGAGAGGGTGTAAACCAATGAGCTGGTTTGATAAATTATTTGGCGAAGAAGATAAGGCGACGACGGGTCGTTCACGCCAAAATCGTTCACAACACCCAACAAAAAAAGAAGAATCCGATGGTTTGATCCGTCAGACGAATGATATCTATCAACGACCGAGAGGGAAGTTTCGCTTTCCAATTGATATGCACGATGAAGCAGTACGTAATGATGAAGTGAATTGGGAAGAGACATCTGCTCAAAACTATGAAAATAACGTTACTGCACAACGACCTTCTTATTCGTTAGACAGAACACAAAGAAGACATCGTAGCAGTGTACGCATTTATCATGAAACTGAGTCAAAGCCTAAACAACAACAGTCACCATACAATTCATCATCGTCAGGGTATCACCGTCGTCAAACCACATCATATCGTGCTACTGGAGAACGAGATAGTACGCGAAAACAGGAGATTCGCCCTTCATATCATCGACCTGAGTTTAGAGCATCAGAAGTTCCTTCTGCCATATTTGGTACAAAGGAACCACGTGAGATTAAGAATAGTGGGTTAAAACAACCATTACATACTCAGGGAGACAAGCGTGAAGATCGGTTGGGAGTGGATAGACGAAAGGCATCAACCCATCATACATCATATCAGAAACAACGTGTTAAAAAAGAGACACCAAACTATTCCAAACGAGACAATACAATCAATATTGAAAATATTTACGCCTCTCAAATTGTAGAAGAGATTCGACGAGAGCGTGAGAAAAAAGCATTACAGAAAAAACGCTTTAAAGCCTCATTGGAAAAGAAAAGAGCAGCACAACAACAAGAAGAAGGTTTTGACATACAAAGAGCGATTGATGAAATGCATGCGCAACAAGCGAAGCAATTGTTGGGTGCGGACTACGATGCAGATGATGTTGAAGAGTTAGAGCTGGAAGATGCGTCAGACGTGACAGAGAACAAAGACGCAACACTTGAAACGCAACATTCGGATGAAGATACAGAACAATATCACTATGAAGAAGTAGATTTATCAAAATACACATCTGACGATAATGGTGATGTACCACAAGAAAAACACTTAGAAGATGTGAAAGAGTCAGACATTGAATCTACTCATGAACTGGATGAAACGACGCTAATTGATGGGCATACTGAAGCGGTAGATGAAGATGCTGCTGTTATGCAAGACAAACCAGAGACGACCTCAACACCTAAGAAGCAAACGATCAGTCCACCTGTGTTGAAACCAACTATGTCAAAAGTAGATGATGATGTAGCGGTGACAGAAGATTTGGAAGCAGTGACAGATGAGCAAATTACCAATGAGTCTATAAATGATTCGAATGAACTTGAGAAACCTTTAGATGGTGGGGTAAATCAATCATTAGACGAAACAGATGATTTAACAGAAAAAACATCTGTGGATAAAGAAACATCTGCGAAACCAATTCGTCGTAATACGAAACCGTTTAATGTTTTGATGACACCATCCGACAAAAAAAGGCATATGGAACGCCAAAAAGAAGCGATCAATAGTGTGAATCGTAATCAAGTTGGACAGACGCAGTCACATGAAATGAAACAACAGAGCTCTGAACGTATATCTAGTCCGGAAATTGTTGATACAACTTCAGTACAAGCAAAAACAGAACAAGATACACCACAAGGAGAGAAAAAGATTCGTCGTGGCCCGATGATTCACTTGCCGAACCTTGATTTATTAGATGCACCAGAAGTTCATGAACGTGATGAAACATGGATTGCTGAGAAGAAGCAAGAGCTGAACGATGCATTTTATTATTTCAATGTACCAGCAGAAGTAGTCAATGTCATCGAAGGCCCGAGTGTGACACGCTTTGAATTGTCAGTAGAAAAAGGTGTTAAAGTGTCACGGATTACAGCCTTACAAGATGACATTAAAATGGCGCTTGCTGCAAAAGATATTCGTATCGAAGCACCGATTCCTGGTACGAGTCTTGTCGGAATTGAAGTGCCGAATCAGAATCCGATGAAAGTCAATTTGCGCGCAATAATTGAATCGGAAAGCTTTAAAAATGCATCATCAAAACTAACTGTCGCTATGGGGAATCGTATTAATAATGAACCTTTATTGATGGATATAGCTAAAACACCGCATGCCTTAATCGCGGGAGCTACTGGTTCAGGGAAATCAGTATCTATTAACAGTATTTTGGTTTCATTATTATATCGAAATCATCCTGAAGAACTGAAACTGCTATTAATTGATCCTAAGATGGTAGAATTAGCACCGTACAATGACTTGCCGCATCTCGTAGCGCCAGTCATTACAGATGTTAAAGCTGCAACACAAAGTTTAAAATGGGCTGTTGACGAAATGGAAAGACGTTATAAGCTTTTTGCACAAACGCATGTACGCAATATTACAGCTTTTAATAAAAAGGTGGGTTACGATCAACGTATTCCTAAAATTGTTATCGTCATTGATGAATTAGCTGATTTAATGATGATGGCACCACAAGAAGTTGAGCAATCAATTGCACGTCTTGCACAAAAAGCACGTGCTTGTGGTATCCATATGTTAGTCGCAACACAACGTCCATCCGTAAATGTCATAACAGGCTTAATAAAAGCAAATATTCCTACAAGAATTGCTTTTATGGTATCATCGAGTGTGGATTCAAGAACGATATTAGATAGTGGTGGTGCTGAACGATTACTTGGTTACGGTGATATGTTATATCTCGGTGGCGGTATGAATAAGCCAATACGAGTTCAAGGTACGTTTGTATCCGATGAAGAAATCGATCGCGTTGTAGATGCTATCAAAGCACAGCGCGGCCCTGAATACCTATTTCAAGAACAAGAGTTGTTGAAAAAAACAGAAGCACCTGTAAAAGATGAACTATTTGATGAAGTTTGTGAGTTTATGGTGCGTGAGCAAAATATTTCAACATCATTAATTCAACGACATTTTCAAATTGGGTATAACCGAGCAGCACGCATTATTGATCAATTAGAACAATTAGGTTACATTTCTGGTGCAAATGGATCAAAACCGAGAGATGTGTATCTAACAGAATCTGAATTAAGTGAACTATAAAACAGGAAAGGAGCGATTGTGTCATGACGAAATATCATTTTGTTGGTATTAAAGGATCTGGTATGAGTTCATTGGCTCAAATCTTATTTGATTTAGGTCATGAAGTACAAGGTTCTGATATCGAACAGTATGTATTTACGGAAATCGCATTAAAAAACAAAGGGATTACGATTTTACCTTTCACAGCAGATAATATTACAGAGGGGTTAACCGTAGTACAGGGGAATGCTTTCGCTGATACACATGAAGAAATCGCTCGAGCACATGAACTCGGACTTAAAGTAATACGCTACCACGACTTTTTAAGTGAAGTAGCCAACCAGTATACATCAGTGGCTGTAACAGGTGCACATGGTAAAACTTCAACAACAGGTTTATTATCACATGTGATGAATGGAGATAAGAAAACATCATTTTTAATCGGTGACGGTACAGGAATGGGCTTGCCACAAAGTGAATATTTTGCTTTTGAGGCTTGTGAATATCGTCGTCATTTCTTAAGTTATGCACCGGACTATGCAATTATTACAAATATTGATTTTGATCATCCAGATTATTTCAAAGATGTTCATGATGTGATTGATGCCTTTCAAGGTATGGCAAAAAATGTCAAAAAAGCATTAATCGCTTGGGGAGATGATCCATATGTGAAGTCAATTAATGTGGATGTCCCTGTTTATTATTATGGTTTTGATGAATCAATGGATGTTTATGCAAAAAATGTTAAAATAACAGATAAAGGGACAGAATTTGACGTTTATGTAAAAGGAAAATTCTTTGATCATTTCGTATCTCCACAATATGGTGATCATACAATATTAAATACTTTAGCTGTCTTAACAATCGTATATTTAGAACAGTTAGATGTTGATAATATTAAGGATGCTTTAATTACATTTGGTGGTGTTAAACGTCGTTTCAATGAGACAGTTGTTCATCAACAAGTCCTTGTAGATGATTATGCACATCATCCGAGAGAAGTCAGTGCAACGATTGAAACAGCAAGAAAGAAATATCCAAACAAAGAAGTTGTTGCGATATTCCAACCGCATACTTTCTCTAGAACAAAAGCATTTTTGCAAGAATTTGCAGATGTTTTGAATCTTGCAGATGAAACGTACTTATGCGATATTTTCGGGTCAATTCGTGAAAATTCAGGGGAGCTAACGATTAATGATTTGTTAGCACTTGTTGACAATGGACAATTGATTTCTGAAGCTGATGTATCTGTTTTGAAGAAACATGATAATGCTGTCTTGTTATTTATGGGTGCTGGAGATATTCAAAAGGTATTAAAAGCATATATGGAAGAAATAGGGATCGACCCCGTTTTTTAATGTTTGACCTTGACAAGGACGGGTAATTATATAAAATAAATAGCATAATTAAATGTCATTAGGAGGCGTTTTCGAATGGAATGGATTTTACCAATCGCAGGAATTATTGCAGCAATCGCATTTTTAATTTTATGTATCGGCATTGTTGCAGTATTAGTATCTGTCAAAAAGAACTTAGATCATGTAGCAAAAACACTTGATGGTGTAGAAGGACAAATCCAAGGTATTACACGTGAGTCAACAGACTTATTACACAAAGCCAATCGTTTAACTGAGGATATCCAAGGTAAAGCAGACAGCTTAAACTCTGTTGTTGTAGCTGTTAAAGGTATTGGTGATTCAGTTCAAACATTGAATGGTTCAGTTGATCGTGTGACACATTCGATCACACATAATATTTCTCAAAATGAAGATAAGATTTCTCAAGTTGTACAATGGTCAAATGTTGCAATGGAAATTGCTGACAAGTGGCAAAATAGACAAAACCGTAGAGATCATATCGCGAAAAAATAAAGTTTAAATATCAGAAGTGTAGGGTTGATACAATATTTGTATGCAACCCTATTTTTTTTAATATGAAAAGGTGCTATTCTATACTTAAGTAGGACATGTGATAGAATTTTTAAATAAAAAATTCATTACTTCGTCGTGATCAAGACTTTTATAATGTAGTAGTTGAGGAGGACAGCAAGATGGAAAAGAAAAATGAAACGGTAAATTCAATTAATCAAGAACGACACGTACAACATAAACAAACTAATAACATGGATTTTGCACTTAGTTTTATAGCAGGCACATTGATTGGAAGTGCGGTAGGGTATGCCATTAAACCTTTTGTTAATCATGCAATCGACTATACACAAGAGCACGAATTAACAAATATTGATAAACAATCTCAAAAAATTCGAGAAGAAGCATTAAGAAAAGCAGATGAAATCAAAGAAAAAGCACAGCAAATTAAAAACCAGGCACTGAACAAGAAAACAGAAGAACCTACTGCACAACAACTTGGAGCACAACAACGTGCAATCAAACAAGAAATTGATCGTGACAAACTAGAAGCACCGACTGCTTCAACTTATCATTTCAGTACAAAGAAAGATAAGCCGGTTGATTTAGCACAATTAAAGTCACGTCAAAATGTAATGACAACCAATGCGTCTGTCTCAGAAGTGACCGAAAAAGAAACTACAAAAGTAGAAGAAAAAGTTGAGAAAGTAGAACCAAAAGCAAAAGAAGAAGCATCAATCTCATCACTAGCAGCAATGAGACAAGCGATGGCTGTCGATAAACCAGTAAAAGTAGAAGAAAAAACTGATAAAGTAGAACCAAAAGCAAAAGAAGAAGCATCAATCTCATCATTAGCAGCAATGAGACAAGCGATGGCTGTCGATAAACCAGTAAAAGTAGAAGAAAAAACTGATAAAGTAGAACCAAAAGCAAAAGAAGAAGTATCAGTTTCATCACTAGCAGCAATGAGACAAGCAATGGCTGTCGATAAACCAGTAAAAGTAGAAGAAAAAACTGATAAAGTAGAACAAAAGAAAGCAGCACAAACAAAGAAAGCTTCACAGCCAAAGGGTAAAGATGCAGTTCAACGCAATAAACAAACAAATCGTGAAGCAAGATTTGAAAATGGTGTTATTACGCATGAAGCTGCACCAAAACCGAAAAAACAATCTAAAAACACACCTAAAAAACGTACAACAAATGTTAAGAAAACAAAAACTAACAAAGCAAAAACGCAAAAACGAAATAGCAAAGTTGAGAAGCATACATTTAAGAACTAATTGATAAATAACTGAAGGCTATCGTCACTTCCAAATCAAGGGGGAGTGACGATAGCTTTTTAAATGAATTTTCTAAAAATTAAATAAATATCAAGTTCAAAGGTTGCAAAAGCGTGATAGAACTGTTAAGATACTTAATATCTAATAAGGTGTTTTATCGCTTTAAAGTATATAAGAATTCCGTTGAGGTGACAAATATGACAAATAAATTAGAAGAATACAGAGCAGAGATTGAAGAAATCAATGATCAAATACTTGAGTTGCTCTCAAAAAGAGGGCATTTAGCTCAAAAAATTGGTGAAGAGAAAAGAAAACAAAGTACCGTGATTTATGATCCGCAACGTGAAAAAGAAATGTTGAATACTTTGATTGATAAAAACCAAGGACCATTTAACGATAATGTCATTAAACAGTTGTTTAAAGAAATCTTTAAAGCATCAACTGATTTACAAAAATCTGACAATGAAAAACATTTATATGTTTCCCGTAAATTAAAGCCAGAAGATACGATTGTGCAATTCAATAATGGTGGCTTAATTGGTGAAGGACACAAATCTTTCGTCTTCGGACCATGTTCTGTTGAATCTTATGAACAAGTGGAAGCAGTAGCTAAAGATTTACATGCAAAAGGCGAAAAGTTTATTCGCGGTGGTGCATTCAAACCTAGAACATCTCCGTATGATTTTCAAGGTCTCGGAGAAGAAGGCTTAAAAATCTTAAAACAAGTAAAAGATAAGTATGATTTAAATGTCGTAAGTGAGATCGTCCACCCTAACCATTTTGCGCTTGCAGATGATTATCTAGACGTCTTTCAAATCGGGGCACGTAACATGCAAAACTTTGAGTTACTAAAAGAAGCAGGTCGTACAAATAAACCAATCTTATTGAAGCGTGGTTTAAGTGCAACGATTGAAGAATTCATTTACGCTGCGGAATATATCGCATCTCAAGGGAACCAAAATATTATTTTGTGTGAACGTGGTATCAGAACATATGAAAAAGCAACACGTAATACATTAGACATTTCTGCTGTTCCTATTTTGAAACAAGGGACACATCTTCCTGTACTTGTCGATGTGACGCATAGTACAGGACGTAAAGACATTATGTTACCGGCAGCAAAAGCAGCCTTAGCGATTGGGGCAGACGGTGTGATGGCCGAAGTGCATCCAGAACCATCCGTTGCACTAAGTGATAGTGGTCAACAGATGGACTTGAACGAATTTAATACTTTCTACAATGAAATCAAACCATTATCTGAAATGTACAATGAGAAAAAATTAAAATAATTAATAAATGATTACACAATGAAGTCCAAAAAGATTTCATTGTGTTTTATTATTGCGGAAATATTAGTGACAAAAATTTGACAAGAAAGCGTTTTATATTTTATCATTTAAAAGATTGTGTTAAACTTTGAAAATAGTATGAAAACAGATTATAATAATGTAGATAGCGCTTACAAGGAGGCAAAAAATAATGACAGTCACAATATATGATGTTGCGCGTGAAGCGAACGTTTCGATGGCAACTGTCTCACGTGTCGTAAATGGCAACCAGAACGTAAAGCCAGCAACACGTAATAAAGTAAATGAAGTAATTCAACGATTAAACTATCGTCCTAATGCAGTCGCAAGAGGGTTGGCAAGTAAACGTACAACAACAGTAGGGGTTATTATACCAGATATTTCAAATATCTATTATTCAGAGTTGGCACGCGGTATTGAAGACATTGCGACAATGTATAAATATCATACAATTATTTCAAACTCCGATGATGATCCGAAAAAAGAAGGAGAAATTTTTAATAATCTATTAAGTAAACAAGTAGACGGCATCATCTTTTTGGGTGGTACGATTACAGAAGAGATTCAAGAACAAATAAAAAAAGCATCTATTCCAGTTGTTGTTTCAGGAACAAATGGTAAAGAGGCCGATGTTGCTTCTGTGAATATTGACTTTGTGAAAGCAAGTGAAGAAGTGACAGAAAGATTATTGGATTCAGGTGCGAAGAAGTTTGCTTATATCGGCGGCGGATATTCTAAAGTTGCACAAGAAGAAGTTGCAAAAGGATTGAAAAATACATTACAAAAACATGGGCTTTCAGTGGATGAGCATCTTGTCTATGTAGGTAATGAAACATACCAAGATGGTCTACGTGCATTCGAAGTAATCAAAGATCATCAACCAGACGCTGTATTGTCTATTAGTGATGAACAAGCGATTGGTGTCGTACATGGTGCATTAGATAATGGCTTGAGCGTTCCAGAAGATATCCAAGTGGTAAGCTTTAATAATACGCGACTTGTGGAAATGGTACGTCCGCAGTTATCAAGTGTTATTCAACCATTATATGATATCGGTGCAGTGGGCATGAGATTGCTAACAAAATATATGAATAAAGAGGAAATTACGGAACAAAATGTAACGTTACCACATACAATTCGTTATAGAGGTACGACAAAATAATAGATTTGAAGAACAATGCATGCTCTTTGGCAGCATTGTTTTTTTATGCCAAAGATTATTTAACATAATTTTGTATATGGCTGATGTCAGATAATGAAAACGCTTAGAAAAAAGATATCTAACTCTTTCATATATACAATTATTATTCGACAATTTACAAGTAGTTCGCTATTATATGAAGTAGATAGACATGTAAAATTTCGAATGTTTACACATATCTAAAAGATGAATTAAGGGGCTGAATATTGTGAGTCATTTATCAGATTTAGAAATTGCTAATCAAGCAACGCTTAAACCAATTAAAGAGATTGCTGATAAAGCTGGAATTGCTGAAGAAGCTTTAGAGCAATATGGACATTACAAAGCAAAAATTGATATTTCTAAGATCCAAACGAAGGGCAAAAAAGGGAAGGTCGTACTTGTAACAGCGATGAGCCCAACACCAGCAGGAGAAGGGAAATCAACAGTGACAGTTGGATTGGCAGATGCATTCCAGCATATCGACCAAAATGTTATGGTTGCTTTACGTGAACCTGCACTCGGACCAACTTTTGGTATAAAAGGTGGCGCAACTGGCGGTGGCTACGCACAAGTATTGCCAATGGAAGATATTAATTTGCATTTTAACGGTGACTTTCATGCGATTACAACAGCAAATAATGCATTATCTGCATTTATAGACAATCATATTCATCAAGGAAACGCTTTAGGCATCGATCAAAGACGTATTGAATGGAAGCGTGTGTTAGACATGAACGATCGTGCATTACGTCAAGTAGTTGTAGGCCTTGGTGGACCAACACAAGGTGTACCACGTGAAGATGGATTTAATATTACAGTAGCTTCTGAAATCATGGCTATCTTATGTTTGAGTACAGATATCATGGACTTGAAAGCAAGCATTGCTAAAATTACAATCGGCTACACACGTGACCGTCAACCTGTTACTGTTAAAGATTTAGGGGTTGAAGGGGCACTTGCGATGATTCTTAAAGACGCAATTAAGCCAAACTTAGTTCAAACAATGGAAGGGACACCTGCCTTAATTCACGGTGGACCATTTGCCAATATCGCACACGGATGTAACTCAATTATTGCGACAGAAACAGCTCGTGATCTTGCTGATATCGTTGTGACAGAAGCAGGATTCGGTTCTGATTTAGGTGCTGAGAAGTTTATTGATATTAAAGCACGCAAAGCCGATTTTGAACCTGATGCCGTCGTACTTGTGGCGACAATTCGTGCGCTTAAAATGCACGGTGGTATCGCAAAAGATAACTTAAAAGAAGAGAATGTTGAAGCGGTTAAAGCGGGGATTGCCAACTTAGACCGTCACGTTAATAATATTCGTAAATTCGGCGTAGAACCAGTCATTGCTTTGAATGCTTTCATTCATGATACAGATGCAGAATTTGAAGCTGTACAACAATGGGCGAAAGAAAACAATGTACATCTTTCATTAACAGAAGTATGGGAAAAAGGTGGCGCAGGTGGCGTTGACTTAGCGAAAAAAGTACTTGAAGTTGTAGAACAGCCACAAACGTTCAAACATTTATATGAACTGGAACAACCTTTAGAGGAAAAAATTGAAACAATTGTTAAAGAGATTTACGGTGGTTCAAAAGTGACATTCACTTCAAAAGCACAAAAACAATTGAAACAATTCAAAGACAACGGATGGGATCATTTCCCAATCTGTATGGCAAAAACGCAGTATTCATTCTCAGATGACCAAACTAAATTGGGTGCACCGTCAGATTTCGAGATAACAATTCGAGAACTTGAAGCAAAAACTGGTGCAGGATTCATTGTTGCATTAACTGGAGCAATCATGACAATGCCTGGGTTGCCAAAACAACCAGCGGCACTTAAAATGGATGTCACAGAAGATGGACATGCAATCGGTTTATTCTAATATAAATATATTAAAGGAGCGATACACTGATTAAAATGGGCCCTATAGATTAGACACTAAAAAAAGAGTGTCAGTCTATAGGGTTATTTTAAAGTCACTTTCCCTCAATAGTTTTGGAGAAATATTAAATTTAGGACGTACACAAATAAGATGGGCGTTAGACCATAAAAATTATAAGAAAGTTCCTAAATCAATGTTTGTAAACGAAACAAATAGAGGTTCAACTTATTTTTGGTTGCCTGAACAATTTACTTTGTGAAATCAATTTTGAACGACCTAGATCATCTTTGTTATTTTATTAAAGTTGAAGTAATCTAAATTTAAAGGGAAAATACAATAGTAATGACTACTTCAAAATATGCTATATTAGGCGAAATGATGTGAGAGGTACACAAAGTAATGTAGACAAACGATACTTAAAAGGTAAAGAAAACTATAAAAGGATTATATAGAATAGGAGTGTAAAGGTGAAGTTACATATTTATGGGGGACCAGGAAGTGGAAAAACAACTCTAGGTTTAGAGTATTCAAGAAGATATAAATTAAAATATCTAGATTTAGATAGTATATTTTGGGATCAGAGAAATGGAAAATATACTAAAATCAATTCTGTAGAAGTTAGACAGTATGCTTTGAAAAAATTCATAGAAAATAATGAAAACTGGGTTATTGAAGGAGTTTATATTGACTGGGTTTATGATAGCTTATCACAAGCAGATAAGATATTAATTTTAAATACAAACTCCTTAGTAAGGGGTATCGCATTATTAAACGTTATATTTTTAGAAAGAAGAATAAAAGCAAAAAGCAGAGACACTAAAGTCCCTAGTGCAATTGCTTATATGGAATTTCAAATTTCAGAATAAATTAAAGAGAAATATCAACCGAATGAAAACGCTTTACGAAAGGAAAGTTAAAATTATAAAAATACAAATTATGAGCCAGATGAATTATAATTAACAACCCCTATTTTCCAAATAATAACAGTAGGTATAATGAAAAGGAAAGAGAAAACTGGATAAAAAATGTAATTAAAATTGTCACTTCTCCCCATCAAGTGTATAAAAGGGTAGTATTGCACTAGTGCATACGGAACAATATATGTTGAAAATTTCAAAACTAATTCGCCATAAGCATCTATGGGATACTTCCCAAATTCTCTAGAGCCTTGAGTCAAAATTGTAAAAACTTCAATTTTATTTAAAGTAAAAAAACAAAGCCCCCCATAAATTATATATAGGCAAAAAAAGATTATGGTACTTGAAAGTATCATGATAATTAATAATAAATAATCAAATAATGTAAAATTAATTGTTGAAACACTAATTAAATATATGAAGACAGCGGGAAGTGCTGCAGGACCCCAAGCATTATCTGCTGCAATTGGTTTCTTTAGTGTTGGTCAAGTTTATAGTGCATGTTTTGAAATAGATTAAATGGGTGTGACAGATTTGGTACGCTCATTTCGGTTTTTGAAACGAGTTGAAAACGAGTTTCTTCTTGTCTTGATATTATTCTTTTTAAAGATTAGAAAAGAGGAAATCAAATGCTATAATAAAGAGGTCGCTTATCTCTCAAAGCGTCAAATAGACTTTGAGAGGAGGTGTTAATTTATGTAGGAAATCCTTGTACAACTGACTGTTACTATTGTCAGTGGATGTGTTATTACGCTATTTTCGCATTGGCTAAGCAAGCGTAATAAAAAATAAGCGACTTAGCTGCACTAAAAATCCCCTCACTACTCGCAATAGTGAGGGGATTGGTGCATTTATGCAGTTATCCTTGTTAAGTACATTATATCATCATAAATCCACTTTGCAAACAAATGATACATTAAACTAAAAGCTTCTTGTGTCCCTTATTAAGCAACGTATCATTTTAAATTATTTTCTCTCGTTTATAACGCGATAAACCGTAGATCGACTAACACCAGTTTGCTGAGCAATTTCTTCCCCTGTAAGTTTCTGTTCATCATATAAGAAATTGATTTCTCGTTTTTTATAATCTGGGAGTGATGGTCTGCCTCCTTTGCGACCTCTAGCTCTTGCAGCTGCAAGTCCTTTCTTAGTTCTTTCACTCAATAAATTAGCCTCTAATTCGGCAAATGCACTCATCATTGTAAAAAACATTTTTCCCATAGCATCTTTTGTATTGATATTCATATTAATAATTTGAAGTTCAATATGATTATCTTCAAGCCACTGAGACAGTTCTATTAATTGCGTGGTAGTTCTGCCTAGACGGTCAAGCTTATAAATAACAAGTGTATCTCCTTCTCTCAAATATTCAAGGCATTTATCAAGTTCTGTTCTTTTGAATTTTTTGCCACTTACTTTTTCACTGAATATTTTAGTACATCCATATTCTTTTAATGCATCAATTTGACTATCTAGTTTTTGATCTTGTGTTGACACACGTGCATAACCAACTATTGCCATAGCTTTCTCTTCCATAATAACATCTCAATGTAAATGAAAGCACTTTACGAATTATTAAAACTCATAATTTTTGATAATTATAACACATAGATAATAACACGTGTTTTGGTAATAGGTTTCTTAAATTAAACCCTCAACATTTTGTATAATCTGGGATTTAATTTAAGATGATTCATTTTAGGAAACATTTCCTAGAACCCTAAAAATCCCTGCTGAAACGTAGTCATTGCCAGTATATATTCCTCGTATTTCTTTATGATTTTCTCGTATTTTTATACCAATCTTGATGCCATCATTAATGGTAAACGCTGATGAAAATATATATTCATCTTTAAAATGTATTTTGTTTTCTAAAAGAGCTTTTTTATATCCTTCTAATCTTAACTTTTGAGCTCCATTAAATGGATTATCAATGCATATAGCAATATTATTTATACCCTTTTTAATTAAATATTCAGTAGCTTCTTTCCCTATATTAAACTCATCAAAATGAAAATTAGATATACTCTTAGTTTGGTTGGTGTCATTACTAGATATAATCAAACCATGTTTAGAGTACCCTTCAATAATCTCAGCTTGATTTTCTACCGAACATAAAATTACTGCATCTATTTCACTTTTTTTTAATGATATCAATACCTCTTCTTCTTTAATTGGTGAACAAAATGTTTGATGAATAAATGATTTATAACCCTCTTCGTAAAAGTTTTTGGTTAATTCATATGAGATTTTAGAAAAGAAGGGATGATCAATATAAGGTATTGAAATACCGATTGACTTAGTAGTTCTATTTCTAAAGTATGTAGCAATATTATTAGGAACATAATTATTTTCTTCAATATATTGTAAGACTCTCCTTCTTTTTTCCTCGTTAACATATGGATGATTATTCAATACCCTAGATACAGTAGATTTTGAAACATTACAAGCTTTAGCCACATCAAAAATATTCATTTCATATCCTCCTAAAATTACATTGACATGGGAATGTTCCCATAATTTAAGATGAGTTTATCATAAACAAGGCGGTGTATCTATGACATTAAAATCTAGCAGTATTTTTAATTTTCGTAATAATATTCAAGAGTTGAAAAAACACACAGAAATTCATGCAAATAAATATCTTTCGAATGAAATAGATATTACAAGGCAAAACTTGTCGGAGAACAGGGATATTCAAAAAATAGAATTTATGCCTGTAAATAGCTTGATAAGAGAAGATGAAACAGAAAAAATTATTAAAGCATTAAAGCAACTTTTACCTACTGGAAAATATACTAGTGGCAAATATATAGATGAATTTGAACAGTATCTCTCGGAGTATCTATCCATTAATCATGTAATTGCGCTATCTAGTGGAACTGCAGCTTTAACAATTGGATTACTCTCTCTAGGAGTAACGGCTGGTGATGAAGTTATTTTACCTTCAAATAGTTTTGCAGCGACAGAAAATGCTGTTGTATCTATAGGAGCAACCCCTGTTTATGCTGATGTCAAAGATGACTTTACTATATGTCCTAAATCAATAGAAAACCTGATCACTTCAAAGACAAAAGCTATTTTATCTGTTCATTTATATGGTCGTTTTTGCGATATGTTAAAAATTAAAAAGATAGCGTTAGAACACGATATTAGAGTGATTGAGGATGCCTGCCAGGGAATTGGCTTAGAAGAGGTAGGTATGCATTCTGATTTAGCTGCATTAAGTTTTAATCCGTATAAAAATTTAGGAGTTTGCGGTAAAGCAGGAGCTATTATAACTAATAATGCTGAATTAGATTATAAATGTAGATTAATTAGTTATCACGGATTTAACTTAAAAGAAAAAAATAAGAAAATCATCGATTTTGGTTTTAATTCAAAAATTGATAACACACAAGCACTAATAGGAATTGTTAGAATGGAATATTTAACCTTTAATCAGTATAGAAGACTAAAAATAGCAGAAAAATATAATCAAAAATTAAGCGATATGGAAAATATTATTCTTCCTACATTTGATGACAAATCTGTGGGGCATCTATACCCTATCAGGGTCAAAAATAATAAGAGAGACTTTGTAAAATCAGAACTTGAAAAAGTTGGCATTCAATCCGAGATATATTATCCATACTTAAGCCATGAACAAATAAGTTACAAGAAAATAATTTCGCTTCCAAACACTGAACGAATGCATAAAGAGTTACTATGTTTACCTTTATATCCTGGTTTAACAAAAGAAGAACAAGAATATGTTATTAGTAAATTAAGAGTGGTACTGGAGGGGTTAAGGTGTCAGGAAATTTAATATTGTTTGATTTTGATGAAACTTACTACAAACATAATACTAATCAAACAGATGTATATTCTTTAAAAGAAATGGAAGGATTATTACAGAAAATATCAGTCAATAATAATGCTATTACAGCGATATTAACAGGCAGCACTTTAGATAGTGTTCTTGAAAAAATGTTAAAAGCTAATATGTCATATAAACCAAAGCATATTTTTTCCGACTTAAGTTCTAAAATGTACACATGGAATAACTATGAATACGTTGAATCGGATGAATATAAAAATGAAGTGTTAACTGAACCGTTTTTATTGGAAGATATATTAGAGATATTAAATCATATTTCTTCCAAACATAATGTGGAGTTTATACCACAAAGAGAATTTTATGAAAACGAAACATTGTACAATTTTTATTTATATTCCACAGGAGATACTAATTTAGATAAAAAGATACTAAAAGACCTTACCCAGTATTCTAAAACAAGAAATTATACTATGAGGTTTAATCGTTGTAATCCTTTAGCGGGAGACCCTGAAAATGCTTACGATATTGATTTTACTCCTAAAAATGCTGGGAAGTTATATGCCACAAAATTTTTGATGCGCAAGTATAGTATTCCCCGAAATTCAATTATTGGTTTTGGGGATAGTGGGAACGACGAAGAGTTCTTACGATACCTAGATCATGCATTTATTATGTCTAACAGTAAAGATGAGGAAATGAAGAGAAAATTTAAAAATACAAAATATCCTTATTATAAAGGTATATTTAAACATGTCAGTGAATTCGTAGGGGGTAAAAATGATTAAATATGGAATTATTGGCACAGGTGGTATTGCAAAAATACATGCTGAAATAATAAACGACATCCCTAATGTATGCCTTTTTGGTGCCCATGATATAGTAGATGATAATTTAGAAAAGTTTTGTTTAGAATTTAATACAACTCCATTTAAAGATATTCATTCTATGTTAGAAAAAGTGGACATTGCTGTAATATGCTCTCCAAACTTCTGTCATGTAGATCATATCGTTAAATCTTTAGATCATAATTGCGATGTATTATGTGAAAAACCTTTAACTAGCAGTCTTTCTGAATCAAATATAATTAGACATTATAACAAACTACAAAATATAAAAAGCATAAATCTAAATTATAGAAACTTGACAGTTGTTAAAAAGATTATGGAGTTAATAAATGATGATAAAATAGGTGGAATCATATCTATTCATATGGCATTTCTAAAAAATAGTGCTTATAGAAGAAAAACTTTTACTTGGAGAGACGATAGAAGTTCAAAGTTAAGTAGTGGTGCCTTAGGAGATTTAGGAGTTCATTTTCTCGATTTAGCGACTTACATTACTAACAGTAATGTAAAAGTAGAAACAATTAAAACTAAAATGATGACTAAAGTAAAGCAAAAAAGTGATAGTATAGTGCAAGTTGATGATCATTCAGAAACATTTTTTATGACTAGCAATGGACAATATATTCATATAGAGACTTCTAAAGCTTGTGCTGAAGATTTATGTGGTTTCTACATTTCGATTACAGGATGTAATGGTGAAATCAAGTTTTCATCAAAAAATGATGGAGTAGTTACTGTTAATAACAATGATATTCAAGAGATAGTTCAATTAGATGATAGGATATACATTGACCCAGAAAATGAATTTTATGGATGGAAAGATAGCTTTTACCATTCACATATAAAACTTTTGGGGGCTATCAAAAATAGAAAAGAAACTTCAATTTCTACTTTTGAAGATGTGGTCTGAAAGCGCAAGAAGTTTTGGAGCACTGTGTTAATAATTATCAACAAAAACAGTACATTGAGTTCAGATGACTAAATTTCATACGCTTTACTTTTCTTTAATGTATTTTCTCATTGGAATGATACACACTTTTGTCGGGTCATTTAATCAATTATTAAAAATAAGTCTTAATATGAATCAATCAAGTGTATCAAATCTAATTAGTATTCAATTTATAACATTTATGTTTGGAGTGTTTTATTCTACCTCCTTAGCTAATAAGGATATAAAGAAATTTTTGAAATAATACACCTATCCATTCTAGTAATTACTACTATTTTCATTATCTTTGAGCATTACTTAATATATATATAGTTGTAGCTGTATTAGGTTTTTGCGCTGGATTTATTGAGTCATCTATTGCATCATATATATTTAATATTAATTTTGATTCCGCCAAAATTTTTGGATATATAGAGTCATTCTTTGCAGTAGGATCATTCGTGCTACCTATGATTGTGAGGATGTTTGAATATCATTTAGACACGAAATACGCTATTATTTTTATATTTATCATAAATGTATTTTTATTTTTAATTGTCAATTCTTTAGTGTTTAAAGCGAGTAGCAGCGATAGAATTAAAATACCTAAATTTTCTTTTAATAAAAAGTTTATGCTAGTTTTAATAATTCTTACATGGTGCTTCTTTTATATTAGTATAGAAACTAATTTTTCAAATTTACTGCCATATATCAACTTAGTTTCTGATAAATTTAACTTTGACTGATAAATTTAACTATATGACTGTAAGTATATTTTGGATTGGTATAATTGTAGGAAGATTTTTATATACGTTAATATTGCCGATGATTAAATTCAGGCTTGAAACATTGCTATTAATGTATACAGTGATTTCTTTTTCTCTATATTATGTTTATATATTTAAATACCCAAGATGAAATTAGATTAATAATTCTATTTTTACTTACCATATTTTTAGCGCCTATGTTCCCTTTAGGTGCTAGTATCATTAATCAACATAGTAGTAATAAAAGTGTATTAACTAGTATTTTTATCGCTGTAGCAGGATGTGGTGGCGCAATTGGAGCGGTAATTATAAAAGCAGCTTTATATATTCATGTTCCAGTATATTTATCTATTTTATTTATATTAATGGTATGCTTACTTTTAAATACTGTGATTTTAAAAACAAAACTCTAAATAAGATTATATATAATAATGTTCTAAAGTTAGCTATGAAGAAATCTGTAACAAATGATTTTTTCATAGCTATTTTGGCTCATTGTCAAATAAGACTGGTGAGCTAAATCGAGTAGGAGAATAGCCATTAATTGACTATTCGTCCTCTCACACCACCAAGCGTACGGATCCGTACGCTTGGTGGTTCAATATCTTGCATAAGCCAACTCTGCAAGCTGGGCTAATGGTATCAGCCCCCACTTGTAGAGTTGTTTTATTGTAAGTGCACGATGAACCTCTTGCATATTCGATAACCGCCAGTATTTCTTGCGAGACTGTGCGACTTTCATCGCACTTCTATGGTAAAGACCATACTGACGTAACATCTTGTATTTCGTTTTGAGTTTCTTCCATCTTTATAGTCACAACTATTATCAGATTATTGATGAGCTAATATATAAGTATAAAGGGATGGTGTACCGCCCCTTTTTTATTATGAGAGATGACTTCGAATATCATAATTTAATGCTTGTTGATATTCATCATCCGTGATCATTTGTTCAATTCGCATACGTTTTAATACATATCGTTGTCTATTAATAGAAGGCATTAGTTCTTTATCAGGGCGGATATTACCCTTCAAATCAAACGGCGTATAGTAATAAGGACTTTGTAACAATCCTGTCAGATAAGCAGACTCTGCTAAATTGAGTGAACGTGGCGGTTTTCCAAAAATACCATACGATGCAGAGGTAATACCTGTAATATGTTGACCATTTGTATCTAATCCGAATGGCACGCGATTTAAATAAGTAAATAATATTTCATCTTTAGTCATTAATTTTTCAATTCGCAATGCATACATTATTTCTTTAGCCTTTCGATCATATGTGCGTTCATTTGACAGTACTTGATTTTTAATTAATTGTTGCGTTATGGTACTGCCTCCCGTTGCAAATTGGTGTTGGAAGATATCTTGATATATCGCACGAATAACTGCTTTTGGTAATATTCCATTATGTATATAGAACTGATCATCTTCAGCAGCAACTAAAGCGGATGTTACAAACGGCGATACTTCATGAGGTCCTGCAATAAGTACCGGCTCAGGCGCATCATATAAAGCAATCATATCTGTTTTAGGAGAAGTAATAGGTTCCATTTCCGGTAAATCCGTCACTTGTTGAATAAGAGAAGTATCATTTAAAGCACGAGATTCTGACACTAAGCTTGTAAAGTAACCAATTGCAATTCCTAATAATAGAAATAAAACTAAAAGAAAGAGTGCAACAAATGAAAAAAATAATCGTTTCACAAATCTGCAAAAAAGATCAAATTTTTTAAGAATATGTGATAGTTTATTGTCAGTTTGATATATTTCTTTCATCACGTGTGCACCTCCAATTTCCCATATTATAGCACATAATTTTGAATACTCATCTTATGCTAGATATTTTCATTGACATACGTTACAATTCATATATAATGATTTTTAAATATATATTTATTTGAAGCAGAGGACAAGTAACGATTGGGTATGCATTGTAGAGAGTTAGTGGTTGGTGAAAACTAACGTATACCGATGTGTGAATACACCTCATTGACATGTTTCAGCGTTTGACGATGAACGTATCATCGTACGAGATCCAAGTATGGTGGTACCGTGCACAGTCATTTGCGCCCTTACGTTTAACGTGAGTGGTGTTTTTTTATGCTTAAAATTCTAAGGAGGTAAGTCATATGACAAATGCATTGATTGAAGATTTAAAATGGAGAGGACTCATTTACCAACAAACAGATGAGGCTGCCATTGAAGAATTGTTAAATAAAGAGGAAGTCAAAATATATTGTGGTGCAGATCCGACTGCAGATAGTTTGCACATCGGTCATTTATTACCATTTTTAACTTTGCGTCGTTTCCAAAATGCAGGACATCGCCCAGTTGTTCTTGTAGGTGGCGGAACAGGGATGATTGGTGACCCATCTGGTAAATCAGAAGAACGTGTACTACAAACAGAAGAACAAGTTGAACAGAACGTATTAGGTATTCAACGTCAAATGGAAATGCTTTTTGATTTTGATAAAGAAAACGGACCAATTTTAGTCAATAATAAAGATTGGCTAAGTCAAATTAGCTTGATCGAATTTTTACGTGATTATGGTAAACATGTCGGCGTCAATTACATGTTAGGAAAAGATTCCATTCAATCACGTTTAGAACACGGAATTTCGTATACAGAATTCACATACACAATTTTACAGGCAATTGATTTTGGTTATTTAAATCGTGAATATAACTGTAAAATGCAAATCGGTGGATCCGATCAATGGGGTAATATTACGACAGGTATCGAATTGATGCGACGTATGTACGGTACAAATGATGCATATGGTTTTACAATTCCACTTGTAACTAAAGCTGACGGTAAAAAGTTTGGTAAGTCTGAGTCAGGTGCAGTATGGTTAGATAGTGAGAAAACAAGCCCATATGAATTTTATCAATTCTGGATTAATACAAGTGACGATGATGTCATCAAATTCTTGAAATACTTTACATTCTTATCAAAAGAAGAAATTGCAGAACTTGAAACTTCTGTTGAAACAGAACCACATTTGCGTAAAGCACAACAAGCATTAGCTGAAAATGTGACTGCACTTATTCACGGTCAAGAAGCATTAGAAGAAGCGCAACGTATTTCAGAAGCATTATTCAAAGGTGACTTGAAAGCATTATCAACAAAAGAAATCAAAGCAGGTTTTAAAGATGTACCGCAAGTTATATTATCAAATAAAACGACAAATATCGTAGAAGCACTTGTTGAAACAAAAATTTCATCTTCTAAGCGTCAAGCACGTGAAGATGTCCAAAACGGTGCGATTTATATTAATGGTGAACGCGAAACGGATTTAGCTTATGAATTGTCAGAAGCAGATAAATATGACAACGCATTCACAATTGTTCGTCGTGGTAAGAAAAAATATTTCATGGTAAATTATCAATAAAACGAAAAAGTCAGTGATGTATTCTAATTGAGTCATCACTGGCTTTTTTAGTTATATAGAAATGAGAAGTAGGAGTGAGAATTGTAACAGTCTCTAGAATATAGGGAAGAGTTTAAATTATTAATCGTGATAGTTATTGATTCTTATACTTTTATATGTATCTACAATAAGAATTTAGAAAAGATTATTGAATTTTAAAATGAAAGAACTTAAAAAAACGACAGGTACACCTATTATAAAGTATTCAAAAGCAACAATTTCCGGCTAATTTACACCCGGAATTACAGAGTACTAAAACTGCACCCCCGGCTTCGCCCCAAAAATGGAAGTTTCACTTATACCTAAAATTACAGAGTACTAAAACTGCAAAACTATATGGGGCAAGAGTGCGTGAGTTTCACTTATACCTAAAATTACAGAGTACTAAAACTCGTCTTTCCCAAGCGGTTTTTTTCTTTTTGTTTCACTTATACCTAAAATTACAGAGTACTAAAACAACTTAGCGTAAGGGCGTGGCGGCGTAAAGTTTCACTTATACCTAAAATTACAGAGTACTAAAACTAAGTGTTAATTCACGACAAACTGTTAATGGTTTCACTTATACCTAAAATTACAGAGTACTAAAACATCACTGTCTAGTAATCTTTTAATTTTTTTGTTTCACTTATACCTAAAATTACAGAGTACTAAAACCTCTAGCATTATTGTACCTTATCCTTTTTAATAATTCAGCAGTTATTTTCACTATTTTTCGATTATAGAAGTATTGAAGTTTTTTCTAAAAGACATAACTATGCAGCGATATTAATGAGAAATGATATATCAACTTTGTGAAATATGTATAGAAGGTTTCATCAATCTTCATTAGTTTATTGAAAAAAACCATTGAAATGCCAGAAATAACATTTCAATGGTTTTATCTAATTATTGAGACTCAACTAATGTTACATTTACGTTTTCGGATTGTCCATTACGTATAACTGTAAATTTAACAGAATCTCCCGGTTGTTTATTTTTGTATAAATACGAGCGTAAATCAGAATCGTTTTCAACTTTCTGATCATCGATTTTAGTGATGATATCACCACGTTTCAACCCGCTTTGACTGCGTTGAACTTCTGCAACATAAACGCCGCTGTCAGTGTGAAGTTGTTTTTGATATGATGCTGGAATATCTGTAACATTGATCATACCAATACCAATTGATGGGCGCTTCACTTCACCATGCTTGACGAGTTGTTCGATGACTAATTTGACTTCGTTACTTGGAATTGCAAAACCGATACCTTCAACATGCGGGGCAGAGATTTTCATAGAGTTAATGCCAACTAAGTTTCCATTAACATCGACCAATGCGCCACCTGAATTACCGGGATTAATAGCTGCATCTGTTTGGAGTACTGTCACTTTATTTGTACCTGCTGGAGTTTCAGCATCGATGGTACGTTCACTCGCTGAAATGATACCAGAAGTGACCGTATTCGCAAATTCTAAGCCGAGTGGATTACCCATCGCAAAGACACTATCACCTGTTTTTACTTTTGATGAATCGGCAAAATCAATGGCTTTAATATCATTTCGATTTTTAATTTTTAGAACAGCGATATCTGTCAGTGGGTCTGTGCCAACTAGTTCAGCGTTTACTTGTTTAGAGTTATGTAGTTGCACTTTAATAGAAGATGCACCGTCAATAACATGGTTATTCGTAACAATAAAAGCTTCTTTTTTATTACGTTGATAGATGACACCTGAACCAATGCCAGAAGGTTGTGCATCTGTTGACTTGCCTCGAAGTAGATCTTCTATGTTTTCAGCTTTTTGTTCATTAACTACTCCTACAATTGAAGGGGATTTGTCTTTAATCATGGCATTGATTGATGGATATGATTTCGATTTTTGATCCAATACATTGCCGCCTTTTTCATTTTCGGCAACATTGACATTCGCACCAGAGTGGTTACCTGATGATGTAAAGTTTGAAATACCACTGATAGCGAAGAATGCAATGCTACCACCGATAAGCCCTGCTATAAGAGCAATTATAATTGTACGTAACCATCCACTCTTTTTTGAAGAAGGGGGTGGCGTATCATTTTGTTGCCTTTGGGAAGTAGGATTAAAATCATTTGAATTCATAGTATGCCTCCTTTCCTTATATTATGCTTTTTTTTACACGATATTTCTAGTCACACGGTATCGGTCTAGAGTTGTATCTATTGAATGCTTGTTGAAATGAAAAGGAAGTGATAAAATCTAAAGAGCTAATTTTAATAAATAAAGAGGTGCCAAAATGCTCTACAAATTAATTGGAACAGTATTAGAATTTATTGTGGCCAAAAGATTAAAAAATTTAGAAGTTCTCGGAAAAGACAATGAACCAGATAACAATGAGTATCTCGTGACATGCAATCATGAAAGTTATAATGAAATTGTATTGTTAGGAGTAGCATTATTACCAAATCAAATTCACTTTATGGCGAAACAAGAGTTGTTTGAAAATAAGCTTTTTGGTAAGTTTTTATCGGCATTAAATGCCTTTCCAGTAAATCGTGAAAATCCGGGGCCGAGTACATTAAAAATTCCGGTTAAGTTATTAAACTCAAACAAAACAGTTGGTATTTTTCCATCGGGTCATAGAACGACAGAAGAAGTCCCACTTAAACGTGGTGCTGCAACGATTGCAATGTTAGCAAAGAAACCGATTTTACCTGCTGCCTACGTAGGTCCTACAAAACTTATTGGTATGTTGACAGGCAAGGCTTATATTAAGTTTGGAGCACCTATTGATACTACAACGTTCCCAGAAGGTATGAAGCGACAAGAAAAAGTTGAATATCTCACGAACTTAATTGGTGAACGAACTAAACAATTGCAACAAGAACTCAATGAATATGTCAAAACAAAATAATGTGTTAATCATAATAGCGTAAATCACGGGCTTTCGATAGATTTGCGCTATTTTTAAAAATTGTAATAGGAGATTTGGTGTAAAGTCATGTCCGTGATATAATATCATTATCTGAATATTCGGGAAGAGGGATCAGTTATGACAAAAGCAGTATTATTTGATGTAGATGGTGTGTTTTTAGATGAATCAAGATGTTTTGATGTATCAGCACTAACTGTTTATGAATTATTGTATGATAAAGCTTATTTGAATCTTAAAGATGGAATCGCTCTTGATGCTTTAACCGAATCTGAAATTATGACGATTCGTAATGAGCTTTTTGAAAATGATTTAATTTTACATCGTCTAAAATCTTTAGGTATCAACTCTAACTGGGATATGTTATTCATTGTATTTTCAGTCCACTTAATCGACTTGTTAAAGTCGTTACCACATACTGAGAAATTATCATTTTTAGATGAGGCAGCGTTCTCCGAAACATCTATAAAAACATTACAATCACACATTAAATCGAGTCATATTGATTATGCCTTGCCTTTAGACTTTTTGAATCATCTTACGGAAGGTAAGGAACAGATTTATGAAGGTTTAAAGGCGTATGCAACGAATGTTTTAAAAACGGATAAAGTAGCATTATTTGATATTAATAGTCCATTATGGCAACTGGCACAAGAGTTATATCAAGAATGGTATTTAGGTACTAAACTATATGAAGAAGTAGAGAAAAAGAAGGCTAAGACGAATTACAAAAAGGGATATATATATGACGAGGTAGTTTTAGCACCGATTGATGGTATTCGTAGTTTACTGCAAGATCTTAAAGAAGCTGGCTATTTAATTGCCATTGCCACAGGGCGCACACGTGTTGAAACATTGATACCTTTTGAAGCATTGGGCTTGTTGTCATATTTTGATGATTCCCACATTGTAACGGCAAGTGAAGTGATTCAAGCAGAAAAACAATATCCTGAATTAAAGCCACTCGGTAAGCCGAATCCATTTAGCTATGTTGCGACATATGATGGAAATGACACTTCAAAATACCATGATTATGCAACGAATCAGGTAAATCGTTTAAATCATTATGAAGTGACGATTGTTGGAGATTCATTGGCTGACTTATTAAGTGCACAAAAAGTCAATGCACGATTTATTGGGACATTAACAGGTTTAAAAGGGACTGAAGCAGCAGAAGAGCTCGATGCAAAAGGCGCAGATGAATTAGTGAATCATGTCTTAGAAGTTCGTCAATATTTATTATAAACATTGTATAAGCCCAGAGATTGGAGGATATTCTCCAATCTCTGGGCTTATATTAATTGATAAGTGACTCATCTTTCAATGTGACAAGTTGAACACTTTCTAATCCAGGAATATTTAATAATGCGTCATGAACCGCTTCATCAATAGGATGATCAATGGATAAAATCATCATCGCATGGCCACCTACTTGTTTACGACCCACATACATTGATGTGATATTAACATCATGTTCTCCTAAAATTTGACCCGTTTGACCGATCATACCAGGCTGATCGGTATGTTGAATAATTAATTGATAGTGCTCTGGTTTAAAGTCAACTGCATAGTCATTAATACGCACAATACGTGGACCAAATCCGTTGAGAACAGTCATACCAATCTTTGCACGTTGATCTTTATTTATAAGTTCCACTTCGATATAGTTGCTAAATCCTTGAATCCCTTTTGTTTTTTCAATCGTATATGAGACATTTTGTTCGTTCAATAGCATGAGTGTGTTGATTAAATTGACGTGATCTCCCATATCTTCTTGAAGAACGCCTTGTGCTAATGTTCGTGTTAATAAACTTGTGTCATCAAGTGCTAAGTCACCACCATATGTTATATGCATCTTACGTGGTGCTTTGGGAAGTAATTGAATGGCTAATGCCCCTGTTAATTGTGCCAAGTCGACAAATGGTTGGATTTCTTCTGAATGATCAAATATCACTTTTGGTGCATTCACAGCATGTTTTACATTTTGGTATTTTAAAATGTCAATAATTTCTCCAGCAACTGAAACCGCCACTTTTTCTTGTGCTTCAATTGTTGAGGCACCTAAATGAGGCGTCACAATAATTTTTGGATGTTGTGTAACAGGTGTATTGACAGCAGGTTCGTTTTCAAATACATCTAATGCTGCTCCCGCAATTTTATTATTATCTAATGCTTCAATGAGCGCTTGTTCATCAATGATACCACCACGAGCGACGTTAATTACTCTAAGGTTAGGCTTGGCAAGGTTAAAAAAGTCAGCATTAATTAAGCCACGTGTTTTTTCAGTTAATGGTGTATGTACCGTAATAAAATCTGCAGCTTGTGCAATTTCTTCAACTGTTGCACGTGTAAATCCTAGTTCGTTAGCTTGTGCTTCAGTTAAGTACGGATCAAATGCAAGAATATTCATGCCAAAACTTTGCATACGCTTTGCTACACCAATACCAATTCGTCCTGTTCCGATAACGCCTAATGTTTTTTGGTACAATTCTGTTCCACGGAACGTCTTCCGATCCCATTCACCTCGCTTGAGAGATGCATGTGCTTGGGGAATATTTCTCGCCATACTTAATAACATAGCGACAGAATGTTCTGTTGCTGAAATGGTATTGCCATCAGGTGCATTGATCACGATAATGCCTTCTTTTGTTGCGGTATCAATATCAATATTATCCACGCCGACGCCAGCCCTTGCGACAACTTTTAATCGATCTGCACTTTTTAAAACTGTCGCTGTTACTTGGGTTTGACTTCGTACGATTAAAGCATCGTAATCTGGAATAAATGCAATGAGTTCGTTTTCAGTTAATCCAGTTTTATGAACGACTTCGAATGCACCATCTGCATGTAGTTGATGTAAGCCATCATCAGAGATGGGGTCAGCAACTAGTACTTTATAATTCATGATAAATTCCCTCCAAAAATGCTTTTGTGCCTTTACCGATATAGTTTTCATTGCGATAAGTACTTAAAATCATCTCAAGACTTGAAACAAAAGGTAATAGGTCATTCGGTGATATGAAACCCATATGTCCAACACGTAATATATGCCCTTTTAATTTACCTTGGCCGCCTGCAATTGTGATGTTAAATGTCTTCGCTAACTGTTCTTTAATATATACTAATTCGTCATGATCTTTTGGAACAAATGCAGTTACAGTGGGTGAGGCAGCATCATCATTGACGAGCAAATCTAGAGACAGTGATTTAAGTGCCTTTCTTAACGCATCACGTATCACATTATGACGCTTGACTACATGTTGGAATCCTTCTTCTTTGATCATTTGGCTATATTGCACAACGCCACGAAAGGCTGGGACATTCGGTGTATAGGGCGTTGTACTTGCTTCCAGCGATGATAGATGTTTTGATAAGTTCAGATAAAAGCTTGGACTGTTTGTCTGAGAAAATCGTGTACGAGCACGATCATTGTATGCGACAAATGCAAGTCCAGGTGGTAACATCATTGCCTTTTGACTGCCAGCAACTAACACATCAATCTGATCCCTTTCCATATCTACATCGACAGCACCGATACAGCTTACGCCATCAACAATATAGTAGATATCTGGATTAAACTGCTTTAAACTATGTCCAAGTTCGGCAACTGGATGAAGTACAGACGTAGATGTCTCACAATATTGTGTGAAGACAGCAGTAATTGGATGATCAATCGATTGAATGAATGTTAATACGTCTTCCGTATTGAATGATTCACCCCATTCGACATTGAAGACATGAAGATGATGTGAATAAGCCTCTGCAATTTGTTGGAAACGTGCTCCAAACGCACCTGATACGATGACAACAATATGATCGTCAGGATTTATTAGATTGCGCATACTAGCTTCTAATGCACTCGTACCGCTAGAAGTTAATATAATGACGTCATGAGATGCACCGAAAACGCGTTTTAAGCCTGAAAATGCCAGTTTTGCAATGGCTTCAAAGTCACTTGAACGATGTCCAACCATAGGTAAATTCATAGCGTGTTGTATTTTGTTAGGGACGGGCGTTGGTCCGGGTGTTAAAAGTAAAGAGTGATGAGTATACATAGTTTTACCTCCCAATCGGTATATTTTTTCATTTTAACAAATTTTCAGATAAAATAACAGTGTATAATATCATACAATTTGACAGTGCAACTGAAAATAAAAAGGGTAGGACCATGAAATCTTTTGTAAGTATGAAGATTTCTATCCTACTACCTAATTTTGTTGGGATTGTGATAGATATTTATGAACAATGGACAATTTGAGGTATAACATCGATCTGCACGTTGCCTTTCAAACTATTTGATACCATGCAATTTTTATCTGCAATGTTAATGAGATGTGTTATACGACGTTCTAATTTTTTAATATCTTGTTCATTCGAAAGAAAAATTTTAGGATAATGAGTGATTTTTTTCATTTGAAATTGTTGTTGATCAAATACAGCATGTCCATCAGATTGCATTTCAATTTTGGTAGGCGTGAGATGTGCACGTTCCAAAGCAGCTGCAAGTGAGATTGTCATACAACTGGATGCTGCTGCAACGAGCAGTTCATCTGGATTCGTTCCTTTCCCTGTACCGCCTAACGATGATGGAATCGATACGTCATGTTCAAGAATGTCACCATTCAAGTGACCTACTTCATTGCGTCCACCTTGCCATGAGACGGTTGTTGTAAAAGTATGTTGTATCAATTTAAGTCACTCCGATTCTAAATATGATAAATTAAAGATATATTATTTTTTATAAAGAAAGTAGGGCAGTTTATGAAATTGTTGAGACCTAATAAGTCATTTCAGGTGATTGCACATCGTGGACTATCTCAGCGTTATCCTGAAAATACAAAGCTTGCGTATCAAGCAGCACTCAGTCAACATATCGATATGTTAGAAATTGATTTACATATGACGAAAGATGGAATGCTCGTTGGAATTCACGATGAGTCAATAGATCGAACATCGAATGGAAAAGGTGCCATTAAAGACTTTACATTAGAAGATTTAAGAGTCTTTAACTTCAATGCACAAATGAAGGGTGACATTGATGCGCCAATTATGACTTTTGATGAAATTTTGACCTTGTGTAAGAACTACTCAAAAACGTTGCTGATTGAAGTGAAAAAGCCAAGCAAATATCCCAATATTGGGGCGTTAATGATTCAAAAAATAATACATCATGATTTCCCGATTAATCGAATTATTATTCAATCATTTGATCAATCATTTATAAAAGAGATACAGCATCAAGTGCCATATATTCATTACGGTGTACTCATCAGCAAAAGAAAATATTGGCTGAAACAACCTGATTTTTGTGATATTGCAGAATATGCAGATTATGTGAACCCTAATTATCAACTCGTTAACAAGAAATTTGTGAAGCGTGCACATGATGCCAATTTGAAAGTATTACCTTATACGGTGAATGATGCGCAAACTGCTAAAAAGTTAATTCAGCTCGGTATTGATGGCGTTATATCTGATATACCGGATGAAATATTTAAATTATAACTATAAAGTGAAAGGGGAGCTGGAATAGAGAGACACATCATTTATTTCTGCTCTGATAAATCGATAAAAGGTGTCTGAAGTGAAAAAGTACTTTCATTTCAGACGCCTTTTAAATCGTGTCTATGTCCCAACTTTCAATTAATTATGGTTTTTATTGAATTTTTCCCATGTCCCAAGCGCAACAGCTAAATCAAAGTGTGCAGCGCCGACGCATTTGAAAATAGTGATATCTTCATTATTACGTTGAATTTTCCCGTTTAATGATACACCTTTTAAGTCATCATCATGGTGATCAAAAGAAAATAGTCCTTGTTTATCTGCTTCAATAAACTCACCAGCTTCTTCCTTTACACCTTCTAAGTCATCGAAAACTATTTGTGAAGCTGTGGGAAAGAGGCGGTTGTCCATCTCTTTCATCTCTGGACGATATGATCCGATACCATTAATATGTGTACCGGATTGTATATCATTTGCATTGAAAACAGGTGATGTGGACTGTGTTTGGCAATTGATAATGTCAGACTGTCTTACAAGTTCGGTGACAGTTGAAACGACTTCGAATTCAATGCTTGGATGTTTATCGGCAATTCGTGCTTTGAACGCATGTGCCTTCTCAGAAGTACGATTGTACAATAGTACTTTTTCTATTGGACGTACTTCTAGATTTCCTAACAATTGTTCATAAGCCATACCGCCAGTTCCAATCATACCTAGTGTTTTACTGTCGGGACGACTCATATATTTTGTAGCAATACCACTTAAAGCACCTGTGCGCAAGCGTGTTAAATAACTCCCATCCATACTTGCGACATGTTCACCAGTCTTTAAATCAGTGATAACTATATTAGCTTGTGTTGTAGGTCGATTATGTTGCGGGTTTTCGGGTGTTATAGATGTTATTTTAATGATCCCTTGTTGTTTGCCAAAATGGATACAAGGCATATACAGCATCGACTTTGCTCCTTCACCAGTTGGTATGACAACACGAGACGTTTGGCTAACGTCGTCCATATTTTGAAATAAATTTTCAATATCTTGTATTGCATCCGACATATGATATGTCATCATGACTTCTTTTTCAGTAAATACTTTCACAGTAACATCTCCCTTTGAATAACTATATGTTTATTATAAAAAACAGAAATGATATTGCAAAGTAATTCATTATTTCGTTAATCGGGAAGGGAAAGTTATGTATGATAAAACAAAAAAACCAAGTAGGCACAGTGTCCATACTTGGTTTTTAAATAAGTTATGAAATCTTAACGTGAGTAGTACTCAACGATTAATTGTTCATTGATTTCTGCAGGTAATTCGCTGCGTTCTGGTAAGCGAACGAAAGTACCTTTAAGGTTGTCTGCATCGAACTCTAAGTAATCAGGAACAAAGTTGCTGATTTCTACTGATTCAGCGATGATTGCAAGTTTTTGTGATTTTTCACGAACAGCAATCTCTTGACCTGGTTTTAATGAGTATGATGGAATGTCAACACGTTTACCATCTACTAAGATGTGACCGTGGTTAACTAATTGACGTGCTTGACGACGTGTACGAGCTAAACCTAATGAGTATACAACTGCGTCTAAACGACTAGCAAGTAATACCATGAAGTTTTCACCGTGTACACCACCTTGTTTACCAGCGATGTTGAAAGTGTTACGGAATTGACGTTCAGTCATTCCATATAAGTAACGTAATTTTTGTTTTTCACGTAATTGTAAACCATACTCTGATAATTTTTTACGTTGAGTAGGACCGTGTTGTCCCGGTGCATATGGACGTTTATCTAATTCTTTACCAGTACCTGATAATGAAATACCTAAACGACGTGATTTTTTCCAGCTTGAACCTCTGAATCGAGCCATAATTGACTCCTCCTTTTTCTTTTTTGTAGTTATGAAAAACAAAAAAGAGTGTTGAATGCTCGATAGGATATAGTGTTTTCTGTGTCCTCGCCTCATAGCTACGGTTACACGGCACGCCCGCTTTGGGAACACCATAGTGCCTATCAATATTCAACTGCTATTTTCGTTTATTCACACAAAGACAATTGTAACACTTTCATCATCTTTGTCAATGGTTTTATGCAAGATGTTGTTCGAGTACTTCAACAAATTTTGCAAGTCCTTCTTCATCTGCTTCAGAGAATCGATTTGTAATAGGGGCGTCAATATCCAATACACCAATAACTGTATCGCCTTTATGAATTGGTACGACTATCTCTGATTGACTTGCAGCATCACATGCAATATGGCCTGGAAAGGCATTCACATCAGCTACACGTTGTATTTTATTTTCTGCAACAGCTGTCCCACAAACACCACGACCTACTTCGATATGAACACATGCAGGCTTCCCTTGGAAAGGACCGAGAATGAGCGCATCATTTTTCATTAAGTAAAAGCCAACCCAATTAATTTGGTCTAGATTTTCATTCAATAGTGCTGAGGCATTACTTAAATTTGCAATTAAATCTGTTTCACCATCTAATAAAGCATCAAGTTGACGTGCTAATAATGTATAATCTGTTTGTTTCACCGACATGTTATCCACTCACTTTTCCGAAATTTAAGGATATTATATCTTCTCATATGTATTCATGCAATCAATCGATTTTATACATATAAATAAAGGAAGTCAGATGTTTTTTGAGATTTTGATTTTATGACATGATAATTTACGTTATAATAGTTTTATGTATTCTAGGAGGAGAAAAATGAACATGTTATTGTATATCATACTAGCGGTTATTATTATTATTTTAATTGGCATTGGTATCTTGTTCTATATGCGTTCTCAAAAGCGAACGATCATACAAGAGGCTGAGACGCGTAGAGAAAAGTTGAATGCGTTGTCTTATGATGAAAGCTTGGATAAATTAAAACAACTTCGTATGTCTGGAGAAACGAAGCAACGTTACGACAGCTTACGTTCGGAATGGACACAAACAACAAACGACTTTTTAGCACCTGTTGATGAAAAAATTCATGAAGCGGAAGTCACACTTGATAAGTTTAAGTTCTCGCAAGCACAAGTCGAAATTGATGATGCGCATAGTTTGATGGACGCATATGAAGCCAAACATTTAGCTTTAACCGAGCAAGCGGATGAAGTGATCCATCTTCACCAAGAGAGTGATACTATCTACGAACAGACGAAAGAAAATCATCGTAAAATGAAACGTGATGTTTTAGCAAATCGACATCAATTTGGTGAAGCTGCAGCACCACTTGAACAAGAAATTGAAGCGCTTGAACCTGAGATTGAGCGCTATCAAGAGTTAAAGGATGCAGGTAACTATCAAGAAGCGCATACACATATTAAAGGATTGAATGATGACATCACATATCTTCAACAAGACATGACTGAAATCCCAGACTTGATTCGCGAAGCGCAAAAAGAGTTGCCAGGCCAGTTCCAAGACTTGAAGTACGGTGTGCGTGACTTGAAGGTGGAAGGTTATGATTTAGATCATGCAAAAGTAGACAGCACGCTACAAAGTTTAAAAACAGAGTTGAGTTTTGTTGAACCAATGATTAGTAAGCTCGAACTTGATGCTGCGAATCAAAAGCTTGAAGAGATTAACAAGCAACTCGATGTGATGTATGACCTTATCGAACATGAAGTAAAATCAAAGAATGCTGTCGAAGAATCAAAAGAGCGTATTACAGATGAATTATTCCACGCAAAAGATATGAACTATACATTGCAAACAGAAATTGAATATGTACGTGAAAATTATTACATTAACGAAAGTGATGTACAAAACGTACGACAATTCGAAAATGAAATTCAAAATCTTATTTCTGTTTATGATGAAATCCTAACAGAAATGTCAAAATCTGCTGTAAGATATAGTGAGGTTCAAGATAACTTAAAATATATTGAAGACCATGTTGTGGTTATTAACGATAAACAAGAAAAGTTACAGAATCATTTGATCTCACTCAGAGAAGACGAGGCGGAAGCGGAAGAACATATTTTACGTGTTCAAAGTAAAAAAGAAGAGATTTACCGTCGCTTGTTAGCATCAAACTTAACGAGTGTGCCAGAACGTTTTATCATTTTGAAAAATGAAATTGACTATGAAGTTAGAGATGTGAATAAACGCTTTAGCGAACGTCCAATTAACGTTCAACAATTGAAAGATAAAGTGAACAAAGTCGTGCTTCAAATGAATAAATTTGAAGATGAAGCAAATGACGTCTTAATCAATGCGGTTTATGCCGAGAAATTAATTCAGTACGGCAATAGATATCGTAAAGATAACCATGATTTAGATAAGAGTTTGAACGAAGCAGAACGCTTATTCAAAAACAATCGCTATAAACGTTCAAGTGAGATTTCAGCACAAGCACTGGAACGAATTGAACCAGGCATTAGCCAACAAATTGAAAAAGAAGTTATGCTAAAGCAAGCTTAAAATGATTAAAACCATGATGTGTATAGTTACATCATGGTTTTTTTGTGGGCAATTATAGGGAAGTAACATGGGAGTAAAGAAAGATGTGTATTGGGTATTTGAGATTTTTACCTATTCATTTCAAATAGAATTATAGTACAATGAAATAATGATTAATGAGTGAAGGAGTCTTAAACATGCTCTATTTTGATAATGCGGCAACAACGAAGCCTGATTCATCTGTACTTGATAGCTTTATGAAGGTGAATCAACAATATTTTTATAACCCGAATAGCCCGCATGCAAAGGGTGTTGAAGCGAGTCGTCTGTTACAGCAGGCACGCAATCAAATTAAGTCAGCGTTAAACTTGAATGATGAAACAGTTATTTTCACAAGTGGCGCCACAGAGTCGAACAACATGGCTTTAAAAGGTGTCGCTTACCAAAAGAAACAGTTTGGGCGAACAATCATTACTTCCGTATTGGAACATCCATCAGTGTTAGAAGTATGTCGTGCTTTAGAGACACAAGGATTCGTATTGAAGTATGTGAATGTTACGAAAGCTGGACGAATTGATATGGATCATTTGAAATCATTGATGTCGTCTGATGTCATATTAGTTACTTGTATGCATGTCAATAACATTATGGGTCAAGTTCAACCAATAGAAGACATTGCGACGTTACTAAAAGACTATCCAAAGGCACATTTTCATGTTGATGCGGTGCAAGCACTGGGCAAGTTACCGCTCATTACGCAAGATGTAGACAGTATTGCGCTAAGTGGACATAAATTTAATGGTTTAAAAGGGCAAGGTGTACTGATATTAAATAATATGCATAATATAGAGCCTATCATACATGGTGGGGGACAAGAATATGGTTTGCGTAGTGGTACCGTCAACGTACCTATCGATGTTGCAAGCGCAAAAGCAATTCGTTTAGCAGAAGAGCGCCGTTCGGATATGATGTCGGCACTTGTTCAAGTGAATCAAACATTAAGAGATTTTATTTCTCAATATAAAGGTGTATGTATCAATTCGCCAATCGATGCGTCACCGCATATTTTAAATATTGCTTTTCCAGGTGTTCGTGGGGAAGTACTTGTTAATGCTTTCTCAAAACAAGGTGTGATGATTTCGACAACAAGTGCTTGTTCGTCAAAACATGCAAAAGTGAATGAAGTTCTTCAAGCGATGGGCATCTCTACATCATGCATATTAGGAAGTATCCGATTGTCTTTTGATATCAATACGCAACACGCAGATATTCAACAATTTAAACACGCTTTTGACAAAGTATATAAAGAAGTGAAGGAGTTACTAGAATAATGATATATGATCATCTACTTGTAAGATATGGAGAATTAACATTAAAAGGTGGTAATCGAAAAGTTTTCGTTAACCAATTGCGTTCCAATGTGAAGCGATCATTGATGCCATTAAAGGGATATGAAGTTAAAGCAAACCGAGACCGCATGTATATCGAATTAGATCCACAGGCTGATGTAGAAGAAATGATGTCACGTATTTCGAAAGTTTTCGGTGTACACTCTATCAGTCCGGTGCTAAAAATTGAAAAAAATATGGATTCTGTATACGCGCATGCCATAAAGTTTGCTGAAAAATATCATGAAGGCGACAGTTTCAAAGTAGAAGTGAAACGCAGCGATAAGCAATTTGAATACGAAACATTTGCAATCCAACGTATGGTCGGCGGTGAAGTGCTAAAACATGTTCCAGGATTACACGTTGATGTTCGTAAGCCTGATCATCAAATTATGGTAGAAGTTCGTTTGGATGCGATTTATATGTATGATCGTACAATCGAAGCAATTGGTGGACTTCCGGTTGGAACAGGTGGCAAAACATTATTGATGTTGTCAGGCGGTATTGATTCACCTGTTGCAGGTATGGAAGTAATGCGTCGAGGTGTGACAATTGAAGCGATTCATTTCCACAGTCCACCGTTTACGAGTGAAAAAGCAAAGCAAAAAGTGATTGAATTAACACGTATTATGGCAGAGCGTGTTGGTACGATTAAATTGCACATTGTTCCATTCACAGAAGTACAAAAACAAATTCATAAAGTCGTACATGAACGTTATACGATGACATCTACACGTCGTATGATGTTGCGCATTGCAGACAAATTAGCACATCAAATCGAAGCAGACGCAATTGTAAATGGGGAAAATCTAGGACAAGTAGCGAGTCAAACATTGAAGAGTATGTATGCGATTAATGCTGTTACATCTACGCCAATCTTAAGACCGTTACTATCGTTGGACAAGGAAGAGATTGTCGCAAAAGCGAAAGCGATTGGTACGTTTGAAACATCTATCCAACCGTTTGAAGACTGTTGTACAATTTTTACACCAAAACACCCTGTTACTGAACCACAGTATGACAAAGTATTGAAATATGAATCAGGATTTGATTTTGAAGAAATGTTGGATCGTGCAGTTGAGAATATCGAAACATTGGTAATTGATAAAAATTACCAATTACATGAAGATACTGAAACAACTTGGGAAGCAGACTTATTCTAATATAATTAACCAAATAAAGGGGATGGTTAAATGTTAATGGAATGGGATTGGACACTAATTGTTATTATTTTAGCTTTTGGTTTTTTAGCAGCTTTTATTGATGCGGTAGTCGGCGGTGGTGGATTGATTTCAATTCCTGCATTGCTTGCAATTGGATTGCCGCCTGCAACTGCACTTGGAACGAACAAGCTTGCCAGTGCGTTTGGATCGTTTACGAGTGCCATTCGTTATTTGCGTTCAGGTAAGGTAGATATTCGAATTGTTGCAAAGTTATTTCCGATATCGTTTATTGCGTCAATTTGTGGTGCGATACTTGCTGTCTATCTGCCTGCAGCACTATTAAAACCATTGGTTATCGTGATACTAACCGTTGTTTTAATTTATACGTTGCTAAAAAAAGATTGGGGTAGCATACGTACATATCAAAAATTGTCATTGAGAAAACTAATCATTTTTGTAATCGCGTTAGCTATAATTGGATTTTATGATGGTTTTCTCGGTGGTGGTACAGGGTCATTTCTTATGTTTGCTTTTTTAATGATTGGTTTTGACTTTTTAAGTGCGGCAGGTAATGCTAAAGTACTTAATTTTGCATCGAACTTAGGTGCATTGTTACTATTTATCTATCTTGGACATGTTGATTATGTCTACGGGCTTTCAATGGCAGTGAGTATGGTTGTGGGCTCATATTTTGGTGCATGGTTTGCATTAAAGTATGGTGTCGGTTACGTCAAAGTATTATTTGTTGTTGTGACAGCTATACTGATAATGAAAAACTTACTGGATTATGTATCGACACATTTTTAAATATTGAGACCTCTCATTCAAATTCTTGTTTGAGAGGTTTTTTGTCATTTTTGTATAAGAATCTTTTTCAGAAATAGAAAGACCTTGTTACAAATTAAAAAAGGTTTGATATGATAGGAACAAACAATTATTTAAGGAGTGGTTATCTATATGTCAAAACGTATTGTAGCAATTATCATTGCGGCTGTGATTGTACTGAGTGGTATTTTGACCAGTGCAGTGACAACACTCGCTTCATCGGTGTTTGATTCCAAACTCTCAATGATTAATGAAGCAACGAGTACAGTCGTTGAAGAAGGAAATAGTAATAAACAAATTGCAAAACTGTCTGTCAAAGGTGAAATTATAGATATGGGGACTGGTGGGCTATTTGCTAGTGGAAGCTATGATCATCAAATGGCATTAAAACAGTTGGATGCAATCAAAGAAGATGACACGATTAAAGGAGTATTTTTAATTGTCGATAGCCCGGGTGGTAGTACATATGCGAGTGATGAATTTTATCAAAAATTAAAAGAAGTAAAAGATTCAGGCAAAAAGGTTTACGTACAAATGGAAACGATGGCTGCATCAGGTGGTTACTACATCTCAGCACCTGCAGATAAGATATATGCAGGCCCACAATCACTCACAGGATCAATTGGTGTGATTTCTCAGGCGATGGATTACTCAGAATTACTGAACAATCTTGGTGTAAAAACAAACACAATCAAATCAGGTGAACATAAAGATATTTTGAGCCCTTCGAGAGAAATGACACAAGAAGAACGTGATATCTTACAATCAATTAATAAAGATAGCTATGATCAATTTATTGATGTTATCGTTAAAGGTCGCCATATGTCAGAATCAAAAGTACGTGAATTAGCTGATGGGCGACTATACAGTGCACAACAAGCAAAAAGTAATGGACTCATTGATGAAATTGGCTACAAAGAAGCATCTATGAAGGATCTGAAAAAAGCGATTAAAGCAGAAGACGCGCAAGTGATTAGCTTTGATCAAGCTGATATGGGATTCGGTTCATTATTCGGTGCGAAGAGCTTTTTAAAAGGTGTTCGTGCAGATATTGAACAAGTGAAATCAATCTTAAACAATGAATCACAAACGAGACCTATGTATAAATATGAAGGGTAGGTGGATGAGATGAATAAAGAGAAAGCAACTGTAAACACCAATCCGACACAAAGACGTTATGAAGACATGAGTTCGACTCAAACGAGCGTAAAAATGAGTCAATATGAACGAGACGCCTTTTTGTATGCAGGTTTTGGACGAAGGTTTTTTAGCTATATCATTGATATCATCATCCTTTGGGCTGTAAAACAAATGGTTTTAGAACCTATTTTTGCATTAACGAATATGAATGATTGGCAACTGTGGATTTCATATTTCAATGTTGCAAATATGTTAGAAGCCATTATATACTTTTTATATTTTGTATTGATGACACGATTCTTCCAACAAACATTAGGGAAAATGATTTTAGGCATTAAAGTGTATACCAATCATATTGAAGGATTATCGTGGTCAGATGTATTAATGCGAGAATGGATTGGTCGAATTATTTCCAATGTGATGTTAGGATTGCCATATTTAGCTGTGATTTTCACACCAAAACATATCGGTGTGCATGATTATTTTGCAGATACAGTGGTAGTTAAGCAGAAATATTTGAGACAGATTAAACATCAAAGAAATGAAATGGATGCGAAATCATTACAAACTCGTTATAATGAGAGTGAAATATATCATTAAGGAGGCAGTCAAATGGCACAAATTACATTTAAACAACAACCAGTTGATTTGATTGGAGATGAAGTGAAAGTAAACGATCAAGCACCTGATTTTAAAGTGGTAGATCAAGGTTTAAATCCAATCACATTAGCTGATTACGAAGGTAAAAAGAAATTGATTAGTGTGGTACCTTCTATTGATACAGGCGTATGTGATCAACAGACACGTCAATTTAATGAACAAGCTAACGATGAAGATGGTTACGTCTTAACAATTTCAGCGGACTTACCATTCGCCCAAAAAAGATGGTGCGCTAGCAATGGTTTAGACAATGTCATCACATTGAGTGACTATCAAGCACATTCATTCGCTAAAAATTATGGTGTGCTTATGGATGGATTAATGTTGTTAGCACGTGCAGTATTCGTTCTAGATGAAAATAACAAAGTTGTATATAAAGAAATTGTTCCAGAAGGTACAGATTTTCCAAACTTTGATGCGGCGTTAGAGGCATATCGAAATATTTAATTACAAGAAGAGGTTGAGACGATAGAGGGTTCTACTTGTCTCAACCTTCATTTTTTATTATGCTAGAAATAGATGAGAATTATTGAAAGGGCGTAACTTATGACACAATCACCATCCATCATGGAGCAATTATTCCAGCGACTTGATGAAAAAACAAAAGCTTTAAACGAAGAGAATGGGCAGAGTTTTATAGAAAATTTAGGATTAGCAATGGAACATCTTTATACGAATGAGCGTTCATTGCTTGAATCTGCACAGTTTCAAGATAGACGAAAAGCATTTCAATTTGCTTATTTAAGTCAATTACAACAAGAAGAAGTACAAGCGAACCATCAGATTACGCCTGATACTATTGGTTTAGTCGTTGGTTTTCTTATTTCGCAATTTGAAGAAGATGCAAAAGAAATGCATATTGCAGATTTGGGAAGTGGTTCAGGACATCTGAGTGCCACAATTCACGATGTCTTAAAAGAAGTAACAGTGATGCATCATCTCGTAGAAGTTGATCCAGTGTTGTCACGTTTAAGTATACATCTTGCTAACTTTTTAGAAATTCCATTTGATGTTTACCCGCAAGATGCAATTATGCCATTACCTTTTGAAGAAGCGGATATCGTAGTAGGAGATTTGCCAATTGGCTATTATCCCTTAGATGAACGAAGCCATCAAATGCAGTTAGGTTTTGATGAGGGACACAGTTACGCACATTATTTATTTATTGAGCAAGCTGTTCAAGCGCTTAAGCCAACTGGTTATGCATTTCTCGTTGTTCCGACACAACTCTTTGAAGGCGATCATGTGAAACAGTTAGAAAATTTTATTGCAACAGAAACAGAAATGCAAGCATTTTTAAACCTTCCTGCTAACTTGTTTAAAAACAAGAATGCACAAAAGTCAATTCTTGTATTACAACGCAAACAGCAGGGGATTACTAAGCCTGTTGAGGTTTTATTAGCAAATATCCCTGATTTCAAGAATCCACAACTCTTCCAGAACTTCTTAGCAGAATTAAAAGAGTGGCGTTCTGAAAATCATTAAAATAACCTGTAATACTCTTGAATTACAACTGTATTAATGGTTAAATAGATGTGGATAAATTTAAATATATTGGAGGACGTTCCTATGTCTAAGTTAATTTTGGCGATTAACGCTGGTAGTTCATCATTAAAGTTCCAATTGATTGAAATGCCGGAAGAAAAATTAGTTACTAAAGGTTTAATTGAGCGTATTGGACTTAACGATTCAATTTTTACAATTGAAGTGAATGGAGAAAAAGTCAAAGATGTAAAAGACATTAAAGACCATGAAGAAGCAGTAAACATTATGTTAGACAGCTTCCAAAAACATGGTGTTATTAATGACATCAATGATATCGACGGTACTGGTCACCGTGTTGTACATGGTGGGGAAACATTCCCAGAATCAGCACTTGTCACTGATAAAGTAGCAAGCCAAATCGAAGCTTTAGCTGACTTAGCACCTTTACACAACCCTGCAAACTTAATGGGTATTAATGCATTCAGAAAACTTTTACCTAATATCCCACACGTTGCAGTATTCGATACATCATTCCACCAAACAATGCCGGAATCAGCATATCTTTATAGCTTACCTTACGACTACTATAAAGACTATGGTATCCGTAAATATGGTTTCCACGGTACAAGCCACAAATATGTTTCACAACGTGCTGCAGAAATGCTAGGTAAACCAATTGAAGAATTACGTATGATTTCTTGTCATATTGGTAACGGTGCATCTATTACTGCTATCGATGGCGGTGAGTCAATTGATACATCAATGGGATTCACACCATTAGCAGGTGTTACAATGGGTACACGTTCAGGTAACCTTGACCCTGCGTTGATTCCATTCATTATGGAAAAAACTGGCAAAACTGCTGAAGAAGTGATCAATGTATTCAACAAAGAGTCAGGTTTATTAGGTATCACAGGTACTTCATCTGATTTGCGTGACATTGAACAAGCAGCAAACGAAGGCGATGAACGTGCAAAACTTGCTTTAGAAATCTTTGCTTCACGTATTCATAAATACATGGGTACTTATGCATCACGTATGCACGGTGTAGACGTAATCATCTTCACTGCTGGTGTGGGTGAAAACTCAGACGTTGTACGTGCACGTGTATTAGAAGGTCTAGAATTCATGGGTGTTTATTGGGACCCACGTAAAAACGAAGGATTACGCGGTAAAGAGGCTGAATTGAACTATCCTCATTCTCCAGTAAAAGTTTTAGTAATTCCAACTGACGAAGAAGTAATGATCGCGCGAGATGTAATCACATTTGGTGAATTATAAGTTTTAACGATATAGGTTCGATTTGAAAAATAATTATATAGCCTGTATAATATTATAAATAAAAAGCATTTCTCTGTTTTTTAATGGAACGGAGAAATGCTTTTTTTAAAAATTCACATGATGTTAAGAGCGTGTTATCACTTATTGACATAAAGGCATTTTGTCATAAAGAATGACATGCTAACTCTACATCATCAAAGGTCTTCAAAGGAGGAGATAGTATGCGCACATATAAAGAATATTGGTTGAATGCTTTTAATTATAAAGGTATCTCTACGGTGACAGATTTACTTATTTGTTTAATGATTAATCTTGGTATTTTAGTATTAATCAATCTTTTAGGCTTAGTTGTACCAGTTTCAAAAGAAAATATCATTGTAACACTGTACTATATCGTATTAGTACTTATGATATTCCCAACAATTGCGATGGGTGTTCGAATCTGGAATGCTAAGAAATCTTAGTTTTTAAGGTAGAACATCAAAAATCATTTACATTTCGATGAATATAAAAAGCAGGACAGTCTCATTATTGAGAAATGTCCTGCTTTTCGTTGTATTATAAAAGTCCAAACCATCGTCTTAATGTGGTTCGGACTTGTCATTTTTGTTACTTTTACTTTTGATTTTTTGAAGAATAAAACCACATACAATTCCGAGTAACACACCGATAAACGCACCGGCAATAAGTGGTAATTGAAAGTAATTTTGTAACACAAAACTCATGATGACTGCAAAAATAATAATGGTTAATGACAGATAATTTTCTTTAAGTGTTTTCATACATTTCACTCCTATTATATTTATTATAACATCTCTTTAAAAAAGGTAAATCATTCAGTATGCTTATAATAAAAATAACGCTTGACCCCTGAAACAGAAGTGATATGCTTATTTAGAATAAAAAATGAAGGTGACATCATGGACAAAAAATTATCAATCATTATTGTAGCAATTATCGCAATTGGTGTACTGGGCTTTCAATATATCAATCAGTCAGGACCTTTTTCAGAGATAAACTCGAGTTCAGAAGAAGAGACGTATACTGTAAAACGTGTCATAGATGGCGATACGATTATTGTTAGTAAACCAGGACACGAGGATGAACGTGTTCGACTGATTGGGGTTGATACGCCAGAAACAGTCAAACCGAATACACCTGTTCAACCATATGGAAAAGCAGCATCTGACTTCACGAAGCGACATCTTACAAATCAACAAGTAAGATTGGAATACGATCGAGAAAAAACAGATCGTTACGGTCGAACACTTGCATATGTTTGGCTTGGAGACGATATGTTTAATGCTATGCTCGCAAAAGAAGGACTTGCAAGAGCAAAATTTTATGCGCCTAACGATAAGTATCGTATTGTGATTGAGCAGGCACAAAAAGAAGCGCAAAAGAAACAACTTAATATTTGGGAACGTTAAAAAAGTCTTAGAATAGCATATTTTTGATGCTGTTCTAAGACTTTTATTTTTATAACGTATTTTATTAATTAAGATTCTGTCAAAATAGATTTTTGAATTTGATCGAAGTCTTTAAGTATCTCATTCATTCTTTGATACTGCTCATCTGTAAAGGTGATAAAAACTTTACGTTCATCTTCTGTTGAACGTTCTTTTCCAATAATCTCCATTTCAGATAGTGCAGTTAATGATTTATGTACTTCCATAAGACTAAAATCAATGGATTGTTTCACTTTATGAAGTGAAATGCGTTTGCTGTTTGCTGATTTAAGGTGATAGAGAAACAAAATATCATTAAGTTTTAGGCCGAATTGCTTTTTTATTTCGCTGATAATTTTTTTTCGATAGGATTCATAGAAAAAAATTTGTTCTGAATCCATTTTGTAACCGTTTTTCATTCTTCCACTCCTTATCGTAACCCTGTGAACTGCACAACTTATTATATTAAAATTTTTATACTTTTAAAAGAAAAATTTTAAATATTGACAAATGTAAGTGATAAATGATTAATAGCATAAGAGATACTTTACACTTTACATATGGAATTTTACCCAAAAACAAATCAATTTCAATTATTTAATAATAATAGAGAAAGTTTAAATATAAAAATAAAAATTAGTAGCAAAAATCATTTTTCTTAACATAAATGATGAAGGTATATGAGTATAATATTTTTGTTGGAATTTAAGAGATTTTGAAATGGATACTTTGAAAAACTGATTATTTCATCTAGTCATACGATATATACATACTAAATCTGAACAAATAAAATATGGGACTACGAAAAAACTTTCGTAGTCCCATATTTTTAAGGTAGAACAAAAGAATTGATTCCACTTTGATATACCATCTATAAGATTTCCAAAGAGTAAATTTATGATGACTCAATCTGTTATATATAACAATTTAAGTAACATGCTTTAACTGCCGCTTCAGCATCTTTGTTTGAAATACCAAACATCATTGAAATTTCTGATGAACCTTGGTTAATCATTTTTAAGTTAATATTGGCTGCTGCTAATGCCGTAGTAATTTTATTAGCTGTTCCCACAACGGCGCTCATACCTTCTCCAACTACCATTAAAATAGCTAAGTCGTGTTCAACATTCAACTCATCGATTTCACATTGCGTACGAATTTCATTTAATACTTTTTCTTCTTTACCAGCAAGCTGAGATGTACGCATGATAATACTGATATTATCGATACCAGACGGCATGTGATCATATGAGATGTTGTTTTCTGCAAGAATATTTAAAATTTTTAATGAGAAACCAACCTGTCTGTTCATCAAATATTTCTTAATATTTATACTTGTAAATCCCTTGTCACAACTGATGCCAGTCACAACTCTATGGCGATTGATTTCTCTATCATGAACAATAAAAGTACCCGGATCATCCGGTCTATTTGTATTTTTGATAACAACCGGGATGCGATAACGATATAAAGGTTGCAATGCTTCATCGTGGAAGACACCAAAGCCTGCATAAGAAAGTTCTCGCATTTCACGGTAAGTAATTTCGTTAATGATTTCAGGTGACTTAATAATTGTAGGATTAGCTCGGAAAATCCCAGAGACGTCAGTAAAGTTTTCGTAGAGGTCCGCATGGACACCACGCGCAACGATAGCACCAGTAATATCTGAGCCACCACGTGGAAATGTCACGATATGGTTTGTTTCAGAATAACCGAAGAATCCGGGAATAATAATTTTCTCTTTCGTATGACGAATTTGTTCGATTTTATCATAACTCGATTCTAATATTTGAGCATTTTCTGGTTCGTCGGTTACGATGATTCCTGCGTCTTTAGGAGACATATATATAGTCGGAACACCTTGAGAATCGTTATAGGCCGCAATGATTTGAGCATTGAAGTTTTCACCAGATGATTTTAAGGCATCAAGTAAACGTGCTGGCTGGTCGGCTAGTTCGCTGATATGTTGTTCGAGTGTCTCATCTATTTTTTGTAATAAGTCTGTTTGAAGATTGAGTTCTCGAATAATATCATCAAACCGATCTAGAATTTCTTGTTTCTTTGATTGATAGTCTAACCCATTGATCACTTTTTCATAGAGCCTAATTAATAGATCGGTTGCTTTAATGTCTTTATCGTGACGTTTACCCGGTGCAGACACGATAATAATACGTCTGTCATCATCACTATTGACAATATTTAATACTTTTTTAATTTGTTCAGCTGAAGCGACTGAACTTCCACCAAATTTAGATACTTTCATAACTTATTACAACCTTTCTATTAATGGGATTACCTATTCAGTTTTATACTGAGAAATGGTATTATAGAGATATCTTTTTAAATTTTTAGAACTTTACAAACTTTAGGAATGAACATATACTAAACTATATTTATTGATATTTCAATATGTAGTAAAGAATTTAGTCGAAACTATCGGAGGGATATTACATGAAACAGCTCAATGTTGCATTATTAGGACTTGGTACTGTGGGGTCTGGTGTGGTAAAAATTATAGAAGAGAATCACCAACAGATTAAAGAAACCATTCAGAAAGACATTCAGATCAAACATATTCTTGTTCGTGATAAATCAAAAAAACGTCCGCTTAATATTTCACAATATCACTTGACTGAAGATGTAAATGACATTTTAAATGATGATGATGTTGATATTGTGATTGAAGTGATGGGTGGTATTGAGCCGACCGTAGATTGGTTGAAAGCAGCATTGTCACAGAAAAAGCATGTAATTACAGCAAATAAGGATTTATTGGCTGTCCACTTGCGTGTGTTAGAGGATTTAGCACAGGAGAATGGTGTTGCATTGAAATATGAAGCCAGTGTTGCAGGTGGTATTCCAATTGTCAATGCGATTAATAATGGCTTAAATGCCAATAACATCAGTAAATTTATGGGGATTTTTAACGGAACTTCGAATTTTATTTTGACGAAGATGACTGAAGAGGGTGCTGCCTATGAAGATGCATTACAAGAAGCGCAAGCATTGGGATTTGCAGAAGCAGACCCAACAGATGATGTTGAAGGCATCGATGCGGCGCGCAAAGTAGTTATTACATCATATTTATCGTTCAACCAAGTTATCAAGTTAGCAGATGTCAAAACTGAAGGTATTAGTCAGGTGACGACGAATGATATTCAAGCAGCAACAGCATTTGGTTATAAGATCAAATTAATCGGTAAAGGAACGTATGAGCACGGTGTTGTACAAGCCTCTGTAAAACCTACTTTAATTGCCAATAGCCATCAGTTAGCTGCCGTTGAAAATGAATACAATGCGATATACGTCATTGGTGATGCAGTAGGTGAAACGATGTTCTATGGAAAAGGTGCAGGAAGTTTGGCAACTGGTTCTGCCGTAGTCAGTGATTTACTTAACGTATCATTGCAGTTTGAATCAAACTTGCATACCTTACCACCACATTTTGAATTAACGACTGAAAAGACGAAGCAAATGATGGATTCGAATGAACCGCAAACGATTAAAGAAAAAGAAAGCTACTATTTCGTTGTCAACTGTCCAGAAGTATCAGAAAAGCAAATTGAAGCAGACATTAAAGGACATTTACCATTCCACAAAACATTGCAATTACAACGGCTCAATGAACATCAATATGCAGTTGTTGTCATCGGTGTGGATGAGTTACCAACGTCAGCGATTGATGCATTAGAAGGATACAAAGTTGAAAAATCTTATTCGGTTGAAGGAGTTTGATGAAATATGAAGTTATGGCAAGGTCTTGTAAAAGAATATGAAGCGTATTTACCTGTCAATGAGAATACGCCTAACGTAACGTTGAATGAAGGGCATACACCACTTATTTATTGTGATAAGATGTCCGAATTACTAGGTATTGAACTATATGTCAAATATGAAGGTGCAAACCCAACTGGTTCATTTAAAGATCGTGGTATGGTGATGGCAGTTACGAAAGCGAAAGAACAAGGGCGTAAAATGGTTATCTGTGCTTCTACGGGTAATACTTCGGCGTCAGCAGCGGCTTATGCGGCAAGAGCAGGTATGAAGGCAATTGTTGTTATTCCAGAAGGTAAGATTGCGTTAGGAAAACTATCACAGGCAGTAATGTATGGTGCGCAAATTGTTTCTATTGAAGGGAACTTTGATGAAGCGCTTGAAATCGTGAAAGAAATTGCGCAAGATGGAGAAATTGAGTTGGTGAATTCAGTTAATCCATATCGTATTGAAGGGCAAAAGACGGCAGCATTTGAAATTGTTGAACAGTTTGACGGTGTTGCACCTGACGTATTAGCAATTCCAGTTGGTAATGCAGGTAACATCACAGCTTATTGGAAGGGCTTCAAAGAATATCATGAAGCGAAACAAACTGGTTTACCGAAGATGTTTGGATTCCAAGCTGAAGGAGCTTCTCCAATTGTGCAAAATAAAGTTGTAAAGCACCCTGAAACAATTGCGACAGCGATTCGAATTGGTAACCCGGCAAGTTGGGATAAAGCAGTTGAAGCGATTCAAACATCTGATGGCTTAATTGATGCTGTAACTGATGAAGAGATTTTGGAAGCGTATCAGTTGATGACATCAAAAGAAGGTATTTTCAGCGAACCTGCAAGCAATGCATCTATTGCTGGACTTATTAAACTACATCGTCAAGGAAAACTTGAAAAAGGGCAAAAAGTAGTGGCTGTACTCACTGGTAATGGTTTGAAAGATCCAGACACGGCTATTGGCTTACTTGAAAACCCAATTCAAGCGTTACCGAACAACAAAGCAGAAATCATACAATATATCAAGGATGCATTAAAATGATGAAAAACAAGTTGAGCTTAAAAGTACCTGCATCAACAGCAAATCTCGGATGTGGCTTCGATTCCATTGGTATGGCACTTAATAAATTTTTATATGTGGATGCACAACCGATACGTGCACAGCAATGGAAGTTTCATCATGAAGGTCCGAATTTATATGGACTACCGGAAGATGAAACAAACTATATTTATAAGACTGCACAGCAAGTAGCAGAAAAGTTTCATGTAAAGCTACCTACATTGGAGATTCGACTGTACAGTGACATTCCGCTTGCGAGAGGCTTAGGGTCATCAGCATCGGCACTCGTTGCAGCATTATATATTGCAAACTATTTTGGTGATATTGAACTGTCAAAGTATGAGTTGTTACAATTGGCGACTGAAATCGAAGGACATCCGGACAATGTAGCACCGACAATATATGGTGGCTTAGTAGTTGGTTATCACAACGCTGAAACGCATGTAACTGACGTCGCACACATTGATATTCCAGATGTTGACTTTATTTTGACGATTCCAGAATATGAATTAGAAACAGAAAAATCTCGTGCAGTATTACCTGAACAAGTCAGTCATAAAGACGCTGTGAAGTTCAGTGCAATCAGCAATACGATGATTAGCGCATTGATTCAGCATAATTATGACTTGGCAGGGAAGATGATGGAACAAGATGGACTGCATGAACCTTACCGCCAGCATCTCATTCAAGAATTTAAAGCAGTTAAAGAAATGTCACATGAATTTGAAGCATATGCTACGGTTATGTCCGGAGCAGGTTCAACGATTATGACAATGGTGAAAAAGGAAAAGAGTGGACCACTTGTTCGTGCATTACGACAATCTTTTAAAAATTGCCATTCAGAACTTGTGACGGCGAATACGGAAGGTGTTATTAGTCAGGCAATGTATAAAAATTAATTGTAATCGAATAGAATCATTGATCAGAGCGGGATGGCGATTAAGTTGTCCTGCTTTTCTATGTATATTAATCAAATGGCTGATTTCTTATATGTTTGTAACTTTATTCCCATATAAGTATCATAATTAGGCATCCTATTGTAAGATATAAATGAAAAGGAGTAGGATAAATATGAAGACAGATTTAATTATTTTTGATATGGATGATACGTTATTGACATCAAATAATGACGTTTCCCCATTAACGAAAGAATATTTATTGAAAGTACAACAGCAAGGATATAAATTAACACTTGCTTCAGGACGCCCTACTGAAGGAATGTTAAATGTTGCTAAAGAATTAAAGTTAGATGAGTATGGCAGTTATATAATGAGTTACAATGGTGGGCAAACGATGGACTTTGCCAATCAAACTGTCATTGCAAAACAAACTGTTTCAAAAGCAAACTTTGATCGTATTGTTGACTTTTGTAGAGAGAATAATATGCTCGTTTTAACATATTATAACGGTCAGATAGTAGTTGAAGGAGAACATGAATACATGGGCGTTGAATCCCAATTGACAGGCATGTCGATGATTCAGGTGGATGATATTAAAGCACATGTACAAACGGATGTACCTAAAGCGATGGCGGTTGATAATGAAGAGAAGATTGCTCAGATGTTGGCGACACAAACATCTCAATTTACAGATGAATTAACCGTGACGATCAGTAAGCCATTTTTCCTTGAATTTATGAGTAAGGGCGTATCTAAAGGGGCAGCGATCAAAAGATTGGCTGAGCAATTAGATCTTTCTGTGGACAATATGATCGCATTTGGTGACAGTGCTAATGACTTGGATATGATTGAAACAGTTGGAACAGGTGTTGCTATGGGGAATGCATTAGATCTCGTGAAAGAAAAAGCAAATGTTGTCACAAAGAGTCATGATGAAGATGGGATTCCATACATTTTAGAACAATTAATCGGTATTTCAATTACAGACTAATCAATAAATAAAAAACAGTGAAGTGGAAAAATCTGCTTCACTGTTTTTTGTGCTATTTTGCTGTATGTGTCCACTCTTTTTGACCACGATGGCGCTTAATATGTGCATATATATAGTCTGCTGCATAGTCTTGGTTCGTATAGATTGTAATGGCAAAAGCAGATTGGTTTTCCTCAAAAGGAACGTCCAAATACAAATCTTTTAAATGCTGATAAAGGTTTTCCATTTGTTCATGTGTCAAACTGCTGTACTCTCGCAAGGTACGTTTCAATAATTGACCTTGCTTTTCTTCCAGTGATTGTACAACAATAACGAAGCGTTCTTCGGTTTTGAGCACATCATCGAAAAGGTTTGTTTGTCCAACCATAATAAAACCACCTTTATTTGTTGTTACTTTAATTATACATTATTTATAAAAGGGTTAAAATAGAAAAAGAGTAGTTGCATCTATATAATAATGCAACTACGCTCGTGTAAGTTATTTATAGGATTCGTGTTCACTCAAGTCGATTTCATTTAACGGAATGACTTTTGTTTTATGAATCATTTTATGTGTGATATAGATAATAAATAAAATTAAAATTGGTAATAAATTCTGAGCCAATTTTGGTACATCAAAGTGAATAATCGCTTCTGCAGAACTTCCTAAAATAAGGAACAGAATTGTAACAAAGACGAGTATTGGACCAAATGGGAAAAACGGTGCTTTATATGGTAATAATTGGTCGATATCTTTTTGTTGAACTTTGATGGCACGTCTTAAACGGAATTGTGCTAAAACGCTTGATGCCCATACAACAGTTATCAATGCACCGATAATATTCAACAGTCCAACGACACTATCGGTATTATAATTTGCATATATTGTAACTGCTGTGATAAATGTAAATGTCGTAAGTAACGCATTCATAGGTAACTTTGTTTGACGGTTAATTTTGCTCAAAAACTTAGGTGCTTGTTTGTTCTCACTTAATGAATACAGCATGCGACTTGTTGTGAAAATCCCAGAGTTTGCTGCTGATAACAGTGTCGTAAGAATGACAGCATTGATGACAGAAGCTGCAAATGAAATGCCTACTTTGTCAAATACAATTGTAAATGGACTCTGTGTGATTGAGCTATGTTCGTTTAATAGAGTTGGATCTGTGTATGCAAGTATGCCAGAGATTACGGCAATTGAAAGCACATAGAATAATAATATACGCCAAAATACTTGCTTGATTGCGCGTGGCATTGACTTTCTAGGATTATCAGATTCACCAGCTGCTACGGCAACGACCTCACTACCACCAACAGAGAATCCAGCGATAAGCAGTACGCTTAAAAATCCAGAAATACCGCCAACAAATGGTGCTTCACCAACAGTATAGTTTTCAAACCCATAGTAATTCCCGCCTAAAATGCCGAAGATCATAAGTATTCCCAAAATGATAAAAATGATAATCGTCACAACTTTAACGAGTGATAACCAAAACTCTGCTTCACCAAATGCTTTAACAGAGAAAACATTCAGTAAAAAGATAATGGATAAGAAAATAATACTCCAAACAAGTGGAGAGAAGAAATGGAAGGCATCCCAATATCCTAAAACATTAGATGCAACAATTACGTCAATACTTGTTACGAGTGACCAAATTGTCCAATATAACCATCCCATAGTAAAACCTAATGATGGGTCAACAAATCGGGTAGAGTAACTACTAAACGATCCAGAAACAGGGTAAAATGTTGCCATTTCGCCGATTGATGACATTAAAAAGTACAGCATAATTCCGATAATCAAATATGCTAGGATGGCACCCCCGGGACCAGCTTGGGCAATGACACTACCAGTTGCAACAAATAGACCCGTTCCAATCGCGCCACCAATTGCAATCATGGTAATATGTCTGGACTGCAGTCCTCTGTTTAAATTCTTTTCTTCCATAAGCATCTGCTCCTCATATAATTAAAGATTTCTATCTATTGTACTTGCTATTCTTAGGATATTCAACAGGAATTTACAACTTTAAAGGAAAAAAGCGAAATTTTTCGAAAATTCGTTGATAATCATTTTTCTATTTACTTTTAAATTATAAAAAAAGGGGTATAATAAAGGTAGCATTTAATTTAGAATTATTATAAATAAGGAAGAAGGTTTTTCTATGAGTAACCATAATGATTCGAAACTAACAGGTTTATTTGGGCATCCAGTTGGCGACAGAGAGAATTCAATGACGGCAGGACAACGAGGTCCATTGCTCATGCAAGATTGGTACTTTTTAGAACAAATGGCACACTTCGATCGTGAAGTCATTCCTGAACGACGTATGCATGCAAAAGGTTCAGGTGCATTTGGAACATTTACTGTAACAAATGATATTACACAGTACACATCAGCTAAAATCTTTTCGGAAGTTGGTAAACAAACAGAAATGTTCGCACGTTTTTCAACTGTGGCAGGTGAACGTGGAGCAGCAGATGCCGAGCGTGATATTCGTGGCTTTGCATTAAAGTTTTATACTGAAGAAGGAAACTGGGATTTAGTAGGTAACAATACGCCTGTCTTTTTCTTTAGAGATCCAAAATTATTTGCGAGCTTAAATCATGCGGTTAAGAGAGATCCAAGAACGAATATGCGCAGTGCTCAAAATAACTGGGACTTCTGGACATCTTTACCAGAAGCATTACATCAAGTGACAATCTTAATGTCAGATCGTGGTATTCCTAAAGGTTATCGTCATATGCACGGCTTTGGGTCACACACATATGCGATGATTAATGATAAAAATGAACGTGTATGGGTGAAGTTCCACTTCAGAACACAACAAGGCATTGAAAACTTGTCGCCTGATGAAGCAGCGCAAGTCATCGCAAATGATCGTGAATCGTCACAACGCGACTTGTTTGAAGCGATTGAAAATGGTCAATTCCCTAAATGGAAAATGTATATTCAAGTGATGACAGAAGAACAAGCACGTCAGCATAAAGATAACCCATTCGACTTAACAAAAGTATGGTTTAAAGATGAATATCCATTGATTGAGGTAGGAGAGTTTGAATTAAATAGAAATCCAGATAACTACTTTATGGATGTAGAACAAGCCGCTTTTGCACCAACAAATATCATTCCAGGTATCGATTTTTCACCAGATAAAATGTTGCAAGGACGACTTTTCTCATATGGTGACGCACAAAGATATCGTTTAGGCGTTAACCATTGGCAAATTCCAGTGAACCAACCTAAAGGCGTTGGTGTAGAGAATATTTGTCCATTCAGCAGAGATGGTCAAATGCGCTTCTTAGATGGTAATGGTGGTGGTTCAACACACTATTATCCAAATAGTACAGGTGCTTTTAAAGATCAACCGGAATATAAACGTGCACCACTTGACATCGAAGGCACTGCATATGAACATGATTTTAGAGAAGATGATGATAACTACTTTGAACAACCGGGCAAGTTATTCCGCCTCCAATCACCAGAACAACAGCAACGTATTTTTGAAAATACTGCCAATGAGATGAATGGTACGACAGATGAAGTAAAACACCGTCATATTCGTCATTGTTACCAAGCAGATCCAGCATATGGTAAAGGTGTTGCTAAGGCACTTGGTATGTCAGAACAGTTAGATAAAATTTTAGGAGATTTAAAATAATCTTCATATAAAAAGGTGAGCATCTTGAATGCTCACCTTTTAACATTGTCGTATTTTTTGATTAGTCGTGTTATGCCGTTATTATTTTGTTTCTCTGTGTAAAGTGTGTTTGTTTAATCTTGGGCAATATTTCATCATTTCGATACGCTCTGGGTTTGTACGTTTATTTTTAGTTGTGATATAGTTACGGTCACCACATTCAGTACAAGCTAAAGTTACATTAATACGCATGGTTTTCCCTCCTTTAGTACAAAATAAATTGAAACCATTACGATTTAATATTTTATCATGCTTTTTAACATTTGCCAATATTTTATCTTGCGTTTATAAAAGAAAATATGCTAGTATTTAAAACGTAATGACTACGATTTATAAAAAGGTGGTATAAAAAATGGCTAAAAAGTCTAAAATAGCAAAAGAAGCAAAGCGTGAAGCATTAGTTGCACAATACGCTGAATTAAGACGCGAATTAAAAGCAAAAGGTGATTATGAAGCATTGCGTAAACTTCCACGTGATTCATCACCGACAAGATTGACAAGAAGATGTAAAGTAACAGGTCGTCCACGTGGTGTCATGCGTAAGTTTGAAATGTCTAGAATATCATTCCGTGAGTATGCCCACAAAGGTCAAATTCCAGGCGTTAAAAAATCTAGTTGGTAAAATCGATTCCCTTTGTTTACTTTATCCTTTAATGATAGTATATTATCATATGGATAAAATAAATGAGGGGTTTTTAAAACATGAAAATTTTTGATTATGAAGATATACAACTAATTCCAAACAAAAGTATCGTTAAAAGTCGTTCAGAAATTGACACATCCATCCAATTTGGACCGAAAAGATTTAAGTTACCAGTTGTTCCTGCAAACATGCAAACGGTTATGAATGAGCAGTTGGCAGAATGGTTTGCAGAAAATGACTATTTCTACATTATGCACCGTTTTGATGAAGCAGCACGTATTCCATTTATCAAACGCATGCATGAGAAAGGTTTATTCGCTTCAATCTCAGTCGGTGTAAAAGACCCTGAATTTGAATTTGTTGAAAACATTAAAGCTGAAGGATTGAAACCAGAGTATATCACAATTGATATTGCGCATGGTCATTCAGATCAAGTGATCAATATGATTCAACACATTAAACAACACTTACCAGAAACATTCGTTATCGCTGGTAATGTAGGGACGCCAGAAGGTGTTCGTGAACTAGAAAATGCAGGTGCTGATGCAACGAAAGTTGGTATTGGACCAGGTCGTGTATGTATTACGAAAATTAAAACAGGTTTTGGTACAGGTGGCTGGCAATTAGCTGCAATTAATCATTGTAGCAAAGCAGCACGTAAACCAATTATTGCTGACGGTGGTATCCGTACACACGGTGATATCGCAAAATCAGTTCGCTTTGGCGCATCAATGGTAATGATTGGTTCATTATTTGCAGCACATGAAGAGTCACCAGGTGAAACAGTTGAAATGGATGGCAAAAAGTATAAAGAATACTTTGGTAGCGCATCTGAATATCAAAAAGGTGAACGCAAAAACGTTGAAGGTAAAAAAATGTTTGTTGCACATAAAGGTTCACTTCAAGATACATTGAAAGAAATGCAAGAAGACTTACAAAGTTCTATTTCTTATGCAGGTGGTAAAGATGTCGGTGCATTGAGAAAAGTGGACTATGTCATTGTTAAAAACTCAATTTTTAACGGTGATAGAGATTAATAAAAAGGCCCGGACACGCATCATACACGTGTCCGGGCTTTTTTTTGACATTGACTGAGGAGTGCCATTGAGAGAAAAAGGTGGAAAATGGATTACATTTCTCTAAAAAGACCGACAACTTTGCCTAAAACAGTCACATGGTCCAGATAAATAGGGCTGAGCATGCTATTTTCTGGTTGTAAACGATAACGATTTTTCTCTTTAAAGAATCGCTTTACTGTCGCTTCATCTTCTTCTGTCATAGCAACGATAATATCTCCATTTTCAGCAATAGATTGACTTCTGACAATCACTTTGTCTCCATCTAAAATACCTGCTTCTATCATACTGTCACCGACAACATTTAATATAAAAATCTGGCCGTTATGTGTTGAAGTGAAATGTTCCGGTAATGGATAATACTCCTCTACATTTTCAACAGCTGTAATTGGCACACCAGCAGTGACCTTTCCAATCACTGGAACAAAAATAGTTGCTTCCATATTGACTGGTTCACCCATTAGTTCGCTCACAATCTCAATAGCACGTGGTTTCGTAGGGTCACGACGAATATATCCTTTTTCTTCTAAACGTGAAAGGTGACCGTGAACAGTTGAGCTTGAAGCTAAACCAACTGCTTCTCCAATCTCACGAACACTTGGTGGATATCCCTTTGATTGTACAACTTGTTTGATGAATTCAAATATTTCACTCTGTCTCTTCGTTAATTCCCTCATAAATAGCACTCCTCTATTGAATTTAAAGTTATTATAGCATATCACACGAACAAGAGCAAACATTTGTTCGTCTTTTTGTTGACACGGAACGCTTGTTCTGTTAGATTACTAATACAAACAAATGTTCTAGGAGTGTATGATAATGATTCAACAAAAATATTACGAGTTAACACTATTTTTAATTGTATTCTTAGTCTCTATCATCTTGTCTATTGCTTTCTTTATTATGGCAAGTCAAAATGAACAAGTAGAACAGACGTACGAAATGACAGACCACTCACTTAAAAATACAGAACAATATGAAGCAACACCTGATCATAGTAATGAAGAGAGTGTGTTTGCTATTACGTTAAGCAAATAATACTTTGATTAAAGATAAAGAAAGTTGATGACAATAAATTAGGTATTTTCAAGAGAAGTACAATGATGTCAATGTTTTCACTTTAACTTCATTAGAATGAATCGTTTGGTTTTCCGCAGTACTTCTGATATATTTTTATAAAGAAATTAACGGAGGTAATGTGGCATGTTAAGCCAAGATAAATTAAATCGTATTAACGAACTTGCAAGAAAGAAAAAAGAGCAAGGATTAACAGAAATTGAGGCAAAAGAACAATCTAAATTAAGAAGTGAATACTTAGAGACGTTTCGTGGTAGCTTCAAAGCTCAGATTGAACAAACGAAAGTAATTGACCCACAAGGTAATGACGTGACACCTGAGAAATTGAAATCAATTCAGAAGCAAAACAATTTGAGAAAGTAACTGTCACACTATTTTCATGAATATTTCAATTGAAGTATTGATTTGCTAGGTATCTCATCTGTATTTCGGGTATAATATATTTATGAAAAGAAAAAGAAAGGAAGTAATTTTATGTTTGATAAAAATGATAGTTTAGCAGTGAATACACTGCGTGCTTTGAGTATTGATGCAATTGAAAAAGCAAATTCAGGACATCCAGGTCTTCCTATGGGTGCGGCACCTATGGCATATACATTATGGACGCGTCATTTGAATTTCAATCCAAAAGCAGATCAATATTTTAATAGAGACAGATTTGTCTTATCTGCTGGACATGGATCAGCACTACTTTACAGTCTTTTACATGTTTCTGGTGGTTTAGCATTGGATGAATTAAAAAACTTTAGACAATGGGATTCAAAAACACCAGGACACCCTGAGTTCCGTCATACGCAAGGTGTAGAGATTACAACAGGTCCATTAGGTCAAGGTTTTGCAATGGCTGTTGGTATGGCAATGGCAGAAAAACATTTATCAGCAAAATACAATCAAGATGATATTTCTATCGTGGATCATCACACATATGTATTAGCTTCTGATGGTGACTTGATGGAAGGGATTTCTCATGAAGCCGCATCATTGGCAGGTCACTTAAAATTAGACAAGTTAATCACATTATATGATTCAAATGATATTTCATTAGATGGTAAAACAAATAAATCATTCTCAGAAAACATTAAACAACGTTTTGAAGCTTACGGTTGGAATCATCTTTTAGTAGAAGATGGTAATGATCTAGAAGCTATTGATCGTGCGATTGAAACGGCAAAAGAACAAGCAGGACCAACAATCATCGAAGTGAAGACGATTATTGGTTACGGTTCTCCTAACAAATCCAATAGCCATACTTCACACGGTGCACCATTAGGTACAGATGAACGTGCATTAACGTTTGATAATTATGAGCTAGATGCGAATAAACAGTTCCACGTAGATGAAGTTGTTTATGATATTTTCAAAGAAACAATGATTGAACGTGCAGAAGCACATGAAGCTGCATGGGAAGCTGAATTCAAGAAATATCAAGAAAAATATCCAGAACTTGCAGCAACGTTCAAGACAGCAATTGCTGGTGAACTTCCAGAAGACTACGCAGCATCATTACCACAATTTGAAGTAGGTCATAATGCTGCATCACGTGCAGACTCTGGTGAAGTGATTCAAGCAATCAGTGCTGCAGTACCTTCATTCTTTGGTGGATCAGCTGACTTAGCTTCATCTAACAAATCAAATGTAAAAGCTGAAGGTGACTTCTCTGCTGAAGATGGTAGTGGTAGAAATATTTGGTTTGGTGTACGTGAGTTTGCAATGGCAGCAGCGGTTAATGGTATGGCAGCACATGGTGGTGTACATCCATATGGTGCAACATTCTTCGTATTCAGTGACTATATTAAACCAGCATTACGTTTATCATCATTAATGGGATTAGGTTCAACGTTTATCTTTACACATGATTCAATTGCTGTTGGTGAAGATGGTCCAACGCATGAGCCAGTTGAACAACTTTCTGGTTTACGTGCAATGCCTAACTTGAATGTAATTCGCCCAGCAGATGGTAATGAAACACGTGTTGCTTGGCAAGTTGCGCTTGAATCTAAATCAACGCCGACTGCTTTAGTATTGACAAGACAAGGATTACCTGTCTTAGATGTTGAGTTTGCAGCGGTAGAACAAGGTGTACGCAAAGGGGCATATGTTGTTTATGAAACGGAAACAACGCCTGAATACGTCTTGCTTGCGACAGGATCTGAAGTGAGTCTACTTGTAGACGTAGCGAAAGAGTTAGCTGAACAAGGTAAAGGTGTACGTGTTGTATCAATGCCAAACTGGCATGCATTTGAACAACAATCACAAGCATATAAAGATGAAATCTTATTGCCGCATGTTGAAAAACGTGTTGCAGCTGAAATGGGTGCCACTTTAGGTTGGCATAAATATGTTGGTATGCACGGCAAAGTAATTGGTATCGATCGTTTTGGTGCAAGTGCGCCTGGCGACTTAGTGATTGAAAAATATGGCTTCACTAAAGAGCAAGTTTTAGCAGAAATTGAACAATTATAATCAATTATCTCGATAGTCATAACAAATTAGGACATTGAAAGTTTGGTTGCTTTCTTGTCCTAATTCTTTTTTTCTGTTATTTAAGTTATATTCATTTGAATTACCTTGAAAACAAATGGTATTTCTAGTAAAATGCTAAAGGATAAAGAAAGTGGGTGAAACGATGGCAACATGGTTAGCGATATTATTAATTGTTATTGCACTTATCATCGGTCTTGTTGGTGGATTCTTCTTAGCACGTAAATATATGATGGATTATTTGAAAAAGAACCCACCTATTAATGAAGAGATGTTACGTATGATGATGATGCAGATGGGACAAAAACCATCACAAAAGAAAATCAATCAAATGATGACAATGATGAACAAAAATATGGAAAAGAAAATGTAATGTCTTTTACTTAGATAAGCAAGGGAATCGATGTTGATACAAACATAGATTCTCTTGCTTTTTACTTTGATGTACAGTGAAATATGGCTATAATAAAAGTATCATTTTTAAATAGAATACTTACAATTGGAATGTATAGATTATTTCTAGTCCGATATATGAGGAGGCAACACATTGAGCTATTTAGTATTTTCAATCATAGTAGCGTTTGTCATGGGGGCTGCTGTGATTGTTGTGCGTATGAAAGCACAACAATATCCAGTGAATGTAAAGAAGATTATTTTACCACCTGTTTTTATGTCGACAGGTGCACTGATGTATGTTGTTCCTTATTTCCGACTGACGCATACAGAAATTGTAGAATCAATTGTAATTGGTGTGATTTTTTCAACAGTATTGATGCTAACATCTCATTTCGAAGTAAAAGGGGATGAGATCTACTTAAAAAAATCAAAAGCTTTCCCTGTTGTACTCGTGTCTTTATTGGTGATTCGTACAGTACTCAAAGTCTTTCTAGGGAACTCTATTGATGCTGGAGAGCTTGCAGGTATGTTTTTCTTGCTTGCATTCAGTATGTTATTACCATGGCGTTTAGCGATGCTGTGGCGATATCAACAGCTAAAAAAACGCATGCTTCATCATACGATGTAGTTAGTTAAGAGACTTATGCAACAAAGCAGTGATCATAGCCATTCGGTGTGTGACCTGCTTTTTATTTTGTTATATAAGAAAATGATATATTTGAGGTGAAAATATGAAAATCATTCATACAGCAGATTGGCATTTGGGTAAGCGACTCAATAGTCATAGCTTTTTAGAAGATCAACGTTATATTTTGTCACAGTTTGTTGAAGCAATAGTAGAAGAAAAACCAGACTTAATCATTATCGCTGGGGATATATATGACACAGCGCATCCTAATAAAAATACTGTTGCAATTTTTGAAGAAATGGTTCAAAAGTTGAATTTGCAAATGCATATACCCATTATTATTATCAATGGTAATCATGATAGTAAAGAACGATTAAGTTATGGGGCATCATGGTTCAATCACAGTCAACTTTATATTCGAACAACGTTATCTTCCTTTTTTGAACCGATTGATTTTGAAGGTATTGCCATTTATACCCTTCCGTTTTTTACTGTTTCTGAAGCACGTGTATTTCTTGAACGGGACGTTAAAAGTTATGAACAAGCCGTCAAATATTTTGTTGAATTGGTGAAACCACAATTGGATACGACGAAAAAGAATATACTCGTTGGGCACTTTACATTAAATGGTGCGCCTAAGTCAGATTCTGAACGTGACTTGACAATTGGGACGATAGAGTCTGTATCTCCGCAATATTTAGATGGATTTGATTGTGTTTTGTTAGGGCATATTCATCATCCATTTGCGATAGATTATGAGCATATTTTTTATAGTGGATCCATCTTGCAGTATTCTTTTTCCGAAGTCAAACAAGCAAAGGGATATCGCACGATTGAATTTGATAATAACGGTCAATTAAAACAAAGATTTCATCAGTTGCAACCGCAATTTGAACTTGAAGTAGTAGAAGGCAAATATGAAGACATTATTAACGGTCATTTTGATAGAAAGTCTGATAACAGTTATTTTCATTTTAAATTACGTGAGATGCAACATGTCACAGAACCAATGCAAAAATTGAAACAATTATATCCCAATACATTGGCATTAACGCCAGAAGTTATAACGATGATTGACACGGAACAGACAGCAGGAGAAATCAAACAATTAGAACCTTTGGACATCATTAATGCGTTTTATCGCATGCATACAGAAAAAGACTTATCTGAGATTCAACGTGATCATTTGATAAGTCTCATTGAAGAAGAAAGGGGGACACATTAAGTGAAGCCGATATGTTTGTATCTTGAAAATTTTGGCCCTTTTGTACAGGAAGAAATAGATTTTTCGAAAATACACGACAATCAACTCTTTTTAATTTCTGGAAAGACAGGTTCTGGCAAGACGATGATTTTTGATGGTATCGTATTTGCGCTATACGGACGTGCATCTACTGAGAAGAGAGAAGTGAAGCATTTGCGTAGTCAGTTTGCTGAGCCGAATGCACCGCTTAAAGTTGTCTATGAATTTGAAGTGCGTGGAAGACGTTACAAAGTGATTCGAACAGCGCCATATGTGAAACCTGGCAATAAGAGGGAAACGAATCAAACTTTAGAAGTGTATGTGTATGACGGTTCTACTTATCACTTAGAAGAAGGGACACTCAATGGTGGAAAACAATATTTATTAGAACTTATCAAGTTAAAACATGAGCAATTTCGACAGTTATTTATATTGCCACAAGGTGAATTTAAACGCTTTTTAACTTCTAGCACGACAGATAAACAACCGATATTAAGAACACTTTTTAATACGCAATTGTATGAGTTTTTAAATGGTAAGTTACAAAATAATACAAAAGATATCAAAGTGAAGATAGATAAACAACAAGAGATAATTAAGCGAGAGTGGCAACGGCTTGAGACATTTGATCATGAAGAACTTCAAACGTATCAAATGTTATCTGCAGAGCAACATGATCGCTTACTTGAAGTTTTACCGAAATATCGATTGATTGGGGAACAGATTGTTAAAAATCTCGATGCTGAAACGGAACAGTTAAAACAGCATACTGAAACTGTCAAAGCAGAAGTTGAACAGCAAAGAAACCGGCTTGAATTACAAGAAAAATATGAACAGCTTCATGAAGAGATTAAGACACTCGAATCAGAAAAAATACAAATACAAAATGACGAAACATTATTGCAACGTATCAGAGAGTGCAAGAGTGCCGTGCGCCTATATCGTGATCAGACAAATGAAGAACTGCAATTGTCTAAATATGATAAGCAGATGCAACGATTAGAACACGCTATCGAACAAGCTCAGAAAACAATGGCACAATTGGATCGTAAGAAAGTTGAATTATCGGAGCAAAGACATGATATTGAAGAAAAGCGACAATTTGTTAGAAATACACATTATTTTTATGAAAATCGCCAACAGTTTTTAAAATATGTGACGAATGAGAAGATAAGAAAAAAGGAAATTGAAGCGCTGACAAAACGACTCTCTCAATATGAAACACAAGTTGAAAATCTTCATTTAGAAACTGGAGAGCAAGTTATAGATTTTGATAAAGAGAGACAACTTTTAATTCAAATAGAACAATTCAAACGGAATATAGACGATATGGCACAAGCAAAAGAAAAAATGAAGGAAGCCAATCGTTTAAAAGATGAAATAAAGAAAAATAAGTTTGTAATGGAACAGTTGAAAGAGAAAGTCACAGAAAAAACGCAACAGATGGTCCATCTAACGTCACATGACCATACATTGTTAAACCATGAAAGTGCTGTTGATGTTTTAAGAAGTGAATTGCAATTAGATGAGCCATGCCCTGTTTGTCAGCAAATCGTCCATGAGTTGACAGAAGGAGCATCAATTACAACATTGAAAGAACAACGTCATAAAAATGAACAATTAGAACAAGAAATCACTGTGTTGAAAGAACAGATCAATGATTACAAAGTGAGTCTATCAGTGAGTGAGACGAAATATAAAAACGTGTGTGAAGTTCAATTTGACAGTGAAAAGTTTCAATCACAAAAAGAATTATTAGAAGAAACATCACAAACGTATCAACAGTTACACGTTATTAATAAAAAATTGGAGAAATCACAAAAACAACTGACAGATTTAAAACAATTAATGAATGGTATCGAGCAAGAAATAGCAGTTAAAAATGAACAATTGGCACGTGACATTGAATCAATTGCAGAGTTTAAGCAGAAAACAACATATACAGATATTCAGCAATTTGTATCTGAATATGAACAACAGTCTCAATTAGTCGACATATATGACAAAGAATTAGAACGTCAGCAACAAGAAAGACAAAAGTGTGAAAAACAAATCAATGATATCACTGCTCAAAGAAATACGACAACAGCATTGGTGGAAGTTTCACAAAAGAAAATACAACAATTACAGTCAGAACTTGTTGTTGAATTTGAACGTTTAAACTTGGAAGACGTGCATGAATTAGAACAAGTGATGAAAGAGGAAAAAAGAGAAGCTGAACTTGATTCAAAAATTAAAAAATATAATGAAGTCTATCATTTTAAGCTAGAACGTCGGAAAGAAGTCTATCAACAAGTTCAGGCGATAGACGTGAAAGATTTAGCAGAGCTGGAACACAAATATCAGGAATTAAATCAAAAGTCTTATAAGTATTTAAAACAATTGACTCAAGCAAAAGTAAATTTAGATAATAATGAAAAATCCATAGAGTTGATTGAGAAAGAAATTGTTTATTTAAAAGAGCAGCTTGATAAACAAAGAGAACTGGTATTTTTATCTGATGTGATAAAAGGGAATAATGATAAGAAGTTGAGTCTTGAAAATTACGTGCTAACTTATTATCTAGACCAAATATTGTTACAAGCCAATAAGCGATTGCTAAATATGACGGGAGATCGTTATCAACTCGTCCGCAAGGAAAAAATTGGACAAGGTTATAGTGGTTTGGAAATTGATGTTTTTGATTATTACGCCAATCAATCACGTCCGATTAACTCCTTGTCAGGCGGTGAGACATTCCAAGCTTCTTTAGCATTGGCTCTTGGTCTATGTGAAATTGTTCAAAATGAGCAAGGGGGTATATCGCTGGATGCGATGTTTATTGATGAAGGTTTTGGAACGCTCGATCAAGAAACGTTAGAGACGGCACTTGATACGTTGATTCAACTTCAATCAAGTGGTCGACTGGTCGGTGTTATTTCGCATGTTACAGAGTTAAAAGAACGAATTCCAGTTATTTTAGAAGTTGTTTCAAATAACTATCAAAGTCACACACAATTGTTATTTCGAGAATAAAATAAAGGGTCTTAATCTTTTGTGGTGGGATGGCATGAAATGCTATCCCGCCTTTTTTATGTTTTAAATCATTTGGATACAAAAAAAGCGCTCACGCCTCTATAATTTTAAGTGACTAAACAAAAAAATAAAGAGGAGACATGATGCGCCTATGTGTAATGATATATTAAAACTACTAAAAATAAAAGATGAAAATATTCAAGTTCTTAAGGTGGAAGAAGATGTAGAAGTGCGTGGTCGGCTTTCTACGGTTGTTTATGGAACACTTTCTTATACACCCAAAGCTTGTATGAAGTGTGGTTGTGTCAATGATGGGCAAATCCATAAGCATGGTAAACGCGTTTCGCGTTTAACACTATTAAAATCTCAAGAATCCAATGTTTATCTTAATTTAGCGAAAGAACGCTTTAAGTGTCTACATTGTTTAAAGACTTTTACGGCTCAAACAAACATTGTTGATAGTAACTGCTTTATTACCAACCGTGTGAAATTAGCGATTCAGGATAAACTCACACGTGTACAGTGTGAGATAGATATCGCTCATGATTGTAGTGTTTCACCGAGTACAGTTAAAAGATGTATTCATCAACTCTCACAATCATTAATAGTCAAACCTTCATCTGGATTGCCAAAACATATCTCCATAGATGAGTTTAAAAGCGTTAAGAACGTGACAACAGCGATGAGTTTTTTGTTTATAGATAATGAAACGAATCAGATTATTGATATCTTAGAAGATAGACGTATTCATAAACTCAAAGAGTACTTCTATCGCTTTGATCGACGTGAACGATTAGCTGTTAAAACTGTAACTGCTGATATGTATGAACCATACATCAACTTCATTCATGAAGTATTTCCAAATGCGATTTTGATCTTTGATCGCTTTCACATTGTTCAGCACCTTAATCGTGAATTAAATAAGCAACGTATTTCTGTAATGAATGCTTATCGCTATCGATCATCAACAGATTACACGAAAATGAAAAAGCACTGGAAACTCTTTCTTTCTGACAGGCAGGATATTAATAGTTATGAATACTTTTGGTCGAAGTCTTTCAAAACGTACACAACATCAAGAGATGTTTTAACATATCTACTAAGTCTTGATCAGCAGCTCTATGACACTTATATGTTAGTTCATCAACTTCGTGAAGCATTGAAACAATGTGACTGGTTACGTTTCAAAGAAACTTTAATGGGTGTCGAAAAGAAGCATGTATCACGTGGTGTTTGGCGTATCATTCGATTCTATAAGAAATACGAGTATGTCCTTTACTCAACAATCAAGTACCCGAAGTTTAACAATGGAGCGATTGAAGGTATCAATAATAAAATTAAGCTTATTAAACGTGTATCATATGGCTATCGCAACTTTAATAACTTTAAAGCGAGAATACTCATCATTTTTAAGCTGTATCAACGTTCTAAAAAGCAAGAGCTATTAAGCTGTGTTGCATAAAGATTACCTCGTAACTTAACATGTCACAAACGCTCATATAACTGTATGGTGTAAAATCATTTCTAATACGAGACGCCTAAGGCAACAAGCCGAACTGAAAATCCATTTTGGCTTCACTTATTCAATAAAGCCAAAATTAGTTGAAGTGAGGCGCCTTGGCAAGTGAGTATTAAAGAAATGATAGTACTCAAAAAGCGTACAATTAATGAATAACTGTACGCTTAAATGAATGTAGTGATTACTACGTGTTATGATTAAGTTAAATATAAAATTAGTTACTTTTAATTATCTGCCCACCACAAAAGATGGACATCCAAAATAAAAGCGTTAGAATTCAATAAGAATGAATTCTAACGCTTTTTGATGTGATCTTATTTGTTGCGTAAGATGTCACGGATTTCAGTTAAAATAAGTGTGTTTTCTTCGATTTCTTCTTCAACTTCAGCAGGTTTTACAACTGTGTTAGCAATTTTCACGAAAATAAATAATGCGAATGCAACAATCAAGAAGTCGATGATAGATTGAATGAAAATACCGTATTTAATACCGAAAGCTGACCAGTTTTCAGCGAAGTCTACTTCACCGAATAATAAACCGATTAACGGCATGATGATGTTTTCTACTAAAGATGTCACAATTTTATTGAATGCAGCACCCATTACAACAGCGACTGCTAAATCTAATACATTGCCTTTTAGCGCAAACTCTTTAAACTCTTGGAACATTTTAATAACTCCTTTATAAAATTGATTTAAATAACAAATGATATTATACAACATTTTGCTATGATTACAACACTCTTTTTAAAATAAAAATATTTTCATTTTACACTTCGTTGATTATATTGTTTTATTTTGTTATGGTATATAAGTAGCGCACTTTTTAGCTTTAAACTTAAAAAGTTGGGTATATAAATAAAAAGTGATGAAAAATTCAATATGAAAGGGAGTATGTTAATTTATGAATACTTCAACTCCAGAGCCAAATGGTAAGAAGTTTTCACCAGTTTTCTTAATCAGTTCTATCATTGTATTTGCAATTGTCTTAATCGGGGTGTTTATCCCGACACAATTTGGCGACTTTACAAATGAAATAAAAATTTGGATTACAGATAACTTAGGTTGGTATTACTTGATTTTAACAACTGTTATCGTGTTCTTCTGTATCTTCTTAATCTTCAGTCCAATCGGTAAATTAAAATTGGGCCGCCCAAATGATAAACCAGAATTTAATACAATTTCTTGGTTTGCCATGTTATTCAGTGCTGGTATGGGTATCGGGTTGGTATTCTATGGCGCAGCAGAACCACTTTCTCATTTTGCAGCACCTCCAACAGCGGATCCAATGACGAAGCAAGCATATGCTGAATCATTGCGCTCAACTTTCTTCCACTGGGGATTCCATGCTTGGGCTGTATATGGTGTCGTAGCATTAGCACTTGCGTACTCTCAATTTAGAAAAGGTGAACCCGGCTTACTTTCTAAAACATTGCGACCTATCTTAGGAGACCGTGTTGATGGTCCAATCGGTATGTTTATCGATGTACTTGCTGTATTTGCGACTGTTATCGGTGTTGCCGTATCACTTGGTATGGGTGCTTTACAAATTGCCGGTGGTTTAAATTACTTATTCGGTATTCCAAACAATATTGTTACACAAGGTGTCATTATTGTTGTCGTTACAATTTTATTCATCATGAGTGCATGGTCAGGTTTGAGTAAAGGGATTCAATATTTAAGTAACTTGAATATCGGTTTAGGTTCACTTTTAATGTTTGCTGCTTTATTTATTGGACCAACTGTTTTAATCATGAATATGTTTACTAGCTCAACTGGTAGCTTGTTAGACGGCTTTTTATTCAGTAGTTTTGACACAGCAGCACAAAACCCTCAAAAAGCAGAGTGGATGTCTGGTTGGACATTGTACTACTGGGGTTGGTGGATGAGCTGGAGCCCATTCGTTGGGGTCTTCATCGCACGTGTATCAAAAGGACGTTCAATCCGTGAGTTTATCTCAGGCGTGATGCTCGTTCCAGTTATTGTAAGTTTCTTATGGTTTAGTGTATTCGGTGTATTAGGTATTGAAACAGCTAAAAAACATAAAGAAATTCTCGACATGTCAGTAGAAACACAACTCTTTGGTGTATTTAGTCACTTACCAATGGGAATGGTATTATCAATGGTTGCGTTATTATTAATTGCATCATTCTTTATCACTTCTGCTGACTCAGCAACATTCGTCTTAGGTATGCAAACAACGAATGGTTCACTTAACCCAAGTCAATTCGTAAAAGTGACATGGGGTATCGCACAATCATTAATTGCCTTCGTATTGTTATTATCAGGTAATGGTAATGGAGAAGAAGGATTGAATGCATTACAAAGTGCTGCGATTATCAGTGCATTGCCATTCTCTATTGTTGTTATACTTATGATGATTAGCTTCTATAAAGATGCGAACAGAGAACGTAAATTCTTAGGATTAACGTTAACGCCAAATAAACATCGTCTTAAGGAATACGTTGCACAGTCACAACAAGACTATGAAGAAGAACTTATTTCAAAAAGAAAAGCGATGAGAGAACAAGAACAATAAAATAGTATGATTGAGAGTAGCGGTTGGATGCCTTTGAGGTGTTTGACCGCTTCTTTTTTGTAGAAATTACGAATTGAAAATCGTTCTCAATTAATAACTATTAATTATCAATATATCAAAATGTCATAAGCTAATATTATAGTTTCTAATTACAAAGACAAAATTCAAAACGGGTTGTTTTAGCGCTTACATAGTTGTTTTTAAAGCGCTTTAATAATACAATTGAAACAAAGGCATATAAATTTTCCAAGGGGGACATTCAGATGACTGCAAATTTAAAAGAGCAAGCGAAAAAGTCATTTCAAGTGAACGGTCAGGACATTACATATTATGACCTGAATGTATTAGAAGAAAAAGGCTTAACAAAGATCAGTCGCTTACCATATTCGATTCGTGTGTTATTAGAATCAGTGTTGCGCCAAGAAGATGGTTTTGTTATTACAGAAGATCATATTAAATCATTGGCAACATTCGGAAAAGAAAATGACAAAGGCGAAGTACCATTCAAGCCTTCACGTGTTATTTTACAAGACTTTACAGGTGTGCCAGCGGTCGTAGACTTGGCCTCTTTACGTAAAGCGATGGATGATGTAGGTGGGGATCTTACAAAAATCAATCCAGAAGTACCCGTTGACTTAGTTATTGACCACTCTGTACAAGTAGATAGCTACGGTAACCCAGACGCTGTTGAGCGTAACATGAAGTTAGAATTCGAGCGCAACTATGAGCGTTACCAATTCTTAAGCTGGGCTACAAAAGCATTCCAAAACTACAATGCGGTACCACCTGCAACAGGTATCGTTCACCAAGTAAACTTAGAGTATCTTGCGAATGTTGTTCACGTTCGTGACGAAGAAGGCGAAAAAGTCGCTTATCCAGATACACTAGTTGGTACAGACTCACATACTACAATGATTAACGGTCTAGGTGTATTAGGCTGGGGTGTTGGTGGTATCGAAGCGGAAGCAGGTATGCTTGGTCAACCTTCATACTTCCCAATTCCGGAAGTAATCGGTGTACGTTTATCAAATGAATTACCACAAGGTGCAACAGCAACAGACTTAGCATTACGTGTAACAGAGTTATTACGTCAAAAAGGTGTAGTCGGCAAGTTTGTTGAATTCTTCGGTCCGGGTGTTGATAAGTTACCATTAGCAGACCGTGCAACAATTGCAAACATGGCGCCTGAATATGGTGCAACATGTGGTTTCTTCCCAGTGGATGATGAAACACTTAAATATTTACGTTTAACTGGTCGTTCTGCTGAGCATATCGATGCAGTTGAAAAATATTTGAAAGAAAACCACTTATTCTTTGATGTAGAAGAAGAACCAAACTACACAGATATTGTTGATTTAGATTTATCAACAGTAGAAGCATCTTTATCAGGCCCTAAACGTCCACAAGATCTTATCTTCTTAAGCAATATGAAAGAAGCTTTCCAAAAATCTGTCACTGCACCAGCAGGTAACCAAGGACATGGTTTTGATGAAAGTGAATTCGACAAGAAAGCGACAATTAACTTTAAAGATGGCCGTAAATCAGAAATGAAAACAGGTGATATCGCAATTGCTGCGATTACATCATGTACGAATACATCTAACCCATACGTTATGTTAGGTGCAGGTTTATTAGCGAAAAAAGCCATTGCAAAAGGCTTAAAAGTACCTGATTATGTAAAAACATCACTTGCTCCAGGTTCAAAAGTTGTAACTGGATACCTTCGTGATGCAGGTTTACAAGAGTACTTAGATCAACTTGGCTTCAACTTAGTTGGTTATGGCTGTACAACATGTATCGGTAACTCAGGTCCGTTATTAGAAGAGATCGAAGCAGCGATTGCTAAAGAAGACTTATTAGTGACTTCTGTATTATCTGGTAACCGTAACTTTGAAGGACGTATCCACCCACTTGTTAAAGCAAACTATCTTGCATCACCACCACTTGTTGTGGCGTATGCTTTAGCAGGAACAGTAGATATCGACTTGCAAAATGAACCACTTGGCCAAGATGCAGAAGGTAACGATGTATTCTTGAAAGATATCTGGCCTTCAATCCAAGAAGTCTCAGATACAGTAGATAGTGTTGTAACACCTGAACTCTTTAAAGAAGAGTATGCGAACGTTTATGAAAACAACGAATTATGGAATGAAATCAATACAACTGATCAACCATTGTATGACTTTGATTCAAGTTCAACATATATCCAAAACCCAACATTCTTCCAAGGTTTATCAAAAGAACCTGGTACAATCCAACCGTTAACTGGTTTACGTGTCATGGGTAAATTTGGAGACTCAGTAACAACTGACCACATTTCACCAGCGGGTGCGATCGGTAAAGATACACCAGCAGGTAAATACTTGTTAGAAAATGGCGTTTCTCCACGTGACTTCAACTCATATGGTTCACGACGTGGTAACCACGAAGTCATGGTACGTGGTACATTCGCTAACATTCGTATTAAAAACCAATTAGCGCCTGGTACTGAAGGTGGCTTCACAACATATTGGCCAACAAATGAAGTGATGCCAATCTTTGATGCTGCTATGAAGTATAAACAAGATGGCACAGGCTTAGTTGTATTAGCAGGTAACGACTATGGTATGGGATCATCTCGTGACTGGGCTGCAAAAGGTACAAACTTATTAGGTGTTAAAACAGTCATCGCACAAAGCTATGAACGTATCCACCGTTCTAACTTGGTCATGATGGGTGTATTACCATTACAATTCAAAGATGGTGAATCAGCTGATACACTTGGTCTTGATGGTCAAGAAACAATCAAAGTGGATATTGACGAAACAGTTCAACCAGGACAACTTGTGAAAGTGACTGCAACAAAAGCGGATGGCACTGAAGTTGTGTTTGAAGCGATTGCACGTTTCGACTCTAATGTTGAAATGGATTACTACCGTCATGGTGGTATCTTACAACTTGTATTACGTAAAAAATTAGCATAATACAACAATAAATCAGACGGATACAGTTATTTATAGCTGTATCCGTTTTTTCAATTCACTTCACTTATGTGACAAACAAGTTTTGTGATAAGATAATCACAATAATACTTTAGAGAGAGGTTTGACGTATGTTATATGCATTGACAGAAATTGAAGTGCGCTATCAAGAAACGGATCAGATGGGTGTTGTTTACCATGGGAATTATGCGACATGGTTTGAAGTAGCACGTACGGATTATGTTCGTAAGTTAGGTTTGGATTATATGGAGATGGAACATCAAGGTGTCGTATCTCCTGTGACTGAACTCAATGTTCAATATAAGAAAAGTGTTGGGTATCCGGATGTCGTGACTGTGAAGACATGGGTGTCTAAGTTTTCACGATTAAGATATCGTTATGAATATGAAGTGTATAATTCAGAGAGAGAAGTTGTCACAAAAGGTTATACAGATAATGTGATTATCACAAAAGATGGTGGGAAACCACTACGTTTAGATAAGTCATTCCCTGAATGGTATGATGTGTACAGTGAAGTAGATAAACGAAACAAAGCAGGAGAAGATCTTGAACTAAAAAGAACCAATCAATAGGCATTGAGCTTATTGATTGGTTCTGTCTTGTCATTAATTTTTTACTTGAGCACGATAAACAATTTCGTCATTTTCTATATCAATTGTTAATTGATGGTCTTCATAGTACCATACATCTTTTTCTGCAATAACGACATGTAAGTCATCAAAAGTTGTTTCGTAACCAACTTCATCGATATCTTTTAGAAAGTCGACATTAAATGCAGGACTGAATCCTTGCTTTAACTGGAACTCGCCACCGTAACGAACGACAAAGTGAAGTACTTTACCATCTTCAGGTAATTCAAGTTCCTTTTTTAACCACTCAACAGCTTTTGGGGTCAATTCTAAATTCATGCGTAAAACGCCTCCTTCATCTTTAAAGCAGAGTATGCTTTAATTGTAGCTTGTTTTGTATTGAAATCAACTGTCGTGCTTACATCCACTTTATTTTAGGTTCTGTTCCATTCAAGATACGTTTAATATTACTCGTATGTCGGAATATCAATAAACACGTAACAGCAAAGCTCACAGCAAGTAAAATGTAGTCGTGAACGATGAGTGATCCAATCACGCAACAGCTTGCCCCGACAATACTTGATAAAGAGACGTATTTTGATAAATAAAGTGTGATAAAGAAGACACCAACAAGTATAAGAAATAGCCAAGGATTGACACCTAATAGAACACCTGCACTTGTTGCGACAGCTTTTCCACCACGAAATTTTAAATAGATGGGATATACATGACCGATAATGGCGAAAATACCCACGATAAGGCCATGAATATCAACGTTGAACCATAAGGGTAAGAACACAACGATAGTTCCTTTAAAAATATCGAAAAATGTTACTGCAAAACCGGCGGGCTTTCCGAGTACACGAAAACTGTTTGTGGCACCCATATTTCCACTACCGTAATTACGAATGTCTTTGTTGAAAAATATTTTACCGATCAGATAACCACTTGGTATGGATCCGATTAAATAACTTGCAATAAATAAAAGGCATAATGCCATGTATGTTCACATCCTTTTAGTACCTGCTCTTATTTTAACATAAATTCATATATCGTCATGTATTTTCTTAAAAACTTTACTGCGATTGCTTAAGATAAAAGGAAACTACTGGACTCAAACCGTGTTAACGCTTGCATTCTATGACAGATATGTTTAAGGTTAAAGTAAGTCGATGTACAATAGTGTAGCTTTATCTATGATGCACTTAATATATAGCTCGAATGGATTTATGCCTCCTATTCTCAATCATAATAGGAGGTTTTTTATCGGTTATCGGAATAACTGATTTTCAGGAGTGAGATTGGAAAAATGTATTTTACGAGTTGAGAGAAATCGAACGATGGCGTTGGAATTGTGGCACTTTCACCGAAAAGACTGCTTTTGTTATACCATCTTTTGATTTTCTAGCTTATGAATTTCTTATGATATAGCGACTTATAAAGGGCTTTGTTTCGCTGATTTCTTTCATTTGTGACTTGCATTTTTATAGGTTTTATATAAGAATATCTATTGTATAGTTTGATAAACGAACGTATGTTTGCAGGAGGGGAATTGTGTGTCAGCGAAAAAGAAGAATAATTATTCGGATGATGCGATACAAGTATTAGAAGGTCTTGAAGCAGTACGCAAGAGACCAGGTATGTATATAGGTTCTACGGACAAGCGCGGGTTACATCACCTTGTATACGAAGTCGTTGATAACTCTGTCGATGAAGTCTTGAACGGTTATGGTGATGAAATTCAAGTAACGATAAATGCTGATGAAAGCATTACGATTGCAGATAATGGACGTGGAATGCCAACTGGAATGCACCAATCAGGCAAGCCGACTGTCGAAGTCATTTTCACAGTACTACATGCAGGTGGGAAGTTTGGTCAAGGCGGTTATAAAACATCAGGCGGACTACATGGTGTAGGTGCGTCTGTTGTCAATGCGCTAAGTGAATGGTTGACTGTTGAGATTCATCGTGATGGCAAAGTATTTGAACAACAATTTGCACACGGTGGTGTTCCGCAAACAAGTCTTGTCAAAAAAGGAAAAACAAAAAGAACAGGAACGATTGTCACATTCAAACCCGATTCTGAAATATTTAAAAGTGCAACGTCTTTTAATTTCGATACATTAAGTGAACGTTTCCAAGAGTCTTCTTTCCTATTACAAGGATTGAAAATCACGATGGAAGATAAGCGACAAGGGAAAGAGCGACAAGAAGTGTATCATTATGAAGAAGGTATCAAAGCCTTTGTCAATTATGTTAATGAAGGAAAAGAAACCCTTCATGATGTCGCACTCTTTCAAGGGACGGTCAATGATATCGAAGTGGATGTCGCATTTCAATATAATGACCAATATTCGGAAAGTATTTTAAGTTTTGTTAATAATGTGCGTACAAAAGATGGTGGGACACACGAAGTTGGATTTAAAACAGCAATGACACGTGTATTCAATGAATATTCCCGTCGTATCGGTGAATTGAAGCCGAAAGATAAGAATGTCGAAGGAAATGATATTCGTGAAGGATTGACAGCGATTGTATCTGTGCGTATTCCCGAACACTTATTGCAGTTTGAAGGACAAACGAAGTCAAAGCTTGGAACGCCTGAAGCGAGAAGTGCTGTCGATGCATTAATTGCTGAGAAATTACCATTTTATTTAGAAGAAAAAGGGCAATTGTCTAAAGCTTTAGTAAAAAAAGCAATCAAAGCACAACAAGCAAGAGAAGCGGCACGAAAAGCACGTGAAGATGCACGTTCAGGAAAAAAGAATCGTCGTAAAGATACGTTGTTATCAGGTAAGTTAACACCTGCTCAAAGTAAAAATACAAAGAAAAATGAATTGTACCTAGTTGAGGGTGACTCAGCAGGTGGTTCAGCAAAACTCGGACGAGACCGCAAATTCCAAGCTATTTTACCGTTACGTGGTAAAGTAATCAACACTGAAAAGGCACGCTTGGAAGATATTTTCAAAAATGAAGAGATTAATACGATTATTCATACGATTGGTGCAGGTGTCGGAAACGACTTCAACTTAGAAGATAGCAACTACAATCGTGTAATCATCATGACCGATGCGGATACAGATGGTGCACACATTCAAGTACTTTTACTGACATTCTTCTTTAAATATATGCGTCCACTTGTCCGTGAAGGACACGTTTATATCGCCTTGCCACCACTGTATAAGTTAGAAAAAGGAAAAGGTAAACAAAAGCGTGTGGAATATGCATGGACAGATGACGAATTAGAGAAGTTACAGAAAAAACTTGGAAAAGGATTTATGTTGCAACGCTATAAAGGTTTAGGGGAGATGAATCCTGAACAATTGTGGGAAACAACGATGAATCCAGAAACGCGTACATTGATTCAAGTGCAAATTGACGATGAAGTACGCTCGTCTAAACGTGTTTCAACATTGATGGGGGATAAGGTTGCCCCACGCCGTGAATGGATTGAACGACATGTACAGTTTGGCATGCAGGAAGACCAAAGTATTTTAGAAAATGATGAAGTACAAATATTAGTTAAAGATGAAGCGGACGGGGAGGATGCATAATGGCTGAGGTAATACAAAGTTTACCGTTAGAAGATGTAATAGGCGATCGCTTTGGACGATACAGTAAATACATTATCCAAGAACGTGCCTTACCGGATGTTCGTGATGGATTGAAACCTGTACAAAGACGTATTTTATATTCGATGTATTCAAGTGGAAATACCTACGATAAAAATTTCCGTAAAAGTGCCAAAACAGTCGGTGATGTTATCGGGAATCTTCATCCCCATGGTGATAGTTCTGTATACGATGCCATGGTGCGTTTGAGTCAAGATTGGAAGTTACGTCATTTACTCGTTGAAATGCACGGGAATAACGGGAGTATTGATAATGACCCACCCGCAGCGATGCGTTATACAGAAGCGAAGTTAAGTCAACTGTCTGAGCAGTTGTTGCGTGATTTGAACAAAGAAACGGTTGATTTTGTTCCTAACTATGATGATACGCAAATGGAACCAATGGTATTACCTGCACGCTTGCCTAACTTATTGATCAATGGCTCTACTGGTATCTCAGCAGGTTATGCGACGGATATTCCACCGCATAACTTAGCAGAAGTAATTACTGCAACGTTGAAACTGATTGACAATCCGGATATGACTGTGAAGCAATTGATGAAGTATGTCAAAGGGCCTGATTTCCCAACAGGTGGTATTATTCAAGGGATTGACGGTATCCAGAAAGCATATGAGACAGGCAAAGGGAAAGTGATTGTGCGTGCAAAAACCGAAACTGAAACGTTACGAAATGGTCGTAGTCAAATTGTAGTGACGGAAATTCCATACGAAGTCAATAAAGGGAATCTTGTTAAAAAAATTGATGAACTGCGTGCAGATAAAAAAGTAGAAGGTATTATCGAAGTACGTGATGAGACCGATCGAAGCGGTTTGAGAATTGCAATTGAACTGAAAAAAGATGTCAATGCGTCAGCAATCCTTAATTATTTGTTTAAGAACACTGATTTACAAGTCGCATATAACTTCAATATGGTTGCAATTAGCGATGGTCGTCCAAAGTTGATGGGTATTAAGCAAATTATCGATTGCTATTTAAGTCATCAAATTGAAGTTGTTTCACGCCGTACAAAATTCGACTTAAAGCATGCAGAAGACCGTATGCACATCGTAGAAGGTTTGATGAAAGCACTGTCTATTTTGGATGAAGTTATTGCTTTAATTCGTGAGTCGAAAAACAAACGAGATGCCAAAGATAACTTAGTGGTGACTTATGATTTCACCGAAGCACAAGCAGAAGCAATTGTTATGCTGCAACTGTATCGTTTAACGAATACGGATATCGTGGCATTACAAGAAGAACACGATGCGTTAGCGAATAAAATCGCTGGATTACAACATATCTTAAATGATCATCAGGCATTGTTAAATGTGATTAAAACAGAATTAGAAGAAATTAAGAAACAATTTAAAGATGCAAGATTGTCAACGATTGAAGCGGAGATTGCAGAAATAAAAATTGATAAAGAAGTTCTTGTACCTAGTGAATTGGTAATGTTAAGTGTAACGCATGAAGGATATATGAAGCGGACGTCATTGCGTAGTTACAATGCTTCTGGTAAAGAAGAAATTGGCTTGAAAGCGAATGATTATGTTATTAAATGTTTAGAAGTGAATACGCAAGATACAGCACTTGTTTTCACGAACAAAGGACGTTATTTATCAATTCCTGTGCATAAAATCCCAGATATCAAATGGAAAGATCTTGGACAACATATCTCACAAATTGCATCAATTGATGAAGATGAAATCATTATTAATTACGATGTTGTGTCGAAGTTTGATGATCAAGCAGCAATTATGACAGTAACACGTAACGGTATGATTAAAATGACAACGTTGTCTCACTATAAAACAGCACGTCATTTAAAACCACTTGTCGCAATGAAGATAAAAGATGATGATGTAGTTATCAACGCTGTGAAAGTAGATGTAACTAAACCAGAACAGCTCGTGACATTGTTATCTTACAAAGGGATGTCACTGACATATCCAATTTCAGAATTACCTACAACAGGAATTCGTACGGGTGGTGTGAAAGCCATCAACTTGAAGGCTGAAGATTATGTTGTGATGGCTGATATAGTGAGTGAATCAGATACTATATTGATTGCGACACAGCGTGGTGCGTTGAAACGCATTGGGTTTAATGTGCTTCAAGTGGCGAAACGTGCGCAACGTGGTATTACGCTACTGAAAGAGTTAAAAAAACAACCACATCGAATCGTGGCCGCACGTGTATGCGACGTGTCTACTACGCAATATCATTTAATTTCAGATGAAGATGTATATATTGGACAAATTAACAAAATACATTTATCTGAGCAATATACAAACGGTTCATTTGTTGTTGATACGACTACGTTTGGTGAAGTAAAAAATCTTTATGTTAGTGAATAAATAAAAATTTTATAGTCACTTTTAAATATTGATGATAGAATACAACTAGTTGTATTTAAAGAATTATATGAAAATCTAATAGTAAAGAGTGATATTAATGAGAGATTTTGATAGTTTAATTCCTGATTGGTTTAAAACAATCGTTGAAGTTGGGAACGACTTAATCTGGTCACAATATCTAATTGGTCTATTGTTGACTGCTGGTATCTTTTTTACGATCAGCTCTAGATTCGTTCAAATTAGATGGATTCCAGAAATGTTTCGTGCCATCAAGGAAAAACCAGAAACACTTGATTCTGGTGAAAAAGGAATTTCTTCATTCCAAGCTTTCGCCATTAGTGCAGGATCTCGTGTTGGTACAGGTAACATCGCCGGTGTTGCGACTGCGATTGTATTAGGTGGTCCAGGTGCCGTTTTCTGGATGTGGATTATTGCAATTGTAGGTGCTGCCAGTGCGTTTATCGAAGCAACTTTGGCGCAAGTGTACAAAGTTCATGATGAAGAAGGTGGCTACCGTGGTGGTCCAGCATATTACATCACAAAAGGGCTTAACCAAAAATGGTTAGGGGTTGTCTTTGCGATATTAATTACAGTAACATTTGCATTTGTATTCAACACGGTACAATCAAACACAATTGCTGAATCATTGCAAACACAATATAGTATTAGCCCTGTTATTACAGGTATCATCCTTGCAATTCTTACAGCGATCATCATATTTGGTGGTGTGCGTAGTATCGCAAACTTATCATCTACAATCGTTCCATTTATGGCAATCATTTATGTTGTCATGGTATTGATTATTCTATTCATGCATTTTGATCAAATTATACCAATGATTCTCACAATTATTAAAAGTGCATTTGGTATTGATCAAGCTGCAGGTGGCGCGGTTGGTTTTGCTGTATTACAAGGGATTAAACGTGGTTTATTCTCAAACGAAGCAGGTATGGGTTCAGCGCCTAACGCAGCTGCAACAGCCGCTGTATCACATCCGGTTAAACAAGGTTTAATTCAATCACTAGGTGTATTCTTTGATACCATCTTAGTATGTACAGCAACAGCAATTATGATCTTACTTTATTCAGGTTTAGAGTTTGGTGAAGATGCAAAACAAGGTGTTGCAGTGACACAATCTGCATTGAATGAACATCTTGGTAGTGCCGGTGGTATTTTCTTAACAGTTGCGATTGCATTATTTGCATTCTCTTCAGTTATTGGTAACTATTACTACGGTCAGTCAAACTTAGAATTTTTAACAGAAAGTAAAATAGCATTATTCATCTTCCGTTGTTTAGTCGTTGTTCTCGTATTCGTAGGTGCAGTCGTAAAAACTGAAACAGTTTGGAGTACTGCTGATTTATTCATGGGACTGATGGCAATCGTTAACTTAATTGCGATTATCGCATTATCAAATATTGCATTCGCAGTGATGAAAGATTATCAAAAACAACGTAGAGCAGGTAAACGCCCACTATTTAAACCAGAAGAATTAGAAATTAACTTATTTGGTATTGAATGTTGGGGAGATCAATCTAAAAACTTGAAAAAATAAAATAATGATATGCTAAACTGAGTGAACAGCCTTAAATGATTGTTCACTCAGTTTTCTTTTATAACAATATGACTTTTCAATCCATGAAATAGTCGATATAATTTGGTGTGAATGGTGAGAGAGGAAGATTGCATGAAGACATATAAAATTTCAAAAATCCTCAATAACAATGTGTTAATTTGTAAGGATAAAGGTACTGAAGTGGTCTTAGTTGGAAAGGGGATAGGTTTTAACAAAAAGCCTGGAACAACAATTAAAGATCTCGATATGATAGAGAAAGTCTTTAAGTTACAAAATAAGACAGAACAAGATCATTATTTACAACTATTGGACCAGACAAATGAAGAAGAGATTCGTGTGGTTATAGAATCTGTTCAAATGATATTGGCGCACTTTCAAATTGAAAATAACGAATCATTTATCGTTTCATTAACTGATCACTTGATTTTTGCATTAAAACGTGTCAAAAACAATCAGTTGATATCAAATCCATTTTTAAGTGAAACAAAATATAGTTATCCAGAAGCATATCAAATTGCAAAACGTGTAGTAGCACGTTTGAACTTGCAATTGAATGTGATGTTTCCTGAAGATGAAGTGGGATTTATCGCATTGCATATTGCGTCACAAAGCGAACATATTAGCATTGAAAACACAAAACAAGTGACAGAATTAATCAATCGCGCGATTCGACTAATCGAACATGATTTGGAAATTGATATCGATAAAGCATCATTACAGTATCAACGTTATATTAGACATATGCATTTCTTGTTGCAACGTCTAAAAAAAGGCGAACGTGCAACAATTGAATTAACTTTCGAGAAATTATTGAAAGCACAATATCCGCTATGCTATAATGTAGCTGTAAAAATAATTAAAATGATTCAATCACAAATAGATGTGGATATATATGAAGCTGAAGTGGCATATTTAACGATGCATATTCAGCAACTACTACTCGCATCTCAAAAATCTTAATATAGAACGTGTTACTAAGTAGGATTAGGCATGAGTGAAAAATTGGGAACCTTATTATTCGCAGTTTTATTACTCATGCCTTTTGTGTTGAATTCATTAAAAATGGAGGTTAGTACTGTGTGGAAGAAATTTTTTGGTCAACTGCAACGTATTGGTAAAGCTTTAATGTTACCAGTTGCGATTTTACCTGCTGCCGGTTTATTACTCGCAATCGGTACAGCAATGCAAGGGGACACATTACAAGGGTATCTGCCATTTCTTCAAAACGGTGGTGTTCAAAGCGTTGCTGAAATGTTAACAGGTGCTGGTGGCGTCATTTTTGATAACTTACCAATTATCTTCGCTATGGGTGTTGCGATTGGTTTAGCAGGTGGAGATGGTGTTGCAGCGATTGCAGCACTTGTTGGTTACTTAATTATTAACAAAACAATGGGTGCTTACTTAAATGTAACGCCTGAACAATTAGAAAACCCTGCGAACGGGTTTGCAAGTGTTTTAGGGATTCCAACACTTCAAACAGGTGTGTTCGGTGGTATCATTATCGGTGCATTAGCTGCTTGGTGTTACAACAAGTTCTATAACATCGACTTACCATCATACTTAGGATTCTTTGCTGGTAAACGTTTCGTGCCAATTGTGATGGCAACAACATCATTCTTATTAGCATTCCCGATGGCTTGGATTTGGCCAACCATTCAAAGTGGTTTAAATGCATTCAGTGAGGGATTACTTGATGCGAATACGGGTGTTGCAGTATTCCTATTCGGTTTCATCAAACGATTATTGATTCCATTTGGTTTACACCATATTTTCCATGCGCCATTCTGGTTTGAATTCGGTTCATACACGAATGCTGCTGGTGAAATTATTCGTGGTGACCAACGTATTTTCTTAGAACAAATTCAAGAAGGTACAAAATTAACAGCTGGTAAGTTCATGCAAGGTGAATTCCCTGTCATGATGTTCGGTTTACCAGCAGCAGCATTAGCTATCTATCAAACGGCAAAACCTGAAAACAAAAAAGTAGTTGCAGGTTTAATGGGTTCAGCTGCCTTAACTTCATTCTTAACAGGTATCACTGAACCATTAGAATTCTCATTCTTATTCGTTGCACCGTTATTATTCTTTGTGCATGCGGTGTTAGATGGTTTAGCATTCGTTACATTGTATTTCCTTGATTTACATCTCGGTTATACATTCTCTGGTGGTTTTATCGACTTTGTATTACTCGGTATTTTACCGAACCAAACACAATGGTGGCTTGTTATTCCAGTAGGTCTTGTGTATGCAGTGATTTACTACTTCTTATTCCTATTCTTAATCAAGAAGTTCAATTACAAAACACCAGGTCGTGAAGATAAGCAAGCAAATACACAAAAAACTTCAGCGGGCGAGTTACCATATGCGGTATTAGAAGCAATGGGTGGTCAAGAAAACATCAAACATTTAGACGCATGTATTACACGCTTACGTGTTGAAGTTAATGACAAAGCACAAGTAGATGTGGGTCGTTTGAAAGACTTAGGTGCGTCAGGTGTCCTTGAAGTAGGTAATAACATGCAAGCAATCTTCGGTCCAAAATCAGACCAAATCAAACATGAAATGCAACAAATCATGTCAGGTCAAGTCGTACAATCTAAAGTAGACCTTGACGATAAAGACGAAGCAACAGTCGTTGATACTGAAACGGCTGACAAAGCGCACGTAAATCATTTCGTAGCGGCACCATTAAAAGGTGAGGTACTCCCATTAAGTGAAGTACCAGACCAAGTGTTTAGTGAAAAAATGATGGGCGATGGTATTGCGATTCGTCCAACAGAAGGTAAAGTTTACGCACCATTTAATGGTCGTGTACAAATGGTCTTCCCAACAAAACATGCGATTGGTCTAACTTCTGAAGATGGCTTAGAGTTACTTATTCATGTCGGTTTAGATACAGTGAAATTAGAAGGTCAATGTTTCGATATTCTTGTTGAAGAAGGACAAGAAATTAAAACAGGTGATGTTTTAATGACATTCGACTTAGACTATATTAAAGAACATGCGAAAAGTGATATTACGCCAATCATTGTGACACAAGCAGATATTACAAACTTAGATTACACAACAGAAACAACTGTGACACCGGGCGATAAACTTTTTGAAACGAAATAATGACTTTATTGAAACGAGAGACGTATCGTACAAAGCGATGCGTCTCTTTTTTGGGATGTTGCTTATCTTCTAGAATGAACATGATATACTATTTATTTTTGCTAATCGTTTTATGTTTCCAGTTTGATTTTTAAGTGAAAAAGTATAAACTATAATTACTTTCCTAAAGGTTTGGTGAATATTATGACAGAAAAGATACCTCCAAAATCAGGAGAAAAAAAGCGTGTAGAAATTCATGAAAGCCGCTTTATGAGGTTTTTTGGTGGACAGGATTTACTATATGCACTCACAATATTTATTTTAATTGGTGTCGTTATTTTTATTTTTGATCGTGTTTCTTATGTTTTTCAACCATTTACCATTATTTTAAATACGATAGCTGCACCAATTATCATTGCACTTATTCTTTATTATTTATTTAATCCAATTATTAATATTTTAGAGCGATATCATATTAAGCGGGTGTGGGGAATTACATTGCTGTTCTTAGGAATTGTTGGTCTTATCACACTAGCAGTCAACCTATTGATACCAGTCGTTTCGTATCAATTCGATCGCTTAATGCACAATTTTCCAACATATATTAACAAATTAACGGGATTTATTAATAATATGATGCATATCCCATTTGTGTCGGATTATTATAGCGATATTGTGAACTGGTTAAAAGAATTGCAACAGAAGATTCCAACCTTTGCCAATGGTTTTAGCGACAAAATTAAAATTTTTGCTGAAGCTGTGGTCAACGTAACCGTCGTTATCGTTACAGTGCCATTTGTATTGTTCTTCATGCTAAAAGATGGGCACCGCTTCAAAGATTTTTCGAATCAAATCGTCCCACCGAAGTATCGAAAAGATGTACATGATTTGTTGGATAAGATGAGCGAACAGGTTGGTTCATACATTCAAGGTCAAATCATCGTATCTTTCTGTATCGGTGTGCTACTTTTCATCGGCTATTCAATTATTGGTCTTGATTATGCCTTAATCCTTGCAAGTATTGCAGCGGTAACAAGTGTTGTTCCTTATTTAGGACCAACGATTGCGATTTCACCAGCGATTATTATTTCAATCATTACATCACCATTCATGTTTGTAAAATTGATTATCGTTTGGACAGCAGTTCAGTTTATTGAAGGGCACTTCATCTCACCGAACATTATGGGTAAAACAATGCGTATTCACCCGTTAACAATCATCTTCGTCCTGCTATGTGCGGGTAACTTATTAGGTATTGTCGGTGTCATTTTAGGGATTCCAGCTTATGCCATTATTAAAGTATGGGTCTCACATCTCTTTATGTTATTCAAGAGACGCTACAACAAATATTATGCAGATGATGCTGGACCATATGAAATTATTGAAGATCAACGCACACATCATCGTGAAGTGATTAAGGATAAAAATGCTCAAGATACACAGCAATAAAGTATCTTGTGCGATCGTCTAATGATTCTCGTATCACTATTGTAACTGAGTGATAGAAAGGAGCCGACTATTGAGTGTCACGAAACAGCAGTTATTAAAAGGCTTAAAAGCAATTTTTATGATTGCATTATTAAGCGTTGTTATCTTCGTATTAGTTAAAGAATTATCACATATTGATTTTAAAAGAACGTTCTTATTGTTTAATCAGATTAATAGTTTTGAACTGATGTTGCTCTTCTTATTAGGAGCGAGTTCCATTGTCTTATTGTCACTGTATGATGTGATTTTGACTATGCGCTTCAAATTAGAACTCTCAAAGTTTAAAGCATTACGTGTCGGCTATATCATCAATACATTCAATAATATTATTGGATTTGGTGGATTTATCGGTGCTAGCGTTCGACTCTGGTTTTATCAGCAGTACACAAATAAAAAGAAGAAGCTTGTACAATTTGTCACTTACATGCTGACATCTATGCTAACCGGTTTGAGTTTTCTATCTTTACTTGTTGTAACACACGTGTTAGATGTCAGCTTCTTGAACCAGACATCGATGTGGGTAACCGTATTTCTCTATGTGATTGCGGGACTTTTACCTGTATTCATCATCGTTTCATGGGTATGGCCGATTGATAAAACAGCACGATGGCTCGGGGCAAGTTTCACGCTTATTTCAAGTGTCGAATGGTTAATGGCAACTATTGTTTTTTACTATGCGCTTCATTTAGTAGGAGCCTCTGTGTCATTTTCCGTTGTTTTAGGTGTATTTATTGTAGCTGCTATATCTGGTTTGCTGTCATTCATACCTGGTGGATTTGGTGCGTTCGACTTATTGATATTACTAGGGTTTAAATACTTTGGTTTACCAGAAGAGAAAATTGTACTAGCGCTATTATTATATCGTATTGCGTACTACTTCTTCCCATTGTTCATTGCACTCATCTTAACTGTTTTTGAATTTAGCACAGCAGCCAAAAAGTATATTAATGAGTCGAAATACATACAACCAGCGAAGGAAGTTACGGCATTTTTAATGTCTTTTCAAAAGGATGCAGCGAGCTATATTCCTTCCGTTGCTTTAAGTTTCTTAGTGTTTATTATGAGTTTTGTCACACTAATCAATAATTTCGGTATTGTATTTGATGCAACGACATCTAAACACCATCTGCTATATATTACACTGTATATTTTGAATGTCAGTGCGACGGTGATGTTATTTTTGAATATACGTGGCATTATTATGAGAAGTAAACGTGCCATACTGTTTGCGATTGTTGCAGCACTGATTATTATCACTTCAAATACATATGTATACGGCTTATCTATTACGTTAGTACTCGCAATTTTATTAGTTGCAGCACTTGTATTTGCCTATCGTAAGTCGCGTATATTGAAGCGTCCTGTCACATTGAAGTCATTACTACGTCTCGGACTGATGACTTTCATCGTACTGTATTTCAATCAGTTTTTAGTCAGTAGTTTTATTAGTGCGTTAGGTGTTGAGATTCCGAAGATAGACTTGTTTTTATTAAGATCTTCTTTCTGGTTGTCGTTTCTTGGGATGGTTGTACTGATTGCTGGAATTATTAAGTATTTCGAATGGCACCATCTCCGTCCAAATGCGTTTAATGATATGACGGTGGCTCAGGAAATTTTGAAAACACATGGTGGACATTTGCTCAGTCACTTAGTTTATAGTGGTGACAAAAATGTCTTTGTGAATCAAGAAAAGAACGCGTTTCTTATGTATCGTCATACACGAGAATCCTTTATTGTGCTTGGTGATCCTGTGGGTGATGCAGATGGATTTCATTCGTTGCTGACAACGTTTTACAATCATGCAACCTACTTAGGTGCAGATGTGATGTTCTATCAAGTATCTGAAGAACACTTACCGCTGTATCATGACTTTGGAAATCAGTTCTTCAAATTAGGAGAAGAAGCATTAATCGATGTTCAGAATTTCAGTGTAGCTGGAAAGAAAAGACGTGGCTTTAGAGCAACACTTAATAAGTTTGAAACACAAGGCTATACTTTTGAAATATTAGATGTACCACTTGATGAAGAGACATACCAACGTTTAAGAAAAATAAGCGATAAATGGCTTGGTCAACAGTCAGAGTTCTATTTCTCAGTTGGACATTTTAACAGAGCATATGTGAATTCGGCACCCGTCGCCGTTTTAAGAAATGGTGAGGGACAAATCGATGCATTTGCGACATTGATGCCTGTGGATGAAAAAACAACGGTCTCTGTCGATTTGATACGTTGGGATAGAGAGATTGATCTACCATTCATGGATGGCCTATACTTGCATATGATTCTGTGGGCACAGACAGCCGGTTATGCATGGTTCAATATGGGGATGGCAACATTATCAAATGTCGGTCAAGTACCATATGGCCATGCGAAGGAAAAAGTTGTCGGTCGTTTCTATGAACATTTTAATGGCTTGTACAGTTTTCAAGGGTTACGCCAATACAAAAGTAAGTTCGGGCCAGAGTGGGAATCACGCTATCTAATCTATCACCGTTCACAAACTGTTTGGCTCTCTTTATTAAGAGTGACACGCATTATTCGAAAAAGATATAAAGCATAAAAAATGGACAGCTACCTTAATATTATGTAAGGTGGCTGTCCTATTTATATTATTTGCGAGCTTGTTTGATTGCAGCGCGTTGTTGCTGTTCTTGTGCGTAACGTTCTGGTTGCTTCTTATAAAAGTCTTGATGATATGCTTCTGCTTCGTAAAATTCAGAGACAGGAAGGATTTTCGTCGCAATGGCTTTGTCATGATCGTATGTGTTTTTTAATTGATCAATATGTGCTTCTGCTACTTCTTTTTGGTCATTGTTTGTATAGAAAATAGCTGTACGATATTGCGGACCACGGTCTTGAAATTGACCGTCTGAATCAGTAGGATCAATGACCGAAAAGAAAATTTCTAATAATTTTTGATATGAAAATAATGCCACATCGTACTCTATTTTGACGACTTCGTAATGACCCGTTTCACCAGTTTTCACTGCTTCGTATGTTGGATTTTTAACATGTCCTCCCATATAGCCAGAAGTGACTTTTTCAATGCCTTCAAATTGATCGAATGGCTTAACCATACACCAAAAACATCCGCCAGCGAAGTAAGCTGTATTTATATTCATTCAAACACCCTTCCTAGTGCATTATTTTTCCTTATTTTACATGTTTTCACTTGCTTTTTAAATTGAATTTCTATACCGTTAATATGTGTTAATTATAGTACATAGCTATCTAATTTTGAAGATATAAGGTTGATCAGATAATGGAAAATAATTTTAAACGTAAAAACTCAAGCAGATCCGAGCAACATTTAAAGCGTGGAAAAAAGAGACGTATACGTAAATTACCATTTGTTATTTTAGCAGTGATTCTACTGATTGTTGTAGCGGTTATTTATTGTGTGAGTAGCTATCATAAAGGATTAGAAGTTGCGAAACAGCATAACGAAAGCCCTAAAATACATAAGTTTAACGGCGTTTCTAAAAATGACGGTAAAGCCACAGTGCTCATTTTAGGGACAGACTTAGAGGATGGCGGTGTATCTCGCACAGACTCTATCATGATTGCACAGTACGATTACATAAAGAAAGACATGAAGATTGTTTCAATTATGCGTGACATTTATGCAGATATTCCAGGCTACAATAGCTATAAAATCAATACAGCCTATTCACTTGGTGGTGCAGAATTGATGCGCAAAACTTTGAAAGAAAACTTAGGTATTGAGCCAGAGTATTACGCAACACTGGACTTTAAAGGATTTGAAGCAATGATTGACGAATTGAGTCCAGAAGGTGTGCCAATTGACGTTGAAAAAGATATGTCAGAAAAGATTGGTGTATCGTTAAAAAAAGGAAAACATAACTTAAATGGTAAAGAATTATTAGGATATGCAAGATTCCGAAACGATGAAGAAGGAGACTTCGGTCGTGTCCGTCGACAGCAACAAGTGATGTCAGCGTTGAAACAACAATTAACAGATCCTTCTTCCATAATAAAAGCACCGAAGCTTGCGGGTATTATGCGTGGGTATGTGAGTACTAATATGCCTGATTCAGCCATTTATCAAACAGGGTTGAGCTTTATCATTCGTGGAGATAAAAATATCAAAACATTAAGTGTGCCTGTTGAAGGAAGTTATGAAAATATTACAACCAATGATGGTGGGGCGGCATTAGGCATTGATAAAAAAGAAAATAAAAAACGCATTCAGAAGTTTTTAGATGAAGAATAAGTGCACTCATATAAAAAAGTAGTGAAGCGAATCTACCTTTGTAGACGTCTTCACTACTTTTTTATGAACTTGAGACATCATCACTTTGTGTTTCGGGAAATTGATAACCGATTCCTGTTGTCTCTATTGGTCTGCTTTACGTGTACCACCTAAACCATAATGTGTTGGTTTCATTTCTTCAATAACAACTGAGATAGCATCACGTTTTGCATTTGTCGTTTTTTCGACAGCATCTGTTACTTCAGTGACTAAGTTTTTAAGCTGTTCATCTGTACGACCTTCTAATAATTTGACTGTTACGATTGGCATTTGAGTCGCTCCTCTCTGTATAAAATCATTTATATTATAGCATTTTTAGTTAATGGTTGCGGACAATTATGAAAAACTCGTATGATAGTAGAGAGATTATAGAAAAATATGGAGGGTTTTACAATGGGCTTCGATAACATCTTGACATCACTAGGTATAGAAGGCATGAAAGTATTGATTCATCTGGATCAGCAGTCGTATTCAGTTGATGAGAAAATCACAGGATACATTAAATTAAAAGCAGGTATGAGTGATCAGAAAGTGACACATATCGAATTAAAACTGCTGGAAAAATATGAAAATGATGATGAAACAAGTCAATTTACTTACTTAACAAATGAACTCGATCGTTTTGTCATCGATGAATCATTCACAATTGATGTTAAAGAGCAGAAAAAAATACCATTTACGCTGGCACCAGAGACATTAAACTTTAGATCAAATACAAGTAAAGTGTTTTTAAATACACATGTTTATATTGATTTAGGTATTGATGAAGAGGTAGAAGCAGAAGTACCGTATCAACGATAAAATTATTTTGAATACAGATGACTGAATGATGCATGACATGATTTCAGTCATCTGTTTCTTTTTATGAAATGGAGAGAAATTCTACTTGATAACAGAACGTATGTTCGTTATATTTAAAGGAGAATAATTGAAATAGGTGATACAAATGTATGATTATCATTTGTTAGAGGATCGGGATATATTGTGCATTGATCAAAAAAGTTTTTTTGCTAGCGTGTCGTGTATTGATAAAGGACTGAATCCAATGACGACGAAATTAGCAGTTGTTGCAGATACTAAGAGACAGGGGTCTGTTGTTCTTGCAGCAACACCACCTTTGAAAGCATTGGGGATTAAAACAGGTTCACGTTTATTTGAAATTCCACACAGACGTGATATTTATATTATTAATCCAAGTATGCGTCGCTATTTAGAAGTATCATTAAAAATTTCTAAAATTGCGCTGAAATATGTCCCACCAGAAGATTTGCATCAATATAGTATTGACGAATTTTTTATGGACGTGACAAAAAGTTATCATCTTTTTGCGCCAACTATTCAAGCATTTTGTCAGCGTTTAATTGCAGAAATTTATCAAGAGACAGGTGTACATTGTGCAGTTGGTATCGGATCGAATATGTTGTTGAGTAAGGTAGCCTTAGACAATGAAGCTAAGTCAAATCCAACATTCATTGCAGAGTGGCGCTATGAAGATGTGCCTAAAAAACTATGGCCGATTGCACCATTACAAAATTTTTGGGGGATTAGCAGTCGCACAGCCAAAAAATTAAATCGTCATGGTATTTTTAATATCGGTCAGTTAGCGATGTATCCACATGCAAACTTAAAACGTGAATTTGGTGTTATTGGCACGGAGCTCCATCTACATGCCAATGGAATTGATGAGAGTAGAGTCAGCGAGCGATATATCACACGAATGCCTTCTATATGTAAAAGTCAAATTTTAATGCGTGATTATCAATATTCTGAAGCAATGATTGTGATGCAAGAATTAGTAGAAGATGTGATGAGTCGTTTAAGAGTCAAAGGTTTATTAGCCAAAACACTTCATGTTTCTTTTGGTTATAGCGCAGGAGATGGTATATCTAAACAATACACAATGAAAGAAGGGACGAATCTCGAACATGTTGTTATGAAAGAAATAAAATATTTAGCTGATAAATACTGTGATAAATCTGAATGGTATCGTACTTTGAGTGTGTCGGTTACTCATTTCATTCCTGAACAAATGCAACAATTGAATCTTTTTGTCGATCCGCTACAACAAGAACGTGAACTACGGTTAGCTAAGACGATTGATGCCCTTCATCAAAAATACGGGAAGGGCATCGTCTCTAAAGCTATTTCCTATACGTCTGCTGCAACGAAACATGGCAGATTGGGATTAATGGCTGGTCATAAGATGTAGCAATATATTCAGATTATTGTATGTGCTACTCGATGTAGGTTTCATAGTCATTAAGCACCACACGACCTTGCTCACGATCGTCAGAGCTTTTAAAGCTAATGCGTAAAGCACCATATATATCTTCACGTAATTCTAAAATTCTTAAGTTGCTAATAGAAATATTATGTGAACTCAATAAGTGTGTGATTTTTGAAATTGTACCTGCTTTATCTGGAATATCGACATAAAGGTCATAAGTACTCCTAAGTGCACCTTTACTTTGAATGGGCAGTGCGTCTCGATAAGTCTTACTTTCAGCAAAAAACTGATACAGCTTTGAGGCGTCTTCATCTTCCAAAATATGGATGACATCATCTATTTGAGATTGAAACTGCTTCATAATCGTCAAAATGTGTGATTTGTTTTCCAAAGAAATATCTCGCCACATCTCGGGACTACTGCTTGCGATACGTGTAATATCTCGGAAACCACCCGCAGCCAGTTCTTGAATGAGCGGGGAGTGTGAAGCGTAATGTGCATTTAAAGAAACAAGACTAGAAGCGATTAAGTGTGGCGTATGACTCACAACACCCGTGACATAATCGTGTTCTTCAGCAGTCATCTTGATTAACTTTGCATGCGTCGACTCTAATAATTGTATCATGCGTTGATGGGCTACATCGTTTTCTTGTAAATCATGGACGAGTACATAATAAGCATTTTCAAACAGATGTTTTTTCGCATTCAAGACACCTGTTTTATGACTGCCTGCCATAGGGTGACCGCCAATCAAATGGATATCGTGCTGTAACAATCGTCGTTCATGCGCTTGAATCGTCGACTTTGTACTGCCTGTGTCTGTCACAATAAGACCAGCCTTTGTTTGAATGTTAGGTAGTAGTGTTAAATATTTTACCGTTGTTTGAACGGGTGTTGCAAAAACCATAATATCTGCTTGCTCTGCACCTTCTTCAAAAGAAGCAATCGGTTTATCGATAATTCCGATAGATAATGCGCGTTCTAGTTGTTTTGGGTCAGCATCGTATGCAGACACGACCATGTCAGGATGTGCAGCTTTTATATTACTCGCTAAGCTACCTCCAATCAGGCCGAGACCTATAAAAAAGACATCTGTCATGAAGTCACCTCATAAAATAAAGTTAATTTTCAGACATTTTAACATTTTAAAGTGCTATCATGCAACGACTCTTTATAGAAAATAAGAAAAAAAGAATGTGAGGCTATTAAAAAATAATTTTTGACCATGAGAATGGCTAAATTATCTATGATACGTTAAAATATACCATGGTTTCGTCTTAGAAAATAAACAACTTATTTAAAGAAAAATGGTATGATAAAGATGAAAGGTATTGTTTTTCTATTTTGAAGAGAAAGAGCACATCAATGATGCACATTGTCAAACTTTGTCTTTCCATGTCACGTAAATGAATGCGAGTCGAATTATTAGGGAGATTCGATGCATGTTAAAACAACAAAATAAAATAAGCGGAAGTTATTTAACGGAATAATATAGAGAAATTAGGAGTTTTTATATGAAGTTTACAAATTTAACAACAGCAGAATTTGAACAATTTGCGAATGAAATGCCTTATAGTCACTTCACGCAAATGGCTGGTAACTACGAATTAAAAGTTTCAGAAGGTGTTGAGACACATCTTGTTGGAGTAAAAGATAAGGATAACCAAGTGTTAGCAGCTTGTTTATTAACTGCAGTACCTGTCATGAAAGTTTTCAAGTATTTCTATACAAATAGAGGACCTGTTATCGACTTTGGAAATCAAGAATTAGTTCATTTCTTTTTTAACGAATTGTCAAAGTATGTTAAAACACATAAAGCATTATATTTACGCATCGACCCATATTTACCAATGTATAAAAGAGATCACGACGGTAATATACTTGAAGACTATCAAAGAAATTGGGTCTTCGAAAAGTTTGCATCACTCGGTTATGAACATGAAGGGTTCACGACAGGGTTTAGCACTACACGTCAAATTCGTTTCCATTCTATTTTGGATTTAAAAGATAAAACGGCTAAAGATGTCTTGAATAACATGGACAGTTTACGAAAGAGAAATACAAAAAAAGTTCAAAAAAATGGTGTGAAAGTTAGATTTTTGAATGAAGATGAGTTACCAATTTTTAGATCATTCATGGAGCAAACATCTGAAACAAAAGATTTTGTGGATCGTGAAGATGCATTTTACTATCATCGCATGAAGCATTACAAAGATCGTGTGTTAGTACCACTCGCTTATATTAATTTTGAAGAATACATTGCTGAACTAGAAGTTGAAGAGAAACAATTGCAAAAAGAGATTAATAAAGCTGAAAAAGATATTGCGAAACGACCAGAAAATCAAAAAGCAGTGAATAAAAAACAAAATCTAGAAAAGCAATTGGAAGCAAACCAGACTAAAGTTACGGAAGCGCGCGATTTACAACAAAAGCATGGCAATGAATTGCCGATTTCTGCCGGCTTCTTTATTATCAATCCGTTTGAAGTGGTTTACTATGCAGGTGGAACTGCGAATGAATTCCGTCATTTTGCTGGTAGTTATGCAATTCAATGGGAAATGATTAATTATGCAATTGATCATCAAATTGACCGATATAACTTTTATGGCATTAGTGGTGATTTTACAGAAAATGCAGAAGATGCAGGTGTGATAAAGTTTAAAAAAGGATTTAATGCGGATGTCATAGAGTATGTTGGTGACTTTGTAAAACCAATCAATAAACCAGCTTATGCGCTATATACAACGTTGAAAAAAGTCCAAAAGAAGTTATCGTAGAGAGAAGGGAACTATCGTATGAAATTCACAGAACTAACAGTTGAGGAATTTGATCAATTTGTTCAAGACCCGACTTTAGAAAGTCATTATTTTCAGGTGAAGGAAAATATTGATGTGCGTGAGGCAGATGACTTTAAAGTTGTTTTATTAGGTGTTAAAGATGAAAATAATCAAGTGATTGCAGCAAGTTTATTTTCGAAAATACTAACAATGGGAAGTTATGTATATTACTCAAATAGAGGTCCAGTCATGGATTATAGTGATTTAGGTCTTGTAGATTTTTATTTGAAATCATTAGATGAATATTTAGCAAAAAATAAATGTTTATATGTGAAGTTAGATCCATACTGGATGTACCAAGTTTATGACAAAGATATTAATAAATTAGGGTCTTCAGAAGCAGGAGAGCGATTGATACAACTGCTTAAATCTCACGGTTATAAACATCATGGATTTACAACGAAATATGACACATCAAGTCAAGTTAGATGGATGGGTGTTTTGGACTTAAAAGAACAAACACCAGCAACAATTAAAAAGAATTTTGATAGCCAACGTAAACGTAATGTTAATAAGGCAATCAATTTTGGTGTGAAAATACGCTACTTAACAGCGGATGACTATGATCAATTTTTAGAATTATATCGTGAAACAGAAGCACGTGCGGGATTTGTTTCGAAGACGGATGAATATATGAAAAACTTTTTCCATTATTATGGTGACAAAGCCATTGTACCGATGGCGTATATTGACTTAGATGAATATATTACGTCGTTACAAGAAGGACTCAATGATAAAGAAACAAGACGTGACCAGATGATGGCAAGAGAGCAAAAAAGTGATAAGCAATTGAAGAAAATTGCAGAACTTGACAAACAAATTGCGCACGATCAACAAGAAATGTTAAAAGCGAGCGAATTGAGAAAAACAGACGGTACGGTGCTTAACCTTGCATCAGGTCTCTTTTTCGCAAATGCTTATGAAATCAACTATTTCTCTGGTGGATCAAGTGAGAAATACAACCAATTTATGGGTCCATATGCGATGCACTGGCATATGATTAACTACTGCTTAGAACATGGCTATGAACGTTATAATTTTTATGGTTTATCTGGTGACTTCACAGAGAATGGTGAAGATTATGGTGTTTATCGTTTCAAACGTGGTTTCAATGTGCAAATTGAAGAGTTAATCGGTGACTTCTACAAGCCAATTAACAAACCTAAATACATGCTATTCGAACTGATGAACAAGCTGAGAGCAAAAATTAAAAAATAATACTAAAAAATGAACCGATTATTATAATCATGGCTAGAGGCCTTTAGATTATAATAATCGGCTTTTTGCGGAGATAATGACTCAATCTTATCTCCAATATGTAGTGAAAGACACATCGCTGTGATATTGTCCGTTATGCAAGTAGGTATGTCTGCATTTATTATTTTAAGTCATCAAAAATACACAGTTCAGTATGAGTAACACTGTGGAATTGAACGATGTTTTGATGACTTATTGCAATCGTGAAGGAATGATTGCTTAGGAGAAGAAGAAATGCATTACTCACAGAAGGAATATAAGGGTGATAAATCGATGTGTTTCACTACAATGACATCTTAGCAAAACTTTTCAACAAGAACAATCGCTTTTAAATAGTAAAAGTACACGTAAAATTAGTTGGAAAGTGACTGAAATATAAAAAATAATGATTTATAAATATCAATAAATTAAAAAATTCAAGAGGATAATTATTAAATATAACTATATTATGTAAACCTATAATCAAATACGAGTTATCAGATAAGGTTATTTGGGATTCTGTTATAGTATAAATACATGAAAAATTATTTTATTCTCAATTAGCAAATTAAACATGAATGACTACCTAATAAAATGAAATTAAAGTTACAAACATTAATTGTGAATAATTAGTAGTGTTTATAGTGCTATTAAGTGTAAAACTTTGTATCAATTTTTAGTAATATGTGCAGATATTTTAACGCCATCTATGCAATGATTGTAAAACTCGTGTGATTATTAATGAGAACAATCACTGTTTATCAATAAGCAACTTATAAAATTTATAAATGGTAAGTATAATGAATGACTAGTTAACAATTGCACAGACAAACCACATATTAAATAGCCAATGATTTATTAAACAATGTATGACGTATAACTAATGAACAACTCAAATATGCATTAAATTAGTTTGTATAATAGAAATCTTTTTATTAGTTTACATAATATATATTATAGGAAGTTGTGTGTTGGCATAAATATGAACCCTTTCCATAAAAACACATATCAATATGGTATCTCCATACTAATATGTGTTGATTCAATCTATTTAGGTTCATGCTGTTTTTCAAAACGTGCTAGTTCTTTTTCATATTTCTTTTGTTGACGGCGTTTGCGCATATCACGTGTTAAATACCATATAATTAAACTAATTATTAAGCTTAAGATTCCAACAAATGCAGCATAACCTAATAATGGTTCATATGTGATTGGGTAAAAATTCGGTAAAATAAATGATAAGACACCTAATGCGACAAACATGATAATGGCGCTGACAAACCACTTATTTAGTACAAGTGTACAAAACAGTGTGATGACAATCATTGCAACAAGTGTCATCCACAAATAATTGGGCATTTCTAAAATACTCATTTCTTATAACGCTCCTTAATCCATTTAGTTATCAATTCATTATACTAGAAATTTATCAAACAGACATTAAATAATTACAATACTATATATGATATGATATAAACAGTGAAAATTAAGGGGGTTTTTAGATGGAGGAACTTTTAGTTGAAAGATCAGCTGTACCGCAAGAAGAAACTTGGGATTTAACGGATTTATTTACTGATAACCAGGCCTATGAGACTTTTGTAAAAGCCTTGCCTGAACGTGCACAAGCGTTTAAAGAACAATATTCAGGTACGTTAAAAGATACCAAATCAATCCAACAAGCTTTAGATGCCTATTGTACTTTAGCGATTGATATTGATCGTGCAAACAACTTTGCTGAAATGCAGGCAAGTGTAGATGCCACAGATGCTCAACGTCAACGACTTGCAGCTTTATTCCAAACTTTATACGGTAAAATTAATGGTAGTTTAACTTTCTTAACATCTGAATTATTATCGTTGGATGATGCACGGTTAGATCAAGCCATTGAACAGACGACATACAGCCATTTTCTAACAAAGTTAAAACGTTTAAAACCATATCAATTACATCCGCAAGCTGAAGAAACACTTGCACGTTTGTCTCCTGTCTTAGAAGCACCGAGTGATATCTATGGCATCACAAAAATGTTGGATATTGATTTTGGCCAATTTGAAGTGAATGGTAAGAAATATGCAATGGACTATACCACTTTTGAAGGTGTGTATGAAGATCATGCTGATACAGACATTCGTCGTGCAAGCTTTAGACATTTTAGTGATACATTAAAGAAATATGAAAATACAACAGCTGCTGCTTATAATGCACATGTTCAGGGCGAAAAGTTAGAAGCTGATATGCGTGGTTATGAATCTGTGATTGATTTCTTATTGTCTGAACAAGACGTGACTAGAGAGATGTATGATCGCCAAATTGATACAATTATGTCAGACTTGGCCCCTATCATGCGTCGCTATGCAAAAGTCATCCAACGTACAAACCAATTGGACGAAATGCGTTTTGAAGATTTGAAGATATCGATTGATAACAATTACGAACCAGATATTACAATTGAAGAATCTAAAAAATACATTTATGGTGCACTTGGTGTATTAGGTTCAGATTATCAAAAAATGCTTGAAAAAGCTTACGATGATCGTTGGATTGATTTTGTTCAAAATAAAGGGAAAGAAACGGGTGCGTATTGTGCCTCACCTTACGCATCACACAGCTACATATTTATTTCATGGACGGGCAAAATGACTGAAGTCTTTGTATTAGCCCATGAATTAGGCCATGCAGGACACTTTAACTTAGCAAACAGTCATCAAAACTACTTGCAAGCAGATGCTTCTATGTACTTTGTTGAGGCACCATCGACAATGAATGAAATGTTAATGCTGAACTACCTTCTTGAAAGTAGTGAAGAAAAAGCGTTTCAACGTTGGGCGATTGGCTCTATTATCGCACGTACATACTATCATAATATGGTGACGCACTTACTTGAAGCTGCATATCAACGTGAAGTGTATCTTAAAGTGGATAAAGGCGAATCATTAACTGCCCCACTGCTAAATGATATTAAACGCCAGGTCATCCGAGATTTCTGGGGTGAAGATGTTGTATTAACAGAAGGTGCAGAGTTAACTTGGATGCGACAACCTCACTATTATATGGGGCTTTATCCATATACTTACTCAGCAGGTTTAACAATTGGTACAATAATGTCACAACGTATTCAAAAAGAAGGACAACCTGCCGTACAAGACTGGCTTAAAGCCTTAAGTGCTGGAGACAGTGTATCACCGGTTGAATTGGCACGTATCGCAGGTATTGATATTACAACGGATCAACCGTTAAAAGAAACGATTGCATATATCGGTTCACTTGTAGATCAACTTGAAACATTAACTGATGAATTGAACGCATAATAAAAAGGACGAACGGTCAAATTACATGCCGTTCGTCCTTTTTATTATTTTTGTTGATCTTGCGCACGTGCCCACCCTTTTTTGGTTAGTGAGATTTGCCCTGTTTCGATATTAATAATACGTTGTTTGTATAAATGTCCAATCGCACGTTTAAATGCGCCTTTACTCATATTGAATACTTCTTTAATCGCTTCTGGACTTGATTTATCCCAAAATGGTAACGTCCCATCATATTCAACGAGTAATTGGAAAATGGTTTCACCATCATCATCTAAGCGTTCATGTGCTAACGGTAAAAATGATCCGTTCAATTCACCTTTGTCATTGTGTCCGATAATACGTACAGACATCTCTTGTCCGAGGCGTGGTTCGTGTTGACGTTCTGACTCATGAACAAAGATTTTATGACCTTCTTCTGTTAGTAAAAATGTCCCCACACGTAGCAAACGGTACGGTCGTGCTGTCAACACTTCATTTTGAAATTGATCATCATGAACGGGTGTGAACATTTGTTGGACAGTCGTTTCTGAAGCGAGACGTGCAAACATTTGACGTTCACGGTCAATACGCAGGGTACTTAGTACACAATCGCCCTTTTCTGGCCATAAAGACTTTAACTTAGGTAGATCTTCCCATGGGATTAACACTTCACGTGGTAAGCCGACATCGACACGCGCACCGTCACGATCGGTACTTAATACACGGACAAAGTCATAACGTCCCACTGTAATATCGGGCATGTTTTGAGTGGCGAATAAATCCCCAGAGCGGTTTGGATATATAAAGAAGCTATAAGATTCCCCTATTTCTAATTCATCCGATTCTTGTACTTCAGATTGATTCAGCTTGATGATCTCTTTATTTGGACCTTCAAGGATATATGTTGAACCTTCTAGTGCTTTTACTTCTAAAAACTCTATTGTGCCAACGATTTCATTTTCTTTAAAAGACATAACGTTCTCCTCTTGTTTGTTAGTTATCTCTATTATAGCATGCGTCAGTTTGATAAGCATCAAAGGATTGAATGTCAGGTCGGTTTCAACCGCAACATATCGAAACAGTGCGTGTTATATGGTATAATGCATGCGTTAAGAATATATATAAAGGAGACAGTCCATGTTACAAGTTACGGATGTTAGTTTACGATTTGGTGATCGTAAATTATTTGAAGACGTTAATATTAAATTCACACCAGGCAACTGTTATGGCTTAATCGGTGCAAATGGCGCTGGTAAGTCAACATTTTTAAAGATTTTATCAGGAGAACTTGATTCTCAAACAGGACATGTATCATTAGGAAAAGATGAACGCCTTGCTGTATTAAAGCAGGACCACTTTGCTTATGAAGATGTCCGTGTACTTGATGTCGTGATTAAAGGTCATGAACGCTTATATGAAGTGATGCAAGAAAAAGATGCCATTTATATGAAGCCGGACTTCAGTGATGAAGATGGAATTCGTGCTGCGGAACTTGAGGGAGAGTTTGCAGAGATGGATGGTTGGAATGCTGAATCAGATGCAGCGACTTTATTATCTGGTTTAGGTATCGATACAAGCTTACATGACAAACAAATGTCAGAATTAGAAAACAATCAAAAAGTGAAGGTTTTATTAGCACAAAGTTTATTCGGTTCTCCAGACGTTCTATTACTGGATGAGCCTACCAATGGTTTAGATATCCAAGCGATTAGCTGGTTAGAAGATTTCTTAATCAACTTTGATAATACAGTGATTGTTGTATCCCATGACCGTCACTTCTTAAACAATGTATGTACACATATTGCTGACTTAGATTTTGGTAAAATTAAAATCTATGTTGGTAACTACGATTTCTGGTATCAATCAAGTCAGCTTGCACAAAAAATGGCACAAGAACAAAATAAGAAAAAAGAAGATAAAATTAAAGAGTTACAAGAATTTATTGCGCGTTTCTCTGCTAATGCTTCTAAGTCTAAACAAGCAACAAGCCGTAAAAAGCAATTAGAGAAAATTGAATTAGATGATATTCAACCATCTTCACGTCGTTACCCGTTTGTGAAGTTCTCTCCTGAGCGTGAAATTGGAAATGACTTATTATTTGTTGAAGGTATTTCAAAAACTGTAGATGGTGAAAAAGTACTGGATAACGTTTCATTTACGATGAATCCAAATGATAAAGCCGTGTTGATGGGTAGCAGCGAGATTGCAAAAACAACATTGTTGAAAATTCTTGCGGGCGAATTAGAACCTGACGAAGGTACTGTTAAATGGGGTGTAACGACATCTCAAAGTTACTTCCCTAAAGATAACTCAGCCTATTTTGAAGGTGTGGATATGAACCTTGTTGATTGGTTACGTCAATACGCACCAGAAGATGAACAAACAGAAACATTTTTACGTGGTTTCTTAGGTCGTATGCTCTTCAGCGGTGAAGAAGTTAAGAAAAAAGCAAGCGTATTATCAGGTGGAGAAAAAGTACGTTGTATGTTAAGTAAAATGATGTTATCAAGTGCTAATGTACTACTTTTAGACGAACCAACAAACCACTTAGACCTTGAAAGTATTACTTCAGTCAATGAAGGTCTGAAATCATTTAAAGGTTCTATTATCTTTACGTCACATGACTTTGAATTTATTAATACCATTGCAAATCGTGTCATCGACTTAGATGTCCCTACTGGATTATCTAAAGAAGTACCATACGAAAGTTATTTAGAAGAAAAAGGTATTTTGAAATCTAAATAGTCGTATCAAACAAATGGAGTGGGATATGGTTGTGATGAATCCATCATAGCCCCCACTCCTTTTATTTTTGAAGAAGAAATTATCTGTGAATTTAAAAAATTAAGCATTTAGTGTTTACAGGTAGTATTTCAGTATGTATAATATGAGACATATTAATTTAATAATTATTGATGAGGCGCATCAATCATGAGTAGATATAATGAATTTGTCTGCAAACAATTTATATCCAAAGGGTGCGATGCCGAAGTAAACAGAGATTGCAGAATCTGTTTATTGGATTCACAGGTTAAGAGCTAAGAATCTGTCATTATTCTAGAGATAATGGAGTGCATCACTTGTATATAGAGTAAGCAAGTTCGCACACCGAACTTGCTTTTTTATATATCACGTGACTCCCCTTTTGTGAGGAGGTCGATTTAAATGACGATAAATCAATCGTTCATCGGAAAGAATATAAATGTGGATTCTATCATTAGAAGTAGCGTTTATTTTCTGAATTATAAGAAATGAATTAATTTAAAAACAATTACTAAAGAAGATGGAGTGAATGACATGGTAAAATTAGCAGTCGCAGGTGCAACAGGTTTAGTAGGTTCTAAAATTTTGGAAACAATTGATCGTAAAGGCATTCAGTTTGATGAGCTTGTATTATTTTCATCAAAACGCTCAGCAGGAAAAGAAGTTGAGTTCCAAGGTAAAACGTACGTGGTACAAGAACTTACTGAAGAAGCGACGGATGGCAACTTCGATTATGTATTAATGAGTGCAGGTGGTGCAACAAGTGCACAGTTCGCCCCACTCTTTGAACAACACGGAGCGATTATCATTGATAATTCAAGTCAATGGCGCATGGCTGAAGATGTGGACTTAGTCGTTCCAGAAGTAAATCAGCCAACATTTACTCGTGGCATTATCGCCAATCCAAACTGTTCAACAATTCAATCAGTCGTACCTTTAAAACCATTACAAGAAGCATTTGGCTTGAAGCGTGTTGCTTATACAACATATCAAGCTGTATCAGGTTCAGGTATGCAAGGTAAAAAGGATTTAGAAGATGGTGCGCATGGTGCAGAACCAAAAGCATATCCACATCCAATCTATAATAATGTCTTACCACATATTGATATCTTTTTAGAAGACGGTTATACAAAAGAAGAACAAAAAATGATCGATGAAACGAAAAAAATCTTAAACGAACCAACACTGAATGTTACTGCAACATGTGTACGTGTGCCTGTACAGGATAGCCACAGTGTGCATATTAATGTAACACTAGATCGACCAGCAACGGTTGCAGAAATCCAAGCATTATTTGATAAAGACCCTCGTGTCGTGCTTGTAGATAATCCAGCAGATAACGAATATCCACTTGCTATTCATTCAACAGGACGTGATGAAGTGTTTGTTGGACGTATTCGTAAAGATGACTCATTAGACAATACATTCCATATTTGGGTGACTTCAGATAACTTATTGAAAGGTGCAGCATTGAACGCAGTACAGGTGTTAGAACAGGTTCTAGAATTGAAAGGAGAATAAAGTTATGACTCATATTTTTGAAGGGACTGGTGTAGCATTAATTACCCCTTTTAATCATAACAGCGTAGATTTTAATGCGATTCGTAGACAAGTAAATTTTTTAATCGATAACGGTATTCAATCATTAATTGTAAATGGGACAACGGCAGAAAACCCGACATTGACAGAAGATGAAAAAGATCAAATTATCCAAACAGTTATTGATGAAAATAGTGGACGTGTACCAGTGATCGTAGGAACAGGTACGAATAATACGCAACGTTCATTGGAAGCATCATTACGTGCGAAAGAGCTAGGGGCAGACGCCATTATGTTGATTACACCCTACTATTTAAAAACAAGCCAACGTGGTTTAATTGCACACTTTGAAACAATTGCAAATGCAGTTGAATTACCCGTTGTTTTATATAATGTACCATCTAGAACAAATAGTACGATTGAACCGGAGACTTTGGAGCGTTTAAGCCAAAATCCATACATCGTTGCTTTAAAAGATGCAACAAATGATTTTGATTATTTAGCAGATGTTCAATCACGCATTGATACTTCAGAATTTGCATTATACAGTGGAAATGACGACAATATTGTTAAGTATTTTGATGAAGGTGGTAACGGACTTATTTCAGTCGCTGCAAATGTGATTCCAGCTGCATTTCAACGTGTGTATACAGATGCAGATAATCGTGAGAAAAACTTTGAACCAATTGGTGAACTACTCGAAGCAATGTCAGTAGATATTAACCCTATTCCTGTTAAATACTTAGCATCATTAAAAGGTTTTGGCCAATATGAAGTGCGTCTACCATTAGTTGTTTTAAATGATGCTGAACAAGTAACATTAAAAGCAGCATTCGATAAATTTCAAGCGGAGGTTCAAGCATGAATATATTATTAATTGGATACGGAGCGATGAATCAGCGTGTTGCGCGTCTTGCAGAATCGGCAGGTCATAAAATTGTAGCAGTCATTCCAAATCGACAACATGAAGATATCCCCTACCCTATCGTTAATGAAATAAGTGAAGCAACTGAAGCGGATGTTGCAATTGACTTCTCACATCCCAACTTATTATTACCGTTGCTTGAGCAGTCGTTTCATCTCCCATTAGTGATTGCGACGACAGGTGAAAAAGATACGATTACAACAAAATTGCAATCACTTTCTGAAAAAATGTCGGTCTTTTTCAGTGCAAATATGAGTTATGGTGTGCATGTTCTTACAAAGTTATTAGAAGTGGCTGTCCCGTTACTTGAACAGTATGATATTGAGTTAACAGAAGCACATCATAATCAAAAGGTAGATGCGCCAAGTGGTACATTGGTTAAGCTTTATGATGTCATCGAACAACTCCGTGATAACGTACAACCAGTGTATGATAGAAGTCAGCTTACAGAAAAACGTGAGAAAAATGAAATCGGTATTCATTCTTTACGTGGAGGTACCATTGTTGGAGAACATGATGTATTGTTTGCTGGTGTTGATGAGACAATTACCCTTTCACATAGCGCACAATCTAAAGATATATTTGCGAATGGTGCATTAAAAGCAGCTGAGAAGCTTGTTCATAAATCACCAGGATATTATACATTTGACAATTTATAAGGAGTGTAAGTAAACATGGTTAAAAATTTTACTGCTGAAGAAATTATTCAATATATTAGTGATGCGAAAAAATCTACCCCACTTAAAGTATATGCGAACGGAAATTTTGCAAATGTAGCATTTCCAGAGCAATTTAAAGTGTTTGGCTCAGATGATTCTAAAGTGATTTTCTGTGAAGCGAGCGATTGGCAAGTATTTTATGAAGCGAATCAATCAGCAATTACAGAATTAGAAATTGAAATGGATCGCCGTAATTCAGCCATTCCATTGAAAAACTTAGTGAATACGAATGCACGTATTGAACCAGGTGCATTTATCCGTGAACATGCTGTTATTGGCGACGGTGCAGTTGTGATGATGGGTGCCACAATCAATATTGGTGCCATCGTTGGTGAAGGTACAATGGTTGATATGAATGCGACATTAGGTGGCCGTGCAACGACAGGTAAAAATGTACACGTTGGTGCAGGTGCTGTGCTAGCAGGTGTTATTGAGCCACCAAGTGCTGCACCGGTTGTTATTGAAGACAATGTTCTTATCGGTGCGAATGCTGTCGTATTAGAAGGTGTTCGTGTTGGTGAAGGTGCAATCGTTGCTGCAGGTGCCATTGTGACTCAAGATGTACCAGCAGGCGCTGTTGTTGCGGGGACACCTGCAAAGGTTATTAAACAAGCGAGTGATGTGGCAGATACAAAACGTGAAATTGTTGCTGCATTGCGCAAACTGGACGAATAAAGTGTATGTGATGAAATAGATTCATAGCTTTTCTTAACAAAGCATGTACTGTGTAGTAGACAATGATCGAAGTGGGAGGACAAAAGTCAAAAGCTTTGTGCCCCACTTCTTTTGTTTAAATATCAAGGAGTGAGTAAAATGAGTGAGTTAGAGTTTGTCACACAACATCGACGATATTTACATATGCACCCTGAATTAAGTTTGCAAGAATATAAAACGACTGAGTATATTGTCGAGTTTTTAAAATCAGAAGCAGTCCCTTTTGAAAGACCATTAGAAACGGGAGTGGTTGCCTTTTTAGAAGGGAATTCTAATAAGACAATCGCATTTCGAGCGGATATTGATGCCCTTCCAATTGATGAAGAAAATGAGATTTCGTTTCGCAGTGAAATAGATCATGTTATGCATGCTTGTGGTCATGATGGTCATACAACGGCGCTAATGTTACATGTGAAAAGATGTAAAGCGCTCTATGATGCTGGCAACCTTCCTCACAATGTTGTTTTTATTTTCCAATCAGCAGAAGAATCCGGTGGTGGTGCAAACTTATTAATTAAAACAGGCGCACTTGATGCATATCATATTGATGCTATTTATGGCGTGCATATCATGCCGTTTGTTGATGAAGGGTCAGTGGTTGTACGTGACGAAGAAATCACAGCAAGTGCAACGGAGTATCGTTTCTATTTAGAAGGTCAATCAAGCCATGTAGCGAACAAGGAACAAGGTCACTCGACGGGAGAAGCGATGCAACACTTGTTAACACAATTATCACAAATTCAACAATATCATCTTAATGGTTTACAACGCAATATTGTTCATATCGGTCGTTTTCATGCAGGAGAAGCGATCAATACCGTACCTAGTAATGGCTATTTAGAAGGAACAATTCGAACATATGACATGGATGATTTGCAACAAGTACAACAGCAGATGCAAAAAATTGCGCAAAGTATCAAACTTTTATTTAATGTAACCTGTGAAGTGAAATTTGAAGAAGGCTATCCACCAACTATCAATGAACCAGACTTAAAAAAATACGTTGTGGAAAGTTTAACACATCATCACTTACAAGTAATTGAACCTAAAACGCCATACTTATTTGGTGAAGATTTTAGTTTTTATCAACAAATCGCTCCATCTTATTTTGTTTTTGTAGGAACGAGAAATGAAGAACAAGGATTTGTACACGGTTTACATACGTCAAAACTGAACTTTAATGAACAAATACTTATTCGTGTCGCAGATTATTATGAACGTCTATTATTTAATTATGGCGAGGTGATAGAATGACAGCGATATGGCGTGTAGACAGTGAAATCTTTCAAAAAAATGTCCAACAAGTAAAAAATGGTCAACCGTTAATGGCTGTTGTGAAAAATAATGCCTACAATTATGGTTTGTCCTTTGCAGTTGAACAATTTTGGGAAGCAGGTATTCGTTGTTTCAGTACAACATCATTGAGTGAAGCGGTAAAAATTCGACAATTATCTCCTACTGCAACGATATTTTTAATGAATCCATCACGTGATTTTGAGACACTACGAAAGTATGATATCCATATGACGTTGCCTTCTCTCTCTTTTTACTATGAAAATAAAGCAGCATTATCAGGTGTAAAAGTCCATTTAGAATATGAAAATTTATTACATCGTTCTGGTTTTAAAACACTTGATGAGATGTTAGAAGTACTTGAAGATCATCAAGCAAACACAAAATCTAAAATGATTATCACCGGATTATGGACACACTTTGGTTATGCAGATGAATTTGATGTTTCAGATTATGAAGACGAGCGAGCTGCTTGGATTGAAATTGTGGATACACTACTGAAACAAGGTTATCAATTTGAGATGATTCATGCACAAAATAGTGCGAGTTTTATGCGTGAAGGACAAATATTTTCACATCACACACATGCAAGAGTGGGTATCGCTTTATATGGGTCACGCCCCTACTCATCACTTTCTCGAACGTCTATATCACAGGCACTTACTGTACAAGCAAATGTCATACAAGTTCGTACAGTTCAAGCAGGTCAACATTGTGGATACAGCTTTGCATATACAGCAGAGAAAGATAATACAAAGCTTGCTGTTGTTGATATCGGGTACGGTGATGGTGTCTTGCGGACTCGTGCACAACATGATGTGTTAATTCATCAAAAACGCTACCCTATTCGTGCACTCATGATGAGTCATATGTTTGTGGAGATAGATGATAATGTGCAGCCACAAGATGTTGTGACACTTTATAATGAAGATTTAAGAATAGATGATTATACATTCAAAGGGGTTGGTGCAAATTCTGAACAATTGAGTGCACTCAACCTTGATTCTTTAACAAAGGAGTATCAATAAATGACAGTGACTTATAATAAATCTGGAGAGCTTACTATTGATGGGACAAGCCTAAAAACAATTGCCCAAAGTTACGGTACACCAACGATTGTGTACGATGAAAATCAAATTCGTGAACAAATGAGACGCTATCATAAAGCATTTCAACATAATGATATCGGCTATGTATTATCATATGCGTCGAAGGCATTTACATGTATTCAGATGATTAAACTCGTAGAAGAAGAAGATTTTGACTTAGATGTCGTATCTGAAGGTGAACTTTATACGGCAATTGAAGCGGGATATGACCCGAAACGTATTCATTTTCACGGCAACAATAAAACAAAACAAGAAATTCAATATGCCCTTTCTCAAGGTATCGGTTACTTTGTAGTCGATTCGTTAGATGAAATTGCTGTTTTGGACACTTATGCGACAGATACGGTAGATGTTTTAATTCGTGTAAATCCAGGTGTTGAAGCGCATACACACGAATTCATTCAAACAGGTCAAGAAAAAAGTAAATTCGGCTTGTCACTAAAACACGGACTAGCAGAACAAGCTGTTGAACTGATTCAACAAAGTCATCACTTACATTTAAAGGGCATTCATTTTCATATCGGATCTCAAATTGAAGAAACCACAGGTATGATTGAAACAGCTAAAATGGTATTAGAATGGCTTGATCATCATGCGCTAGAAATTGAATTACTGAACCTAGGTGGCGGATTCAGTGTAGAATATGTTGAAGGTGATCAATCATTTGATATTGAGCAAGGTATTACAGAAATCGTCCAAGCAGTGAAACAAAAATGTCGTGAACTTGACTATCCAATTCCAACATTAAGTATTGAACCGGGCCGTTCGATTGTGGCTGAAGCGGGCGTAACATTATATGAAGTCGGTACGATAAAAGACATCCCTACGGTAAACAAATATATCTCTATTGATGGTGGGATGAGTGATCATATTCGTACAGCACTGTATGATGCCAAATATAAAGTATTGCTTGTAAACCGTAATGAAGCGGCAGATCAAGTGGTAACATTAGCTGGAAAGCTATGTGAATCGGGTGATATTTTAATACATGAGGCATCACTTCCTTCAAGTGTAGCACGTGGTGATTATTTGGCGGTACTATCAACGGGTGCCTATCATTACAGTATGGCATCGAACTACAACCAAATTCAAAAACCAGCTGTATTTTTTGTGGCAAACGGTAAAGCACGTGAAGTGATTAAACGTCAGTCATTAAGACAGCTCATTATCAATGACGTAAAATAAAAAATTTATGGTGGGATAGCAAAAGCTGTCTCGCCTTTTTAAATGAATGGGGAGTTTTTAGTGAATAATGGTATAAGTGGGTTTGTAAATAGCTTTATTCATAGCGTGTCAAAGCTGACAATATATGTATTTCTTTGAGCACATAACTCTATGTTGAACAATAATTTATTTGATTTATTTATTTACACTTAGTTTAGACACCAAGACAGCAAAAAGACGCGTACATTGAATGTACGCGTCTTTTTGTTAAGTCAACATTGCATCTATTTATTATAGTTTAACAACGTTTGCAGCTTGTGGGCCGCGGTCGCCTTCAACTACTTCAAATTCAACTGCTTGACCTTCTTCTAATGATTTGTAACCTTCTTGGTTAATAGCTGAGAAGTGTACGAATACGTCGTTTTCTCCTTCAACTTCGATAAAACCAAAACCTTTTTCAGCGTTAAACCATTTAACTGTACCTTGTTTCATAATATGTGAAACCTCCAAGACTAAAATTCAATATGCGCTATTCGCATATTACAAAAAATACTCCATTTAACATCAATATTCTTTGCAATATGGAATAATGCAATTGCTTACATACTATTATAAAGTAAGGTAATCGTATTTGCAATACAGAAATTAAAAATTTTAATCAGTTTATTAATGGAAGATTTAAATAAATTTCTTTATCTTTTAATACAATAAAACTATAAAATATTTGGAGATCTTCTCCACAATCTTCACAATAGTTCATATCACAATTATTGTAGAATGCATATATATTATGTTTGCCAACAATATGATTACAATAATTTTGTTTTGCTTGTTTAATTGTTGATGTGTATGCTTCTAAAAAAGCTTCGTACGTATAAAAACATTGTCGTTCAATAATATGTTCTGGCCAGTCATCAAAAAGCCACCAGCCTTCATAGTCTGCACGTATTTTTGTGAGTTCCCACATAAAGATGTCCCTCCCATTTGTACTGACGAATTCGGGTTATATGATTAAGAGAAAATCATGTGATTATATTCAGAGATTATGATGATCCCTACCACAACAACTTAAGACTTTTAAACATAAAAATCAAGTTATTCAACTTTGTATATAGATTATGACATGAGTGAGTAACAATTTTTAACATTTCTCCCTATGCATCGAATTTATTATTGTACAATGAAAGATTGTTTACTCCAAATGAAATATGATTCTTAATTGTTAGTCTTTTCCCGAAAAAATACGTATAATTAAAGAAAGAGGTGATACAAAATGAAACGTTATTTAATCAGTGTTCATGGCCGTGTACAAGGTGTTGGATTTCGTTATTTTACAGAACGCCTTGCATTAAAATATCATGTGACAGGAACTGTACAAAATGTAAATGATTACGTTGAAGTTATTGCACAGGGTGAAAGTGAAAATCTCAAAGCTTTTGTACAGGCAGTGGTTAATGGCGCGTCCCCTGCTTCATCGGTGACACATCATCATATTGAAGCAATGAATATTGTACCACATGAAGAGAAATTTAAAGTATTGGGATAAAGGAAGTTGTCATAATGAGATATAATTTATCGCGTATATTAGGTGTTGTTGTAGGCATTCCAGTTGCAACAGTATCATTCATTGCGAGTACGATTGGATTAGATATTCAATGGATTTTTGATCTGTTGATTGGTGGCGCTGGATTTGTGCTAGGTTATGTCCCTACACAGCGATTGTCATCTAAAAATTATTTAAATGAGCTTGGGTTGTCACGAAAAGATTATCGGTATATTCATCACCAAATGAATGTTGCACAAGGTAAAGTGAAACGCATCTTCAAGTCATTTATCAACGTGCGATCTATTCAAGATTTTAAATTAGTAAACGATATATATCGTTTGGCAAGAACAATTAATCAAATTGTACGTCAAAAACCAAATCAATTTTATCAAATTGAAAGTTTTTATTATTCGCATATCGATCATGCACTTAATTTAATAGAAAATTACACGCACTTATCTAAAATGCCGATGAAATCTGCAGCAGATCAACAGGCATTGTATCAAACACGCATTACATTAGAAGAGATTAAACGTACATTAATTGCTGATCTCAAACGTGTCAATGAACCACGTTACAATCAATTAGATACTGAAATGAGATTATCTAAATTATACTTAAATGAAAAAAACAAGGAGCATGCTAATGACACAAAACAATAAAACACAAACAACAACGAGTCATCCGTTAGATCAATATTTCAACTCGTTTGAACAAGATACCCATGCACAGGAAGTGACACTTGCCACAGAAGGACAAAATGAAGCAACAGTGTCTCAATTTTCAGAACAAGATCAACAGAAGATTAACCAGTTGGTAAAAGAAATTGAACCGTTGAATAATGATAGTTTAATGAAGTTTGGCTCGAATGCACAGTCGCATTTATCAAGTTTTTCGCACCAGATGTTAGATAATATTCAATCAAAAGATATTGGGCCGATTGGTGATACACTTGAAAGCTTGATGAAAAAGTTGAGAGAGATTGATCCTGAAGATTTATCACAAAAAGAAGAGGGTTTTTTGAAGAAAGTTTTCAAAAGATCTAAAGCATCAATGCAACAAGTGTTCTCACGTATGCAGTCAGTGAGTGCACAAGTGGATCGAATCTCTGTTGAATTAGACAAGAATAAGTCAGAATTAGTAAAAGATGTTCGCTTACTAGATGGCTTATATCAACAAAATAAAGATTATTATGATGTATTGAACTTATATATTGCAGCAGCTGAGCGTAAAAGAGAAGATCTGACACAAAATGTATTGCCACAATTGCGTGAGAAAGCAAGAACTTCTGACAATCAGATGGCCGTACAAGAAGTTGCAGACATGGAACAGTTCATTGATCGGTTAGAGAAGCGTATTTATGACCTTCAGTTATCACGTCAAATTACATTACAATCTGCTCCACAGATTCGTATGATTCAAAATATTAACCAAGCACTTGCAGAAAAGATTCAAAGTTCAATTTTAACGAGTATTCCATTATGGAAAAATCAAATGGCGATTGCACTTACTTTAAATCGTCAAAATAAAGCTGTAACAGCGCAAAAACAAGTGACTGATACAACAAATGAAATGTTAATTCGTAACTCTGAAATGTTACGTCAAAATGCACGTGTCACTGCGGAAGAGAACGAACGTGGTATTGTAGATATCGATACGTTGAAAACGACTCAAGATAATATTATTCAAACGATTGAAGAAACATTACAGATTCAAGCAGATGGCCGTCAGAAACGCCAACAAGCTGAGCAAGATTTAAAACAACTAGAACAAGATTTACGATCACGTTTATTGACAGCAAAAGATCAAAGAAATGACTTTCAATAATATATGACAGAACAGAGCGCACAACCGTTTATGGTTGTGTGCTCTGTTCTGTTATACGCATAAAAAAGGTCTCGCCACTTTTGACGAGACCTTTCAAGTTTATTCTTTTTCATAGACAATGATATTTGATGATTTCACGAAAGCACCAATGACATAACTAATCAATAATGTAATGACTGCAATTGGGAACCATTCTAATGAATAGTCATGAAGTGGTAATTGATCGATAAATGATAATTTCAGCCAACCTTTTGAGTTGAGCACACTTAAAATTGATACTAATGAAACCACTGCCACTGTAATTTGTTGTGTAATTCGACGCGTTGGAACGAAGCGTGCGATTAGAATTAAGAAAACAGTTGTGATGGCAACTGGATAAATAATTAATAGTACTGGGATTGATAATTGAATCACTGAGTTCAATCCTAAGTTAGATAATACAAAACTGATTAAAGTGAAAATTACAACGTATGTTTTGTATGATAATTTCGGTAAGATACTGTGGAAGTATTCACTTACTGATACAACTAAACCACAAGCTGTTGTCAAACAAGCAAGTGCTACGATAATACCAAGTAAATATTTACCAAAAGCACCATAACCAGTCGCTGCAATTGTAATTAACTGATAAGCACCAATGTTTTGATTGTTCTCAGTCAAATGTTTCATCGTTTCTTCACTAATAACCATGTGGTTACCGATAAAGCCTAATGAAATGTAGATAAAAGCAAGTGCTGCTGTTGCAATAAGGCCTGCCATTGCAGTTTGTTTGAAGATTTGATCAGCTGTTTTAATACCAGTTGCTTTTACTGCATTTACAACAATCATAGAGAAAGCGATAGCTGCAATCGCATCCATTGTTAAGTAACCTTCAGTAAATCCTTTTGAGAAACCAGAGATATTTGATTTGTATACTTCTGGATCAGCCATCGCATTTGGATTACCACCAAAGTCGATGAAACCTTTTACGATCATCGCAAGGATTGTGATTAGTAATAATGGTGTTAAAATTGCACCGATACGGTCTACAATCTTACCAGGGTTGAAACATAAGTATAGTACAACTAAGAAGTAAATCACTGAGAAAACAAATAACCAAATAGCGCTACTTGAGTTAATGATTGGTGTCACTGTCATCTCAAAAGATGTTGAAGCTGTACGTGGAATAGCAAATAATGGTCCAATTGTTAAGTAAATAACAACTAAGAACACTACTGAGAATGCAGGATGAATTTTATTAATTGCTCCGATGTACCCTTCTTTGTCAAGTGCACCGACAACAACACCTAGTAAAGGTAAACCAATACCAGTGACGACAAAGGCAATAATCGACGGCCAAAAATATTGACCACTTGCTAAACCTAAGCTAGGTGGAAAAATCAAGTTACCTGCCCCGAAAAATATTGCAAATAACATAAAACCAATAACTAGTGTATTTTTGTTCATTTTACTTACTCCTAAACCTTCCTTTTTAAATTTATGACTCATTTTATCACAATAAATTTCATTCGTCTATAAGATTTCTGAAAATTTTAAAAGCATTTTGAAATACTCTAAAGTTTTAAAGGGATAAAAACTTAATTATGTTAAAAATATCACATAATCATTGTTTTTACCCCTTTTTCTTGTTTTAATATGAAAGCATTTTAATAATAAAATGGTAGTTAATACAAAACACTAAAATTTAAGATGTTGTTTTTTGTCTAATAAATAGCCCATTTTTATTAAAAAGACTTAAGTAACAATTTTTTAAGAAGTGGTGATAATTGACTAGGCAAATGTTGGACACCTTCAACAAATATTGCGAACGGTCCATAAATATTGTGTACTGTTTGTTCGATTGCTTCAGTGATTGACTCTTGACTTAAAAAGACGTTGAAAATCTCAATACCTAGTTTACGTGACATTTCTACTGCTTCATAAGTGTCTAAGATACCATCTTGTGCATAATTGAATGCAGACGGTTCACCGTCAGAAAATACGATAAGAAATTTTTGCTTTTCTGAACGGGTAAGCAGTCGTTCACTGGCAACACGAATTGCAACACCATCCCTATTATCATCTTGTGGTGTTAATGACATTATTCTTGGTGCATCTGCGTGATAAATAGACTGATGGTAATTGATGATTTCATCAATGATATTTGGTTGATCATCTTCATCTGAATCAAAAGCATCTTCTGTAAATGCAAGGATTTCATGGCGAACATTTAGAGCTTTCAATGTTTCATGGAATAAAACAACTCCCTTAATTGTCTCATCCATTTTATCGTGCATACTTGCTGATGCATCAATCAATAAAGTGAAAGTCGCATCAAATGTTTGACTTTGATCCGCTTTCTTATAAAACAGTTTATATTGATCGTCGACAAACCAATTTACAAGGTTTCGTTGTAAACGGCCTTTTGTAAGATTTGTGCGGACATCTTGAAATTCACGATCAATCGTTTTTTTAATAATTTGTATCAAGTCTTTCGTCTCATATTGAACGTCTGTTTGCACTTGACGATATGCTTCAATATACTCGGGTAGAATTGTCGGAACGTTCCATTCAATTCGAACATTGGCATTGATCCCTGTTAATCCTAACAAGTTATTTGAAGCACCTTGAGTGCCTCCTTCTTCATTTTCAAGAGTATCTTGAGAGCCTTTCCCCTTCTTGGATAACATCTCTGTCATATCGTCTGAACTGTCGCCTTCACGTGCAGTATCATTGTCACTTAAGGCTTCACTGCTTTCCCCTTCATGCAACTCAGTTTCTAAGTATGCGCCACCAGCAGTATCAGAATCTGTAGACTTAGAGTCAATTTCTTCTGTTTCAACGTCTTCTTTTTCATCTGTTTGACCGTCAGTCTGAGCTGCATCCATTCTCTTAATATCATCTAGCGTCAATCCTTCAAGTGCTTTATACACATGACGTGGTATATGATAGTATTCATTCAACATGTCATCTTTCAACCAGTCGTCTACTTGGAACATAATACGCTGAGTTAAGTACATAGCTTCTTCACTCGTGCGGATATTAAAGAAATCAGGTAAGTATTGATACATTCTTTCCAAAATAGGATTAATTTCAGGATGAATATCAGGTACTTCAAAAAAGTTCTCACTCAAAAGTGATCGTTCCAAATTCAAAAAGAACAAATCTGTATACATCGTTTTTGTTTGATAGAAGTTAATTTGTGTTTCACAGTATTGTAAACGCATTTGACGACGTACATTTATCAATTTTTCTGTACGGGGACGCTCGCTAACAATGAGGTTGAGAATACGCATTTCTTCTATCAATTTGAATAGCTGACGATAAAGTTTTGGATGATTAAAACTTTCTTCATTCAAAATCACTTCATTGACAATTTTTGGCGTCATATTAAAGTAACTATATGTTGCTAATAAAATATCTGTTTTTAATCCTGTATGTTCGATATATTCTGGACGATGTGACCAAAACGAACTGCAAATGACTTCATTATTAATGGCATCATAATACGGGAATTTGTGTATTTTTACTTGTGTATCTTTATTTTTTAATAGTAATCGAGAAAGGTCTTGTAGCATCATGACCTTCATCGCATCAAGTTGTTCATCGTTAAATAGAATAAAGCGATCGCTCATTTGTATCACCCTCTAAAAGTTCAGTTCTACGGCATTCTGCACAGCTTGTTGTTCACGCTCATCTTCTAACTTATCAATAATTGTACGTTGAATTGCACGTTCAATTGGCATGACAGTTGCAAGGTCACTCATATCGATGAGAGCACGAATACTCGCAGCTTCTTCTGAAAGTTGACCTTGTTGGGTCATCGTACGTAAATCTTCATTAAACTTAATAATTTGATCGATTAACGCATCATCTTGTAATAAACTTTGTGCTTTAATGACTTGATGCAATGTATCACCATCGATGTATTCGACATTGATGACAACAAAACGGTTTTTTAATGCTTCGTTCATTGGTAATGTCCCAACGTAACCTTCGTTGATTGCTGCAATAACTTTGAAGCCAGGTGCAGCTTTGATAACTTCGCCTGTAAATGGATTTGTCAATTGGCGGCGATAGTCAAGCACACCATTTAAAATAGGCAATGTTTCAGGTTTTGCCATGTTAATTTCATCAATATATAAAATATGTCCTTCACGCATTGCTTTGATGACTGGACCATCAATAAAAACAATTTCTTGGTGACCATTTTCTGAAGTTTTAATTGTTTTAAAACCGAGTAAACTTTCTGCATCTAAATCGACAGAACAGTTGATTTGATGCATGGGAATATTTGTTGTTTCACTTAATGTTTCAGCTAAACGTGTTTTTCCTGAACCAGTAGGCCCTTTAAGTAAGATGTTTTTATTCAAGCTGAATAGTTTTTCGGCATCACCGAAAACGGTCTTATCTGCATTAATATAGCCAGTATTTACTTGAGTCATGATTCTCACCTTTCAACAATTAAAAATATAGTGTAGTTAATATGATTAAAATCTAATAAACATAAGAAAAAAGCAGATAGTACATAAGTCCATCGCTTTTTCATTGTATAATATATGATTTATACTTCTTCAAAATATGTTTTATAGTAGCCACCAACATGGCCAGAGTTATCAATGATTTGATAATATTCTTCTGTTTCGTTGACAACATCGTAAGTTTTACCGATTGTCAACATATCACTTACTGTGAATTTTTTCGCATTAGTATGTACGACTTTCACTTGCTTAATGGGTGTTGTTTCTTTCCAAGTTTCATGTAACATTTTATCACCTTCTTATATTCAATCCTAATATATTATGAAATAAATCATTTACTTTGTCTATAACCTATGTGAATTTAAAGTTTTTATAAATCATTCATACATTGACTTCACTTTATATTATAGCTAACTTTCATGTTTTTGTAGTTGAAATTGCTTATAACTATTGGAAAAAGATGCCAAACAAAATAAATACAATTCCGGCATAAAAATAAAGTGATCGTTGTTTGCGATTTTGTAAAATGTCGAACCCATATAAAATAACAAGTCCTAAGCCAATAGTTTGAAAGACTGGCCAATAGTTTGTTAAACCAAATAAGCTTGTAATGATAAAAATAAAGTTAATGATGATAATTAAGACACCGATAGATAGAATTGGAATGAGTAGTTTTTTATTGATTTGCATAGTTTAGATGTCTCCTATGGTTAATTAATAATAGCGTAACATATATGACTTGTTCGCAAAAGATGAAGCATCTAAAAAAGCCATAAGTGCCACTTTATACGAGTGACACTTATGGCATCTTTTATATCTATTATGATTCAAGTAATAAATCTTCTGGGTTTTCGATTAATTCTTTAATCGTTTTTAAGAATCCAACAGCTTCTTTACCGTCAATGATACGGTGGTCGTAGCTTAATGCTAAGTACATCATTGGTCTGTTTTCAATTGTATCTTTATCAATTGCAATTGGTCGTGTAATGATAGAGTGCATACCTAAAATTGCAGCTTGATTACCATTAATAATTGGTGTTGACATCATTGAACCGAAGATACCACCATTTGTAATTGTAAATGAACCATTAATCATATCATCAAGTGATAATTTATTATCGCGTGCTTTGGCAGCTAAGTTTGCAATTTCTTCTTCAATTTCAGCAAAGTTTTTCTTATCACAGTCGCGAACATTCGGTACTAATAAACCACCAGGTGTTGAAACAGCAACGCCGATATCGTAGAACTGTTTCGTTACCATATATTCGCCATCAATTTCAGCATTTACTTCTGGATATTTCTTCAGTGCTGCAACTGCTGCTTTTGTAAAGAATGACATAAAGCCAAGTTTTGTGCCATTGTGATCTTCCATGAACTTTTCTTTTTTACGTTTTCTAAGTTCCATCACATTTGTCATGTCAACTTCATTGAATGTTGTTAACATTGCTGTGTTGTTACTTACTTCTAGTAATTTACGAGCAGCTGTTTGTTTTCTACGATTCATTTTTTCACGAATGACTGGTTTTGAAGGGTTTTGTGGTGCTGCTGGTTTTTCAGCCTTTTTCTCAGCTTTTTGTTCAGCAGGTTTTGCACCACGCTCAACATCTTCTTTGCGTATGATATCACCTGATTTTGCATTTAATTCTGCTAAATCAATTCCTTTTTCACGAGCAGCACGACGAGCAGATGGTGTTGCATTCACGCGATCATTTGATGCTGAAGATGTTTCGTCTTCTTTCTCTTTAGATGGCTCTGGTTCAGATGCTTTTTCTTCTTTAGCAGCAGGTTTTGCTTCGTCTTTCTTTTCAGCAGGTTTTGCACCGCCTTCACCAACGATTGCAATTGCTTGCCCCACCTCAACTGTATCACCTGCTTCAGCAAGTAGTTCTTGAATTGTACCTTCTTCTTCAGAAACGACTTCAACGTTTACTTTATCTGTTTCAAGTTCTAAGATTGCTTCCCCTTTTTCGACTGTATCGCCGACTTCTTTCAACCATTCTGCAATGGTACCTTCTGTAATTGATTCTGCTAATTCTGGAACTTTTACCTCTGCCATTTTGATATGCCCCCTAGATATTTAAGCTATTTTCAATGATTTTATTTTGTACAATTTTATGAATTTCTCCGTCGCCTTCTGAAGGTGCTGCACGGTGTGGGCGACCTTGATATTCAAGTTCGTATTTGTCACCAGCAATGCGGTTGAGTTGTGGATATACGAAATGCCATGCACCTTGGTTTTGTGGCTCTTCTTGTACCCATGCAATAACTTTAAGGTTTGGTAATGTCTCTAAGAACGCCACAATTTCCTCTTCAGGGAATGGATATAATCTTTCCACAGCAACAAGTGCAATTGCTTCATTTGGCTCTTTGCTCAATGATTCTTTTAAGTCTATGAGCATTTTACCTGATGCAAGGATGACTTTTGTTACTTTTTCTGGATCATGTGTACCTACTAAGATTGGCTCGAAACCCCCTGATGTAAATTCAGAGATAGGTTGAGCGACTGTCTTATTACGTAATAAGCCTTTTGGTGACATCAATACGAGCGGTCGCATTGCGTCAGTACCTAAGCTTGCGGCTTGCGCACGTAATAAATGGAAATAGTTACTTGCACTTGATAAATTACAAATCGTCATGTTGTTTTCAGCTGCAAGTTGTAAGAAACGTTCGAGTCGTGCAGATGAATGCTCAGGTCCTTGCCCTTCAAATGAATGCGGTAACATAAATGTTAAACCTGTACGTTCACCCCATTTGGCATTGCTAGAAAAGATAAAGTTATCAAAGTACATTTGTGCCATATTGGCAAAGTCACCAAATTGTGCTTCCCAAATGTTAAATGAATCTGGATTTTCTACGTTATAACCATATTCAAAGCCAACGACTGCTGATTCAGATAATGGGGAGTTACGAATGTAGAATGTCCCTTTTTGGTCTGGCACATGTTGTAATGGAATGTGTACTGAATCGCTTTCTTGATCATGTAATACTGCATGACGATGACTAAATGTACCACGTTCACAATCTTGACCCGTCATACGAACTGGTGTGCCTTCCTGCATCACAGTTGCAAATGCAAGCTGTTCTGCATGTGCCCAGTCAACAAGACCTTCATCGCTCTCAAATGGTTTACGGCGCTGGTCTAATATACGTTGTAATTTATTGAAAATTTTAAAGTCTTCAGGATAAGTCAACATCGCATCATTGATTTCTTTTAAACGATCATAAGAAAGTTCAGATTCGTTGCTTGCCAATGGTTTTGAAATATTTTCTGGTAGTTCCATTTCTGCATTGTCAATTTTGTTAGTTTTATCAATTTGGTCATGTGCTTGACGCATTACTTTTTGCACATCATCCATTACTGTTTGAACGTCATCTTCTTTTAAAACGCCGTCTTCTACGAGTTTGTTACCATAAATAATTTCAACTGTTTGATGTTTTTTGATGTTTTTATAAGGAAGTGGATTCGTTAACATTGGTTCGTCCATTTCGTTATGTCCAAAACGACGATATCCAACGATGTCAATCACGACATCTTTGTTGAATTCCTTTCTAAATTCCATAGCAATGTCAATTGCTTCAATCGTTGCTTCAACGTCATCTGCATTAACATGCATAATTGGTACGTCATAACCTTTTGCAACATCCGTAGCATAAGTAGTAGAACGGCCATCCGTAGGTTCTGTTGTAAACCCAATACGGTTATTAGTGATCAAATGAATCGTACCACCTGTACTGTAACCATCTAAATTGCCTAGGTTCATCGTTTCAAAGTTAACCCCTTGACCTGGATAAGCAGCATCACCATGAACGATAATTGGAACAGCACGGTTGAAATCAGATTCTACTTGTCCAGACTGTGCCACGAAATCTTGTGCCGCTCGTGTACGTCCAATCACTACTGGTGCAACAATCTCAAGATGACTTGGATTGTTCGCTAAAGTGATACGTTGCTCAATACCGTGTGTTTGAATCGTTTTAACCCCACCTAAGTGATACTTAACATCGCTCGTCCATCCAGACGTGAGCGTTAAGCTTCCATCTTCAGGTAAGAAGGTCATAGGATCTGTATGCATGAATTCTGATAGCATCATTTCATATGGTTTCTTCAAAATATGTGTTAATACATTTAAACGACCACGATGTGCCATACCAATTTGGATATTTTTAATTTCATTTTCAGCTGCGCGTTTAATAATTTGTGAAATCATTGGTACGAGAGCGTCGACACCCTCAATTGAGAAACGCTTTGCACCAACAAAGTTTTTGTGAAGATACTTTTCAAATCCTTCTACATGTGCAAGTAATTTAAAAAGTTCAATTTTTTCATCTTCGTTCAAGGTTGCTTTGTATGGTGTTTCAATTCTGCGCTTCAACCATACACGCTCCTTGTTGTTATTAATATGTGTATATTCAAACGCGATAGACCCCTTATATCGCTGTTCCATACGTTTGATTGCCTCAAATGCGTTCGGATATATGTCCTTAAAGTGATCTGAGACAATCTCTGCTGGTATCTTCTCAAGAGTTGCTTGATCTAAATTGAAATCTTCAATGTTAAGTTTAGGAATATTCGTACGTTGTGGTCTATTTACTGGATAGATATCAGCGAGTAAATGCCCGTATTGTCGAATATTGTCAATCAAGCGCATCACACGTTTAATCGTGTTGTCTCCCGAGCTTGATTGCATTGATGTGTTTGAATAAGATGTGTTGTCATTTTTAATTGTGCTGAAAAGCACTTGCAAATCTTCAGATACAGAATTAGGATCATCTAAAAATTGGTCATAAAGTTCTAACATTAACCCTAAATTAGCCCCAAAATTTACAGGCGCTTCACTCACCTGTTTATCGTTTTTCATAATCCACCCTCCACAGAAAGAATAAAAACGCTTACAAGTAAATAATAGCATTAAATTGTGAACATTTAAAGGCAAAATCGTGATATTTTAATGATGTTTCATAGAATTAAAACTAATGGTAAATATCGTGTATTTCCCTTCTTCACTGTTTACAGTAATATGTCCATCGTAGAGTTTTACCATTTTCATTGCGATTGATAATCCTAATCCATTTCCTCCTTGTTGACGTGATCGTGATTTGTCTACTCGATAAAAACGATTAAAGATATGTTCCTGATCTTCTTTAGGAATGCCCATCCCATGGTCTTTGATTTCGATGAGTACACGATTATTAATCAACTTTGTTTTAATGCGAATATCACGATTTTCTTGATCGTATTTAATCGCATTATCGAGGAAAATGAGTAGAATTTGTTCCAAGTGAAAGGCGTTCATATATAAGTATATAAAATCTTGATTGCTTTCAAACGTGAAATCATATTCTGGATGAATTTGTTTTAATGAATGGATGCGATTTTTTATTTCCAAATTGACATCGACTTGTTCGATTTGATTTTCAATCGTTTTCGGATCATCTTTTGTTAATAATAGTAATTCTTCAACTAACTTGGCAATACGGTTCATTTCTTCAAGAGAAATAGTCAGAGACTCTTCAAGAACAGCAGGATCCTTTTTGCCCCATCGTTGAATGAGATTAAGATGTCCCTGAATAATTTGCAAAGGTGTTCTTAACTCATGTGACGCATCTTCAACAAATTGTCGCTGTTGGTTAAAAGCTTCTTCTAGTTTCACCATCATATTGTTAAAGTTATCGATGAGCGCATCAGTTTCTTCATAATTTGTCGGAACTTCTAATTTTTCTTGGAACCCATTTCTTCTAATTTGTGTCATTTTATCAGTGATGATATTAATAGGTTTTGTAATTTGCGTTGAGAAAGCATAACTGATAGAAGCTGTAACAAATAAAGCAATTAAACCAAAAATAAGTGCAAGATAAGTAATAAAGTTTAATAAATCATCAAAAACATCAAGCGGGTGAACGACAGTTGCGTATCCTTGAAAATAGTTTGTATCAACGGGATTGGAGATAACAATAAAAGAACCATGACTGTTTTTTAAGATGCGTATATTTCGATCCGATGTTTTTTCAAATTCTGGTGCAAAAGTTACATCCGTTGCATTTGTATTTTCCATTAAATGTGTACCATCTTGATCATATAAAATCACTTTTTGATGATTGCTTGTGACAGAACTAAACTCTAGCGGTGTGATTTTCTCAAAAGGCTTCGTTGTAAGAAGTTGATAGAGTTCATCTGCACTATGTTCCGCCTCTTCAAGTTCATGCTGTTTTAATAAACTACTGACTGCATAAATGATTAATAAGCAAAATATAAAGATAATCAAAAAAGTAATGATGGTTGTTACAAGTGTCCATTTCGTTTTAAGTGTAGGTTGCTTCATTGACGAATCACATACCCAACGCCGCGAACGGTCTCGATAATTTTTTCTTTTTGTATAACTTTTAATTTATTGCGTAAATATCGAATATAGACATCGACAACATTTGTCTCTACTTCGGAATCATATCCCCAAACATGGTTCAAAATTTGTTCGCGATGCAGAACATGATTTTTATTTTCGGCGAGAACGAGTAATAAATCGAATTCTGTCTTTGTTAATTCAATCGTTTGTTCACCGTATGACACGTGAAAAGCGTTTTTATCGATAACAATGCCACTCACTTCTACGGTGTCTTTACTCGTTTGTTGATCATCTGATGCTCGTCTTACTAATGCACGCATCCTTGCTAACAGTTCTTCAATTTCAAAAGGTTTTACGATATAATCATCTGCTCCATGATCAAGCCCTTGTACTTTGTCATATATTTCTCCTTTTGCTGTAATCATAATAATCGGTGTATCCTTTTGTGTACGGAGACGTTTACATACTTCTAAACCGTCAATACCTGGCAGCATCAGATCAAGTAGTATAATATCAAAATCTTGCTGAAGTGCTATGTTTAAACCAGATACCCCATCATTCTTAATCGCTACATCATAATTTTCATGTTTTAGCTCAAGCTCGATAAAGCGTGCTAAGTTTTGCTCATCTTCTATAATTAATACATTTTTCATGTTGTCACCTCATCTATAATCATAGGACATAATAGGAAATTGAGAAAGATAAAAAAATTCGAACTTTCTAATTGACAATTATTCTCAATGAGTTATAATGTAATTGAAAATGATTATCAATCACAACGATTCCCCCCCCACACTATTCGTTTTAATGGATTGAGTCATTTTCAAATAATATCCCCTTTTATATGCCCGTATAAAAATTTCGTTGATATTAAATTAAATTATAAATAAAAGCCGTTGCATACAAAATGCAATGGCTTTTATTTGCTTAAGAAAGGTTGAGTGGTTTTCTTAAAATGATTTGTGTCAATGTAAGGAAGAATAAACCTCCTAATATTCCTGCTAAAATATCTGTTGGATAATGAACACCTAAATAAATACGCGATGCACAAATTAATAAAATCATAATGATTGATAAAGCAATGACAAAAGATTTAGATTTTCCTTTTAAGATGCGTAAAGCGATAAAACAAATACTGCCGAAAAAAGCCGTTGAACCCATCGCATGACCGCTTGGAAAACTTAAACCAGATATATCAATTAATCGCATCGTATCGGGGCGTTCTCTATTAAAAATATGTTTTAATATCGGGTTACTCAACCCCGCTAAAATCATTGTTAGTGCTAGAAAAAGTGCTTCCGAATGATATTGATACTTTGTAAGCAGAGCGACAATAATGATTGTTAATACAACCATACCGATAACTTCTCCAATATACGTTACAGTAAGAAAAATCACCGTCATCACATTGCTATGGGAAGTAAAGATAAAATCATAGACGTGGGTGTCAATCCATTTACCAATTGAAGCATTGTGTAAGTATGCAATCAACAAAAACAAACTACTATAAACAAACATGCATAGAATTTTTTTGGACTGTGTCATAGGTTACTCCTTAATCAATACCGTCATGAATAATTTTATCAAGCAACGCTTCTTTTGTATAACTTTCTGTAAAGCCTTGCATATTTTTAATGTAGTCATCTCGTGATTGTTCGAGCGCCTTTAATGATGAACTGATTGTTCCATTTGTAAGTGTTGCTTCGTCAATTGTCATCGCATAACCTTGTTGTGCAAAGTAGTTGGCGTTATCAATTTGATCACCACGAGATTGATCTAAACCTAACGGAATGAGTAACATTGGAAGGCGTAATGTCAAAAATTCATAAATGGCGTTAGATCCTGCACGTGAAATGACAGTATCTGTGATTGCTAATAAATCCGTTAACGCATCTGTTACAAACTCATATTGAACATAACCTGGTTTTTGAGATGACTCATCTTTCAACCCTTTCCCTGTTAAATGAATAATTTGATACGTATTTAACAATGTATCGAGTTCTTGTCTTAAGTTATCGTTGATTTTTTTACTACCTAGACTCCCACCCATCACAAGAAGTGTTTTTTTCGATGGTTGAAAGCCTGTAAGTGCATATCCACGATCTTTGTTCCCGTTTTTCAAGTCTTCACGAATTGTTGCACCTACAAAGACACCTTTATCGGCAGGAACATGTTTTAAAGTATCTTCAAACGTTGTATATATTTTTTTAGCAAATTTCATTGCAATTTTGTTTGCTAAGCCAGGTGTTAAATCGGATTCATGTACGATGACTGGAATGTTCAATGATTTTGCTGCAAGTACAACAGGTACTGAGACAAACCCGCCTTTCGAAAAGATTAAGTTTGGTTTCTCCCGTTTTAAAATCTTTCTGGCATCAAAAATGCCTTTTAATACTTTAAATACATCTTTTAAGTTTTCCTTTGAGAGATACCGACGTAACTTTCCACTAGAAATTGGATAGTAAGGTGTGTCTGGTAATTGAGATGTAATCATTTCACGTTCAATACCTTCTTTTGAACCGATATAGATCGTTTCATATCCTTTCTTTTTTGCGGCTGGAATTAAACTTAAGTTTACGGAAACGTGACCGACTGTGCCGCCACCTGTAAATGCAATTTTAACCATATTCTCCCTCTCATCTTGTTAATTTTTTATAATATGCATAAAATGGTTTACCTTTATCAAAAGGGAAAAGGTTACTCGTCATTTCCCCTGATTTGATAAAGTGATGTTTCTTAAATAAACTTTGTGCACGTTGGTTTTCTGAGAATGTATCTGTCAGCAATACTGTCTTTTGATGTTGCTCAGCATATGAAGTTGCAAAGTGCATCAATTGTTTTGCAGTGCCAGGGTATTGAGAAGATGCAACAAGTCTGTGTATGACAAATGCATTTCCACGATCAATAGGCCACTCCAGTTGATCATACCAATCAGGTGCTTCATCATTAATGACAATGAACCCTTTGATGATTTGTTGTTCATCAAGAACAAAGAGTGTTCGTTCTTGAATATCCTTCTCAAAATCTTGTAATACTGGATAGCGTGCATCCCATTGTGGATTATTGTCCTGTTGCATTAACATTTTGGCTTCTTCTACTAATGTATCAATTGCTTGTAAGTCAGACATTGTTGCAAGTCTCATCTCATCATCACTCCCTTAGTTTTTTGAGTGTACGTGACAGCATCACATCTTCTTCTGATGATTTTTTCACAAGTTGTTCTGTCATTTTTTCATTTGTTTTACGATTAAACAACCCATTTGACTCAATTTTTTGATCTGTTTGGAAAGATTGAATCGCTGTTTCTAAAGTTGAGTCGAAATACTCATCAACTTGACCTATATCGTAACCGAGTGCATCGAGTCCTGTTTTGATTGATTTAATATATTTTGATTGATCGCCAACCTTGAAAGATTTATCAGATGGAATGACTGTCATATTCTCGTATACAGCACCTTCCACTTCAACATCGGGTTTAATTCCTTTTTCGTGAATATAGTGTCCTTTCGGTGTGAGCCATTTCATCTCTGTATATTTTAACAATGATCCATCGCTAAATTCATGTGTTGTTTGAACAATCCCTTTACCGAAAGATTTTTCACCATACACTTTCGCAATGCCATAGTCTTTGAGTGCACCTGTGAATACTTCCGAAGCACTTGCAGACCCTTCATTGATTAGAATGCCAATGTTAAGGTCATGAACCCCTTTAAGTGGTTCGTGAGCTGTTGTAATTTCACGTTTCTGCTTTCCTTTTTCAAGTTGAACAGCCGTTTTTCCTTCATCGATAAAAATATTAGCCATATCGACAGCTTCATCCAATAAGCCACCAGGGTTGTTTCGTAAATCAATCAGTATATTTTTTGCTCCTTCTTTTTGTGCTTTTTCAATTGCTGTTTTTAATTCATTTGCTGTACCTTCTTGGAATTTGTTGATTTTAAAAACATGTGTTTGACCGTGTTTTTCATGTTTAACACTTTCAACATGAATTGTCTCCCTTTCAATTGAAAATTCCTTCTTTTCACCGCTGCGTTTAATTAATAGTTTGACAGTAGTGCCTTCTTTACCACGTACTTGTTTTACGATTTCTGTCAACGGTTTCCCTTTTATATCGCGGCCATTCACTGCGATGAGTTCATCTCTCGGCTGAATACCTGCCTTTTCGGCTGGTGATTCTTTGATAGGACTTGCAATATAGATTTTTCCATCTTTTTGTTCCATTTCTGCCCCAATACCAACAAAGTCACCAGAAACATCTTCATTGAAAGATTTTGTTTCTTCTGTTGTCATGTATTCAGTATAAGGGTCTTTCAAACTCTTCGTCATCCCTTTAATAGCATCTTCAAGTAGTAATGATTTGTCTGTATTTTTATAATAATCTGTGGCGATTAATTCATAAACTTCTCCCAGCTTCTCAGCATTTTTTTGAATGCTTGGATCAGTTGTTGAATGTTTCCAATACCATAAACTTGTCAGTATGATAGCAGTTGTTAAAATAATCGTGACAAGAATACTTAACAAGAAATACTTAAGTGGTATATATTTAGGTGTTTTAGTTTTCTTTGGTTTCATAATTCAGCTCCTTGTATTTAATGAATAAGCTAAAAGTGAGAAATGGATAAAGGAGCCACTTGTGACTGTAATTCTATAAATAGAATATGATGATTTAACTATCCAACAAGGTTGTATTTTAAATGATGTTGACTCAAAAAAGGTTGGGACATGTATCATATCTCAACCTTTGATGAATGCTATTTGCGATGTGGTAGTGTCTATGATGATTAAAATTGAAGCCATTCCTGATAATCTTCAAATAAACTATCAAATACAGAAAGTGGTAATGTATAAGTCCCTTCTGTTTCGATATAACGAGATATTTGATCAAAATCCGATTCATATTTTGGAAAATCAAGATCTTGAAATATCATCTCAGCCAATTGTCCTTTGTCATCACGACGGCCTCTCACTGTCAAAGCAAATTGGTAAAAAGAAGCATCTTTCATTATTTCACAGTCACATCTAGAACGAGCGTTTGCCCTTTTTCTAATGCAGTCACTTCTTGGAATTGATGTGATTCAACGTGATCTGCGAAGTTTGTGATGATAATTGGTGAGATAATAGACTTCGCATTTTCATTAATGTAATCTAAATCAAATGATACGAGTGCATCACCTACATTCACACGGTCTCCACTTTCTACGAGCGTTTCAAAGCCTTCGCCATTCAGTTGAACTGTATCCAAACCGATATGAACAAGTACTTCTAAACCATTGTCAGCTTTTAAACCAATGGCATGTTTTGTTGGGAATACGTTATCTACAACACCTTCAATCGGTGATACGACTTTTCCTTCAGTTGGTTTAATACCAAAACCGTCACCCATCATCTTTTGTGCGAAAACGGGGTCTGGAATATCCTCAACTTTAACATACTCACCTGTAATTGGTGCATAAATTTTAATATCTTTGCTTGCTTCATTTCCTTTTCCAAATAACTTTTTAAACATGACGTTCACTCCTCTTTATTTGTCGAACAATTTAATATAATCTCCATAGCCGAGTGCTTCCAGTTTTTCATATGGAATGAACTGAACAGCTGCAGAGTTGATGCAGTAGCGCAAGCCACCACGTTCTTTAGGACCATCATTAAATACATGACCTAAATGACTATTACTTCCTTCTGAACGAACTTCAGTACGTAACATACCAAATGACTTATCAACGAGTTCGATAATTTCTTCATCATCAATAGCTTTAGAAAAACTTGGCCAACCACAATCTGATTCGAATTTATCATCGGAAGTAAACAAAGGCTTGCCTGATAATTTATCCACATAAATCCCTTTGTCAAAGTGGTTCCAATATTCATTGTCGAATGGTGGTTCCGTACCGTCTTGCTGTGTAACGAGATATTCGATGTCTGTTAAATCTGATTTATCTTTTTTAATCATGTACATTCCCCCAATGTTTTTCTATAAATGCTTTTCGACCAGATCCATTTTGATATTGTGCATAGTGTTGTGGATTTTTAAGATAATAATCTTGGTGATGTGTTTCAGCTGGGTAGAAATTTTTATAAGGCTCAACGGGTGTTACAATCGGTTTATCAAAAATTCCTTGTACATCTAAATTCCTGATTTTTTCAAGTGCTATTTGTTGTTGATCGGTATCATGATAGAAAATAACAGGTCGATAACTGTCACCTCTATCGAAGAATTGTCCTGTGTCATCGGTTGGGTCGAAAGTTTTGAAATAAATATCTAAAATGTCTTCGTATGAAATAATTTCAGGATCATAAGTGATTTGTACAGCTTCTACATGACCTGTCGTATTGGAACATACTTGTTCGTAAGTTGGATTTTCAACATGTCCACCACTATATCCTGATACAATTCCTTCTATACCATCATAAGATGTGAATGGTTTCACTGAACACCAAAAACATCCACCTGCAAGTGTTGCTTGTGACATGATCATCCCTCATTTCGTTTAGTAAGTGTCTTCTTTTAATACGATTAAGCCGATTGCGCCTTTACCAGTATGTGTAGAAATAACGGGAGACGTATGGCTCAGTTGGAAACTACCCACTTCGAATGTTTCATCGAGTTTGTCTTTCACTTTGCTCATAAAATCTTCAGCATCAGCATGTGAAATACCGACGCTCTCCAATTTTGCACCATCAGCAAATGGTTTTAAGTCATTTACAAGTTGCTTGACACATGCGGATTGTGTACGAACGTTATGAATCATTTCCAACTTGCCGTCTACCAATTCACCAATTGGTTTGATTTTCATAAGATTCCCTAAGAAACCTTTTGTTTTGCTGATACGTCCACCCTTGATTAACTGGTCAAGTTGTCCGATAACAACATAAAGTTTGATGTTTTTCTGAAGTTTTTCTAGTTTTTTTAGAATTTCTTCTGTTGGGACCCCTTGTTCAATCCACTTAACAAGATATTGAATTTGATAACCTAATCCCCATGCAATAAATTTAGAATCAATAACTGTAATTTTGCCGTCAACCATTTCACTCGCTTGACGTGCTGTTTGAACGGTACCGCTTAGGCCCGAAGTTAAATGGATACTAATGATTTCGACATCGTCTTTCGCAAGCTCCTCATATTTTTCAACAAACATTCCTAATGGTGGTTGACTTGTTTTTAAGTCGTAACTATCGTCTCCTAAATAGTTGATATAGTCTTCTGATGAAATATCAGTCTGGTCTTCATATGACTTTCCGTTGATTGTAACGCTTAACGGGATGACATGAATACCATGTTTTTTCAAGTACGATGGATCTAGATCAGATGTTGAATCTGTCACAATAATACGCTGCATAATATAAAGCCTCCAATTTATTTTCTAATAAGATGTAAAAATGTATGTGCATAGTGGTTTTTGTCATCCACTGTCCCTTCTAGAGATGAATCGACCTGCCATTCTTTAAATGTGTAAGGTGGAAAAAATGTATCTGCTTGGAATGTATCATGAATGACTGTGATATACATGTCATCAACCTTATCTATTAATGATTCGAATAGTGTTTGGCCACCAAAAATAAAAACTTTGCCTTCTAATTTTGAAATATCATCTAGATGATGAATCACTTCAATACCTTCTGCTTGAAATTCTGGATTACGTGTTAACACGACATTTTTTCTATTGGGTAAAGGTCGTCCAATCGATTCGTATGTTTCACGCCCCATTACAAGTGTATGACCAGTTGTTATTTCTTTAACATGCTTCAGATCATTTGGTAAATGCCATGGTAGCTGATTGTTAAAACCAATTCCACGATTTTCATCATGAGCAACGAGTATGGATAATGTCAAATGAATCACTCCTCAAAATTACACCGCAATAGGTGCTTTGATAGGTGGATGAGATGAATAGTTCACAATCTCTAAATCTTCATATTCAATATCGAAAATAGATTTGTCTGTATGAATGATAAGTTCAGGTGGTGCAAAACTTGTACGTTCAAGTTGTGTTTGCACAGCGTCGATATGATTGCTGTAAATGTGTGCATCCCCAAATGTATGAACAAATTCTCCTACTTCTAAACCACATTCTCTCGCAATTAAATGCGTTAGTAGGCTATAACTTGCGATGTTGAATGGTACACCAAGAAAAATATCAGCACTACGTTGATATAATTGACAACTTAATTTGTTATCTTCTACATAAAATTGAAAGAGCGTATGACAAGGTGGTAGTGCCATTGATTCAATCTCTGCCGGATTCCAAGCACTGATGATGTGTCGTCTGGAGTTTGGTGATTGTTTAATTTGATCTATGACTGTTTTTAATTGATCAAAGTGTTGTCCGTCTGCACCAACCCAATCACGCCATTGTTTACCATATACATTGCCTAAATCTCCATGTTTTTGCATGAATTCGTCATCAGTTAAAATGGCATTTTTAAAGTTTTTCATCTCTTCATCATATTGAACTTTAAAATCTGGATCTACAAGGCTACGATGACCGAAATCAGTCATATCTGGACCAGTGTAATCTGAGCTTTGTATGTATTTTTCAAAAGCCCATTCGTTCCATATGTTGTTGTTATATTGTAAAAGATATCTTAGGTTCGTATCGCCACGAATAAACCATATGAGTTCAGTTGCGATAAGTTTAAATGATACTTTTTTTGTTGTTAATAGTGGAAATCCTTTTGATAGGTCAAAGCGTAATTGATGACCGAATTTTGAGATAGTACCTGTTGCTGTTCGATCATCACGATGATTACCTATTTCTAAAACTTCGGTGCATAGCTCATGGTATGCTTGGTCAAATGGATTCATGACGTTCACCTCTTTCCTTTAATCTCTATAATAGACGATTTTATAGAAATTTAAAAATAAAAAACAAATAGCAGTCAGCTAGAAAGCGTATTAAATGGTTGATCACTTCATATAATATATATTTCTATGTATAAAAAGAGGGATGATGACTAAGTCTCACCCCCATTTCAACAAGATTAACAATGTGAATCAAAAGCTTCTTTAATATCCATCGCAAGGTCATTGATATCTCTGCCTTCGATATGTTCACGCGGAGTGAAGTGGACAAGTTCTTTACCTTTAAAGAGTGCAAATGATGGACTTGATGGCACTTGTTGAATGTAGTCACGCATTGTTGCAGTTGCTTCTTTGTCCTGACCTGCAAATACAGTTACTTTGTAGTCAGGTTTTTTATCATTCTGTTCTGCAACAGCGACCGCAGCAGGGCGTGCAAGTCCAGCTGCACAACCACAAGTTGAGTTAATAACGACAAATGTCGTTTCATCGTCTTGTCTCTCGTTCATATGGTTTGTAACAGATTCAGAAGTTTCTAAACTTGTAAAACCATTCTGTGTTAATTCGCCACGCATTTGTGCTGCGAGCTCTTTCATATATGCATCATAAGCATTCATGATTCATTCGCTCCTTTTCAACATCTATTTTTGTTTTCTTAAATATTATAACACCATTTATCGTTTTCGATTTGCAATTTGTTTCCAAACTGAACCAAGGGCAGCTTCTCCTTGTTCAATACGTGTAATAGCCATTTCAATTTGCATACGCACTTCATAGGCTGGATCTTCTTGATGTGCTTTCAAAGCAGGGAGTTGTGCTTCCCCACCTTCATCGAATAAAAACATCGCTGCACGCCAACGAACGATTTTATGTGCGTCATCTAATGCGTGTTCCATTTCAGGAAGTGCTTCAGCAAAGCCCAAGTCACTTAAAGCGTCTCCGGCTGCACGTCGAACTGCGGGACTTTTATCATGCAAACCTTCATAAAGGTATGGCAATGTCTCTTTCGTTTCAATCATGCTCAGCAGCACAATCGCTTCACGACGAAGTTGCACTTTTTCTTCTTTTAGAGCATGTGTTAACAATGGATAGTCGGCTTCAGTAGGTGTTGGAAAAGTGGAAAGCATACGTAAACGTGCCTTCCAGTCTTCTGCTTGTTGATAGGTTTCTAAAGTGACATGCTGATATTCTTTAACTGGCATCTCTTGTGATGTTGTTGATTGTGCACGTTCAACTAATTGTTGTAACTCATTAGTAGGATATAAGGCATTCATTTCTTCTTCTACCTCATCCATGATTTGTTCTAATTCACCATAGCGGATACCTAAATCATGCCATTTTCTTAAAAATACTACGTTGTCACCTGGAAGCTGTGCTGCAGTCATTGCTTCGATAAAGCGATCGTTTAATTGACGACGTTGTTCTTCGCTTTCAGTCGTTAATTTTATTTGGTAAGGAATGTCCTTAAACTTTAATACTTCTGCTTTCACTTCTCCAAAGTGTTCTTGAGATGTGTGTGTCTCTTGTTGCACGTCTTGTTCCCCATTTAAAGCGGCAGTAATATGCGGTAATACTTCTTCCCAGTCCGCTTTCGGCATTTTGTCGACAGCTAAAAAGTCCAATACATAAAATATAGACTTAACACCTTCGATTGATAAGACCTGATTGATAAATGCTGGATGTGTTTCATGCACTTCAGTGTAGGTTGTTGACTGATTATCTTGGCGTTTTTCTGAAATAACGATCTTCATCGTATTTGGACTCGGTGTCGGTTCGATCTTAATAATTTCCATAGTATATGACACTCCTTATGTTACAGAGAATTATTGCAAGTATTTTCCTAAGGTTTGGATACGTTGACCAATAGAACATTGTTGAATACAAAAATGATGTGCAGATGTTTTGCTTTCTTCTTTTCTTAGATGTGATTTGATTAAACATTGTGTACAATAGTCAGCCATTAATGTATCAATCATGTCAATTGCTTTTCTTTTCTCTTCTGTCAGCATATCTCTCACCTCGTGAATATATTGTGTTAAGCAAAGATTATCGTAACATGAATCAACTTGGCGTTGAACTGTTTAACTCAGGATCATCGAGGAAATTTTGTCATGATTTGTCCGTAATTAAAAATGCTTTATTCTATTTTTAAATCATTACATTCACAATTGTATTTTTCTATTTTTGTATTGAATTTTATACGTGACTGTTCTATGATGGATAAGTTGTTATTGAGCGGTTTCTAAACACCCGCATGATCAAAATTTAGGAGGAATTTCATATGTATAATGAATTAGTAGGTCTCGGTGCCTTTATATTGACCTTTGTATTGATGGTATCGATGTTTCGTTTTTTTGGAAAGCAAGGATTATATGCATGGGTTGCAATCGGTACAATCATTGCGAATATTCAAGTGATCAAGACAGTAGATATTTTCACCATATCAGCCACTTTAGGTAACGTCATGTTTGCGTCCATCTATTTGGCTACGGATATTTTAAATGATATTTATGGAAGAAAAGTAGCGAAAAAAGCTGTATGGCTTGGTTTTACGTCCACGCTTGTGATGATTGTTGTGATGCAAGTTTCATTAGCATTTGCACCAAGTGAAGCGGATATTTCTCAAGATGCATTACAAACTATTTTTGGTGTCATTCCACGTATTGCATTAGGATCAATCGTAGCTTATATTATCGGACAACATATCGACGTATTTATCTTCAATGCGATAAAAAAAGTTTTCAAATCTGATCGCACATTTATTATTCGTGCTTATGGTAGTACGACACTAAGCTCAATTATTGATACAGCGTTATTCGTAATGATAGCTTTCTACGGAGGACCACTCCCTAATGATGTTATTTTTGAAATCTTTATTACGACCTATCTATTAAAACTCGTATCAACATTATTCAATGTGCCGTTTGGATATTGGGCGAAATCAATGTATCGTCATGGTAAAATCAATGATGATGATATTTAATTAATGACAGTTAAGGGTGACATAGCATTTATTAGCAAACGGGTCTAGACAGCGCCCTAAAACCTAATGATTGCATGTCCCCTTTTTTTAGATAAGGAGTGTCAATGAATGGCAAAAATTTATTTTGATGCAGCGACAAAAGGGAATCCAGGTGTAAGTGCATGTGGCATTGTTATAGTGGAAGAAAATGAACGACATATTTTTTCACAAATACTTGGTGAAATGGACAATCACAGTGCAGAATGGGAAGCGTTAATTTATGCTGTTAAACAAGCAGCACAGTTACAAGTTTCAAATGCCTTGATCTATACAGACTCTCAATTAATTGAAGATGTCGTAAATCGTAACTTTGTAAAAAATAAAAAGTTTAAACCATATCTTGACCAGTTCAATCAGCAATCACAAATATTTGATTTATGTTTTGTAAAATGGATACCACGTGCACAAAATAAGGAAGCGAACCATCTTGCACAACAAACACTTTATCAAGCGACGAAGCAATAAAAAAAGAGACAGCAACAGGTTATTTAAACCATTGCTGTCGCTTTTTTATAATGATTGAATGTATTTTCTTGCAACACGTAGTTCATGTTCTTCGCAAACGTTGATAATGCGTGAATAGTCGGGTGTGTATGACATTCGTTGCCAAATATCATGTGTTTCAATTGGCGCATCACAAATAATCTCGGCTAATTGTTTTGAAGTCATTAAGTTGTCCATATCAGCTTGAATCTTTTTCTGTTGACCAGCTGTAAGTGATTCGATATTAGAGATGACATTTTCAACACTTCCATATTGTTGGATAAGTTTAATGGCTGTTTTTTCACCAATACCTTTAACGCCAGGATAACCATCTGCACTGTCACCCATAAACGCTTTGACATCAATCAATTGTTTTGGTGAAAGACCGTAATGTTCACGGAAAGTATGTGCATCAAACTTTGCATATTCAGTGAATCCTTTTTTTACAAGCCAAATATGAATATTATCTGCTGAACATTGTAGTAAATCTCGATCTCCAGTAATGACGAAGACGTTGTTATTATTTTGATTTGCTGTTTGTGTCGCTAAAGTACCAATCACATCGTCAGCTTCATAGTTGGGTAGACCGATATTAAAGAAACCCAGTTCTTGAGAAATATGTTGTACATGCGAAAATTGAGGAACTAATGCTTCGGGTGGATCAGGACGATTTTGCTTATAACCGGCAAACAATTCATTACGAAATGTTGACTTCCCCATATCCCAACAAATGGCAACATGTGTTGGATCAATATCGTGAATGGCATGCATCACATGTCGTATGAATCCTTGTGTCCCGTTCGTTGGAAGCCCCTTCGATGTAACCATAAAATTTTTATGAACGCTTGTAGCATAGAAATGTCGAAATAACAGTGCCATGCCATCAATCAATAATGTACGTTTATTCATATTATTTATCCTTTAATTCAATATTGTTTTTAGTTTTTGTAATGCTTTTTGTAATGCTTCACGTTGTGATGAATCCATTTCAAATGCGAGTAATGTTGTAATTTCTTGTTGTGCATTATTTTCAAGAGTGCTCAGTTTCTCATGTGCTTGCGCCATTAATGAGTCAGCATATATGTCTAGAGCTTTTTGTAATTCTCTCAGATGTATTTGTAGTTGTTCGACTGTTAGTTCTTTAATCTCTGTTTGCACATTTTGTTGCTGTTTAGGTTGCAAGATGTTTTTCTTCGTTAATTGTTTTGGTAATGCTGAAACAAATGACGATAAATCTAATTGTAAGTATGGTTTTTCAATGCTATCTACCGTAATACTTGTATCTGGTTGTACTATTACATGATGTTGCGCCAATTCTGTAACGACGGGAGCCAATTGATGGGCAAATTGCGTTTCAAAATGTTTTTTCATACGATTCACAAGTAAGGTTTGTTCTAAATACAGCTTTTGATGAATTTGATCTAGATATGATTTTGCAGCATGACGTTTTGCTATTTTGAAATCATCATTATCTGTCATTTGTGTATTAAATACAGTTTTGACATGGTCTAATAACTGGATATTTAAACGTTCATTCAAGTAGTAAATTTGATCTTCCAGTTCACTACGATATTGTGTTAGTACACCTTGAATCATTTGTTTAGGAAATACTGGTGATGTTTCAAAGCGTTTCAAATATGCATGGTTTTGCTCTATTTGCAATGCGTTATTTTCTGCATCTTGAAGCATTGTATCAAGAGAGTCTGTAATGGCTCCTAGTTGATGGACAACTTGTTTTTCAAGTACTTGTTTTGATTCAACATCAGCGAATGTTTGAATAGCATATTGTAGTTTTTCTATACCTGCATCGCCTTTGCGCAAAGCTTCTCGACTTGAAACATCAAAAATATCACAGTGCATTCCGACTTGAGCCAGTGCATCTTGCGTATAATCATGAACTGCTGCCAAATCTTCAGCTGTTTCAGCAAGGTCTGTCGCATTGATTACCATTTTAAAAGCTTGATTTTCAATGAGTTGATTCATATCTTTCATATGCTCGATGAATGCTTTGTCATTGTCAGTAAATGCATGGTTGAAATAACTAACATATAAAATTAAGTCAGCAGTTGCTAGAATTTTTTCTGTTTCGTTCGTATGACGTTGATTGTTGGAATAAAGACCTAATGAATCGACGATAATTTTGTCTTTTAGCCATTCATGTTCGAGTTGTAAGTGAACGGTTCTAACAAACGTTGCGTATTCATCTTCGGCACTCCATTTTCGCAGTTCTTCTTTTGAAATGGCACGTTCATAACCATCTTTAATAAGAGACTCATATAATGAATAATTTTTTTCGATTGCTTCAATAAATGCTAATTTATTTTTATCAATATTCCCTTTTAAATCTCTTAAATCTTGTGATAAAAATGCTTGGAATGAATCGAATTGATAATCAACAGCTTCTACGACATCATTCAATTCATCGAGTAACATCTCTTTTGTTTTAAAAGTAACGGTATTTTGACTGCCATAAGAGATTTCAGTTGTGGCTGCTGTTGTTGGATTTGGAGAACTTACCAAATATTGATCACCTAGTAGCGCATTGATCAAACTACTCTTACCTGCACTGAATGTACCAAACACACCAATTTTGATAACTTGATGATCTAGGCGATCTAACGTCTCTCTCATGTTATGTACTTGCGTGTCATACAGTGATAGTTCAGATAATGTGAATAATGCATCATCAATCTGATTACGCTGTGACTGTTGAGAATCAGTTGTTGTAGTTGATTGTTTAGTCAGCGCATCTTTTGCATCATCTAAATGCTGTGTTGGTGTGTAAGTCATCCGTGTACGATCAATCAATTTGTCGAGAGAGTCATCCAAGTGTATGTAGTAATGTTGATAATTTTTGGTATCAAGTGACGTCTTCAACGCATGGAGCGTACGATAACGTTCGTATACATCTGTCTCGTCATGTGTGGCATCATCATGAAGTTCAACTTGTACATTCGCGATAATCTCGTCATCGAGCGGCTTCGATTCTCTAAGAACGTATTGACCGATTTGTTTCATAAGTGCTTCGGAGAATGTCAGCACATATTGATTACTGATTTGTACTTGTGTCTGATATAAATCAGTTACCAATGATGAAGGAATCTCGAGTGTTTGATTAAGAATACGGTCATTCAGCGCACTGTTATCAATGAAACGTGTCAAAAACACCATATCAGTTTGCATTGGTTTCACAATCTCTTGCGTGACTTGCGTTTGTAACTCTGACATAAGTGTAGCAAGTCGTTCTTCTCTTGCTTGTTCTATTTTCTTGCGTTTATTAAACAGTCCACCTACTGAGAAGTCTTTCGTCATACTCTCTAAATAATATCGAATATGTTCACGCATTTCATGTGACATAATGTAGGCGTTATCAATGATATTTTTGCGCTGTTGTTCAAGGTGACGACGTAATGTACCTGAATTATTAATAAGTTGCGCCTCATTATGAACGGATTGTTCTTGTAAATGTTGTTCGTAAGCGGCGTTAAATGCCTCGGCTTCTATATTCAGTGATTCTAGGCAGTCATTCATTTGTTCTGACAAATATTGAGACTGATGATTTTGAATAAATGTAACCATGCGTTCAACATAATTAGCAAGAGGTTCACGATGGTCGTCTTGCTCATGCATATATGCTTTGAATTCCGCAAATTGATTTTCAGGATGATCGAATTTTGTAATATAGAAAATTTCTTCTAGTTTGATATCCCATTCCGTCAAAGATTTTGAAACACGTGCCTTAAACTCATCAAATGATAACTCTGTATCATTGTGTTTATCAATTTGATTGATGACGAATGTTACTGGTATGCCTGCTTGATTCAACTGTTTCATAAATTGGAAATTCAACGCTGATTGTACGTGGTTATAGTCAACAGTGTAGAACACCATATTACTCGTGTATAAAAAGCGTTCAGTGCTGTGACTGTGTGATTTGACGTTTGAGTCAACCCCCGGTGTATCTTGGAATGTAAATCCATACTGATAGTCATCTGATTGGAAACGAATATCGATAGATTCCACATTGTAGTTTTCCTTGTTCATTTGTTTTACATCATCATAAGACGACAGTTCGGTATATCGTTCACCTTCAATATTTGCGGTGATTCCTGGCGTGTCTGAAACAGTCACTAACGCCGTATTACTTGTTGTTGGGACAGGAGAACTCGGTAAAATATCTTGTCCAATTAGATTGTTAATAATTGTTGATTTGCCAGCTGAAAAATGACCGACGAAAGTCATTGTATAGTGATTTAAATAAACTTTTTTAATTACTTGATTAATAGTATGTACAAAGGTCGTGTGATCTGACTTTTCGACTTCTTTTTTTAATTTATAGAGTATGTCCAATTGTTGCATATTGTTCATTATAATAATTCCCCTTGTTTGTGAGTGTTTACGAGATAAAAGCGGACACATGTAATCATAGAAGTTACCTTGTCCTTAATCATTATTGTATAGCATTTGAGTAAAAGAGAAAATAAAAGAAGTCGATTTAATGGCGAATCTATGAATAATAAAAAGAAGGAAGGGAAATCCCCCTTTTTTTCATCAATAAAGATGTTGTCTACCACTAGTAATGCTGACTAGAAATTTTACAGTATCTAATCAACATGATATTTATTTAAACAATATAAAGGAAGGAACTGAACGCTATGTCTCAGTTCCTTCAAAATACTATATTATTCATGATATTGGAGTGGTTTTGGTTTACGTTTAATCTTAAAAATTTGAGATAAAATATAGATGAAAATCCCAAACCATATAAAACAAAATGTGATGAATTGATCTGCATTAAATGGTTCTTTAAATATAAAAATCCCATTTAGAAAAATTAATGTTGGACCGATATATTGAATGAATCCAATGAGTGATAATGGAATGCGTACCGCCGCAGCAGAGAATGCGAGAAGCGGTACTGCGGTCACTGCCCCTGAAAATAACAGCCAAAACGTCGAGCTATTCATTCCGATACTGAGTCCGTGCGACTGACCAATTATGACGAGATATATGATTGCCATCGGTGCGGTTGCGATAGACTCAATTGTAATGCTACTAACAGCACTCATTGGAACAAGTTTTTTCAATAGACCGTATATGCCGAACGTAAATGCAAGGACAAGTGAAATAAATGGAAATTCTCCAACTTTGAATGTCATATAGAGAACACCAATTGTTGCGAAGAGGATGGCACACCATTCGAGTTTATTAAATCGTTCCTTAAAAAAGAGCATCGCTAAAAAGATACTTACTAATGGATTGATGTAATATCCTAAACTCGTTTGTAGAACAAAGCCTTCGTTAATTGCATAGATGAAAGTTCCCCAGTTGAGTGTAACGACATACCCTGCCGTGATAATGATCAATAGCTTTCTAGGTGTTTTAATAAATTGCTGAAAATCATCTTTGAGTTGTGTCGTTTGTTTTGTGATAGGTACAAGAATAATCATGAATACGAGTGATAAAACGATACGATACATCAGTATTTCTGTTGCACTTACGCCTTCTATTAGTGCCCAATATAAAGGGAGAATTCCCCACATAATATACGCGCTCAATGCGAATAGAATTCCATGCTTAAATGACGCTTCATAGTTCATGTAACGCCCCCCTTTTAAACTTACTCAGATTACGGCTATTTATTTGCCCAATATTGATAATATGTTGTTTCGATATAACCATTGAATAGTTTACGTCTCTTCGTCGCTTTGCGATTAACAAGGTATTCAAATTCTTTGCTGCTTGTCATAATATACATAGAAAGTTGTGGGTTTTGTTGGAGCAATGTTCCTAAATAACGATACATTTCTTCAACTTCATCTCTTTCTCCGATACGCTCACCATATGGTGGATTACCAATTAACCCAATAGGTCCGTCGTGATCGATCGTTAAAGTGTTTACATCTTTAACTTCAAATTGAATGATATCACCCACACCTACTTCATCAGCGTTTCGACGTGCAATTTCAATCATTTCTGGGTCGATATCGGATGCATAGATTTGAATGTCTTTATCGTAATCAGCTTGTGCATCAGCTTCTGCACGAAGTTGATCGAATAAGCCATCGGGAATGATCGACCATTTTTCAGAAACAAATGATCGGTTAAATCCGGGTGCAATATTTTGTGCAATAAGACAAGCCTCAATAGCAATTGTACCAGAACCACAGAATGGATCGATAAGTGGTGTATCTCCAGTCCAGTTTGCTAGCTTCACTAAACTGGCTGCTAATGTTTCTTTGATTGGTGCTTCACCTTGTGCTAAACGATAGCCGCGTTTGTTTAAACCAGAACCAGATGTATCAATTGTTAATAATACATTATCTTTTAAAATATTAACTTCAACTGGGAATTTTGCCCCAGATTCGTCTAACCAGCCTGAAACAGCGTGTTCAGACTTTAATTTTTCAACAATTGCTTTTTTTGTAATTGCTTGAACATCTGGAACACTATGTAAGACTGATTTTAAGCTGCGACCTTGAACAGGAAACTGTCCGTCATCTGGGATGATTTCATGCCATGGTAAAGCTTTCGTCTTTTCGAATAATTCGTCAAAAGTCGTTGCTTTAAATTGTCCTACGATGAGTTTTACACGGTCTGCAGTGCGCAACCACAAATTTGCTTTTACAAGCGCTTCTGCATCACCATTGAAATAGATACGTCCATTTTCAACACGTGTGTCATAGCCTAACTCTTGTACTTCTTTTGCTACAATGGCCTCTAAGCCCATTGGACATACTGCTAATAATTGATACATATTCGGCCTCCTATATTGACTGGATAAATTGATTTATTATTTTTATATGTGCATTACTTTTATAGTCATAGCTTAACATACGGAAGGCTGGGACACATAGAATGCCCCAGCCTTTTATACTAGTTGTAATATTTCTATAAGCCATGTTCTGTACCATAGTACTCATTGCGTGCACTAGTTGCACTCGTACGCCGGTGGTAATCATCTGTCTAAAACATCATCATGATATCTTCTCGTTTATACGTTGAATTCCGTTAAACAAGTGCTCCTACCAAATTTGGATTGCTCACTCGAGGGGTTTACCGCGTTCCACCTCTAATATTTCTATTAGAGCTACGTCACTGTGGCACCTTCAAACTACTATAACCATATCTTACGACTTAGGTTAATTCGTTGCCGTCAATTTCCATTGCCTTGACTTATGGTTTCATCAAGCACGAACACTACAATCATCTCAGATTGTGTGAGCATGGACTTTCCTCTATAAAAAATTATAGCGATTACCCAAAATATTACTTCAAAATTATATCATTTCCGCGATTAAAAGCAATGGTTATTTGCCAAAGACAGCTTTTTCTAAGTTAGAAATACGTTTCAAAATGTCAGCATTGCTATTTTGCATACTCTGACTTGAAAATGACTTACTTTCTTGAGAACGACCTGATGCGACACGAAGTCGTAAGTCTTCAATCTCTTTTTTGAGTTTTTGATTCTCTTCTGAAAGTTTAATGACTTCATTATTTAAATCTGCCATTTTTTGATAATCAACAATAATATCATCTAAAAACGCATCCACTTCTTCAGGACGGTAGCCACGAACAAAGGTTTTTTCAAAATCTTTTTCATAAATGTCTTTTGCTGATAATTTTAACGAAACATCTGACATATTCGTCACCTCATCTGATTCATATTTCATTTGACCACTGTAAATCATCGATAAAACTTGTGATTTCGTCAAATGTCACAACATCACAAGTATAGTTTGTTTGTGCCATAAAATCAACCAGCTTACTTTTGAAATACTTAGGGCTAGCTTCTCGTTCATCGTCGTAAATTAACATTGTCATTTCTGTATGTTCTAGCATGAATTGATCCGCAGCTTGAAATTGATGTGGACCTTCGTAACCACTGTGGAATACTGTATTGACATAATCAGCTTTAGATGCAATGACTTGATAAATCGATTGCTGTTGCTCACGCCATTTTTCAGTATGGTTTTGAAAAGGTGGAATAATCCCCAGTTTAAGTTCAGGATAGCTTTCTTTGAGTTCAATCACACAGGCTGCGGTCCACAGCTCAATGCCCAATTGACCTTGAATCAATACCCACTCTAAACCTTCTTCAAGATAGCCGACTAACTTTTGTTTGATAAAAGCTTTCAAATAAGATACTTCTTTTGCATTTTCTTTAAAAATATTCAATTCATACGGTTTATAACCTGTCACATAAATGGATTTATACATACTTATTGCCTACCTGACTTTCTATCGTGAGCAAATCATGTTTCACTGTTTTGAGTTGATCATAAAATTGTTTTTTACTCGTACGTTTATCATGACAAGCAACTGAGAGTGTTTGCATTAATGATTCGATACGATTTCGTTGTGTTGAGAAGTGATTTGTCGTTTCATGCATAGTATGGATATGCGAGTCTACTATTGAAGTAAATGGGACGACTTCTGTTTGGAAGTCAAAAGTGCGCCCTTCACGTGCAAGAATATATTTTGATTCAATGATAGATATATCATTGAGTAATTGTTGCCATATTATTTTTGTCATAAAAATCACCTTCCTATTACAACATATCGTATCATAAAATGTGACAAAACTTGATAACACTATGCTTTGGGGTAACAGAGAAGTGTCATGTATGTTACAATAATGTCAGTTTATGAAACGCAACAATAAAAAAGTGTTCATAAACCACCTATCCAATATGTTTGTAGGGCATAAAAGATGGAATGTAGGTGAGACTATGAATTATCCCAATGGTAAGCCTTTTAGACAAAATAAGACTCAAGTCGGAAGTCAAAACACACCACAATCACGTACGATAAAATATGGTGGACGTGGCATGTCTTTGGAAAAAGATATCGAACACTCTAACAAGCATTATTTGAATACACGTGTGGCAGTGATTCATAAAAAGCCAACGCCCGTTCAAATCGTGCATGTTGACTATCCTAAAAGAAGTCAAGCAGTCATCAAAGAGGCTTACTTTAGAACGCCTTCAACAACGGATTACAATGGTGTATATCAAGGTCGTCATATCGATTTTGAAGCGAAAGAGACAAAGAACAAAACATCATTTCCAATGCAAAATATTCACGCACATCAGATTGAGCATATGCGTGAAGTTGATAGACATGGTGGTATTGCATTTTTACTCATTCGTTTTAAAGGACGAGATGAAACATATTTGTTATCTTTTAAAGCGCTCATTGTATTTTGGCAACGCTATTTAGATAATGTCAAAAAGTCAATTTCTGTTGAAGAAGTGCAAAAAAATGGTTACTATATTCCCTATCAGTATCAACCGAGATTGGATTATCTAAAAGCAGTTGATAAGTTGATATTAGATGAAAGTGAGGACCGCGTATGACGGAAAAGAAAGCGGCTTCTAATGGTTCTAAAAAGAAGTCCGGTCAAAAAAAGAATAAAAACATTAAGCGTACATTGATAAAAGTGATTAGTTTCCTTGTTTTAGCTTTTGTTATTTTAGCTTTAGTGGGTGTGCTTCTCTTCGCATATTATGCATGGAAAGCGCCTGCCTTTAATGAAGCGAAATTACAAGACCCAAGTCCAGCTAAAATATATGATCAGAATGATAATCTTGTCAAAACGCTTGATAATGGTGCGAGACGTGAGCACGTTGATCTAAAAGATGTTCCAGATCAAATGAAGGATGCTGTACTTGCTACTGAAGACAATCGTTTCTATGATCATGGCGCATTAGACTATAAACGTCTATTTGGCGCAGTTATCAAAAATGTAACTGGTGGATTTGGTTCACAAGGTGCATCGACATTGACACAACAAGTTGTTAAACGTACATTTTTAACAGATCAGAAGTCGATTGAACGTAAGGCACAAGAGGCATATCTTTCATATCGTCTTGAGCAAGAGTACTCTAAGGATGAAATCTTCCAAATGTACTTGAACAAGATCTATTATTCAGATGGTGTATACGGTGTGAAAGCAGCAGCTAAATACTACTTTGATAAAGATTTGAAAGATTTGAATTTAGCTGAGTCAGCATATCTTGCCGGTCTTCCTCAAGTACCAAACACATATAACATCTATGATTACCCTGAGGAAGCTGAGAAACGTAAAGATACAGTGCTTTATTTAATGAATTATCACAATCGTATTAGTGATAAAGAAATGAAAGAAGCACAAGATACACCAATTACTGATAACTTGGTCGATCGCTCTGCCGAAGACCGTGAAATCAAACCTGATGATAGTTCACAACAATACGATTCATACATTAACTTTGTGAAACAAGAATTAATGAGTAATGATGAATTCAAAGGTCGCAACCTATCTGATATTTTAAACAGCGGTCTTAAGATTTATACGTATATGGATAAAGATGTTCAAACAGCGCTTCAAAGCCGTATTGACAATGGTAGTTACTACAAAAATGATGAGCAACAAGTTGGTGCGACAATTGTTGATAGTCAATCTGGCTCATTAACAGCAATATCTGGTGGTCGTAACTACAAAGACGTCGTTCAACGTAACCAAGCGACGGATGTACATCCAACAGGTTCGTCATTAAAACCATTCTTAGCGTATGCACCTGCGATTGAAAACTTACAATGGGCAACGAATCATTCATTGCAAGATGAATCCGTTTATTATATAGACGGCGGTGCTTTCCGAAACTATGATCAGAAGAGTCATGGTGTTGTAACAATCTATGATGCATTGCGACAAAGTTTCAACATCCCTGCCTTGAAAACATGGCAAACGGTGAAAGAGCAAGCCGGTAACAGTGCGCCAACAGACTTTGCTGAAAAAGTTGGTTTAGAATATGAGAATCCAAATATTGGTCCATCAGAAGTATTAGGTGGTTCATCATCAGAATTCTCCCCTGTTCAATTAGCTTCAGCATATGCTTCGTTTGCAAATGGTGGTACTTATAATAAAGCGCATTCGATTAAAAAAGTTGTAGAACCAAATGGTAATACGATTGAATTTGAACATACGAGTCATCAAGCAATGAATGATTACACTGCTTATATGATTACACAAATTTTAGAAGGTACATTTGATACGTATGGTTCAGCTTATGGTAATGATGTTGCTGGCGTTAATGTAGCTGCTAAGACAGGTACAGGTACGTATGGAGATGAAACATATACACAATACAGTCTCCCTAGTTCGGCAGCCAAAGACGTTTGGATTTCTGGATATTCACCACGATATTCAATGTCAATTTGGATGGGCTTCGGAAAAGTTAAGGAATACGGTGAAAACTCATTCGTTGGAAGCTCAGAACAAAAATTACCACAATATTTATTTAGAGACGTAATGGGTGACATCAATCCACAAGATGGTATGGACTTCAACCGCCCTGCTTCAGTTGGAGGTAGTGGTCGTAGCCTTTATGTAGCACAAGCACCAGATGGTAATACAACAAGTAACTTTACAGAATCTAGTGGTGGTACAAATAGCAACTCTAATAATAAGCAAAGTAATCAGAACTCAAATAATTCCAACAATCAACAACAAGGTAATAACAACGGTGGATTTTTGAGAAATTTCCTTAATAACTAACTAATATACAAAGGATGTCCATCTTTTGTGGTGGGCAGATAATTAAAAGTAACTAATTTTATATTTAACTTAATCATAACACGTAGTAATCACTACATTCATTTAAGCGTACAGTTATTCATTAATTGTACGCTTTTTGAGTACTATCATTTCTTTAATACTCACTTGCCAAGGCGCCTCACTTCAACTAATTTTGGCTTTATTGAATAAGTGAAGCCAAAATGGATTTTCAGTTCGGCTTGTTGCCTTAGGCGTCTCGTATTAGAAATGATTTTACACCATACAGTTATATGAGCGTTTGTGACATGTTAAGTTACGAGGTAATCTTTATGCAACACAGCTTAATAGCTCTTGCTTTTTAGAACGTTGATACAGCTTAAAAATGATGAGTATTCTCGCTTTAAAGTTATTAAAGTTGCGATAGCCATATGATACACGTTTAATAAGCTTAATTTTATTATTGATACCTTCAATCGCTCCATTGTTAAACTTCGGGTACTTGATTGTTGAGTAAAGGACATACTCGTATTTCTTATAGAATCGAATGATACGCCAAACACCACGTGATACATGCTTCTTTTCGACACCCATTAAAGTTTCTTTGAAACGTAACCAGTCACATTGTTTCAATGCTTCACGAAGTTGATGAACTAACATATAAGTGTCATAGAGCTGCTGATCAAGACTTAGTAGATATGTTAAAACATCTCTTGATGTTGTGTACGTTTTGAAAGACTTCGACCAAAAGTATTCATAACTATTAATATCCTGCCTGTCAGAAAGAAAGAGTTTCCAGTGCTTTTTCATTTTCGTGTAATCTGTTGATGATCGATAGCGATAAGCATTCATTACAGAAATACGTTGCTTATTTAATTCACGATTAAGGTGCTGAACAATGTGAAAGCGATCAAAGATCAAAATCGCATTTGGAAATACTTCATGAATGAAGTTGATGTATGGTTCATACATATCAGCAGTTACAGTTTTAACAGCTAATCGTTCACGTCGATCAAAGCGATAGAAGTACTCTTTGAGTTTATGAATACGTCTATCTTCTAAGATATCAATAATCTGATTCGTTTCATTATCTATAAACAAAAAACTCATCGCTGTTGTCACGTTCTTAACGCTTTTAAACTCATCTATGGAGATATGTTTTGGCAATCCAGATGAAGGTTTGACTATTAATGATTGTGAGAGTTGATGAATACATCTTTTAACTGTACTCGGTGAAACACTACAATCATGAGCGATATCTATCTCACACTGTACACGTGTGAGTTTATCCTGAATCGCTAATTTCACACGGTTGGTAATAAAGCAGTTACTATCAACAATGTTTGTTTGAGCCGTAAAAGTCTTTAAACAATGTAGACACTTAAAGCGTTCTTTCGCTAAATTAAGATAAACATTGGATTCTTGAGATTTTAATAGTGTTAAACGCGAAACGCGTTTACCATGCTTATGGATTTGCCCATCATTGACACAACCACACTTCATACAAGCTTTGGGTGTATAAGAAAGTGTTCCATAAACAACCGTAGAAAGCCGACCACGCACTTCTACATCTTCTTCCACCTTAAGAACTTGAATATTTTCATCTTTTATTTTTAGTAGTTTTAATATATCATTACACATAGGCGCATCATGTCTCCTCTTTATTTTTTTGTTTAGTCACTTAAAATTATAGAGGCGTGAGCGCTTTTTTTGTATCCAAATGATTTAAAACATAAAAAAGGCGGGATAGCATTTCATGCCATCCCACCACAAAAGATTAAGACCCTATACAAAGGACAGCATTTCGAAATGCTGTCCTTTTTGTATGAAAAAAGCATAACTGCTCAGTTCAGTTATGCTTTACGCGATAAGCGGCATTCATTTTTATCAACTCAGATTTTAATGTTTTCATTTGTTGATAGCCCATATAGTGATGTTTACGTTCTTGAATATAACTGAGACGCTCGTCGAAGTTAAAAGGAACGATAGGGAGTCTTTCTGAAGGTATATTCCCTATGTGTTGTATTTCGTTGATGTAACAAAAATATGCGACTAACAACTCATAATATTCATCTAATAGCGCAATACTTTCGGGCTTTCCAATTTTTCTTGATTGTGCCAAAATATCAAGTTGTTTTTCGATTTCAGACATGTTGTTTAACATCGTCATTCGTTTATCGCTCCTTCCAATCGCATAGCAGCACGGTAGCGTTTTTGTCCTTCACGACAATCTGTAAACAACGGGCAGACATCACATTTTGGCTTTTTCGCAAGACAGTGATAACGTCCGAAGAAGATAAGTTGATGATGACTTTTTGTCCACCTAGACTTTGGAATGATTGAAGTCAATTTACGCTCAACTTCTGTCACACTATCCTTCCAGCGACAAATTCCTAGACGCTTTGAAACACGTTCCACATGCGTATCTACCGCGAGTGCTGGTTCGCCAAATGCGACGCTCATAACAACATTCGCTGTTTTTCGTCCAACACCAGCAAGTCCTACTAATTTAGCGTGATCTTCAGGAATTTCTCCATCATATTGGTCAATCAAAGAACGGCATAATTTTTGAATATTTTTTGCTTTATTTCGATATAAACCTATTGAGCGAATATCATTTTGTAATTCTTCTAATGAAACCGATAAATAGTCTTCTGGTGTATGATATTTTTGAAATAATGTCTTCGTTACTTTGTTTACGGTGTTATCTGTACACTGTGCAGATAACAATACGGCAATTGTGAGTTCAAACGCATTGTTATGAACGAGTTCACATTCAGCATCTGGAAACATGCCATCAATGACATCAATCATTTCTAATGCTTTTTTCTTACTTATCAAATGGGTTTTCTCCTTTCAGCCAATCAAATTTCGGGAAGTTTTCAATTTTTTTTACGACGGATTGCTGTTTATTGAATTTCGCACGGATGGGTTTTGCATCATCTACTGTTCGTACGTTATTTTTTTCCCAATTCAATAAAATTCTATCTACATATTTTAGACTTGTTTTGTTATGTGATAATGCTTCATCGACGGCCGCATGAATAATCGTCAAATCATATTCATTAACGTCGAGCCATTTATTCAAAGTTTCAAATTCAAGTGCGGATAATGTTCGTCCAAAGCCATTTTCGATTTTTTGAAATAATGCTTTGAATGCTTGTTTTTTATCGATATTTTGCATATTGGAATTGATATTTTCGAATACTTGGTTAAGCTGTTCATAAAAACCATCTAAGTTAATGTATTCACTTAGTCTACCGTCATTATTTTTCGCAACATTCATTTCCAAAAGACCTAATTGGATCAATTTCTGAATAATCATCGTTATTTCAGAAGCTTGCATCGTTGTTCCCTTCTGTAAAACATCAATTGAAGGAAGCTCATTGCTCGTCTCATAGGCATATAGTATTTTCATTAATATGATGAGATCTGATTCATTTAGTCCGAGAGACGCATAATGTTCAAGTAATTCGTATCGACATACAAAAGGTCGTGTTTTTAATTCATGAAGATTCATCAAATCCCCCCTTCTTTTCACGTAGCATGACTATCATACCGTATTTTACGAATACTTTATAGCAATTAATACGGAATTATTAGCATAAGTTAAAACCCATTGAAAGTCCTTTGATATAAAGGTTTCAATGGGTTATGATGCGCATATTTCAATGCCATTTAATTATGGGTATAAGCGATTGAGTAAACGTGGGAATGGCGAAGTTTCACGAACATGTTCAACACCAGAAATCCAAGCGACTGTACGCTCTAATCCTAAACCGAAGCCACTGTGTGGAACGCTACCGTATTTTCGTAAGTCTAAATAATATTGATAGCTTTCTGGATCGAGTTGGTGTGCATCTATGCGTGATTCTAACAATGCCAAATCATTAATACGTTCTGAACCACCGATGATTTCACCGTAACCTTCAGGTGCAATTAAGTCTGCACACAGTACAGTGTCTTCATTATCAGGATTTGGTTGCATATAGAACGGTTTAATTTTTGTTGGATAGTTCACGATAAATACAGGTAAATCATAGTGATTGGCAATTGCGGTTTCATGAGGTGCACCAAAATCATCGCCCCACTCAATATCATCAAAACCAGCTTCGTGTAAGAACTTAATTGCATCATCATACGTAATACGTGGAAATGGTGCAACGACTTTTTCTAATTTTGATGTATCACGTTCTAAAACTTTTAATTCTAATTTACAGTTTTTAAGTACAGATTGTACGACAAATGCGACATATTCTTCTTGAACTTTTAAACTTTCGTTGTGATTTGTAAATGCCATTTCTGGTTCAATCATCCAGAATTCAATCAAATGGCGACGTGTTTTTGATTTTTCAGCACGGAAAGTTGGACCGAATGAGAATACTTTACCGTGTGCCATTGCTGCAGCTTCCATATACAACTGCCCACTTTGAGAGAGGAAAGCATCTTCATCAAAATATTTTGTGTGGAACAACTCACTTGTTCCTTCTGGAGCACTTGCAGTTAAAATTGGTGGGTCAATTTTTGTAAATCCATTTTCATTAAAGAATTCATATGTTGCACGGATGATTTCATTACGAATTTTCATCACTGCATGTTGTTTTTTTGAACGTAACCATAAGTGACGGTGATCCATTAAAAATTCAGTGCCGTGACTTTTTGGTGTGATTGGATAATCATGTGCTTCATGAATCACTTCGATTTGTTTCACTTGCATTTCATAGCCTAAGTCAGAACGTTGATCTTCGGTAATTTCGCCTGTGATATAGATAGAAGATTCTTGTGTGAGTGATTTAGCCGTTTTGAAGAGATCTTCACCGACTTCTGATTTGACAACAACGCCTTGCATAAAACCAGTACCATCACGTAGTTGTAAAAATGCAATTTTACCGCTTGAGCGCTTATTAGCAAGCCAAGCACCAATTGTTACTTCTTGTCCGATATAATTTTTTGCTTCTTTAATTGTTGTTTTCATAATTAATCTCCTATTTTATTTTACTGTTATTATTTTAACAAAAGTTAATAATCACATCTAGGGTTGGCATCAGTTTTTCTGTTCAACTTCCGTTTGTCTGAGTTGTTTTAAGCGCTTTTCAAACGTATCGATATCACCAATTTGTTGATGATAAGGTTGGATCGTTTTTTGGAAAAATGGTTTAAAACGACTGTTGATTAAGCGATTATCAAATGAGACAATAATTCCTTTATCATGCTCATTTCTTAACAGTCGACCGAGTCCTTGTCTGAAACGTGTCACAGCATCTGGTAAAATATAATCTTTAAAAATATTAGAGAATTCGTCTTTTAATAGTAATGGTTTCGTCGCATGCTGATTCATGAATGGGAGTTTTACAATCATGACACATTTGACGCCTTGCGCTTGGTAGTCAAAGCCTTCAAAAAAGCTACTTGTTCCTAATAAGATCGCTTTATCAAAATGATTGAACTGTTGAACAATCTTTTGATTTTGACTTTGTTGCTGTGCAAGAATGACATAGTCCTCAAAGAGTGAGATATCATTTAAATAGTCCATGACGATATACATCATTTGATAACTTGTAAATAAAACTAAACATTTCCCATTTGTTGTTGAGACGTAGCGCGATATATATTCTACAATCGTTTGAATATACGCATCATGATTTTGATAATGATAATCTTCAATATCGTTTGGTATAAAGATATAGCCATTCTCATATTTGGATGGTTCAACGTGAATCTGATAGCGGTTAAAAGCAGTATCTTCTTTAAACCAATTTTCAAATGCAGTAAAAGATTGATTAAATGTCAAAGTGCCTGAAATGAAGGTGAGCGATTTAAACTGTAAAAGTAACTTTTCAGTCAATATTGTTTTTACATCATCTTGTTTAATATGCAATCGAATGGTCGCTTTTTGATCTAAATTTTTAAGAGATACATAAAAAACGTTTCCTTGCTTAATCCCTTCTTCAAATGGTTTTAACTGCGCAACAATATTTAATAGTTGCTTACGTAATGTTTTGACTGTTTTATGTTTAATCGTTTCAAAATGAAGAAGTGTGAGATGTATTTTTTTTATCAGTTGTTGTATATCTATTAACAGTGATTCTGTTGATAAATCATAGAAATCATATCGTTTTGAAGACTCATCGTTATGTAGTTGTTCTGGTCGAATCTGTGTGAACAATCGTTCAAAAAGCGCATCGTTCATTTCGTGTATTTCATTGATATCTTGTTTGATTGCAAAGACATTCATCGGTGCAATATTTAATTTTTGTTGGACTCTTAATTGTTCTAGTTGATCAACTTGCGCTAGTAACTTTTCATTTTCTGTTTTTCCAATCAGCCCAAGTTGATATTTAATATCTGCGTATCCTACTTCATGTACCACACAATCTAAGGCATAGTCAGGTAATCGATGTGCTTCGTCAATAATGCAGTGGTCGAATAGTTGATAAATCACATTCTCACCTGATGCTTTTAATAAGTGTGCATGGTTTGTAATCCCTATTTGAATATGTGATGCTTGCATTCTGAGTTGATAGTAATAGTCGATATCTTTTCGTATAGGAACGTATGTCTCAATTTTTTGATCAAGATACATTTTTACGCCACCGCGCAAATTCAGTTCATGAATGTCTCCGGTATGTGTTTCGATTAACCATACGAGCAATTGCATTTTAAGTAAATTAACTTCATAGTTATTCGTTTGATCTTTAATGATTTGTTGCACGAGCCCCAAAGAAATGTAGTCTTTTTTACTTTTGACCATACAGGCATTCAACTGTGTATTTAATGCTCGATTGATTAATGGGATATCTTGTTGAATTAATTGATATTGTAATAGCTTTGTATTTGTTGAAATCATCACATGTTCGCCAGTTTCGATATAATACATCACTGCTGCAATAAGGTATGCGAGAGATTTGCCACTCCCTGTTTCAGCTTCAATCAATGCATTTTCATCATGCATAAGCTGATGATAAATTACTTCAGTCAAGTAACGTTGATCTTCACGGTATTGATAACCTGCCTGTGTCACTACTTTCTTATAGAGTGCATTCAAATCACCATCAAAATCAATGTATGGTTTTTCAAAAAGATAAACAGGCTGATAGTATATTTGTTCAAATTGTTCTAATAAGGGCGAAACGGTCTGATCGCTATGATGTTTTCGTACGAGTTCAAAGAAATAATCTTGTAAGTTAAATTTTAAATCTTTGCTCAAATGAAATAATTGCTTTTTTGTTTCAATGGGTAGACCCTCAAATTGATGAAAGGCACGTATCATGATTTTTGCTGTTGTTTCTGCATCTTCGTCTGCTCGATGTGCTTGCGTCAACGGAATGTTTAAATCTTGTGCTAATTCACTTAACTGGTAACTTTTTGCTGTTGGAAATGCAATTTTGAACAGTTCTAAAGTGTCAATCACACGTCTTGGATTGTATGAGATATGACATTGTTCGAATGCGATTTTCAAAAAATTTAAGTCAAAATTTACATTGTGCGCAACAAAAACACAGCCTTGTAATTTTTTAAATAACTCATCTGCTATTTCATGAAAATAAGGTGCTTTTGTAAGCATATGATTTTCAATAGATGTCAGTGCTTGAATAAATGTTGGGATTTCTTTGTCTGTTTTAATCATTGTATGGTAAGTATCCACAATCGCATGTTGTTCGATAAATACGATACCGATTTGAATAATATCATCAATATGTGGTTGGTTACCTGTCGTTTCTAGATCAATGACAGCATATCTTGGTGATTTCATTCCAATGACGCCCTCCTTTCACGACAACACTAAGGTAGTTCGATATCTGCACTCATAAGACGATGGATATCGCCTTGTTCATCTAATACATATAAAAAGCCATCATTGTCAATACGAATGACTTTTCCATAAAATCGTTTTTCACCTTCTGTAAAACGTAATCGACGATTCCATATATTGGACACAGCGATGTATTCATCTTTAATCGTGCTAAATGGTTCCGTCAAAAACTGTTGGTATCGTCGTTCGATTTGTATGATTAAATTCCGCAAAAATATATAACGTTCTACATCTGTTTCACGATGTTGACGAATACTTGTTGCTTGAAGTGGTACAGACGTATCAAAGTCATCGGATTGCTGATTGACATTAATGCCAATGCCACAGATGACAGCTTCAATCCCATCTGCATTCGCAATCATTTCAGTTAAAAAGCCACAGACTTTTCTATTACCAATATAAATGTCATTTGGCCATTTGATTGAAACTTTCTCATCTGTATATTGTTGAATCGTATGACAAATTGCGAGTGAAATGAACAAATTAAATGTTGTTAACATAGAAAAAGGAATGTTGGGACGTAATACGAGTGTCATCCAAATGCCTTTTCCTTTCGCTGATTGCCAAGGGCGTTTGAACCGTCCTTTGCCAGCAGTTTGTTCATCACTTAATATCAACATACTTTCAGAATGATCGATGAGTAAATGTTTCGCAATATCTTGTGTTGATGTAACTGACTCATATGTTTCAATCGTTTCAATTAGTGATTGATGTTTCAACAAATCCTGAAGAATTCCTTTATGCCAGACAGTTGGATAATCATTTAAACGATGTCCTTTATTATGAACAGAGTCTATTGAAACATGTTCCGATTTGAGTTGATCAATGACCTTCTTAACTGTCATGCGTGAAATATTTAGTTGATTGGCAATTGCTTGTCCTGATACATATTGTGGTTGTGCCTCAGCTAACAATTGTAAAATTTGATCACGATATTTCGACATGTGCCTTCACCCATTCAATAATTTCTTGTTCGTTATTGTTCACCTTTTGTTGTACGACAGCACATTCAGCACAACGCAAGGCTTCTTTTAACCATGGACCTGCTTTTCGATTCAATGCCGTCATAAGTACTGTTCCATTGACTGCTAATTGTTGTCTCTCTTGAATTACAAGCGACTGCCAAGTGTCGGAGATTGTTTGTGTATTAAAAATAAGTGGTGACACTTGTGGGATGCCATTCGTTTTCAATTGAGATTGTATTGCGAGCAATTCAATGCATCGTGTTTGCCCAAAATCATAGACAAATTGACGCAATTCTGCTTTTGTATTTAATGTTGGTGCGCACTTCATTGCACGGCATAATTGCTCTGCGTGTTTGATTTCATCATTGCTCCGTTTTAATTGCTTTGTATTGCTCGTTTGCCCTTGCATGTGATACATGATCATTGCTAAAAACTGAGCCAATGTAACAGGACTTGTAATGCGAATATGATGCATGTCTATTTCTTTAAAGAAAGGCATGTATTTCCATATATTCAAATCATGTAACATCTCAAAGGTACTAGAGACATATTGACCATTTAATAGTTTCTCTAGTTCTACCATGATACGTTCAATTGCAAGATGTGTGATATCTGGAGTGCGTTGTAACATTGCTTTGTATGTTTCTGACGCAATTGTAAAACCGAGTTGTGATTTGAAACGGACACCTCTTAAAATACGCAACGCATCCTCTCCAAAACGTTCATCAGGGTTTCCTACTGTGCGAATGACCTTTGATTGGATGTCTGTTTGGCCATCAAAATAATCAGTCATATGAAAATGTTGATTCATCGCAATTGCGTTAATCGTAAAGTCACGTCGTTCGACATCTTGGTATAAATCACGGACAAAGTGAACCTCACTTGGACGACGGTGATCGATGTAATCGCCTTCCGTACGAAAAGTGGTGATTTCATAGTTGTTGCCTTGCCAAACAACATTTATTGTACCGTGCGCTTTGCCAATCGGAATTGTATGTTCGAACAGTGCTTCGACTTCATCTGGCGTCGCATTCGTTGTGATATCGATATCATTGATGGGTCTTTTCATTAAATAATCACGGACTGAACCACCGACAAAATACGCTTCATACCCGTGACTAACGAGCTGTTGCATGACAGGTAAAGCTGTTACAAACATCTCTTTATCATGCATCGTTGGATTCTCCAATCATTTGACGGTACTGGTCCTCGTACTGATCAGCAATAATAGACGAGTGAAAGCGTTGTTGAACATCTGTTAACATACGTTGCTGCATTTGTTTATACAGCTGTGGATTGGACAATAACTTTATCGCATACTCCGCAGCATGTTGACTATCTCCTATATCGACTAAATATCCAGTTTCCCCATGTTTGATGACTTCTTTAATACCACCTGCATATGTACCAATGGGAACAACGCCTGTTGTCATCGCTTCAAGTAATGTTAGACCAAAACTTTCTTTTTCACTCATTAAGAGGACTAAGTCTGAGATTTGATAAAAATTACTGACACAATCTTGCTTGCCTAAAAATAATACATCATCTTGTAATTGTAATTCACGGACTTTTTCGCGCATATCGAGAAGTTCTGGCCCATCGCCAATCAATAATAGTTTTGATTTCATTTCTTGGCGAATTAGCTTGAATGTGTCAATAATTGTATCTATTCGCTTTACTTTACGGAAGTTCGATACATGGATGATGACTTTTTCATCTTCTGCGATTCCATAGCTTGTCTTGAGTTCGGGTTGATAACCTGTTGGAAATTCCGATTCACGTACGAAATTATAAATTGGAACAATATCTTTGTTTGGTTTAATGATGTCATAAGTTTCTTCTTTAAGTGATTGGCTGACACTTGTCACGACATCACTTTGTTCAATGCCAAACTTGATTGCGTTACGCAAAGCATGATCGTACCCAAGAACAGTGATATCTGTACCGTGAAGCGTTGTCATAATTTTAATATCTTTACCTGACATTTGTCGTGCAAGAATGCCACATATCGCATGTGGAATTGCGTAATGCATATGTAACACGTCCAAATCATATTCGTTGATAACATTCGCAATTTTTGTACTCAATGAAATGTCATAGGGTGGATATTGGAAGACAGCATATTGATTCACATCTACTTGGTGAAAAGTAATATTAGGAATCGGTTTGTTGAGCCTAAAAGGCATATTGGACGTGATAAAGTGTACTTCATGGCCACGTTCTGCCATCAAAATACCGAGTTCAGTTGCAATCACACCTGACCCGCCGATAGAGGGATAACACGTAATTCCTATTTTCATGTAAAGACCTCCTTTATTTTCTCTCAAAACGATCTTTATCACGTGTATTAAACTTGTGCATCGTTTGATTAAAACTGTTTGTCATATCAATATTGAGTGAGTTCGCGATACAAAGTAATACGAATAAATTATCGCCGAGTTCTGCTTCAATTGTGTTCATTTCTTCACTTTCTTTTTTACGTTTTTCTCCGTAATAATGATTGATTTCACGCGCAAGCTCACCCACTTCTTCCGTCATGCGTGCTAGATTAGCAAGTGGAGAGAAATACCCTGCTTTGAATTGTGAAATATAAGCATCTACTTCTTGTTGCATCTCGTGCATAGATTTTGACATGATATGACCTCTTTCTTATTAAGCATTCTCTTTCATGATACATGTATCTGCCTTCTTGAGCAATTCTAGATGCTTATAAGATGAATAAAAAACGATGTGTATCTGTTCATAGTTACATATCCAATTTGTATGATTGTAGAAAGACACAAAAAAGCTGAAACAGAATCTGTTTCAGCTTTTCAAGACTATTCTTGAGAACGTGCAAGTAAGATGAAGCGTAATAGCTCTGCCACTGCAACAGCTGTTGCTGCGACATATGTCATTGCTGCTGCTCTTAGAACACGACCTGCATGTTTGTATTCATTTTCATTAACGATTTGCATCTTCTTAATTTGAGTCATAGCACGTTTACTCGCATCAAACTCAACTGGTAAAGTAACAATTGAGAATAACACTGCAAAGGCCATTAAGAAAATACCAATCCACAATGCTGATGTTCCAAAAGCACTATTCATTGCAGTTAATACAACGCCCATCATAATAAAGATATATGATAATGAACTACCTAAGTTTGCCACAGGAACAAGTGCTGTGCGGAAACGTAAGAAGAAATAACCTTCATAGTGTTGAATGGCATGTCCTACTTCGTGTGCTGCAATAGCTGTTCCGGCTACACTTGGGCGGTCATAGTTTGCTGGTGATAAAACGACAACTTTCTTTCTAGGGTCATAGTGATCTGTCAAAAAGCCATTTCCTCGTTGGACGTCGACGTCATTTATCCCATTGGCATGTAATATTTCTAATGCCACTTCTCTACCTGTTTTACCACTTGTTGATCTCACTTTTGAATATTTTTCATAGTTTGATTTTACACTGTGTTGTGCGTACATTGGAAGAATCATTATGATGGCAAAATATACGATCATTGATACTAAAGACATGTTGTTCACTCCTTTTGTTATATTTTACGTGGTTCATGTTATAGGGTCAAACTATTTACTTGTGCGGCGCTTAATTTTTAGAATAACGTAAAGGAGCGGAATTATAGATAGCCAAAACGCAATATATCCAATGAGACTTTCGTAACTTGCTAGCGGTCCGTAGACTGGATATTGGTGAAATACATAGTCGATGACATCGTTGTGAATGACCCATACGATTGTGACTGCAAGACTGACGAACGTAAATCGAAATCTTGGTATGAACATGAGTGCTTGGATAGCCATGATGCCATGTGACATGATAAGCATAACCCCTACGATATAGATGGTGTTGTCTTCATAAAAAAGCATAATATTCATGATGACAGCCCAAACGCCGTATTTGAATAGTGTGACAAAGGCGAGCGTATCAACAATGGATGATTGTTTATTCAATATAAACAATAAGATACTGATTGATAAAAAGAGGGTTGCGGTTGGACTGTCTGGTACGAACGGCCAAAAATACCAAGGTGTTTGTGATAGTTGACCTTCGTACCAAATATATCCATAAATCGTCCCTAATACGTTGCAGAAGAGTAAAAAATAAAGAAATGGCTTATCAAACAAAAAAGCACGCATGAGTTCTTTAAGAGACATGATATTTACCTCGTGACAATTTATTGAGAAAGTCGACGCAATTTTATTGTATTGCGTAAACGTGTGAAATGATAGAAAGCATCTGCATCTTGCATTGTGAGACTCATATCAATTTGTGATGAGAGCAGTGTTAATAACCGCTGCTCGGTCACCTGTGAAAGTTCAATATGATATAAATCATGCATGTAGTCTGTTTGGTTAGATAGCTGCAGTAGTTGATGTAATAAGATGTGATCAAGATGTGCATCTCTTTTCGTTTGATGATCGAAATGAATTTTGATATCGATTGCTTTATTTGACGCAAGGACAATATGAAAAATTTGATCAATATTGATGAGATGAAATGTGTCATCATCATAGCGAATAGCGTGTGCTTCAGATTCTGTTGTGCTGAGTGTTAATGTTGGATGATGTTCAATGATTTGATCGACAAAGCGAATCTGATCAACCAGTTGCCTATTCGCCTTGATATAATTGAGTAACCAAACACTAATGCGTGATTTGAAAGTATAGTGTGACAGTAAATATGTGATAAATCGTTGCTTTGCTACATATAATGGCGTATCGAATATGACATTGTGATTATAAATAGCGCTCACGTTCTTCATGCCACTGTGTATTGTTTGGTTCTAATTCGATAAGACGTTCTAAAAGCTTCTCACGTGTTGCAGTATCACCGATCTCAACGACATAGTGATAATAGTCGCCGAGAAAATCAATGTTGCTGTGTAGCGTTTCGTGTGCAAGTGCATAGAAATGCTGTGCCTCTTTATCACGTTCTTCTTCTCCGAGTGCATAGGCAATTTGCCACATGAATTGTGGATCCATATCATCTTCTTCAGTATATTGAATCAACGAGATAAGTCCTTCGTTATCTTCTTCATTGCGATAATAGTCTGCGAGTAACATCAATGGTTCTTGATAAGCAGGGTCCACTTCTAGAGCTTGTTTTAGTAATGATACTCCAGCTTCTGCATCCCCATGTTCTACTTGTAGCGCACCTGTCGAATACATCAACTCTTTATAAAATTGGTTAAGGCGTAACCCTTCTGTTCCAATTTCAATGGCATCTTCATATGCTTTTTCATTTTCATACAGTTGTTGTAAGTAAAAATACGCTTGCATATAATCAGGATCTTTTTGTAATAATGTACGTACAATTTTGATTGCTTCTTGTGTTAAATCATTTTTATCAAATGCAATGGCTTTTTTGAAGTAATCTTCAGAAGTCATTTCTTGTTCATGAATTTCTTCAAACCATTGTAAAGCATCTGAATAATTCCCACTTTGCAAACTGCTGTCAGCAAGGCGTGAGAAAATATTTACACCATTAACGATGTGTTCACCTGCTTCAAGGACTGTATCATATTCACGTGATGCACGAAGATATTGACCGTCATAATAAAATAATTCTGCAATCGCAAAGTGCAATATCGGGTCTGAAGGTTGCATATCAATTGCTTGTTGTACTTTATCAATCGCTACATCTGTCATATTGATCTGTTGATATAAGTCTGCCTCTAACATTAAACGTTCAGGTGTCAGTTCTACATCATTTAAATACTCTAATGCTTCATCAGTATGATTTTCAGAAATCAACCCTTCAATGAAGTAAATGAGTACATCTGCTTCATCCGGATATTTCATATAGAGTGCTCTAAAAACATCCAATCCTTGTGGCATAAGTCCAAATCTGTACAACGTTTCGCCGAGAAGGAATAAAGCTTCATCATGATCTGATTGAATCGCTTGTTCTACACGACTATTAATATCTTCTAATTTTTGACTATTGATGTCGTCGATTAACTTATAGATGTCTTGCATGTTATCCCTCATTTTCTAATTGTTTTAAAACAGATAAGAAACCAGGAAATGACACATTGACACTGTCAAATTGGCTAATATGATACTTTTTCGGTGACAAGGCTGAAGCAATTGCCAACATCATACCGATACGGTGGTCCGTATGACTATCTAACTCAGCTATTTTTGAAATGGATGATGGATGAATGATGAGACCATCTTCAGTTGGTTCAAGCATTAAACCGAGCTTGTTTAATTCTTTTGCCGTTGTGTCAATTCGATTGGTTTCTTTTACCTTTAATTCTTCAGCATTTTTTATAATACTTGAACCTTGAGCTTGTGTACAGAGTAAAGCAATGATAGGCAGTTCATCAATACATCTAGGAATCAAGTTCCCACTGATTTCAGTACTTTTCAAATCAGGTGTATATTGTACACGAATAGAAGCGGTCGGTTCGGGACCATCTGTTACATTAAAAATAGTAAGATTACCACCCATATTTTTGACAACATCTAGAATACCATCTCGTGTTGGATTAATGCCAACATGATGTATTGTAATGTCGCTGCCAGGAAGAATTAAACCAGCAACAATAAAGAAAGCGGCAGATGAGATGTCTCCAGGTACATAAAAATCTGCTTGTTCAATATGATCGATACCGCGCGAAGGGAGTTTAACGCGTAAAGACGCTGTTTCAATCGGAATACCATAATGTGCAAACATCGTTTCTGTATGATTACGTGAGAGATCCATTTCATCTATGACAGTTTCTTCATCAGCAAACAATCCTGCGAACAAGATGGCACTTTTCACTTGTGCACTTGCAACAGGCATTTGATAGTGAATACCACGCACTTTACTTGGTTGAACAATTAATGGCGTGAAGTCTCCGTCAACACCAGTGATATCAATATGCATTTGTTGTAACGGTGTCAAGATCCGCCCCATCGGTCGTTTACCGATTGAGAAGTCACCGGATAAGACGCTTTGTAGGCCAACGCCGCCTAACAATCCAGCGAGTAAGCGTGTTGTTGTTCCCGAATTGCCTGTGTAAAGCACTTGATGTGGTGTTTTAAAGTGCTGATAGCCGGGTGAATCAATAATTATTCGATCATCTTGGACATCGATAGACACGCCAAGTAATCGGAAAATTTCTGCTGTGCGCAAACAATCCTCACCAAGTAGCGGTTGATGAATAGTAGACGTTCCCTTCGCTAGTGAAGAAAGGATAATTGCACGATGGGTCATTGATTTATCACCAGGAACGATGATTTCCCCTTTCAATGGAGCATGTATGTCAATCAATGTTGTCATTTGTAGTAGACTCCTTTCTTAGCGCTTTCAAGTGATTAAAAGCTTGTTGTAGTATCTCAATTGGAACGGTTTTGACAGTTGGATCACCAATATTTTTGAGTAAAACCATACGTATACCTGATTGATTATTTTTCTTATCTTGTTTCATCAGTTGTAATAACGGCTCAAAAGAAAGTGTATCAATCAGGTGAAGCGGATAGCCAAGTGTTTGAAAATAATCATAATAACGACGAACTGTATGTGACACCCCAAGCATTTGATTTGAAACAATCATTTGATAGAGAATACCGATCATAACAGCGTGTCCATGCGGTATTTTTGTCTCATATTCGACTGCATGTCCGAACGTATGACCGAGATTTAACCATTGGCGTTGACCTTGTTCTTTTTCATCATTTACGACGATGTTCAATTTTGTTTGAATGCCCTTCATCAAATATTGTTCCATGTTAGTTAATTTTAACAATGATGCTGTGTCTTTGTATGTTGTTTCTAATGCGTTAACAAATGAGTTGTCATTTAAGAGTGCATGTTTGTATACTTCCCCATAACCGCTTAATACTTCGCTAGGCGGTAAAGATGTCAAAAAGTCTAAATCATAAAGCACTGCGGTTGGTCTATGAAAGGCACCGATTAAATTCTTTCCTTGTCTCGCATTAATTCCTACTTTTCCACCAATACTTGAATCATGTGCCAAGATAGTAGTAGGAACTTGTATAAAGTCGACACCACGTAACAATGTCGCAGCTAAAAAGCCGACAAAGTCTCCAACTGCACCACCACCAATGGCGATGAGACATGTATTTCTACTTGGTTGAAAACTCAATAACTGCTCTAAATAAGATTGGAAGTGTTGGAATGTTTTAATCTGCTCTCCCGCAGGTAAAACAAATGTCTCATCAACATGATATGCAATTACTTCTTGAATTTTTGAAGACCAATGTGTTGAAACGTGTTCATCTACAAACACAAAGACATGCTGATAGTTAGCAGTATATTGTGTCAATTTCTGAATTGCATGGTGTGAAACGATGATAGGGTAATTTTGAGATACATAAGTCGTTGTAAATTCCATGATCGTCCCCCTATTAAAAGTTAATGTTCATTTCACGACGTTGATCAACTTGATTTTTAAGAATCGACATATTGTTCGACTCAAATTCTTCTAATAATGCACGTGCCACTTCAAATGTTACAGCGTGTTCACAAACAATACTTGCAGCGGGAACTGCACAACTATCTGAGCGTTCAATTGTTGCTTTGAACGGTTCTTTTGAATTGATATCGACAGAAGCTAATGGTCGATATAATGTTGGGATTGGTTTCATTACTCCATTGACAATTAACGGCATTCCATTCGACATACCACCTTCTAAACCACCGAGATGATTAGAAGCACGGTAGTAACCATGTGTATCATCATAGAGAATTGGATCTTGTATTTCGCTTCCTAACTTGTCGCCTGCTGCAAAGCCTTCTCCAAAAGATACTCCTTTAAATGCATTAATACCAACGATACTTTGAGCGATGCGTCCATCCAATTTACGGTCGTAATGCACATAACTACCAATACCGACCGGCATATGATCTACAATGACTTGAACAACACCACCGATAGAATCTCCATCTTGTTTCGCTTGATCAATCTTATCTCTCATCTGTTGAGCAATTGTTTCGTCAACAACACGTACATCATTGGTGTCTACGTGTTCTTTAATTGTTGCGATATCGTATTCTGATGCGTCATGAATCCCGCCAATGGCAACGACACGACTGTACACATCGATATCTAGTTGTTGGAGTAATTGTTTACATAATGCACCAACTGCGACACGCGCAGCAGTTTCACGTGCAGATGAACGTTCGAGTACATTGCGCAAGTCTCGATGTTGATATTTTAGCCCTCCAACCAAGTCAGCATGACCGGGTCTTGGTTTAGTAATGACGCGCTTCATATCAGCTTCTTCTTGTTCGCTAATCGGTGCTGCTCCCATAATATTACGCCAATGTGTGAAATCATCATTTTTTATCACAATCGTAATTGGGCTACCGAGCGTATAGCCGTGGCGGACACCCGAAACAATCTCGACACTATCTTTTTCGATTTGCATACGTCGCCCACGACCATACCCACCTTGTCGCTTATACATCTCATTGTTCAAAGACTCAATATCGACTTTCATATTTGCTGGTAACCCTTCAACAATCACTGTCAGTTGTGGCCCATGCGATTCTCCAGCTGTTAAAAATCTCATTTGTATAACACTCCTTCTCAAGCGCAAAAATATGTATCTACCCTTAGACAAGTATTTACAATCGCTCAATTATTAGATATGTTTCTCATCATAGCATAAATCATATATTTAATTAACAGAAAACTTCAAAATATTTTATCGCTTTTACTGACTAAAATGAAAAGTAGTCTATATAAAAATAAACAAAAAAAGAGGGTCTTAATCTTTTGTGGTGGGATGGCATGAAATGCTATCCCGCCTTTTTTATGTTTTAAATCATTTGGATACAAAAAAAGCGCGCACGCCTCTATAATTTTAAGTGACTAAACAAAAAAATAAAGAGGAGACATGATGCGCCTATGTGTAATGATATATTAAAACTACTAAAAATAAAAGATGAAAATATTCAAGTTCTTAAGGTGGAAGAAGATGTAGAAGTGCGTGGTCGGCTTTCTACGGTTGTTTATGGAACACTTTCTTATACACCCAAAGCTTGTATGAAGTGTGGTTGTGTCAATGATGGGCAAATCCATAAGCATGGTAAACGCGTTTCGCGTTTAACACTATTAAAATCTCAAGAATCCAATGTTTATCTTAATTTAGCGAAAGAACGCTTTAAGTGTCTACATTGTTTAAAGACTTTTACGGCTCAAACAAACATTGTTGATAGTAACTGCTTTATTACCAACCGTGTGAAATTAGCGATTCAGGATAAACTCACACGTGTACAGTGTGAGATAGATATCGCTCATGATTGTAGTGTTTCACCGAGTACAGTTAAAAGATGTATTCATCAACTCTCACAATCATTAATAGTCAAACCTTCATCTGGATTGCCAAAACATATCTCCATAGATGAGTTTAAAAGCGTTAAGAACGTGACAACAGCGATGAGTTTTTTGTTTATAGATAATGAAACGAATCAGATTATTGATATCTTAGAAGATAGACGTATTCATAAACTCAAAGAGTACTTCTATCGCTTTGATCGACGTGAACGATTAGCTGTTAAAACTGTAACTGCTGATATGTATGAACCATACATCAACTTCATTCATGAAGTATTTCCAAATGCGATTTTGATCTTTGATCGCTTTCACATTGTTCAGCACCTTAATCGTGAATTAAATAAGCAACGTATTTCTGTAATGAATGCTTATCGCTATCGATCATCAACAGATTACACGAAAATGAAAAAGCACTGGAAACTCTTTCTTTCTGACAGGCAGGATATTAATAGTTATGAATACTTTTGGTCGAAGTCTTTCAAAACGTACACAACATCAAGAGATGTTTTAACATATCTACTAAGTCTTGATCAGCAGCTCTATGACACTTATATGTTAGTTCATCAACTTCGTGAAGCATTGAAACAATGTGACTGGTTACGTTTCAAAGAAACTTTAATGGGTGTCGAAAAGAAGCATGTATCACGTGGTGTTTGGCGTATCATTCGATTCTATAAGAAATACGAGTATGTCCTTTACTCAACAATCAAGTACCCGAAGTTTAACAATGGAGCGATTGAAGGTATCAATAATAAAATTAAGCTTATTAAACGTGTATCATATGGCTATCGCAACTTTAATAACTTTAAAGCGAGAATACTCATCATTTTTAAGCTGTATCAACGTTCTAAAAAGCAAGAGCTATTAAGCTGTGTTGCATAAAGATTACCTCGTAACTTAACATGTCACAAACGCTCATATAACTGTATGGTGTAAAATCATTTCTAATACGAGACGCCTAAGGCAACAAGCCGAACTGAAAATCCATTTTGGCTTCACTTATTCAATAAAGCCAAAATTAGTTGAAGTGAGGCGCCTTGGCAAGTGAGTATTAAAGAAATGATAGTACTCAAAAAGCGTACAATTAATGAATAACTGTACGCTTAAATGAATGTAGTGATTACTACGTGTTATGATTAAGTTAAATATAAAATTAGTTACTTTTAATTATCTGCCCACCACAAAAGATGGACATCCAAAAAAGAAAGGCCAAACTGACCCTTCCATACATGATACTATTATTCGTAAACCCATACATCTTCTGGTAAAGTGTATGAACTAATCTCTGATTCATCAAACCATAGTGCAATTTCTCGTTCAGCTGATTCAACTGAGTCTGACCCATGAACGACATTGCGTCCTACTGTTAAACCTAAATCACCACGAATTGTGCCTAGTGAGGCTTCTGATGGATTTGTTGCACCGATGATATGACGAGAGATGTTAACTGCATCTTCTCCTTCTAATACCATCGCAAATACAGGTGCTGATGTAATAAAGCTAATCAAACTATTGTAGAATGGTCTTTCTTTATGTTCAGCATAATGTGTCTCTGCTAAAGATTGCGGTACAGTCATTAACTTCGCAGCTACTAATTTTAACCCCTTACGTTCAATGCGCTGTACGATTTCTCCAATCAGTTTACGTTGAACCGCATCTGGCTTGATCATTACAAATGTTCTTTCCATGAAAAATCCCCCTTATTAATAAACATACATCAATATACTATCATGTATGTAAAGCGCTTTCAATTACAATTTAACGAATGCGATGTTGTAGTTTATGAATGATTTTTTGGAAAAGTGGTTTCAATGCATCATTTGATAATGAATCGAGTTGTTGTGTTGCTTTGTTTAGATATTGTGCACTTATCTCTTTTGACTGTGCTATCACATCAGAACGTCTAATTTGTGCAATACATTCTTCAAACAATTCGGCATCTGCGTCTTGATGAAGCAATGCAACTTTTTGTTTAAATATCTTATCTTGGCGCATTTCTAATAGTACAGGTAATGTTAAATGACCGTTACGCAAGTCGCTGCCGACAGGTTTACCTAACTTCTCTGTTGTACTTGTAAAGTCCAATATATCATCAATAATTTGGAAGCTCATGCCGATATAATGACCGATTTGGCGCATCGTGCGAACTGTTTGTGCGTCAGCATCGGAAGTCATCGCTCCGACTTCGGTAGATAATTGAATGAGCAAAGCAGTTTTTCGATTGATTCTACGCAAATAATTCGTCATCGATTGATCAGATCGGAATTGGTCTTGAAATTGAAAAAGTTCTCCACGACAAACTTCAGTGATTGCCGATGACAATGTACGATGGATGCGTGGATCCTCGATATAAGATAAATATTCTAATGCACGTGCGAGTAAGAAATTTCCTGTCAAAATAGCAGTTGGTTTATCCCATTGTTTTTCAATCGTTTTTTTACCACGACGTTTGTCACTATAATCAATCACATCATCATGCACAAGCGTTGCCATATGAATCAGCTCGAGAGCAGTTGCAACGCGATACGCAGATTCATTCGCTTGATCTGGGCCAGCATAGCTACTCAAGATGACAAATAAAGGTCTTACTCGCTTTCCCCCGGATTTTAATAAATGATTAGCGGCAGATTCCAAAATTGGATCATCGCTTTTAATCAATGACTGAAGCCTTTTTTCAATTGTCTTTATTTCTTGATTTAAATTAATTTTCGACATGCTACTCACCTTTTAATCATTCGTGTTCGGTTTATAAGCGAGGTGCATCGCTGCAACACCACCCGTAAAGCTTTTAACTTTAACATTCTGGAAATGTACACTTTCAAACAATTTCTTTAATGTTTCTCGATCTGGGAAGTCAAAAGCTGATTGCTGTAACCATTCATATTCTGACTTAGACTTGGCGAATAATTTACCAAACAATGGCATAATAAATTTAAAGTAAAGTTGATAAGCTTGCTTGAACACTGGTATTGTTGGTTGGCTTGTTTCAAGACATACGGCCATACCGCCTGGTTTAAGCACACGATACATCTCTGCTAATGCTACCTTATAATCCGGAATATTACGTAATCCAAATCCAATCGTCACATAATCAAAAGTATTATCTTCAAAAGGCAGTGCCATTGCGTCTCCTTGAACGAGACGAATGTTGTCCATTGAACTTGTTTTTTCTTCACCGACTTTTAACATATTTTCACTAAAATCAAGACCTGTTACTTCACCATCTGGACCTACGGCGTGACTTAATGCAATTGTCCAATCCGCTGTACCACAACAAACGTCTAAAGCGATTGATCCAGGTTGTACGTTCATTTCTTTCATCACTTTTTTACGCCAACTTTTATGTTGTTCAAAACTGATAATATTATTTAAACGATCGTATTTTCCTGAAATATTTTGGAAAACTTCATGTACTTGTTCTTTGTTTGCTTTGTTTTTACTCATAATTTAAACCTCATTAGTTTGTATATTTTTCTTGTAACTGGCGAAATAGAATATCCGATGTCTCACTATCAAATAGTGTGAGATAGCTGAGATCTGTTACTTGTAATTCTTTGATAAGTGTCGCAGTGATTGCACCTGCCATCTTATCAGGTTGATACACATCTAAGACTTGTTGCAACAACAATGTTTCAATCTGATAGATGATTTCGACAACTTGCGATTGTGGGATATAATCAGCCTGATGTTGTAATGATGACTTCAGCTCATTGATTTTAACGATTGCTTGGCTCATTTTTAATTGAAATTCTGTATTGTCTAGTTCTGACAGCAACGTGTAATAATGTGCACTTAATAAATCTCCAATGAGAATTCCATCTCGTTCAATCCCATGATAACTGACTTCATCGAGGTGTTTCAACGAGGTATCAATTGAGAGACATGCAAGTTTTGCTTGGATCGGAATATGTAACGGGTCAAGCACATGACTCAACGCATGATTGATATGTATCACTTGCGGTTGTTCTATTCTGTCTAAACGTTGATTAATTTGTTGTTCGAGTAACTGATACGTATTTGACATGTGCGTCACCTCTCAATTTAGTCACTTTCTATATTAACACTAACCCCTAAAAAATAAAATGCGAATTATCGGAATGACGTATTAAATATAACGGCAAACAAAAAAACCCACATCGTGATGAGGGCTTTCTTGTAGATAAAAGAATTATTTAACTGCGTCTTTTAAAGCTTTACCTGCTTTGAAAGCTGGTACTTTGCTTGCAGGGATGTCGATTTCTTTACCTGTTTGTGGGTTGCGTCCTTTACGAGCAGCACGTTCACGTACTTCGAAGTTTCCGAAACCGATTAATTGTACTTTGTCACCTTTAGCTAGTGAGTTTTGAATTGATTCGAAAACGGCATCAACTGCTAAGCTCGCATCTTTTTTAGTTAAGTCTGCTTGTTCAGCAACCGCGTTGATTAAGTCTGTTTTGTTCATTTCCAAGTTCGCCTCCTTAAAGGTTATGTAATGATAACTCATTTATCATTATGGTATGACTTTAACACAATATTAGGTATATCTGCAATCATTTATATACGAAAAACGGCGGTTTCATCGCATTTTTAATGATTTTTTAGTATTGAAATATCCCAAATTTAATAAAATGGATTAAATTACTCTGATTTTTTTGTTCTACCCATTAAATCTTTCAGTGCTTCTTCGACTGGTTGTGATTCGAATAACACGTGATAAAGTGCATTCGTGATTGGCATATCAACATCCATTTGTTTCGCTAAGTGATAAACAGATTCGGTTGTATAAACACCTTCAGCAACCATGTTCATTTCATCGAGTATTTCTTGCAATGTTTTTCCACTTCCAAGTGCAAAGCCTAGCGAGTAGTTGCGTGAATGTGTTGATGTACATGTCACAATCAAATCACCAATTCCTCCTAAACCTTGGAATGTCAGTGGGTCTGCACCTAACTTGACACCAAGTCGTGTAATTTCGGCCAAACCACGTGTAATGAGTGCAGCTTTTGCATTATCACCATAACCTAAGCCAGCAAGAACGCCACTCGCTATCGCAATTATATTTTTCAGTGCCCCGCCGATTTCAACACCAATCAAATCTTCATTCGTATAGACACGTAAATAATCTGTCATAAATAAGTCTTGAATGGTTTTGCATAATTCGGGACAACTTGAAGCTGCTGCAACAGTTGTCGGCTGTTGAATAACAACTTCTTCAGCGTGACTTGGGCCGGACAAGACACCGACACCCCCATTGTGTTCAAGAGAAATCTCGTCTTCAATCATTTCTGAAACACGTTTGAAAGTTTTATTTTCAATCCCTTTTGCTACATGAATGAACTGTTTCTTTGAAGTTAATCGTTCATCAACTTGTGATAATACTGTACGAATAGCTTTAGTAGGTATTGCAACCAAATAAATATCTGCATGATCGACAGCTGATTGAATATCAGTCGTTGCACGAACTGCATTATTCATCGTTGCTTCTTTTAAATACGCAGAGTTTGTATGTTTCGTATTGATTTCTTCAACAGTTTTGGCTGTTTTCCCCCACATCAATGTGTCGTGCCCATTGTCTGCTAGGACATTCGCTAATGCTGTACCAAAACTCCCTGTACCGAATACTGTAATTGCAGTCATATTGATATGCCCTCCATTTTACTAATTTCGCTTACGAGCGATAATGTGTACGGGTGTACCTTCAAAACCAAAGGCACTTCGAATTTGATTTTCTAAATAGCGTTTATAAGAAAAGTGCATGAGCTCTACATCGTTAACGAATACAACAAATGTCGGTGGTTCAATCGCAACTTGTGTTGTATAGAAAATATTTAAGCGACGACCTTTATCTGTTGGCGTTGGGTTCATAGAAATTGCATCAGTGATAACTTCGTTTAATGTAGAACTTTGAACACGTTTTTTATGATTTTCACTCGCTTCATTAATCAGTGGGAATAGCGTACGTAAACGTGTTCCTTCTTTAGCTGATACGAATGCGATTTGTGCATAATCTAAAAATTGGAAGTTATTACGAATATCATCCATAAAACGTTTCATCGTTTTACTGTCTTTTTCTAACGTATCCCATTTGTTGACAACGATGACGATGGCTTTACCTTCTTCATGGGCATAGCCAGCAACACGCTTATCTTGTTCAATGATTCCTGCTTCTGCGTCTAAGACGACGAGTACAACATTAGAACGTTCAATCGCCTTTAGCGCACGTAGGACAGAATATTTTTCTGTCGTTTCATACACTTTCCCTTTTTTACGCATCCCTGCTGTATCAATAAGGACATAATCTTGTCCGTCATAACTATATTCTGTATCAATCGCATCACGTGTTGTCCCTGCAATATTTGAAACGATGACACGTTCTTCACCTAATATTGCGTTAACAAGACTAGATTTACCAACATTTGGGCGACCAATCAATGATAATCTGATAACAGAATCATCATATGGGTCTTCTTCTTCAGGTTTGAAGTGTTTTGCGACTGCTTCTAACAAGTCGCCTAGTCCAAGACCGTGTGATCCTGAAAGTGGATATGGTTCGCCAAATCCTAATGTATAGAAATCATAAATATCGTTGCGCATTTCAGGGTTATCAACTTTGTTTACGGCAAGTACCACAGGCTTTTTTGACTTATAAAGCATTTGAGCAACCATCTCGTCGCTTTGTGTAACACCTTCACGAACATTCGTCATAAAGATGATGACGTCCGCTTCATCAATCGCAATTTCAGCTTGTGCACGAATTTGCGTTTGGAATGGTGCGTCTCCTATTTCAATACCACCTGTATCGATTATATTAAAATCATGTGTAAGCCAATCACCACTTGCATAAATTCGATCTCGTGTAATACCTGGTGTATCTTCTACAATAGAGACACGTTCGCCAACAATACGGTTAAATATCGTTGATTTCCCAACGTTTGGGCGACCTACAATCGCCACTACTGGTTTCGTCATAATTGTTCTTCCTCTCTATCAATATCTTTATTATTCTAGCATATCCATCACAGAAATGTCGTTTTTCAAAAAATATCATTTCTACACCTTTTCATAATGCTAGTTGTGTTTCTTTTTAGGGAGTAGGATAGTTTCTCTATCTCAGTCCTCTTAAATGTGAATTTTTCATTATTTGTATTATAGCATGGTCTTTTGTGATAAGGAAAACTGGAAAGCAATCAGACATAATAACGAATTTAAGTTAAAAGCGTATATGTGACAAGTCTTCACCACAAAATAATAGACTGATAAGCTACATAGTGTAACTTATCAGTCTGCGCTTAGACATTAATGAATTAAAGGTTAAGGTTTTTAAATTTATCAGCGAATACATCCCCTAAAGTTGGGTTGTTGCTGTCATCGTCTGTTGATAGTGTATATTGTTCTGTTGTTTCTGGTGATGCTTCGTTCGTCTCTTCAGCAGGTGCTGCTGCTTTAATAGAAAGTGAGATACGTTCTTCAGCAGGATTAATACCTAAAATTTTAGCATCTACTGTTTGGCCTGGTTCTAACACTTCATTTGGAGAACCGATATGTTTGTTGCTGATTTCAGAGATGTGTACGAGACCTTGTAATCCAGGTCCAATCTCAACGAAGGCACCGAAGCTTGCAAGGCGCATGACTTTACCTTCTACAACATCGCCTTCGTTAAATTTTGATTGAATTGTTTCGAATGGGCTCGGTAAAGTATCTTTAATAGATAAAGATACACGTTCAGAACCTGGCTCAACAGAACGTACTTTGACTTTTACTGTATCACCAACAGCTACAACTTCGTCAGGAGAAGAAACGTGTTCGTGAGATAACTCAGATACGTGAACCAAACCGTCAACACCGCCAAGATCGATAAAAGCACCAAAGTTAGCAAGACGGGCAACTTTGCCTTCTAAAACGTCGCCTTCTTTAATAGAGTTTAAAAGCGCTTCTTTTTTCTTTGCATTTTCTTCCGCTTCAACGGCTTTACGGCTAAGGATGACACGATTATTTGAAGGGTCTAGCTCTTCAACTTTAAGTTCAAGTACTTTGCCTTCATAATCAGAGAAATCTTCAATGTAATCAGTTGAAATCAGTGATGCAGGAATAAAGCCACGTTGACCTACATCTACAACTAATCCACCTTTAACAACCTCTGTAACAGTCGCTTCAATTGTTTCATTGTTATCGAGTTTCTCTTGTAAGAATTCATACGATTTTTCTTCTTCTAATTGACGTTTAGATAAGATATAACTACCAGATTCGTTTTCTTCGTCAATTTCGATTTTTGTTACGTATGCTCCAATTTCGTCGCCAACTTTAACAACTTCATTAGCATCTTCTACGTGATGTGTTGTCAATTGGCTGATTGGGATAATCCCATTGAATTTTGCGCCGTTTACATGTACAACGACATGTTTGTCATTAATTTGTTGTACTTCACCTGTAACCTTGTCGCCTTCTTTAATGTCTGTAATCATTGATTCATTGAATTCTTCTGTCATCTTATATGCCTCCTTGTATTACTACATATTAATAACATCTTACAAATGACACAAATTGTCAAGAAATTTCCACATTTCTAACTTATTTTGCTTTTGCGTCTTTTGCAAGTTGTAGAATACGTTCTGTTACTGCTTCAATGGTCATCCCTGTTGTATTAATTTCAACAGCATCTTGTGCTTTGACAAGTGGTGAGATGTCACGGTTCATATCGTAAGCATCACGATCGGCAATATCTTTTTTCAGTTGTTCAAGTGTCGACGGGATACCACGTTCGGCATTATCTTTCAAACGACGATGTGCGCGTTCTTCAACAGAGGCAATCATATAGACCTTTACTTCTGCATTTGGAAGAACTGTGGTACCGATATCACGACCATCCATCACAATGCCTTTATTTTCAGCAAGTAATTGCTGTGCGCTTACTAAGTATTTACGCACAGCATCTTTTGAAGCAACGTATGAGACATTTTCTGTCACTTCATTACTGCGTAAGTAATCCGTTACATCATCATCATTTAAAATGACGCGCTGCCCTTTCACTTCATCATATACCAAATTTAAATCGACATGACCCATCATTGATTCAAAGTCGTCAAAATGCTGTTTGTTATTTAAATAAAAATAAGTAATCGCACGGTACATGGCACCAGTATCGACATAAATCATATTTAGTTCTGTTGCAACGCGTTTAGCAATGGTACTTTTTCCAGCCGCCGCCGGTCCATCAATCGCAATATTAATAGCAGTCATCATAAACCTTCCTTGTTGTTGTTTGTATGTCAATATTTTATCATAATAAGGGAACTATTTAACAGGAGGAAATCAAATGAAAAAAATATTAGTGATACATACAGGCGGAACGATTAGTATGTCTCAAGATGAATCAAATACAGTCAACACAAATGGCGATAATCCTATTGCGAATCATCAAGAGCTGATACAAACATACGCCAATATTAAAGAAGTGATGCCTTTTACTGTTCCATCTCCACACATTTCAATTCGTCATGTCGATGAAATTAGACAACTCATTATGTCGCACTGCGATGAATTTGATGGGTTCGTTATCACTCATGGTACAGATACATTAGAAGAAACAGCTTTTCTTCTCGACCTGACACTTTCAATCACAAAACCAGTTGTTATCACGGGTGCGATGCGTTCATCTAATGAAATTGGCTCAGATGGTCTATACAACTTTATTGCATCTATTCGTGTTGCCGTAGCAGATGCATCTCATCACAAAGGCGTTATGGTTGTATTTAATGATGAAATACATACAGCACGTAATGTGACGAAAACCCACACATCAAATACGAATACATTTCAAAGCCCCAATCATGGTCCTTTAGGTGTTATTACGAAGTCAGGTATTTATTTCCACCATCGACCATATGACAAAACCACTTTGTCTGAGATTGATACGCGCCTGAATGTTCCGTTAATCAAAGCATATATGGATATGGGGAGTGAAGTGTTGTCATTTTACGCAGACCAGCAAGTCGATGGTATTGTGATTGAAGCTTTAGGTCAAGGTAACTTACCACCTACTGCATTAAGTGGATTGGACAAATGTCTCGCAGCTCAAATTCCAATTGTGCTCGTATCACGCTCATTTAATGGAATTGTGAGTGCTGTTTACAGTTATGCAGGAGGTGGACACCAGTTGCAAAATAAAGGTGTCATCTTCTCTAACGGTTTGAATGGACAGAAGGCGCGGTTGAAACTATTAGTCGCACTAAGCAATCATTACGATCATGATCAAATTCGTCACTATTTTAATGATTAATTAAAAATTGAAGGCTGAAGGTCGACTTCAAGTTCGTAACACACTTGTTTACTTTAGCGTGATAATAGTTGAGTGAGTAGATGATGTGATGGATTCATTGTGAGCATACTATCTTCTCTAACGAAAAATGTATACTCAGAATTTGTTGATTGGTCTTCCAAAGTAAAAATTTATAAAATCTTCCTATCAAGTTGAAGAAAAGGACATTAAAAATGACTTCAAACACAGTTGTACTGAAAGTTATTTCATTCTTAGAAAGTCAAGGATCCATCATTTTTTTCTTTATAAAATATAAAAATGGAAGATCAAATGACGGTATTTTATTTTGATGTTTCTAGTACATTTGAGAAACACACGATTGTGACAGATTTTGTTATGTTTAGTAGTGATATGAAGAACTTGAAGTGTTTTGAACTTACACCTCCTGTTTCTGAAGTTTATTTTATAGAACCAGATATCAATATGACAATCATTGATTTTGGTTTAGATGTTTTATCTGTCTATGCAAATCTGGATTCTGGTTTACGTCATTCAAATATGAGTACAGAATCTGGCTTAGCAATTAAGCTAAACACTACAAAAGACGAGCTGTATTCTTTTTAGCCAAGTTGTCTTCATTGGGCAACAATAAAATATAAAAAAGTGAGTGGTAGACCACGATGAGGTCTTCCGCTCACTTTTTATATGTCATTACGATTCTAATGGTGATTGCTTTTTAGTTAAAATATCTTGTGCGATAGATACACCATGATATTTGCCATTTTCTATGAAGATACTATTTGCATCTGTCCCTGCAGCAATAACCCCTGCGATATAACAATTTTCGACATTTGTTTCATACGTATCTTTATTATAGACAGGTGCTGTTCCATAACTTGTCGTATTAATATCGATACCAACTGATGTTAGAAAATCATAATCTGGGTGATAACCAATCATTGCAAATACAAAGTCATTGTCTATTGTTTTTGTCTCGCCATTAGTCTCAAAAGTAACTGTTGAGTCTGTAATTTCTGTTACATGACTATCGAAATACATATCGATATTTCCGCGACGAACAAGCGAATCAAAATTCGGTAATATCCATGGTTTTACAGATGGTGAATAATCTGAACCACGATAAATAACTGTCACATTAGCATTGGCTTTTTCCAACTCAATCGCAGCATCAACTGCTGAGTTTTTACCACCGATAATAACGACATTTTGATTGAAGTATGGATGAGCTTCTTTAAAATAGTGCATTACTTTTGGTAAAGTAGCGCCATCAACCTCCAATGCATTTGGTTGACCATAATAACCTGTTGCAATTGTCAAGAATCGGCATTGATAGACATCTTTTGTTGTTGTAATCGTAAAGTGATTGTTCATTTTACGAACGGTTAATACTTCTTCAAAAGTATTAACTTTTAATTGATGATGTTTGACGACTTCTCGATAATAAACGAGCGCTTGGTTTCGGCGTGGTTTTAAGTCTTCAACAATAAATGGCACATCACCGATACTGAGTTTGTCACTTGAAGAAAAGAAAGTTTGATGTGTTGGGTAATGATAAAGGGCTTCTACAACATTCCCTTTTTCAATAATTAATGTTTCAATGCCTTTCTTTTGCTGTTCGATTGCAGCACTCAAACCACATGGTCCGCCACCGATAATAATGCTTTCAATTGTTTTCATCTTTACTACTAAAACTAAAAATATGAACCACTCTGTCATATTATGCTACTTTAGAATTAGTGTTGCCTCCTATTCGCATACTAGCATGGTATTTGCGTACATTTTATCTATCTAATCCCCGAATATTATAGCAACTTTTTAAAGTAAACTAAATGAATAAGTTTTGACAATGCAAGTTGCTGTGACATATACAAAAAGAAGTATCCTTTTTACCGTCAAGTAAATATGGGATACTTCTTTTTATAAAATATTATGGAATAATCAATTGTTGTCCATTACTAATGTTGTTACCACTAATTCCGTTTGCTTGTCTAATCTTTTCGACATTTTCAGGAGATCCACTACCATAATATTGAATCGCAATACGGTATAAGTTTTCACTACCACCTACCGTATGTGACTGATTACCAGCATTTTGTTGTTGTTGTGCGTTTTGTTGATTTCCGTTTTGATTCGCATATTGATTATTCGTATTTTGATTGTTGCCTGCATTTTGTCCTTCTTGTTCTTTAGCGGCCTTCTCTTTTTCGGCTTTTTCTTTCGCAATTCTTTCTTTCTCTGCTTTTTCTTTTGCTTCCTGTTCTTTAGCAGCCTTTTCTTTTTCAGCCTTTTCTTTTTCAGCTTTTTCTTTCGCTTCTTGTTCTTTCTTCGCTTGTTCTTTATCATTTTTATCAGATTGTTGTGTAAGCTGGGTATCGTTTTGACCTGAACCCTGATCTTGATTGAATAAATACATACCACCAAAAATAGCGATTGTTCCAAGAATTAAAATTGCTGCGATAATTGGGAGGATTCGCATTAAGAACCCGCCACCGCTTGTACCATTTGATACAGATGTGTTAGGTGTCTCACTATTTTTAGCTGAAGCAGTTGTTGCACTTGCACCAGCAACTACACCTCCCGCAGTGGCAGCAGCTGCTTTCTTTTTACCGTCCTTGTTTGACGATGATTTTGAGTCAGTTTTAGCATTAGTAGTCTGTCCTTTAGAAGTAGCAGCCACACCTGCACCAGTTGCTGCACCAGCGGCTGCCGCATTCTTTTTATCATCTTTATTAGATGATGATTTTGTATCAGAATACGCTTTGTCACCTTGTCCTTTAGAAGCAGCCATGCCTGCACCTGTTGCTGCACCAGTGGCAGCCACATTCTTTTTATTGTCTTTGTTAGATGATGGCTGATCATCAGAGTTGGTTTTTGTGTTGTGTGCTTTCGAAGCGATTACACCACCACCCACAGAATCTATGTTATCTGTTGTGTGTGTTTTATCATCTTTGTTTGTTGAATCTGTTGTTGTTTTGCTATTTGCTTTAGCATCTTGTTTATTAGAATTAACAGCATCTGCACCAGCTGCAACACCTGCGCTAGCACCTAGATTTTTCTTATGATTATCTGTTTGTTTCGTAGTTTGATTTGAATCTGTTGCACTCGTTTCTTGTTTGTCTGATTCAGGCTTTATGACTGGTTTCGCATGTTGTTCAGGTTGCTTAGATGATTCTGTTTCATTCGAATCAGTTTGTTCATTTACGTTATGCTGATTGCGTTCACGTTTTCGATGTCTTCTTTGTGTATTTCGTGGTGGAAAATATTGCATATTATTGTTGGCTGATGCATCTGTTTCTTCGTTTGATGTGTCATCAGCTGTTGATAGGTCTTCTTTAGTCGGATTGATTTCTTGACGATTGCGTTCAAATTCATCCTTGAAATTATCTTTTGACACTTTCTTCATCCTTTCTTTTACGCTACATATAGAAATATTTAAAATCAATTTCTAAAATAACACGTGTGCGCATCTCCATTATTACTTTTTTAATACACTTCTTAATTAGATTATAGCCTGTTTAAAATTGCGGTGTAAAGCATTGAGAGATTTATTAGAACAAAGTTTCTAATTTTTCTTCATAGGATATTTTCCGATATACTTTTTTTCTGTTTTTTTCATCTATTTGGTGGGATATTCCACATATATCACAGCAATTGTTGCTCGTCTTTACTGACATATTGAAATAGCGCATGAGTTGGTTACGTCGACATGTTTGTGCATTGATATATTGCAGTATATGTTGAAGCGCTCTAACTTTTTGTTGATAATTTTGACGAAATATTTTTTGGAGTCTTTCGACTGAATAATGTTGAGATAAGACAGATAAAATGTCATGTTTCTCTTGGTCAATCAATGTTCTCTGCTCAAATAAATAAATATCTTCTTCAGTAATCTGATGCCCTGTTGCAAGCAATTCTAATAAGTATTGGTCATCCTCTTGATAAAGTGCGATAGCTTGACTTTGTTTGCCATCTCGCCCTGCACGACCAATCTCCTGTAAATAACTTGAAGGGCTACTGGATAAGTGGAAGTGAATGACTGTACGGATATCTGGTTTGTTCACACCCATACCAAAGGCGCTCGTTGCGACGATAATACGGATATCATTTTTTAAAAATTGTTGTTGAACCGTATACCGTTCTTCATAACTTAAATCCGCATGGTAAATACCTGTAAGATAACCTGAAGCATAGATTTGTTCTGCGATATCCAAACATACTTTTTTAGATGAAACATATATAATCGTCGGTCCGGAAGTATTGATAGTTTCTAAAATCCAGTCGATTTTGTCTTGATAAGATGTCATTTGCTTCACCGATAAAGAAATATTCGGGCGATCCATATCGGATTGTAATAATGTAAAAGATTGTTTTGTAACAAATTCGATATCTGACTTTAAATGGCTTGTTGCGGTAGCTGTTAATCCTAATATAGGGACATGTTGATATGAGTCTGTGACATGATTAATCAGCGCGTAATGCGGTCGAAAGTCAAATCCCCATTCTGATAAGCAGTGAACTTCATCAAGGACGATAAGTCCCAATGGCATGTTTTTAAAGCGATTTAGATGATGCGGCTGTAAAATGAATTCTGGACTTACAAATATAAACAGTGCGCTGTCAAGCTGTTGAAATGCCAGTTGGCGTTCACTATGTGACATACCAGAGTGAATGGAAACTACACGTCGTTCGCCATACATTTTCATCTGCATTACTTGATCATCCATCAGTGAAATAAGTGGAGATATGATAAGTGTAGGTTGTTGTTTAATGTATGTAGGCAACTGATAGCATAAGCTTTTTCCACTTCCAGTTGGTAAGATACCTAAAGTGTTTTTCCCATCTAGAACGCTTTGAATCAATGCTTCTTGCCCCTGTCTGAATTGTGAGAAGCCAAAATAGTACTGTAACGCTGTTTTAAGCATGTAATACCCCTTTCGAAAAACCAATAATTGCCAACTTAATTTCAAAATAACTAAGATATTCAAAATTCTCTTTATAAAATCGGAGTTTTTGAAAAGGTTGTTGTGCATAAAATGCTAAAAAACTTTGAAAGTCTTGCGTTAAATAATCATAATAATTCTTTAAATGATGTCGCATAAAAAGATCTAAGATATGATCATGGATCGTATTTTCAGTGAGTTGTGTTTGCTGTGCGACTTCAGGAACAGACAGCCCATGAAGTAATAGAGACTTCGTTCGAAATAACGTGTAACTAAGTTGGTCAGATGCCAGACATTGATGCAATATCGGATACGCTTCCTTTTCAGAAAGTAACTGGTAAATCGTCAACAAATCTATGTAATGTGTGATGAATAAACGATCATCATCTATTTGATGAAGCTGTCCAACTTGCTTCATTGTATACATTGTTTCATCATAACCTGTTAAAAAATAATGTGCGATACTTCCTTTGTGTTCAGCATTCAATGTTTTGAACAGCGTGAATATTTCTCGTTTTACATGTCCATTAAGCTGTTTGTTTTGAATCATCGTATAAATATTGCGAACTCGCTGGTGAATTTCAGTATGAGATGTTAATGGTGCAAACTTCATATTGTCATGTTGTGCATGAGACAATGTTTGGATCAGAAGTTGCAATGTAGCAAATGAATGTTGTAACATAAAATATGTTACGGATGATGATGTAGGTAGCGTCACCTCTTCGTTTGTAGATGCTGCTACAATTGTTTCAAAATCATCAAATGATAAGTTAGGGGCACACCCATAAAAGCTCATTACATTTAGAGATGTCGCATCAAAAAAGGTTTGATGCGTCTTTTTACCTGTGATAATATTATATATGCTTTTTTTATTTTTGTTGGGACTTGCATGTTGATATATATAAGCAATGATTGATCTCATGTTGATCACCTCAATAATAAAACGTATATATTGAAAATTTAAGAAATCCAAACTACAATGAAATTATAATGTTAGTCTGGCACTTTGAAAAGGGAGGCGAAAAATTTGGCTAAGTATACGATTGTTGATATGGATACTTGTATCGCATGTGGTGCTTGTGGTGCAGCTGCCCCGGATATCTATGACTATGACGATGAAGGAATCGCTTATGTTATTTTAGATGATAACCAAGGCACAACGCCTGTACCGGAAGAACTGTATGAAGATTTAGAGGACGCTTTTGAAGGCTGCCCTACTGACTCTATCAAAGTTGAAGAAGAAACTTTTGATGGCGATGCATTAAAATTCGAATAATATAATTTATGCGTATTGTACACTACATTGCGCTAAATTTAAATAGATAAGCAAACAAAAAAACGGTGTCATTGCGCACCGTTTTTTGTTTGCTTATTTTATATTTTAAGGACATGCTTCAGTCTTTTATATAGCAAGATAAATAACAATGAAACGACGAATCCTTTTATAATATTAAACGGTATTATACCCGCTGTGATAATTATTTTTAAATTTGTCGCAATGTCTGCCAAATTCATAATCATGCCATATAAAGGTAAGAGTACAAAGTAATTCATAATACTCAGTACAACTGTCATAACTAATGTACCTGCTGCCAGACCTATTAGCATGCTGCGTGTAGATGGCTTATAGCGATGAATACCATATGCAGTGAGTAGTAAACTACTACCAGCAATAAAGTTCGCAACCGGGCCGACTGGATCAGCAAGATAGAAAAAGAAGTTCAGTAAGTTTTTAATGAATTCTACGAGTATTCCCGCAATCGGTCCTAATGTAAATGTTGCAAGTAATGCTGGAACATCACTAAAATCAAGTGTTAAATAAGGGGGTAAAAATGGTAATGGAAATTTGATAAACATCAGAATCACCGAAATACCACTTAAAATACCGACAATAATCAATTGTCGTGTTTGTTTCGTCTGTTGCATGATATAAATGTCTCCTTTTCTGACTTTCATCTTTCACGAATAGGAGGCATTTGCGCAACACAAAGAAACCTCCATCTTCTCCCATCCAGACTGTTACTGTCGGCTCTAGAATTGCACTAGATCAGCCATAAATAAAAAATTTATGGGTCGCAGGCTTAAAAATTACTGCCGGTAGGGAATTACACCCAACCCCGAAGATGAAATAATCAATAATTTTATTTATCATCAGTTTAACGAATCACATCAATAAATACAATATAGTTGTTTGGCTAAGTCGTCACTAAAAAAGTAGCAAGTGTCAAAAAACTCTCTTCTTACCGTTATTTATACAGTCGATAAGAAGAGAGGTCTATTTTAGCTATGCATTTGTATACTTAGGAAGTTTAATTGTAAAGGTTGTCCCCTTACCTACTTCACTTGATACATTGATTTTACCGTGATGTGCTTCGATAATCATTCTCGTAATAAAGAGACCAAGACCTGTTCCTTCTTTCCCTCTTTTACGTGCAGCATCTACTTTATAGAAACGTTCAAACACCCTTTCCAAGTGTTCAGGAGATATACCTACACCTGTATCTTTGACAGTTAAAATTTGATGTGTGGTCGTTTCTTCAGCTTGTATTGAAATTAAATCTCCCGGTCTTGTATAACGAGATGCATTATCGACAAGATTCGTCAGTACTTGTTCCATACGATCGAAATCATAATCCCATTGATCGTCCATTATGCCATCTGTTTGGAAGTCTAATGTCAATGCAAGTTCATTCGCTTGTTGACGATATTTTGTTGCCATTTTTTGAATCAATTCCGACATCGGACGTGCTTCTTTTGTGATATTAATACCGTCTGCATCAATCTTTGCGACATCCAGCAGCTCATTAACTAATCGACTTAAACGTTTTGTTTCATCTAAAACAATGAGTAAAAATTCATGAATGTCTTCAGGTTCTGTCACGATCCCGTCTACAATGGATTCAGTATAACCTTGTAACAGTGAAATCGGTGTGCGAAGTTCATGAGAAACGCTCGCAATAAAATCTTTCTTCATTTGCTCCATATGATGTTCTCGTGTCATATCTCTAATAATAACAACAAGACCACTTTCTTTATTCGATTGAATTTGATCAATATAACTCATGACAACAGCGTAATGTTTTTGATTAATTTCATATTCACGATATTCTGTTTTTTGGCTTTCAAAGGTATCATTTATTTGCGTATCAAATAATATTTTGTGATCTAAATTCATATCGAGCATCATTTTATGTGCCAAATGATTCGATAAGATAATATGACGTTTATGATTAATCCCTAAAACTCCTTGTGCCATAGAATTAATCAATGTGTCTCTAATATTTTTAGAGCTAGTAATGTCATCAATATGATTTTGGATATTGTGACTCATCTGATTAAATGCACTCGCAAGTTCACCAATCTCATCTTTTGTTTGGACATGGACTTGTTTGTCATATCGTCCCTTTGCTACCTCCAGTGCTTGTTCCTTAAATTGACGCAATGGATTTGTAATGCGAGACGACAAGAAGAATGCGAAAATAGTCGAAATAATTAAGAAGATGACTGCAGTAATTAAAATAATAATTGCTATCACGTTATTCGTATCAGAAATACTTCTCAAATCCTCATATATATAGATGACAGACTTATGACCATCACGATCTAATGTTGGATAGCCAAGCAGTAAATATGATTTCTTCTGTCCATCAAGCTTGATTGTTACATGTTTTATAACCTTTTTATGTGTGAGTTTTACATTATTGAGATCATCATCATTCTTAATAAACTTTAGCATCGCCTTTTTTTCGGGATGCTTCGATATGGCATTGTTTTTTTCTGGTAAGATGATGACACCTTTACTACCTTCTAACAACATCTCACTATGATTAATCGCCATTTGACGATTCTCACTCTTTTCTATGATGGCACTAATACTTTCAGCGTTATTGTATAAAGATTGTTCTGTATTTTGCGTGAAATAATATTGAATAAATGTAATCAGTGCTGCACTTAATAAAATTAAAACTGTCGTTACTATTAATATAATAGTTAACCACAGTTTTATTACGACGCTATTTAGACGTTTCATCCGATTGTGAAACCTCAAATTTATAACCTACGCCCCAAACAGTTTGAATCATAGATGCAGCTTCTGTTGAAACACGATTTAATTTTTCACGCAAACGCTTAACATGTGTATCGACAGTACGTAAATCACCATAAAATTCGTAGTGCCAAACTTCTTTCAATAACTGTTCTCGATCAAACACTTTATTCGGTGTTTTTGCAAGGAAAATCAACAACTCATATTCCTTTGGTGTAAGGTTCACAGGTGTGCCATCTGCTAATACCTTATGTGCATCATTATCAATTGTTAGATGCTCAAACTCAATCATATCACGAGCGTGTGGTTCGTTTTGCTCTGCAGTTGCAGATTGCGTACGACGAAGTAGTGCTTTAAGACGCAGAACGACTTCACGTGGAGAGAATGGTTTGACAATGTAGTCATCTGCTCCAGACTCAAACCCTTCCACACGATTGTTCTCTTCACCTTTTGCTGTCAACATAATGATTGGCGTATCTTTTGTTTCACGAAGACGAGTTGCGACTTCTAGGCCATCCATTTCTGGCAACATTAAGTCTAACAAGATACACGCATAATCATATTTTGTTGCTAGTTCAAAGGCTTCACGACCATCGCTTGCCTCAGCTACTTCATATCCTTCTCTCTCAAGAAATAGCCTTAATAACTTTCTGATACGGTCTTCATCATCAACGACTAATATTTCCTTAGTCACAAGACATACCTCCCACTTATGTTGAATTTAAACTGAATTCAATGCCTATTATATCATATTGTGATTGACACTTGATAATAAAATTATGAGTCTATACGCTTTTAAAAATATCAATTATCAATCTTGCATACAAATAAATCGATGTCATCTTCTGTTTATAAAAAAGAGCATCTCTCATACTACAATTGTAGTATGAGAGATGCTGAATAATAGTTAATAATATCTTATTGCGCACTACTTTGTGCGAGTTGACGTAGCGTTTTTACTTCGTGTGGAGAAAGGACGCGCCCCTCACCTGCACCTAGTCCTTTTAATGTCAATGGGCCGAATGTTATGCGAGAAAGTTTGTTCACTTTAAAGCCAAAATGCTCAAACATACGACGGACCTGACGATTACGCCCTTCTGTTATAGTAATCTCAACGAGCGATGTATTCTTCTCTTTGTTTTGTTTTTTTACTTTAACTTGTGCAGGTTGTGTTTTACCATCCTCTAACACAATGCCCTTTTCAAGCTCCTTCACTTGTTCTCGCAAAATATATCCTTCGATCTTTGCGATATATGTTTTAGGGATTTTATATTTTGGATGTGTCATCAAATTTGTAAACTCCCCATCATTGGTTAAGAGTAATAAGCCTGATGTGTCATAATCAAGGCGTCCAACAGGATAGATGCGTGTTTCTAAATCATCGAAATAATCCGTGACGACTTTGCGACCTCGATCGTCAGACACACTTGTGATGACTTGTGTTGGTTTATAGAATAAAATATACAACTTATCTTCTAGTTCTAATGGTACGCCTTCAACAGATACTTCATCTGATGGACGGACCTTTGTTCCTAATTCTGTGACTGTTTTGCCATTCACTTGTACTTTACCTTCTTGTATTAAGGTCTCAGCTTTACGGCGTGACGTGTAGCCACTATTTGCGATGCGTTTTTGTAAACGTTCTAACTCTTTACTCATATGTTGTTTTGTCCTTTCTGGTTAACAAGATTACTAAAAAATGATTCAATTTCTTCGGTTTCTTCGTCAGTTGTTGGTAAGTCATCGAGATGATTCAAGCCAAAAACATTTAAAAACAAATCAGTTGTGTATAATTGCTGCCCTCTCACATCGGGTTGTTGTTTCGGTTCGACCAAACCTTTGGCTATGAGTGTTTTCACAGGACCATCAGAAGCAATACCACGTATCAATTCAATGTCACTTCGTGTGACTGGTTGGTTATATGCAATAATCGCCAATACTTCCATCGAAGCTTGAGACAACTTTGTGGACACTTTATTCAAAATGAGTGATTCAATATAAGGTTCCATTTCTTTTTCTGTTGTCAGTACATACGTATTGCCATATTTTTGAACTGTGAGACCAGGCAATGATAATGATGCCATTGCTTCTGCTAAAGTTGCTTCATCAATGTTTAATGAACTGATTAGTTGTTCCGCTTCAATACCATCTTCTCCAACTGTATAGAGCAAAGCAGTAATTGCCGCATTAAGATTGTGTGCCATAATTGACTCCTTTTGTGATTTCAATATTGTGAAATGCTTCAATTTGTTGAAGTTGTATCATGCCTGTTTTTGCCATTTCTAGCAACGCTAAAAAATATGTGACAACGTGTTCTATGGACTCATTAAATGTAAATAGATCAAAAAAAGTAACGGTTTCTCGTTGATCGAGTTGATGATAGATGCGATCTGTGGATTGTTGAATCGTAAATGTTTCTTTTTGTATATCAACACTTTTTGGTTTTTTGAGTGCAATACGGTGCTTCATTTTTTGATAAGCAACGATTAATTTTGTTAAATCAATGTGTGTTCCTTCTGGTATTCGTTCAGTCAACTCATATTTTGAAAGATCCGTAGCGGTTTTCGTATAGTAATGACTGCGTGCTTCTCTCTTGTCATTTAACATCTCGGCATATTCTTTATAATTTTGATATTCTAACAACTTACCTACTAACGCTTCACGTGGGTCTTCATCAACCAGTTCATCAGCTGAATGATCTGGGAGTAACAGTTGACTTTTAATCATGAGCAGTTCAGAAGCCATTACTAAATATTCACTTGCAACGTTAATATCTAATTGTTTCATCGCATGAACATACTGCATATATTGTTCAGTCAATGCATTCATCGGGATATCATAAATATCAATTTCAAATTGTTGAATTAAATGGAGCAATAAATCCAAAGGCCCATTAAAGGCGTCTAATTTTACTTCATACATGTTAAAGCCTCTCTAATTTTGCATGTTAAGTGCATCTTACCAAAAATTATTATAGCATGTTTATGAGTGAGAATAAATTTTTGGAGTGATTGCTGTGCAAGACGCACTATTAACATTTTATTATCAGTTTCATACAAAGCAACATTATTTTTTATGTCATGACATTTTGGAAGATGCATGGAAACAACAAAATCACTATACAAAAGACGACTTTGTTGTCGGTTTGATTTTATTTGCGACTGCGTCTTATCATTATCGACGTTGTAACTTAAAAGGTGCGTTGCGTACTTTCAAAAAGTCTATAAAAATTATCAATCAATATGCGGATGAAAGTATTGCGTCATATGGTTTACAACCGAATGCATTTCGGAAACAAATACAACAATTATGTACCGACATTGAGCAAGAAAAGTGCTTTAGACCGATTGAATTGCCATTGTTAAAAGAGATGGAGCAATCTATAAAGAGCACTTACAACGATTATGTGGTAAATACGACCATTGTTGACACACCAGACATTATGCATTATCACCGACTTCGAGATCGAACACCTGTGATTGATGCGCGTGAGAAAGCATTAAGATTACGTCGTATGCATGGAAACAACAAGAAAGACTAGTAAACGAAAAGTGCCGTCGCAAACTTTTGTTTACTAGTCTTTGAGTATAATAGCGTCATTCTATGCTCTTGGATGATATGATTGATATATTTTACGAATCTGAGTACTGGAGACGTGTGTATATAGTTGTGTCGTTGAAATGTCAGAATGTCCAAGCATTTCTTGGACAGCACGTAAATCAGCTCCGTTCTCCAACAGATGTGTTGCAAAGGAATGACGTAATGTATGCGGTGTTAAGCGTTTCGATAAACCAGCTTTAACACCTGCTTGTTTGATCATTTTCCAGACACCTTGTCTAGATAAAGGTTTACCGTGTAGATTGAGAAACAACACATCTGTGACCGTCTTTTTGAGTAGTTGAGGGCGTACTTCTTCGAGATAGTGTGTCAAATATTGAATGACGGTTTCCCCGAGCGGGATAATCCGTTCCTTATTCCCTTTACCAAACACTTTCACAAAGCCCATGACTAAGTTGATATCTTGTATTTCAACGAAAATTAATTCGGATACACGCATACCTGTGGCGTAAAGTAACTCGAGCATGGTACGGTTGCGATAATCATTCGCTTTACTTAAATCGAATGAAGATAATAGTTTGTCGACTTCATCGACAGATAACACATCCGGCAATTTCCGTTCATATTTCGGTGTCGTAATCAGTACAGTCGGATCTTGAGAAGTATAACGTTCACGTAATGCGAATTGATGAAAGCTTCTTATGGTAGAAGTGAAACGTGCAATTGACTTAGCCGAATGGCCTTCATCATGGCGTACAGCAAAGCATTGTTGTATTATATCTCGTGTTACAAAATCTAGTTGCCCCACTTTTTGTGAGTTTAAAAATTCGATATATTGGTTTAAGTCACGCCGATATGCAGCAATTGTATTTGCAGATAAGCCCTTTTCAAGTTGTATAAATCTTAAATATTCATCTCGGACTTCTTCCATGCTATGACCTCGATTCTCGTAGTTTCCTAAGCGTCTGCCCCTTTACCAGCTTGTTGGCATGTCTTACAAATGCCGTGAAAAGTTAATCGGTGGTCTAAAATTTTAAATTCAAATTCATTTTCCACTCGCTCTTCAACTTGCGGTAAAAGGTCCTCGTCAATTTCATCCACACGACCGCATTCCATACAAACGAGATGATGATGGAAGTGTTTAGAACCTTCTTTGCGCAGGTCAAAACGAGAAACACCGTCACCGAAGCTTACTTTGTCGACAACTTTAATATCTGCTAATAATTCTAAAGTTCGATAAACAGTCGCAAGTCCAATTTCTGGGGCTTTTTCTTTTACTTTCAAATATACATCTTCTGCACTGAGGTGGTCTGCCTCATTCTCGATAAGGACACGTACGGTTGCTTCACGTTGGGGTGTTAACTTATACGATGATTGCTGCAATTGCTGCTTCACGCGATTAAGTCGTTCTTCCACGGCAGCTTCACTCCTCTACTGATAATTAAAATTAGTATTGTTTATATGACTATAAAATACCAGTAAATGAGAAAAAAAGCAATCATTTCTTCTGTTTTATTTAGAATGATTATAAACTAATAATGCATGCTGAAAGGCGATTAAAGTCTTCGCATCATTGATTTCACGGTTTTTCACTGCATTTTCTATATCTGATAATGAATAAAGTATTGGTTCAACAAATTCATCTTCGTCTAAGTTCATTTCCCCTTTTTCAATATCATCTGTAAAGTAGATGGAAATTAATTCATTTGAAAAACCTGGTGTACCATATACGTCACCAATATGTTGCAGTGAACGTGCACGATATCCTGTCTCTTCTTCCAGTTCGCGCATAGCTGCAGATACGCGATCTTCACCAGGTTCTAACTTTCCTGCAGGTATTTCTACAAGTGTATGTTCCAATGGTTTACGGAATTGCTTAACGAGTATTACTTTCCCTTCAGGTGTAACTGCACATACCGCAACGGCACCATTATGCTTCACTACTTCACGTAAAGCTGTTTCCCCATTTGGCAATGAAACAAGATGCTTTTCCACATCAATAATCCGCCCTTGATATATGGATTCCTTTTCAATTGTCTTTTCTTCAAAATTCATAAATGCCACTCCTTTTATTTTGCGTAAACTCTTTGATATGATAATACATATAAAGTTTATCGGAAGGAGAATCATCATGCAAAAAAATATATTGAAAAGTGGTCTTGCCTTATCCGAATTAGGTTTAGGTTGTATGAGTCTCGGAACGAATGAAAAACAAGCTCAAGAAATCATAGAAACAGCACTCGAATCAGGTATTACCTACTTTGATACAGCAGACATTTATGATAAAGGTGAAAATGAAAAAATTGTTGGAAATATTTTAAGTCAGTATCAACAAAGAGATGATATTGTGATTGGCACGAAAGTTGGTAACCAACTGAAACCCAATGGTGATATGGTATGGAATCCTTCAAAGAAACATATTAAAGAGAACATTAAACAATCATTGCAACGTCTTGGGTTAGAACATCTAGACTTATATATGTTACACGGTGGTACGATTGAAGATCCACTCGATGAGACAATCAGTGCGTTTGAAGAACTCAAAAAAGAAGGTTTGGTAAAAGGGTATGGTCTTTCTTCTATTCGTCCTAATGTTATTCGATATTATTTAGCAAACAGTGATATCGAAGTACTGATGTCGCAGTTCAACCTAATAGATAACCGTCCTGAAATGCTGATGGATGAAGTGCATGAAAAAGGTGTAAAAGTGTTGGCACGTGGCCCTGTGTTTAAAGGATTATTTACACAAAATTATAACAAGGCACTTACTCAAAAATTTAACGATGGCATTTTTGAGTATGATGCTGATACACTTGCAAAAACGGTGTCTCAACTACACGACTTAGAACCTGAATTAACAGCACTTACATTTAGTTATTTGAAGTCATTTGATGCATTAGGTTCTATCATTGTTGGTGCAAGCTCATCTGAACAATTACGCCAAAATGTTGCGCAGTATGACAAAACAATCGATCCAGCAATCGTTAAGAAAGCAAGAGCCATTGTTAAAGACTTAAACTATACACATCACTTAAAATAATAAATAAAGGTTAAAAGCCAGAAATGTTGTTGGAATCTTTCGTATTGAAAGATAGCCCACTTACACATTTCTGGCTTTTTTTATTGCTTCTTGCTCATAAAGAATGGTTTGGCTGCTTTTTCAATAGTTCTAGGTGCCAATGAATAAAGTCTGAGCATCATGGACATCCACTTTGGTGCACGTAGTTCTTGATGCCCTTTGTTCATTGCCACAATAATATCTTTTGCCACTTGTTCTGGCTTTAACATAAATAAAGCTGTTTTACGCTTGAATGTTCCTGATGGGTCTGAATGATCATGGAATGGTGTTTTCACAGGACCTAATATCACGTTTAATACGTGATAAGATGGTTCTTCTATACGTAAGGCGTTTAAAATTTGAATTAAAGCTGCTTTACTCGCCCCATAATGTGCCGCATAGGGCTGTGTCGCCAGTCCAGACATACTGCTGAGTGCAACAATTTGCGGATTTGTTACTAAGAATGGTTTGATCACATTGAGTAATACCGCAAAATGAATCACATTTAAACGATATGTTTTTAACAATTCCTCCGTTGTATGTGATGCCAATGATTTAAAGTAACCGAGACCGGCACTATGTATAAATCCATCAAATGATACATTTAGTTTTTGAAAATCTGATGATAAATTTTCAATTGCTGTTGTGTCGTTTAAATCACATACGATAAAGCTTATATTTGGGAAACTTTTAGTTGGAAATAATTGTGTTGCTTTCTCTTCATCTCTAATTAATAAAGTGAGTCTTGCACCATGATAATGTAATTGCTTTACGAGTTCATAACCAATACCACTTGTAGCCCCTGTTACCAAAAAGTGTTTATGATCCATATGTTGATACTCCTTTTTGTCCAAAATCTTATTTATGTTAGTATAAAATATAGAAAAGAGATGAGGAAGTGAAAAGAAAATGAAAATTGTATTTTATGGGGCAGGCAATATGGCACACGCTATCTTCACAGGTATTATTAACTCTAAAGTATTACCAGCAGAAAATATATATTTAACAAATCGTTCAAACGAAGCGGCGCTACAACAATATCAGTCCGAATTAGGAATTCAATATAGCTATGATGATGCGGAGTTATTGAAAGATGCGGATTATGTATTTCTCGGTTCAAAACCACATGATTTTAATGAACTTGCAGAACGCATGCATGCACATGTCGATTCAAAGAATAAGTTTATTTCAATCATGGCAGGGTTACCGATTTCATATATCCGAGAAGCACTCGATGTGTCTAACCCAATTGCGCGTATTATGCCAAATACGAATGCACATGTTGGTCATTCTGTCACAGGATTAAGCTTTTCAAGAAACTTTGGACCGAAGTCTAAAGATGAAGTATTAGAAGTCATCAATGCATTCGGTTCGGCAATTGAAGTGAAGGAAGATCACCTTCATCAAGTGACAGCGATTACAGGAAGCGGTCCGGCATTTTTGTATCATGTTTTTGAAAAATATGTCGATGCAGGTACAAAGTTAGGCCTTGATAAATCACAAGTTGAAGAATCAATTCGTGAACTAATTATCGGAACGAGTAAAATGATTGAACGTTCAGACCTTAGTATGGAACAATTACGAAAAAACATTACATCTAAAGGTGGTACGACACAAGCAGGTTTGAATGCATTATCCAACTACGATATTGAAGGGATTTTTGAAGATTGTTTAAATGCAGCGGTTGAGCGTAGCGTTGAACTTTCGGAACAAGAAGAAAATGAGTCATAAAAACAAGACGGTAAAATGAACGCAAATCATTTTACCGTCTTGTTTTTTTAGAATTGATATGCATCGAAATCGTGTACGAATTGAAAAGAAGCGGTATGAGAAGCTTTTAATTGCTGGTCGATTGCTTTGACATCTTCTTTTGTATAACGATTGCTCAGATGTGTCAATAAGGCATGTTTCACGTTATTACGTGTGATTAATTCGAGCACATCATCAATATGACTATGATGATAATCATTGGCGAGTTGCTTATCACCTTCGATGTATGTCGCTTCGTGAACGATAACATCTGCATTTTGAGCTAATATGCATTCATTGTCACATGGTTTTGTATCACCAAAAACTGCAACAATTGGACCTAATTTGTCGGGTGCTTTAAATTGATGCGCATCATATGTAACACCTTCAAATTCAAAAGTATCATATTTTTTTACTTGTTGATATTGCGGTCCCGGTTCCATACCAATTGCTTTCAATTTAGCTACATCTAATGTGCCCGGTGTACTTGGTGCTTGTATACGATAACCAAAACAAGGTACACCGTGATTGAGCATACGAGCTTGTACTTCAAATTGGTCAATGGTTAAGTCGAGTTGTTGGTCAATCTCGATGATATGTAAAGGATAATTGAGATGTACATGAGTGAAAGTTAAGCTTGCTTCGATATAAGCTTTTATACCTTTAGGGCCGATGATTGTTAGTGGTTTCCCTTCCCCACCTTGAAATGAACGGCTAGTCAAGACCCCTGGTAATCCATAAACATGATCACCGTGCATATGGGTAATGAAGATATGGCTTACCTTTCCTAACTTAATCGAATGATGTAGAATTTGATGTTGTGTCGCCTCTCCAACATCAAATAGCCAAATATCTGTTGCGTAAGGCTCTAGTTTCAGTGCGATAGATTGAGTATGTCTCTCTTTAGTTGGTAACCCTGCGCTTGTTCCGAAAAAAATGATTTCCATTTTTACGCCTCCTTAGCGTTATCCTATCATAGATTATAGTTGAACCGTGCTTAAAAATATAGCATGATATAATAAAGCAGAATATATGACCCATGCGGTGCTCATGTTTTATAATGAGAACGTATCACACTACGAAGAATTGAGGTTTTGAATCTTGAATAAGACACATAATCATATTCCTGCGCTTATTACAATCTTTGGCGCTACTGGTGATTTAAGCCACCGTAAACTATTTCCATCGTTATTTCATTTATTTCAACAAGATAATCTAGACGATAGAATTGCGATTGTCGGAATTGGTCGCCGTGATTTAACAGTTGATGATTTTAGAGCACAAGTCAAAGCATCAATTCAAGCACATGTTCATGACACTAAGCATTTAGACCAATTTATGCAGCATGTTTTTTATCAAAGATTAGATGTCAATAATGAAAAAAGTTATGAGGAATTGTTGGCTTTGAGTAATGACTTAGACCGACAATTTTCACTTGATGGAAATCGATTGTTTTATTTAGCGATGGCACCACAATTTTTTGGTGTTGTCACAGATTATTTGAAATCATCTGGTTTAACAAAAACATCTGGCTTCAAACGCTTAGTGATTGAAAAACCATTTGGTACAGATTTAAAATCTGCAGAAGCACTCAATAAACAGATTAGACGTTCATTTAAAGAAAAAGAGATTTTCCGTATCGACCATTATCTCGGAAAAGATATGGTTCAAAATATTGAAGTTTTACGCTTCAGCAATGCGATGTTTGAACCGTTATGGAATAATAAATACATCTCTAATATTCAAGTAACCTCATCAGAAGTATTAGGTGTTGAAGATCGAGGTGGTTACTATGAATCTAGTGGTGCGTTAAAAGATATGGTTCAAAACCACATGTTACAAATGGTTGCACTTCTTGCGATGGAACCCCCTATTAGCTTGCATAGTGATGACATTCGTTCCGAAAAAGTTAAAGTGTTGAAGTCTTTGAACATTCTTGAGCCTGAAGAAGTCCGTCATAATTTTGTTCGTGGCCAATATGATGCGGGTGAAATTGATGGAGAAGCAGTAGTGGGTTATAGAGATGAAGACAAAGTAGCCGAAGACTCTGTGACACCTACCTTTGTTGCAGGTAAAGTAATGATTAATAACTTCAGATGGGCAGGTGTCCCTTTCTATATTCGCACGGGTAAACGAATGAAACGCAAATGTATTCAAGTCGTCGTTGAATTTAAAGAAGTACCAATGAACCTTTACTATGATAAAGATCAACATTTAGACTCTAATCTTCTAGTCATTAACATTCAACCGAACGAAGGTGTGTCAATTCATTTAAATGGTAAAAAATATGTACAAGGTATCGAAACAGAACCGGTTCAACTATCATATTCAATGAGTGCACAAGACAAAATGAATACAGTAGATGCTTATGAGAACTTGTTGTATGATTGCTTAAAAGGTGATGCAACAAACTTTACGCACTGGGAAGAATTAAAGTCAACATGGAAATTTGTTGATGCAATTCAAGAGGCATGGAACAAATTTGAACCAGAATTTCCAAATTATGCATCTGGTACTAACGGTCCATTAGACAGTCACTTACTCTTGAGCCGAGATGGTTTTAAATGGTGGGAAGATATTCAATAATAGAATTGTTTTTCTATGCACTAATTATAAAATGGGCTAAGTTACATAATTATCCGTGTAACTTAGTCTTTTTTGATTTATAATAACTTATATAGGAATGAGACATCCATGAATAGTACAGACCTTTGAATGAAGCACAGTCATAATGGGTCAATAAGATGTTTTTCAACACCACTTTTCTCTTTTCTGCATATGACTACTCAAATGCTTTTCAAATTATTTTTAATGCCATTTATGCACATAATTTTTAATATGATAATATAAGAACAATGTAAATTTTATTTAAGGAGTGACCATTTTGGACGTTATCAAACATGTACAACAAGCCATTGTATATATTGAAGATCACCTATTAGAATCATTTGATTTTCAAACATTAAGTGATTACGTTGGGATTTCTCCTTATCATTTGGAACAATCTTTTACAATGATTGTAGGTGTCACCCCTTTCCAATACTGTCGTGCGAGACGTTTGACGTTGGCGGCACATGATTTGATTCATGGTGCAAATCGCATGATTGATTTGGCAAAGCGATATCGCTATCCAGACGCAAATGCTTTTGCGCATGATTTTAGTGATTATCACGGTGTATCACCATTACAAGCTAAGGCGAAGCAAGATCAACTCAAAATTCAAGACCGACTCTACTTAAAACTAACAACAACATCGAACTCCCCATATCCATATCGATTAGAAAATATAGGTGATTTATCACTGGTTGGGTATTCAAGGTTTATACCAACTGAACAATTAGATAATCACTTTATTATTCCAGACTTTTTGGAAGACTTACAAACAGACGGCCGTTTAAAGGATATCATTCGATATAACGATCGAAGCCCTCATGAACTGTTCGTGATCAGCTGTCCACTTGATCATGGCCTTGAGGTTTTTGTCGGTGTCGCAAGTGAGCGATTTCCTGCACATCTGGAAGACCGTTTCCTATCAGAGCAACAATTTGCCGTCTTCAATTTGCAAGGAGAAATTGACTATGCAACCAGTGAAGCATGGCACTACATCGAAACAAGCTTACAATTAACGTTACCGTATGAAAGAAACAGATTATATCTAGAAATATATCCACTTGATATTTCTTTTGATGATGCGTTTACAAAAATTCAATTATGTGTGCCAGTCAACATCGAAAACTGACAAAAAAGCTGTACGTTATCTTATGTTTTGATAACGTACAGCTTTTTTAAATTTCAAATATTAGTTTGTCCATTGAGTATGGAATGTACCTTCTTTGTCTTTACGCTCATAAGTATGCGCACCAAAGTAGTCACGTTGTGCTTGAATTAAGTTAGCTGGTAAGTCTGCACTTCTGTAACTATCATAGTAGTTAATACTTGCAGCAAATCCAGGAATTGCGACACCGTTTTGAACACCCATTGCGACAACGTCACGAAGTGCTTGTTGATATTCAGTAACGATTTCTTTAAAGTAATCATCAAGTAGAAGGTTTTGTAAGTTTGCATCTTTATCATACGCATCTTTAATTTTTTGTAAGAATTGCGCACGGATGATACAACCTTCACGCCAAATCATCGCTAATTCACCCAGTTGTAAGTTCCATTCATTTTCTTCACTTGCAGATTTCATTTGATCGAAACCTTGTGCGTATGAGCAAATTTTACTCATATATAACGCACGACGAATTTTTTCTAAAAATGCTGCTTTATCACCAGTGAACGCCGCTTCAGGACCATTTAATAATGATGAAGCATGAACACGTTGTGCTTTTAATGATGAGATAAAACGTGCAAATACAGATTCAGTAATAATTGTCAGTGGCGCACCAAGTTCTAATGCGTTAATTGAAGTCCATTTACCTGTACCTTTTTGGCCTGCTTTATCCATAATTTTTTCAACAAGGGGTTCGCCATTTTCATCAAGTTTTGTGAAAATATCACCCGTAATTTCGATAAGGTAACTTTCTAATTCTCCAGTATTCCACTCTTTGAATGTTGCTGAAATTTCTTCATGATCCATACCTAATAAGTTTTTCATCATGTTGTAACTTTCGGCGATCAATTGCATATCTGCATATTCAATACCATTATGAACCATTTTTACATAGTGACCTGCACCATTTGGCCCAATATATGTGACACAAGGTGTGCCGTCTGCTGCTTTAGCTGAAATAGAAGCTAAAATATCTGCTACTTTTTCATAAGCTTCTTTTTGACCACCTGGCATCATTGAAGGTCCAGTAAGCGCCCCTACTTCGCCGCCTGACACACCTGTACCAATGAAGTTAATACCACTTTCAGCAAGTGCTTTATTACGTCGAATGGTATCTTGATAGTTTGTATTACCACCATCGATTAAAATATCGTCTTTATCTAGTAGTGGCAATAATGTTTCGATTGTCTTATCTGTTGCTTCGCCTGCTTTAACCATCAATAAAATTTTACGTGGTTTTTCAAGTGATTGAACAAATTCTTCAATGGAATAAGTTGGAACGATGTTTTTGCCTGCTGATTCTTTGACCATGAGATCTGTTTTGTCAGACGAACGATTGTATACTGAAACGCTGTATCCGCGTGACTCAATATTCCATGCCAAATTTTTTCCCATAACCGCTAAGCCGATTACACCAATTTGTTGTGTCATATTCTACTTACCTCTCTTATTATAAATTACGGGTTAATTGTATCATATTATATGATTTCAAACACTTATACTGCGCAAAATTACGCAATCTCTATTAGTTTCAATACGTAACTTACAAGATTTTCTAATGATTGAATTGCAATTGATTCATTGGTTGTATGAATGGCTTCATAGCCAACGCCAAGGATAACAGTTGGGATACCGAATTGACTGATAATATTACCATCTGAACCGCCACCCCCAATTGTTGGTTCGCCAATCAGGCCAATAGATTTTGCAGCGATTTGTGCTTTTTGGTAAACAACTTCATCTTCAGTAACTAAAAATCCTGGATATGCAAGTTCTGTTGAGACTTCTGCATCACATCCAAATGATTTTGCAGTGTCTTCAAATGTTTTACGCATATGCGCAGTTTGAGCCATAATTTTTTCTTCTGAATGTGATCGTGCTTCTGCCCAAATATTCACAAGATCCGTCACGATATTCGTTGGACCACCACCTTCAAATTTCCCAATATTGGCAGTCGTTTCATGGTCAATTTTACCGAGTTTCATTTGACTGATTGCTTTGGCAGCGATATTGATGGCACTATTACCTTTGTCAGGTGTGCTAGCATGTGCTGTTTTACCATGAATCGTCGCTTTGATTTGCATTTGATAAGGTGCGCCAATGGTAAAATTACCGACCGGTACGGCAGAGTCAATCGCATAGCCGTATGCTGCATCTATATCATCTGGGTTCAATGCTTTTGCACCGACTAAACCAGATTCTTCACCGACTGTTATAACAAACTGAATTTGTCCGTGTGGCAAGTTATTCTCTTGAATGATGTGAAGCACTTCTAAAATTGTAGCAAGTCCAGCTTTATCATCTGCACCTAATATCGTTGTGCCATCAGATTTAATAACACCATCTTCAATCACTGGTTTTACCCCTTTACCGGGTACAACCGTATCCATGTGACTCGTAAAATAGATTTTTTCTCTCGTGTTATCTGTTGCAGGAAGTGTGCAAATTAAGTTGTTTGCTCCGAATCCTGTCTGTGCTTTTGCGTTATCTTCTTTTACAATCAATCCAAGTTGTTCAAATTTACCTTTTAAGATTGGTTGAATCGTTTCTTCATGACCCGTTTCAGAGTCAATTTGAACTAACTCTAAAAAAGTATTTACTAAACGTTCTTGATTTATCATGCATAAGTCCCCCTTTTTAAATCATTATAAGTGTATCGAAAATTGAACGTTTTGCAAAATGTATATGTTTCAATGTGACTTGAGAAATATATTTTAAAGATGTTATAATTTGTGTTAATACTAAACATGAATCAACATATAAGGTAAATGGAGGCAATTAAACGTGCAAAACAAGAAGTTTAGAAAAGTATTGCTTATTGTGATGTTGTTAGCAATTATCGTATCACTAATATTAACAGGCGTTGCGCCATTATTAAGCATGTAGTGACTGAAATATAGAAGGATGCCCATTTAATTGTTTGGGCATCCTCTTTTTACACTTCTTAAATATTAGTTGACTTCATGATATAGCTTGAGTGATCCGAAGTTTGACTTAATATTTAAATAAGCTTCTGTGTCGTATAAAATTTGAATAATACTCGCACGTGTATGCAGTGCATCATGAGAATCTGGCAAAGGTAAGTCGTCTATTTGCAACCTGATATCATACAACATGTGTAAACGCATTGCGGTATAGTTATTTTCATTCACATTGTCTGCCATTTCTTTAAAAAGTTGTGCTACTTTTGGAAGTAAAACATCATCCACTGTCATATGATTCAAATTAAAATGAATTCGTTGGAGAATGTCCACTTGATCTTGGCGCATATCAAAATAGTGATAAAAACTATTTTCATTTCTGACAAAGTGATTTTTAACATCACGAAAGGCAACTGATTTCGCTTTTCGAATCGTTAATAACAATTGATCAAATGACAAGTCACATGTGGGTGTATCTTTTGAGCACATCGTGCTGTATGCATAAAATATATGACGTATTTGTGCTTCAATATCATTTTGATAACTTGTCAATTCTTTTTCGAAACTTGGCATAAACGTATTCATGATAAAGGCGATAGAAAGTCCTATTAATAACAGCATCATTTCATTCAAAACTAAGTTAATATCAATCGTTGTAGCATTAAAAAAGTGCAGTAAGATAACGATGCTTGTCACGACACCTTCTTGCGTATTAAACATAACAGTAAGTGGAATAAAAAATAGCACAATAAGACCTAGTACCCAGGCATGTTGCCCAAGTAATGGAAAGATGGTGGCACCGAATCCCATAGCAATCATACAGGAGACAAGACGAGACCAAATGGCTTTAACGGAGTTCATTTTAGTGTCCTTTATGCATAGAACAACTAAAATGGCACTAGATGCATAATTATCTAATCCCATTAGTTTGGCGATAATTACACCTAGTGCCATACCGACCGCAGTTTTAATCGTTCGCCACCCAATTCGATATGGATTCAAACGTAACATACGGTCCACTCCTTACTCTGCTACACAATATTTATCAAATAAACGTTGCAATTGCGTAATAACATCCATTGTGTCGTGACCTTCGATTTGATGGCGCTCAATCATTTCAGTGATTTTACCATCTTTCATCAAAGCGAATGAAGGACTTGATGGTGCATAACCTTCAAAGTAATCACGTGCACGTTGTGTTGCTTCTTTATCTTGACCTGCAAATACTGTAACCAAGCGATCAGGTAATACATCATAGTGTAAAGCATGTTGTGCTGCTGGACGCGCCATACCACCGGCACAGCCACAAACTGAGTTGATCATCACAAGTGTTGTACCATCTTGCTTGAATACATTATCTACTTCTTCTTCAGTTGTTAATTCTTCGTATCCAGCTTTCACCAAATCTTCACGTGCTTGTTGAACAACATTGTTCATATATAAATCGAAACTTAAGTCCATTGTATCTACCTCCGTTGTTGATATAATTTCATTTTACTAAAGGTTTCATATCAATTCAATTTCTGAATCTCTTAAATTCATAAATTGTTGCTTAATAAATCGAAGTTTGATCCAATGTCATATGCTCAATTTGTTGTTTTACATCATTTAAAAACATACCAGCTTGAAGCCCGTCTAATATACGATGATCGATTGAAAGGCATAAATTCACCATATGACGTATCGCAATCATGTCGTTGACAATGACAGGTCTCTTAACAATTGACTCCACTTGTAAGATGGCTGCCTGCGGATGGTTAATAATGCCCATTGAACTCACTGATCCAAACGTTCCTGTATTATTGACAGTGAATGTGCCACCCGTCATGTCTGATGTCGTTAATTGATTGTTGCGCACTTTCATAGCTAGTGTATGAATCTCTTTCGCAATACCTTTGATCGATTTTTCATCAGCATGATGAATCACTGGCACATATAACTGGTCGTTATGCGCAACAGCAATAGAAAGATGAATACCATCATGAATCACAATTTCATCATCTTTCCAAGAACTGTTTAACATAGGGTATTTCTTTAAAGTTTCAGCGACTGCTTTAATAAAAAATGCAAAATAGGTTAAATTGTAGCCTTCTTGTTCTTTAAATGATGCTTTGTAATGTTCTCGTGTTTTAACTAATTCAGTGGCATCAACTTCAATTTGCATCCAAGCATGTGGAATTTCTTGCACACTTTGTGCCATTTTATTTGCGATTTGTCGTCGTACTCCGTTAACAGGTATCGTTTTCTCAGCTCGGCTATTATTTGAATCATTAGTTGTCTTAGGTTTATCGCTTAATTCTTTGTTTTGCGTTTGTTTGTTGTTTTCAATATAATGCATCATGTCTTTTTTAGTAACACGGCCATTAAAACCTGTGCCAGGTACTTGATTCAAATCTATTTCATATGCCGATGCGAGTTTGAATACAACGGGTGAATAGCGTCCGTTATTTTTCTCAGCAGCTGACTGACCAGGCTGCGTTGTAGATTCAAGTGATTCAGATGCTGGTAAAGATGTTTCAACTAACATATGATTTTCTTCATGTTGTGTACTATTTTCGACCTCTATCGAACAAATCACTGTTCCGATTGAGACGATATCTCCTGGTTCAGCGTGAAGTGCTGTTACAACACCGGCAAAAGAAGAAGGCACTTCAGCTGTCACTTTATCTGTAATGACTTCGCAAAGCGGATCATATTCTTCTACACGATCACCGACACTTACAAGCCATTGTTCAATCGTACCTTCATGTACACTTTCACCTAATTTTGGCATTTTAATATCCATGGATTTGCCTCCTTTAATATTCAGCAAGTTCGCGCATTTTATTTTTAATTTTTTCAGTGTTAATCATAAATTCATCTTCTAATGGTGGCGAGAATGGCATAGCAGGAACATCTGGTCCGGCTAAACGCATAATCGGTGCATCAAGTTCAAATAAACAGTTTTCAGCAATAATAGCGGCTACTTCTGACATTACACTGCCTTCCAAATTGTCTTCAGTAACAAGTAAACATTTTCCAGTTTGTCTTGCTCGCTCGATAATGGTTTCTTTATCTAATGGATACACGGTACGTAGATCAACAATTTCAACGCTGATTTGAGATGACGCTAACTCATTTGCAGCTTCTATACAATAATGCACGGCAAGACCGTAAGTAAATACTGTGATGTCAGTACCCGTACGTTTCACATCTGCTTTTCCTAATGGCACAGTATAATAATCGGTTGGAACTTCTTCTTTTAATAATCGATATGCTTTTTTGTGCTCGAAAAATAGAACTGGATCGTTAGAAGCAATTGCAGCTAACAACAGTCCTTTTGCATCGTATGGATTAGATGGTATGACCACTGTTAATCCGGGTGTTGAGGCAAAGACACTTTCAATACTTTGTGAATGATACAGAGCACCGTGTATGCCACCACCAAAAGGGGCACGAATTGTGAGAGGGACTTGCCAATCATTGTTTGAACGATAACGCATTTTGGCTGCTTCACTTATAATTTGATTTGTTGCAGGTAAAATATATTCAGCAAATTGAATTTCAGCAATTGGACGTTTTCCCATCATAGCTGCACCAATCGCCGAACCGACGATATTCGACTCTGCCAACGGTGTATCTAAAACACGATAGAGACCAAACTTCTCTTGTAGACCAGCAGTTACACCAAAAACACCGCCTTTCTTACCCACATCTTCACCTAAAACAAAAGTTTGTGAGTCTTGCTCGAGTGCAATCGTTAAGGCATCTTTTATCGCTTCAAGATAAGATATTTTAGGCATTGAAAGGACCTCCCTCTTCATAGACATATGTGTATGTTTCTCTTACTTCAGGATATGGGGCTTGTTCTGCACGCTTTGTCGCTTCATTCACAATTGTTTTATGCGACTGTTCGATTTCGTCAAACCATGTGGCATCAGCAATGTGATGATCAAGTAAGTATTTTTTGAATCTTTTATTACAGTCGGATTCCTTATCCGCTTGTTTAATCGCTTCATCTCGATAGCGATCATCATCATCTGACGAATGTGGGGTTAAGCGTGTGCACATCGCTTCAATCAAAGTGCCTCCTTCACCATTTAGTGCACGTTCGCGCGCTTCTGTAACGGCTTGATACACAGCAATTGGATCGTTACCATCCACTGTTATTCCGAACATACCATAACCTTTTGCACGATCAGACAATTTTTCTGCACCGTATTGTAGGTCTTTGGATACGGATATCGCATATTGATTGTTTTCAATAATGCATATAAATGGTAACTTGTGAACACCAACAAAGTTGAGACCTTCATGAAAGTCTCCTTGATTTGAACTTCCTTCACCAAGTGTCGACAGTGCAACTTGTTGTTTTTGATCCATTTTAAAAGTGAGCGCTGCACCAATCGCATGTAATAGCTGTGTCGCAACTGATGACCCTTGTGACATAATACCAATTTCTTTTTTACTGAAATGTGATGGCATTTGTTTACCACCTGAACTGATATCATCTCGTTTACCAAACACAGAATACATCGTTTCTAAAGGCGTGATACCTAAATATGTAACAAGTGCAAGATCTCGATAATAAGGAGCAGTAATATCCCCTTTTTTTAATGCATAGGCAGTGCCTACTTGTGTTGCTTCTTGTCCTTGACAACTTATAACAAAAGGAATTTTACCTGCACGGTTTAACAACCACATACGTTCATCAATTTTACGTCCTAAATCCATACCTTTATATATTTCTAGCAAGTCATCTTTTTTCAATTGTGTATGTTTATAGTCCAACATAATATTTCCTCCTATTTTTATAGGTGAATGGATTGATTTTCATATTTCAGACCCATTTCCATTAACAACTCTGACATCGAGGGATGCGCATGCGTTGCCATGCCGAGTTCGAGTGCAGAACCATTTAAAAACTGTAAAACGCTCAGTTCATTAATTTGTTCAGTTACGTTTTGACCCACTAGATTAGCGCCTAGAATAGAGCCATTCGAACGGTCAACAATGAGTTCAGCAAAACCATCTGGTATATCAGGTGACATAATGAGTGCTTTGCCATTTGTATTAAATGCTGCTTTTACTGATTTAACTTGGTAACCTTTTTCCTTTGCAGATTTTATTGTCAGTCCGATTGAGGCAATCTCTGGGCTGCTATAAATACATTTTGGCATGTTTGAATAATCGATTGGTAATGGGTCTTGTTGAAACATGTGTTCAACGGCAATCACACCTTCCTTCGCACCTACATGAGCCAGTTGCAGTTGTCCGATGACATCACCTGAAGCGTATATGTGTGATGCTTTCGTCTGCATGTAAGGATTTGTTTGAATCGTCTGCTGTTCAGTAATTTCAACTTCAGTGTTATTCAAGCCGATATGTTCAATATTCGCACGACGTCCGATTGCAACAAGAGCCATTTCGGTTGTAAAAGATTCATCTAGCTCAAATTCAATCTCTGTTTGTGTTACGGTCGTATTCTGATCATTCAAAGCAATTCCTTTATGAAATACAACACCATTTTTAGTAAGGGATGTCAATAAACGTTCAGTGACAGCTTGGCTATCATTGATCACAATGTCATCTTCTGATTCGATGATATGAACTTGGACGCCAATTTGACTGAAAAATGATGCAAATTCAAGGCCAATAATCCCTGCCCCGATAATCGCAATTGATTTTGGTAATGCTGTCATTGATAAAATATCATCACTCGTAACGATGCGTTCGTGATCAATCGGCAAGAACGGTAAAGTAATCGGTGAAGATCCCGTTGCGATTAATACGTAATCATTTGGGATTAAGTCCGATTGCCCATCTTCATAAGTGACAGCAACTGTACCACTTTGAGGTGAAAAAATAGATGGGCCGAGAAGTCGACCTTCTCCATGAAATATATCAATATTTTTTTGTTTGATAAGTTTTTGTAAACCTTGATACATCGCATCTACAATGCGTTGTTTTCGTAATTGAACTTTTGGAAAATCAAAGGTAGGTTTCGAAGCGGAAATGCCGTAGTGTTCGGCGTGTTGGATTAGTTGATAGGTATCAGCTGATTTCAAGAAGGATTTCGTTGGGATACAACCTTTGTGTAAACATGTACCGCCTAAATGGGATTTTTCTACAATTGCTACTTTCTTTCCTAACTGTGTGGCTCGGATGGCTGCTGAGTAGCCACTAATACCACCACCAAGTATGACTAAATCATATTTATCGTGTGTCATTCTATGTCTCCCCTAACGATAAGTCGTGACAAAATTGTATGTGAACCTATGTTTTATCATACAAACGTCAGTCCTTTTATTATTTAGAGTCGAGTGCTCGTTCAATATGACTGGGATGCTTTACATTAAGCGTTAAAGTATCGATTCTTTTCAAATTTACTTTTTAATAAGCAACTCGATTGATTCAGTATACTTCTATTAAAATAAATTTACAAGAAATATCCTAGATGGTTGATAGGAATTAACTTTATACATTTATTGAATAAATGATGAGTATCATGATGTTTTATAGGATTTATAAGAATAAAGAAAAAATTATTTGCGTTGGATTGAGATATTATCAATTTTTGAGTAGGACAGAAATCTTTGTTTATAATCTTTGTAGTGCACTAGAAGTTTTATTTTTACAATATAAATGAAGAAGCCGAACACTATGGCCCAGCTCCTTCATTTATGTTTTTTAAACTGTATGGTTATGTTCAATCATTTCTTTGGCGCTTTGTTTTGTTAAATCGGTCACTGCCGCACCTGAAATCATTCGTGCGACTTCCTCTATACGATCATCGCCTGTCACCTCTTGTACAGATGTTGTGGTCCTATCATCTTTTTCATGTTTTGAAATGTAAAGATGATGGTCACTCATTGAAGCAACTTGTGGCAAGTGAGATATACAGATAACTTGAATAACTGAAGCAATCTGTTTCATTTTTTCAGCCATCTTTTGCGCAGCTTGACCTGAGACGCCCGAATCCACTTCATCAAAAAGGATTGCTGTTTGTCCACGAGAACGGACAAAAATACTCTTTAATGCCAGCATAATACGTGACAATTCTCCACCACTTGCAATCTTGTTTAAACTTTTGAGCGGTTCCCCTTTGTTAGGACTAATTAAGAACTCAATATGTTCAATACCATCTTTTTGTGGTTTATCATATGGTTTGAAAGATATTTCTAAGTTAGCGTCTTTCATTTGTAAGTTTTGAATTTCTCGTACAATATGGTCACGCAACGTTCGTGCAACTTGACGTCGCTCATGTGATAATTTTTTACCGTCAGCCATAAGTTTCTCTGATAATAGTTGAATATCTGCACGCAATTGTGCTGTTGATTCTTCATAATTCTCTATTTTATTAATTTCATCTTCTAATTTTGATTGATACGTGATTAATTCAGGAATATCTTTGCCATATTTACGTTTTAAATTATTTAATAAATTCATGCGTGATTCAAGTTCGTTCAACATCTGTTCATCAAACTCGTTCTGATTCATTTCGTCATAGAGTTGATGTTTTGTATCTTCTAACAAATAGTAGAATTGATCAACTTGTTCTTTAAGTGTCGCGTAAGTATCAGGCAATATTTGATCAATATTTTGTAATTGTGTACTGAGTTCATATAGACGGTCTGTGATGGCATGTTCATCCGTTAATGTGACATAAGCATTATTCAATGCAAGACTCAATTGTTCTGAATTTTGAATACGTTTAATATCGACTTCTAATTGCGTAACCTCATCCTCTTGCAGTTTCGCTTCTTTCAATTCTTCATATTGAAACTTCATCAAGTCTAAACGTTGTAAGAGCGCTTGGTCAGCAGATTCTAATTCTGACAACTCAGCCAATTTTTGACGATGTGTTTCGAACGTATCTTGATAAGTTGTCAATGCATCATGATAGGCGCCATCTGCATATTTATCAAGTAGCTCTACATGATATTTTTGCTTAAGTAACGCTTGGGTTTCATGCTGTCCATGTATATCAAGCAACTCTTGCATTACTTGTCGTAAATCATGCAATGTTACTGTTTGATTATTGATTCGGCAGATGCTTTTTCCAGAATTAAATATTTCACGCTTCACGATTAAAAAATCTTCATTAATATCAATACCTAATTTACTCAACATATGAACGGCTTCTTTCGCATTATCGATATCAAATAGCCCTTCAATTATTGCTTTCTTCTCACCATGACGTACAAAATCTGAAGATGCACGCATACCGATAAGTTGTCCGATTGCATCGATAATAATCGATTTACCTGCACCAGTTTCACCACTCAGTACTGTTAAGCCATCAGAAAACTGAATTTCAAGTTCATCAATAATTGCAAATTGTTTGATTGATAGACTTTGTAACATGTGTATCTCATCCTTATAACATATTGAATATTTGCGTCTTTATCGTTTCTGCATCTTGTTTACTGCGACAAATGATGAGACATGTATCATCACCACAAATCGTGCCGAGCACTTCTTCCCAATCAATTTGGTCTAAAATAGCACCGATTGATTGGGCATTACCTGGTAGAGTTTTCAATACGAGTAAATTATCGGTGCCATCAATTTTTACAAATGAATCCATCAAGTAACGTCCAAGTTTTTCAAGCGGGTGGTAACGACGGTCATTTGGCAAGCTATATATATATTCTCCTGTTGGCGTTGGCACTTTTATAAGTTGTAGCTCTTTAATGTCACGTGATACCGTTGCTTGTGTGACATTCATGTCAAAATGATTCAATCGTTTTACGAGTTCATCTTGTGTCTCTATTTGTTCATTCGAAATAATTTCTCTTATTTTTATGTGTCTTACTGATTTTTTAGGCATAATATGCACCTCGTAACGAATATTTATACAACGATTTTAGCACAACTTGAGTGATTATCATACTGTCTGGCGTTTTAAAAGTAATGACTCAAGATAGAACACCAAGCTTTAGAATCATCCTATCTAAAGCTTGGCGCCTATTATAAATTAAAAATCTCTTTTATTATGTCATAGTGATATAATACATGTTCATCTTTTTTTGAAGGTGCCAAGTATACCAATTTGTTATGTCTCAGCCCATTCCATTCCATTCCACAAATTAATATCTATATGATTTTTACGGTTTTTAATATATAGCATACACATTCCTAGTAAAGCTTACACCATGATAAGAGTCGAATCACACAGCCCTATTTATTATTTTTAAAGTTCTAATTTTATTCACATATAATGGTTAGAACTTGATACTTGTGAAATCCAGTGTTGATAAAGTGATTCGTATTTTATCACGATTGATAAGGTCAATTAGAAAAGAGAGGCCGGACATTATAAATGTCTCAACCTCTGCTTAAGCATCAATTATTTTAATAGCGTTTTTACTGATTGTTCGATAGATGTTGCGTCTAATCCAATATCTTGTAGAATGCGATCAACATCGCCGTGCTCAATATAGATATCATCTATACCTAGACGTTTGAGTTTGTTTCGATACGCATGATCTGTCAAGAAGTTACTAACCTGACTACCTAAGCCACCGTTTAGCATGTTTTCTTCCACAGTAACAATTGGTATATTGGCGTTACCAAGTTCATGTAACATCTCTGTATCCATTGGTTTAATGTAGCGAGCATTGATCACTGTCGCATTGATATTGTTTGCTTCAAGTGATGCAGCTACTTGTTTGATTGTTTCCACCGTTGGACCATAAGCGATAAGTGCGACATCTGTACCGTTGCTTAGTTTTTCCCAACGGCCAATTGGCAATGCGTTACGTTCATCTTGAATTTCAACGCCCAGACCATTTCCACGAGGATATCTAATTGCGATTGGACCATCTTGATATTCCATCGCTGTATAGACCATGTCCTTCGCTTCATTTTCATCTTTTGGCATCATTACAACCATATTTGGAAATTGTGTCAAAAATCCGATGTCAAATACACCTTGATGTGTTTCACCATCAGCACCGACGAGTCCAGAGCGATCAATACCAAATATCACATTTAGTTTTTGACGATCCACATCGTGTAGTACTTGGTCGTATGCACGCTGCAAGAATGTTGAATAGATGGCAACATATGGACGCATACCTTCCATTGCTAATCCAGCAGCCATAGTGACCGCATGTTGCTCGGCAATACCGACATCAAAAAATTGTTCGGGTAACTCAGATTGAAACTTTGTTAGTTTTGAACCGACTGGCATCGCAGGTGTTATTGCAACAACTCGCTCGTCTTCACGTGCATATGATAAGATTTCATCTGACATAAGTTGGCTCCAAGAAGGCCCTTTTGGCTGCCCTTTAATCTGTTCACCTGTATCAAGTTTATAAGGTCCAAGGCCATGCCATGTACCGATCTTATCATTTTCTGCGGGATGATAGCCTTTTCCCTTCTTTGTCACAACATGAATGAGCACAGGCTTGTCAATGGAATCAGCAGTCTTAAGTGCATGCTCTAACTCTTCATAGTTGTGACCATCAACAGGTCCGATATAACGGATACCTAATTCTTCAAAAAATGCACCATCTACAACGAGATATTTCAAACTATCTTTAAGTCTATCTGCTGATTCTCGTAGTCGACTTCCCCCAGGCAATCGACTGAGAACAGTCTCTGCATCAACTTTCAGACGGTTATATCCTTGGTTCATTCGAATACGACCTAACATATTGTGCATAGCACCAACATTCGGCGCAATACTCATTTCGTTATCATTTAAAATGATAGTCATATTTGTACGATCATGACCAATACTATTTAAAGCTTCTAATGCCATTCCACCAGTAAGTGCCCCATCACCTATAATTGGTACGATATGATTAGAATGCCCTAAAATATCTCTCGCTTTTGCCATCCCCATTGCAGCTGAGAGCGATGTGGAACTATGACCTGCTTCCCATACATCGTGCTCTGACTCTCTTAATTTTGGAAAACCGCATAATCCTTTATATTGTCTTAATGTATCAAATTGATTTGCGCGCCCTGTCAATATTTTATGGATGTAACTTTGATGACCAACATCCCAAATGATTTTATCAATCGGACTTTGGTAGTGTTTATGTAATGCTATTGTTAATTCTACAACACCGAGATTTGCTCCAATATGCCCACCAGTTACAGAGCAAGTCTCTATGAGAAATTGACGTATATCATGGCTCAGTGTTTCAAGTTCTTGTACAGAAAGACTTTTTAAGAATGACGGATCCTTTATCGTTCGTATATCCATATTTATATCACCCTTTATCTTTGTCTCTTTCGATTATAACACCCATTGATCTGTCGAGATAGAAACAAATTAATTTTGACGTTGATAAAAAAGCTTTAATAAATAATCAAGGTCTGTTGTGTTATATTTTTGAGACAGGACAGCTAATATTTCCTCTGCGTCAGCAACATGGCGTGCGAGAATTGTTTCGGCTTCAGCACGACCTAACAATGTTACATACGTTGATTTATTATTTGCATCATCACTGCCTGTTTGTTTACCTAATGCTTCAGTCGTCCCATACTGATCAAGCAAGTCATCTTTGATTTGAAAAATGATACCTAAGTGATTGGCGAACTGAAGCAATTGTTGTTGTTCATTTTCATTTGTGTTTGCAATGATTGTTGCAGCATGTACCGCGAAACGGATAAGCGCACCTGTTTTATGAAGATGAATTTGTTCAAGAACGGAGAGTGGAACGTCTAGGGATTCACTTTGCATATCTAAAGTTTGCCCACCAACCATACCACGGTGTCCACTTGCATCGCTTAATGATGAGATTAATGCTACACGTGTTTCCGCTGTTAGTGAATGATCGTTACTTACACATTCAAAAGCTTTCGTTAACAGAGCATCACCAGCAAGAATTGCCAACCATTCTCCATATACTTTATGATTGGTTGGTTTACCACGACGTAAATCGTCGTTATCCATTGCAGGCAGATCATCATGAATTAATGAATACGTATGAATCATTTCAAGTGCAACGGCTGTCTGCATGCCTTTTTCATATTGATTAGGTTGAAGCATATTTAACGTTGCTAAAAGTAAAAGAGGTCGTACGCGTTTGCCACCAGCTTCTAAAGAATAGAGCATACTCTGTTCAAGGTCTGTATTCAATTTTGACGCTTCTATACTTGCCATCAGCGTGTCATTAAAAGTTGCTAATAATTTATTCAGACTTTGATTCATTTGTATCATCAGCCTCATCTTCAATTAATTTTGACACTTTATTCTCAGCTTCTTTTAAAGTTTTTTCGCATGCTTTTGACAATGCCATACCCTTTTGGTAGAGAGCAAGTGATTCTTCTAAAGAAACCGTATCATTATCCAATTGTTTTACGATATTTTCTAATTCATGCATCATTGTTTCAAACGATTGGTTATCTGTTGTCATCTTCACACCTTACCCTTTCAATAATGGCGTCCACCTGGCCATCTTTCATTGTAATTTCGATTTGTGCGCCTGTTGTTAAATCATGACTACTTGTTACGACGTCTCCTTCTTTTTTGATGATAGAGTAACCACGTAACATTGTTCGAGTTGGACTTAAGTTATCAAGCGAAGTGATTTGTTGAACAAGCAATTGACGTTTTTGAGTGATGAACTTTTTCATTTCACGATGGAGTTTTTCTTGCGTTTGACTCACTGTTTGTTGATCACGTTTAATTGCATCGTGTAAATGGCGTACATAAAAACGTTGTTCTATGAGCTTTAGGCGTTGTTGTTGTTTCTGGATGATATTATCCATTGCATTATGAAGCGTGCGATCCAAATCATCTCGTTTTTGAATATGTTGTTCATAGAGCAGTGTGGGTTGTTTGAATTTGTAATAATCTTGATATCGTGCTAATGACTGTCTCGCATGTTTTAAATATTGGTTGATATAACGTTGTAAATAATTTTGACTTTTTTCTAGTAATTGATAGAGCTCCTGCTGATCCGGTGTTGCAATCATAGCTGCTTGTGTTGGTGTGGCTGCACGAACATCTGCAGCATAGTCGCTGAGTGTCGTGTCTGTCTCATGTCCAACAGCTGAAATGACAGGCGTTTTACAATCGAATATGGCCTTTACGACAATTTCTTCATTAAAACTCCATAAATCTTCAATTGAACCACCACCACGACCGACAATAATCGTATCAACATCTAACGAATCCGCATACTTCAACTTATCAACAATATCTTCAGCCGCATGTGTACCCTGAACAAGTGCACTAATTTTAACTGGTTCAACGAGTGGATATCGACTTTGTAATGTATTTAAAATATCTCGTATCGCTGCCCCTGTACTAGCTGTAATAATTGCAATTTTTTTTGGATATTGTGGTATCGGTTTTTTATGTGCTGCGTCAAAATAACCTTCTTTTACTAATTGCTTTCTCAACTGTTCATACTTTTGATACAGATTTCCTACGCCATCCAATTGCATCTTATTTACGTAAATCTGATAACTGCCTCGGCGTTCATAGACTGAAACACGCGCTTCAACGATGACTTGGTCTCCTTCTTTGGGATCAAAGTCGAGTTGATTTGCGACAGCTTTGAACATCATTGCACTAATCACACTATTCTCATCTTTTAACGCAAAATAAAGATGTCCACTACTGTGACGTTTGAAGTTAGATAGTTCCCCTTTTATCAACACGGATTGCAGATGAGGATCCTGATCAAACTTGTATTTTATATATTTGGTTAATGCTGAGACCGTTAAATATTTTTCCATGATATCACTCTATCTTAGTTAATATTACTTAATACACCATTGACAAACTTATGGTGATCGTCATCAGAGAATTGCTTTGTGAGCTCTACTGCTTCGTTGATAATCACTTTAGGCGGTGTTTCACTGTGAAGCAACTCAAAAGTAGCCATTCTTAAAATAATACGATCAGATTTAAGTAAGCGCGGAATTGTCCAGCCATTGAGATGTGGTGAAATTTTGTCATCTAAAACAGGCTCATAATCTTTCACGCCAGAAACAAGCCATTGAATAAAGTCGAAATCGAGATCTGGATAGTCATCTTTGATAAAGCTAATCGCTTCTTCAATGGTTAAATCGGAATTTTTCATTTCTAGTTGAAATAAAGTTTGGAATGCCTGGCTTCTCGCTTGTTTTCTACTCATGTTAATGCTCCATTCTGTCGATATTAGCTTTTAGGTTTTCCCATATCAATGTGTGTTATGTGTACATTGACTTGTTTAGGTGTTAATGCTGTCATTGTTTTAATTGCGTTATGAATTGATTCTTGAACTTTTAGCGCAGTATCAGAAATTTTAACACCATATTTTAATGAACAATAGACGTTAATAATAATTTCATTTTCAGATGTTTCTATTTTTACACCTTTGCTTAAATTTTTACGGCCAAGTCGTTCTAAAGTTGAATTTTTCTTATCTGAAAACATACCTTGTACACCTTTAATTTCCGACGCCGCAATGCTTGCGATTACTGAGATGACTTCTGGTACAATTTCCACATTACCGAGATTCGGATTGTAATTTTCTATTGATTTTGTCATTGATTAAACCTCCGATTTCTTTATTAATCTTCCTTCATCACATCATGAATATCTAAAAATTTTGTATTATATTTGCCACTTCGGAATACGGGATGTTGCAGTAGACGAATATGGAAAGGAACCGTTGTATCAATACCCATAATGACAAACTCATTGAGCGCACGTATACTTGTCTGAAGTACTTCTTCTCGTGTCTCTCCATGAATAATAAGTTTAGCTACCATTGAGTCATAATACGGTGGAATTGCATAATTCATATAACAAGCCGAGTCAATTCTCACGCCATAGCCACCGGGGGTTAAATATTGTGTAATCGTACCGGGAGATGGCATGAAATTTTTGTACGGATTTTCTGCATTTATACGAAATTCCATCGCGTGTCCATTAATACAAACATCTTCCTGCTTATATGGTAACACGTCTCCCATCGCAACTTTAAGTTGAAGCTTCAATAAATCTATACCAGTGACAACTTCTGTAACTGGGTGTTCAACTTGTATACGCGTATTCATTTCCATAAAATAGAACGCATCGTCATCTAGGTCATAGATGAACTCTATTGTTCCAGCATTCGTATATCCGACAGCTTTTGCCGCACGAACAGCCGCCTCGCCCATTTCTTGGCGTTTAGATGTCGAAAGAATTGGCGACGGTGCTTCCTCAACGAGCTTTTGCATACGTCTTTGGATCGTGCAATCTCTTTCGCCTAAATGGATTACGTTACCGTGTTCATCACCGATAATTTGAATTTCAATATGACGAAAGTTTTCGATGAATTTTTCAAGGTACAATCCCCCATTACCGAACGCTGTCTCTGCTTCTTGTTGGGTCATCTTATAGCCATTTATGAGCGATTCTTCATCATGAGCGATACGAATCCCTTTGCCGCCACCGCCGGCAGTCGCTTTAATGATGACGGGGTAACCAATTTTGTTAGCTGTTTCAATTGCGTGATCTATCGTTGTTACAAGCCCTTCGCTACCAGGAACAACAGGCACATTGGCGCGTTTCATCTCTTCTTTTGCGACATCTTTGATGCCCATCTTTTGAATCGCTTGATAGCTTGGTCCAATAAACTTAAGTTGAACTGCTTCACATAATTCAGCGAAGTCACTATTTTCTGCTAAGAAACCATATCCAGGATGGATACCATCACATCCAGTAGACGTTGCAATTGATAAGATATTAGGAATATTTAAGTAAGAGTCTTTTGATTGCTTTGGTCCAACACAGTAGGCTTCATCAGCTAGTTGAGTATGTAATGCATCTTTATCGCCTTCAGAGTATATCGCTACTGTTTGAATCCCCAATTCGCGGCATGCACGAATAATACGTACTGCAATCTCGCCACGGTTTGCTACTAATACTTTTTTCATACTATCTCACCTTGAATAACGCTTGGCCATACTCAACCATTTGTCCGTCTTCCACAAGAATTTCGGCGATTTCCCCACTCACTTCTGCTTGAATCTCATTGAATAGCTTCATTGCTTCAAGGATACAGACAGTCGTTTCTGGATTGACCTGATCTCCGACTTGTACGTATGGACTTTCTTCAGGTGAAGGTGCTTTATAAAATGTACCAACCATTGGTGCACTGATTGTTTTCAATTCTTCAGTGACATCTTGTTGTACTGGCAATGTTTGTTCTATTGGTGAAGGTTCTGGATTGACTTGTGCAACATTTGGCACAGATGCAGCTGTTATTTGTTGCGTAATTTTTTCTTTTTTTAAACTGATTTTTGAATCTTTATTTTCAATTTTAATTTCAGTCAAATTCGACTGATCAAGCATTTCGATTAGTTCTTTTATCTCATTAAAGTTCATATTGGTTACTCCCTCAATAATGATTTGTATCTTCTCATTTTACTTGAGCGAGTAGGCCAATTCAAGCAAAGTCATAATTGATAGGTGTTAACCAATGTCGAAAAAACTGGGAAAGTCAAATGAAAATTTGATTTTCCCAGTTGCTTGATTATGAACGTGAAACGTAGCTTCCGTCAGAAGTATTAATCACTAAAACGTCTCCTTGGTTTACGAAAAGTGGTACGTTTAATGAATAGCCTGTTTCAACTGTTGCTGATTTTGTTGCACCTGTTGCAGTGTCACCTTTAATACCAGGTTCAGTTTCTGTTACTTCAAGTTCAACTGTTTTTGGTAATTCAACGCCAATTGTTTCGCCTTCATATGTTTGAATATGAACATCCATGTTTGCCTTCAAGAACTTCAACTCATGCTCTAGATAAGATGTAGAAAGTTCAGTTTGTTCGAAAGTTTCGTTGTCCATAAAGATATGTGTATCGCCATCAGCATACAAGTATTGCATGCGACGATTTTCAATCATAGCAGGTTCAACTTTTTCGCCGCCACGGAATGTTTTTTCTTGGATGGCACCAGTACGTAGGTTACGTAATTTTGATCTTACGAATGCAGCCCCTTTACCTGGTTTAACGTGTTGGAATTCTAATACTTTCCAAATACCATTATCAACTGAAATGGTAAGTCCTGTTTTAAAATCATTTACAGAAATCATAATGTTTCCTCCTCAGAATCACTCTTCTTTTAAAATAATAAGGTCTTTTGTTGAATTAGTAAAGCATTGACCGCCATTTTCTTGAATTAATATATCATCTTCAATGCGAACACCGCCTATACCATTCACATAAATACCTGGCTCAACTGTGACACAGTGGTTTGGTTGTAAAATGTTGTCTGCCTTATGCGATAACATTGGTCTCTCATGAATCTCCAAACCGATACCGTGTCCGAGTGAATGACCAAAGTTTTCACCGTATCCAGCCTCTGCAATAATATCACGTGCAATTTTATCAATTTCCATGCCAGTCATTCCTGATTTAATTTGAGATACAGCAGTTTTTTGTGCTTTTAATACAATATTATATATTTTAATCATTTCATCTGATGGTTGTCCGACTGCAAATGTCCGTGTAATATCGGAAACGTACCCATTATAATAGGCACCAAAATCCAATGTCACCATATCACCCGATTCAATAACTTTATCTGATGCCACACCGTGTGGTAAAGCACCACGATAACCTGAAGCAACAATAGTATCGAACGACGTGTCATCGGCACCTAAATGCAACATTTTACTTTCTAAAAGTGCTTTAAGCTCTTTTTCTGTCATTCCTGCTTTTGCTACTGTTAAGATATATTCATAAGCTTTGTCGACAATTTCTGCCGCTTTTTTAATATTTGCAATCTCACCTTCATCTTTAACCATTCTGATGTGTTCAATTGCTTCACCTATTGGTTTCAGCTGATGTGAACCTTCATTTAGTTTCACATATGTGTCGTATGAAACAATATGTCCTTCAAATCCAATATTTTGGTAATCATTATCTTTAATGTGTCTTTGCAATGTTGACATGAGGTCCCCTTGTTGTTCAACAATTACATATTCAGTAGCTTGTTTCGCAGCTTGCTCAGTATAGCGAAAATCTGTAAATAGAAATTGTTCGGAACATGTAATGATTAATGCGCCACTTGTACCAGTGAATCCTGATAGATAGCGGCGATTATAGTCGGTCAATACGAGCAATGCATCTAAATCTTGATCTTTTAGTATGAGTTTTGCCTTTTCAATACGGTGTTTCAAACAAATCCCCTCCTAGAATATTTGTACTTATTTATATGATACCTTAAAATAGAGTGATGTATAGCGTAAAACACCAAAACAGGAGCAAAAAATGAAGAAAATTATTTTTTTAAGTTTCAGTACATTTATTCTACTAGCCGGCTGTGGAAATCAAAATCTATTGCCCTTAGAAGAACAAAGTACAGAACTACGAGATGCAAATCATGAATTAAAATTAGAAAATCAGTCAATAAAAAATGATATTTCAGCGAAAGAAAAACAATTAACAGCTTTAGAAAAAGATACAAAAGATACGAAAAAAGCAAAGCAAAATCATCAACTTGCAAAGTATTATGAAGTATCATCAAAATACTACGGTGATGTTACTGATATCATACATGCGTATCAAAATCTTGACAAAGATGTGTTGAAGAACAAAAAGAAAGAAAAAGTCATTGAACAATTAGAAGCGGTCATTGACGATCATGAACTTGCTGTGGATCGTTACGAAGTAGATGCTGGCGAATTAGATGTTGTGAAGAAAGATGATGAAGTGAAAGAACAACATAAAAATGTCCGTGAGATCCAGAAAAATGTGACAGGTGCCTTTAAGCAAATTCGTAAAGGTTATGTCAAAAAAGATGAAAAAATCATTCAACAAGGCCGTCAATCACTTACGAGTATTAAAGTGGATACATCAGACGAAAATCAGCAATAAAGGAGGCGACATAGATGCATATATTACAAAAAATACTATTTGGTTTAATCGTGATTGTAGCGTTCATTGGATTAATCACTAATCTAGATGCCTTCTTACTAAGTATCACAAATACGCTTATCACATTACTCGTTGTTATCGTTGTGATATATCTGTTATATTATTTCTTTTTCCTTACAAAAGATCAACGAGAGATCAAAAAAATTATTTGGAAAAATAAATGGAAGCACCGTAAACGTAGATAAATATAAAAAAGGGCAACATGTCAAATTGCATGACAGTTGCCCTTTAATTATTTTCGATATAAAAATTCGTCAGAACGATATTTTTCTTCAAGTGACTTCACTTCTTCTAATTGTGAAGGCGTCAGTGTTAATGGTTTAAACGTAATGTCTAATCCTTTTTGGAATCCTTCTTTAAAAGCTGTTTCCATTTCGTCTAATGTGATATGTGTATCAGACAAGTCATTGATTGCAATCGCCTTCTCCACAAATGCTTCTTTCATTTTATTTTTTAAACGATCATTTTTGAAAATGAACATATCAAACAAATCATCAATATCGACATCTTGTAAAATCGAGCCGTGTTGTAAAATGACGCCTTTTTGTCTTGTTTGCGCGCTACCTGCAATTTTTTTACCTTCGACGACGAGTTCATACCAACTAGGAGCATCGAAACAAACAGAGCTTCTAGGCTGTTTAAGTTTTTCTCGCTCTTCTTTAGATCGTGGAATTGAAAAGTATGCATCAAAACCGAGTAACTTAAACCCTTCTAATAAACCAGTTGAAATAATGCGGTACGCTTCAGTGACTGTTTTAGGCATGGCAGGGTGAGATTCTGGAACAATGACACTATACGTTAACTCTTTGTCGTGTAACACCCCACGCCCCCCTGTTTGACGGCGAACAAGTCCATATCCTTTTTCTTGAACTTTATTGATATCTATCTCCTTTTCTAATCGCTGGAAATAGCCAATTGATAATGTTGGAGGAGACCATGTATAAAAACGAACAACCGGGTCAATTTCGCCACGAGAAACAAAATTGAGTAAGGCCTCGTCTAATGCCATATTATAGTATGGGTCATGGCTACCAGTATTGATAAAATGCCAAGTTTCTGTCACAATAAATGCCTCCATTGCTATGTTGTAATATTTCTTTTTTTATATGATATCTTAACATAAAAATTTTGATAATTTATCCTATCAGTCTTATAATAATAATATCGGTATTTAAGGGAGGATGCAAGATGAGTAACACAGCTGTGACTATTTTAATTATTTTAGCTGCTCTAATTATTTGGATGGTTATTCAATATCTATTGAATAAAAGAGCTGTTAAAGAATTAAATCAAGAGGAATTTCAACAAGGATTACGTAAGGCTCAAGTGATTGATTTGCGTGAGAAAGCAGATTATGATTATGGCCATATTGTCGGTGCTAGAAATATTCCGATGACTATTTTTCGCCAACGCTATCAAGGGCTGAGAAAAGACCAACCAATCTATCTTGTCGATGCAAACGGCATTGCAAGTTATAGAGCAGCAAGAACCCTTAAAAGAAAAGGCTACCAAGAGCTTTATATGTTAAAAGGCGGCTATAAAAAATGGACGGGTAAAGTGAAGTCCAAAAAATAGAAGAAATCCTAGAGATAAGCAAACGACTCATCTCTAGGATTTTTTTAGTTTATTTTATTCTTTTTCAGCTTTTAAACCTTCAAATTTTAAAACAGGTTTTCTAGCTGCTGTTGTTTCGTCTAATCGGTCAATCACAGTTGTATGTGGTGCTTCAAGAACAATATCTGGGTTTTCTTCAGCTTCTTTTGCAATTTGAATTAATGCATCACAGAAGTAATCAAGCGTTTCTTTTGATTCTGTTTCAGTTGGCTCAATCATCATGCCCTCTTCCACAATTAATGGGAAGTATACTGTTGGTGGATGAACGCCAAAGTCTAACAGGCGTTTTGCCATATCTAGTGTTCGCACACCTAATTTCTTTTGTTTTGTTCCACTTAATACAAACTCATGCTTACAGTATTGGTCGAATGGAATAACAAAAGTATCTTTTAAGCGCGCTTTCATATAGTTTGCATTCAGAACAGCTGCTTCAGAAACTTCTTTTAGACCTTTGTATCCCATTGTACGGATGTACGTATAAGCACGAAGATAAATACCAAAGTTACCGTAGAATGGTTTTACACGACCGATAGAATTTTCCATTGAGTTGTCAAATTCAAACTTATCATTGTTTTTGATAACAAGTGGTTTTGGTAAAAATTCACGCAATGCTTTTTTAACACCGATTGGACCTGAACCAGGACCACCACCACCATGCGGACCTGTGAATGTTTTATGCAAGTTCAAGTGAACTGCGTCAAATCCCATGTCGCCAGGACGTACTTTGTCCATAATGGCATTCAAGTTAGCACCATCATAGTACAATAATCCGCCTGCTTCATGTACGATATCACGGATTTCCATAATATTTGTTTCAAAGATTCCTAATGTGTTAGGGTTCGTTAACATAATAGCAGCTGTTTTTTCGCTCACTAATTCTTTTAAGTGATCGATGTCAACTTCACCTTTTTCGTTAGATTTAACTGTTACCACATTGAAACCGGCAAATACTGCAGAAGCTGGGTTTGTACCATGTGCAGAGTCTGGTACGATGACTTCATCACGTTGGGTATCGCCATTTTTGATATGATACGCTTTGAATATCATCAATGCTGTCCATTCACCGTGTGCTCCGGCAGCAGGTTGTAATGAGATCTCATCCATTCCAGTAATCTCTTTCAATTCTTCATGTAACGAATAGATAATCTCTAATGATCCTTGTGCTTGTTCAACTTCTTGTAACGGATGTGATTCTGTAAATCCTGGAATACGTGCAACTTTTTCATTAATTTTAGGGTTGTATTTCATCGTACAAGAACCTAAAGGATAGAAACCTGAATCGACACCGAAGTTTTTATTAGAAAGTTCAGTATAATGTCTAATAAGATCCAATTCTGATACTTCCGGAAACTCTGCTTTATTTTTACGAATGAATTTATCATCGAGTAATTTTTTTGCTACACCATTGTCAATTTCTTTTGGTGGTAATGAATACGCGTAACGACCTTCTTTAGAACGTTCGAAAATTAATGGACTTGATTTACTTGTCATTGAGCTCACCAGCTTTCTCTACAAAATAATCAATTTCGGCTTTTGTGCGCAGTTCTGTTACAGCTACAAGCATATGATTTTCAAATGCTTTATCTGCAACACTTAAATCAAACCCGCCAATGATATCGTATTCTAATAATTGTTTATTAATCTCTGAAATCGGATGATTAAACTTCACGACGAACTCATTGTATGAGATACCGTCTAATACATCGAATCCTTTTTCTTTAAACGCATCTTTTGCATAATTAGCATTTTCCATATTTTGTTCAGCAATATTTTGTAATCCTTGTTTACCTAATGCTGACATAGCAATAGATGAAGCAAGTGCATTTAATGCTTGGTTTGAACAGATGTTAGAAGTAGCAGTTTCACGACGAATATGTTGTTCACGCGCTTGTAATGTTAATACAAAACCACGGTTACCTTCATCATCTTGAGTTTGTCCAACAAGACGACCTGGCACTTTGCGCATTAATTTTTTCGTTGTTGCAAAGTAACCGCAATGTGGGCCGCCAAATTGTGATGGGATACCAAATACTTGTGTATCACCAACAACGATATCTGCACCGAATTCTCCCGGTGGTGTTAATAAACCAAGTGCTAATGGATTTGCATAAACAATAAATAATGCTTTTGTACCTTCAACAAAAGATTTGATCTTTTCTAGGTCTTCAATTGAACCATAGAAGTTTGGATATTGAACTGCAACAGCAGCTGTATCATCATCGATTGCTGCTTGTAACTTTTCTAGATCAGTAATTGTACCGTCAAGATCAACTTCTACCACTTCATACTGATCTCTGATATTTGAGTATGTGTGTAATACTTGTAAAGCCTGATAGTGTAAACCTTTTGAAACGACTAATTTTGTTTTCTTTGTTTTAGACCAAGCTAATAAGCATGCTTCAGCAAAACTTGTCATACCATCGTACATTGATGAGTTTGCAACATCCATGCCTGTTAATTCACAAATCATTGTTTGGAATTCGAAAATAGCTTGTAATTCACCTTGAGAAATTTCAGGTTGATATGGTGTGTATGCTGTATAGAACTCTGAGCGAGAAATCATTGCATCAACAACTGATGGCGCATAGTGATCATATACACCTGCACCTAAGAAACTTGTATGTGTTTCTTTTGTAATGTTTTTGCTTGCGACACGATTTAATCTTTTTAAGAGTTGTGTTTCAGATTCTGCATCTGCAATGTCTAAATTTCTATCTAATAAAACATTTTCAGGTACATCACCAAATAAATCTTGAATGGAATTAACACCAATTGTATCTAGCATTTGTCTTTCATCTTTTTCAGTTAACGGAATATAACGATGACTCAATGCCTTCACCCCTTATTTTTCAATTTGATTTTTCTTAACAATTTTTGCTTTAACTTGTCGTTTTCTTACTTGAATTACAATTTCTTTACCCATTTCAAACGCATCGCGTTGAATCAGACCTAAACCAATCGAATGGCCTGTTGATGGTGATTGTGTACCAGAAGTTACAACGCCAATTTCATTGCCTTCTAGATCTAAAATAGCATAGCCTGTACGCGGAATGCCTTTTTCAATCATTTGAATACCGATAGTACGTCTTGGTGCACCATTTTCTTTATGCTCTTTAAGTGCTGCTTTACCAATAAAGTCTGCTTCAATTAATGGTTTTGCAGCGAATGCAACACCACCTTCATAAGGTGTGATATCTTCAGATAAGTCTTGGCCGTGTAATGGAAGACCAGCTTCTAAACGCAATGTATCACGTGCGCCTAATCCACATGGTGTCACATCGTTATCAAGTAAAGATTTCCATAGGTCGACAATATCTTCACTTGAACAGTAAACTTCAAAGCCATCCTCACCTGTGTAACCAGATTGTGATAAAATGACGTTTTTACCGAAGAATGTAGCATTTTGATAAAATTCAAACATACCTAATTCGCTGACATCAACATCCGTGTTATCTTGTACTAGTTTACGTGCTTCTGGTCCTTGAATGGCAAGTTGTCCATAATCTGCTGAAACATTTGTCACTTTTGCGTTAAATTGACTTGTATGTTCTACAATCCAGTTGTAGTCTTTTTCAGTGTTTGCAGCATTAACAACAAGTAATAATTTTTGATCGCTTAATTTATATACAACGAGGTCATCGATGACACCACCATGTTCATTACATAAACATGTGTACTGTGCTTTTTGTTCTGTTAATAAATCTGTATCATTCGAGAGCACGTATTGCACTAAATCAAGTGCTTGTTCTCCCTCAACTAAAATTTCTCCCATGTGGCTGACATCAAATAAGCCAACTTTTGAGCGGACTGCATTATGTTCTTCTTTGATACTAGAAAATTGAACAGGCATTGCCCAGCCACCAAACTCTACAATTTTTGCCCCTGCAGCAACATATTCTTGATACAGCGGTGTTTGTTTCAACTCTTGTGTCATAACATACCCTCCTATAATAAATAAAACAGGGCGTATTTAAGATGAAAATACAACCCTGTTGAAATATCTTCAGGAATGCGTCACAATATTATCCTTTTGCCTGAGAGTTTCATGATGCCTCATCATTTGCTCCTTCGGCGATGGCAAAAGCCATTCTCTCTAATACTGATCATTCGCAGAAATATTTTTTTCAATTGTAGCAATTGTTTCATTGAAAGTGCTATTTGTAGACACCTTTATGAATGCGATTTCATTATATCGTGAAACACGTGACAAGTACAAGTTTTTTAATGTTTCCTTCTGGCTATTCTTCGCTTTTGGGCGATTCGGATCATCTTTAATTCTTGCGTATAAAACGGAAAATGGCGCATCCAACCAGATGATATCGGCATTCACCATTTTTAAAAATTGAAATGTTTCATCTGATGAAATGATACCGCCACCTGTTGAGATAATCTCATATTGTTCCATTGCTTGTTGTAAATATTTATGTTCAAACGAACGAAAAGTATTTTCACCATATTGACTAAATATGTCAGGAATTGACATACTTTCAGATGAAGCGATATGTTCATCTAGGTCAACAAAGCGACATTGATAATCTTGGGCTAATGCTCGACCAACTGAAGTTTTGCCTGCTCCCATAAAGCCAATTAAAATAATCGGTCGTTTCAGTGTGCTCATATTTTCACCTCTTTAGTTTTTAAGGTATGATTAATTTCATTTTTATAATAATCAGACAATCCATCTAATGCATTTAATTTTAATGTATAGATGATCATAATAAAAGAAATAAATAGGATATACGCACTGAAGAGTATACACATTAGTGGTAAAGTAAAAGCTTTATTAGATAATAAAATTTTTTTCAATCCAGCTATTCCCTTCTAAAAATGTGATATCGATTTTAATATTTTTCTTGCCAATACGGCTAAATTTAATATTTTTCACGCCGTTAAGAACTGTTATATTTCCTTTTGTGTCTACTTGCTTGATTAACTTAGTGTTTTGAATATAGTAGCAATAGGTAGTTAAACCATTTTTAATATTTAAAGCATGATGATTAAAACCGATTATCTTTGCCTCTGGTTCATGTAAATGGTAACCAATTTCCTTAGCCATTAATTCTTGTAAATACGATGTATCATTTATAAAACTTGTTCTAAAGTTAAATAGTGCCAAAATCAAAACAGGTAGTAAAACGACAATCAGCATTTGAATGACTAGAGAAAAGAGTGACTCAATCAGCGTGAAACCTTTAGAACTTATAACAGTATGTTGCGTTTGTTTGCATGTGCGTAATACAAACTTTTTGATGTGTTGTATAAATAGTAAAATGCCCATATTCTGTTCGCCTTTCCAGAGGGTTTTCTTTGAGATAGAAATATAATGTCCGTTGCAGTTCGAGCTCTTGCTGTACTTCTGCGTATTTGTTTTCTAATTGGTGTAAGATTGGAATGAGAGACAAGCAGATTATTGAAAAAAGGAAAAATGCAAAAAGTACTTCGATAAGTGTATATCCATAACGATTCATGTTTTGATGATGCGATACCTCCCTTGTTCAATATGAAAAATAATAGAAAAGCTTTCTGAATGATATTTAAAATTTAAACGCCCAAACTTCATAATCTCTCCGTCTGAGTTAAAAGCAAGTGTATGGAGGTTGCTGTTCATATCTAGGTGTAATGGAGAAAGCGGTACAAAGATATCTTTGTGGTATTTTTGAAAAACGATGCGAATATTATTCCGATCAGGTCGGAAAACCATGAGTACTGTTTGTTTTTCTTTTATTGCTCTAGACTGATAATAGTCGATTTTACTCGTCAGCAACTTGATTTGATCGTCTAAATTGTTAGGAGAATAAATCTCTGTGCTGTGTCGTATAACAATAAAGAGAGAGATAGAAATGACAGATAAGACGATTAACATTTCAATTAATGTAAAACCCTGTTTATGATGCAACAGCCTCACCATCTTGAATTCGGATTGTTTCACCAGATTTACATGTTTTTTGATTCTCTTTGATGTATCCTTCTCTCACAAGATCATCAATTGAATTTGGTTTATGGTTAAATTTTAATGTATAAGCTTCAATCTGACTGTCAACAAGTCGAGTTTGTGCTTTACACCCAGTCTTTTGAATATGATCAGATTGTTTTGCGATATTGGGGATAATTAAGATAAGCAATACACTAATGATTAAAAGGACAAGTAACATTTCAATTAGTGTAAAAGCTTTGTTTTGTTTCAATGTTAAAAATAATTTTTTCATCATTATCACTCCTATTGTTGTATGGATTGCATCATTTCGAAAACTGGTAACATCATTTCTAAATAAACACCCATAATAAGCAAACCTATGAATAGAAACATAATAGGTTGAATAAGCTTGATATGTCGTGTGATAAAAGATTGAATATGATCCATAAGAAATCGATTATAAATCATTAATTCAACATCCAACTTATCTCGTTGTTCGCCTTGTTCGATGTATGAAATAAAATTGTCTTCAAAGCAATTTAATGTACGTAAAATATTTGAAAATGGGTATCCCTTTTGTAGTTCTGATTGCAAAGATTCACCAATATATTTGAGAAAGGCATTTTCATTTTGAGATAAATAAATTTTGATGATGTCATTGAGTGTGATGCCATTTTTGAAAAAGAGTACAAAGTGTTGGGATATTTGATAAGTGGTAAATAAACGATAATATTTTTTGAAGATTGGAATGTGAGTTAATACATATATTTGTGTTTGCATAGATTGTTTCGTTAGCCATTTCTTAAACAAATGCAAAGCAGAAAGTGTCGTTAAAAGTGTGATGGTTAGCAACATCGGAAAATGAGAAATAAAAGCTTTAAGTAAAGATTGAAGAAAAGTGCGTTTGATTTGCATCGTTTCATACATATGGTCGAATTCAGGTAAGACTGTGTGATTAAGGGTTAGAATGAGTATCAAAAAAATAAACAGAAGGATGAAAGGATACTGGATTGCTTTCATAAATTGTGCTTTAAGCTTCAAGTGATTAGCGTAAAACAGATAACATTGTGCTAATGTCTCGCTTAATTCACTATATTTTTCCGCAAAATATATTTGCATCAAAATAATATCAGGATAATTTAAATATTTAAAGATTTCGTAACAAGATCCTTCATGTACAACTGTTTGTAGAAACTGTTGATTAAATTTTTCATCTTTAATGTTTAGCTGTTGATGAATAAATTGAATTGCTTCAATCAATGTAAAGCCATGTAGCAACAACTGACATGTTCGATCTATGATGAGTAAATGATTGCTTTTTATGAATGATTGTGTACGTCTATGTTCGATATTTTCTATAAGTTGCCGCATCGATGACCCCCTGTTCTTTCAACAAATTAAGTTTATCCGATAAGCTAGAAAATGATTCTGGTAATTGAAAGTTATGTTCAAAAAAGTGCTGTATATCATTGTGTAACATCGTTTCATAAACAAGTTCTCTTTTTTGTTCGGTTGTGGTGACAAGACGTTGATTTACAATTAAATTAGTAGCTTGTAGTAAATCTTGTTTTGATACGCCCATTTCGATTAAGCGTAACAAAACGCCTTGACAATCATTAGCATGAATTGTTGTGAGCACTAGATGTCCACTCAAGCTGGCTTGTATCACATCATGAGCTATTGATGCATCGCGAATTTCGCCGATAAGTATGACATCAGGGTCACAGCGCAAGATTGCTTTTAGTGAAGCATTATATGTAATATCTGCCTTCTCATTAACAGATATTTGTGTCACACCATTAATAAGCCTCTCGACTGGATCTTCAATCGTGATGACATTAAGATTAAGTGTTTGCTTTGCATAGAGAACCATTTGATACATAAGCGTACTTTTGCCTGCACCAGTAGGTCCGCTAAAGAGTATTAGACCTTGTTTCTTCTCCATTAAACTGCATATATCCTCTGTATTTTCCAGTGCAATATTCTGAAAATACTGTGGAGTAATACGAATAACACAACTCTCATTGCCTAAATTAATGGGCAAAGTTGACACACGTAAATAATATAAATCTTTAAAATGATAGATGTATCTCCCACTTTGAGCACGATGTCTGGAAGATACATCAAGACCAGCTTGAAATTTTAATAGTGTTAATAAACGCTGATATGTCTCTAAATTTAATGAGTCGTATAATGATAACTGGTCATTGACACGTAGTTTTACTTCAACATGGTCTGATGATGGAATAAAATGTATATCGGATGCACCTTCAGACAATGCATGTTGTAGGACGGTATCCAATAAAAACTGCATAAAAAATCACCTCTTGCCTATATACACGCAAGAGGTGATTTTTTTACTTTTATTTATGTGATAAATTTATCCGTTTAAAAATGGATTCATATATTCTTGTTCAACAGTGGTTGAAGGACCATGACCTGGATATAACGGTAACGTTTCATCAAGCTCAAAAATTTTATCTTTGATGGAATCGATTAATGTTTCGTAATTACCTCTATATAAATCTGTTCGCCCAATTCCATTATTAAATAGCGTATCTCCAACAATTGCAAAGTCATCAAATACATAAGTCAAACTTCCAGGTGAATGACCCGGTGTATGCAATACATTTATTTTAAATTGACCAATTTGCATAAAACCTTCTTCTTGAAGTTTTGGTGTTGCTTGACTCGTAATAATCGGTAACCCATGTATAGCAAATTTTGCAGAACCATTTTTTTCTGGATCATCTAAAAAGTCTACTTCTTCTGGATGCATATATACAGGAACATCTTTATATGCCAAAACTGCATCCAGTGCAGCAATGTGATCGAAATGTGCATGTGTCAATAGTATACCAATTAATGGTTTATCCATAGATGATAGTTTAGAAATGATTCTTTCTGGTTCACCAGACGGGTCGATTAATAGAAGCTCTGAATCATTCTCTACAAAATATGCGTTTGTCTCAGCGATTCCAAGTGTTAAAAATGATATTTTCATAATTTGACTCCAATCCAAGATATTTTACTATTTCAAATGTTTTTGAACTGACGCAATTTTATCATTCATTTCACGTTCAATATCTCGACGGTCATCAATACGAATATTTGTACATACACGATCTAATCCTTTGTTGAATGGTAATTCGTGAATAGCTTGAATCACTTCAAATAAATCTTTCAAATCTCCTTCAATCAAAGTGTTCATCGGTGTTAATTGATAATTAATTTTACCTTCTTGTTTAAATGATTCTAATTTTGTTTGAATTTCTGCAATATACTTACTGACACTAGGACCTTCTGTTCCTACTGGGATAACGACTACATCTACAATTGCCATTTATATCTACTCCTTTTCTATCATATACGTTTTAATTAATCCAGCAGCGCCAACCATACCCGCATCGTTACCAAGTTGAGCCTGTAATATTTCAGTTCCTTCTTGTGCAGGTGTAAAAACAATTTGTTGGTAAGCCGTTTTTATATTTTCTATCAAAATATGCCCTGCCTCCGACATACCTCCGCCTACAATGATGTATTTCGGATTGGAGGTGACACTTAAAATGCTTGCAAGATATGCGATGTATTGTGATACTTTCTCAACAATGAAGAGACCAAACAGATCGCCTTTTTTCGCAGCCTCAAACACATCTTTTGCAGATACACTATTATCGTTGATCAATGGTAACAGTTGAGACTGAATGGAAAGTTGTGGGTGATAATAATGAACGAGATTGATGACGCCCGTAGCTGAAGCAACCGTCTCAATACAGCCTGACTTGCCACAATTGCATTTGAAGCGTTGATCATGGTCGACACGAATATGACCGATTTCAGCGCCTGAACCATTGTGTCCATGTACAATTTTACCATTGCTTACAATACCACCGCCAACACCTGTGCCTAAGGTAATCATCGCAATATCAGAATGGTTTTGACCGGAACCTTTGTGCATTTCTCCGAGTGCCGCAACATTAGCATCATTGTCTACAAACACTGGCCTTCCTGACAAACCTGACATAATTTTGGCAACTGGTACACTTTCAGGCCAATTTAAGTTCACAGCACCACGTACAACCCCTGTTTCGAAATCAACTGGGCCAGGAACGCCGATACCGACACCAATGACATCCTCTAATTGATAATTTAACATAGTCGATTTTTCGACGAAAGCATTGTGTATTTGCTTGAGTAACTGAACTCCGGTTTGATCGGATGTATCAGTGTTAATCGCCCATTTTTGGATGCAACGCAAATTTTGATCAAATATCCCTAATTTACAAGTTGTTCCACCGATATCAGCGGCAAATATAATCTTTTTCTTCATAGACGATTTAGCCTTCTCTCATTAACGATATGACGAGATTGTATAAATTGTTCTCGTGTAATTAATTGATGCTTAAATAAAGATTTGAGTTCCTGTTCAATCATCTCTAACATATCTTCTTTGTCATCAAAATAAATAATAAAGCCGAATTTCTTTAAAAGTTGCTGTACATCATAAAATGTATTGAGTTTTGTTTCCATATCAATCATCCAACTCTCGTTTTAAGATTTTTACACTATTATTTTCGGGTGCAATTTCAGCGGCTTTCTTAATAAATTTTTTTGCACTTTTATTGTCTCCTAAAGAACGATTCGCAATCGCCATAACATAATTGAGCTGTACAGAGTTTGGAAAGTTTCGTAAACCACGTTCCCATTCTGCAATAGCTTCTGCTTTAGATTTTTGCGATGCAATGACCATTCCTGACAAATAGTAAGTCATATCATCTGCATAATTTCGATTAATCGTTTGTTCAATCATCTCTTCTGCTTGTGTGTAGTGTTTCTTTTGCATTTGTTCTTGGATGATTTGATTGTAAATATTTTCACTTGGCGTCATAAAAATTTTAACTAACAACATGACTGTCAATACAATCGCAACACCTAGCAACCAATAAAACGCTTTTTTTGAAATTTGGTAATAATAGCCTAAGTATACAATCAATATGCCACCAATAAGCCCGCCAAGATGCGCAATAATATTTACATTACGCATAAAGATTGAAATTACTGCCATAATAACGACTGCAATCAATAATTGGAATATTGTTTTTTGACTGTACTGTTTACTAATTGTTAATAATGCAACGAGTGCACCTAAGAGTCCAAATATTGCTCCGCTTGCACCAACAGATAAACTATTTGTATTAAAAGCAAGGGTTAGTAAATTACCAAGTATTCCAGAGACAAAGTATATTCCAAGCATTTTTAATGAACTCGTATATGCTTCGACAAGCTTACCGAATATATAGAGCGACATCATATTGAGTAATAGGTGTTCAATATCTAAATGTAGAAACATAGAAGAAATGAGTCGATACCAGTCGCCATGTACAACGTTAAAATGTGCGAGTGCACCTAAATCAATAATTTCAATATCAGTATGATGCGGCATGAAAAATGTTGCCCAAATCCATATCAATATATTGATGGTTATTAAACTAAAGGTCACTGGTGTAAATTGAAACATCCCTTTTTCGATTAGATTTTGATTTAATACACGGTTTTTGTAAAAGTCATGTGATTTACGATTGTTAAGTAAAAGATGTCTTTTAGCTATTGGGTGTGCCAATTTTTTTGAAAGATTTTTTAAGTTTTGCACGGAATGAAATCTAATTTGAATTGGAGTTGTCACATTGAGAATAGCTTGGTTGAACGGCTTTTGAGTGAAGAAATAAATATCATAACTTGTCACTTCAATTTTTAGAAATTCATTGATTTGTTCTTGGTGTTCAAAAATACGATCTTTGTCAAATTCTAAAGATTGTGATGTGTAGCTACCTGTTTTAAATATCGCAACATGTTGTTTTTGTTTGTTTGCTAACCAAACTTCTTGTCTTTCTTTATCATAGTGCACACATGAATATCCATAGTAACGTATCCATATGTAGCTTGATTTCCACAAATCTTTTTCGTCTAGCATATTACCCTCCGAGTTCTGATGTTTTAGCAATGATAAGATGTGCGACTGGATAGTCGTGCGCTTCAATTGGCAAGGCATCACATAGTTGAATATCATAGATTAAACTTATCGTATCGACATCATATGTATTCAGATAACGATCGAAATAACCACCGCCATATCCAATGCGATAACCATCTTTATTAAATGCAACACCAGGTACGATAACCAAATCTAAATGATTATTAATATCTGTCTTTTCAGGAATATAACGTATTCCTTTCTCGTCATGCACGACATCTTTAAGATCATTGAGTTGCTGGAAATTCATTGTTTTTTCTGTGTAATTAGTCGAAGGAACAAAAACTTGTTTGCCATCTTTAAGCATTTTTTCAATGAGTGGATCAGTATTGACTTCATGCGGCATAGATAATACAATCCCTATTTTTTTGGCTTTTTGGTAATACGGATGATTTAATAATTGTTGATGTAACGAATTATCTGCAGCCACTTTTTGTATTGGTTGAAGGTGTTTCATATTCTTCAATATTTCTTTTCGTATTGTTTTTTTATCCACGACATTTCCCTCCTATCATAAGCTATTATAACGTGCAAATGCTTGAGTGTCATGAATATCGTAATATTAAACAGGATCTACGGAAACAAATTTCCACAAAAATAAAACCAATCTTTATAGCGATCATACGCTATAAAGATTGGTTTTGGAGAAGGATTATTTCTTTTCAGTTGCTTGATCAACTGTGCCTTTGATTTTTCCTTCTTTTGTTTCTACGACACGACCTGAAATAGAAGCTTTTTTCTCTGCCATATGTTTCACCTTCTTTCATATTCAAAACATGAAGCGTATCGCCTCAAACTATATTTTAATATAAATACAATTTGTTTTGTAGTTATTTTTATAATGATATCTATGCTGCTTGTAAAGATACTTCACGTTTTATAGCATTTCTTATCAATGGCGATATCATTTACAGTTACAAAATTGTTATATCTATATACAAGCATATATTAAAATGAGCAAAAATTAAAGCTAAATGATATTTAAAAATAATAATATCACAAGCGAAGTTGGTGTGAATTGTAATGAAGAAGTATTATATTAATGTATATATAAATATATCACTTGGTTCATATATTATTTTCAATGATTATGACTGTACATTTCGTATGAAAACAAAAAAAGACTAGAACAATGACATGTTCTAGCCCAAGATTAAATTATTTTGTTTCACGGTGTAAAGTTTGTTTGTTTTCACGTGCACAGAATTTTTTCATTTCAATACGTTCTGGGTTAGTTCGTTTATTTTTAGTAGAGATATAATTACGGTCTCCACATTCTGTACATGCAAGCGTTACGTTTACGCGCATATTACCCCTCCTAATCTTTCTTCAAAATACGACTTTATTATCATATCATTTTCTTGTTAAATTGAAAAGTATAAATTTAATTTCTTTCACAATAGGGTTGATACATACATATAAACTGTAATGAAATAAATAAAGGCGTGAAGGCATCCCCTTTATAATGATGCTCACGCCTTACTTATATTATGAATCTTTTTTGCCAAAGTAATAATTGATGATATCTCTACCTAAATCTCCACCAGGCAACCATGGCTCTGGCACTGGCTGGTTCGTATAAACAATAGAAAATGCTAATTTTGGATCATCAGCAGGGGCATATCCGACATAAGTTGAATTAACACGGGGCTCTCCATTTTGGAAAACTTCAGCTGTCCCCGTTTTACCTGCTGAACGTACAACAGTATTTTTAAAACTCTTATACCCTGTACCTTCTGGCTTGTTAAATGCCTTGTCGAATCCTTTTTGAATTTGTGCCACTTGATCTGGTGTATTATTGACGTGATTCAACACTTTACCTGTAATTTTATGTTTCACCGGTCCAATGGAATCATCATTTGTTGCTTTGCGTATTTCTTTTGCAATATGAGATTGAACACGATCGCCATCATTTGCGATTGTAGAGACATATTGTGAAAGTTGTAATGGTGTATATGTGTCATATTGACCAATTGCCAAGTCCAAATAGTTACCAGGATTGTCATTTAAAGGTTCAATCTGGCCTGTAACTTCGTTCGGCAAGTCGATACCAGTTTTAACACCGAGTCCAACTTGGTTTAATCCTTTACGTAACTTTTTGCCTGCTTCTGTAATATCATCAGGTAATGGCATACCTTGATAATACTCTATGCCTGCAATCTTCAACGCAGTTTTAAACATAAATACGTTAGATGAGTGCATAAGTGCTTCTGTATCATCTATATAGCGACTACCACTTTTGTTAAAGTATGAGCGTTTCGTCAAACCACCTTGGAAAGTAAGTGGTTCATCAACCATTTGCTCTCCGGGTTTAATCACGTTATTTTGATATCCCGCTAATAGAGTCGCCCCTTTCACTGAAGAACCAACAGCATATTGCGTTGTAAATGTACCGATATCAAAGTCAGTTAATGTACCATCTGTGTCAATCTGTCTTCCAGCCATCGCAAGGATGTCGCCATTGTTTGGATCTTGTATAACGAGTAACGCAGAGTCCATGTTGACTGCTCCCTGGCTACGCAAACTATTGATATGCTTTTCAAGGTATTCTTCTGCTTTCTTTTGCAGCTCCATATCAATTGTTAGGATGAGATCATCCCCTCGAGACCCTTCATTGATAACTTCTGAATCGATGATACCACCTGATTTATCTGTTGTATAACGCATTTCTTTTTTCTTACCCCGTAAGATACTTTCATATTGAAACTCTAAATACCCTTTGCCAACTCTGTCATTACGGGAATATCCCTTAGATAAATAATAGTTTGTTAATTCTTTTGGTAAACCTTCTTCTGGCGTAGACACACTTCCCAATATACCTCTGAGAGAATCACCGTATGGATATTTACGATCCCAATCCATCGTTGTGTTGACACCAGGTAAATCAGACAACTGTTGTGATACCGTCGCAAATTCTTTGTCCGTTACATCATCATTTTTAATCGTTCTTGGACTTAATGTACTTCCTTGCATCATTTCACGATAAATGGCTAATACTTTTAAGTCTTTATCACTCAATGAGTCCAGATCTTTTTCACCAATCTTATCACGTAATTGTTGATCATAATCTTCTTGAGAGATATCGCCATTTTTATACAGTTCTAACTCTTTTTTCATACGCTTCTGAGCTTTATCGGGATATAATGTAATCCAAAAATCCTTTTTGTCACGCTCTGTTATTTTTTCTGTATTCATATCGATCAACTTAGCTAGCTTTTTGGCAGTATCAAGTATTTCTTCTTGATCTGTTTTCTTACCACGCGTATATGTAATTGCTTTTTTCGATGCATTATCAACAATGACACGGCCATTACGATCTAGAATACGCCCCCTTGGAACAGATTCATTGACAGTAACATTCTCACTTTCTCGAATCATTTGATGATAATGTGAGCCCTGTGCAATTTGGAGATAGCCTAGCCTTAATACAATTGCAACAAAGGCAAAAATGATCACGCCAAAGATGAAATTAATACGTTTATTCATTTGATTGCGTATTTTTTCATCGTTTGTTCTTTCCTTTAAACGTTTTAACAACACAATCTACCTCAATTCGCACGTTTTCTTCTTAAAATGATATATGAAATTTGGCTATTTGGCTAATATTTTTTAAAGAAATGCATAAAGAATTTTTACAGCTTAGAAGTTTAGCTTTTTATTCAGAAAAACACAAATAAAAAAAGCAGGACAGCAATCTTTTATAGAGAAAAAGATTTTTGTCCTACCCGGCAATTGTGACTAGAAGTTTAACAGTAGCTGATAATATTAAAACTGCCACATATCTAATCATCCTTGTCTTAGTAATCTCAAATTTTTTTAATGTATTTCACTTCTGACACCTATGCCACTATACTTATTTCTACAATATAGAAGAAGGAGCTGAACACTATGTCTCAGCCCCTTTTCGTCATCATATTATTATTTAGCAGCTTCGTATAACTCGTCTACTTTTTCCCAATTTACAACATTCCAGAAAGCATTGATATAGTCTGGACGTTTGTTTTGGTATTTAAGGTAATAAGCATGTTCCCAAACGTCAAGACCTAATAGTGGAGTTTTTCCATCTGTGATTGGATTGTCTTGATTTGGAGTTGTCACAATCGCTAACTCGCCATTGTCTACAACTAACCATGCCCAACCTGAACCGAATCGAGCTGCTGCTTTATCGGCAAATTCTTGTTTGAAACTATCTAAGCTACCCCATTTTTCAGTGATTTTTTCAACCACTGTACCTTTTTCTTCTGAATTAGGTGTTAATAACTGCCAGAATAATGAGTGGTTTAAGTGGCCGCCACCATTATTACGTACAGCTGTGCGTTTTTCTTCAGGTACATCATTTAAGTTTGCAACAAGATCTTCAATTGATTTGTTTTCAAATTCTGTTCCTTCAACTGCACCGTTTAACTTTGTAACATAAGTGTTATGATGCTTCGTATGATGAATCTCCATTGTTTCTTTGTCGAAATGTGGTTCTAATGCATCATAAGCATATGGTAATTTTGGTAATTCGAAAGCCATAATTAATCATCCTCCTAATTGTTGATTCCAATTATATTCTAACAATACTTATATTCTTCTTACAATCAATCTGCTTAAAAAGACAATTTCAAGAATTGTTCATTTTATGTATTTCACATTTCAATCTGTTTTAAACATAAAATGTGACAGAAATTAGTTCATTGTTTTGAATATCAACCTTTTTATATTGTATAATAAATATTAACGTTGAAAAGATTAGCTTGTCAAAGTGCATTTTCAATATTTAAAACTGTTATAAAGGAGTTTCCTAACATGTCAGAAATTACACATCGTAAAAATACACGACCTGTCAAAGTTGGTAATTTAACCATTGGTGGTTCGGATGAAGTTGTTATCCAAAGTATGACGACGACAAAAACCCATGATGTAGAGGCAACTGTTGCAGAGATTAAGCGTTTAGAAGAAGCAGGCTGTCAGATTGTTCGTGTAGCATGTCCGAATGAAGAAGATGCACATGCGATAAAAGATATAAAAGCACAAATTAATATTCCATTAGTCGTAGATATTCATTTTAATTATAAATTAGCATTAATTGCCATTGAAAACGGTGCGGATAAAATTCGTATCAATCCAGGTAATATCGGTAGACGTGAAAAAGTAGAAGCAGTGGTTGAAGCTTGTAAAGAAAAAGGTATTCCAATCCGTATCGGTGTGAATGCTGGTTCATTAGAGAAACATATCTTGAAAAAATATGGTTATCCAACTGCGGATGGTATGGTAGAAAGTGCTTTGCATCACATTAAAATTCTTGAAGATTTGGACTTCCACGACATTATCGTGTCAATGAAAGCAAGTGATGTTAACTTAGCAATTGAAGCATATACGAAAGCGGCACAAGCATTTGACTACCCGCTACATTTAGGAATTACAGAAAGTGGTACATTGTTTAACGGTACCGTTAAGTCTTCAGCTGGTTTAGGTGCTATTTTAGCATTGGGTATTGGTAACACTGCTCGTATCTCGTTGTCAGCAGATCCAGTCGAAGAAGTAAAAGTTGCGAAGTCCCTACTAAAAGCATTTGGTCTCGCAAGTAACGCTGCAACATTAATCGCTTGCCCTACTTGTGGACGTATTGAGATTGATCTAATCTCAATCGCAAATGAAGTAGAAGAATATATTGAGAAGCTTCAAGTTCCATTGAAAGTAGCAGTATTAGGCTGTGCTGTTAATGGACCAGGTGAAGCACGTGAAGCTGATATTGGTATCGCTGGTGCACGTGGTGAAGGCCTATTGTTTATGAAAGGAAAAACAGTAAGAAAAGTACCGGAAGAAACAATGGTTGATGAACTTAAAAAAGAAATCGATAAACTTGCTGCAGAAATGGAAGCAAATCGTGATAAAGCAGCACAATCGTAAAAGCAGAATGTATATATTAGGTGAGATAGCACATAAGTAGCTATCTCATTTTTTATTGACTTGTTAAACTTAAAAAAACCTTGTAAGCAGATTAACAGCCTACAAGGTTTTCTTGTTTAACGACATTTTTCGCATACGCCATAAACTTCAAGTTTATGCATTTCAATTTCGACTTCTGGCAATGACTTTTGAATTTCAGTCATTGGACAGTAATCGATCACTTTTGTATCGCCACAGGATTTACAAATAAAGTGGTGATGGTGATGATGACTGCATGAGATTCTAAATTTCATCTCGCCATCTAACTCTGTACTTTCAATGATACCCAATGTTTTGAATAAATGAAGGTTGCGATATATCGTATCAAATGAAATACCTGGATATGTGTTGTTCATTAGTTTTTGTACATGTTTTGCATTGATATACTTATCTTCCTTAACAAAAATATCAATCATATCTCTTCGTTTGTCTGTATATTTATGTCCATTTTCTTTGAGTAGTTGAATCGCTTTATTCGTTTGCATGTGCTTTCACTCCTTTTACCTTCCCCTTCAATAAACCTTGATACATCATCGTGATACATAAAAGCAATACAAGAATCACAACAATAATACCACCAGGTGAGATATCTAAATAGAAGGCAGAGATTAACCCTGTAATTACAGAAAATTCACCAATGGCGATACTCATAAATATAAATTGTTTGTACCCTTTTGTCCATCGCATAGCAATTGCGACAGGCAAAGTTATTAGTGCACTCACTAATAATACCCCAATCACACGCATTGATGCTGAGATAACAAGTGCCACAATTACAATAAATAAAAATTGAATCCATTTTGGAATACCAATGACTTGGCTATATTCTGAATCAAACGACAAAATAAACAATTCTTTATAGAACAATAAGATAAATAATAGAACAATAACTGCAATGATAATAATGGTAATCAAGTCACTAATGGATACGGCACTAATAGATCCAAATAGAAGCCCGACTAGCTCTTGATTAAATCCATCAGCAAGTGAGATAAAGATAGCGCTTAGACCAATCCCAGTACTCATAATGATTGGAATCGCAATCTCTTGATAATTTTTATAAGAGCTTCGCAGTTTTTCAATTAATAAAGCCCCTACAATTGAAAACAGAATACCCGTCCATATCGGGTTAACCTCCGAAAACAATGGTACGGCGGTAATAAGAAACATCCCAAATGATATTCCACCTAAAGTAACATGGCTCAATGCATCAGCAATTAATGATAATCTTCGTACAACGATAAACGTACCGATGAGCGGTGCGATTAATCCGATTAAAATGCCGCTTATAAATGAATATCTAATAAATTCAAAGTTCAATAATGCGTCTATCATAAACAACAATCCCTATCATGTTTATGGTCAACAAACTTTATAGGATGACCATATATTTTTGATATTTCTACTTCATCTAATGATTTAAATTCATGTGCAGTTCCATGGAAGTGAAGATGTTTATTAATACACGCCACTTCAGTTGCTGTATCCGCTACTACACCAATATCATGTGTAACCAATATAATTGTTACACCTTCGTTTTTTAAGTGTTCCAACGTATCATAGAACTCACCTACGTGTTTCGCATCAATCCCATTTGTCGGTTCGTCGAGAATCAACACAGTAGGGTTGCTTACTAATGCACGTGCAATCAAAACACGTTGCTGTTGCCCTCCTGAAAGTTCAGAGATGTTTTTCCCTTTCAAATGTGAAATGTTTAATCGTTCCAGTACTTGGTCTACTTTTTGTTGATCTTGACGATTAAACCATTTAAATAGTCGTTTTTGTCGTGTCAGTCCACTGATTACGACCTCGTTGACCGTCGCAGGAAAACCGGCTGCAACCGCAGAAGCTTTTTGAGAAACGTAACTAATTTTATCAGATGTTAAACTCTTTTGATATGCTTCACCATCTACAAAAATTTCCCCTTTTTGGATAGGCAAAAGACCTAACATTAACTTTAATAAAGTAGATTTACCCGCACCATTGGGACCAACAATTGCTAAAAATTCCCCTTTATTAATACAAATATTGATATTTTCAAGTACTTTTTTATTTTCAAAATAGAAGTCAATCTCTTTCAACTCGAAAACAGGTTGCATTATTCATTCACCTCATTAAATACTATAAACGTCGCGACATTAAATGTAAATAGTAATGTTTACGACTTCAGACAAATAAAAACTATACATTGATTGATTCAATAAATCATCAATGTATAGTAACTTTGGGTTATTTCGTTGAATTAACTTAAAAGTTTATTTTTCAGATTTGGATCAAAAGTTTGATTGCGAAACGCTTCGATTTCAAGAGCGTAAGGTGCCTTTTTGTTCTTCTTGTCTTCGCCTACATATGGTGTTTCTAATATTTTAGGTATCTCTTTAAATTGTTCATGATGTACAACATAGTTCAACGCATCGAAGCCAATATGACCAAAGCCAATGTTCTCATGGCGGTCTTTATGAGCACCGACCGGATTTTTACTGTCATTGACATGGACTACTTTGATACGATCGACACCTATAATTTTATCGAACTGATTAAGTACGCCATCAAAGTCATTTACAACATCATAGCCTGCGTCATGGATATGACACGTATCCAAACACACTGATAATCTTTCGTTATTGTGAACACCATCAATAATCTGTGCAATTTCTTCAAAAGTACGACCCACTTCAGAACCTTTGCCCGCCATTGTTTCTAATGCGATACGGACATTATTATCGTTCGTTAATACTTCGTTTAATCCTTCAATGATACGTTTGATCCCTACTTCAGCCCCTGCACCAACATGGGCACCTGGGTGTAATACGATATCTCGCGCACCAATCTTTTCAGTACGTTCAATTTCGTTTTGTAAAAAATCAACACCGAGCTGAAAAACTTCTGGCTTATTTGTATTAGCGATATTAATAATGTATGGTGCGTGGACAACGATATTCGATAAGCCATAATTCGCCATTGTTTGTTGTCCTACTTCGATATTCAGCTCTTCAATAGGTTTTCTGCGTGTATTTTGTGGTGCACCTGTATAGATCATGAAAGTTGATGCACCATATTTATGTGCTTCTTCTGCAGATCCTTGTAACATTTTCTTACCACTCATCGAGACGTGTGATCCAATTAACATCTTATTATCCACCCTTTACTATTTATTTTTACGATTTTGTCGATTTTTACGACGACTAAATTGACGTTTTTCTTGTCTTTTTAAGTTTTCAAGTTCTTGATTGAACTTTTTCTTATAACCAGGCTTTACTTTCTTTTTGTTATTGCGTTTAACTTTATGTTTTACTTGTTGTGTAATGTGATCATCTTGTTTTTGACGTAAACGACGTGTGTTATGTGCTTTAATTGGTACCAACTCACCATTTTTCACATCTACGTTATTAAAATGATAACCTTTTGCTTCGATTTGATGAATCAACGTTTCTTCATCAGGTGTATATAATGTAATTGCAATTCCTTTATAGTTACCACGACCGGTACGTCCGACACGATGTGTAAAGAAATCGATATCTTTTGGAACATCAAAATTGATAACATGACTGACACCTTCAATGTCAATACCACGAGAAGCAAGGTCACTAGCGATGACATATTGGAATTCCAAGTTACGGATACGTTTCATTTGTTGTTTACGTTCGCGTGGTGATAAGCCACCGTGAATCATGCCGACTTGAATACCTTCTGATGTCAGTTGTTGCGCAAGATGATCTGCATTTTCTCTACTATTACAGAAAATAATTCCTAAATAAGGATTTAATGTATGAATCAGTTCAATTGTTTTTTCAATTTTAGCAGAACCACGTGTTGGTATAAGGTAAAATTCAATACTACTTTTATTTTTTGAAGTTGTTTTTACTTCAATAAAAGTAGGATTTTCTAAATATTTATTGAGAAACGGATGTAGCGATTTTGGAATTGTTGCACTGAATACCGCCATTTTTGTTTCATCATCAAGACGTGCAGCGATTTGATCGACTTCTTGAATAAGACCTAAATCAATCATCAAGTCTGCTTCATCCACAACTAAATAATGTGCAAGGTGAACGTGAAGCGCACCAATTTTTGCTAAATCATTAATACGTGTTGGTGTCCCGATAATTAATTGTGGTTGTACAGTTGTTTTGTGTTTGTCCTTTTCAAAGTCTGTTCCACCGATAAACAAACTTACCTTTACACCTTGTTTATGCTCAGCTAATTGCAGAGCAGCGTGATATAACTGTGTAGCTAATTCACGAGTTGGTGCTACAATAATTGCTTGTGGCTCTGTGATATTCGGGTCAATCTGTTGGAATAATGGAAGTAAAAATGCGTGTGACTTACCTGTCCCTGTTTGTGATTGTCCGATAATATTTGTTTGTTTCATCATCTTTGGAATAACACGTTGTTGTATATCAGTTGGTTGTTTAAAATTTAATGCATCTATTGCTGTTAAAATATCTGAGTCAAAGTTAAATTGCTCGAATGGATGTTTTGCCATTGTTTGGCCTCCTTAAAGATTCATCTATCCATTATAAATGAAATAATGCATAAAGAAAATAAACAATCTTATGTTGGCATAGATTTATAGGTATATGATTGTAAAATCAGTAGAAAAAAACTGAAGATATATAGAATGCAATCCAGCTCCTTTTCTTTAAAAGAACAACATATGTTGCTATAATAAATGATTGAAGGAGGTTCGTGAAATTTATGGAAATTATAAAAATTACACCACGTGGTTATTGTTACGGTGTTGTTGATGCAATGGTGATTGCTCGCAACGCATCTTTAGACCCTAACTTACCACGTCCGATATATATTTTAGGGATGATAGTGCATAACAAACATGTCACTGACGCATTTGAATCTGATGGGATTATCACGTTAGATGGTCCTAATCGATTGAAAATTCTAGAACAAATTGAGACAGGTACCGTCATTTTTACTGCACATGGTGTGTCACCTGAAGTTAAACAACGTGCAAGAGACAAAGGGTTAACTTGCATTGATGCGACATGCCCAGATGTTGAAAATACTCACGAACTGATTAGACAGAAGAAAGCAGATGGCTATCACGTTGTGTATATTGGTAAAAAAGGGCATCCAGAACCTGAAGGCGCAGTTGGTGTTGCACCTGAAATTGTTCATTTAGTTGAAACGAAAGAAGATGTTAATGCTTTACCAGATAGTTTGCATGACTACCCACTTATTGTGACGAACCAAACAACAATGTCTCAATGGGATGTTCTTCATTTGATGGATGAACTTAAAGTAAAGTATCCACATATAGAGCAACATAAAGAGATTTGCCAAGCAACACAGGTACGTCAAGAAGCAGTAGCTAATCAAGCGGGTGAAGCGGACTTACTCATCGTTGTTGGAGATCCAAAAAGCAACAACTCGAATAGATTGGCACAAGTTTCTAACGATATCGCACATACAAAATCTTTCCGTATTGCTGATATTTCACAATTGGACTTATCATGGCTTGATGGTGTGGAGACAGTTGCTGTAACTGCGGGAGCTTCTACACCTACACCTATTGTTAAAGAAGTGATTAACTTCTTTAACCAATACAATCCACTAGATCCGACAACACATGATACGACTTCACACGTACCCGTTGAGAAAATATTACCGAAGATTAAAAAAGCAAAACCAGTTGAAATCATGAAATAGAAGCTATTTATTTTTAACTATAAAAGGTTTTTAAACACCCCATTATTGCGATGAGACAATAATGGGGTGTATTTTTACATATATCGATATGGGTCTGTATGTGATTCGGAAGCTACGATTACACCGTTGAATTGTGTCGCCAACCATTCATTTAATAAGTTAACGAGACCTTCTTTCATAACATATTCACTATAATGATTAATATCCAGTAATGAAATCCCTGCAAGTTTCGCATCTAATGCATCATGATGTTTAATATCACCTGTTAAGAAAATATCCGCCCCTTGTTTTGCTGCTGTCAATTCATAACCTATCCCAGAGCCCCCAATAATGGCGACTGTTTGTATCTGTTTATTCACATCTCCTATATATCGGACACTCGGCATATTTAACTGCTGTTTGACATGTGTTACAAATGATTCAACTGGCATCGGTTTTGCCAGTTCTCCAATCATACCTAATCCACGTTCAATTTCTTTATCTAAAGGAATAAAGTCATAGACGGGGGTTTCATATGGATGATGCGTATGAATTAATTGTTGTGTAAGAACTCGTTGATCAGCTGTAATCATGAATTCAACTTTTACTTCTTTAACCGTTTCAATTTCACCAACTTTGCCAATATGTGGCTGTGCTTCACCTACCGGTTTGAATTGTCCTTGTCCGAATGTGTTAAAAAAGGCATGCTCATAATTGCCTTCTTTCGCTAGTCCATGCTCGGATAAGCGTAGCTTGAAGACATCTGCGTTTTCTTCAGGGATATACACCTGAACTTTATAGTATGTCTCTGTTTGTGGTAATAGAATTTCACAATTATTTAATGCAATGCGGTCCGCTAACATCGTATTAACGCCATTTGGATGTACGTCAAGGTTTGTATGCATTGCAATTAAATTTATATTATTTTGAATTAATTTGTAAACAATTTGTCCATATCCATCATCAGCCAAAATGGTACGCATTCCTTTGAAAATGAGTGGATGGTGCGCAACAATCGTGTTACATCCTTTGTCAATTGCTTCGTTTACAACATCAATCGTACAATCAAGTGCGGTCATAATGCCAGTTACTTCTGAAGAACGGTCACCGATAAGTAATCCAACGTTATCCCATGATTCCGCACTATTGAATGGCACATGTTTATTTAACACCTTTAATAGTTCATCTAACTTCATCGATTTAACACCTCTTTAATTTCATTTTCTTGTCGGGTAATCTCATCATAACGCTTCTGATGTTGTACAGGATCTAGTTGCTTCTTAATATCTGCTAATGCTTCAATTTCACGCATCCATTTTTCAACAAAAAGTTCTGATGGTTTCGGATGTAGAAATGGTCCGAATTTAAAATCTTGCTCTGATAAACTCATTGTACCTGCATCTGCCACTATAATTTCATAAATATGGGCACGTTCTTTAATTAATGTTTCAGTCACAATATGATAGCCATTTGCTTGTAAAAATCGACGTATCGGTTCAGATTGAATGTTTGATTGTAGAATAAGTCTCGGGCGATGTGGAATATGCTTGAAGCCCTCATTCAAAATTTTTGCGATTAATGGGCCGCCCATACCGCAAATCGTAACCGTATCAATTGTATCTTCTTCAGGGTTTAAAATTGTCAAACCGTTGCCAAGACGGATATCTATTTGATTTTTGTAACCATGACGTGCCACACTTTTAACTGCTGCTGAGTAAGGACCCGGAATTACTTCCCCAGCAATAGCTGATGTGATGTAACCTTGCTCTAAGCAATACATGGGTAAAAAAGCATGGTCTGAACCAATATCTGCTAGCCTTTCTCCTGTGACATATTCACTTACTTTTTTTAAACGTCTGTTGATTGGTATCATGATTGAGACTCCTTTTAATGTGCATCTAAAGTAATACTATATATTATACAGATTTTTAATTTTAGTGACTATATGCATCGTAATCCAGATGTTAAAAAAGCGAGAATTATCGCCATATTTTACAAAATGGTTGATATTCCCGCTAAAATATAAATCATATTTTTTATGACATCATCTGAACTAGTCCATAAAGTCTTTAAGTCGTTTACTGCGACTTGGATGTCTTAATTTACGCAATGCTTTTGCTTCAATTTGTCTAATACGCTCTCTCGTTACACCGAATACTTTCCCGACTTCTTCAAGTGTGCGTGTACGACCATCATCTAAACCGAAACGCAGACGAAGTACATTTTCTTCACGATCTGTTAATGTGTCTAATACGTCTTCTAATTGTTCTTTTAATAGTTCGTAAGCTGCGTGATCAGAAGGGCTTTGTGCCTCTTGATCTTCAATAAAATCACCTAAGTGGCTGTCATCTTCTTCACCGATTGGTGTTTCTAAAGAGACAGGCTCTTGAGCAATTTTTAGAATTTCGCGTACTTTTTCTGGTGGTAAATCCATTTCTTCACCGATTTCTTCCGGTAATGGATCACGGCCTAAGTCTTGAAGTAATTGACGTTGAACACGAATTAGTTTATTAATCGTTTCGACCATGTGTACAGGGATACGAATAGTACGTGCTTGGTCGGCAATTGCACGAGTAATCGCTTGTCGAATCCACCATGTCGCATAAGTTGAGAATTTGAATCCTTTGCTGAAGTCAAACTTCTCAACTGCTTTGATCAAGCCCATATTACCTTCTTGAATTAAGTCTAAGAATAGCATACCACGACCAACATATCGTTTTGCAATGCTGACTACAAGACGTAAGTTAGCTTCTGCCAAACGTGCTTTCGCCACTTCATCTCCTTGTTCGATACGCTTCGCAAGTTCAATCTCTTCTTGCGCACTCAATAAGTTGACGCGCCCTATTTCTTTTAAGTACATGCGGACAGGGTCATTAATTTTAACGCCTGGAGGTGCACTCAAATCATTCGGGTTAAGCTTTTCATCTGTATCTGTACTATCTTTTTCATTGATGAGCTGAATATCATTGTCGTTAATCATATCGAAAAATTCGTCCATCTGATCAGAATCCATCTCAAAATTTTGAAGTTTATCTGCTACCTCTTCATGGCTCAAATGACCCTCTTTTTTCCCTTTTTCGATTAGTTGTTTCTTCACATCTTCAATAGTCAGTGTCGGATCAATCGTTTCTTTTTTAATAACTTTAACTTGGTTGTCAGACATAAAAAGGCCTCCCGAAATTAATCTTTACTTCTGATTTGTTCTCTTTTCTTATTTACAATCTGTGAGAGATAATATTTTTGTGCTTCGCTATCTCCAATACGGACTGCTTCATTAAGTTTTGTTTGTAATGAATCCATTGATTCTTCAGTGCGATTTGATGACATCACTGAGATATAGTCCATGATTTCATTTTCGTAAGGATCATGGTTTAACGGATAGTCAACAAGTTGAATCAACGTTTCCTTCACATCATTTTGAGTGACATACCCTAATATATCACTGATTGTAAAAGTATCAAATTCTGCATAATAGTCCTTTAAGACATTAAATATACGTTTAAAATGTTCATTTGTAAAGTCGCTTTCTTCAATATCTTGATAAAAGCGTAAAAATAATGACTTATCATTGAAAAAGTGTTTTAATAGTGCGCATTCTGCTTTTTCATTTTTAGAAAGTCTAACTGATTGTCCTACTTGTCGAATCGTTTGCGTTTGTTGCGCATTTGTTTGTGGCTGACGTCTTTCTACTTCTACTAATAGACGATTCGCTTCAACTTTAAACAATTCTGCTGCTTCTTGTACGACTTTTTGACGTAAAATTTGAGATTGTATCAATGCAGCATCTTCTACAAACGCTTTATAGTGTTTCTCATAAGCGAGATCATTATTTTGAATTTCTTGTTTTTGTTGATTTAACTTAAAAGTTACGAATGATTTTTTCTCATTGCGCACAAACTCAAGAAATCGCTCTTTGCCGTATTTCTCTATATACTCATCAGGGTCCATATCTACGGGCAGTTGAATGACAAATACATCGAACTGTCTCTCGAGCAATGCTTGTCCCGTTTTAATCGTTGCCTGTGTTCCTGCAAAGTCACCATCAAACATTAATGTTACATTTTTGCATAACTTTTTAAGCACTGTCATATGTTCTTTAGAAATCTGTGTTCCCATACTTGCTACGACATTTTCTAATCCTGCTTCGCTTGTTTTAATGACATCCATAAAACCTTCTAACAAGATGATTTCATCTTGTTGACGTATGCTTTTACGCGCTTTATCAAGGTTGTAGAGCAATTTACGTTTTTGAAATATTGGTGATTCGGGACTGTTTAAATATTTCGGTGTTTGGTCTTCTTTATATGCCCGACCTGAAAATCCAATAACTCGACCTTGTGCATTTGGTAACGGGAAAATAATTCGATCTCTGAAACGATCATAATAACTGAAGTTTGATTCGTTTCTAGACAATATACCTGCTTCATAGCCAAGTGAGAGATCATAGCCTTTTTTCTCCATATAATCAGTTGCAAAGCTTGATGCATCTGGTGCATAACCAATTTTTCGCTTAGCAATCAATTCGTCTGTGAAGCCTCTGCTGTACAAGTAATTTAATGCTGCTTCACCTTCTACTGTTTTTTTCAATAAATAATGATAATAGTCAAGCAGTTCCTCATGAATTTGTATCATTTTTAAATCATCTGAAGCGATATCATTCGTTGGTTTCAACATTTCAGTTTGAACTTTAATGTTTGCTCTCTCACCAAGATGTTTAACCGCTTCAGCGAATGATACTTTTTCGATTTCTTGAATAAACTGAAAAACATTCCCACCCTTTTTGCATCCGAAACAATGACAGATTTGTTTGTCTTCGGACACTGTAAATGAAGGCGTTTTTTCATCATGAAAAGGACACAAACCGATATAATTGCGTCCTCTTTTCTCTAGCTTTACATATTCACTTACGACATCTAAAATATCTGTATTTTGCTTAATCTCATCAATTGTTGCTTGTGGTATTCTCACACACATCACCCATTAATTTGTATTCCATATCACTATCTCAAACAATTGTTGCAATTTAGTGTAACGTCTCTATTATACTGTTTTTTAATGTAAAAAGGAATCTTTATGCTCAATAATTTGAATAATGTTATTTGCGGTTTCTTCAATCGCCTTTTCAGAAACATCTAACACAGGACAACCTATTTTTTCTACGATGCGATTAAAGTAATCTAGTTCTTCTTCAATACGCTTGTCATCTGCATAACGTGCAGAGTCTGAGAGACCGAGTTGTTTTAAGCGCTCTTTACGAATCGCATTTAATTTTTCTGGGCTAATCTTTAAAGCAACACATTTCTTAGGATCAATCTCGAATAACATCTCCGGCGGATTGACTTCTGGAACAATTGGAACGTTCATCACTTTATATCGCTTATGTGCTAAATATTGTGAAATAGGTGTTTTTGAAGTTCTAGAAACACCAATCAACACGATGTCAGCTTTTGGAAGCCCTTTAGGATCTTTACCGTCATCATATTTTACGGCAAATTCCATCGCTTCAATTTTTTTGAAATAATCTTCGTCCAGTTTATGAACAATCCCCGGTTCATTAAGTGGCGCTTGTTCAAAAACGTGTTGCATCGCTTGCATAATTGGACCCATAATATCGATTGATCTTATTTTATGCGTCTCGATTAATGCTTCCATATATTCACGAATATCAGGTTTAACAAGTGTATAGATAAGAATACTGTTACAATCTTTCGCCATATCGATTACATCTTCTACATTTTGTTTTGTTTCGATATATGGATAGCGCAGAATATCTGTTTTTAGTTCACAATTATAGAATTGTGACATACATGCTTTTGCAACTAGTTCAGCAGTTTCACCAACTGAATCTGATGCGATAATAATTTTTGTATAAGTCATCGTTGGTTGCCTCCTATTGATCAAATAATGATACAAATAGTTTTGTTATCGTTGTTTTTGAAATACGTCCTGTCACTTCGTAATTGCCATTTTCTTTCTCTTTTACAATTGGAATGGAATCTATTTCTTTCGTAATCATTTGTTTCGCAGCATAAAGCACATAGTCATTCTCATTGAGTAGAACAATATTTGGCATTCGAGTCATAATAATGTTGACTGGTATACTGTGTATATCTTGCCCTGCCATAGATGATCGTAGCAAATCTTTACGTGATACGACACCGACAAGGTCATTTTCTTCATTTACAATAAATAAAGTGCCAACATCTTCAATAAAAATGGAGCAAATTGCATCATATACTGTTACGTCACTTTTTAGAATAACCGGATGTGATTGATAATCTTTTACAATTTTATTTTTTAACGGCTCTGTCAAAAGTTGTGTGCGTGACTTCCCGGTATAGAAATAACCAACACGTGGTCGTGCTTCTAAAAATCCTGACATTGTTAAAATTGCTAAATCAGGACGTAATGTTGCACGTGTTAAATTCAATTGTTCAGCTATTTTTTCTCCAGTAATTGGTCCAGATGACTTAACAATCTCTACAATTTTCTCTTGTCGTTGATTGAGTTCTATGATTATATCTGTCTATTTAAGAAGTAGATAAACTATTATGATTAAGCGATATTTTCACTTCATACCCCTACGTGTTTATATCTACCTCATGCTCGTTAAATAGCAGAATTCCCTCCTTTTCTCAATATCAGCATCATATTTATTTGTACAATAAGCAATTAAATATTTAAAGACAGCGCTTTAAACAATTTTTATTTGTAAATTTTATTATAAATACTATTATAGCTTGTAATTAATTCAGACACAATTATGTTTTCACTTGCCTTTCGTACGATGATGACATAAAATAATGATTAAAGCGAGTTAAGGATGGTGAAAGCTTAACAACATTTATTGGCATACAATTTAAAGTGATTAAAGTGAGTGGAGACACTAATTTGGGTGGAACCGCGGATTATTATGTTAATTCGTCCCAAGGTTAAGAATTCTTTTCTTTTCCTTGGGACTTTTTATTTTTAAGGAGTGAACATATATGGAAAAAAATATGGATACAATTGTTCAATTAGCGAAACACAGAGGATTCGTTTTTCCAGGTAGTGAAATCTACGGTGGTCTAGCAAACACATGGGATTACGGTCCATTAGGTGTTGAATTAAAAAACAACATCAAAAAAGCATGGTGGAAAAAGTTCATTACACAATCACCATATAACGTTGGTTTAGATGCAGCTATTTTGATGAACCCAAAAACTTGGGAAGCTTCAGGTCACATCGGTAACTTCAACGATCCAATGATCGATAACAAAGATAGTAAAATTCGTTACCGTGCGGATAAACTCATTGAAGACTACATGGCAAACGTTAAAGGTGATGAAAACTTCATTGCTGACGGCTTAAGTTTTGATGAAATGAAACGTATTATTGAAGAAGAAGGTATTACTTGTCCTGTAAGCGGTACTGCTAACTGGACAGATATTCGTCAATTCAACTTAATGTTTAAAACTTTCCAAGGTGTTACTGAAGATTCTACTAATGAAATCTTTATGCGTCCTGAAACAGCACAAGGTATCTTTGTAAACTATAAAAATGTACAACGTTCAATGAGAAAGAAATTGCCATTCGGTATTGGTCAAATTGGTAAGTCTTTCCGTAACGAAATTACACCTGGTAACTTTATTTTCCGTACGAGAGAATTCGAACAAATGGAGCTTGAATTCTTCTGTAAACCAGGTACTGAAATTGAATGGCAAAACTACTGGAAAGAATTTTCAGCTAAATGGTTGAAAGATCTTGGTCTACAAGATGAAAACTTACGTCTACGTGATCATGATGAAGATGAGTTATCACACTATTCTAATGCAACAACAGATATCGAGTTCCGCTTCCCATTCGGTTGGGGTGAATTATGGGGTATCGCAAGTCGTACAGACTATGACTTAAAACAACATAGTGAACATTCTGGCGATGACTTCAAATATCATGATCCAGAAACGAATGAAAAATACATTCCATACTGTATCGAACCATCACTTGGTGCAGACCGTGTGACATTAGCGTTCTTATGTGATGCATACGATGAAGAAGGTGTTGAAGGTAGTAAAGATGCACGTACAGTATTACACTTCCACCCTGCTATCGCACCATACAAAGCAGCGATTTTACCATTGAGCAAAAAATTATCTGCTGATGCGATTAAAGTTTATGAACAATTAAGCGAAGACTTTGTAGTAGACTTTGACGAATCACAATCAATTGGTAAACGTTACCGTCGACAAGACGAAATCGGCACACCATATTGTATTACATTTGACTTCGACTCATTAGAAGATCAACAAGTGACAGTTCGCCACCGTGATACAATGGAGCAAGAACGTATGCCAATTAGTGAATTAAATGCATTCTTAGCTGAAAAAGTTAAATTCTAATATAGTTTGGCCAGGTGTCTTATTAGATTGCCTGGACCTTTTCTAGAAAAAAGCATTGCATAGAGACTCAGACAGGCCTCTATGCAATGCTTTTTGTATTATTCGAATGTTGAATTAAAACGTCTGAGTTGATTGATTAAACGCTGACTCTTAAAATACATGCCCGAATATTCTTTGTAAATCAACAAGATGAATTGTGACATCTCTTCTACGATATCGTCATGAATGGAAATAGAATTGATTTTTGACAGTGGGAGTTGCTTTAAAATTGCCATAAGATATAAGGCTTTGTTAGTCAATGGCATGAGATGTGGATCCAAATGTGCAGCTGATTTTGAAATAACACCATCATATTTAAAACTGTATCCTACAAATTCACCTGGCTCTTCTGTATGCTTCACGGCACATTGCGTTAAGTTAATATCAAAACCATAATATGTCATACATTTTAACATAACAATATTCGCAATTAATTGTGCTGAAACATCTTTCTCAATTTGTGTTAATGCAAACTCTAACAAAGCATACATTTGTGGATCAACCTGATCTGTATCCATTGCCCCATCAATTGTTTCTAAGCATAAACTCGCATAGCTATTTGTTATTAAATCTACACGCAGATCATAGTAACTATCGATGACATCCACTGAAGTTAACGTCCCCATACCACGCCATTTATTATATATGAACAAACCTTTGACAAAGAGTTGAGTTGTTGCCTGTAATCCCGACTTCACTTTCTTTGCACGGCGAACCATTAATGGAATCTTGGCACCATGTTCATTTAAAATCGTAATAATTTTATCTGATTCACCATAGTCAACGGTTTTAATAATAATTCCTTTTTGTTTGACGAGCATTTATCGCCCCACCTTATATCCTATTCGTCTTCTACGTAGCCCATCTGTTTGATGAATTGAGATTTATTACGCCAATCTTTTTGAACTTTTACCCATAAATCAAGATACACTTTAGAACCTAGTAGATATTCAATATCTAGGCGTGCGCGTTTCCCGATTTCTTTTAGTTTATTACCACCCTTACCGATGACAATCCCTTTTTGTGAGTCTCGTTCTACATAGATAACAGCTTCTACATGTACGCGATCCTCAGACTCTTGAATCATACGTTCGACATTAACGCCGATGGAGTGTGGGATTTCTTCAGACGTTGTTTGAAGGATTTTTTCACGAATTAATTCACTCACAACAAATTGTTCAGGATGGTCTGAAATTTGACCATCTGGATAGTATTGTGGTCCTTCAGGAAGATAGCTTTTCAACACATTTATAAAATGATCGACATTATGTCCTTCTAATGCTGAAATAGGTATAATCTCTGAAAATGACATGTATGATTGGTATTTTTCAATTTTTGGTATTAATTCATCAGGATGCACCAAATCAATTTTATTTAATACTAAAAAGACAGGTGTTTTAACTGTTTTTAGCATCTCCATAATGTACTGATCGCCACGACCGATCTCTTCATTCGCATTCACCATAAACATGACCGCATCAATTTCTGAAAGCGTATTCTTAGCGACTTTCATCATATAATCTCCAAGTTTATGTTTTGGTTTGTGAATACCGGGAGTATCTAAGAAAATAATTTGTGCATCATCTTGAGTCATGACACCTTGGATTTTGTTGCGAGTTGTTTGTGCTTTATCAGACATAATCGCAATCTTATGGCCGATAACTCTATTAACAAATGTTGACTTTCCTACATTCGGACGACCGATAATCGTCACAAATCCTGATTTATATTCATTCATTATTTATTTAAATCCTTTCCTGAAAATCCGAGCGGCAATAACTCCGCGACAGTTAATGACTTCATCTCACCTTTATGATTCGTCATGTAAACAGGCATTTCATCATCGCATAATTCTTTAAGTACTTGTCGGCATGAACCACATGGTGATGAGACTTCATCACTATCAACAGTAACTGTAATTGACTCAAAATCACCTAGTCGATAGCCTTGTGACATAGCGGCAACGAGTGCAGAACGCTCAGCACAAATAGTCGCTGGATACGCTGCATTTTCAATATTTGCACCATAAAAATGATGCCCGTCCTTCGTAATAAGATACGCACCCACTTTGAATTCACTGTATGGTGCATAAGCATTTTGTTGTGCTTTTCTTACTTCTTCAAAATGTTTGTCTGTATATGTCATATGCGTTCTCTCCTTATAGTAATTTTGGTACAAATATCATTAAACCGATAATTACTGCTAGTAAAGAAGCGAGTAGCACGCTAAATGCGCCTATGTCTTTCGCTCTTTTTGCATCGATATGATAGTCTTTTGTTACGAGGTCGACAGTATACTCTATCGCCGTATTTAAAGCTTCTGTGAGCCAAACAAGTGCGATTGCTAAGACAACAAATAACCATTCAAGTTTGCTAATGTCATATATCATACCGAGTATAAACACCATTACGCCAGCAATAATGTGTAAGATGAAGTTACGATCTTTCGTTAAAAGTGTACATCCGCCTTCAAATGCATGTTTAAAACGTTCAATCATGCGTCTCTCGTTAATCCAAATGCGTTGAGTATCGTATCTTGTCGTCCGAACATTTCTTTTTCATCAGCTTCTGTCATATGATCGTAGCCGAGTAAATGTAAAAAGCCATGGAGTGCAAGAAATCCTAACTCACGCTCAAATGAATGGTTATACTGTGCTGCTTGTGCTCTTGCAACATCTGTACAAATAATGATATCGCCTAAGACACGAGGAATTTCAGCACCTTCAAAACCTTCGAACACATCTTCATCTTCTTCAAATGCAAATGAGATAACATCTGTCACTTTATCTTTATCTCGATAATCTCGATTGATTGCTTGAATCTCTTCTTGATCGACAAAGCTCACGGATAATTCTGCTGACTCATCAATTCCTTCTTGCTGTTTCGCAAATGTTAATAGGCGCTCAATTTGATCAATCCAAGTTTGTTCTACTAAACCTGTATGATCGTTGAAGTCAATCGTAAACATATTATGCTTCCTCCTCATATCTCGTAATGATACGTCCAACAAGTGGATGACGTACGACATCTGCTTGGTCAAGATGTTGGATACTTAAACCTTTAATTCCCTTTAGTCGTTGTTCAGCCTCTACAAGGCCACTTTTGACCCCTTTTGGCAAGTCGATTTGAGTTCTGTCTCCTGTGACAACCATCTTAGAACCAAAACCAAGACGTGTTAAAAACATCTTCATCTGTGCTTGCGTTGTATTTTGTGCTTCATCGAGTATGACGAATGCATCATCTAGTGTTCGTCCACGCATATATGCGAGAGGTGCGATTTCAATGACACCACGTTCGATGAAACGTGTAGTTTGTTCTACCCCCAAAACTGTATGCAATCCGTCATATAAAGGTCTTAAATAAGGATCAACCTTTTCTTTTAAATCTCCTGGTAAAAATCCGAGAGACTCTCCAGCTTCAACAGCTGGTCTTGTGAGTACAATGCGTTTTACTTCGCCAGCGCGGAGTGCTTTTGCAGCGTAAACAACAGCTAAGAATGTTTTACCAGTCCCGGCTGGTCCAATTCCAAACACAAGGTCATGTTGTTTCATCGCATGAATATACATACGTTGCCCCATCGTTTTTGGACGTATTGTTTTACCATACGCATCTTTTGTGATGGCTTCATCGTATAAATCGATCAAATGGTTAATTGTCCCATTTTTAGCCATCTTTATTGCTGCTTGAACATCTTTAACAGCAATCGACTCACCTTTCTCAATGACTTTTAATAAGTTGCGTAAAACTGACTCAGCTGCAGTCACATCTTCAACTTTTTGTCCTTTTACTGCAACCTCTTGTCCACGTGCATGAATGATCACACCAAATGCATTTTCAACAAGCGTAATATGTTCATCATTCGTACCGAGTAACGCTTGTGCTTGGTGAATATCATCAATCTGAATAATTTCAGGCATACAGTCGCTCCTTTACATAATTGTTGACCTTAATCTAACAAAAAACTGAGATTAGGTACAAATAAACCTATTCATATTCCCTTTTATTATAGCATGATTTTCGTATTTCGTTTTGATATAAATACTTTATTACGAGAGAACATCTAGACATAAAAAGAGAGCTGTAAAGACATATTTTGTCTTACAGCTCATGCAATTTTATAATTGTTTTGGTTTGTTTAAAATCTCAGACCAGATAACCCCATTAATCACTTCATTTTCTGAAAATGCCATTTTTCTATCTGAAGCATTCTTTACATTTGTTGTATCCATCAAAGCCTTCAACTTGATTTGCTTCGTGCGATTAGATAAGTATTCATCTTCAATAATCATTCTTGCACGACGCTCAACTCTAGCTAGCTGTTTTTGACGTTCACGGTGCAACTCATTATCTAGCTGATTCATACGTTCAGCAACCATATCATTTAATCGTTGGCGTTGTTGTTCACCATCATTTCGTCGGCTTGATACCGTCGATTGTGTTGTATTCTCAGTCTGTACAACTTCAGGACGCTTTGGTTGTTCAACAGGCTTTTGTTGTTGTGAGGGCTCAGCTGGCTTTTCAGTATCTGGTTGTTCTTGTTCCGAGAAAGCCTCTTCTATTTCTGCTAAGGATTCTTGTACCTTTTCAAAGAATCCTTTTTCAGGTGTATCTAAATGCTTTTTAGGACGAGGTGGTTGATGCTGTTGACGTTTTTCATGCTGTTTATCCCCCATTGCACTAAATAATGAAAAGGCAATTGTAATGAGGAAAATAATGAAACCCATACTCATAAGATCACCTCATTTATTGATCAGACGGTGTATTGTTTTGCTCTTGAGAGTGCTTGTTAATGGCTTCTCTCATACCAGTATCTGCCTCAATATTTTTTAAATTATAATATTCTTTCACACTGATGTTACCCGAACGTAATGCTTCTGCCATTGCAAGTGGTACTTCAGCTTCAGCTTCCACAACTTTTGCATGCATTTCTTGAACACGTGCTTTCATCTCTTGCTCTTGTGCTACGGCCATTGCACGACGTTCTTCAGCTTTTGCTTGTGCGATATTTTTATCAGCAATTGCTTGTTCTGTTTGCAAGTCTGCACCAATGTTTTTGCTAATATCCACATCGGCGATATCAATTGATAAAATTTCAAAGGCTGTACCTGAGTCAAGACCTTTACTTAAAACAGTTTTAGAGATATTATCAGGGTTTTCAAGTACTTCTGTATGGTGTTCACTTGAACCAATTGTAGAAACGATACCTTCACCAACACGGGCGATGATTGTATCTTCACCAGCACCACCCACTAAGCGTGAAATATTAGCACGCACTGTGATACGCGCTTTCGCTTTTACTTCAATCCCGTTCATTGCGACACCTGCGATAAATGGTGTTTCAATCACTTTAGGATTAACAGACATTTGAACTGCTTCTAATACGTCACGGCCAGCTAAGTCAATTGCTGCGCCACGTTCAAATGGTAAATTAATATCGGCACGTTGTGCTGCGATATTGGCATCAACCACTCGGTCAACGTTACCACCTGCTAAGTAATGTGATTCTAATTGGTTTGTTGTAATCTGTAAACCTGCTTTATGCGCTTTAATTAAAGGACCAATTACCTTTCTAGGTGATACACGACGTAAGCGCATACCCACTAATGTGGCGATGCTGACTTTAACGCCTGCAGCTAATGCAGAAATCCACAGTCCAATCGGTACGAATGAAAATAAAATCATTAATGCGACTACGACGAGAACTGCGATAATAATTAAAGAAATAAATCCTGCTGAAAACATATTTTGCCATCTCCTTTTACGATTTTGTTAATCTTACAACGACCCGAGTCCCTTCAACCTCAACAATATCAACCTGTGAATTTTTTAATATAAAAGGACCTTCTGATACCGCATCAATCCGTTCATTATTTAAGAGAATGATACCGGACGGGCGCAAATCTGTGAGTGTCGTAGCGACCTCTCCCACTAAATGAGAGCGATCATTATGCGATGTGTAACCAGATTCTTTATTTGTAGAATCTTTCAACACGACATTCTCAAATATAGAAATTGTTTTTTTGAAAATATTCACTAAAATCACCCACTCAATAATACTTAAAATTAATGCAACAAATACATTTAAGAGCATCATCGATAAGTTATCACCAATTGTGATTAAACTAAAGATAATAAGACCCATACCAATGATTCCTAGCACTGCACCAACAACAAAAAGTTCAATGATGACCAGAATAACTCCTATTATAATCATCAATAACGTAATTGCAGACACATCTCCTAATACAATAAATCCTAGCAATAAAAGTAAAAATGAAATAATAGAAATGATACCCGCAAAATGAATACGATTTGAATACAGTTGGTAAACAAAACCAAGAAAGATGAGACAGGTTAAGATAAGAGATACCATTGGTGACGTCATCCAAACACCAAATTGATACATCCCTTCTTGAAATGTAATAGCCCCACTGACGATCGACGTATGTAAACCCATCTTGTACTTAATTCACCTCACTCTCTTTATTAAGTATACATGAATTTTCTATGTACTTATAGTCATACCTATAACAGTATAAAATCATAGAAAAAAAGAATCTCAAACTTTGGAACTTAACCAAAATTTGAGATTCATATATCATTAATTTTGAATGTTGAGGGAGTTCAACACATTAATGATTATCTGAATTTACGCTTACGAGCAGCTTCAGATTTTTTCTTACGTTTTACGCTTGGTTTTTCATAGAATTCGCGCTTACGAACTTCTTGAATTGTACCGCTTTTTGACACTGAGCGCTTAAAACGACGTAATGCATCTTCTAGTGATTCGTTTTTACGGACTACTGTTTTAGACATCTGTATTTCCCTCCCTCCAAATATCAAAAAAACTTTTTTTCATATTTACATAGTGACTCACCATGTATAAATTAGTATAAAATAAATCTTATTCACGGTCAATCAACAAATTTACATTTTTATGGATAACAACCATTTTTTTATATAAATACTTTATAATTTTATGCTAGCATTTCAAATTCAGATTGATTATTTGCATGTTCAACCGTTCTTAGGAATGTACCGTAGTTGATTGGATATCCTACTTTATCAATTTTCACCTTACAGATTTCACCGATAAGTGAGACATCGCCTTCAAATTCTACCTTCATATAGTTATCGGCATATCCTACGAGTACACCATCTTTAGCACTTTTTTCTTCTGGAATCACTTCTAAAACATCATTTTCAAATTGTGATGCATATGTTTTGGCAAGTTGGTTACTTAACTCGATTAACTTGTGCACACGTTCATTTTTGACTTCTTCATCGATTTGATCGTCCATACGTGCAGCAGGCGTCCCAATTCTTGGTGAATATGGGAATACGTGTAACTCAGAAAATTGATGTTGCACAATGAAATCATATGTTTCTTGAAATTCTGCTTCAGTCTCACCAGGGAAACCAACAATAACATCACTTGTTACTGCAAGACCTGGTAATGCGGCATGTAGCTTTTTAATGCGTTCAGAGAAATGAGCCATTGAATATTTTCGGCGCATACGTTTTAACACACTATCAGAACCTGATTGTAATGGAATGTGCAAATGACGTACAACTTTTGTTGAATGCTGTAATACATCGATGACTTCATCAGTTAATTGACTTGCTTCAATAGATGAAATACGAATACGTTCTAGACCATCCACTGTTTCAAGATCACGTAATAATTGTGCCAGGTTGTAATCTTTTAAGTCTTGACCGTAACCACCTGTATGAATACCAGTGAGTACGATTTCTTTATAACCAGATTGCACAAGTTGTGTTGCTTGCTCCACTACTTTTTGTGGATCACGAGAACGCATCAATCCACGTGCCCATGGAATGATGCAGAATGTACAGAAGTTATTACACCCTTCTTGAATTTTAAGTGATGCACGTGTTCTATCAGTGAAGTAAGGTACATCTAATTCTTCATATGTACGATTCTTCATGATATTACTTACACCATTAATGGGTTGTCTTTCTTGTTGATATTCGTCAATATATCCTAAAAGCTTATGACGGTCTTGTGTACCAACGACGATATCGACACCTGGAATTTCCATAATTTCTGCAGAAGATGTCTGTGCATAACAACCTGTTACACAAACAACTGCATCAGGATTTTGTCTGATCGCTCTGCGGATCACTTGGCGACTTTTTTTGTCCCCTGTATTTGTAACTGTACATGTATTGATGACAAAAACATCTGCGTTTTGTTCAAAGTCAACACGATCGTAGTCAGCTTCTTTAAATAATTGCCAAATTGCTTCTGTTTCGTAGTGGTTTACTTTACACCCTAAAGTATGAAAGGCAACTGTTGACATAACTTCACCTCATTAATTCTATTTCGTAACTAATAGCACTCAACGCATATAGCGGGGCTGTTTCAGCACGAAGAATACGCGGTCCTAAGCCAACAATATGTGCATTGGATTCAAATAATGCCACTTCCTCTTCACTAAAGCCACCTTCTGGCCCAAACAAGAGGAGTACTTTATCGTTTGGTTTAAGCTGTGTAAGTATCTTTTTAAATTGTGATGACTCACCATTTTTTGCCTGTTCTTCGTATGCCATTAGAATATAATCATATTCACTAATCATATCATATACATATTTTAAATTCGAGTAATATTTTATGTTTGGAATAAGTTGTCGATAGCTTTGTTCAGCTGCTTCTTTAATTATTTTTTGCCATCTATCTAATTTTTTTGATGCTTTTTGGTCATTTAATTTTACGACTGAACGATCCATTTGAATGGCAATAAAATTATGGGCACCCATTTCAGTCGCCTTTTGAATCAGCCATTCATATTTATCAGATTTGATTAATCCACTGGCAACCGTAATGGACACTGGCATTTCTGTTGCAATCTCCAGTTGTTCCATTGTCTCGATTTCTATTGAATTATTCTCGATTTGTATGATTTCAGCTTCGAATGTTTGTCTATTATTAAAATTAATGATGATATGGTCGCCTTCAGTATAGCGCATCACTTTTGACATATGATGAATATCATCTTTATTCGTGATAAAAAAACGCTGATGATTCTCAGCGTTTTCATTTAAAAAATAACGTTGCATGATTAACTCACCTTCTGTCCAGTAATACAAACCCAACCATTATCATGTTGGACATCAATGATTTCATAGCCGACTTCTTTCATTTGTGTTTGAATTGACTCGCTTTTCTCTTCAATAATCCCGGATGTAATAAAATAACCAGATGGATTTAACCGCTCGTAACTATCTTCAATCATCAATTCGATAATGTGGGGTAATATATTAGCAATGACAACATCATATTGTGCTGTTTCATTTGTTAATAAGTTACCAGTTGCTGTTTCTATTTCACTCGCACAACCATTTTTCTTAAAATTATCTTTTGCAACTTTCACAGCCATCTCATCTAAATCAATTGCTTTAACTGACTTGGCACCAATGAGATGTGACGCAATACTTAAGATACCTGAGCCTGTCCCTACATCAATAACAGAATGGTGCGGTTTTACAACACGTTCAATCGCTTTTAAGCAGAGACTGGTTGTCGGGTGATCGCCTGTACCAAAAGCCATGCCTGGATCCAATTCGATATATAAGAAGTTATCACCTTGATCGACAGTTTCCCAGCTGGGTACTATAAAGAACTTCTCAGATGCTTGGAACGGATGGAAGTAGTTTTTCCATTCATTTTCCCAATCTGATTCTTCAATAACTTGTGTAGATATTTGTAAAATGTTTGAGTCAATTTCCTCAATTGACGATAGCTTTTCTTTTAAGCGTTCTACAAAAGTATTATCTACTTGCATTTCTGTGTAATACCCTTTTATCACCATATGTGTTTCTGGATAATCAGTTGGATCTAAATCGAATATTTCACCGTATTTATCTTCTCTAACTTTTCCAATTTCATTTGAGTCTTCGATTGCAACACCATTCGAACCAAAGTCTTGTAACAGATTGGAAACGATGGACTCAGCTTCTTCATTTACAGTTACAGATAATTCTATCCAATTCATTTTTAATCTCCCTTAAAGAAACGTCGTGCTTTGTCTTTGAAATTGCTAGGTTGTTCGCTTATGTCTTCGCCACTTTCTTCGGCGAATGCTTTCAACAATTCTTTTTGACGTTCAGTTAATTTGGTTGGTGTGTGCACTTTGATATTAACGAACAAATCACCGTAACCATAGCCATGAACATTCTTAACACCTTTGCCTTTTAAGCGGAATTGTTTGCCTGATTGTGTACCTGCTGGAATCGTTAAAATACCTTGTCCATTTAATGTCGGAATTTTAATTTCATCGCCGAGTGCCGCCTGTGCAAAGCTAATAGAATGGTGATAGTATACATCGTCACCATCACGTTCGAATTTATCAGATGGTTGTACACGGAATACAACATATAAGTCACCAGCAGGGCCGCCATTTTCACCTGGAGAACCTTGTCCAGAGAGTCGGATTTGTTGGTCGTTGTCCACACCTTCAGGTACAGTAACTTCAAGTTTCACTGTCTTAACTTCTGTGCCTTTACCATGACATGTTGGACAAGGTTCTTCGAATTCTTGTCCAGAACCATTACATTCAGGGCAAACTTGTTGCGTGCGGACACGACCCAAAATTGTATTTTGTTCTACTGACACATGCCCAGTTCCGTTACAGTAACTACATGTATGCTTTTTCGTTCCAGGTTTTGCACCTTCTCCATTACATGTATGACAAACAACTTCTTTTCTAACTGAAATTTCTTTTTTCGTACCGAAGACCGCTTCTTCAAAAGTCACTGTCATCGTGTATTGAAGATCGTCACCTTTTCTCGGCGCGTTTGGATCACGTTGACGCTGTGCACCACCGAAGAATGAACTGAAAATATCTTCGAAACCGCCACCGCCGAATCCTGAGAAGTCTTGGCCACTGAAGCCACCTTGTCCAAAACCACCTTGTGCGCCGGCATGTCCAAACTGATCATAGTTCGCACGTTTATTTTCATCACTGAGTACTTCGTAAGCTTCACTGATTTCTTTAAATTTTTCATCAGCGCCTTCTTCTTTATTAATATCTGGATGATATTTTTTTGACAGCTTACGATAAGCACGTTTTATTTCATCTTTCGAAGCACTCTTCGAAAGACCAAGGACTTCATAATAGTCTCTTTTTGCCAATGCAATCTCTCCTTTTTATGTTTCGATTTTAATGAATGTCATTAAAGTAAAAGGAGCTGGGACGATGATTGTCCTAGCCCCTTTGAGCGACTGATACCAGTCAATCTATATATGATGATCTATTATTTTTGATCGTCGTCATTTACTTCTTTAAATTCAGCATCTTGTACTGTGTCATCTTGTTGTGCAGCACCACCTTGAGCTTGTTGTGCTTGTTGTGCTTGTTCATAGATCTTCATAGATAATTGTTGAATCACTTGTTCGAGTGCTTCTTTTTTCTCTTTAATTGCATCGATATCGTCACCTTCAAGTGCTGATTTCAATGCTTCTTTTTTATCTTCAGCTTCTTTTTTGTCGTCTTCAGTAACATTTTCACCTAAGTCAGTTAATGTTTTGTCCACTTGGAATACAAGTTGATCTGCTTCGTTACGTAAGTCTACTTCTTCACGACGTTTTTTGTCTGCTTCAGCATTTTGCTCAGCATCTTTCACCATGCGATCGATTTCTTCGTCAGAAAGTGCAGATGAAGATTCGATTGTAATGTTTTGTTCTTTATTTGTACCTAAGTCTTTTGCAGTTACATTTACGATACCATTTTTGTCGATATCAAATGTTACTTCGATTTGAGGTACACCACGTGGTGCTGGTGGAATATCTGTTAATTGAAAACGACCTAACGTTTTGTTGTCTGATGCCATTGGACGTTCACCTTGAAGTACATGGATATCAACGGCTGGTTGGTTATCAGCTGCAGTTGAGTATACTTGTGACTTAGATGTTGGGATTGTTGTATTACGTTCGATTAACGTATTCATACGTCCACCCATAATTTCAATACCTAATGATAATGGTGTAACATCAAGAAGTACCACATCTTTCACGTCACCAGTGATAACGCCACCTTGAATTGCAGCACCCATTGCTACAACTTCGTCAGGGTTTACACCTTTGTTAGGTTCTTTACCAATTTCTTTTTTGATAGCTTCTTGTACAGCTGGAATACGTGTTGATCCACCTACTAAAATCACTTCATCGATATCAGCATTTGATAAGCCAGCATCTTTCATTGCTTGACGTGTTGGTGTCATTGTTTTTTGTACAAGATGATCTGCTAATTCTTCAAATTTCGCACGTGTTAATGTCATTTCTAAGTGTAATGGACCTGCTGCACCTGCAGAAATGAATGGTAATGAAATTTGAGTTGAAGAAACACCTGATAAGTCTTTTTTCGCTTTTTCAGCTGCATCTTTCAAACGTTGTAATGCCATTTTATCTTGTGACAAGTCTACACCGTTTTCAGATTTAAATTCACTTACTAAATAGTCGATGATAACTTGGTCAAAGTCATCCCCACCTAATTTATTGTCACCAGCAGTTGCTAATACTTCGAATACACCGTCACCTAATTCAAGGATTGAGACGTCGAAAGTACCGCCACCAAGGTCGAATACTAATACTTTTTCCTCTTTATCTGTTTTATCTAAACCATATGCCAATGCAGCAGCAGTTGGTTCGTTGATAATACGTTCTACTTCTAAACCAGCGATTTTACCAGCATCTTTCGTTGCTTGACGTTCACTGTCGTTGAAGTAAGCTGGAACTGTAATAACTGCTTTTTCAACTTTTTCGCCTAAATAGCTTTCAGCTGTATTTTTTAAGTTTTGTAAAATCATCGCAGATATTTCTTGAGGTGTGTAGTCTTTACCTTCAATATTTTCTTTATAATCTGTACCCATATGACGTTTAATAGATTGAATTGTATTTGGGTTAGTGATTGCTTGACGTTTTGCTACTTCACCCACTTGTGTTTCACCGTTTTTAAATGCAACAACAGATGGTGTAGTTCTTGCACCTTCAGGGTTTTGAATTACTTTAGGTTCGTCACCTTCTAATACTGATACACAAGAGTTTGTTGTTCCTAAGTCAATACCAATTACTTTACTCATAGTTTAATTCCTCCTAATTTACAAACAATGTTATTTTACATAAATGATCGTTTTTCGTCAAAAATTATTGATTTACTTTAACCATTGATGCGCGTAATACGCGATCTTTCAACTTATAGCCTGATTGTAATTCTTCAGTGACTGCACCTGATTCGAATTCAGGATTATCATCTTGGATAACAGCTTGGTGATAGTTCGGATCGAATTGTTCACCCTCAGCTTTAATACGCTCTAATCCATTATCTTCAAGTGCTTTAATGAGGCTATCATAGACCATTTGAACACCTTTTTTCAGTGCAATAAATGATTCATCATCGCCTTCTATTTGTAGTGCTCTTTCAATATTATCAAGAGTTGGTAATACATCTGTTAATACTGATTGCGCACGGTATGTTTTTTGAATATCCGCTTCGTTTTGAATACGGCGCTTATAATTTTCAAATTCAGCATATAATCTTAAATATTTTTCTTGAGAAGCATCGAGTTCTTCTTGTAACGATTCAAGTTGCTGTTCTAATGATGGTTCAGTTGTATCTTCAACTTGCTCTTCATTTACAGCTTCTTGTTCGACAGTTTCTTCTGATTCAGTTGCGTTAAAATCAACTGTTTCTTCAGCTGTCTCTTCTTGTGTTCCTTCTTCTCTTAACGCTTTATCTTCTGCCATTCCTAAACCTCCATCAGAGCTAAGACATAGAAAGTTGTACGCTTCATTCGATTCTGCATATATCCTAAGCGCTTTTGTCTCAACTTCTTGAATTGTTTTATCTTGTTTGACTAAGCAATTGTATCACATTTTGATAGCGCATTGCTGTTGGGCCAACTATCGCAATATGACCTTCTATTTGATTCGCTAAAGCATATGGCCGGGTCACAATCGCAATTCCTTCTAAGTTCTGATCTATCTCAGAACCAATACTAATATGAATCGGTGCATCTGATATTTGGTCAATCAATTGCGTGATTTTTCCAGATTCCACATATTTCAATATCGGTTGTATCGAAGTCACCGTACTTTCATTTAATCGTTCGATTAATTGATGTTTACCGCCCAAATAAATACGTGATGTTTCAGAATCAAGATGGTCCTTTATTAGAAAGTACACCTGTAACAATATAGCCACTTCATGATCATTAAAGTCCATCAACCGGTATGCATCTATTTGATACTTTCCGTTATTCAAAAATGTATCAAGATTATTAGAAATAAAATTTGATAACTTAATAACAGTAGTATCATCAACTGTAATCGTCGATGATAAATGCAAATGCTTTACATGACCCGTTTGATAAATTAATACGACAATTAAATGTTTATCATTGATCTTCATCAAGTGGACATTAATGATTGCAGCCTTCGTATGATCTGGGCCAACTACAATCGTCGTGTAGTGCGTTTGGTCAGAAAATAACTGTGCGAGACGATTTAATGTAGTTGAAATATCATAATGATTCTCACTAAACAATGTATTAAGGTTTAATTTGTTTGGATGCTCTTCCACATCTTCATGTTCCAACAATTGATCTACATAAAGACGAAAACCTGCTTCGGAAGGTATTCTACCTGATGATGAATGTGTTTTTTCTATCAGGTGATTTTCTTCTAACAACTTCATCTCATTTCTAATCGTTGCTGGACTTACTTTGACGTTATGTCGCTTAATTAACGTGGTAGAGCCAATGGGTTGGCCTAATTCAACATAATCTTCAACAATTGCATTTAAAATACTAATTTGCCTTTGTGTAATCATGTTCCCACCTCATTAGCACTCATTTATCTCAAGTGCTAATTATAATTTATCAGAAAGGTCAAAGTAAGTCAATGTTAAAGCACTTAAATCTTAATTTTCTATTTGTTTACTTAATAAATGTCTCAAACACATAGTTTCCGATCACTCTACCTTCATCCGTTAAAGCTATGTGCGTCGCTGTTTCATGAATCAACTGTTTACGCTCTAATTGCTGTAACTCATCATGGTAATAATCAGCGAGTTGGATGCCATATTTTTCATAGAATACTTCCTTACTAACCCCTTCATTCATACGTAACCCTAAAAACATCTCTTCTTCGATTTTCTCTTGAGTTGTGAGTGCTTCTTCTATTCGTATTGGCTTTTTATTTTGACTAATCTGTTCAATGTAGTGTTGCACAGGATTGATATTTGAATATCTTACACCACCTACATAACCGCTTGCACCCGCACCGAAACCAAAATAAGGTTCATTTTTCCAATACACTTTATTGTGTGCCGATGCATGACCGACTTTGGCAAAGTTAGAAATTTCATATTGATGTAATCCATGTGCTGCTAACTTTTCAATCATATGATGATACATTTCAGCACCGAGATCCTCATCTGGTTCATTTAACTTGCCGCGTTGATAGAGATTGTAAAACTGCGTCTGCTTCTCCAAAATCAGTCCATAGCTTGATATATGATCAACATTAAGAGAAATTGCTTCGTCTAAACTTTCTTCAAATTGTGCCATTGTTTGACCTGGAAGCTGATACATCAAGTCGATACTAATAGATAGAATACCATACTTCCTTGCATTAGTAACTGCTGTATAAATATCTTTACGTTGATGGCTACGACCTAAAACTTTTAATAAAGCTTCATCAAAAGTTTGAACACCTAATGATAATCGATTGACTCCGTATTTTTTCAAAAGTGCCACTTTTGCTTCTGTTAATTCGTCTGGATTTGCCTCGAAAGTATATTCGCCGCTGATATCAAACTGTTCTTGGATAGCAATTAATAAGCGCTCCAATTGTATTTCTGATAAAGCAGTCGGTGTGCCCCCGCCAACGAACATTGTTGATAAAGATCGCTTACCAACCCATGACATTTCTGTTATTAAACTTGTCAAATAGTCATCAACGGGCTGGTGTTGTATAAAATATTTATTAAAATCACAATAGGTACATATTTTTACACAGAAAGGAATGTGGATATAAGCACTTTTAACATCTTGCATATGTTCTCCTCCTACGAAATAAACTCCCAAGTCACACTGTCATTCAAGTGACTGGGAGTTCTATAATGATTACTCGTCATCCATTTTAAGAACTGCTAAAAAGGCATCTTGTGGAATTTCTACACTACCAACAGCTTTCATCTTCGCTTTACCAGCTTTTTGTTTTTCAAGTAATTTACGTTTACGGCTAATATCCCCACCATAACATTTTGAAAGAACGTTTTTACCCATTGATTTGATATTCGTACGAGCAACAATTTTTTGTCCAATTGCAGCTTGAACAGGTACTTCAAATTGCTGTCTTGGGATTAGTGTTTTCAATTTTTCTACAAGCACACGGCCACGTTCATATGCAAAATCACGATGCACAATAAAACTTAAAGCATCTACTTTATCACCATTTAATAAAATATCCATTTTAACGAGATTGCTTTCTTTATTCTCGATAAATTCATAGTCGAATGACGCATAGCCTTTTGTATTTGACTTCAATTGATCAAAGAAATCGAATACGACTTCTGATAATGGTAATTCGTAAACGATACTCACACGAATATCATCTAAATAGTCCATCGTAATAAATTGACCACGTTTACGCTGACATAATTCCATGACAGCACCCACATAATCATTCGGTACCATCATTGTCGCACGGACATATGGTTCGAACACTTTCTCAATTTGATCACGATCAGGCATTTGTGCCGGGTTGTCGACTTTTATAGATTCGCCATTTCTTAATATGACTGTGTAAATAACTGATGGTGCAGTGGCAATTAATTCAATACCAAATTCACGTTCAATTCGTTCTTGAATAATTTCCATGTGCAGCATCCCTAAAAATCCTGTACGGTATCCAAATCCAAGTGCTTTAGAAGATTCAGGTTCAAATTCAAGTGAAGCATCATTTAATTGTAATTTTTCTAACGCTTCACGCAAGTCATTGTAATCTTTGTTGTCAATTGGGAAAAGACCGCAATATACCATCGGATTCATCTTCTTATAACCTTGTAATGGCTCGCTTGCTGGATTGTCTTCGTGTGTAATTGTATCCCCAACACGAGAGTCATCGACATTTTTAATACTCGCAATAATGTATCCAACATCACCGACCGTTAGTTCATCAACAGGTAATTGTTTCGGTGTATTAATCCCCACTTCTGTTACTTCAAAACTTTTACCTGTTGCCATCATTTTAATGGGGTCCCCTGCTTTAACAACACCATCTACTACACGGATAGATGATACAACACCACGATATGGGTCATATTCGGAGTCGAAAATTAACGCTTTAAGTGGTGCAGATGGATCGCCGTCCGGTGCTGGGACAATTTCAACGATTTTTTCTAAAATTTCATCAATGCCTATATTAGACTTGGCACTCGCTAATACAGCATCATCTTTGTCGAGACCAATAACATCTTCTACTTCTTGTTTTACACGTTCTGGTTCAGCAGCTGGTAAGTCGATTTTGTTAATAACAGGAATCAACTCAAGATCGTTATCCAATGCAAGATATACATTTGCTAACGTTTGCGCTTCAATACCTTGCGCAGCATCTACAACAAGGATTGCCCCTTCACATGCAGCGAGTGAGCGTGACACTTCATATGTAAAGTCGACATGTCCTGGTGTATCAATTAGATGAAATGTATAGGTTTCTCCATCTTTCGCTTCGTATTTTAGACGAACCGCATTCAATTTAATTGTAATACCACGTTCACGTTCTAAGTCCATAGAATCTAACAATTGCGCCTGCATTTCACGTGATTCGACAGATTTTGTATTTTCTAAAATTCGATCTGCTAATGTTGACTTACCATGGTCAATGTGGGCAATGATCGAAAAGTTTCTTATATTTTTACGTCTAGATAAACGCTCATTATTGTTCATAACATCCTGCTCGCTTTCATCATATTCCCGATTTATAAACTCTTACATCTTTGCTATGATAACGTTTTTAGTCCACAATTGCAACTAGATGAAGTAGCATTTTGAAATAACTTTGTCGTTATAAAATCAAAAAATAAGTTTAACTGTATAATTAATGATTGCACATTGTGTACACATTTGATAGAATAAATTCTGTTGTAATCAAAGTTATTTTGATACCAAGTTGATTCTAGGAGGTGTCTTTCATGCCAAACATTAAATCTGCTATTAAACGTGTAAAAACAACGCAAGTAGCTGAGAGCCAAAACATTTCACAAAAAAATGATATGCGTTCTGCAGTGAAAAACGCAAAAAAAGCAATCGAAACTAATGCTGACAATAAACAAGAATTAGTAAGCAAAGCAATCAAACGTATTGATAAAGCTGCGCAAAAGAATTTAATTCATTCTAACAAAGCTGATAGAATGAAATCTAAATTAATGTCAGCAAAATAATTTCATAGTGTCATCACTATGTCTCACCGTATTTCATGTTGAATGTTTCAATATGGAATACGGTTTTTTTATTTTATCAAAAGGATGAGATGAGATAACATCGCATACTCACCCTTCTGTATTTTTATAAACTTAAAATAAATAATTCTAAAATAAGTACTTTATCCATATATGAAGATTTTAGTTTGTAATCCGTTTCAGCACAGGCATTGATAATCTCCAATAATTGATGTAACTGATATTTTCTGCATTGTTGCAATGCTAGTTTCACTCGATATGGATGTACACCGACAGTTTTCGCAATTTGCTGTTGCGAGTACCCTTTTTGACTCAAAATCAATGATTGATAATATAAGCGATAATTACTCGTTATCAAAGCTAGCAACTTAATCGGCTCTTCTTTTAACTGAATTAAATCTTTCATGAGTTGAATGGCACGATCTTTTTGTCCTTTTTGAATATATTCGGTTAACAAAAATACATTTTGCTCAAGACTTCTATTAACAATCGTTTGTACATCTTTTTTAGTGATCGTCGGTTGATCACCAATAAATAAAACTATTTTTTCCAGTTCTTGTTGAACGATACGATAATGTATGCCTGTCAATCCAATCAACGTATCTAATGCATCTTGTTTAATATCTTTAAACTGTTCATGTAACTCCTTTTGAATCCAAGTTTTCATCTCTTGTTCTGTAAACTGTTCAACTTTTTTTAATGATGCATATTTTTTAAGCAGTTTTACAACCTTCTTTCGTTCATCTAACTTAACAGCATTTACTTGGAACACGATAAGGGTTTGCCCATCATAGTTTTCAAGAAAACGGATAAATTCTTCTAAGTTCGGTTGTTTCTCTTTGGCTACTTTTTCCCCAGTAAAGATATAACTATTTTGTACTAAGACAACTTTTTTATCCGAAAAGAAAGGCAGTGTCATAGCTTCTTCCATGATAGTATTTAACTCTGTATCATATAAGTTATACTTCACAAAATTAAAATCATCTTTTGGTTCCTTTTCTAAGTATGATTCAATAAGTTGATCGCTCTCTTTATCGACGAGTTCTGGTACTTCGCCATATACAACATGCAAATACGACATGTACTTCTCCCTTTCAAAAATCAATGTATTCGTATTATAACATGATTTGATTCGTTGTTCTTTCTAATTCATAGCTCTCATCATATGCGAAATTGTATAACTATGAATAACATGTTTATCAAATGATACTACAATATGATGTAGCTCTGCCGTACTAAAAACAGGGATATGATATGTCTGAAAACGATCAATAATAATCGGACTTGGCAAATGATACATGTTGTGTTTTCCAACAGAAACAAGAGCATGATTAGGCTTTATTACTTCAAGAAACGCTGCTGAACTACTTGTTTTACTACCATGATGCCCTACTTTTAATATATCTATCTTAGGTAACAAATAGGTATGCATCAATTGTTCTTCGTTATTAACTGTGGCATCACCCATTAACAATAATTTGGTTTGATTAATATTTACTAACGTCACAATAGAATGTTCATTCGGGTCTTCACTTTGTTTCACATCAGCATTTAAAAATTGGAATGAAAATGCTCCTAATTTTAAATGTTGAAGCTGATGAAAGTCCCATAATGTTGCCCGTTCTTCTTGCATAACCTGACGAACTAATTGAAAATTCATAGAATCAAAGTGATTTGGATTGATTACAATATTGGAAATTGCGACACGTTGAGAAAGATGACTGATTTCACCCATATGATCTGCATGCGGATGTGTAATAATCAAATAATCTATCCTACGAATGCCTCGTTCTTTAAAATAAGGATATAGTTTTCGGTCAGTAATCGACGCTTTATTCATCATGTGTTTATTATCTCGTTCACCCCCCGTATCGATAAGTAGGGTTTGCCCTGTTGTTGTCTCAAATAAAATCGCATCCCCTTGCCCAACATCTATGAGCGTCATTCGGTTTTCAGCTTGAGGATGACACAGTTGTGTTACACAGATAAAAATCGAAACACAGATACATAGCATTTTCCACTTCTTTTTTGCTAACAAATAGGAAGTGGTAAAAATAAAAAGAATGCAAAATGCATACCCTAATTCACCATACGAAGGAAAGATTAATTTCCAACGAATGAGTGGTTTTAAACAAAAAGTCAAAAATTGATGAATATTAAACAATAAATAAAATGGAAGTTTGAATAAAGATAAAAGTGAAGGAATGAGCAATGCTATCAGAGTTACTAGAAAAGATAATGGTATAATCGCAATTCCATATAGCGGTATAAAAAAGAGATTTGATAAAAGTCCTAGCCATTGAAATTCATTAAAGTATGAATAGCTGATAGATACTGTACCAAGAATAGCTATAAAGCTTGTTATAAAAGTAGCACGCAGAAAAGGTTGATGTATATACGAGTCACGAAGCATAATCAATAGAAAACAAATAGCGTATGAAAACTGGAAACCTACATGTGCATGAATAGTGGGTTGATAAGTAGATAAAATAACATATGAGAGCAATAAGGTGAGTAAAGCATGCTGCTGAATAAATCGGGCTAATAATATTGTGAGAAAAGCCATCGCAACAGCCCTTTGAGCACTCGGACTATTCCCAGAAAAAATTAAAAATAGTGGGAGTATGACAAGAATACAGATTTGTGTGAAATAGAGCGGAATCGGACAACGCTTACCTATCATATACAACATTCCTGTCATAATGGCAACATGCGTCCCACTCACTGCAAATAAATGAGAAATCCCCAAATCTTTTAACAGTTGTTTTTGAACATATGGAATATAATCTGTTGAACCGGTGACAAGTGCAATAATAAATGGGTAGCCTGGCAGATTGGATTGGACAAGACGTTCAATGGCATCATTTCGGACCATCATGATGCGATCTTTGAAAGTGACTTGATGTGGGTAGACACATTTTGATTGATCAAGTTCGGTTACAAATAAAGAAGGGAGTGAAGTGGCTTGTTCTGTTGGTTTGATTTTGGCATTAACGATACAATCATAGTGCCCTAAAAATTTAGCGTTAAGTTGCTTTTGAGTATGTTTATAGTTTTTAAAAGTTAAATGATACGTTCGATCATGTATGCTTGCTGTTGCATGATAGAAATCACCATTAAAAACAGGCAAAGTTTCAATATGAATCATCACTTTTTGAGATATATCAGATAAGTCATCTTGTTGTAAGGGCAATGAAGGTGCGCATGATTCGATATAGTAACCAAACACACCTATGAGACTGGCAATCATTAACTTAAAGAATGCTTGCCGCTTTATCAGCATACTTATGTATAATATGAGACCGATAAAACAAGCTGACAAAATATGGTGATAAGCAAACTGACCGATAATATATGATAATAAAATATAAATCATTGACTATCTAAAATATAATTCGCAATGCGTTCAGGTTCAAATGGGATATGTTCATATTTCACACCCGATTGTTCGAGTAATTGTAACGCATACGCATGATTATGATAATCCTTTGCGTAATAAATTGTTTTAATACCTGCTTGAATAATTGACTTTGTACAATTTAAACATGGGAAGTGTGTGACATAAATCGTTGCCCCTTCTGTTGATACACCTTGCTTAGAACATTGCAGTATTGCATTCATTTCTGCGTGTATTGTGCGAATGCAATGGCCATCTTCAAGCAGGCAGTCTTCATCGATACAGTGCACCTCACCTGCAACAGAGCCGTTATAGCCACCCGCAATAATTCGGTTATCTTTAATAATTGTTGCGCCAACAGATAAACGTTTACACGTTGATCGTAATGCAAGTAAATGTGCTTGTGCCATAAAATAATCATGCCATTCAATTCTTTCCATCTCGTCTCTCCTCTCAATCGTTTTATATGATTTAAATTGATTTTAACATCAAAGTAACACATGCTCCAATCATACTGTAAAATAGCTACACAAGTTCTCGTATGTTTTATCACCAATCCCTTTCACATCTTTCAATTGTTCAACTGATTGAAATTGCCCCTGTTCTTCACGATATGACAAAATAGCCTGTGCTTTCGCCGGGCCAATTCCCGGTACATTTGTTAAATCACTTAGTTGTGCGGTGTTTAAATTCACTGGTTGCTTTTCAGTTGATGAAGACACACCATTAGATGTAACAACATTTTTAGGTTGTTCCCCCTTTTTAGGGATATATATCATCTTTTGATCAGTCAGTTTTTCAGCGAGATTGATTTGGGATAAATCTGAGTTCGGCAAAATACCAGCTTTATCAAGTAATTGTTTTATACGATCATCTGACATCATCTGATAAGTATTCGGTTGCTTAACAGCGCCTTTAATATCGACAACAATTGGGACAGGTTGTTGTTGACTGCTTTGTATCTTATCATTTTTAGTCATTGATGTTGTCGCCTCTAGCGATGGATTTTGTTGTATAGGTAATGGACTCGATGCTTGTTCTGTTTCAGTGGGCACAAATTGAATAAGTGCAACAAATAAACCTATCAATACGATTCCACTGATTGTTGCAAGTAAGCGATTTTTAAGATACCATGCTTGTAATTGTGATAAAAATGACATGAGAAACCCTCCTTTGATGATATACATGCTCAAAGGAGGGATTTTACTTTTATTATTTGGAAGCAACAAAAAATAATCTGTCACTTTTAGGGTCATCACATGTAAGATCAAAGTCATAAAATGTTGTAATATTTTTAAAACCAATCGACTCTAACATACTTTGATAGATTGCTTTATCTAGTGTTCTCTGAAATTGTGTTTCATCATGGCGTACATATCGTCCGTTATCTTCTCGAACGAAAAATACTAAATCATGCCACACACTATGGGGTAATTCGCCTGGTTCTGTTTGCCAAACGAGTGTTAAATTTTCTCGGTCGTCTAAATAAGTCGCACCGTTAAATTGTGTCTCCATTTTATATGTTGTATGAACGTCAAAAATCAACACGCCATCATTTTTTAAATGTTGATGTACATGGTTAAACGTAGCAAGTACATCTTCTTCATCTGCCAAGTAATTTAACGAATCACATAATATCGTAATAGCATCAAAACGTTTTGACAGTTGAAAATCAGACATGTCCCCGACTTTCCATGTTATTTTGTCATTTTTTTGTTGTGCAAATGCTACCATTTCTTCACTTAAATCCATTCCGATGACTTCATCAGAAAAATTTAGAAATGTAGTCGTTAAAGTTCCGGTGCCACATCCTAAATCTAATATAGATGACACATGAGATTTAGGTAAAAAATGCTGGACAATTTCTTGCCAACGATGATAAGGTTGATCGTCTGTCAATTGATCATAAAAAGCACTGAGTGTTTGGTACGCCATTATGACTTAATAACCTCTTGATAGCCTAAAATTTCAGCATCTTGATATAACTTTTCAAGATTGTAGTAATCACGCTCATCTTTATGAAAAACATGCACAACAACATCTGCAAGATCAATTAAAATCCAACGTGCTTCATCGTAGCCCTCCATGCGTTTCACATGAATGCCTTGTTCTTCTGCTTTGTCTTTTGCCGCTTTAGCAATCGCTTGAACTTGACGTTCATTGTTACCATGACACACTAAAAAATAGTCAGCAATATCTGAGATTCCTTGCATATTAATTGAAATAATATCTTCTGCTTTTTTTTCATCTACTGCCTGTACAGTTAACGTTAATAATTCATTTGCGTTCATTTAATCATCCTTTAATTTTTTTCGTTCAGATTATAGTAATTTAGACAATCAATTGTCGATTGATACACACTGACATCTTTATTGACTAAATGCAAGACTGTTCTTTTTGATATTTCATAAATAGTACGGTCTAAACCGCCACCACTATATACGAGTTTACGAATTTCTTCAACACCTGGAATTTCTCTCTTGGGTTCGATATAGTCAGCAATAAAGACTAACTTTTCCGTTTTAGTCATTTTACTTCGACCAGTTGTATGATTATATATCGCTTGCAATACCTCTTCGTCCGTCACACCATATTGATGCTCCATAATAACGGCGCACACTGGGCCATGTAAAATTTCAGAACCGTAACTTAATAAGTTTGAGTCCAATTGATATTTTGTTACTTGTTGATACAAATAGCTTAATTCATCATATTTGCAGAAGTCATGTAAAATACCTGCGAGCTCAGCTTTTTCTTTGTCCCCTTCATAAATCTCTGCTAACTTCACTGCTGTTTCAGCAACCCTTAAAGAGTGTTTAAAACGCTTTTTCGGTAATTTTTGTTCAACAAGTTCAATTGCAAATTGTTTATCCATACAAACCCCTCCTCAAGATATACGACTCTACATTTAATGGCACCCACATATGAATCGTTTCATGATTTTTGCACTTTTCTCGTATGATTGTAGAGCTAATTGCCATTTCTGGAATTTCGAGTGGCTTAATAGATGCGTCAGCACTTTCTATTTTTCGACCACGATTTACAACGATAAACGTCACAATTTGTTTTAAGTCGTTGATACGATACCATTTATCTAATTGATCATACTGATCGGTGCCAATCACAAAAAATATTGAAACATTCGGATCTTCATCGTATATAGCTTTTATCGTATCATACGTATAACTTTTACCTTTGCGTTCAATTTCATCCGTGCGCAGTTCACCAAAGCCTAAGTTATCGATTACAAGTTGAATCATAGCAAGCCGATCTTTAATGGGGATCGGTTGCTCATGAACCTTAAGTGGTGACAAATAGCTTGGCATGAAATAAAATTCATCAGGTTTTAATGCTGCATTTACTTCACTCGCTATCATTTCATGAGCGCTATGAATCGGATTGAATTGCCCCCCATAAATGACGATGCATTTCATTATGGTAACTCGATTTGTTTGTTTTCGTTAGATTCACGATATAACACGATGATAGAACCAATTAATTGAACGAGGTAGCTATTCGTTGCATGCGCTAATGTTTCTGCCAATTCATTTTTATCATCTAAATTATTTTGTAAAATATGCACTTTAATAAGTTCTCTTTTTTCTAATGTTTCATCAATTTGCGTTACCATATTTTCGTTGATTCCTGCTTTGCCGATTTGGAAAATAGGATCGATATGATGCGCTTGACTTCTCAAAAAACGTTTTTGCTTTCCAGTTAATGTCATAGTAACCTCCTAAGTATTTTTAATCTGAATATAATTTTTCTTTTACACGATTGCGCATTGCATGCACATCTGCTTGCAATCCTGTCCAATATTTAAAACTTTCTGCACCTTGATATATGAACATATCAAGACCGTTATATATATTGTAACCTTGCATTTTAGCTGTTTTTAGAAAGGATGTCTCTGCAGGAATATAAATAATATCACAGACTAAGACATCCGGCTTTAATTGTTGCAATGATACGACTTGTTCTGTTGATGTGTGCATACCAACAGGTGTTGTATTAATAATAATATCGTAATGATGAGCGATATCGTCTACTTCTGATAAAGGATAGGGTGTCACTTCAAATTGCCAATCTTCAAACCGTGACATTGTACGATTTGCAACGGCAATCGGATGCTTTGTTCTATGAGATAGCGAATAAGCAATCCCTTTACTCGCCCCACCTGCACCGATAATTAGAACTTTCGCATCAGACAGATCACCGTAATACTCGAGCAAACCTTTCACAAAACCAAGTCCATCTGTATTGTGGCCGACCCAACGCTCACCATCAATGCGAACGGTATTCACCGCCCCAATCGCTTTAGCTTCGTCGGTAAGTTCATCTAAATAAGGAATGACGCGTTCTTTGTGAGGAATTGTCACATTAAAACCATCTAATTCATATTCTGATACAATATCTCTTAAATGCTCGAAATGCGCTGGTGGAATATTCAACGCTTGATAGCCATACTCCAGATCCAACGCATCAAAATTCGCATGATGCATAATGGGTGACAGTGAATGATCAATCGGGTGACCAATTACAGCAAACTTCATGCATTTCCCCTCCTACATAATTGATGGGCGTAAGTACACTTCTACGTTTTCAGGTACAGTAACGACAACGTCAGCTCCTTCATCAATCGTAACAAATCCAAGACCAGCGATCATGACATCTTTTTTTCCATCTTCAGTGCTTAGGGAGACTTGTTTTAAATTGTCAAAATCAAAGTTTTCACGTTGTGATGGCGGAGTTAATAAATCTCCCAGTTGTTCACGCCATAATTTATCAGCTTTTTCAAGTTTTGTACGATGAATGTGCAACTCATTTGAAAAATAGCAAATCAATGGGCGTTTGCCACCGTTGATATAATCAATTCTTGCAAGACCACCAAAGAATAAAGATTGTGCTTCGTTCAATTGGAACACGCGCTGCTTGATTTCTTTTTTCGGCATAATCAAGTTAAGTTCTTTTGTCGTCACATAGTGCGTCATTTGATGTGCTTGAACGACACCCGGTGTATCATACATAAAACTGTGATCGTCTAAAGGAATATCAATCATGTCAAGTGTTGTACCTGGCACTTTAGAAGTCGTGATAACATTCTTCTCCCCGACACTTTCTTCGATCAACTTATTCACTAACGTTGATTTACCGACATTTGTCGTTCCTACGATAAAGACATCTTGTTGATTGCGATGTCTTTCAATCGCTGTCATTAAGTCCTCAATACCATAGCCTTTCATTGCAGATAAAAGCACGACATCTTCTGGATTCAAACCATATGCTTTTGCACTGCGACGTAACCATTCTGTCACACGTCGTTTATTAATTTGCTTTGGTAACAAGTCAATTTTGTTTGCAGCAAGAATAATTTTTTTATTGCCGACAATACGTTTTAACGCATGGATAAATGAACCTTCAAAGTCAAAAACGTCAACAACATTCACAACAATCCCTTTTTTATCCGCTAAACTATTCAGTAACGTTAAAAAGTCTTCACTTTCCATACCAACATCTTGTACTTCGTTGTAATTTTTCAAACGAAAACAACGTCGACAAATGACATCTTCTTTGTCCAAGCTTGCTTTTGGAACATATCCCGCTTCACTTGGATTTTCCGACTGTAACGTTGCCCCGCACCCGATACATTTTAATGCTGCCGACATATCATGACTCCTCCCATGTAATGTAACCTTTACGTTTGAAATGACTAAGAATACGACGTTCAATCAAACGATTTACCTTCGTTGCTAAGCCATCTGAATTTTTAACTGGAACAACCATAATCGTGTACAGGCCACTACGATTACCACCAAATACATCGGTCATCATTTGATCACCGATGACAACGACTTGTTCCTTTTTCAATCCCATTTTACGAGTAGCCTTGCGCAATGACTTTCCACGCGGTTTCTGTGCTTTGAATATATAATCTACATTCAAACCCTTACAAAATGCTTTTACTCTTTTTTCATTATTATTTGAAACAACCGTCACTTTAAAGCCGCGTTCATCGATCGTTTTAAACCATTCTTCAACTTTTGGTGTCGGATTCGCTTCATCCCATCCAACAAGCGTATTATCAAGATCCGTGATGATACCACGAATATCTAGTTTTTCTAACTGCTGGAAATCAATTTCGTGAATGTCTTTCACATATTGATTGGGTAAAAATAATCTCTTTAAAATCCCCATGATGTGCCTCCAAAATTAAATAACTTCATTCCTATTATTATAACATATCTTATTCGCTCTCTAACACAACATCTTACAGTTCTTTTACAAGTGCTTGCACCATTTTACTTGAAGACTTTGAAGCCACTTTTAAAAATTCATCAAACGTCATGCTTGCTTCACCATCAGCCAAGTCTGAAATTGCACGTGTCACAATGAAAGGTTTGCCGAATTGATAACACGTTTGTGCAATCGCTGCAGCTTCCATTTCTGAAGCAATCGCATATGGAAAATGTTTCAGAATCGTTTCACGTTGTGCCTCAGTTCCAATAAAGCTGTCACCTGATACAATGAGCCCTTCCATCGCTACTTGATCCATTGTTTGTAACACTTGTTTCACTTTGCCAATCAAATAGTCATCTGCGTTATATGCGGCCGGCATGCCTGGAATTTGTCCCATTTCATATCCGAATGTACGAGCATCTGCATCATGATAGCCAACTTGAGTACTGATAACAACATCTCCTAGCATTAGACCCGGTTGTAATCCCCCAGCTGATCCTGTATTAATCACATAGTCAGGATTAAAACGATCAATCAAAAGTGCTGTTGAAATGGCTACATTCACCTTACCAATACCACTTTGTAACAAAACAACTTCATTTCCATCTAAGATTCCTTTATAAAAACGCGTGTGCGCAATTTGAGTTTCTTCAAGTTCTGTTAATTGCTGCTTTAGAATTTCAACTTCTTCTTCCATTGCACCGATAATACCTATCATGTTATGCCTCCTAGTATTAAGTCCTGTTTATTGAGTCGGTGCTATTTTACCACATTTTCATATAACGTCTCACTTGATTTCGTACAAATGCATTAATCCTTATTTATAGCTCAATAGAAAAAAGCCGAGACAACCTCAGTTATCTCGACCAAATACATCTCTTTAGTTAATTATTGTGTCCAAAGTTGTGCGAGTCCTTGGAATGAGAAAAATCCTGTGAAAAGCGTTACAATAACTGCTACAATACCAAAAATAAGCATCCATGTTGGGTGTTGATAGTCGCCAACAATTCGCTTGTTTTTCGAAGCGATTAAAACTGTCCCTAATGTAATTGGCAAAATCAAACCGTTCAATGCACCAGCAACGATTAATAATTTGACCGGTTTACCAATTGATAAGAAAATTAATGTTGATATAAGGATAAATGCAATTACCACATAGTTATCAAACTTATTTAACTTTTTGTGCAATGTCTTGATAAATGTCGTACTCGTATATGCTGATCCAATAACTGATGACATCGCCGCAGCAAACAATACAACACCAAAGATATTTTTACCAACTGGACCAATCGCATGTTCAAAAACAGATGCAGGTGGATTTTCTGGATTTAAAGTAACGCCCGTCACAACAACACCTAATACCGCTAAGAATAAAAGACCACGCATAACGCCTGTTGTTAAAATACCTGTGATCGCTGAACGATTGACGAAGGGTAAGTAATCTTTCCCTTTAATGTCTGCATCAAGGATTCTGTGTGCACCAGCAAATGTAATATAACCACCAACCGTTCCACCTACAAGTGTAATGATTGGTAAAACGAGTGCCGCTGGATTTTCAGGTAATATCATATGTTTCGCTGCATCTGCATATGGTGGGTTTGATTGCACCATGACATACGCAACAACTGCAATCATTAAAATACCTAATAGCATAGTCACAAAGTCCATCATTTTTTGCCCATTTTTTGAAATAAAGACGAGAATTGAGATAACAGCTGTAATTGCCGCACCTACACGTACGTCAATACCGAAAATGGCATTTAAACCAAGTCCTGCCCCTGCAATGTTACCGATATTAAACGCTAAACCACCGATTGCAATTAGAATGGAAATAAACGTTCCGAGTCCTTTCACGACTTCGTTCGCAATTTCTTGCCCTCGATAGCCTGTCACGACTAATACACGCCAAATGTTAATTTGTGCACCAATATCAATAATAATAGATAATAAAATTGCAAATGCAAAACTTGCTAAAAATTGTTCTGTAAATACTGCTGTTTGTGTTAAAAAGGCTGGTCCGATTGCTGATGTTGCCATCAAGAAGACTGATCCTAGTAATAGACGCCTGTGTGCTTTTGTGAACTGGAATTCACCTGGATTTTCAATTTTATTCGAATTAGATTTCATTCATTAGCCCCCTAATTTAACTATCTTGACTCCTACTTCTGTAAGTTGCTCTCTAATCTGTTTTACAAATTCTAATGCATGTGCACCATCACCATGCACACAAATAGTATCCGCTTTAATCTCTATCTCTTCTCCCGTAATTGCTGTTGTCTTACCTTCTGTCACCATACGAATGACTTGTTGAATGGCTTCTGATGTGTCTTCGATGAGTGCGCCCTGTTTTCTTCTGCTCACCAACTGGCCATCTTTTTCATAACGACGGTCAGCAAATACTTCTGAGGCTGTTGGCAATCCAACCTTTTCTGCTTCTTCTAATTGAATTGAATTAGAAAGTCCAACGAGATACAGTTTAGGATCAACCGCATAAACTGCTTCTGCTATGGCACGTGCAATATCTCGATCTATTGCCCCCATTTGATATAATGCACCGTGTGGTTTGACATGATTGAGAGTAACTCCTTCAATATCACAAAATGCTTTCAACGCCCCGATTTGATAAACCATCATGTGATACACTTCTTCAGGCGACATATCTAAATTGCGACGTCCAAACCCTTGTAAGTCAGGAAATCCCGGGTGTGCCCCGACGCTGACATTGTGTTGTTTCGCATATTTAACTGTTTGTGCCATGACATTTTCGTCACCTGCATGAAATCCACATGCCACATTTGCAGAAGTGATGAGTGGTAAAACAGCTTCATCATTGCCTACCTTATAATTACCGAAACTTTCACCTAAATCACAGTTCAAATCAACTTTAACCATGTTGAACCCCCTTGATAATATCATGACGTTCTAAAAACTTAATATCAACTTCGCTCGCATCCCCCTCACAGTATGGTGGATAAGAGAGAACTGCATATAAGAAGTCTGCCGTTGTCGTAAAGCCATCGATAATCATTTCATCCAATGTCACTTTTAACTTATTAATGGCATGTTCACGATTATCTCCTTTGACGATTACTTTAGCAACTAAAGAATCATAATATGAAGAAACAGTATAACCACTATAAAGCAGTGAGTCAACACGTACATTAAATCCTTGTGGTAAATGTAGTCTTTGAACAGTCCCCGGAGTTGGTCTGAACGCCTGTTCTGGATTCTCAGCATTAATACGTGCTTCGATAACATGACCTTCAAATGGAATATCTTCTTGTTTCAATGACAATGTGCCATTTTGCATAATGCGAAGTTGTTCGCATACAAGGTCAACATTCGTACGCATCTCAGTAACTGTATGTTCGACTTGGATACGTGCATTCATCTCAATGAAATAATACGCATCTTCAGTCACTAAAAATTCAATTGTTCCTGCACTACGATATTTTGATGCACGTGCCACTTTCACTGCATCATGACACATCTTTTCACGCTTCTCAGGTGTTAAAGCACTGCAAGGTGATTCTTCAATTAACTTTTGGTTTTTACGTTGTACAGAACAGTCACGCTCTCCTAAATGAATAAAGTTCGTTTCACCATCTCCAAGTACTTGTACCTCAACGTGCTTAGCGACAGGAATAAAGGCTTCAACATAAACACGATCATCATTAAAGTATTTATTTCCTTCACTTTTCGCCTCTTTAAACGTTTGTTCCAACATACTTTCGTCTTTTACAATACGGATCCCTTTGCCGCCACCACCGCTTGCTGCTTTTAAAACAAGTGGATAGCCGAGAGATTCGGCTAGTGTTTTCACTTCATCAACAGATTCAACAGATGATTTAGATCCCGGAATTATTGGAACACCCGCTTGATCGACTGTTTGACGTGCTGTAATTTTATCACCCATCAATTCCATTGTAGATTTGGTTGGGCCGATGAAATATAGCCCTTCATTTTCTACCTTTTCTGCAAAAACAGGACTCTCAGATAGAAATCCATATCCTGGATGAACGGCATTGGCATTCGTTATTTCAGCAGCCGAAAGAATGTTATGAATATTAAGGTAACTATCTAGTGGGTTTGCATTCCCGATACATACTGCGTGATCTGCAAGTTTTACATGCAAACTATCTTCGTCGCCTACTGCATACACAGCAACTGATTCCATATTCATTTCACGCAATGCACGAATAATTCTTACTGCAATTTCTCCTCTATTTGCGACTAATACTCGATACATCAGTACGCCCCCTTACTTTAATTTAACGATACATTGATTGTGTTCAATATTTTCGCCGTGATCAACAAGGATTTCTACAATTTCACCACTTTCGTCAGCAGTTACTTCATTCATCACTTTCATTGCTTCAACGTAGCCGATAATATCACCCTTTTGAATTACATCCCCAACTTTAATGACTGGTTTTGTTAATTCTTTTTCATCTTGTAGATAGAATGTACCAATCATTTGAGAACGGATTTCTTTAAATGTATCTTCTGATGTTTCTTCTTGAGTTTGTGCTACTTGTGATGCTGATTGTACTGGTGCTTGTGGTGACACTTGATATTCTTCACTTTGTTGTGTTGCAGGTAAATCAAGTTCTAACTCCATATCTTCATCACCATATCGGAAGTGTTTGACACCGTATGTTTTTAATAAAGTAAGTGTTTGTTCGATTTGTTTTAAGTCCATGGTATACTATCTCCTTTTAATACACTTTTTATTTTTCGTTGTGTTGGTCGTATATTTTTCAAATAACGTTGCGGATATCGTCGCAATTTCTCTTTTGCATCGGCAAGTTTACGGCCTTTGCGTGCAAGAATTTCATTTGCTTCATTAAAAGTGACCCACTCGAACTGTATTTTCTCGCCAGGTCGTTTTTGAATAACATCTACAAGGTCGCTATCAATGACTGTACCAATCTTTGTATATCCGCCTACTGTTTGACGATCGTTTAACAAGATAATTGGATTACCATCCTTTGGTACTTGTATACTTCCTAATGCAACGGGTTCAGAAATAATATCTGCACTTTCCATTGGCTTGATTGAACCACCTTTTAAACGGTAACCCATTCGATCTGAGCTCTCTGATACTTGGAATTCAATATGTTCAATTTCTGCAATTGTTCGTTTTGAGAACGAATCTAGCTGAGGCCCATCCATTATCCCTATTGGTAGGTTGTTGTTTGGGCTATAACTTCTGAAGTCACTTGAACGTCCAATCAGACTGATATCCATGTTTGTTGCGCATGTCGGTATAATATCATTCTCTTTAAGAACACGCCCTTTATAACCACCAACTTTCGTGCGTGTATGCGTTGAATAACTCCCCTCCACTAAAGGAATATCAAGTTGTTCAGCGAAACCGATGTATGCACGCATGCCTTCTTTTGCCGCTCCTAAATCTAAGATATCACCATCTTCTGCCTTGATGACTGTTTGATGTGGAATTGCTTCACCATTAAGCGTGGCTGAAAACTCTGCACCTGTAATGGCAAATAAATTTTGGGACAGAAACTGAATCTTCGGTCCAATCATTGTAATTTCCAATGCTGGTTGTTGTTCTGTTTCAAGTAGTGCATTCAATATCTCATAACTTGGACGATCCATCACACCCGCAGGAGAGAACCCTTCAGCTTGATGTCCAAAACGCCCTAAATCTTGAACAGTTGTAAATAATCCAGGCTTTAATATTTTAATGCTCATAGCCGATTCTCACCCACTCATCATAATTTAATCGTCCTTTTTCTACATATTTTTGAATATGTAGGAATTCTTCTTCGTTGATCGCATAAAATTTAATTTTATCGCCAGGTTGATAGAGAATTTTAGGATCACGTTTTAAATCAAAAACATCGATTGGTGTGCGCCCTATAATTTGCCAACCACCTGGAGAATCTGCAGGGTATAATCCTGTTTGATTATTTGCAATCCCCACAGAACCTGCAGGAATCTTCAAACGTGGCTCTTCCTTACGCGGTGTGTGAATACGTGCATTCAAACCACCTAAAAATGGAAAGCCAGGCATAAAACCAATCATATAAACAAGATAATATCCTTCAATATGATATTGAATCACTTCTTCAACAGATAACTTGTGATATTCTGCTACATATTCCAAATCTGGTCCCCATTTCCCGCCATATAGAACAGGAATGTTGACAACACGTCTCGGTTGGTTGATTTCTGTTGAAGAAAATTCATATGTAGACAATCCAAGTTCGTCTAACACTGTTTCATAAGTGACTGAGATGCCATCGAAATAAACAAGAATGGCTCGATATGATGGAACAATCTCTTGAATATGTGGATGATTTAATGATTTCAAATAGTCAGCTATCGCATTGACTTGATTGAAGATGTCTTCATTAATTATTGTATCGAAATATATCATAAAAGATTGTTCGCTAATTTGTTTAAATTCCATTTTCATCCCCCTTCCGTAATCCCTTACATTAAAATATTTTATCATCATTGGTATACACTGACAATTCAATGTTTTCTCAAGATAATAAGCAGTACAACGCATTTTTGTATAAATGAACAAAATTAAAAACATGTAAAATGTAATTACCAACACTATAAAGCCCGTTATATCAATGACTTTATAAATATTAAGTTATATAAATTTAGCACGTTGAAATATAAAAATCATAAAAACTATTCTATTTTTATATTGACATCCAATGTAAAACACGTCTAAAAGGACTTGTGAATGATAAGGAAATTGAATCGTTTTATAATTAAAAATTAAAAAATCCTTCTAAAACTCATTGTAATGTTAACGAGATAGAAGGAAGTTTCTTTGTATATTCTTATAGTTGTTTCAATATGGGGTTGAGACATAGTGCTCAGCCCCTTTCTTTTGAATATAGAAATCAGTATAATGGCAGTGGGTCTCTGAAGTGAAAACGCCTTTTTAAAAACTTTTTTCACTTCTGATCACCCTTGCCGTGGTGGGACGAGAAAATCTTTTATAGTGATAAATATTTCTGCCCTACTCCAATAGTAAGGATATATGGTTATGTATCAGAATTTAGCATGAAAGTATTAGATTAAAAATAAAAGAGGTTAGGACAAAAGTGCTTATGATTTGAGCAGCACCGAACGATGAGCAAAATTGCTTTTCTAATTTTGCTGAAATCATCTCAGTTCTGTTGAGAATTCTGCTTCTTGTTTACTGACAATCGACTTCCAGAATACAAGTTCATTATGTCTCAATCTCTAGATATTTTTGTTGGAATCCATGACTTGTTGAATAAGTTATTTGTAATTTTCAGGGGCAACATCTTCTAATTGTTTGCATAATAATACGCACTCACTTTGTCATCCTAGATTATTCAATGCAATTGCAATATTAAGATACCACACTATCTCATCATTTATAGATTTAGGCTTTATATCTAAACCAAGTAATTTTTTAAAAACAGCTTTCCATTTCTGTTCTCATTAAATTCTTTTACAATGTTATTATTTTGTTTTCTAAACGAATTACCTCGATATACGAATACAAAAAACACAATCACAACGAATATTATAGAAAAAATAACTGCCCTCCCCAATAATAACACCTAAAAAACGAAGCGTCGTATTTTCATATGGATATGCTAAATACACATAAACGAATATCAGTATAATCCAAAATAAATATAATAAACGCGTCATCCATTTATCCCTTTTTCATACATTGCCTTTTTTCTTTTAAGATTTTCAGGTTCATAAACTATGTTATTACAACCTTACACTATTTTTAAGTTCATCCTTTCAGTTGCTAATCATTTGAAATTAGTCATTTAAAACATGGTTACACCAGATTGTTGTGTGATGGAAATTGGCCGTGCTTATAACATATCCACAATTATCATAAAACAATGGTTTTCATAAAATGTATAACCACCTTTTGATTTTTAGCTGAAATGCATTAAGCAATAATTAGATGTTTTGAATATGATAACTATAACATTGATTACTTTATCATTAACTACCCACCATCAAAAAATAGACAAATATAAAAACCAAGACGTTGCATTCACGCCTTGGTCAAAAATTATTTATTATTGAATGTTTGTAATTTTAACGTTCATTTCTCCACCATTTGGTAGTGGCACACGTACTTCATCATTTAAATGCTTACCGATTAATGCTTGTGCCATTGGAGATTCATTTGAAATTTTACCGTTAAATGCATCTGATTCAGCAGAACCAACAATTTGGTAGCTTTCTTCATCGTCACCAGGTAATTCAACAAATGTCACTGTCTTACCAATTTGAACAACATTATTATCGCCAGTATCTTCAATAATAAGCGCATGGCGTAACATTGTTTCAATGCGTTGAATATCTTGCTCAATGAAACCTTGTTCATCTTTTGCAGCATCATACTCAGAGTTCTCAGATAGGTCACCAAAACTACGTGCAACCTTAATTTTTTCTACGACTTCAGGTCGTTTAACGGTTTTTAACTCTTCTAATTCTTGTTCGAGTTTTTCAAAACCTTCTTGTGTCATTGGGTATTGTTTTTGGTTTTCCATATGTTCATCTTCCTTTTTTTACTGGATTAATCTTTCTTCTGAACGAGTGCTTGAATCTTTGTTGTCATAATGTCGATAGCTACCTTATTGCTACCACCTTCTGGAATAATAATATCTGCAAACTTCTTCGTTGGCTCGATAAATTGATTATGCATTGGGCGAACGACGCTAAGATACTGATCAATGACTGAGTCCATTGTACGACCACGTTCACGTGTATCACGTAATAAACGGCGTAAAATTCGTAAGTCAGCATCTGTATCGACATATATCTTCACATCCATTAGATTGCGAAGTTCTTCGTTTTCAAGCGCAAATATACCTTCTACGATAATAACATCTTTAGGTTGAAATGCAATGGTTTTCTCACTACGTGTATGGTTTGTATAGTCGTAAGTCGGCACTTCTACTTCATGACCTGCACACAAGTCTCGCAAATTCTGAATTAATAAATCATTATCAAACGCAAATGGATGATCATAATTCGTTTCTAAACGTTCTTCAAACGTAAGATGAGATTGATCTTTATAGTAATAGTCTTGTTCAATCAACGCCACACTATGGCCTTCTAAATTATTCATGATCTTATTCGTGACCGAAGTTTTACCAGAACCTGAGCCACCTGCAATACCAATAATTGTTGTAGGCGCCATTGCGCTATACCTCTTTTCTCATCATATTATTTACATAGATTGGACGATCAACTTTAATTTGAATGATTTGTAATGGGTGACGTGCAGCATCCAATTCGTTGCCTTCTTCATCATAAATTGCTTCAACTACTTGCGTAAATGTTTCAATTTCAGGACCGAAAAATTCAACTTCTTGCCCCGGTTTAAAATGATTACGCTGTTGAATCGTCGCAATTTGTGTTTCTTCATCATAAGCTAACACAAGACCGATAAAGTCGTAAGGAGATTTTTTAGCTGATTCATTCCCAAACATTTGCTCTTCGTAACCTGGCGTTCCTTTAAAGAAAGCAGGTGCTGTATCACGGTTGGCACATTTATCGAGTTCGATTAACCATTCCGGTTGGATTTTAAAGTTTTCAGGGTCTGCCGCATAGGCATCGATTACTTTACGATAAACTGATACAACTGTCGCAATATAATGAATCGACTTCATACGCCCTTCTATTTTTAACGAATCAATCCCTAAATCCATCATGTTCGGAATAGATTCGATTAATTTCAAATCACGTGGACTCATCGCAAATGGTACTGCGGAACCGTCTTCATAGTAAACATCCAACTCACCATCTTCATCAACTGTAAGAAGATCATAATCCCAGCGGCAACTTTGACAACAACCGCCACGGTTAGAGTCACGTGCCGTCATGTGATTGCTCAGTGTACAACGTCCTGAATAAGCAATACACATCGCACCATGAATGAATGCTTCGATCTCAATATCGACTTTGTCTTTCATTTCTTTCATTTCCATTGCACCTGTTTCACGCGCAAGCACAACACGATCTAAACCTTCTTCTTTCCAATATTCAACCGCTTTGTAGTTACTTAAAGATTGCTGTGTTGAAAGATGAATTTCAAGTTTTGGTGCAACACGTTTACATGTTTCAATAATTAAAGGGTCTGCCACAATAATACCTGTTGCCCCTGTACCTTCTAACTGGATTAAATAGTCATCAAGACCATCGATATTTTCATCATGAGCGATGATATTCGTTGTAACATAAATTTTTGCACCATATCTGTTGGCAAATTCAACACCTTCACGGATTTCTTCAATCGTGAAGTTATCTGCGTTTGAACGCAATCCATATTCTTGTCCGCCAAGAAATACGGCATCTGCACCGTAATGAATCGCAATTTTCAACTTTTCAAGGTTACCGGCCGGCGCAAGCAATTCTGGTTTTTTTATTTTAGGTTTTGCATTGGTTTTCACTGCTTCTAATACCGTCATATGCTATCTCTCCTTGTATTAATATACCGTTTGTTTATAGTAGAATCCTTCATCAAATGGACGGTGTTCAGGTTGAATCGCTTCAATCGGATCCACTAACATAAACTTCTCATCTTCATAAACTTCTGGGTCTTCTTCATATAAATCGATTGCTTCTCGATATTGTTGCGTTACGGTATTAATATATTCTTCTGAATGTAACAATCCATCAATTTTCAAACTATCGATACCCGCTTCAAACAGCGGTGCCAACTCTTCAATTAGGCAGATATCATTTGGCGACATAATATGTGTACCATTATAGTCTTCATACACAGGATATTTGTTATCGCGCTCTTCATCATAAAGCAACAACTGTGTATTTTCATCTATATCTTCACGTTGAATTTTCATCTGACGCTCTTGGAAAGTATAGTAGTTCCCTAATAGCATACGTTTAGATTGGAACATACACGTCATGCCATGCACTTGAACTTCAATTTCTACATCGGCATTTGCCTTGATATTTAAGATTTCATCTAAGCTCAATTCACGTGCTAACACGGCACGACTTGCACCACGTTTCCCCCAATAATTACATTGGAAATAGTTAGTAACAAGTGTTTCAGCATTCCAATGAAGCGGAATTGGGTTTTCTTGTTGTTTGACAATCATAACAATTGCAGGGTCACCAAAAATAATACGATCCACACGAATTTCATGTAAGAACTTAATATAATCTTCCACAGCAGGGATATGATAATTATGAAAAATACCATTTACAGCAGCGTATGCTTTTTTACCAGCTGCATGAATGATATCAACTGCTTGTTTCATCTGTTCTCTATTAAATTCACCAGCCAAACGTAAGCCGAACTTTTCTTCTCCGATTACAAAGGCATCTGCGCCCTTTTCAATCAAAGTTTCAATATGGCTGAGAGACTTTGGGGTCACTAATAATTCAGTCATTTTTGCGCTCCTTTATTGAAATAGCTAAACCATCATCCATATTTATAAAGTTTGTTTTAAAATCAGATTGTTCACTTAGCCATTGATTAAATTTCTGTACTTTTTTCACCATTTGTTTCACATTGCGACTGCGTACAATATCAATATTCGCAACAAAACCATGATATAACACATTGTCTGTAATAATGATGCCACCTTCATTTAACAAAGGGCTATATAGCTCAAAAAACTTTTTAGATTGAGCTTTTGCTGCATCGATAAAAATCATATCATATGTCCGGTCATTTACCATTGAAAATGCTTGTGCTGCATCTTCTTCAATCAATCTAATCTGTTCTGTATATTGAAACTGAGAAAAATGTTGTTTCGCATAAGCAATCATTTCATTGTTACGTTCAATTGTCGTCACATGAATATCCGGTGAAATAGACGCAAAATGCATACTGCTATATCCAATTGCCGTACCTAACTCCAAAATCTCTTTCGGTTGATAAATACGAATAATTTGTTTCACCAAATCAAGTGATAACTGATCGACAATCGGGACTTTGTTTTCTTCTGCAAAGTCACGTAGATGATCTAAGTCACTATCGTATGATTGCAAACTTAAAAAATAAGATTGATTTAAATTTTCCATCTTAAGACTTCCTTTAGTTAAATTTTGATAAAAATCATCAAAAAATGGGAGTGGAACAATAGCATCTTCTTAAAGATTTTTGGGTTCCATCCCAGCATGTCAAATCGTATTTAATATGTAGGAAACAAGACTATCAGAGCTTATGAGCAATGCACATACTACTCCATTCCTACATACCTTCAAATTGCTTCATATTATTCTAACACAAAATGAATTGAAAAATAAGGGGAACTCTACGAAATCATCCGCAAATTTCATCACAAACTTTAAACATGACCAGTTCAGCCGATTAAAAAAATAAACCGACAAACCACCATGTGCACCAAAATATTTCTATTCGACTGTGAGACCATTTAAACATTATAAACTGCTAAGCACTCAACATAATATGTTAACTTTGTATGTATCTGTTCATTTTTTCGGTTTTTTCAGCACTTTTGTCCAAACTACAATATAGTGTGATCAATATAAAAAAGCTGATGCGTAACTTACCACACCAGCTTTTATCCAAAACTTCTTATTCTTCTGTTTCGTCGAAGTTCGTATTCACAACTTCTTCAATCATATCCCATTCCTCTTCTGTCTCGATTGCTACGAAACGGCCACCGTCACCAGATTCATCTGGTTCGTTAATCATTGGGACTAATTCGATTAAATCATCGTCATCTGCTTGTGCGCCTTCTTCAGCTAAAATGACATATTCTTTATCAAATTCTGGGTGATAAAATTCTAACATTTTACGGTATAATACTTCGTTTCCTTCTTCATCGTAAAGTGTTAATAAAGCTTCATCGTTATTAATTTCTAATTCGTTAATATTATGGTTTTCGTTTGTCATCGTCGATCTCTCCTTAATTTAGTGAATCTAAATAGCCTTGTAATATAAATACTGCTGCCATTTTATCTATCACTTTTTTACGTTTTGCTCTTGAAACGTCAGCTTCGAGCAGCGAACGTTCCGCTGCCGAAGTACTTAAACGCTCGTCCCACATTACAATCTCAAGTTCTGGCATGCGTTCAGCCAACGCTTCTTTATAATGTAACGATGCTTCGCCACGGAAGCCAATCGAATTATTCATGTTTTTCGGCAATCCGATCACGACGGTCCCTACACGCTCTCGTTCAATGATCTCAATTAAGATGTCTAATCCGAGTTCATTCTGTTCTTCGTTAATACGGAGTGTATCCAATCCTTGTGCTGTCCAACCCATCATGTCGCTTATCGCAACACCCACAGTCTTACTCCCAACATCTAACCCTATAATCTTATGTTTAAGCATTGTGTTCTTTTTCGCTATTATGCTTTAAATAGAACGACACTAGTTCTTCCATAATATCATCACGATCAATGTGTCGGATTTGATTTCTCGCTTCATTATGACGTGGAATGTATGCTGGGTCACCTGATAGTAGATAGCCTACAATCTGATTGACAGCATTGTAGCCACGTTCTTCCAATGTGTTGTACACATTGTTTAGAACTGTTTCAACATCTGCTTTTGGGATATCGTCGTGGTTAAACTTCATTGTTTTATCAAAATTTGCCATTGTCATAACACTCCTTAAACCATAAATAGATTACACTCTCTATTCTACACGAAATACATCTATTTTTATAATGATTTAATGTAAGTTTCAACAAATTGTAATGCTGCTGTTATTTGACTCGGATCTGTACCGCCGCCTTGTGCCATATCTGGGCGGCCGCCACCTTTACCACCAACAATCGGTGCCATCTCTTTAATAATATCTCCAGCTTTGATGCGATCAACATACTGTTTCGGTACTGTCGCAACAAGTGATACTTTACCACCAACATCACTTGCTAAAACAATGATTGTATCTTGTAACTTAGACTTGAAGTCATCCATTGTTGTGCGCATTGCTTTTGCATTATCTACTTCAACTTCAGTAATTAATACTGGTAGATCATTGATATTTGTTACTTTATCCTCGATATTGCCCATTTTTAATGCATTGATTTCTTTATTTTTTGCTTCAATCGTTTGTTGTAATGTTTTTTCTTGTACTTGTAAGCTTTCAACTTTTTCAATCACTTGGTCGTCTGCTTTTGCTTTCACTTGTGCTTTGATTGCATTAAAGCGTTCTAAGTAACGTTCTAAGTACATAAATGCTGCTTGACCTGTTACCGCTTCAATACGACGCACACCTGCACCCGTACCTGATTCACTCGTAATCTTGAATAGACCAATTTCAGATGTGTTATTTACGTGTGTACCACCGCACAATTCGATTGAGAAAGGTTTCATATCTACAACACGAACAACATCGCCATATTTTTCACCAAACAACGCCATTGCACCCTGTGCTTTTGCTTCATCAATTGGCATTTCTTTAATTGAGACATCGATACTGTTCCAAATCTCTTCATTCACACGTTGTTCAACCAATTGCAATTCTTCTTGGGTCATTGCTGCGATATGTGAGAAGTCAAAACGCAAACGTTCACTATCTACTAAAGAACCTGCTTGATTAACGTGGCTACCTAATACTTCTTTTAAGGCTGCATGTAATAAGTGAGTCGCACTATGGTTTTTCATAATCGCTTTACGTGATTTGCTTTCCACTGTTGCTGTTACTTCTGTGCCTTCTGTCACTGTACCAAACTTCACATAACCTGTGTGTAAGTTTTGACCGTTTGGTGCTTTGATGACTTCGCTCACTTCAATTTCAAAATCATCCGTTGCTACAATCCCTTTATCTGCAACTTGCCCACCACTTACAGCATAGAATGGTGTTTGATCTAAAATAAAGTATACGGTTTGATCTGCATCTGCCTCTGTGACACGTTCGCCATCCAAAATAATATCTGTAATGTGTGCTTTTGTTTCGAATTGATCATAACCTACGAAAGTACTTGCTGTATTGATTTGTTTTAGCACTTCACTTTGAACTTGCATAGATTGGTTGTTCTGGCGTGCTTCACGTGCACGGTTACGTTGTGCTTCCATATGAGTTTCGAAGCCGTCCATATCAATTTTAAGCGCTTCATTTTCTGCAATTTCTTGTGTTAATTCGATTGGGAAACCATACGTATCGTATAATTTGAATGCATCTTCACCAGCAATCACACCATCTTGTTTTTTTGATTGCGCAATTAAACCATTCAAGATAGAAAGCCCTTCTTCAAGTGTTTCGTGGAAGCGTGCTTCTTCTGACTTAATCACTCGTGCGATAAAGTCTTGGTTTTCTTTTACATTTGGATAATAAGGTTCCATGATTTCCGCAACAATTTCTACGAGACGATACATGAATGGTTCATTGATATCTAATGTTTGGCTGAAACGAACCGCACGACGTAATAAACGACGTAACACGTAGCCACGACCTTCATTCGCTGGCAAAGCACCATCTGAAATCGCAAATGCAATTGTACGAATATGGTCTGCTATAACTTTAAATGCCACATCATCTTGCGTATTTTTTAAGTATGATTTACCAGAAATTTTTTCAATTTCATGCATGATTGGCATAAATAAATCCGTTTCATAGTTTGTACGAACATTTTGCGAAATTGAGGCCATACGCTCTAGCCCCATGCCGGTATCAATATTTTTACTTGGCAGTGGTGTATAGCTATGGTCTTTATTGTGGTTAAACTCACTGAATACTAAGTTCCACACTTCTAAGTAACGTTCGTTTTCACCACCTGGATACATTTCTTCTGCCGGATCTTCTTTACCGTATTCTTCACCACGATCATAGAAAATTTCAGTATTTGGACCAGATGGACCTTCACCGATATCCCAGAAGTTCCCTTCAATACGGATAATACGATCTTCAGTTAATCCGATCATATCATGCCATAGATCATATGCTTCCGTATCTTCTGGATGAATGGTTACATAAAGTTTTTCAGGATCCATTGCCATCCATTTCTCGCTTGTTAAAAACTCCCACGCAAATGTGACAGCTTCTTTTTTGAAGTAATCACCAATTGAGAAGTTACCTAGCATTTCAAAGAATGTATGGTGACGTGCTGTAAATCCTACATTTTCAATATCGTTCGTACGAATTGATTTTTGCGCATTTACAATACGTGGTTTCTTCGGTACTTCACGGCCATCAAAGTATTTTTTTAACGTTGCAACACCTGAGTTAATCCATAAAAGTGTATCATCATCAATCGGTACTAATGGTGCTGATGGTTCTACCATATGACCTTTCTCAACGAAGAAATCAATGTACATTTGTCGAATATCACTAGCTTTTAAATTTTTCATATTGTCAACTCCCTATTTTCTTTCATCAAACAAAAAAGACACTCGTCTCATCAAAGGGACGAATGTCTCGCGGTACCACCCTAGTTATAGTCGCCATGCAACTATCACTCTGTTATCTGTTATTGAACTATGCGTATAGTAGCGTTCAATGATATGACTCGTATCTCTCAGCACTGATACGTCTCTGTGAAGTCAGTTACTCATCTACTCGGTTATCCGCTTTACTTAATAGTGATTATATAAAAAGTTATGAACCTTTGTCAATTTCTAAAAAATCATAAGGTGTTGTTTCACCCATATTAATCATTGGATTGACTTGATACATATTCGACTCAGTTAAGACAAATGTTGTCGCATTTGCTTCTTTCGTCTCTTCTTCCGAATCTCCTTTAAAATACATTGTTAAAAAGGTTTGTAATTGTGTTAAACGTGTCTGTCCTTCAGTATGTAATCCCATATTAAACACTTCTGCATCGCCTAGAAAGACGAGCGATTGTTTTGCACGTGTCAGTCCTGTATACAATATTGGCTTCTGAAGCATGCGATAATACTGTTTAACTATCGGCATAATCACAATCGGGAACTCTGATCCTTGTGACTTATGAATAGAAGTACAATAAGCGTGTGTCAGTTCGGTAAGATCCGAACGCATATACGTAATCTCATTGCCTTCAAAGTCAACGATAACAACATCTTTATTCATCGCATTCTCTTTTGCCCAAAAGATACCGATAATCTCTCCAATATCTCCATTAAAAACATTGTCGTCTGGTCGATTAACCAATTGTAAGACTTTGTCACCTTTGCGGAATTTCACATCACCAAATGCCACTTCACGATGCGCTTCATCTTCTTTAGGGTTTAGTATATTTTGAAGTACTTGATTTAATTTTTGAATTCCTGCACTCCCACGATACATCGGTGCGAGTACTTGAATATCAGACATCGTATATCCCTTACCCACTGCATTTGACACAATTTTATCAACAATCTCCGGAATTTGATGTGTCTGACATGCTATAAAAGAACGGTCGTGATATCTTTTCGTAATATCAACATCTTGTCCCAACTTAATGCGATGCGCTAAATCAATAATACTCGATCCATCTTGTTGACGGTACACTTCAGTCAAATTAATTCTCGGTAAAACATCTGCATCAATTAAATCTTTGAATACTTGACCCGGCCCTACCGATGGCAATTGGTCTTCATCACCCACTAGTACAACTTGTGCATCTTTAGGAACGGCATTCAAAAATTGATGAAACAACCATGTATCTACCATCGACATCTCATCTATTATAATTAAGCGTGCATCAATTTCATGTTCCAACAAGTCATCTGGTTTTGTCTCTTGATTCCAGCCAATTAGTCGATGTATCGTCATTGCTTCAAGTCCCGTTGACTCATGAAGACGCTTGGATGCACGACCTGTTGGTGCAGCCAGCACAACTGGGAAAGCTTCTCCTTCGTCATAATCATCATAATCAAGTGAGAAACCATGCATTTCAGCATATAGTTGGACAATGCCTTTGATTACGGTTGTTTTACCTGTTCCTGGCCCACCTGTTAATAGCATTACTTTATTTTGTAGCGCACATTCTAATGCATCTTTTTGAGATGTTGCATAACTCACTTCATTCATTTCTTCAATTTCACCAATATGTAGTTGAATATCAGACAAATCAAATTTTGTCAGTGCTTGTTTATGATTTTCAATTTTAAATAAATTTTGCGTGCTTTTCAGTTCCGAATAATAAAGACTGGGAATTGCAACGATATCATCTACTGCAATTAATTTCTGTTCTTCAACAAGTTGTGTCATACACTCTTGCATAGGTGCTTCATCGATTGTGTCTGTCTGGTTTTTAGTAAGTAATTCAATCGCCGCATGAATCAAAGCATCAGCTGGTAAATATGTATGACCATTTTTAAGACATGTTTCTTCTACTACATAAAGAATGCCAGCACGCAGACGATCTTGATGTAAAGGATGAATTCCTAATTGTTGCGCTAATTGGTCAGCTTTTTGAAAACCAACCCCTTTAATATCATAGACAAGCTGATATGGATTCTGATCTAAAATTTTTAATGTATCTGCTTGATAGAATTTGTAAATATCCATCGCAAGTTTTGATCCAAAACCGAGTTCGTTCAAACGAATCATAATTTGTTCACTTTCCTGATTTTGATAAACTTGTTGTGCGATTTGCTTCTGCTTGTCTTTTGATAAGCGTGGGACACGAGACAGACAAGATGCATCATTTAAAATTTGACGAATGGCATCTTCACCTAGTGTTTCAACAATCGATTCTGCCGTTTTGACACCGATTCCTTTAAAAAGTGAACTAGAGAGGTATGCGATCACAGCATCTTTCGTTTGAGGCAGTTCTTTTTGAAATGTTTCTGCCTTAAGCTGTTGGCCATATCGTGCATGCTGTACGACATAGCCTTTAAAAAGATATGTTTCATTCTCAACAATATCTGGAAAATACCCAACGACAGTTGCTTCGTCTTCAAAATCGCCATTTGTATCATCAACTTCAACTTTTAATACTGTATAAAAATTGTCCGTATTTTGAAAAAGGATAAGAACGACTTCACCTTTCACATAGGTACTATCTAGTAGCGTTGGGTTTTCCATTATTATCCCTCCTGTTCTTGAATCATTTTAAACGTCTTCAATGCATGATGGCTTAACATATGTGCATCATCCATCTCAACGGCCTGTTCAAATCCCTTTATAGCGGCATCGATATCTTCATCTGTCATATATTGCGCTAATGTTAAATTGTACTGTGCATCTGCATGTTTCGGATCATTCTCTAAAATACGTTGTAATAACGGAATGGCTTGATCAAACATTTCAAGTTCACAGAGTACAAGTCCATATTGAAATTGCGCTTCAATATCTTGGAAATCTGTATCTAATTCAGAAGCACGCATTAAAAACGGTAATGCCTTGTCTTTTGCTTCCAATTGTACAAAAGACATACCTAACATAAAGTAAACATCTTTCGTTTCTAATTGTTTACTAATCGCCATTTGATAGAGCTTAATTGCCTCTTGAAAACGCCCTTCATTGAAATAGACATTGGCTAAATTATAGTAGATGACACCATTGTCTGGTTGGAGTGTAATCGCACGCTGAAAGAATCGTTCAGCCTTTTCGATTTCACCTGCTTCTGCCAATAAAATACCCGAATTGATATAGTTCTCTACTTCTTCGGGTGCCGCTTCGATATTATCAAAACAAGCTTGCAATGCTTTTTCAAATTGTCCTTGTTTTATCAAGTTATGTATTTGTTCTTGTTCCATCATAGACTCACCTTTACATTTTCTGTTTCAAACTCAATTGTACATCAAAACGTCACATAACTAAAATAGGGGGACACAGTAAAATTCAACATTTTACAGCATCTCCCTATTTCATATCGATTTAATTATACGACGTAGCTTAATTGACCGCTATTTTTATATACATCATCAATTGTTGCGCCACCTAAGCAAACATCACCATCGTAAAAGACAACAGCTTGTCCTGGTGTAATTGCACGAACAGGTTCATCAAATGTCACACGAATAGAATCATCACTTTCTTTCGTGATTGTAACACCTGTATCTTGTTGACGATATCTGAACTTCGCTGTACATTTCAACGGCTCAGATAAATCTGTTGGATTCACAAATGATACATCAGAAGCAACAAGATAATCACTGTACAACGCATCATGATGGAACCCTTGTTCAACATACAGTACATTGTCTTTTAAGTTTTTACCAACAACGAACCAAGGATCTCCGTCGCCACCAATCCCAAGGCCATGACGTTGTCCAATTGTGTAGTACATCAAACCACTATGTTTCCCTTTTAATTCACCATTCAGTGTGCGCATTTCACCTGATTGAGCGGGTAAATATTGTGACAAGAATGTTTTAAAGTTACGTTCACCGATGAAACAGATTCCTGTTGAATCTTTCTTCTTCGCCGTAGCCAAGTCTTGTTCAAGCGCAATTTTACGCACTTCTTTTTTATCAATATCACCAATTGGGAACATCACTTTTTGCAATTGTTCGTCAGTTAATTGATTTAAGAAATATGTTTGGTCTTTGTTTTGGTCGACCCCACGTAACATTTCAACACTACCATCTTCATTGCGACGTACACGTGCATAGTGACCTGTTGCAACATAATCAGCCCCTAGTTTTAGCGCATGTTCTAAGAAAGCTTTAAATTTAATTTCTTTATTGCACATCACATCTGGGTTTGGTGTACGTCCTTTTTTATATTCATCTAAGAAATATGTGAATACTTTATCCCAATATTCTTGTTCAAAGTTTACTGCATAGTACGGAATCCCAATTTGGTTACATACTGCAATCACATCATTATAATCTTCTGTTGCTGTACATACACCATTCTCATCGGTGTCATCCCAGTTTTTCATAAAGATACCGATGACGTCATAGCCTTGTTCTTTTAATAAATGCGCTGTTACTGAGCTGTCTACACCACCTGACATACCGACAACAACACGTGTATTTTCATTTGTCACGAATGTTCCTCCTTTTTAAATTTTAAATATATTTTTTGTATTTCTACAATGATTTGATTGATATCTTCTGTTGTCATTAATTCATTCAAGCTAATTCGTACTGAGTGTGTCACACGATCATCTTCTCCATACATCGCAGACAGTACATGTGAAGGAATTGTTGATCCGGCTGTACATGCCGAGCCTGATGATACATAAACCCCTGCCAAATCTAACAATGTGAGCAAGGTCTCAATATCTATAAATGGAAAATATAGGTTTACGATATGGTTCGTCGTCTCGACCATTGAACCATTTAATTCAAACGGAATGGCTCTATCTTGTAAGCCAACCAATAATTGTTCCTTCAGTTGTGCAACATGAATATTGTTAGCATCACGTTCTGAATCAGCAAGTTTGATAGCTTCTGCTAAACCGACGATTTGTGGGACGTTTTCAGTGCCTGCACGTCGTTTTGTTTCTTGTTCGCCACCTTGTTGCTGATAGCGCAACACTGTATTCTTTTTGACGTATAAGGCACCCACACCTTTTGGGCCACCAAATTTATGTGCTGTTAAGCTTAGCGCATCGACATTGAGTTCTTTCACATCAATCGGTAAATGCCCAATAGCTTGTACAGCATCTGTATGAAGGTATGCGTTAGATTCCGCAACGATTTCTTGTATCGTATCGATGTCTTGTACCGTACCCACTTCATTATTTACGAGCATGATTGAAACAAGTGTCGTATCATCACGTAAAACTTGCTTCAGTTGATGAAGATCTACAATTCCTGATTTATCGACATCTAAATACGTCACGTCGAAGCCTTCTCGTTCTAATTGTTCAAAAACATGTAATACAGAATGATGTTCAATTTTAGTCGTAACCAAGTGCATCCCTTGTTGACGGTTTGCTTGGGCAATTCCTTTTATCACCGTATTATTGGATTCAGTGGCACCACTCGTAAAGATAATTTCGCTCGGTTCAGCATTTATTATTTTTGCGACATCACGTCGTGCCGAATCTAAGTAATGGCGCGCATCTCTTCCTTGTGTATGAATTGAAGATGGGTTACCAAAATGCGTTTGATAAATACGCATCATAGACTCTATTACTTGTGGTTTCACGGGTGTAGTCGCTGCATAATCTGCATAAATCGCCATTTAACGACAGTCCTTTCTGATAATCAATGGTCCTATTTTAGCATTGCCTTTTTTAATTTGCTAGTAGTCTGTTTCTGACTCATATTTCCAATTACTTCTATTGTATGACGAACAAGTTTGAACTGCAATGAAACGCTGTAAGCAATTTTGAAGATATGAAATAAGACAGGTGCTATACTAACGTCAGAAAAGGAGTGTATTGCATCATGAAAAAGATTCGTTATTCCGCATTAAACCTTGTCCCTATCAGAGAAGGTTCAAATGAGCGTGAAGCTATTGATGAAATGGTTCAATTGGCACAATCACTAGAAGAGATATCATATGAACGCTATTGGATTGCAGAACATCATAACGCCCCTACGTTGGTGAGCTCTGCAACAGCCATTCTTATCCAACATGCATTGTCACACACGAAAACGTTACGTGTCGGTTCAGGTGGGATTATGTTACCAAACCATGCCCCACTCGTTGTAGCAGAACAATTTGGAACTTTACACCAAATTTACGGTGACCGAATCGATATTGGATTAGGTCGTGCGCCAGGTACTGACATGGCAACTGCCAATGCGTTACGTCGTGAAAAACATGATGGTGTGTATCAATTCCCTGAAGAAGTAAAACAACTCATTCAATATATGGGACCTGAAACAAATCAAGGATACGTCAAAGCGATACCAGCTGTTGAATCTGAAATCCCTGTCTATATATTAGGTTCATCAACAGACTCTGCGCATCTCGCAGCACGTGAAGGTTTACCTTATGTATTTGCTGGACATTTTGCCCCACAACAAATGAAAGAAGCTTTAGCAATTTATCGTGAATTGTTCGAACCATCAGAATACCTTGACCGGCCATACGTGATGGTTGGATTGAATGTCATTATGGCCGACACATATGATGAAGCATTACATTTAGCAACAACACAAGCGCAAATGTTTACAGCCATCACCAGAGGACGCTCACAAAAAATGCAACCCCCTCTAAAAGATTTAAACAGTGTCATGTCACCGCAAGAAGTCGCAATGGCAGATGCACGTATTCAGCAATCATTAGTCGGTGATAAAGCTGCTGTTAAAAAACAAATTAAAGACTTCGTAAACAATTATGGTGAAATCGATGAAATTATAGGTGTCAGCTACATTTATGACAAAGAAAAACAAGTTCAATCATATCAATACTTTAAAGAAGTATTAGATGAACTCAACTCAGAAACTGAATAATGATAAAAGACAAGTTTATGTAAAGATTTAATTAATCTATACATAACTTGTCTTTTATTTTAATTATCGTTTTAAAAAAGCTCTAGTTGTGAATATGAATCATCAGATATAGAGACAATCTCTTCAATTTGATTTGCAATCCTTGTTATAAGGGGAATAACAAGTGCATTTCCCATGCAAAAATATCTCATTCTATCATTCATAGTATTTGTCCAATTATCTGGAAATCCATTAAGTCTTTCCGCTTCAACTGGTGTTAAAATTCTGTAACCAACATTATCTTTCAAGAAATGTGTACTTCTGTTAATAGAACCTTCACTCGTCAACATTGTTCTAGCAGGTAATTCTAAAGAGTCTGTTTCTGACATTCCACCTTCAGAAAAATAGTATTCATGTCCGGTTTTAGAAGTCCTTTTTATTTTTTTAGGACCTCTAAGATAATTAAACTTTTCAATTTTAGAGTTGTCTAAATAGTATTTTTCGTCTACTTCTGTTTCCAAAATATCTTTTAGCGGTGTCGGTTCTTCTAATATAGGTTTAGTGTCTATTGTACAAACTTCACCATTTCTCATTACTCCAGAATTAAAATAAGTAAAACTAAAATCTTCAGACACTTCGACAATGTCTTTTGGGATTTCTGTATATGAAACTCTATTTTTATATGGTTCTTTTTCTATTGGAAATGCCTTTGCATATAATCCACTTTCATAAATAATGTCTTCTAATTCCTTATTCTGCAATAATTTCCCATATGAAAGGTCTCTTTTATAGCCAAATATAAACACTCTTCTACGTCTTTGGCTATTACCATAATCAGCAGCATTTATAACTCTCCATTCTATGTCGTAGCCTAACTCATTAAGAGTTGATAACATAACAGAAAAGTCTCTTCCTCTTTGACTTGAAGGAGATTTTAGAAGTCTATCTACATTTTCAAGAAGTAAGAATTTAGGAAATGTATTTTGAATAAACCTAATAATTTGCCAGAATAAAACACCTTTTTTACCTTGTATACCAAGTTCACCGCTTAAACTTCTCGCTACTGAATAATCTTGACATGGAAAACCACCAACAATCATATCTATATTTGTATCTGCCATCTCTTTGTCTGACACATTATTTATATCTATATTTACATGTTGACCAGTATTAAAATGATGGCTGTAACATTCAAAAGCGTGTTGTACCTTTCGAGATGGTTCCCATTGATTAGCCCATGTTACATCAAAAACTTTGCTATTTGTATTTTCTAAACCTAATCTAAAACCACCAACACCAGCAAAAAGTTCTGCCACTTTAATTCTTTCCATGTTGATTCTCCTTAAAAATTTGATTGCTATTGATTATATCACATAGCGAACGATCGTTCTATATATAAATTTAATTCGAAAAAATTTTTCACCAGCAAAAAAGGACAAGACCCTTTACAAAAGATCTTGTACTTGTTTCTTGATATAGTCATTATTAATCCAAAATGATTGCTTTGTCATCCAGCTACCAGAGAACTCAGGACTGTTTGGCTTATTTTTCCATTTCGCTGGAGCAGGTAATCTATCTGCATAACTTCCTTTCTCTCGATAATCACTCTTTGGAACATGTGGTCGAATATGACAAATCATTTGGTCAGATTTTTTTATAAAGTTATTTTTTATACGCAAGTTACCATTTTTAGTATATGTTCCAGTAAGTTCTACACCATTTTTTATTTTATTAACAGTATCTTTCCAAACTTCATAAATTGGACCTTCAATATCATCTTCTGGAATGCTGAAAAATTTAATCCCTTTAAATACATCATTTACCCCATTATTTTTTACAACAAAAAGGAGAAATTTAGCTTCTAATAAGAAAACATGCCAATTTGCACTTGGCATACCTTCATCATCAAACCAAGTTTCATTTACAATATCCTCAAAAGAAAAAGAAGGAAATGACATACTTTCTCTATTTATATTATTTTTATCGAATTTAACAGTTTTTAATTGAATACATGCTTTTTCAAACTCATCCACTTTTGGGAATGAGTTAGTTTTTTCATTTTTGCCATTTAAATTTAATATTCCCATTGCAATCCTATAATTTAAACTCTTATCTTTTTTCTCGATTCCAAAGTGCTCTGATAATTCATCAATCGTCCACCCTATAAATGGCTTAAAAGCATTCTCAATAGTTTTTTCAAGCGAATTATCTTGAAGTTCAAATTTATCTTTGATAATCGACTCGACTTTTTTATCACCTAAAACATAATCTTTCAAGAGTGAACTCATATAACCAGTTTTAAACGACAATGCCCTTTGTTTAGCTAGTACATCTGAATTTGGCTGTTTTCTCATTGATGAAGCACTTTTCCCCTTTGTACATGCCGATAAATATGTAGTATGACTTTCACTTAATTCATGAGCTTTGCCTTCTTCAATATATGAATGAATAGTTTCCCAATCATTTCTAATAATTTCAAGATCAATAGGATTTTTTAAAAGTTCAAACAAAACAGTTTCAACAAGTGACCATTCATCTTTTGGTTTCCCTTTTTCATATTCATAGAAGCCTAATTGAATTGCTTTATTCTTCTTTAAAAAATTACTTGTTTCAAAAGTTTCAATCAGCATCTCTTCATAATTAATAATATTTAATACTAAACGTTCTTTTGACCGATACTCACCCGACTTAATTTTATGTATAGGAGTTGCTTTTAATTCTACACCGGCATCTACTAAATCAGGTCTACGATCACTATTTTTTTGAACATCAAACCAATTTTCAAATGCATCACCTACGGAATTTTTAGTATCTTTAAGTGAATACCCACCATTTAACTCTTTTATAGTTAAACCAACCGCTTCTTTTGCCCTATTATGTACTTCTTCTTTAGTTCGATATTTAACCATTTCTATTCACCCCTTCACGCTATATATCATTTAAGTTAATACCAATTGTATCATAACTTATTAAATAACCATTCCAAAAATACATCAATTAAAAAGGAGATACAAAAAACAGCAGAAACTTTATAAAAAGTCTCTACTGTTCAACATTTTGGACGATTATTTGTCGCCTTTTAATTTGTCGATTGCGTCTGTTGCTTTTTCTTTTACATTTTCAACCGCTTCTTTAACTTTTCCAGCTGCTTTGTCTTGTTTACCTTCGTTTTCTAACGCTTTATCGCCTACTGCGTTACCTGCAGTTTCTTTCACGTTACCTTTTAATTGATCGAATTTGCTTTCTTCGTTTGTCATAATACATTACCTCCTTGTAATACTTACATTTAACTTTACCCCATCTGGTACTTTGATAAACATGATTGTTTAATATTTTTTCATAATAATAGGGAATTCATTAAATATAGAACATGTATCCTTCTAAGTCTGTCGTATCTTCATGTGCTGCTAATGATTGCAATGTCGTCTTATCTAAAACATCTTTTACAGCATCACGCATTCTCAACCATAACTGCTGTTGCGCAGGTGGTTCAGACTCAATGCGTTCTACAATTGTCAATGGTCCTTCGAGTAGTCGAATAATATCACCTGCTGTAATCTCTTCAGATGACATGTTTAATTCATAGCCACCTTTTGCACCACGTACACTTCTAATTAATCCTGCATTACGTAACGGACCGACAAGTTGTTCAAGATATAAATCACTGAGGTCGTTTTCTTCAGCAATTGTTTTTAAAGACACGCAACCCGTACCTTCTCTTTTTGCTAAAGCAATCATCAATGTTAAACCATATCTGCCTTTAGTCGATATTTTCATTAAATCATCTCACCTATCCATCCTATTTGCTTACAATTTTTCACTATTTATATTATTATAATACCATTGTGACAAGAGTACAAATAATAGTTGAGTCATTCACTCGATAATACGAACAGGAGGTATTCCATGACAACCGAACCTTTAGCTTCCCGTATGCGACCACGCAATATCGACGAAGTCATTGCACAACAACACCTTGTAGGTGATAGCGGGATTATTCGACGTATGGTTCAAGCTCAACGCTTATCGTCAATGATATTTTATGGCCCTCCAGGCATTGGTAAGACGAGCATTGCTCAGGCGATTGCTGGTAGTACTGCCTTTAAGTTTCGCCAGTTGAATGCCGTTACAAATACAAAAAAAGATATGCAATTGATTGTAGAAGAAGCGAAAATGTCAGGACAAGTTATTCTGTTGCTCGATGAGATTCATAGACTTGATAAAGCGAAACAAGACTTTTTGTTACCACATCTTGAAAATGGCAAAATTGTTTTGATTGGTGCTACAACTTCAAATCCATATCACGCAATAAACCCGGCGATACGGTCACGTGCACAAATCTTTGAACTCTATCCTCTAGGCCCAGATGATATTAAACAAGCTCTAAAAAAGGCATTAGAAGACGATGAACGAGGATTAAAAAGTTATGACGCAACGATCGATGACGATGCCTTTGAATACTTCGCCACACAGAGTCAAGGCGATGTTAGAAGTGCGTTGAATGCTCTAGAACTTGCGGTATTGAGTGCGAATACAAAACCTGCACATATCACATTACAAGATGCAGAGGATTGTCTACAACGTGGCGCATTTTTAAGTGATAAAGATGGTGATATGCATTACGACGTGATGAGTGCATTCCAAAAGTCCATTCGTGGGAGTGATGTCGATGCTGCTTTACACTATCTCGCACGTCTTATTCAAGCTGGAGATTTACCGACGATTGCACGACGTCTATTAGTGATTAGTTATGAAGATATCGGACTTGCATCACCGAGTGCAGGACAACGTACACTTGCAGCAATAGAAGCTGCTGAACGCCTTGGATTTCCAGAGGCACGTATCCCACTGAGCCAAGCAGTGATTGAACTTTGTCTGTCGCCAAAATCTAATTCAGCAATTACTTCTATTGATGGTGCACTTTCTGATATTCGCAAAGGGCATGTCGGACAAATACCAGATCATTTGAGAGATGGACATTACAGTGGTGCAAAAGAACTAGGTCGAGCAATTGGATACAAATATCCACATAGTTATGATTCAGGGTTTGTCGCACAACAATACTTACCAAATAAGCTTAAAAATAAACAGTATTATCAGCCAAAAGAAACATCTAAGACTGAACAACAGATGAAACAAATCTATGAGAATATCAAAAAACAACAGAAATAGTTTATAGACACATAAAAACGCCCCACAATATGAGGCGTTTTTGCTTTATTGTTTATCTTTAATACGTGTAACAGGAATATCTTCTACAATTTTGTTACATACATAACTTGCCATAATTAAGCCTACTGTACTTGGACAGAAAGCATTTGAAGCGGGTGGCATCTGTGCTTTTCGATTTTTACCTTGTGCATCACCGACAACTGCTTTCACATCTTCACGTATGACGATAGGACTTTCATCGGAGAAAACAACTGGAATACCACGATAAATTTTCTTTTGTTTTAACTTTTGGCGAATAATACGTGCAATCGGATCTGTATGTGTCTTTGAAATATCTGCAATTTCAAAGCGTGTTGGGTCTGTTTTGTTTGCTGCCCCCATGCTTGAAATAATTTGGATACCGCGTTGTAAACATTGCTCCATTAAATGCACTTTATAAATAATTGTATCACTGGCATCAACAACATAATCAATGTCATAGTCATCGAATAGTTGTTCATATGTCTCTTCAGTATAGAACATATGTAATGATGTGACTTTACAATCTGGATTAATCAGTTTAATACGTTCTTCCATCAATGTTACTTTACTTTGACCGATTGTTGTCGTTAAAGCGTGTAACTGACGATTGACGTTTGTAATATCGACATCATCTTTGTCGATTAAAATAATATGCCCGATGTTCGTACGTGCTAATGCTTCTGCCGCAAATGATCCGACGCCGCCTACACCTAGTACGACAACCGTTGTATTTTTAAGGCGATCAAGTCCTTCTTGCCCGATCGCAAGTTCATTTCTTGAAAATTGGTGTTTCATTTTTTTCTCCTTTTTCCCTATATATTTAACTTTAGTATGTATGATATACGAGTATGATGCAAGCAACAAAATAATAGGTACATCTATAAAATCCAAATGAAGATTTTATAGATATACCCTTTTACTCTTATATTATTAAAGTATCTAATGGCGTGACTTAGGATTTAAAGCATCTTTTAATCCTTCACCAATAAAGTTGATACAAAGAATTGTCACAGTGATTGCAATTGCTGGTGGCATCCAAATCCATGGTTTCCCACGTAAAATATCTCCTTCTTGTGCATCGCTTAACATATTTCCCCATGTCGGTACTGTTTTATCAATACCAAATCCTAAGAAGCTAAGCCCCGCTTCTGCAACAATTTGTACCGCAAAAATTAATGTTGCTTGTACAATGACAACACTTAAAATATTTGGGAATAAGTGTTTGAATAATATTTTATGCACGGGTGTTCCAATTGACTTTGCCGCTAAGAAATATTCATTCTCCTTCTCTTGCATCACTTTTCCTCTGACGATACGTGCGACACCAACCCAAGACAAGGCAATAAGCACCACAGCTAAGACAATCGCTGATCCGTATTGATTTTCAATCTTGCCACTAAATGTCGCATTTAATACAACCGCAAACGGAATGAATGGGAAGAGCATGACAAATTCAGTAAAACGCATTAAGACTGTATCTACCCATCCACCATAATATCCAGAAATCATACCGATAACGATTCCGATAGCCATTAATCCAACAGTCGTAATTAATCCAAACGTGAGTGAAACACGGCCAGAGTATAGAAGACGACTAAATATATCACGACCACCAGAATCAGTACCAAGCCAATGTTCAGCTGACATCTGCCCTTTAATTAACACTAAATTTTGTACGTTCGGATCATGTGGTGCGAGAAATGGTGACAAAAGTGAAATGATGAATATTAAAGCTAAGATGATACTTGCTGTCATCGCTGGTTTGTTTCTTTTAAATTTTTGAAGCGCTATCTGTAATGGCGAACGGTTCTTTTGTTTAATTTCTTTTGACATAATTTCCCCTCCTAATTACTCTTGATTCGTGGATCCACAATACTGTATGCGATATCCGAAATCAGATTTGCTAATAAACCTAAAAATGAGAAAAATAGGAGAAGTGCCATCATGAGTGGATAATCTTTCCCACTAATTGAATCAATTAATAACTTACCAATGCCTGGATATGAGAAGATCGTTTCAGTAATCACTGCACCACCAAAGACAGATAATACATCAGCCCCGAAGAATGTAACGATTGGGATAATTGAATTTCGAAGTATATGTTTATTATAAATCGTCGATTCTGATAAACCTTTTGAACGTGCAGTTCTGACATAATCTCTTCGTGAATTTTCGATAATGTCATTTCTCAAAAATTGTACATAACTAGCGGTTGATAATAACCCAAGAACTGTTCCCGGTAAGATGGAGTGATATAGTTTACTCATGTAATACTCAAACGTACCACTTTCGAGGCCAATCGCAACAGATCCTGAGAATGGGAACCAGCCAAGTTGGAAAGCAAAAACATAAATTGCGAACACACCAGCAACGAATGAAGGAATGGCTAACATTAAATAATTGATAAATTGAATACTGTAATCGATGGGACTATACGGTTTGCGACCTGACAATATACCCAGTGGAAATGAGATAAGGTATGTAATCACGATACTGATGACACCTAATAAAATCGTATTCGGCATTCGTTCTTCAATTAAATCAATGACAGGGCGTTTATAACGAATTGAGTCACCGAGTTCCCCTTGAAGTACATTTTTACCCCACGTCATATATTGTTGAGGGATAGAATCATTGAGTCCGAGTTTTTCACGCTGCTCTTCATAATAGCTTGCACTTACATTTGGATCCATTTGACCGGTAAAAGCATCACCCGGCTGAAGCTTCGCAAGCATAAAGATAACAATTGACATGCCAATCAGTAATGGAATCATAAGTAAAAAACGTCTAATAATTAATGTTGTCATTGCGGAAACACCTCTTCTTCTAACAGAATACACGCTGCATAGTGATCTTGTTCAACACGTCGATAGTCCGGCTTTTGTGTGCGACATTCTTCTTTTGCTACTGGACATCTTGTATGGAACGGGCAACCTTTTGGTGGATCACTCGGTGAAGGAAGATCCCCATGTAACAAGATTCTCTCTTTCTTTTCACCTGGACGAATTTCTGGAATAGCTGAGATGAGAGATTGTGTATAAGGATGCTGTGGCCGATTGTAAATCGCTTCGGCAGGCCCTTGTTCGACAATATGTCCTAAATACATCACACAGATATAATCACTCACATGTTTTACAACACTTAAATCATGTGCAATAAACAAGTAGCTTAATCCAAATTCTTCTTGGAGTTCGTCCATAATATTTAACACTTGAGATTGAACGGATACATCGAGTGCACTTACTGGTTCGTCAGCAATAATCAGTTTTGGTTTTAAAGCAAGTGCTCTTGCAATGCCGACACGTTGCCTTTGACCGCCAGAAAACTCATGTGCATATTTGTAGTAAGATTGTTCATTTAAACCGACACGTCTTAATAAATCTTTTACTTCGCTCTCAATTTCTTTTTGAGACTTTTTATAATAATTCCGAATCGGTTCCCCAACAATGTCGCCCACCATTTGCATTGGATTGAGAGATGCATACGGATCTTGGAACACCATTTGAAATCCTTTACGGGCTTCACGAAGTGCTTTTCCTTTTAAATGCGTAATGTCTTGGTTGCAGAAGTGGATTTCACCTGAAGTGACATCTTGTAAACGTAAAATTGTACGTCCAGCAGATGATTTACCACATCCAGATTCACCTACAAGGCCTACTGTTTGCCCTTCTTTAACAGTGAAAGAAATGACATCTACCGCTTTTACTTCTCCGACTTTACGTTTAAAGACCCCTCCTTTAATCGGATAGTATTGCTTTAAATTTTTCACTTCTAAAATTGAATTATTCGACATGTGTTGGACCCCCTTCTGCCATTACAGTTTCGTCAAATAAATGACACGAGACACGGTGTGTTTCATTAATATGGATAGTTCTGAGATTTTGTTGAGTACAGGCTGGCATTGCATGTGGACATCGATTCGCAAACTTACAGCCTACTTCTGGAAGTTCATCGAGTCCAGGTACCGTTCCTTCAATTGTTTCCAATCGTTCTTGTTTGATGTCCAAACGTGGAATTGCGTTAATCAACAATCTCGTATATGGATGTTTCGGTTCATTAAAAATATCTTCTACTCTCGCACGTTCGACAATTTCTCCAGCATACATCACAGCGACGTTATCACACACTTCGGATATGACGCCAAGATCATGCGAGATGAATATAATCCCCATATCATTATCTTGTTGAATAAACTTTAAAAGTTCTAATATTTGCGCTTGTACGGTCACATCGAGTGCTGTTGTCGGTTCATCAGCGATCAGTAACTCTGGTGAGCATGAGATTGCCATCGCAATCATGACACGCTGACGCATTCCACCAGAAAGTTGATGTGGATAAGAATTAACAACTTCATCAGCACGTGGAATCCCTACTTGTTTCAATAATGTAATTGCACGTTCTTTTGCTTGTGACTTATTTACATCAAGATGATTGACCATCATTTCAACCATTTGGTTTCCAATCGTGAATACAGGATTGAGTGATGTCATTGGCTCTTGGAAGATCATTGCCAACTCATTCCCACGTATTTTGTTAAAATCATTCATTGAAAGGTTATCAATTCGATTCTGCTTGAAATGTACTTCACCGCTATGAATTTCACCAATTTTATCAGGTAACAAACGCATAATTGACATGCTAAGTACAGATTTTCCTGATCCTGACTCACCTACAATGCCCATGACCTCTCCCTTATTAATTGTTAAGTTAATATTTGAAATTGCATTGTATCGCTTGCCATTGATTTCAAAACCTGCACATAAGTCTTTCACTTTTAAAAGTTCTTTATCTTTCATAAAAGTGCCCCCTATCCCCTTTTTATTGTGTTGTTAGCGAAAATAAAGGATTGAGCAGTACGATTGCCCAATCCTTTAAACATCTTTCATCTAAGCCTTATTCTTCAACAGTCCATTCATAAATTGGGTTTGTTCCTCTAAGAGATACTTCAAAGTTTTTCACTTTGCTACTTACAGCTGTTACATCTTCAAGTTCAACAATAGGAATAACAGGTACGTCTTCTGCCATTGTCTTTTGCCATTCGAGATATTTCTCTTTACGTTTATCTTTATCTTCACCTACAACGTCACCGTCAACTGCATCTTCAAGCAATTTATCAGCTTTTTCATTGTTGTAACGTGATTCATTCCATAACGCATTAGATTTGTATAAGCCAGATAGATCTGGATCTGCACCTTGTACCCAAGTTCTTACATAAACTTCCATATCTTTTTCAGCATTTTCTAGGTCTTCACCGAACTTACCGAACTCAACCATTTCTGTTTTTGTTTTCAATCCAACTTTTTCCCAATAACCTTTAAGTGCTGCCGTACGTGGTTCAAATGTTGGGTTAGAGCCGGCATAGTGCTTCAAGTTGATTACGAATGGTTTACCATCTTTATCTTCTCTCCAACCATCACCATCTTTATCTTTGTAACCTGCTTCATCTAATAGTTTCTCCGCTTTTTTCACATCATATTCATAAGTGTGTACGTCATCTTTGCCTGCACCACTCCAGTGAGCTGATGGGATTAAGCCGCTTAATGGTTTACCATAGCCGTAATAGAAAGCTTCAATCCATTCTTTACGGTTAATCGCATGTGCCATAGCTTGACGTAACTTTTTATCTTGATACTTTGGACGTTCCTTTCCAATTGTTTGTGTTTTTTTATCATAGTCATTCAATACAAAACCGACAATCGTATAAGATGTAGATGGTGCTTTTAATAATGAAAGATTTTCTGCCCCATTATCACTGATTTCTTTCGCAACGGGTGGTGATAAAGTAGACATATCAATTTCGCCACTTTCTAATGCTTGTGCCATAGATGTTTGTTCAACTACACGAAGGTTGACTTTATCAAGTTTTGGTTCACCTTGCCAATAGTCATCAAATTTTTCTAATGTTACTGATTCACCGTCTACAATACTTTTTACTTTGTAAGGTCCAATACCGATTGGATTTTTACGAACTTCTGGTGATTTTGCCATATCTTTTACTGGAATATCTTTGAAAATCTTTTCACTAATCACTGCACTTGTCCAAAGATTTAATAAGTTGTTTGCTTTATTTTCTTTAAATGTTAATTCCATTGTGTAGTCATCAATTTTTTTGATGCCTTCAATTGTATCAGCTTCACCTTTACGCTTTGCTTCCGCACCTTTAACACCTTCTACGTAGTCATAGCGTGGTCCATCATAGTCAGGATCAGCTAATGTTTCTAGAGTAAAAATCCAGTCGTTAATTGTTAAAGGATTGCCATCTTGCCATTTAATACCTTTTTTCATCTTGAATGTATATGTAAGCTTGTCATCCTTCTTTTGCTCCCAAGATATAATTTTAGGTTTGATATTTAATTCGTCATCAAAATCAACTAAAGAATCGTTGAAAAAATTGATGACGTCATCGTCACCTTTCGAACCTGCAAAAATACTTTGGAAGTCCCCTTGTGGTGGTTCTGCAATACCGACATTTAGTGTGCCCCCTTTAGCATCACTTTTTTCGGTTTTGCTTTTGTTGTCCCCCGAATTTGAATCCCCTTTGCCACATGCTGCCAAAACAAAAACTAGACAAATAAACAATATAGAAATAGAACGCCATCGTTTATTCATAAAATTCCCCCTTTATTTTGTGTCTATTTATTTACAATTATTATATTAGTCTGATAATTTCGTCAACAAATTATTAGAAGTTTTTAATAATTACCTTAAAAATTATAAATACCCGATATTTTCTTTATTATCGAATATAAATAAATTGTAGTTAAAAAGGCATATCGACTTAATAAAGAGATTTTTATCGTAAAGATACTAATTTTCTATCACCATTTATCTGAAACATAATTAAAAATGGACTGCGTCATGACACAGTCCATTACAAAATATTTTATTTTCAATGATTGGATACGTATATGAATTCATTTAGTTTATTGTTTTTTTGAAAAGATAGATTCATATGAATTATTTTCAAATGTTTTTAGTTCAACGATGCGTTGTTCTAACTCTTCAAAGTTAATAATTCTTGCTTGTCGATGCATTTCTTTACTTTTGTAGAATAGTATTACAACAGGAGCTGTAAACAGTGATAATTGTCCAGCAGCTTCTGGAATTTCATTTACCATGATTTGTACACTTTCCATTTCATGTTTTTTGGCCAATGCATCTACTCTTGGAAAATCAGCATGACAAACGCTGCATCCTTCTGACATAACATATAATAATAGTTTATCTTTTTTATCAATTTTATTCATCAAATCATTGTAATTAATCACTTTTTCCATTGTTTACAACTCCTTTTTTAGTCTTTTTAGTTTACTACATATATTGTGCTAACACATTTTCTAAGTTTGATTTTGGATTAAATCTTACTAAACTTTGTACTAATTGACCATCTTTAAAAATCAACAATGTCGGGATGCTTTGAATTTGATATTGAGCTGCTAAGTTTTGTTCTTGATCAACATCTACTTTTCCAATTGTTACTTTACCTTCTAAATCATTGCTCAATTCTTCTAAGACTGGTGATTGCATTTGACAAGGTGGACACCATGTCGCCCAAAAATCGATAAGTGTGATACCTTTTTCAATTGTTTCATTAAATGTTTTTTCAGTGACTGTTACAGTTGCCATGATTCTCTCTCCTTTAGTTATATATCATATTTTTATTTTTGATTTTGGCGTACTAGTGATCATATGCATTTAAAGCATTGACGCTATGTGATAATGCTGAACCTGCTTTTAATGCTGTTGCCACAATGATTGCTTCAGCGACTTCTTCTTTCGTTGCTTGCGCTTTTTTTGCTGCTTTTGTATGAATATCAATGCAATAAGGACAACCTGTTGTATGTGCGACCGCAATTGCCATCAATTCTTTTTCTTTTGCAGTAAATAACCCTGCTTTCATCGCTTGTTGATCAAATTGCGCAAATGCTTTAAAACGTTCACCATCTAATTGACCCATTTCTTTTAGTCTATTGAAATATGATGCTCTATACAGTTCATCATCTTCTATTTCATCATATGCATTTAGCGCATTAACACTATGTGCCATCGCTGAACCTGCTTTTAATGCTGTTGCTACCATGATGACCTCTGCCATTTCTTCTTTAGCACCACCTAATTTTTTAAACGCTTTGACATGATTATCAATACAGTGTGGACAACCTGTTGTATGCGCCACAGCAACGGCAATTGCTTCCTTCAATTTTTCACTGAGTTCCCCTTCTGATAATGCCTGCTTATCAAATTCTGTAAACTTTCTGTATGATTCAGATGAAAGTTTACTCATCTCAGCTAATCTTCTAAAATCAGATTTCTTATATAAACTATCATTTTGTAACATTGTCAAAACTCCTTTAATTTTCATTTATAAACTGACCAGTTGGTACAAATTATATATTATTTTTCTCATTAAACCGTTACATGCTCTTTTTGATCATTTAATGCTTCGATATATGAGATAGCACTTTGTGCCGCAATACTACCGTCACCAGTGGCTGTCACAATTTGACGTAGTCCTTTTTCACGTACATCACCAGCAACAAATATCCCTTTAATATTTGTACTCATATCATCATTGGCAACAATATAGCCCATTTCATTTGTGATACCTAAGTCTACAAAAGCTTCTGTGTTAGGTTTTGTTCCAATATAAATGAACAAGCCATCAGCATCGACAGTCTGTTCTGATGCGTCAACTGTTGAAACAAGTGTTAATGAGCCAACTTTACCATCAATTGCATTTACAGATTTTAAAGTATGATTCCAAATGAAGTCGATTTTTTCATTTTTAAATGCACGGTCTTGAAGGATCTTTTGTGCACGTAATTCATCACGACGATGCACAATGGTTACTTTATCTGCAAATTTTGTTAAATATGTGCCTTCCTCAATTGCAGAATCACCACCACCAATCACATATACATGTCTATTTTTAAAGAATGCGCCATCACATACAGCACAATAGCTTACACCACGTCCACCAAGTGCTTCTTCATGTGGAACACCCATTTTCTTATGCACAGCACCTGTCGCGATAATCACAGCCTTAGCTTCAACTTTGCTAGATCCCAAGTCAATCACTTTGTAATCGCCTTTATCCTCAATACCGTGAATATCTCCATATTGATAATCTGCACCGAACTTTTTCGCATGGTCGAACATTTTATTGGAAAGGTCTGGTCCTGAAATCATTTCAAAGCCAGGGAAATTTTCAACTTCTTCTGTATTCACCATTTGTCCACCTGGCATGCCTCGTTCAATCATGACTGTATTCAAATTGGCACGTGAAGCATAAACAGCTGCAGTCATTCCTGCTGGTCCTGCTCCTAAAATTGCTACATCATATCTTACTTGCTCTGTCATTTTATCAAGCCTCCTATTTATCATTTGAAATTAGTATTTACCTACCAGTCGGTACAATTAAGGTAAACAATTACGTGATATGCTTATCACGTTAATTGATATTGCCATTTAATTGTATCAATAGCATTTTTCAAATATTGTGTATCTTGTTTTACTTTCATCAACATAATCGCACCTTCAATTGTTGAAAAAATAGACTGTGCTTGTTTTTCAGTATCAAAGCTTTTTATATGTTCTTGCTCAGATAAAGCATCTAAATTTTCTTTAATTGACTGTATCCATTTATCAATGAAAGCTTCTATTTTTTCTCTAAAAACTTCATCGTGTTCACTCATTTCAAGTGCTAAGTTCCCCACAGGACATCCTGCTTTTGACGCCATATCTTCATGGTATTTTAATGACCAATCCAACATCGCATTCAAATTCTCTTGAGGATTTTCACTTGTTTGAAGTCGATTTTTTAAAAGTTGTTCTGTCCATTCTTCAACAATATCATCGATGACAGCTAATCCCATATCTCGCTTTGAAGAAAAGTAATAGTAGAACTGACCTTTTCCAATATCAGCGGCATTTAATATATCGCTAATAGACGTAGCATTGTAACCTTTCGAATGAATGACGTTACGTGCCACTGTTAATATCTCTTGATTCTTCGACATTACAATTAACCTCCTTCAAAACAAAATAATGTAACTTTCCAAAACCTACCGGTCGGTACAAAATAATTTTAACTTAAAGGCTTTTATAAGTCAATATTAAAGTCTTATATAAATATGATAATCAATTAAATACCTACCAGTCAGTACAATTAGTATATTAGATCAAATTATTACAAATGTCAACACTAATGTTTTAACACTTAATTATAAAAGCTAACACGGGACGATTTGCCCCTGTTAGCTTAAATACAAGTTTGCTTATTTATGTGTCGCAATTGCTTCATGAATATCTTGATTGCCACCGATAATTTGGAATTCTTTTCCTTGAATTTCACTTTGTGTTAATACTTCATAAAGTACGCTTGCCACGTCTTCACGTGGAATAGTAATATCATCAGGATTTTCAAATAATGATTCAATTTCAATCTTACCTGTTCCTGGATCATCTGCTAAAATACCAGGGTGTACAATCGTTGCTTTTAATGAGCTACGACGTAAATAATCATCAGCATAATGTTTTGCAATCACATAAGGTTGTAAGCTGCCACCTTCTTCAATTGCTTCTCGTCGTGAATCCCAAGTAGATACCATGACAAAATGGTCTACTTTTGCTGCCTCACTTGCATGAATTGCTTTTACTGCACCATCTAAATCGACAGCGATTGTTTTGTCGGCCCCTGTATGGCCACCTGAACCAACTGAAAAGACCACTTGATCATAACCTTCAAATTTTGATGCCAATGCTTCAACATTATCTGACTCGACATCAATTAATGTTGCTTGAATCCCTTGTGCTTCAAGTGTCTCTTTTTGTTCTTCTTTACGAACACCTGCTGTAAAATCAATATTTTGTGCTTTTAATTGTTGAACTAAATAGCGTCCAACGCCACCATTTGCACCTAATACAAATACTTTACTCATATGAATCCCTCCAATTAATCATAAATTCATACTAATATATTCGGAATTGAATTTCATATAATTTGCTCAAAGCTGAATCATATAGAAACTGGCTGCGACATAATAAATTTATGTGCTGGGAATCCGATTAACAGTGTTCCAAAAGCAGGATTTTTGGCAGAACTCCCACGATTTCGGCAAAATTTGAAAAGCTATTTTGCTCAAATCTTAAACGTTTTTTCACAATCTCTTTTCATTTTAACCTTTATATAATTGTCTGTTTAATTGAACAACATCATCATGTGTCATACCAGGTTTAAAATGTTTTCCCACTTCATCTCTTTGTTTGGGCGCTGCATCTTTGTCTGCTCTTTCTAAAGCATCTCTCAAGTCACCTTGACTCAGTTCTGTACAATAGGCAGGTGTCCCTGGATGGTGTCTCCAAGAATTTTCTAATGTACCGTTATCTACCGGATCAAAGCCGACTTCATTTACAATTTGCATCACTGTTGCTTTTTGATCAGCATCATTACCAGATACAGCCATTCCAATTCGACCAGGCTCATGTTCTGCTTTGCCTCGTTCTGCAAGTGTATATGCTAATTGACTGTTAAATGCCTTCACAACATCTCTACCAATTTGTTTAGAAACCCAGACACTTTCAGGCATCCCCTCTTCAATTTCTTTCACTTGTGGATCACGGAATGGATAATAGTTTGATGTGTCTACAACAATGACATCTTTCTCTAATTGATCAATAATTGGTTTCAAATTTTCGATAACGAACAGAGGTAAAGAAAGAATCAATACATCAATATCTTTCACAACTTCCTCTACTGGTACTGCTTGTCCACTGAAGTCCTTATTTTTCAAATGATCAACAGAACGCACGTCTGCAACTTTCACTGCATGCCCTGTACCGTGTAATTTATGTGACAATGTGGCACCAATCGGACCGGCACCAATAATACCAAATTTCATAAAAACATCTCCTCAAATTGATATAATCTCATAGTATATCAAGATGAGTTATTTTAAAATAAGGCAATTTTTATTATCTTAGTACTATTTTTAGTACCTTTAATGTTCAAATGCTGATGGTATTTCTTCTGAAGTTGTTCCAAACGCTTGACCAAAATCATCCATCATTTCAATTATTTTAATGAGTGCTTTTCCTTTTTCAGTCAGACTATAAACCACTTTAGGTGGTACTTCTGGGAACACTTCACGATGAATGATGCCATCTTCTTCTAATTCTCTTAATTGTTTTGTAAGCGATCCTTGTGAAATGCCTTGTAAAAAGGATTTTATATCCGTATATCTTTTATTTTCATTCTTAAGAATCCAGACAATGATATTCTTATAACGGCCAGATAAAATATTTTGTGTGTAAGTTATGTTATAAATATCTCTATGTTTATTTAACGGACATTCTGTAAATCCGTCTTTACAAATTTTTGTCATGATATCCCTCCTGTTGTTGGAATTAACGGGTAAAAATACAAAAAAATACGCAAGACATAATGTCTTGCGTACCGATAGAATCCGTAGATGCCGTAGTTAATGAGTGCTTGATCATTTTGGCCTGCTATATACAGGTGGGTGTCCTGTTTCTTGTTTAGCACGTCCTCCAATGAGGCGTGTGCGCTGCAAGAAAACCAATTAGACTCCCTGATCAAAGAGTGTTAGGTCAAAATATAAAAAGCGAACTTACGAACATCTCAGACGACTATCTTATATACTCATATTAACACATAATCCATTTTTAGCAAGTAAAACGAATATCGCATACTTTCGATTAATGTTTAATACGTAATGACAATTCGTCTAATTGACGCTCTGATACTGTACCTGGCGCATCTGTTAATAAATCAGTTGCTGATGCTGTTTTAGGGAATGCGATTGTATCACGTAAGTTTGTACGACCTGCAAGTAACATCACAAGACGGTCTAAACCTAATGCGATACCACCATGTGGCGGTGCACCAAATTTGAAGGCATCTAATAAGAAACCAAATTGTTCTTGTGCTGCTTCTTCAGTAAATCCAAGTGCTTTAAACATTTTTTCTTGTAATTCACCGTCGTGAATACGGATTGATCCGCCACCTAATTCATAACCATTTAACACAATGTCATAAGCTTGTGCTTGCGCTGTTTCAGGTGCTGTTTCTAACTTCTCAACATCTTCAGGTTTTGGTGATGTGAACGGGTGATGCGCTGCAACATAGCGATGTGCTTCTTCGTCATACTCTAATAAAGGCCAATCTGTTACCCATAAGAAGTTCATTGCTTCTGGATCAACTAAGCCACGTTCTTTACCAAGTTTTACACGTAAAGCACCTAAACTTTGTGCGACAACGTCTTTAGAATCTGCTACGAATAATACAAGATCTCCTGCTTTTGCACCGGTTGATTCTTGTAATTGTGCTACATGTGATTCTTCAAAGAAACGAGCAATCGGACCGTTTAAGCCTTCTTCTACAACTTTCACCCATGCTAAACCTTTGGCCCCATAGATATTAACGAACTCTGTTAAACCATCGATATCTTTACGTGTGTAGTCTTTTGCACCATCTTCTACAACGATTGCTTTCACTTGGCCGCCACCTTCAACAGCACCTTTAAATACTTTGAAGTCCATTGTATGACCAAGTTCAGATACATCGATTAATTCCATACCGAAACGTGTATCTGGCTTATCACTACCGTAGCGTTCCATTGCTTCCGCATAAGTCATACGTGGGAATGCTTCTGTTAAGTCAATACCTTTAACTTCAGATACAACTTCTTTCAACATTGCTTCACCTAGTGCCATCACATCTTCTTGCTCGACGAAACTCATTTCGATGTCGACTTGTGTGAACTCTGGTTGGCGGTCTGCACGTAAGTCTTCATCACGGAAACATTTTGCGATTTGGTAGTATTTGTCGAAACCACTGATCATTAATAATTGTTTAAATAATTGTGGTGATTGTGGTAAGGCATAGAATTCACCATCATGTACACGTGATGGTACAAGATAGTCACGTGCGCCTTCAGGTGTTGATTTAGTTAAAACAGGTGTTTCAATGTCATAGAAACCTGCTTGATCTAAATAACGACGAATTGCTTGTGTTGTTTGATGACGCATTTTAAATGTTTCAGCAAATTTTTCACGTCGTAAGTCTAAGTAACGATATTTTAAGCGGATATTTTCATCGACTGTTAAGTTTTCTTCATTCAATGCGAATGGTGGTGTTTCTGATTTATTGATGATTTTTAATGTTTTCGCTTGGACTTCTACTTGTCCTGTTTTGATTTTAGGGTTAACTGTTTCTTCATCACGTTTTGTGACTGTTCCTGTTACTTCAACCACATATTCAGAACGAACGCGTTCAGCTACTTCAAGTGCTTCAGCTGAAAAGTCTGGGTTGAAGACAACTTGTACATATCCTTCTCTATCACGTACGTCAACGAAAATTAATCCACCAAGGTCACGTCGATTGTGTACCCATCCTTTTAATGTAATTTCTTGTCCTAGTAATTCTTCTGTAACTAATCCACAATAAGTTGTTCTTTGTGTCATTTTTTAAGCTCCTTTAGTAATATAACTTGCGATTTCTTCAAATTTTAAAGTCTCTGACTGACCTGTTTCCATATTTTTCACTGCGACTTGCTGTTGTTCTAATTCTTGATCACCGATAACAATCGTATATTTCGCTTGTAGACGATCGGCTTGTTTCATTTGACCTTTTAATTTACGTGATAAGTAATCTTTATCTACTTTAACACCTGCATGACGTAAATCATTTAGTAATTTCACGGCATAATCATCAGCAGCTTCACCCATTGTCGCAATAAATAAATCTAAGTGATTTTCAACTGGTAGTTCGATACCTTCTGCTTCAAGCGCTAGTAAAAGTCTTTCAATACTTAACGCAAACCCGATACCTGTTTGTTTTGGTCCGTCTAAAAGTTCTAATAAACCATTATAACGACCGCCGCCGCATAATGTCGTAATGGCGCCATCGTAATCTTTGCTATCCATCATTAATTCAAATGCTGTATGTGTATAATAATCTAAACCACGAACAAGGTTTGGATCCACTTCATAAGGAATACAGAGTCGGTCTAAATGTGCTTTGACTGACTCAAAATAAGCTTTTGATGTGTCATTTAAATAATCTGTAATAGATGGTGCTGTTTTCATTTCTGGCTGATTACGATCTACTTTACAGTCCAAAATACGCATTGGGTTCGTGTCGATACGTTTTTGACAATCTGCACAGTAATTATGAATGACAGGCTTGAAATGATCTCGTAATGCTTGTTGATATTCAACACGAGATTCTGCATCTCCAATACTGTTAATGACTAACTTCAAGTTTTTCAAACCGAATGATTGGTAGATGTGCATCACTAATGCAAGTACCTCTGCATCGATACTTGGGTCTTCAGCACCAATCGCCTCTACACCAAACTGATTAAACTGACGATAACGTCCTTTTTGTTTACGTTCATAACGGAACATTGGACCATTATAGTAAAGTTTAACTGGTTGGTTTGGTAAACCTTGCATTTTATTTTCGATATAACTACGTACAACAGCCGCTGTACCTTCAGGGCGTAATGTTAAACTACGATCCCCTTTATCTTTAAAAGTGTACATTTCTTTTTGTACAACATCCGTAGAATCACCGACACCCCTTGCAAAAAGTTCCGTACTTTCAAAAATAGGTGTTCGAATTTCTTCATAGTTGTAGCACGACATCAAATCATGCAATTTTGATTCGATATAACGCCATTTTGCGGAAGATTCCGGTAAAATATCTTGCGTTCCACGTGGGATATTAATCATTTCATACATCTCCTTACTTTCTTGGATGATCGACATATTTATTACAACAATTAGGGATTTTAATAAAAACAAAACGCCCCTTATATGCTCGCACATATAAGGGACGTTCAATTGCCGTGTTGCCACCCTAATTAAGATGTGATCTGTATTTCACATCTCCACTCTATTGCTGATAACGTGCGCAACACGACTTTATTTTCATAAAGTACCTCTTCTTGTGTTAGATGATTATGATTCAATGATTTATCTTTCAGCCTAGGATAAACTCTCTTTGGCAATTGCCACATCTCATCATATATCGTCAAGAATACATACGGTTTTTAAATTTCATCTACTATCATAACTGTTTTATGACAGATTTTCAAGTTATTCATAAAGGAAATAATTTTTCAAGCCGTCCACAATGGCTGTTTCAACAATATAACGATGGTTTTGATCGTTCATTAATATTTCGTCTGTCGGATTACTAATGTATCCAAGCTCTAATAGTACAGCTGGTTTCTTCGTTTGGCGTAAGACTTGGTAATCTTCTTGTCTTGCACCCCTATCAGATAGCAACACTTTTTTCTGAATACTAGCATTTAATGTTTTCGCTAATGGTGCTTGTTTTTTATGAAAATAATAAACGGTTGCACCATTCGCATTTTGTGACGCTAATGCATCATTATGAATACTAATAAAGGCATCTCCTTTTGCCTTGCGATCTTCCAGGCTTACAAACGTATCATCTTTACGTGTCATTACTACTTTTGCGCCTTCTTTTTCTAACATTTTCTTCAATTCTAATCCTGTTTTCAAAGTGATATCTTTTTCATGAGAATTTTTAGCAGTCTGACTGGATGCGCCATTATCTTTTCCACCATGTCCCGGATCGAGTACGATAGTTTTGTTTTTCAATGGTTTCAAATCAGGATTGACATCTTCCTTGATATCAAGATTTGTATGCCAGCCAGCAATCCAGCCCTTTTGATGATTTTTAGATGATATCACTTCAAGCCATTTGCCAGAACGTGATAGCACTTTAAACGTATCTCCCTTTTGTACATTGTATACAACTGGATACCCAGCATTAGGACCTGTACGAATCTCTGCATTTTCTACCAAATAAATTTTGTCATCATCCTGTGTAGTTGTTAAGACAATCAAAACAATCAAAAATACAAGCGCAAATAACGCTAATAACGCAAGGTAGACACGTTTAGGATTTAGTTTTCTTTGTATCAGCCATTGATTCAGCTTCATCATACAATCTTGCCATTTTCAGTTTCATAAATAATCGTTACAGGGCCATCATTTTGTATGTCAATTAACATATCAGTTCCGAAGTCTCCTGTTTTGACAGTAAGATTAAAGTTGCGCAATGCATCATTAAATTTTTCATACAATGCGTTTGCTTCATCTGGTGCCATTGCATTTGAAAATCCAGGTCGGTTTCCTTTTTTCACATCTGCATACAAAGTAAATTGCGAAATAGATAAGACTTCACCTTCAATTTGTTGCACATTTAAATTTAATTTTCCTGCTTCGTCTTCAAAAATACGTGCATTTGCTATTTTTTTAGCTAACGCTTCTACATCCGCTATTGTATCACCTTGACCCACGCCAACGAGAAGACAGAGTCCTTGTGATATTTCATGATGAATTGAAGTATTAGTCACAGCAGCAGACTTTACACGTTGAACAACAATTTTCATTCGTAGATCACTCCTAATTCCAAACTCGAGTTACCGTATAGATGTCTCCAAGTTGTTTTATTTTATCAGCAACTTTGTATACTTCATGAACATTTTTAACCATGATACTTAAATTAATCACTGCATTTTTATCAATATCCGATCGACCTGATACTTTAATCAGATTGCTTGATGTACTATTAACAGATTGTAGGACTTCATTGAGCAAACCGTTACGATCATATGCCGTTATTTCAAGGTCCACTTGATATTTTTGTGCAGCATTTTTGGATTTTACCCATTCAACATCAATTAAACGCTCATTTTCATTTTTAATGTTAGGACAATCCGTGCGATGGACTTTGATGCCGTGCCCTTTCGTAATATAACCAAGTATTTTATCTCCTGGGATTGGATTGCAACATTTTGAGAGTTTAATCAATACGTTGTCTAAACCTTCAACATATACGCCAGAATCAGTCGTAATATGATCTTTGATTGGCACAGATTTCGTCACTTCTTGTGCTTGGTTCAATGCACGTTGTTTTTGTTCAATACGAATACGTTCGGTCAATTTATTGACGATTTGTTGCGACGTTACACCACCAAACCCAACAGACGCATATAGATCTGATTCATTTGCAAAATTGTATTTTTCATTCACAATTTTAAGATTGGCATCAGTTAACACTTCATCCACTTTGAAGCCTTGTTCTTTAAGTTCTGCTTCAATCATGAACTTTCCTTTTTCAATATTAGAGGAACGGTCTTGTTTCTTAAAGAAGCCTTTAATCTTACTTTTCGCACTAGATGAGCGTACAATTTTTAACCAGTCACGACTCGGCCCATACGAATGCTTGCTCGTACGAATCTCAACAATATCGCCTGTTTGTAACACATAGTCAATAGGGACAATTTTGCCGTTAACTTTGGCACCAATCATTTTGTTTCCTACTTCACTATGAATTGCATATGCAAAATCAATTGGAACTGCACCATAAGGCAATTCAATAACATCACTTGCTGGAGTAAACGCATAAACTTTATCACTTTGTAAGTCAAACTTCAATGACTCGATAAACTCTTGTGCATCGCTAGAAGTGTGATCTGTCTCAGCAATGTCTTTTAACCAGTTCAGTTTTTCATGGTATTTTTCACTGTCTTGTGTAACTTGTTTTCCTTCTTTGTATGCCCAGTGTGCAGCAACCCCATGTTCAGCAATTTCATGCATTTCAAATGTGCGAATTTGAATTTCAAGCGGGTCACCATTTGGACCGACTACGGTTGTATGCAATGACTGGTACATATTTTGTTTAGGCATTGCAATATAGTCTTTGAAACGGCCTGGCATTGGTTTCCAAAGTGTATGAACAAGTCCGAGAACAGCATAACAATCTTTAATTGAATGAACAATTACACGAACTGCCAACAAGTCAAATATTTGGTCGAATTGTTTTTTCTGTTTAACCATTTTTCGATAAATACTATAAATATGCTTTGGACGGCCATTGATTTCGCCATCAATCCTCATAATATCCATCTCTTTGCGAATGTTATGAATCGCGTTTTGAATATACGCTTCACGTTCACTGCGCTTTTTCTTCATCAAATTGACGATTCTGAAATATTGTACATTATCGATATAGCGCAATGCGATATCTTCTAGTTCCCATTTAATTGTGTTAATCCCTAAACGGTGCGCTAATGGTGCATAAATTTCAAGTGTTTCTTTAGAGATACGAATTTGCTTTTCACGTGGCATTGCACGTAATGTTCGCATATTATGTAAGCGATCCGCTAATTTAACTAAAATAACACGTACATCTTTTGCGATGGCGATAAATAACTTACGATGGTTTTCAGCTTGTTGTTCTTCTTTTGAACGATATTTTACTTTTTTCAACTTGGTTACACCATCTACAATCGTTGCAATTTCAACGTTGAACATCTCTGCCACATCGTTAAACGTATAGGGTGTATCTTCTATAACATCATGTAGAAAACCCGCCACAATTGTCGGGCCGTCGAGACGCATCTCGGTTAAAATCCCAGCGACTTGTATCGGATGCATGATATATGGTAAACCATTTTTACGAAATTGCCCTTCATGTGCCTCGTATGCTAAATGATAACTTTTTAGTACAAATGCATACTGTTCTTCACTAAGGTACGTTTTTGCCTTATAAAGAACTTCATCAGCACTATATGGATATTCGTTATTCAAGTGGACACCCCCAACAAAAATCAATATTAATTCTATCATACTACAAGCATTGCAATAATTGAACTATCTAACCTATCTTTTTAATGTGGACTTTTTGAAAATCCTTAGTCAAAATTTGATAAAATTACAGCTTGTAAAAAATAGATTAAAGGTGATTGAAATTCAAATACAACTTATAGTTTACATAATATTTATATAGACGACTATATGTAGTTTACTATTAAAAAAGTGGAATAGCCGTAGCCATTCCACCTCTTGCAAATCTATTCATCATATGAGATTAGACACATAACGTCATAATCTTTAATCTTTTCAATCCCATTTAAGTACGCAAGTTCAATAATGAAAGCAATCCCCGCTACAATACCGCCTTGTTGTTCAACAAGGTTAATCGCCGCTTCAATCGTCCCACCTGTTGCTAGCAAGTCATCTGTAATTAAGACACGTTGTCCAGGTTTAATTGCATCGGCATGCATTGTTAATACGTTACTACCGTATTCTAAGTCATATTCATAGCGAATGACTTCTCTTGGAAGCTTTCCTTCTTTGCGGACAGGTGCAAAGCCAATGCCCATCGCATAAGCAACTGGGCACCCGATAATAAAGCCACGCGCTTCAGGTCCGACTACAATGTCTACATTTTTTTCTTTTGCATATTTTACAATTTGGTCTGTTGCATAGCCATAAGCTTCACCATTGTCCATAATCGTAGTTATATCTTTAAAGCTCACGCCTTTTTGAGGCCAGTCTTGTACCTCAGAAACGTATTGTTTTAAATCCATCGATATCCTCCTAGTTCGTGCGTGTCATCGTTGTATCAATCCAAGTTTTTATCGCACTAAATTCATCATAAAGTAGTTGTTTTTCAACTTCTAATCGTTGTATACGCGCTTGATAGACACGGCTCGATTCAATCGGTCGTTTATCAGTTTGCTGTACAGGTTCAATTATACCATCTTTTTGAGTGATGAGACCTAAGTCTAAAAAAACTTTTAAGATAAATTTTAAAATGTTTGGTTTAATATTTAAAAATTGACATAAAGGCAGTCCATCTTGCGCAAGATTGATATTGCCTTTTTGCAAGATTGCCTTATAACATTGTTTAAAAATCCCCATTTGTGGCATGCCATCAAAATAAATGGATTGTGTATGTTCAAAAACGAGATATATTTGCGACGCATTAAGTTGTTGCAATGACGTTTCAATATCTTCCATTGTTAACGGAAGGTCTCTAAACACACATTTTTCATAGTTATTCGGAATTATTTCACCATAATAAAATTGATGGTTGTTTTCTTTGTCACGACTTGGGTGTATAAAATGGCACACATTCGTCTGATTTTCAAAAGATGGTAATTTTTTATTTTTGCTTCGATAGTCTAAAATCTGACGTTCATTACTCGCAAGATCAGTCAATATAACTTGTGCTGTACGATTACCATTCCACTCATTAATCTGAAACTCCCCGAGTATATCAATAGATTGTCCTGCCATTAATTCAGATGCAAGTTGTCCTTGATTCCAAAAAAGTGCTTGTAGTAGTGTACCATCAAATGACAATTTCAGATGATTTTGTTGCTGACCAATCGCTTTTGTTTGTTGCACTTGAAGGCCCGATAATTGGAATACTGGCTTATTGAAGCCCATTCCAAATGGTCTTAATCGTTGGATCGCTTGAATGTTATCTACTGTGACATCCTCTAAGTCCAATCTTGCGTCAATACGCTTAGTCGGCTGCAGTGACACCCCTTCAAACATTTGCTTCATCCATTTATTCAAATTATCACGCAATGTATCCACATATTCAATCGACATCGTCAATCCAGCCGCCATATGATGACCGCCAAATTTTTCGATATAATCAGTTTGTATACTTAATGCTTCAAACATTGATACTTGTTCAATGCTACGTGCAGAGCCTTTTGCATGTCCTTTTTCATCATCGATATTCAGTACCATCGTTGGTAAATGGTACGTCTCAACAATACGTGATGCCACGATACCGAGTACACCTTCATGCCAGCCATGTTGTGCAAGCACAAGAAACTGGTCGCCTCTTTCAACATAACTCGCTGCCATTTGTAGTGCTTCTTCTGCAATGGCCTGTACAATTTCTTTACGTTCCAAATTGAAATGTTCCACTTGTTCTGCAAGAAATAGCGCTTCTTCATAATCGTCAGCCATTAAAAGTTCAGCTGCTAAACTTGCATCATCTAATCGACCTACTGCATTCAAACGTGGACCGATTAAAAAACCAATTGTTTCTTCTGTAACTTGGTCGTTATACTTCGCTTGTTCTAACAATGCCGAAATAGACGGTGGCATCGTCTCGTTCAATACTTTTAAACCTTTTTTAACAATCGTTCTATTTTCGTCAGTCATTGGCACAAGGTCTGCCACTGTTCCAATCGCAGCTAACCCCCAGTAGGTATCTGGCATCTCACTATCAAGTAACGCATTGGCTACTTTTAAGGCAACGCCTGCACCACATAGATACGGACACGGATATGCATAATCATCATGCATTGGATGTACAATCGCATACGCATTTGGTAGCGTGGGTCCCATTTCATGGTGGTCTGTCACGATAACATCCACACCTTGTTGTTGTACAAGTTCAATTTCTTGATGTCCTTGGATACCGTTGTCAACAGTAATAATTAGAGAAACGCCTTCATCCACTGCATTTTGAAATGCCGCTTCACTTGGCCCATACCCTTCTGTAAAGCGGTTCGGTATATACCAGCCGACGGTCGCACCGATTTTACGAAGTGCATCGACCATTATTGTTGTAGATGTGACACCATCTGCATCGTAGTCTCCATATACGAGAATCGCTTCGTCTTTAGCAACAGCTTGACGGATGCGTGCAACAGCACGGTCAATGTCGCTCAACATGTTTGGATCATGAATGATTGCTTCATCATTTAACAATGCAGATAACTCGGATTCTGAAACAATTCCTTTCCCTTCCAAGATTCCTTGCATAATTGGCGTAATATTAAATTTTTGTATTAATGTCGCATCAATTTCTTGATTTTTTTCATTATGACACCATTGAAATTTGGATTTTATCATGATTACATACCTCTTTTCACAACCCGTATTATATCTAAAAATTGCCTAAATAAAAAGGTATGTGTTATCGACTAAAATAACACATACCTCATATAAGCATTAAACTAATACTTTTTCTTCATTTGTACGTTTACGTTTATAAACAACGAGTTTATGATTGTCTGATTTACGTAACTCACGTTTCTTTAAAATACCCCATAACGGAACGGCTGTAAAGATTGATGAGTACACACCAGATACTAATCCAATTAATAACGCTAATGAGAAGTTGAAGATGCTGGATGCTCCAAAGATTAATAATGCAACAACAACAACAACAACGGTTAATACGGTATTAATAGAACGCGTTAACGTTTGACGAATAGAACTGTTCACAATGTAATCAATTTGTTCTTCTTTTGTGATTACTTTAACATTCGCTAACATCTCACGTACACGGTCAAATGTAACGATCGTATCATTGATTGAGTAACCGATGATCGTTAGTACTGCTGCGATGAATGTAATATCTACTTCTAAACGCAACAAGCTAAACACTGCGATAATCATAAACGCATCATGTAATAATGAAATAATTGATGAAATACCCATACGCCATTCAAAACGCAATGTGATATAGATTATCATGCCAATTGATGCAAGTATAACAGCTAGCATCGCATTTTTTGCTAATTCTTGACCAATAGTTGGTGAAACTGTATTCACTGAAGGATCTGCTTTGTAAGCTTTACTTAACGTATCTTTCAAGGTAGAAATCTCTTCTTTTGTCAAATCATGTTTATATTGCATAGATGCATTTTGATCTTTGTCTCCACCAATTGACATTTGGTTCGGTTTCAAGTCAATATCTTCCATTTTCTTCTCAACTTGTGCTTGTTTCAATGGTTGATCAGACTGGAAGTCCACACGTGTACCTGATGTAAAATCAATCCCTAAATTCAACTTAAAGATAGAGATTATGACGATACCTGCAACGATAATAATACCACTCAAGGCAAATAAAGGTTTGGCTACCTTCATAAAGTCAATTTTGTCATATGGTGTATGAAGGTCCGGTACGTCATAGCCTTCATTAATATCATGAATATCTTTCTTTTTCACACCGAACAACCACATTTTCTTCTTGAAGAAGTTTGAATGAACAAGTAACGATAAAAGTATACGTGTTAAGAATACAGCTGTAACGAAACTCATAAGAATTGCTAGTAAGAGCATCGTAGCGAAACCTTTTACTGAACTTTCACCGAAGAAGAATAGGACAGTTGCTGCCAATACGGTTGTTAAGTTGGCATCCAAAATCGTAATGAATGAGCTCTTGTTTGCTCGTTTGTATGCTTGTTTCAACGTTCGTCCAATACGAATCTCATCTTTTATACGTTCATACATGATGATATTCGCATCTACGGCCATACCAACACCTAATACAAGGGCTGCTAAACCTGGAAGTGTCAGCACACCACCGATAAAGTTGAATGCAACCATTGTTAAGTAGATGTACGTTGTTAATGTAATTACCGCAATCGCACCCGGAATATGGTAGAACAATAACATAAAGGCAAAGATGATTCCGATACCGAGTACTGATGCAAAGATTGTTTTATCTAACGCATCTTGACCGAATTGTGCCCCAACTGATGTTGAATATATTTCTTTTAAGTCAACTGGCAATGAGCCTGAATTCAGAAGGTCAGCAATTTGTTTTGCTTCCGCAATACCATCTTCACCTTGGAATCCACCAGAGATTTCAACACTTTCTGAGTCGATTGCTTGTTCAACAGATGCAGCTGAAATATATTTTGGATCTTCTTTCGTTTTTTCGTCTTGGTAGCTATCTCCTTTTTGGAAATCTAACCACACGACCATGACGTTCTCATCTTTTTCAGAGATTTCTTGTGTGACACGCGCAAATTTTTTGCTGTCTTTTAACTTAAATGTCACAGCGGGTGCATTTGTATTCTGTTTAAATTCTTGTTTTGCAGAACCTTGTACTAAATCTTTACCCGTTAATAATACTTTGTCATCTGAATCACGGATTGTTAAATTGGCTTGTGAAGATAAGATTTTACGTGCTTGCGATTGGTCTTTGACTCCAGCTAATTGAACACGTATACGGTTTTTATCTTCGACTTGAATTTTTGGTTCTGAAACACCTAGTACGTTGACACGTCTTTCTAATGTCTTCGCAGTAGATTCTACTGCTGTGCTATCAATTTTATCCCCTTTCTCCAAAGGATTAACTTGATAGAGCACCTCGAAACCACCTTGTAAGTCAAGTCCTAGGCTAACATCTTTGATTACACTTTTGTATGTTGTTGCCATCATACCAAATAGCAATGCAACTAATACGAAAAAGGCAACCAACCTACTTGCTTTTTTCACATAAACACCTCTTTTATTGTTGTTTCATAGTTAACACTTTAATATAACCTATGTAGAAGAAGGGTTAATGCAACATGACGTTGTGTAAGTCTAACTATTAATCTTTACTATCATATCAAATTCATGCGGATTCGTAAAAATATTATCCGAATCATGATTCAGCACTAAAATGATACAAGCTGGAGCAAATACATTTGCCCCAGCTGTTATTGTTTCTACTTGTATTATGATGGGTCAACTTGTTTAATCGCTTGCTTCTCAAAAGTAAGTTCAGTGCCTTTACCATTCACTGTAATGACTGCTGTTGTTTCATCAACAGCACGAACAGTTCCTTTGATACCACCGATAGTTGTTACACGTTGACCTGATTGTAATTGCTCCACCATTTCACGATGCTCTTTTGCACGTTTTTGCTGCGGACGAATCATGAAAAACCACATGACAACGAACAGCAATATAAGTGGTAATAAACTAATAATTGATGACATAATTCAAACTCCAATCTAGAAATTTTTCGGATTTTCAACATTTAGACCATATTGTTCAAAAAATTCTTCTTTAAAATCTAAAAGACGATCTTCTCGAATAGCTTGTCTAATGTCCTCCATTAATTTTAACAGAAAATGTAAGTTGTGATAAGTAGTTAGGCGTATACCGAACGTTTCGTCTGCTTTGATCAAATGACGTAAGTATGCACGTGTGTAATTTTTACATGTATAACAATCACAATTTTCATCTAATGGTCTAAAATCATCCTTGAACTGTGCATTTTTCACGACTAAACGTCCGTGTGACGTCATACAAGTACCGTTACGTGCAATACGTGTTGGTAGCACGCAGTCAAACATGTCCATTCCACGAATACTACATTCAATCAATGCATCAGGAGAGCCTACCCCCATCAAATAACGTGGTTTGTCTTCTGGCATATATTGAACGGTATGTTCAACCATATCATACATCACAGGTTTTGGTTCACCGACTGATAAGCCACCAATCGCATATCCCGGGAAGTCAAGCGCAACTAACGCTTCAGCAGACTGCTGACGAAGGTCTTTATATTCACCACCTTGAATAATACCAAACAGCGCTTGGTCTTCTGGGCGTTGATGTGCCTTTTTACAGCGCTCTGCCCATCTTGTTGTACGCTCTAATGAATTTTTCACATAATCGTACTCTGCTGGCATCGGTGGGCATTCATCAAACGCCATAATAATATCTGATCCTAAGTCATTTTGAATTTTAATAGAATCTTCGGGTGATAAGAATAGTTTTGAACCATTCGTATGATGACGGAATTCAACGCCTTCTTCTGTAATTTTTCTTAAATTACTTAAACTAAATACTTGGAAACCACCTGAATCCGTCAAAATCGGGCCATCCCAGTTCATAAACTTATGAAGGCCGCCTGCTTGCTTCACAATATCATTGCCCGGCTGCAACCATAAATGATATGTATTACCAAGCAAAATTTTCGTGTTCATTTGTTTTAATTCTTCAGGGCTCATCGTCTTAACCGTTGCTTTCGTTCCAACTGGCATAAACATTGGTGTTTCAAATGACCCGTGTGGTGTGTGAACAATACCAAGTCGTGCACCTGATTGCTTACACGTTTTAATATGTTCGTATGTCACTGCTGGCATCGTGTTCTCTCCTATCATTAAATAATAATCATCGCATCTCCAAAGCTAAAGAAACGATATGATTCTTTGACTGCATGTTTATATGCATCCAATACAAATTGACGTGTGCTAAACGCTGACACAAGCATCACAAGTGTTGATTTCGGCAAGTGGAAGTTTGTAATTTGACCATCAACTGCTTTAAATTCAAAACCAGGATAGATAAAGATATCTGTCCATCCACTTGTCGCAACAAATTGCGTATGATCACGACGAATAGTCTCAAGTGTTCGAGTCGAAGTAGTTCCGACTGAAATAATTCGATGACCTTCTGCCTTTGTTTGATTCAATAGATCAGCCGTTTCTTGAGACATCATATAGTACTCACTATGCATCTCATGATCATCAATATTATCAACACTCACAGGACGAAAAGTACCCAATCCTACATGTAGTGTGACAAATGCTAATCGAACGCCCATAGCTTGCAAGTCTTGAAGTAAACTATCTGTAAAATGTAATCCTGCTGTTGGGGCAGCCGCCGAGCCTGTTTCTTTTGCATAAACAGTTTGGTAGCGATCTTTATCGTCCAAACGCTCTTTTATATAAGGTGGTAGTGGCATCTCACCTAACTCATCCAAGCGCTCTTGTAAGATACCTTCATACTCTAAACGCATAATACGTCCACCTTGATCTAATGTATCAATACATGTCGCAATGATTTTACCGTCCCCAAAGCTAAGTGATTGACCAACCTTGATTCGTTTTGCAGGTTTCAACAAAACTTCCCAGTCATTACCTTCTACTTGATTGAGCATCAACATTTCAACTTGTGCATTTGTTTCGACTTTGACACCGAACAAACGTGCAGGCATCACTTTCGTATCATTTAAGACAAGTGTATCACCCGGCTTGAAAAACTTTGTAATATCTTTAAAATGTAAATCTTCAACTGCACCTGTCTGTCTATCCAAATGTAATAATCGGCTTGTATCTCGATCTTTCAATGGGGTTTGGGCGATTAAAGATTCTGGTAAATCATAATCAAATGCTTCTATATTCAACGTGCAAACTCCTCACTTTTGTCCGTAATTGAAATGTTCATAGGCGAAAGGTGTTGCCTTCCGACCACGTGGGGTACGTTCGAGAAAACCTTTTTGTATGAGAAAAGGTTCATACACATCTTCTATCGTGACACGTTCTTCTCCGATGGATACTGCAATGGTATCCAAGCCGACTGGCCCACCATTATACTGCTCTATAATACAAGCCATCATTTTATGATCAATATAATCGAGACCTTGATCATCCACTTGTAATAATTGCAGTGCATGTTTCGTCGTTTCAATATAAATCATGTCATCTTGGTTCACTTGTTGGAAGTCTCGAATTCGCTTCAACAAGCGATTTGCTATTCTCGGTGTACCACGGCTACGTCTCGCAATCTCAAATGCACTTTCTTTATCTATGGATGTACCGAGCACTTCAGCAGTACGCATGATGATATGTTGTAGATCGACTTCACTATAATACTCGAGCCTTAAGTGTACACCAAAACGATCTCTTAAAGGCCCCGTTAAGCTTCCAGCACGTGTTGTTGCGCCTACAAGCGTAAACGGTGGCAAATCAATACGTATGCTACGTGCTTCTTCACCTTTTCCAACAACAATGTCTAAGAAAAAGTCTTCCATCGCAGGATAGAGAACTTCTTCTACTACACTACTTAATCGATGTATTTCATCAATAAACAGTACATCACCAGGTTGTAAATTCGTTAAAATCGCCGCTAGGTCTCCGGGACGTTCGATTGATGGACCTGACACAGTACGCATGTTGACGCCCATTTCATTTGCGATAATATGTGATAACGTTGTTTTACCAAGACCGGGTGGACCAAATAATAGAACGTGATCGAGCGGCTCTTCACGAAGCTTTGCCGCTTGAATAAATACTTCCAAATTAGACTTAATCGCTGACTGTCCAATATATTGACGTAAATATTCAGGTCGCAATGACAGTTCTATGTCATCATCAAATGTATTTTCGTGTCCATCCATCATACGGTCATGCTCCATGATGTACCTCCTAACCAATCAATTGCTTCAAGCCAAACTTAACAGCTGCATCAACTGATTCAAATACTTCTTTTTGCATCGCTTTTTCGACTTTTTGTAGCTCTCGCTTAGAATAACCTAACGCATCCAATGCAAGCAAGGCATCCTTATAAATATGTTCATTTTCGTTTGATTCCACTGCGAATAAACCACTTTCAACTGGTGTATCTACCGCAACTTTACCTTTGAGATCCAAAATGATTTGACGTGCAGTTTTTTTACCAATACCCGGAAACTGCGTCAAATAAGCATCATCTTCTTGTTCGATCGCTCGTTTCACTTGAGCTGGTGTGCTGGCAGCTAAAATGGCTAGTGCTGATTTCGGACCGATACCTGTCACCTTAATCAAACTCAAAAACATCGTCTTTTCTTCTTGGTTGATAAAGCCATACAGTAATTGTGCATCTTCTCTAACAATGAGAGAGGTATATACAATTACTTGTTGCTGCAATTGACTTTGGAAACGATAAGAATTCGGCGTTTGAATTTCATAGCCGATGCCAGAAGACGTCTCAACAACAATATGTGAAGGTTGTAGTTCCGTTACTGTACCACGTATATATGCATACATACTCATTCTTCTCCTTACGTATTCATCCCGATGATATCTACGTTATAAACATAGTCTATTTGGCGCAACTCATTGATAATTTCATAAGCAGTTAGCGTTGCTTTACTCGCATTCAACGACAAAGTAATTGACGCTTTTTTATCAATTGGGACGCTTTGATGTATCGTTAATACCGAGAAATTTAATGATGACAATTTCTCTAATATATGCGCTAAAATCCCTACCTTATCATTCACATATAATATGATTGTAAATGCTTCAAGATTTTGTTTCATATCTTCTAAAGGGAAAATCGTATCTCTATATTTATAAAAAGCACTGCGGGAACAATCATGCAAAACAACTGCTTCCTGTACCGTCATTGCTGGATTCTCCTTGAGTGATGCTTTTACCTTCAATACTTTTTCAACAACAAACGGCAATACATCTTCCCGAATTAAATAAAATTTAGATGTCATTCGATCTCCCCCTTATTCAATTGTTATTCTACAAACTCAAATTCACCACCAAGAATTCGGACAATGTCTCCATTCTCAGCACCTCTTTCACGCAATGCATCATCGATTCCCATCGAACGCATTTGACGTGCAAAACGACGTACGGCTGGATCACTATTGAAGTCAGTCATCTTGAACATACGTTCAATTGCGTTACCACTCACGACATAAGCGCCGTCGTCATCTCGTGTAATGACAAACTTATCTTGAGATGGTGTATGTTTATATAACACACGATTTGTTTCATCTGCCGTCTCTTCTTCATTAAAATCAATATCTTTCACTTCTTCAAGTGTATTCGCAATTGTATAAAGGAGTTGATCAATATTTTCACGCGTATATGATGAAATTGGCACAACTGGCGTGTCTGGCCCTAATTGTTCTTTGAAAAGTTCCAACTGTTCTGCAGCTTCTGGAATATCCATCTTATTCGCAACAATAATTTGCGGTCTATCTTCTAAACGTTGTTGATATGCTTTGAGCTCATGGTTAATTGTTTGATAATCTTCAAATGGATCTCGACCTTCCATACCACTCATATCGATAACGTGTACAATGACTTTTGTACGCTCAACGTGACGTAAAAATTGATGCCCGAGTCCAACACCTTCAGAGGCACCTTCAATAAGACCTGGTAAGTCAGCCAGCACAAAGCTTCGTTGGTCTGGCGTCACAACAACACCTAAGTTAGGTTGAATTGTCGTAAAATGATACGCACCAATTTTCGGTTTTGCTTTTGAAACAATCGACAACAACGTTGACTTCCCAACACTTGGAAAACCTACTAAGCCGACATCTGCTAAAAGTTTCAATTCAAGAACAACTTCTAACTCTTCACCCGGTTCACCATTTTCACTGAAATCTGGTGCTGGATTTTTAGGTGTCGCAAAACGTGAATTCCCTCTACCACCACGACCACCTTTTGCTATAATCGCACGTTGTCCATGCTCTACTAAGTCAGCGAGCGTTTGTTCGGTTTCAACATCCTTCACAATAGTGCCTGGAGGTACTTTTAGAACGAGGTCTTCCGCATTTTTACCATGCATATTACTACTCTGTCCGTTTTCACCTTTTTTGGCTTTAAATTGACGTTGATACCTAAAGTCCATTAATGTTCTTAAACCTTCATCCACTTCAAAGACGACTGATGCACCACGACCGCCATCGCCTCCAGCAGGGCCACCGAATGGGACATATTTCTCGCGACGATAAGCGGTAATACCGTTCCCACCGTCACCTGCTTTTAAAAATATTTTAACTTGATCGACAAACATCTCATTCACCTCTTTTACTCTTATTTAGATGTACGCTGAACAGAGACATCGTTCGTTTATGTCTAGGTCTTTTTGTATGAGTATCTACACACCACACATGACGCACTTTCTTATTATTTTATGATAAATGTCTACGATATAAAAACAATATCTATTAAAACGCGACCTAATAAATAAACACCAGAAGTTACCTTCTGGTGTTAAATGTCGACAGATTATTCAGCAACTGCGTATACAGATACTTGTTTTTTGTCGCGACCTTTACGTTCAAATTTAACAACGCCGTCGATTTTAGCGAATAATGTATCATCGCCACCACGACCTACGTTTTCACCTGGGTAAATCTTTGTTCCACGTTGGCGGAATAAGATTGAACCACCTGTAACAAATTGTCCGTCAGCGCGTTTTGCACCAAGGCGTTTTGATTCAGAGTCACGTCCGTTCTTTGTAGAACTTACCCCTTTTTTAGATGCGAAAAATTGTAAGTTTAATTTAAGCATGAGTTACACCTCACTTTAGATTTAATTTAATAAAATCACTATATTCGTCTTTTATTGTTTGTAGAGATACGAGCATCGCTTGTAGTATAAGCTGTGCTTGTTCATTCTTAGTATCAACACTTCTTACATGAAAATAGCCACCATCGTCAGAATAATCAATATCCGGTCTTTCTGATGTTAAGCCCATAATAGCATTTACGCTACCAAAGACAACTGCTGAAGCACCAGCGCAAACAATATCTTGTCCATGCTCTGCAAAGTCAGCATGACCATCCATTACAACATCTGTAATGTGACCTTCTTCGTTTAACGAAATATCTACGTGTATCATATATTAAGCGTTAATTTTTTCAATCGTAAGCTTTGTATAAGGCTGACGATGACCTTTTTTGCGTTTAGAGTCTTTACGACGACGGTATGTGAATACTGTAATTTTTTTACCGCGACCTTGTTTGTTAACTGTCGCTGTAACTGTTGCACCTTCAACTGTTGGCGCGCCAACTTTAACAGCATCTCCACCTACAAAAAGGACTTTGTCAAAAGTGAAAGTGTCACCTTCGTTTACGTCTAATTTCTCAACGTAAATCTCTTGGCCTTCTTCAACTTTGATTTGTTTTCCACCTGTTTCGATAATAGCAAACATACTTTGCACCTCCTAATTTTAAGTCACGCCATATATAGGTGACTTTACGTTCTTAAACCTATATTTGAGCGGTTGTATGTAGCTATAAACTACTCAACTATTGCATCATATCACTCTGGTTATTTGATGTCAATACTTGTGTTTACTTTTGTGCGCCTATCTATCAATAAATATATCACGATAAGCAATAATCCATTTAACATAACAGTTGGCGCAACTCTTAATAAAAGAAATGGTAATAAGTGAAACGAAATCAAACCTAACATATTGTATACTGCAACCACAAATATTTCTAAGAAAATCATACCTAAAAGGATCATGCAGTAAACCATCGTATGGTCTCTATAAAATGGTTTTAAAAATTTATCAGCAATTAAAATTGAAATTAAATAACCGAATAGATATAATCCATAAATCTGTCCGAAATATAAATCTTGCATGATTCCTAATAATATACCAATCACAAGTGCGGTACTCGTGTTACGATAAACCGTCATTAACATAAGGAATAAAAAAACTAAGTGTGGTACGAGAATAAACTTCAATTGTCCGATTGTTATAGGTGATAACAAAGCGAGTAACGTATCTAAATAGAAACATAACAAGGCTCCTAGTACATATATCAATGCCTTTCTCACTTTTCTACGCCCCCATCATCTGCAAAAGTTTTAGGATCTCTTTTTGCCACATAGACATGAAGCATTTGATTCAAATTCGCACCTGTCTTAATTGAGACTTGTTTTGACAGCCCATACTGATCATTATGTACCTTCTCAACTTCTCCTACATAGAGCCCTTTAGGTAATTGGTCTCCCAGTCCACTCGTTACAACTTTGTCACCTTTTTCAACTTTTTCTTTATTGTCAATATCACTAATAACGAGTCGATTATTCTTTTCATCATAATGATCGATAAGACCGAACACTTCATTTTCTCCATGCATCACATTAACAGAAAGACGATTTAATCGTCCTTTTGTTGATACAAGGTTCACTTGTGAAGAAAATTGATTCACTTTTGTGACTTGACCGACTAAGCCATCTGTCGTCATAACAGCCATATCCGGCTTAATGCCATCTTTGGCACCTTTATCTAAGACGAGAGAGTTCATCCATTGATCAGGTTGACGTGCGATGACCGCAGCCGAAACAGGTTCATACTCAGATATGTCCTTGATATCAAGTTCTTTCTTTAACTTCTTATTTTCTGCTTGCAATCGCTGATTATCAGCTTCTAGTTGCTTTGTTTGATTCGTCGTAGGTTGTCTGTCGCTAAGCAAATTTGTGATTGAGCCAGTGACAAAATGCACTGGGTAAGAGAACACACGCTGTCCGAACGAAGTCGTATCACTCACGTATTGTTCAGGGACTGATTGTACATTGGATCTAATAGACAAACCAATTAAACCGATAAATAAAATTAGTGCACAAAACAACACTACAAGTTTGTTGTTTCTAAAAAAATTGGACAACCTCAACACCTCAAGTTACATGTATTTGTTTGTATCTATCTATTTTATATCAGTCTTTTTGTTAAATAAAGTATCAAACGCACATTTGTTTCATCAATATCTCGAAAATATTTTCAGACAGTCATTTCCCTATAAAAAAAGACTAACTTGGCAAACAGTTTTGCTCTTCACATTATTTCGTTCGATCATCATTTGATTGAAAAGACTCGATTGGTTGTAATTCAAGTTGATGACCGAGTTGATATAAATCATATTGCATATCGAGTTCTGTTGTATATACACGCATCTTGTCGTCTCCAAAGCGATATAAAACAAAATGTGAATTTTGTTCAGCGATTAAATACGCATCATCATACCCCATTTTTTGTAATTCATTCACTTGCATAAATTCATATTTATCAATCCAGTCAAAAATTTGGCGACTCTGACTTTTAGGTACATTTCGAAACAAATCATTGTCTTCTACAACATATGTTTCCCCTAGTGCAGGAACAGCATAACCGGATTCATCAATTGCTTGTGTTGTCTCAGTGTGACTGAAAGGATTCCATGCTTGATTCTTAACACTTGGTAGAAATTTCAGTGATGTGACAATAAGTGCAATGATTAGCAATAGTAACACAAAACCTTTTATGACCTTTGTCATAGACTGATATCCCTCTCTTTAAACAATTTATTTTTGCATAGGTTGAAACATTAAAAGTATATCGGCTTAAAAAATAAAAACTCGTCCAAATACACATACTACCTTATTATATCCCACCTATATTTTTACTGCATCCTACTAAGGTACGAATCCATACAATGCTGAAGTAGGATGTCTAGATTTTGCATATCGTGTACAATATAGTTAAAGGAGGTAATCAAATCATGAGTTGGCTTACAATATTTTTAATGATATTATTGATTGTGTTTATTGTACGCTTTAGCTTTACACTATTAAGATGGATTTTTAAGCTCGGATGCTTTTTATTGCTAATATATCTAGGTTACCAATTCTTCTTGTGGATCATGCAATATTTGTAAAAATGGGAGATGAATGGAATGATGTGCATTTGCGACACTGAACCATCATCTCTTTTATTAATTATCCGTCTCAAAATCACTCATAATCGACACAAATTGATGATCTCCAATAATGATATGATCTAGCACATCAATTCCCATAGCTTCTCCACAAGCTACTAGACGTTCAGTCGTTTTAATATCTGCTTGTGATGGTGTGGGGTCTCCTGAAGGATGATTATGAACGACAATCATTGCATGGGCAGACCATTTCACCGCTTCTTTAAAGATTTCTCTCGGATGAATAATCGCACTGTTCAATGTACCTATGAATATCGTTTTTTGGTGTATGATTTGCAGCTTGGTATTAAGCAACAAAACTACAAAGTGCTCTTGTGTATATCCACTCATTAAGTGATACATTTTTTCTGCAATTTGTTTCGGTTCTTCTATTGGTTCAGAATGATTAAGAAATCTTTCTTGTTGTGCACGTCCCCCTAATTCAAATGCTGCCATCAATGTAATCGCCTTATTTATACCAATCCCTTTCATCGATGTGAGTTCTACGATAGTTAATGCTTTTAATCGCTCCAATGTTTGATATGTACTTAACAATTGTGATGCCAATTGCAAACTAGAACAACCTAAATGTCCCGTATTTAACAAAATTGCTATTAATTCTGTATTTGACAGTGCTGACGCACCATATGACATTAACCGCTCTTTTGGTTTTTCTTGTACACATAATTCATACATTTGACTCATATAATACCTCCTAACAAAGCTAATAACGTGGGGTAAAAGAAAGCAACGACATTAAAACTGAGATATATTGCTGGAACGAGTGGATAATGAGGTGGACTAAAAAATCGGCAATAATAAAACAAAGGAAATAGCAATAGACCGATAGGGAAAGTTAACCAAATGATAAAAAGGAGAAATGAAGGTGGTAACAAAATTGAAAGTGTCATTAATAATTTAAAGTCGCCCATACCAATATAACGATGTAAGCAAAGACTACATACAAGTAAAACAGCCATTAAAACAAATTGCTTTAAGGTAAATGACGATAATCCCGTCAAAAAAAGAGAACATGTAAATAATAAAAAGAGAAAGCGATGTGGAACGATAAGACATCTGATATCTTGAAACATCATTACAAGTAACAAGAAACTTATCGTATAAAAGAGTGTCGTATTCAAAAAGAGTGTAGCGTAAATAGGTAAAATAACAATACATCCACCTATTATTTCCGCTATAAATAAGTCTTTCGGTATAGGTGAATGGCAATGTCGACAATACCCTTTTAACACAATAAAACTAAGGAGTGGTATCGTATCATACAAAGCAAGCTGCTGCTCGCATGCCCTGCAACACGAACGTGAAAATAACTGTTGTATGGAGAGATGTCGTATATCTGCCAATTGCATTAGAAAACTCATCATTGCACTACCAAGAAAAAATAGTAGAAGAATGCCCATGTGACGCCCCCTTGTTCATTGAATTGTTGATAATTATAATGTGCAGGCTTAGTATCGTCAAACTGCCTTTTATCAAAAAAAGAGTGATATACACCTTTATTTTTAAGGTTATATATCACTCACTTTTTATATGCTCTAATTAATGGTACCCAAGCTTTGTTTTAACTTCACTAATAAAGTATAAGCTTCCTGTTATCAACAGTGCGTCCCCATCATAATTTTGGATAAAAGTCACATAGTCCTCAACCATTGATTTTTGTTCACTATCTACTTCATCATATAACTTTTCGATAGGAAGCGCTTTAGGGAAGTTAAACTGTGTGACATAAATATGTTCTGAGATTTCATCAAATGCATGCAACATATGATGAATCGGTTTGCCGGCTATTGCTGAAAATAAAATATCAACTTTTTCTAAATGGTAATACTTTTCGATTGTATCAATTAAAGCATCGACACTTTCTTGATTGTGGGCACCATCCAATATAATTAGTGGTTTTTCTGATACACGCTCAATGCGTCCTTTCCACTTCACTTGTTCAATGCCATCAATCATTTTATTGAAATCAATCTCGATAAGACCTTGCTCATTCAATTCAATGAGCGCTGTTATCGCCAACGCCGCATTTTCCTTCTGATGTTCACCCAACATATCTAATGCAATATTTTCAAGTTCATAATCTTTATATCGATAAGTAAATTCATCATCTTCTGACACGATAAGAATATCACGATCAAATTCTAAAGACTTGGCATGCATATTTTCAGTGGTATCACGTATGAGTTTCAGCGCCTCTTCATTTTTAACTGCATAGACAACAGGAATGCCTTCTTTAATAATTGCACTTTTATCACGTGCAATATCTATATAAGTGTTCCCTAAAATATCTGTATGGTCTAAACCGATACTCGTCAAAACACTCAATATCGGTGTGATTACATTTGTTGAATCATTTTTTACGCCGAGTCCTGCTTCTACGATGACAAAGTCAACAGGATGTATCTCACCAAAATAGAGATACATCATCGTTGTAATAATTTCAAACTCTGTCGCAACACCGAGTTCCGTCTCTTCATCCATTGCTTCACTCACTGGCTTCACACGACGAACCAGTTCAACAATCTCCTCATTCGAAATGGGTGTACCATTTAAACTAATACGTTCATTGAAAGATTCAATATAAGGCGATGTAAATGTCCCTACTTGATAGTCGTTATTCAACAAAGCATCTCGCAAGTATGCAACTGTCGAACCTTTTCCGTTCGTACCACCTATGTGAATCGCTTGAATCTTTTGTTCAGGATTACCGAGTCGCTGTAACATCCATTCCATACGTTTAACACCTGGCTTAATGCCAAACTTCGTACGCTCATGGATCCAATATAAGCTATCAAGATAATTCATAGTTCATACTCCTATGCTTTTAATTGTTCAATTCGCGCTTTCACACCGTCATATTTTTCTTGATACTTCACTTGTTTGTCACGTTCTTCTTGAATGACTTTTTCAGGTGCTTTTTGAACGAATTTTTCATTTGCGAGTTTCTTATTAACACGGTCCAGTTCTTTTTGCCATTTTTCCAGATCTTTTTCTAATCGTGCGATTTCTTTATCCATATCGATAAGACCTTCTAAAGGTAAGATTACTTCCCCAGCTGCGACAACCGTAGTCATCGCTTTTTCTGGAATTGAAACTTTCGTATCAATTGTTAGTTCGCTCGGATTACAGAAACGCTCTAAATATCCTTTATTGCTCATCAATAACTGTTGAATTGTTTCATTTTTAGCTTGGATAATAATTGGAATTTCTTTTGATAATGGTGTGTTCACTTCTAAACGTGATTGACGAACTGATTTAATAATTTCTACTAACTGTTCCATCACATCTTTACTTTCTGGGAACATTAAATCTTCGTTCACTGTTGGCCAAGCACTTGTAACGATTGACTCACCTTCATGTGGTAAGTTTTGCCAAATGTGCTCAGTCACGAAAGGCATGAATGGATGTAATAAGCGCATAATACGATCTAATGTGTAGCTTAATACTGAACGTGTGACATTTTTCTGTGCTTCGTCATCACCATTCATTGGAATTTTACTCATTTCAATGTACCAGTCGCAGAACTCGTCCCAAATAAAGTTATACAAAGCACGACCTACTTCACCAAATTCGTACTTATCACTTAGATCTGTTACTGTTTCAATCGTTTCATTGAGACGTGTTAATATCCATTGATCTGCAACAGATAAGTTTTGAGTCAAATCAATATCTTCATACTTAAAGTCTTCAGCGATATTCATTAAACTGAAACGTGCCGCATTCCAAATTTTATTGATAAAGTTCCATACAGATTCGACTTTTTCTGTTGAATATCTTAAGTCATGTCCTGGTGAAGAACCTGTTGCTAAGAAATAACGTAAGCTATCTGCACCATATTGGTCGATGACATCCATTGGGTCTACACCATTACCTAATGATTTACTCATTTTACGTCCATCTTCTGCACGTACAAGACCATGTAATAACACATCATTAAATGGTTTTTGACCAGTAAACTCTAAACCTTGGAAAATCATACGTGCTACCCAGAAGAAGATAATGTCGTATCCTGTAACTAATACGTTTGTTGGGTAGTAACGTTGATAATCTGCCGCTTCTTCATCTGGCCAGTTTAATGTTGAAAAAGGCCATAATGCACTTGAAAACCATGTATCAAGTACATCTTCATCTTGTGTCCAGTTTTCACTATCTTCTGGCGCTTCCATACCAACATAGAGTTCTCCTGTTTCATTGTGATACCATGCTGGAATTTGATGACCCCACCAAAGCTGACGAGAAATTGTCCAATCACGAATCTCTTCCATCCAGCGATTGAATGTTTTTTCGAAACGACCTGGTACAAATTCAATACGGCCATCTGTTTTTTGGTTATCTAAAGCCTGTTGGGCAAGTGGTGCCATTTTAACAAACCATTGTGTTGATAAATATGGCTCAACAACTGCACCACTACGTTCAGAATGTCCAACTGAGTGCATATGGTCCTCAATCTTAATCACAAGACCTTCTGCTTCTAAGTCTTTCACGAGTTGTTTACGGCATTCAAAGCGGTCCATACCTTCATATTTACCTGCTTTGTCATTCATATGGCCTGATTCATCCATAACAACGATGCGCTCTAAGTCATGACGATTACCAATTTCAAAATCATTTGGATCGTGTGCAGGTGTTACTTTCATCGCACCACTACCAAATTCTTTATCAACGTATTCGTCTGCTAATACAGGCAATGTGCGACCTACAATTGGTAAGATGACTTCTTTACCGATGATGTCTTGATAGCGTTCATCATCTGGGTTAACAACAATCGCAGTATCCCCTAACATAGTCTCAGGACGAGTTGTTGCAATTTCAATAAAACCGCTACCGTCTGCATACGGATATTTGAAATGATAGAATTTACCATTAACATCTTCATGAATCACTTCGATATCTGAAAGTGCTGTGCGTGCTTCTGGATCCCAGTTGATAATGCGTTCGCCACGGTAAATTAAGCCTTTGTTGTACATGTCAACGAATACTTTACGTACCGCTTCACTTAAACCGTCATCTAAGGTGAAGCGCTCACGTGAGTAGTCCAATCCGAGTCCTAATTTCGCCCATTGTTGGCGAATGAATGACGCATATTCTTCTTTCCATTCCCAAGCTTTTTCAAGGAACTTTTCACGACCGATATCATGACGAGAGATACCTTCTTCTCGCATCTTCGCTTCTACTTTCGCTTGTGTCGCAATCCCGGCATGGTCCATACCCGGTAAATATAGTGTATCGTATCCTTGCATGCGTTTCATACGCGTTAAAATATCTTGTAAAGTTGTATCCCAAGCATGACCTAAATGCAACTTACCTGTTACATTCGGTGGTGGAATAACAATTGTGTATGTTGGTTTTTCTAAATCACCACTTGGTTTAAAGCGGTTATGATCAAGCCACTCTTGATAGCGACCTGCTTCAACTTCTTGCGGATTATATTTTGTTTGCATGTCCATTTATATCCCTCCATAAAAATAAAAAAGAACACCTGTCCTAAAATAGGACGGATGTTCCGTGGTACCACCTATATTCAATAGATACTTTCAAAATTTCACTATTGCACTCATATGATTAACGCTCATGACACGCTTAAACCTACTTGATTCAGCCTAAGTACGAGTGGGCTACCTTCTGCTGAAACTTATATGCATTCTCACCGACCATGCACTCTCTACAATAAATTATCAACATACTCTTCCCAAAGATTCATATTCTATTTAACAATATAGTATAATGAATTCAAGATTAAGTCAATATTGGAGTTGATGATATGAACCCTTGCGCATTCGGAACAACTGACCCATTATACATTCAATATCACAATGAGTTTTGGGGCAAACCACTTTATGATTCGCAACAATTATTTGAATTACTTGCACTCGAATCTCAACATGCTGGGTTGTCGTGGTTGATAATCTTAAAGAAAAAAGAAGCATATCAAAATGCTTTTCATCAATTTAACCCATACAAAGTTGCCGAAATGTCTGATGAAGATATCGATGCCTTGATGGACTTTCCGAACATTGTTCATCATCGCAAAAAATTAGAAGCAATTGTTGCACAAGCACGTGGTTACATCAAAATAGAAAATGAACACGGAAACTTTTCTGAATTTTTATGGTCATTTGTCGACGGTTCCCCGATTGACTTTCGCTTTGAATCAGTTGATGAACGCATTACAGTAAATGAAACTGCAAAACAATTATCCAAAGCATTAAAACAATATGGATTTAAATTTATTGGTCCTGTAACGACCTTTTCATTTATGGAGGCAGCTGGGATGTACAACTCACATCTTGTAAGCTGTCCCCATCGACATGCATAAATTATGATGGCTTTTTAGCTCGATATTTTAAATAAATATCGATAAGCGGTGCAATCAACATCAATATGAAAAAGATACGGAATATATGGAATGAAGAGACGATTGCAACGTCTGCTCCCGTATCCAACGCAACGAGCACAATTTGTGCCATACCACCCGGAGCTGCACCTAAAAACAAGGTGTTCAGTGGAATGTCATTCAAATATTGTAATCCCCAAACCATCAATAATGTCCCTGTGATTAATAAGATATTTTGAAAGGCAATTGCCAATGCGATGCGTCCTTTGAGTCGATCTGTTAAACCAGCAATTTGTACACCAACTCTAATCATATAAATCACTTGTGCTGTCGCAATAATCGGTGCATCAAGTGTAAATATATTTTCTGTCGTTAAGTTCCATAAGATTAACACAATGATAGGTGCAAGTAACATCTTGGTAGGAAAATTAACTTTCTTCATTAAGACATATACGAATACAATCGCAACAATCAAAATAAGCAAATGCTGCATACCAAGTGTTTCAGTTAATAAAGGCGTTTCATTGAGATGCGCCTTATTTTGCTGTTTTTCATTAAAAAACAATGTGAATAAAGGCACTAAAATCACAACAAAAATAATACGAGATGTTTGTGTTAAGCTGACGACAAGAATATCTGCTCGCTTATTCTCTTCTGCCATGACAAGCATTTGACTTAATGCACCTGGAATGACACTGAGTATTGCTGTTTCTTCATTTACTGACGCAATTTTACGGAAACCATAGGAAACAATGATGGCAAGTGTGAGTGTCAGCACATTGACAATGACAATTAACAGCCAATGACTTTGAATATCTTCAATCACTTGTCTGGTAAAACTACTCCCTATTTGTACACCTAACATGATTAAACCTAGTTCGCTCAGCCAATGTGGCCAGTGAATCTCGCGCTTAAAACCTTTCACAACGATTAAACTGCCGACTATCGGTCCAAACATCCATGGAAGTATCATGTGGCACCGCCATAATATCCAGCCACATAGAACAGATACCGCTAAGACAAGTAAGTTATTGCCGATATATTGTTTTTGCATCTGTGCCATCTCCCTTAACTACCAATGCGTATGTATATGATTTCATCTTAACAAAAATACGTAATTAAAAAAATATTCATCTCTCATCTATAAAAAAGCCATGTCAATCTTTCAAACTGACATGGCGATTACTATTTATTTTGGGGATACTTTACTTAATGCAACGTCAAATGCCGCAATTGTTTTCTCGATATCTTCTTTCGTATGCGATGTTGACAAGAACATCCCTTCGAATTGAGATGGTGGTAAAAACACACCTTGTTCTGTTAATTCACGATACATTTCACCGAATAACTTCAAGTCAGATTGATTTGCCTCTTCAAAGTTCGTAACAGGGCCTTCATTAATAAAGAAACCAATCATTGAACCTGCACGATTCACTGTCAATGGCACATTATGTTTTGCGAAGACTTCTTTTAGGCCCACTTCTAACATATCTCCCAACTCATTGAAATACGTGTAACTTTCTGGTGTTAATTGACTCAATGTCCAATAACCACTTGTCATTGCGAGTGGATTTCCAGATAATGTTCCCGCTTGATAAACATCACCGCTTGGTGCAATACGATCCATGATTTCTTTTCGACCACCAAATGCACCGACTGGTAAACCACCACCGATGACTTTACCAAGACATGTTAAGTCCGGTGTTACGTCGAAGTAACCTTGTGCACAGTTATATCCGACACGGAAACCTGTCATCACTTCATCGAAAATAAGCAATGCATCATATTCTTTAGTAATGTCTCTGAGCCCTTGTAAGAAATTGTTGATTGGTGGCACAACGCCCATGTTTCCTGAAACGGGTTCAACAATGATTGCAGCAATATCAGCACCAAATTGTTCAAATGCTAACTTAACCGCTTCTAAATTATTATAAGGCACAGTAATTGTATTTTTAGCAATACCTTCTGGAACACCCGGTGAATCTGGTAAACCAAGTGTTGCCACACCTGAACCGGCTTTGATTAACAATGAATCACTATGGCCATGATAGTTCCCTTCAAACTTGATGATTTTATTTTTTCCAGTGTATCCTCGCGCTAAACGTAGCGTATCCAACGTTGCTTCTGTACCTGATGACACCATTCTGACTTTCTCAATAGAAGGGACACGTTCAATGACAAGCTCTGCCAATCGATTCTCTTCAAGTGTTGAAGCACCAAAGCTTGTACCACGTTCTAATACGCTATGCAATTCACTGATGACACGTTCATTGCGATGCCCAAGAATAAGCGGTCCCCAACTTAATACATAGTCAATATATTCATTGCCATCAATATCATAAATGCGACTACCCTTTCCGCTTTCCATAAAAATGGCAGGCGTATCAACAGCTTTAAATGCACGTACAGGACTATTCACACCACCTGGCATCAATTGTTCTGCTTTTTCAAATGCTTTTATCGATTTGTTGTAACGCAATTCAATCTCCTCCTAAGGCAATTTATTTATCTAAATAACGACAAATATCTTTCGCAAAATATGTGATAATCATATCGGCACCCGCACGCTTCATTGAAATCATTTGTTCCATGACTATACGCTCTTCATCAATCCAACCATTTTGTGCCGCTGCTTTTGTCATACTATATTCACCGCTCACATTATATGCCACAATTGGAATATTACTGTTATTGCGCACATCACGAATGATATCTAGGTAGCTCAATGCAGGCTTCACAATCATCATATCAGCGCCTTCTACCAAGTCACTCTCGAGTTCACGCATTGCTTCTAGACGATTAGCTGGGTCCATTTGATATGTTTTACGATCACCGAATGATGGTGTTGATTCTGCTGCATCACGGAAGGGACCGTAAAAGCTTGATGCATATTTAATACCATAACTCATAATTGGGATATTATAGAAGCCCGCTTCGTCTAAACCTTGACGAATTGCTGCAACAAAACCATCCATCATGTTACTAGGTGCGATAATATCTGCACCGGCTTTTGCTTGTGATACAGCCGTTTTCACTAGCAATGGAAGTGTTTCATCGTTATCAACATCATGCGTATGGTCATCGATGACACCGCAATGGCCATGATCCGTATACTCGCAAAGACATGTGTCTGCTAAAATCAACAAATCGTGATATAACGACTTCGCAATTTTTGTTGCACGTTGAATCACACCATCATCGATAAATGCGCCTGTTCCACATGCATCTTTTTCATTCGGGATTCCGAAAAACATCATGGCACGAATACCTAGATCATACGCTGCTTTGATTTCTTCATGTAATAAGTTCAAGCTGATTTGATAAATGCCCGGTAGTGACTTAATCTCTTCTTTTACATCATCACGTTCCACGACAAAAATAGGATAAATCAAATCTTCTTTTCTTATATGTGTTTCACGCACCATATCTCTGATTGTATGAGATGCACGTAATCGTCTATGTCTATCAAAATTCATTCTTTAGAACCCCATTTCTAAAATTTTATCAATCATGGCTTCAAGTGTTTGTAACTCAGCCATCTCTCCAAAATATCCATATCGGGATAATGTTTGTTGCGTTTGTGCACCAATCACAACCCAATGGTCGAACGCTATGTTTGGAAAGCGTTCAAATAATGCATTAACCGCTGACGAACTAGCGAAAGTGATGGCGTTGACTTTCTGACTCGTCAACATTTCATAAGCCGCCGTTACTTGTGTATCATTGACCTCGATATCATACAAATCAATCTTCGTCACTTTACCATAACGCTGATGAAGTGTGTCTGCAAGCAACGGTCTCGCACGTGCACTCGATGGCAACAATATCTTATCATGTTCACTCGCACAAAACTGTGCAAGAAATCCTTCTTGCGAGAAGTCATTTGGCACAAAGTCAACGTGAATACCTTTCGTCTCACAATACGCTTTTGTTTTTTCACCAATCACCGCAATCTTCCTTACACGCGTTTTTGGAAGATATTTCATGAAGTATTTCACCGCATTTTTTGACGAAAAAATCAGCCAATCATATGTTTCGTCAAGAAGACGTTGATCAAAAGAACAAGCAACTGTTGTGATGAGTGGCAAATGACACACGTTAATACGATCATCATGATATGGATGTGTCTGCGTCATGATTACAGTTGGTTTCATTATGAACACCTCTACTTAGTGTGTTTCATTTAATGCTTCAATAATATCATATGCGCCTTGTGCTTTCAGTTCTTGACTCACACGTTGGCCTACTTCCACTGGATCTGTTCCTGTTGCAGTATGTTGGAAGCGTTGCTTGCCATCTGGAGACATAATTAACCCTGTGAAGTGGATTTGCTGATCATCTGCAATGACAGCATGCCCACCAATCGGTACTTGACAACTTCCATCCATTTCTTTCAAAAATGTACGTTCTGCTGTTACACAGTCTGCCACTTCTGAATTATGTACTTTTGCTAAGAGTGCTAATAATTCTGTGTCATCTGAACGACATTCAATACCTAATGCACCTTGTCCAATTGCTGGTATTAACAGATCATCATCAAAGTATTGTGTCACAATATCATCTGACCATCCCATACGTTTTAGCCCTGCTGCCGCTAAAATAATCGCATCATAGTCTTCTTCTTTTAACTTTTTGAGACGTGTATCAATATTGCCACGAATCCATTTAATCTCTAAATTTGGAAATTTTGCTAATATCTGTGCACCACGTCTTAGAGAACTTGTTCCGACGATGCTACCATCTGGCAAGTCTTCCAATGCTACATGATTTTTAGCAATATAAGCATCATATGGATTCTCACGATCTGGGATACAGCCAAGTGTTAGGCCATCAGGCAATTCACTCGGGACATCTTTCAATGAGTGGATTGCCATGTCTATGTCTTTGCTAAAGAGTTCATTTTGAATTTCTTTAACAAAAAGTCCTTTACCGCCCACCTTTGACAGTTGTCGGTCAACAATTTGATCACCTTTCGTCACAATTTCTTTAATCTCAATCTCTAAGTCGGGTTGAACTGCTTTAAGACGTTCAATGAATTGACCGCTTTGCGTCAAAGCAAGTTGACTTCTTCTCGATCCCACTATAAGTTTTCGCATACTACGAACCTCCATTGGCATTGTATTATACTCCCGTCCACTGATGGAATGAAGAGAGTTGTGTGACTACAATTAAATTAATCATACAACATAGAAACAAGATAATATTAACATAAATTAAAAACTGCTGCTTGAACCTCTGTGTCATTCTCATTGCGATGTATGCAACATAACTCAAGAAGATAAAAAATGACGATATCACTTTCAAATCAACAAAAATATGAGAACCAACTGAAAATAAGCCCCATTGCACACCACAGAGAAGACTAACGAATAACGTAATGACACCAATAAGTGTAAAATAAAAAACGGTTTTTTCGAGTGTGGATACACTTCCGATTCTGAAATAATTTTGATTGAACCGCTTCAATCGTAAGTTTTGATATTGAATCAAATATAGAATAGCATTCACAAAAGCAATCGCAAAGAGTACATAACTAATCAATGCAAATGAAATATGAACGGTCAGTAATTCGTTGATGACCTTTAATCTCGCACCTTGATGACTGAACTGATACGGATGAAAGGTATGAACAACCATAAAGATAAAACCAAGCATATTCAACAGTACAATGACAACATCAAATTGTCGGAAAACAGCACAAATAAATGTAAATGTTAAAATAAGCCAAGTTAACACATAAAAACTTTCAACGATTGACGTCAAAGGCAATTGCCCACGCCAAAGAATATACATAGTTAAAGAGATTGTTTGACATACCCAAACAATCCCTAACAAATAGAAACCAATATTTTGAAGGCGATAATTTTTTTGAAATAGATCGAGTGTCAAACAGATAACACATAGGAAATAAAACAAAACAACCGCCTCATGAAATCTTACAAAAAACGTTTCTACCATAGGCATCACCTATCTTTAAGATTCAAATCCTAATAAACGTTGCTTCAAAATACGTTTTTTCTTTTCAACTGCTTCTTGTTGATAGTTCGTATCGACTTCGATATCGAAAATCTCTTGGAATAACTGTAATTTTGCCGCTGCATTGCGGTCATCACTAATTTCTTTCGCTTGTTTAATCGGCTGCTTAAGCATTTGATTGATTATACTTTTCGTATGTTTCGACACCACTTTACGATCACGTTCTGACAAATGTGGTAACTTTCTATCAATGCTTGCCATTGTTTCTTGCTGAATACCCATCGCTTGCTCTCTTAATGCACGAATCACTGGAACAACACCAAGCATGCGTACCCACTCGTTATGCTTATCAATTTCACTAGGGATACGTTCTGCAATTGCTTCAGCAGCCAAACGACGTTCACGAATATTCGCATCTACAAGACCTTTTAAGTCATCGACATCATAAATAAAGACTTCCATATCATTTGACTCAAATGGCTCAATATCTCTCGGCACAGCAATATCCACTAATACAATTTGTGATGTTTTTTTCGTTACAGCATGTCGCATTTCTAACATGTCTTTTGTAATGACATAATTTTCTGCACTTGTTGAACTGATGACGATATCAGCTGTCGTCAACAATTGAGCTAAATCAGACATCGGTGCTGCATGTACATGGTGTTTCTCCGCTAATGCCTGTGCACGTGAGAATGTGCGATTAATAACCGTTATGTCAGAAACATTCGCACCTTTTAAGTTTAATACAGATAGTTCACCCATTTCTCCTGCACCGATGACTAGCGCACGCTTTCTATTCAACTTACCGAACATTTTTTTCGCGAGTTCTACTGCTGCATAAGATACACTAATCGCATTATCTGCAATATCTGTTTCATGGTGTGCTTTTTTACTGAATGTAACAGCTTGCTTAAACAATTCGTTAAATATCGTGCCAGTTGTCTGTGCCGCTTGCGCCGTTAAGAATGCATCACGCATTTGTCCTAATATCTGTGTTTCACCTAAGACAATTGAATCCAATCCAGAAGTCACTCTGAATAAATGTTCAATTGCATCGTCCCCTAACTTCACTTCTGATATCGCTTTGATATCATCCACTTCGAAGTTAAATTGTCTTGCTAAAAAACGTTGAATATAATATCGACCCGTATGAATTTGATCTACCACTGCATAGACCTCTGTTCGGTTACACGTTGATAGAATGACATTTTCCAAAATTGATTTTGTTTCAAACAATGCTTCATGCACACGAATCATATCTTTATCTTGAAATGTGAGTTTTTCACGTAATGTCACATCTGCTGTACGATGATTGACACTCACTGCAATAAAATACATGAACATGTCCCCCCATAAACTACAATAAAATCATTATAACATAGATAGACCGCTTTCAATTTAGATTCAATAGGATTCCATTGAGAACCATTCTTATTGTCCACGATTTATTCAAATGTCCGTTTATTCCATACTTTCATCTGTAATATAGGCATCAATACTTGCCCAAATCTCCGGTTGTTTACTTTTTGACAGCGATGAATAACTGATGATTTTATCATTGGTGTCTAAGTCTAAATCTTGTTTGATGCGTTTGATGTGTTTTTGTATCTTTCCTTTCGGCACTTTATCTTCTTTTGTTGCGACGATTAGTGTTGGTATATCAAAGTGCTTCAGGTAGTCATACATCAAAATATCATCTTCTGTTGGTGGATGTCTCAAATCTACGAGCTGAATAACTAGCTTTAATTCTTCTCTTGTTGTTAAATACATCTCAATCATTTTACCGAATGCTTCACGTTGTTTCTTGCTTACTTTTGCATAACCATATCCAGGTACATCAACAAAAATCAACTGTTCGTCAATATTGTAAAAATTAAGTGTTTGCGTTTTACCCGGTTGTTGTGAAGTACGCGCCATATTTTTACGACCGATCATACTATTAATAAATGTTGACTTCCCTACATTTGAGCGCCCACTCAATGCTACCTCTGGTAAACCCATCTCTGGGTATTGCTCTTTTTTCACCGCACTGATGATGAGCTCAACATGATTTGGATTAATCTTCATGGTTTCTCTCCTTATACCGCTTATATATTATAGATTCATTTTATCGCTCATTATTATACTTGAACAGCAAAAAAGCTTAAGACATGCAGACACATCATCTTAAGCTTTTCATCAATTATGCAGATGTTTTACTATCGTTTAACAATTGACCTTCACTGTCATAAAGTTCCGGTGCTGTTTCATTCACAATCGTATCTTTTGTAATCACTACTTTTGTGACATTTTCAGTTGAAGGAATATCAAACATAATGTCGATCAGTGCTTCTTCAATAATTGAGCGTAATCCACGTGCACCTGTTTTACGTTCAATTGCCTTTTCACTAATCGCTGATAATGCCTCTTCTGTAAATTCTAAAGCGACATCATCAAGTTCAAGCATTTTCGTATATTGTTTTACCAATGCATTTTTTGGTTGTGTTAAAATATTTTTCAACGCTGCAATATCTAATGTTTCAAGGTTCGCAACAATCGGTACACGTCCGATGAACTCTGGAATTAAACCGTAAGATTGTAAGTCTTCAGGACGAATATGCTCTAACAAGCTTGTTTCGTCATATTTAGACGCTTCACTGCTTGCGAAACCAATGACTTTTTCACCAAGGCGACGTTTGATCACTTCTTCAATACCATCAAACGCACCACCAAGAATAAATAAAATATTAGTTGTGTCAATTTGGATAAATTCTTGGTTCGGATGCTTACGTCCACCTTGTGGGGGTACACTTGCTGTTGTACCTTCAAGAATCTTCAACAATGCTTGTTGGACACCTTCGCCAGATACATCACGTGTAATAGACGTGTTTTCTGACTTACGTGCAATTTTATCGATTTCATCAACGTAAATAATCCCTTTTTCAGCTCTATCAATATCAAAATCAGCCGCTTGAATTAAACGTAATAATATATTTTCAACATCTTCACCCACATAACCCGCTTCTGTTAAGCTTGTAGCATCGGCAATCGCAAACGGTACATTTAATGTGCGTGCGAGTGTTTGTGCCAATAGTGTTTTACCACTACCTGTTGGTCCGATTAAAGCGACATTACTTTTTTGTAATTCAACATCATCTTCTTTAGGACCTAATTGGTTAATACGTTTATAGTGATTATATACAGCTACCGCAAGAGACTTTTTCGCTTTCTCTTGTCCGATCACATAGTGGTTCAATTCTTCCATGATCTCTTTCGGTGTCGGTAACTCAGTAAGTTCTTCTGTTTCAGTATGATTGAGTTCTTCTTCTACAATCTCTGCACACAATTCAATACATTCATTACAAATATAAACACCACTACCAGCCACTAACTTTTTGACTTGGTCTTGATCTTTACCACAGAAAGAACATTTTAAGTTTTCTTCGTCTTCATTGAATTTAAACATTTTGTATTACACCCCTATCCTCTACGACTATACTAGAAAGCATTTTATTATGCAATCACGCTGTCTTTCAAGTTTTTTGCATAAAACAATGAAAGCGGGATAGAAATCTATAAAATGATTAGATTTCTTTATCCCGCTCTGGCAAGTTACATTTTTGAAATCATATGATTCGTTCGTGTGAACAAACCAGCATTGTCCTATCTTTATTCAGATTAGTGTTCAGTTTACGCTTCGCTATCAGCTGGTGCGTCTACTAATTTTGCTTCTGAAATTAATAAGTCGATTACTTTTCTAACTCGGACATCATTTTTAATAAGATCAGAGTTGCCTAAAGTCTTTTTGATGTCTTCAACTGAGATACCGAATTGGTCGCTCATTTTTTGTAATTCATTATCAACATCTTCATCGCTTGCTTCGATGTTTTCAGCTTTTGCGATAGCATCTAATGTTAAGTTTGTTTTAACGCGTTGTTCTGCATCATCTTTCATTTGCTCACGCATATCTTCTTCTGTTTGACCTGAAATTTCGAAGTATGTTTTCAAGTCTAAACCTTGTTGTTGCATGTTTTGAGCAAACTCTTGAATCATGCGATCTTGTTCTTGTCTAATCATCGCTTCTGGAATGTCAATTGTTGCATTGTCAGCAGCTTTGATAACCGCTTCTTCTTTTTGTAAGTTTTCAGCGTCATTTTTCTTCGCTTCTTCTAATTGTGTACGAACATTCGCTTTGTATGCGTCAACGTTTTCAGCATCTGCGTCTAATTCGCTCGCTAATTCGTCGTCTAATGTTGGTACTTCTTTTGCTTTGATTTCGTTGATTTTCACTTTGAATGTTGCAGCTTTCCCTGCTAACTCTGCTGCGTGATATTCTTCTGGGAATGTAACTTCAACGTCTTTTTCTTCTTCAAGTTTCAAACCTACTAATTGTTCTTCAAATCCAGGAATAAATGAACCTGAACCAACTTCTAAGTCATAACCTTCAGCTTGTCCACCTTCGAATTGTTCACCGTCAACATAACCATCGAAGTCTAAGTTTACAGTGTCGCCTTCTTCAACTGCACCGTCTTCTTTAACAACCATGTCAGCCATTGCTTCAAGACGTTGTTTTACAGCATCTTCAACCATATCATCAGTTACTGTCACATCTTGTTTTTCAATTTCTAAACCTTTGTAATCACCAAGTTCTACTTCTGGCTCAACTGTTACAGTTGCTTCAAAGATAAAGTCTTTTCCTTTTTCTAATTGTTTGATGTCAATTTCAGGTTGCGCAACTGGGTTGATACCCGTTTCATCAATTGCATCGCTGTATGCTGGTTGTAATAAGATATCAAGCGCATCTTGGTATAAGCTTTCTACGCCGAAACGTTGTTCAAAAATCGGACGTGGTACTTTACCTTTACGGAAACCAGGTACGTTAATATTTTTAACTACTTTTTTGAATGCTTGATTTAATGCTTCGTCTACTTTTTTAGCAGGTACAGTTACTTCTAGTAACCCTTCGTTACCTTCTTTTTTTTCCCATGTTGCTGTCATGTATAAAAACCTCCATGAAATCCTTTTTTAAAATTTTTCAACTTCTTTATTATAACATAGGTAAGTCGTGTTTCAAGGGACTTACTTATGTATTTAACAATTTAATGAATGATAAAATATGAGTGTCCGCTGAAAATGATGGTGACACACCAATCATCTCTTCAAAATAATACACGTAAGTTTGGATCCAAGTCTGATCATCTGCAAGTTGCGTGATGTCATATGGATACATGGCAATATTATGTGCATTAAGATGAATACGTGCTTCTTGTACCAAAGACGGGTAGTCATTTTCCAATTGTGCAATGACTTCTGGAACAATCGACTCCATAAATCGTGTCACATCAAACCCTTCCAATTGTGCAGGAACTACTGTTATTTCTTCCCCATTAACTTCCAATTGAATGCTTTGATTGTACCGAGCAAATCGTAAATATTCAAGCATTAAACTTTGTAACGACGCCGATACATCATCTTGCATAATCCAATAAGCTATCGTATCAGCAAAATAATAGGCACTATCATCAATCATAGACAATATAAGTTCTGTACGTGGCCCTTCTGATAATTGATCAAACTGCTGTAACTGTACTTGCATATCTTCTTGTCGTTTGTTCAATTGATGCTGTGCTTGATCTTTCAAAGGTAACAGAATCATACGTGTCTGGTGTGCCTTCACATTATCTAGAATCTCATCTACTACTGAAACAACCGATTGATATTGTTCCAAAGCAAATAAACTTTTGACATAATATATCATCAACTCATCTTGAGATGTATAGCCTTGTTCCAACAAAATATGCGCTTCTTCACGCAATTCTAAATAAGATTCAGTTTCCCACAATACATGACATTTCATCAACGCAAGTGCTTCTGTCATTTCAAAATATTGTTCGTATTCTACAAAACAATCGTATGCTATGTCGTATTGTTCTTTTGCAATTGCTTGTTTAATATCTGAGCAAAGCTTTTGTTTTAACTTCGGAAACGGTATGAGTTCTGACATTCACATCACCTAGTTCCATTTTTCTAATATGAGCGCACTCCATGATTCAAATTGAGATAGATCATTAATATCATCCATTGATTGCCATTGAATAGATAATGTGTCTGTTTCTCGCACTTCTACTTGTGACTTTTGTACTTGTACTTTGAAAACAACACCGAGATGTACTTGTCCTACTTCGTTCAAATCATCATTAATAAAACCAACATGTTGTAAACCTGCTGTTTCATTCACCGCAAGCCCAACTTCTTCCAACAGTTCACGACTCGTATTTTCTTCAATGATTGCCATTACATCTTTTTGATTCGGCACATCATTCATATGGCCGCCAACGCCAATCGATGCTAAGCCATGCAATCGTGATTCACCGCCCCCTGACAGACGTTGATAGACGAGTATGTCTTGATCTTCGTTTTCAAGGATACAATACGAAATCAATTGTTTGTACGACGGATCTTCTTCCATATCACCTCGTCTTTTTACATCATACTGTCCTAACGTGTCAAAGATCGCTTGACTTTTTACATCATCTTGTCTAATAAAACCATTGAATGCATGCTTTTCATTATCAAATATAATATCTCTTGGAACTACTATAATTTGTTCATCAAATTTAGACATAATTAACTCCTTTTTCACGGATTATCTTTATCGTACCAAACCTTAACTGGACACGCAAAAGTAATATGATCTCCTATTCAAATTCAAATAAAAAAAGTTGGTTGCTTATCAAATAAACAAACCAACTCTCTATTTAAAAATTATTTTAAAGCGTCTTTCGCTTTGTTTACTAATTCAGCAAATGCTTTTTCGTCAGCGATTGCGATTTCAGAAAGCATTTTACGGTTAATATCGATACCAGCTAATTTTAAGCCGTTCATTAAACGTGAGTAGCTCATGTCATGTTGACGAGCTGCTGCGTTAATACGAGTGATCCATAATTTACGGAAGTCACGTTTTCTTTGACGACGGTCACGGAATGAATATTGACCTGATTTCATTACTTGTTGTTTTGCTACTTTATATAATGTGCTTTTCGCACCGAAGTAACCTTTAGCTAATTTGATTGTCTTTTTACGACGCGCTCTTGTTACTGTTCCACCTTTTACACGTGGCATAATAAATTCCTCCTCATAATCTCTTAAATGTAATCTCTACATATTTAGATGTTTATATATTCGTTCGTTTAATTTTTATAATTATTTAACGTAAGTTAATAATTGTCTTACGCGTTTTGAGTCACTCTTAGACACAAGTGCTGCTTTACGTAATTTACGTTTTTGTTTTGTTGATTTGTTAGCGAATAAGTGAGATGTGTAAGCTCTAGAGCGTTTTAATTTTCCACTTCCAGTTCTTTTAACACGTTTCGCAGCTCCGCGGTGAGTTTTCATTTTAGGCATGATGATTTTCCTCCTATTGTCATTGTTTATTTTTCGTTAATTGGCGCCAACATAAGGAACATTTGGCGACCTTCCATTTTAGGTTTTTGCTCAACAGTCGCAATATCTTTGCACTCATCAGCAAAATTCTCTAAAACGCGTTGACCAATCTCTTTATGTGTAATGGCACGCCCTCTGAAACGAATTGAAACTTTAACTTTGTCACCTTTTGTTAAGAATTTACGTCCGTTCTTAAGTTTTGTATTGAAGTCATGTTCTTCAATTGTTGGACTTAAGCGGATTTCTTTCACATTGATGACTTTTTGTTTCTTCTTCATTTCTTTTTCTTTTTTCTGTTGCTCGAACTTGTATTTACCATAATCCATAATACGAGCAACAGGTGGTTTTGCATTAGGGGCAACAACAACGACGTCTAAGTTAAGACGTTCTGCCATTTCCAATGCTTCTTGCTTTGATTTGATACCGAGTTGGTCACCGTTTTGTCCGATAACACGTAACTCTCTAGCGCGAATCTTTTCATTTACTTGCGTTTGATCCTTAGCTATGGTTGACACCTCCAAAAATTTTACGAATGGTCCAAGCACGAAAAAAAGCGAGGATATTAATCCCCGCTCCTAACGTTAACATGAACAAACTCACATGTTTATATCGTTAACCTGCCAACAGCTTCGTGCGTCGCCACAGGTGAGAAGCGGGTTGCTTCTACTTGGTCCGTTTCGTATTCAACAGATATAATCATACCAAGTTGTTATCTATTAGTCAACATATTTATGAAAGTTTTTTTCATCCATTGAAACATCTTGACTCAAGTTCACTTTTTCCAATGGAATTAATTTCGTTTTATATCTTAACTTGTGATATAGGAAGAAGAATAAGAATACTGGAATCCCCATGTATGTGATAAAGAATCGTTTCGGATCAAATCCGCCACCTTGAATAAAGTCAACGTCTTGACCGATAATAACGATCACACATAGTACAAGTGCAAGTATTGGGCCGAATGGGAACCATTTTGCTTTATATTTCAGTTTAGATACATCATAGTTTTGTGCGTCAAATGCCTTACGGAAGCGATAGTGGCTAATCGCAATACCTAACCAAGCAATAAAGCCTGTCAAACCACTTGCGGCAACGATATATTCATAAGCGTTACCACTGACTTGTTCAACAATAAAGATAAGAATGACGACAAATGCAGTTGAAAGCATCGCTACCCATGGCGTTCCATCTCTATTTGTCTTGCTAAATGATTTCGCTGCCAAGCCATCACGACTCATTGAATAAAGCATACGTGTACTTGCATACATACCAGAGTTACCTGCTGATAATACAGATGTTAAGATGACTGCGTTCATGAATGATGCAGCGAATGCAAGACCCGCATTTTTAAACACAAGTGTGAATGGTGATGTTGCGATATCTTCTCCACCACCCATTAATGCTGGATGATTGTAAGGAATCAACATACCGATAATGAAGATGGCGAATACATAGAATAAAAGAATACGCCAGAATACTTGTTTGATCGCCTTTGGTACAGCGCGTTCAGGATTTTCTGATTCTCCTGCTGTAATCCCGACAATCTCAGTTCCTTGGAATGAGAAGCCGGCGATTAAGAATACACCGAATACGGCAAGTAAACTACCACCGAAACCGTCACCTAAAATAGGGCCCTCGCCTTGTGTAAATGTATCAAAGCCAACTGCTGTACCACCCATAATACCGAAGATGGTTAATAAACCTACGATAATAAAGACGATGACTGTTGCAACTTTGATAAATGCGAACCAGTATTCACTTTCACCATATACTTGGACTGAAAGTAAATTCAATCCAAAAATAATTGCCATGAAAACCAAACTCCATGCCCATGCTGGTAAAAATTGTAATGGCTCCCAATACTCGATAACATGTGCAGCAATTGTTACATCAGCTGCAACGGTAATAACCCAGTTGAACCAGTAGTTCCATCCTAAAGCAAATCCAAGTGACGGATCTACAAAGCGTGTTGCATATGTACTAAATGACCCTGTTACAGGCAAGTAAGTTGCCATTTCCCCTAATGATGTCATTAAGAAAAATACCATTAAACCGATAATCGCATAACCGAGTAATGCACCGAGCGGCCCAGCATCGTGTACTGCTCCTCCAGATGTCATAAAGAGACCTGTTCCGATGGCTCCACCGATGGCAATCATCGAGATATGACGATCTTTCAAATGACGTTGCACGCCATTCTCTGTTTGTAATTTTTCGTTACTCATGTTTCCTTCCTTTCTTTCACCTAGAGGTCAACCAAATGAACAAATCAATGACTTTACTCCTAGATAACGAAATAAAGGTTACATCACGTATGATGTAACCTTTACTTTATCTAAAACAAATAAGTAGCACATCACGTTTGTGACAGTCTAGCATCTTTCGACAACTAGCCCAACAAGTTATGTAGATGTTCATAACTCGCTTCGGCATTTTTACCTTTAACTTGTGCAACATACGCAACATCTCTGCTTCTGACAAGCGACTCATTAAAAATGCAACCTCTAACTAAATTGGATATTTATTTTTTGAATTACATATCAGTATACAGTATCAAACTGCACTCTGCAATGCTATCTTTGTTTTTTTAAACGAATTTCATCCACCAATTGCCATACAAAATCTTCTGCATCCATTGTTTCTTGGTCTTTTGAACCATATTGACGAACATTCACTTCATGATTTTCAACTTCTTTATCCCCTACAACAATTTGATATGGGATTTTTTTCATTTGCGCTTCACGGATTTTGTATCCCATTTTTTCATTACGATCATCAATATTCACACGGACACCTTGTGATTTTAATGTATCGTGAATTTGACGTGCATAATCATAATGGAGGTCAACATTAACTGGGATAATCTCAACTTGTTGTGGTGCTAACCATGTTGGGAATGCCCCTTTAGTTTCTTCTGTTAAGAAGGCTACAAAGCGTTCCATTGTAGAAACGACACCACGGTGGATAACAACTGGTTGATGGTGTTCACCGTCTTGACCAATATATGTTAATTCGAATTTTTTCGGTAATAAGAAGTCAAGTTGTGCTGTTGATAAAGTCTCTTCTTTGCCCATTGCTGTTTTTACTTGAACGTCTAATTTCGGTCCGTAGAAGGCCGCTTCACCAATTGCTTCTTCATACTCTAAACCAAACTCATCAACCGCTTCTTTTAACATTGTCTCAGCTTTATTCCACATATCATCGTCATCGAAGTATTTTTCTTTATCTTCAGGATCACGATAGCTCAAACGGAATTTGTAATCTTTGAAACCAAAATCTTCATAAACATTCAAGATCATTTCAACGACACGTTTAAACTCTTCCTTGATTTGGTCTGGACGTACGAAAATATGCGCATCGTTCAATGTCATACCACGTACACGTTGTAAACCAGATACCGCACCACTCGCTTCGTAACGATGCATTGTTCCTAACTCTGCAATACGAATTGGTAACTCACGGTATGAATGTGGTTTGTTTGCATATACCATCATATGATGCGGACAGTTCATTGGACGTAAAACCATTGCTTCATCGACATCTAATTGCATCGCCGGGAACATGTCATCTTGGTAGTGATCCCAGTGACCGGAAGTTTTATATAATTCAACGTTCGCTAAAACTGGTGTGTATACATGATCGTATCCAAGTGCAACTTCTTTATCGACAATATAACGCTCGATTTCACGACGGATTGTTGCACCATTTGGTAACCATAACGGTAATCCTGCCCCTACTAATTGATTGTTTGTAAAGAGCTCCATATCTTTACCGATACGGCGGTGATCACGTTCTTTGCGTTCTTCTAACATTTTCAAGTGTGCTTTCAACTCTTTTTTATCGAAGAAAGCTGTACCATAAATACGTTGCAACATCTTGTTGTTACTGTCACCACGCCAGTATGCACCTGCTGTTGATAAAAGTTTAAATTCTTTAATTTTTGCTGTTGATGGTACGTGAACCCCACGACATAGGTCAGTGAACTCACCTTGAGAATAGAGTGTCACGAGTTCGTCTTCAGGAATTGCATCAATCAATTCAAGTTTGTATGGATCTTCTTTGAAAAAGTCTTTTGCTTCTTCTCTTGAAACAACACGACGCTCAATTTTATGATTTTCATTCACAATTTGCGCCATTGTTTTTTCGATTTTTTCGAAGTCATCACTTGATACTTTTTCAGTCATATCGAAGTCATAGTAGAAACCACCATCAACGACAGGGCCAACACCGAACTTCACATCGCCATATAAACGCTTCAAAGCTTGTGCCATCAGATGAGCTGTTGAGTGTCTTAAAACTTCTAACGCTTCATCGCTTCCTGGTGTCACAATTTCAATCTCACCATCAACTTCAAGTGGACGTGTTAAATCAACCATTTCCCCATTATATTTACCTGCAACCGCCTTTTTACGCAACCCTGGACTGATTGATTGCGCAATATCCTCAGTTGTGATCCCTTTGTCAAACGCCTTGCTATTACCATCTGGAAAACGTACGTTAATTTGTGCCATATTCATCCTCCTAATTTCAAACATGTCAACAATCTCACTTACCCTTTATCTCATCCACAGGCGAATAAAATAAAAAGACCCCATCCCATCAAAGGGACGAGGTCTTCGCGATACCACCCTAAATTCGTCACACGTTGTGCAACATCTCTACATAAGATAACGGTCTTGAGCCGAGTATTCATTACAAATACTATTTATTTGAGGGAGTAACATGATGCCGTATTAACTGCACTCTCATCATCGGCAGCTTTCTGTGTAATACCAACACCCTATCATATCCTCTAATTCGTTAACATGATTCATTTATATCTATTATAACGCTATTTTGCATTTTTTCAACGGTTTCTATAATTTTCACCTTCTAATTTATACGGTTTTGCCAATGTCTTGATACGTTCCATGATACGTTGTGCTTTCGTCCACTCTACACCATTCTTCGTACGAGCAATATGAGCTTCCAACTCTTCAAAATTAAAATTAGAACTAAAGAAAGTCGGTAGTTCCTGAATCATGCGGTAGTGTAACACCGGACCCAACACTTCATCTCGAGCCCAAGGTGTCATATCTTCTGCACCGATATCATCCAATATAAGCACTTTTGCCGAGCGAATTTGTTCAATTCTTTTCGTAGTTGTGCCATCATTGAAACCATTTTTCAAAATTCGTATAAACTCAGGTACATATATAATTGTTGTGTGTACATGTTTTTCTTTCAGTTCATTTGCGATTGCTCCAAGAATAAATGATTTACCCGTACCAAGTGCACCGTATAAATAAAATCCCTTCACAGGCTTTTGGTTCACAATATCATCAATCAATGTCTTAAACTGCATTGCCAAATCTAAACGGTTACGACGATCCATATAAACATCTTCCAATTTGGCGTTCAATGTTTCTGGGTGCATATGGAATGATGTTATCATACTTTGTGCTAGGCGTTCTTCATCATGTCGTATCTTACATGGGCATGGTTTATAACGAATCTTAATACGCTGATTTTCCACATACAACTCAGGAATATGCCCTTTTACAAAGTTAGGACAGTTCTCAAATGTATGATTATCCGTATAATGCTTCTGTTGGTCCTTGTACTCTTGAAGAATGTTCAAATCATTTTCAATCATATCATTTGTTATTTCCGATTGATGTGCGTCCAAGAACGCCTTCACATCAGGATCATTAATCACTTGGCGTTTAATCTTCTCAATACGCTTTTGAATCGCATTATTCGACCCCATAATTTGATTAAATGATTTCATCATTCATCACCCGCCTTTCTACTTTGTTGTAATTCTTTCAAGAAAGCTTCCCGATCTCGCTCTAACACATCCAAATCTTCTTCTTTTGATTTGAATTCTTCTGGATGCGTCATCCAACGTGGTTTCTCTTCGTAAACAGTCCCTTTAGAATAGTTCTGACGTTGTGGCTGCTTTCTTTTTTCCTGTGCCTTTTCTTCATTGCGCTGAATTTCCATCGCTTTTTGATGTGCCGTTTTGGCATCCACGACACCGCTTTTTTTCCATGTAGATGCGACAGAATAGACGTATTTCTCTGGTAAGTTATTGTCGATCTTTTGCATAACATACTGCAGTAGGATATTGATAACACCAAAATTAAAACCTTCTCGCTCCATCAACTCTTCAATCATACGCTTCTGATATAATGGCGGTTCAGATCCACCGTATGATGTTAACATTACAACAGGGCTCGTATTATCCATTAAATGATACCAGTCTTCCCAACTTTCCACTGACACATCTTCATGTTCCACTCCTCCTTGATTCACCGTATCAGATGTTGCATTCATACGCTGAAGCTCCGGAAGCGTTTGTTGGTTGCCATTTAAGAAGTGTGTCTGTGCCTGTTTGCGTAAATCTATAATGGATAAAGTCTGATCACTATTTAGTGATTTTAAAATCAATGTCTTCATTTGGTCTGGCGCAATACGATATAACGTGGCGAGTTGAACAATCAATGTCTTAGTCGGTTCAGTTAGTATTTCTTTACTAATGTAATGCGTCTGCAACATATCTGCTAATAAGTCGAAGTCGAAAGAAACATCTGTCAAATCAACACCGTTGTATTCTGTTTCAGCTAGATGCTTCTCAGGCTGATAAAATGATTGCTTCGGCACTTTGAATACATCGGTAAACTTTTTCGTCACATCCACGTATCCTGTTGTATCAACTGTCTGTATAATAAAGTGCGATTTCAATTGATGATAACGTTGATTCCCTACGATTTGGTAAAAATAAATCGACAGCATTGGATCATTGAAAAATTCATCAGGGCTTGGTGGTGGCAATAACTCATAAATAAATTGTGTCGTCTCATCTGAATGACGGACGTATGTGCGCATAAGACCGATACCTTCTAATAAATCTGCATATTCTCTAAAACTCATCAAATTAATCTTCAACTCAGACATCACTGTATAGTGTGTCAGACCTTCTTCAGCGGATGACATACTGAATTGACTCAAAAAATGATAAATACCGACAGATTGCGCACCAATTAACGGCGTAAATAGGCGACTTAATATTTCATCGTGCAACGGCTGCAAGCGAAACTGTTGTATCACTTGAAAGCCATCGTGAGGACGAAGTGTGTTTGCATACATCGATAACGACATTATGATTCACTTCGCTTGTTGTCTTTTAAGATACCTTGCATCGATTCGAGCAATTGATCCACATCTTTGAATTCACGATATACTGATGCGAATCGCACATATGAAACTTGATCTACTTGCATTAATAAGTCCATCACATATTCACCGACATCACGTGACGACACCTCAGCAATACCTGATTCACGCAATTGCCATTCCACTTGATTCGTAATCTCTTCAAGCTGTTGAAAACGAACCGGTCGTTTCTCACATGAACGTACCAAACCGTTGATAATTTTCTCTCGATTAAATTGTTCTCTTGTCCCGTCTTTTTTAACGACGATCAGTGGACTCATTTCTATATGTTCAAAAGTTGTGAAACGCGTGCCACATTGGTCACATTCACGTCTTCTTCTAATCGCATTCGTATCTTCAGCATGTCTTGAGTCTACAACGCGAGATTGTGTATGGTTACATTTAGGACATTTCACGACTTCGTCACCTTCTCCAAAAGATTTTTGTTTCATTATACTATAAACCACCCGATAGCAAAAGCGACAGGAACAAATGGTATTTATAATGAATTTGCCAACGCTTATTCGTTTCTTCATATCGTGAAATAAAAAAGCTAAGACTTGAATCATCTATCCAAGTCTCAGCCTATAAGTAAATTGATTTCTTTATATTAATTATGCAATACCTTTTGCGATTAATTGTAATACTTCAACAACTCGGTTTGAGTAACCCCATTCGTTATCGTACCAAGCCAATACTTTCACTTTGTTGTCTCCCATGACAATTGTTGATGGTGCATCAATAATTGCTGAATGTGGGTTAGTCATAAAGTCGTCTGATACCAATGGTACGTCTACTGTTTCAACAATACCATCTAAGTCGTTTTGACGAAATACTTCATTCACTTGTTCTTTAGTCACTGATTGTTCTAAATCTACAACTAAGTCAACAAGTGACACATTTTTAGTTGGTACACGTAATGCCATACCGTGTAATTTACCTTCTAATTCAGGTAATACAAGTGCGAGTGCTTTTGCTGCACCAGTTGAAGTTGGAATAATACTTTCAAATGCTGCACGTGCACGACGTAAATCTTTATGAGGGTTGTCTAAGTTCTTTTGGTCATTTGTAACAGAGTGAACAGTTGTCATTAATCCATTCACAATACCAAATTCGTCATTTAAGATCTTAGCAACCGGTGCTAAGCAGTTAGTTGTGCAAGATGCATTACTGAAAATGTCATATTTTTCCACATCTAAGTCTTTATCGTTCACACCTTTAACAATTGTTTGAACGTCTCCACCTTTAGATGGGCCTGTTAAAATAACTTTTTTTGCGCCTGCTTTAATGTGCGCAATTGCTTTATCACCATGGTTGAATTTACCAGTTGCTTCAACTACAACATCAATTCCTAATTCTTTCCATGGTAAATTTTCTGGATTACGGTCTGATACCAGTTTGATCTCTTTTCCGTCAACTTTAATACCATTTTCTGTCGCTTCTACTGGCTTATTGAAAAGACCATGTGTTGTATCATACTTAATAAGATGAGCAATTGTTTCAGGTGGGTAACTTGCATTTAAAGCTACTACCTCAATATCCTCATTATTTAATGCAATACGTAATACCATACGGCCGATACGACCTAATCCATTAATCGCAATCTTTGTCGTCATGTTAAAAAGCACTCCTTAGAAATGTGTTATACTTATATTTAAGAGTATAACATAATTTAAAATAAATGAAACCGTTTTCTTTATTATTTTTATTTATAACCTATTATTTGATTGTTGAATAACTCATTTGTGGCCGAAAAAGGATGTTCACCTTTTGTGGTGGGATGGCATGAAATGCTATCCCGCCTTTTTTATGTTTTAAATCATTTGGATACAAAAAAAGCGCTCATGCCTCTATAATTTTAAGTGACTAAACAAAAAAATAAAGAGGAGACATGATGCGCCTATGTGTAATGATATATTAAAACTACTAAAAATAAAAGATGAAAATATTCAAGTTCTTAAGGTGGAAGAAGATGTAGAAGTGCGTGGTCGGCTTTCTACGGTTGTTTATGGAACACTTTCTTATACACCCAAAGCTTGTATGAAGTGTGGTTGTGTCAATGATGGGCAAATCCATAAGCATGGTAAACGCGTTTCGCGTTTAACACTATTAAAATCTCAAGAATCCAATGTTTATCTTAATTTAGCGAAAGAACGCTTTAAGTGTCTACATTGTTTAAAGACTTTTACGGCTCAAACAAACATTGTTGATAGTAACTGCTTTATTACCAACCGTGTGAAATTAGCGATTCAGGATAAACTCACACGTGTACAGTGTGAGATAGATATCGCTCATGATTGTAGTGTTTCACCGAGTACAGTTAAAAGATGTATTCATCAACTCTCACAATCATTAATAGTCAAACCTTCATCTGGATTGCCAAAACATATCTCCATAGATGAGTTTAAAAGCGTTAAGAACGTGACAACAGCGATGAGTTTTTTGTTTATAGATAATGAAACGAATCAGATTATTGATATCTTAGAAGATAGACGTATTCATAAACTCAAAGAGTACTTCTATCGCTTTGATCGACGTGAACGATTAGCTGTTAAAACTGTAACTGCTGATATGTATGAACCATACATCAACTTCATTCATGAAGTATTTCCAAATGCGATTTTGATCTTTGATCGCTTTCACATTGTTCAGCACCTTAATCGTGAATTAAATAAGCAACGTATTTCTGTAATGAATGCTTATCGCTATCGATCATCAACAGATTACACGAAAATGAAAAAGCACTGGAAACTCTTTCTTTCTGACAGGCAGGATATTAATAGTTATGAATACTTTTGGTCGAAGTCTTTCAAAACGTACACAACATCAAGAGATGTTTTAACATATCTACTAAGTCTTGATCAGCAGCTCTATGACACTTATATGTTAGTTCATCAACTTCGTGAAGCATTGAAACAATGTGACTGGTTACGTTTCAAAGAAACTTTAATGGGTGTCGAAAAGAAGCATGTATCACGTGGTGTTTGGCGTATCATTCGATTCTATAAGAAATACGAGTATGTCCTTTACTCAACAATCAAGTACCCGAAGTTTAACAATGGAGCGATTGAAGGTATCAATAATAAAATTAAGCTTATTAAACGTGTATCATATGGCTATCGCAACTTTAATAACTTTAAAGCGAGAATACTCATCATTTTTAAGCTGTATCAACGTTCTAAAAAGCAAGGGCTATTAAACTGTGTTGCATAAAGATTACCTAGTAATCACAACTTAACATGTCACAAACACTCATATAACTGTATAGTGTAAAATCATTTCTAATACGAGACGCCTAAGGCAACAAGCCGAACTGAAAATCCATTTTGGCTTCACTTATTCAATAAAGCCAAAATTAGTTGAAGTGAGGCGCCTTGGCAAGTGAGTATTAAAGAAATGATAGTACTCAAAAAGCGTACAATTAATGAATAACTGTACGCTTAAATGAATGTAATGATTACTACGTGTTATGATTAAGTTAAATATAAAATTAGTTACTTTAAATTATCTGCCCACCACAAAAAATGGACTTCCCCGAAAAAAGCACATGGAACTCCTATGTGAATTCCATGTGCTTTTCATCTTTATTCTTCTGTATTTGTATAAGGTTCAATATAGCCCTTTTCAATTAAGAGCTTTTCAACATTTTGTTTTAACTCTAACGTCGTATCAAGGTTATCGATTACGACATCTGCCATTCTACTTTTTTTGTCGATAGAGATTTGGCTATATACACGTGCCTTTGCATCTTCAATCGATAAATCATTTCGTGCCATGAGTCGATCGACTTGAATCGGCTCCGAAGCATACACAAGCCACACTTCATCTACGGTATCTTCCAGTTTATTTTCATATAACAATGGGATATCCATAATAACGTTGTGACCTTCAGCTAAATAGCGCTCTTTTTCCGCTTCCATCAGTTCACGTACAATTGGATGAACAATCGCATTTAATTTTTCACGTAAGCCGCTATCATAAAATATTTGTTCACCTACATACTGACGATTCATCTCGCCTGACTCAGTGATTGCTTCTTCTCCAAACGCTTCACGCACTTGTTCCAAGCCTTTTGACCCTTTTTCTACCGCTTTTCGTGATGCGATATCTGCATCTACAATTTTAAAGCCGTGCGCTGATAACAATTGTGCGACTGTTGATTTTCCAGTCGCAATTCCTCCTGTTAATCCTATCACTTTTGGCATAATTTCCCTCTTTCTAACATTGACAATGCTCACAGTAGTGGGTATTTCTACCACCAATGATGGCAGTAACAATGTCATTCCCACAATTAGAACATGTTTTTTGCTTATATACTTTTAAATTATTTTGCATCGTTCCTCGTTGACCATCTGCATGGACATAATCCGAGATACTTGTTCCACCATTCTCTATACCCATTTTTAGCACCTTTACAACACTTTGAAACACTTTTTGTCGCTGTGCAATTGATAATGTACCAGCAATCGTATGCGGGTTGATTCTCGCATCAAAGAGCGCCTCACAGGCATAAATATTACCACAACCTGCAATCACACGATGTTCCAAGATCATTTGTTTAATCGGCATTTTTTGAAATTTTTTATGCGAAAACTGGCTAAGATAATGTGCTTCTGCTTCATCAGTAAATGGTTCGGGCGCAATCTCTATAATTGATGGATATTCCGATAGTTGTGCTACATTTCGTATTTCACCGAACCGTCGAATATCTGAATAAATCAATTTCAACCCATTATCCAAATGGAAAATCACATGCCAGTGCTTTCGATAATTTGGTATGACAATATCTTCAACATCTTGTGCCACGAAGAAGCCACCAGCCATACCGAGATGAGAGATCAGTATTCGTTCACCTGCATCATATTTCAATATAAATAATATATATTTGCTACGACGTGTCACACTTTGAATTGTATAGCCAATACTGTGTGTTTTAAATGCATCCAATGAAATACCTTTAATAATTGTTTCTTTTCCTACATCTTTTCCAGCAATGACTTTATCTGAAAATGTCACATCAATAATTTGTTGACCTGTTACATATGGTTCAATACCACGTTTCACATGCTCAACTTCTGGTAATTCTGGCATCGTTCAACCAACTTTCTTTCTATTTTGCGTCGTACCATGTCGGTCCATATTCAGACTCAACACTTAATGGGACATCTAATTCTAAAGCATTCACCATAATGTCTTCAACGAATTGACTGAAACGTTCAACTTCGTCTTTTGGTACTTCAAAGATTAACTCATCGTGTACTTGTAATAACAATTCTGCTTTAAAGTCTGTTACTTGAACAGCTTCATGAAAATCAACCATTGCTTTTTTAATAATATCAGCGGCACTTCCTTGAATCGGCGAGTTCATAGCTGTTCGCTCTGCAAAACCACGTTTATTAAAGTTTCGACTTGTAATATCTGGAATATAACGACGACGATGTAACAATGTTTCTACATAGCCTTGTTGTTTCGCATCTTGAACAATTGTTTCCATGTACGTTTTGACACCAGGAAAATGTGCGAGATAATCATCAATGAATTGTTGAGCTTCTTTACGTGTGATACCCAAACTTTGGCTTAGACCATAGTCACTAATACCATAGACAATACCAAAGTTAACGGCTTTCGCTTGACGACGCATTAAAGATGTCACTTCGTCTGCTTCAACATTAAATACTTTCATCGCTGTTGTCGTATGGACATCTTCATTATTAATAAATGCTTTTTGTAAAGTAGGGTCACCGGTAATATGTGCCAATACACGCAGTTCGATTTGTGAGTAGTCAGCTGCTAAGATAACATAATCTTCATGAGATGACTTGAAAGCTTTACGGATTTGACGCCCTTCTTCCAAACGAATTGGGATGTTTTGTAAATTGGGATCAACAGATGACAGACGGCCAGTTTGTGCAAGCGTTTGATTAAAACGTGTATGAATACGCTTGTCATCCCATATTACTTTTTGTAAACCTTCAACATACGTGGACTGTAACTTAGACAATGTACGATATGTGAGGATATTTTCAATAATTGGATGTTGTCCATGCAATTTTTCTAGCACATCAACAGCAGTTGAATAACCCGTTTTTGTTTTTTTGATGACTGGTAATTCCAGTTTCTCAAAAAGAATGACTCCAAGTTGTTTCGGTGAGTTAAGATTGAATGTTTCACCTGCTTGTTCATGAATGTTCTCAATCAATTGATCTAAGCGTTGTTGTATGTCCGATTCCATCACTTGGAGGGTTTCTCTATCTGTATAAATACCAGTGAACTCCATTTCACTTAATATGCGAGCCAATGGTAATTCAAGTTCAGTTAATAAATCTAATTGTTGATGCGATTCCAGTGTTTCTGTCATTTCTGGTTTTGAGATTGCGATGGCATCCAATATAGAAGCGATATGTGCATTGAGTACAGAATCTTCTGGCACCTTATATGACTTCCCTTTTCCATATATCGTCACATCTTCTTGAACATGTGTATTTTTAAAGCGCGACACCACAGAATGCACATCATCTATTGTTTGTGACGGATCAATCAAGTAACTCGCTAACATTGCATCAAACGTAACGTTTTGCAAATCAATACCTAATCGTTTCATTGCAGTATATAACTTTTTCGCATCATATGTGATGATCGATGTATTGACGTTTGATAACCAGTTAATTGCAGGTTGATGAGCCGTTAGATCTTCTATTGAAGACACCACATACTGAACACCATCATAAATACCGAACTTTAATAAGTCGTCTTTCAAATAGTTAGCCCCTGCAACCTCTATGTGCACAGTTGCTTCGTCCAACTGTTCAAAATCAATCGTTCTAAGATCTGTCGATATTTCAAATGTCTTCGATGGTGCTTCTTCAGAAGGTATACTATCCACTTCATCTAACATCTGACGAAATTCTAATTCTTTAAATAAAGCAATTTTTTCTGTCTCATCATATGATTCTGGTAAACGTGTATCAGCCAGTGACACTTCGATAGGACTTTCACGATGGATTGTTGCGAGCTTCTTACTCATGAGTGCATCTTCTTTACTCGCTAATAACTTTTCTTTTAACTTTTTGCCTGATACCGCATCAATATCTTCGTATACTGCTTCCACAGAACCAAATTGATTGAGCAATTTGATCGCTGTTTTTTCTCCAACACCTGCAACACCCGGAATATTATCTGACGCATCGCCCATAAGCCCTTTCATGTCGATGATTTGTTTCGGCTCTAACCCTTGATATTTTTCCGCAATAAATGCAGGTGTGTAATGATCAACGTCTGTAACCCCTTTTTTCGTATAGTAAATGGTTACGTTATCCGATGCCAATTGCGTTAAATCTCGGTCACCGCTAATAATAATGGTTTCCATACCTGCTTCATCTGCTTCACGACTGAGCGTGCCAATAATATCGTCTGCTTCATAGTTGTCTAATTCATATGTTTTAATGGCATACGTCGACAACAATTGTCGTATATAAGGGAATTGCTCACTTAATTCCGTCGGTGTTTTTTGACGGCCACCTTTATATTCAGCATAATCTGCATGTCTAAACGTTGTTTTCCCAGCATCGAATGCAACGAGAAAATGCGTCGGTTGTTCTTCTTTAAGCACTTTTTCTAAAAGCCGAACGAATCCATAAATCGCATTTGTATGAATACCTGCTTTATTTTGTAATAATGGCAAAGCATAAAAAGCTCGAAAGCTTAAACTATTACCATCGATTAGTATCAGTTTATCCACAGTCTTACCTCCAAGAATAGTAGTGCTTTTATTTTATCATAGAATACGATGAAACCCTATTACACAACGTTGTGATTCAGTGTATACAAAAAGCTGGCAACTCATGAAATAACATGTTCATGAATTGCCAGCCCTACATTACTTACCTTTGATTTGATTCGGTAACACAACTCTAAACATCGAGCCTTGTCCTTCTTCAGATTCAACTTCTATTTTCCCTTGATAAGCTTCTACAATATGTTTCGTAATAGATAAACCTAATCCTGTACCACCAGAATCACGACTTCTCGCTTTGTCTACTCTATAAAAACGTTCAAAAATGCGGTATTTCTCATTGTGATGAATGCCAATCCCTTCATCAATCACTTCAATAACATGCTGTTGCACATCATTATAAACACGCAATGTTACCTTTTTATTTTTAGGTGAATAATTCACTGCATTGGTCATTAAATTGACAATGACTTGTGTGAGTTTATCTTCATCTGCCATCACATAAATATGAGGGGCAATTTTGTCGACAAGTGTAATCTGCTTCGTATCAGCAATTGGTTGAATCATAGACAAACTATCACGTGCGACTTGTGACAAATCAATGCGATGTTTTTCCAACGTTGGGTTTTGTTCAATCTTTGATAGATTCAGCAAATCTTCAACAAGTGATTGTATACGGTTCGATTCTTTCAAAATAATATCTAAAAACATTTCTAACGAATCAGCGTCATTCTTCGCACCATCAATCAGCGTTTCTGCAAAACCTCTAATAGATGTAATCGGCGTTCTCAATTCATGAGATACATTCGCAACGAAATCTTTACGTAAATTTTCAAGTTTTTTCAATGCAGTGATATCATGTAACACGATCACCATACCTTGAAGCCGCTTCTTTTTTCGCGTTAGGATTGGGACGCAAGCCGCATCAAAAAATTTCTGATGAATATCATTCAAATGAAGTTCAATTTGTTGATAGATTCCCTTTTCAACTTTAAATCCTTCAACGATTAGCTTTTTCAAATCCATATCTAATACATCTTCGTAATGACGTTGTTCGACATTCTCTCCATTATGAAACATATCAATATATGTTTTATTTGCAACGACTACTTCACCTTTTTTATCAATCATCAAAATAGCACTTGGAATATTTTCTAAAGTCGTTAGCAATCGATTTCGTTGCATTTTTTGTGCATGATTCAGCTTCTCCAATCGACGTGCTAACACATTGATAGCATGATACAGCTCTTTTGTCTCTTTTACATTGCTTTCAGGAATACGAATATGGTAGTTCCCTTCTGATAATAGAGAGGCAGCGTATGAGACTTCATTGATTGGCTTAATGTATGTGCGGTGGATATAACGAACAATAAAATAGATAAAACCAAGCGTCAGCATACCGATAAAAATTAAATATTTCCAAAATGTCATTTGTAATTCTGTTACGATATCGGAATGACCACGTATTAATAAAATCCGGTCATTCTCTTTCTTTCCATATGTATAGATACCAGACTTTTTGTCCCATTCATAAATCGCAGACTGTCTTCCAAGCTTCTCTACCAATGCCGATTTTTCTTTATCAAGTGATGGATATGTCTGTGAATGACTTCGCTTTTCTTGATCACCCTCGATTAACAATGTATTAGCATGCATCTGTTTCGCAAGTTGTTCAGCATGAATATCACTTTTTTCTTGATAGGCAGCGAGTAGCAGTTGTGCAGATTGACTCGCTCTTAACTGCTGATCATCCATTGTATTTGTATAAATACTATTATGAACAAAAAATCCAAGTATAAGAAAACTTACAACAATCAACGTTGTAAGTAGTAGTAATAATTTATGATAGAATTTAATCATTTATTTCTCTCGCTCCAGTTTATAACCGAGACCACGCACTGTTTTGATTAACTGTGGTTTCTTAGGATTCTCTTCTAATTTATCTCGCAAATGACTGATATGAACATCGACAATTCGTGAATCACCTGCAAATTCATAATTCCATACAGAATTCAACATATGCTCACGAGTAATCACACGGCCTTGTCGCTCAATCAAGTACAATAACAACTCGAATTCTTTCGGTGTAAGCTCTACAAGTTCTCCATCTCGATATACTTCAAAAAACTCAGGACGAATACGTAACGAACCGATGTAAATGTCGTCGTTTTCTTGTTGCCATTCTGCTGATGTTACACGACGTAATATAGCTTTCACACGTGCCACCACTTCACGTGGTGAAAAAGGTTTTGTCATGTAATCATCTGCGCCGAGTTCCAAACCTAATACACGATCAAAAGCATCATCCTTAGCTGTAAGCATTAATATTGGCACAGAATTTTTATTTGTACGAATCGTTTTACAAACTTCTATGCCATCTTTTTTTGGCAACATGATATCTAACACAATAATATCTGGTTTGACTGTATCAACCATTTCAAGTGCTTCTTCACCATCTTGTGCCACTACGGTCGTGTATCCTGCTTGTTCCAAGTTATATTTCAACAATGTCACAATTGAATGCTCATCATCAACAATCAGTACTTTTTGAACCATTTGCGAAGTCCCCTTCTCGTTAATTTATAAATATATTATAACGATAAATACGAAATACGTTAAGAAAATTAACAATGTTTTAATAAAACCTTAATAAACGTATTTCTTAGATTTAAATTACATTCATTTGGAAGTGAATATTTAATCAAACGTCGGAAAATTATTTTTCATCTAATTTTCTTCCAATAACACAAATAATCAATCCTATAATAAATAGAGTCAACGTTGACATAAAATGAATCATCGGATTATCTAAATTTAATTTAGGCTGTATTAGAAAATAATAAGTCAATGTAGTGATTGAAAATAAAATAATGGCTAAAATGCGATATTTCATCAAAATTTACCTCAAATTGTATTTGTGATTCCATAAATATAATTATACACAAACGTAATAGTAATTTATTTTTATAGTAGACTTTTAATAATAACATATGAAAACTTTAGTAATCATATATATAGCTAGTAAAATACATGGTACGAAAAGCAAAGATGACAATAATAATTTTTTAAAATCAGATCCTTTTTCATCTTTCGTAAATGCCATCAAATAATATACATAAGAAAAAGATAGTTAAAATCATCATAGCTTCCATTACCATAAAGTCAGGCGTTAAATAACCATGAATAATTAACAAATATAAAATTGCTACACAAAATAACAGAAGCATTTGATACAAAATTATAGTTACCAATTGCCTCTCCATTAACTTTTATAAATATTTACTTAAGTATATGTGCTACGAGATATTTTACCAGTTGATTTTGTAATTCGTAACCTATCGATGCTTCTTTACCTAAAAAGAGATCAGACATATCAACGTCTGATCTCTGAAAATCATCGAAACGGATGATTATAAGTTTTTGATAAGTTCATCTGCAAATGCTGATGTTGATACTTCTGTTGCACCGTCCATTAAGCGAGCAAAGTCATAAGTTACAACTTTAGATGCGATCGTTTTTTCAACAGAAGCTGTAATCAAATCTGCTGCTTCTTGCCAACCAAGGTGTTCTAACATTAATACACCTGATAATAAGACAGATGATGGGTTTACCTTGTTTAATCCTGCATATTTTGGCGCTGTACCATGAGTTGCTTCAAAAATAGCATGACCTGTTTCGTAGTTGATGTTCGCACCTGGAGCGATACCAATACCACCTACTTGTGCTGCTAATGCATCTGAAATATAGTCACCATTTAAGTTCATTGTTGCAACAACATCATGCTCAGCAGGACGTGTTAAGATTTGTTGTAAGAAGATGTCAGCGATAGAATCTTTGACAATAATTTTACCTTCTTGTTCTGCTTTTTCTTGAGCAGCGTTTGCAGCACCTTTACCTTCTGATTCTACTAGGCGATCATATTGTTGCCATGTGAATACTTTGTCACCAAACTCTGCTTCAGCTAAGTCGTAACCCCATTGCTTAAATGCACCTTCAGTAAACTTCATAATATTACCTTTGTGTACAAGCGTTAAAGACTTACGGTTGTTGTCTAAAGCATATTGAATCGCTGCACGAACTAAACGCTCAGTACCTTCTTTAGAAACGGGTTTAATACCGATACCTGATGATTCAGGGAAACGGATATTCTTAGCGCCCATTTCATTTTGTAGGAAGTCAATGACTTTCTTAACTTCTTCTGAACCTTCTTTGAATTCGATACCTGCATAAATATCTTCAGTATTTTCACGGAAGATAACCATATCTGTATCTTCTGGACGTTTAACAGGAGATGGCACACCTTGGAACCAACGCACTGGACGTAAACATGTGAATAAATCTAATTCTTGACGTAACGCAACGTTTAGTGAACGAATACCGCCGCCAATTGGTGTTGTTAATGGCCCTTTGATTGCAATCAAGTATGATTTGATGGTATCTAATGTTTCAGCAGGTAACCATTCGCCCGTTTCATCAAATGCTTTTTGACCTGCTAATACTTCTTTCCATGCAATTTCTTTCTTGCCATCATAGGCTTTCTTTACAGCTTCGTCGATTACGCGACTTGCCGCTCCCCAAATATCTGGTCCAATTCCATCACCGATAATAAATGGAATAATTGGTTGATCCGGCACTTGTAATCCACTGTCTGTTTTTACGATTTTTTCACTCATTGTTAAATAACCTCCAAAAAATAATTTAGTTGCTTAATCTGAAAATATTTTAGCGTTTTTCAATTGGCTCGTATTTACGGTTTGTTTCGCCAATATATGTTGCACGAGGACGAATGATACGGTTGTTCGCCAATTGTTCAATGATATGAGCTGTCCAACCTGAAGTACGGCTTACCGCAAAAATTGGTGTGAACAAGTCATGCTCGATACCCATGCTGTGATACACAGTCGCACTGTAAAAATCAACGTTTGGTAAGAGACCTTTTTCTTCTTTAATAATATCTGCAATTTTTACAGACATTTCAAAGAGTTCTTTTTGACCTGTCTCTTCAGTAATTTTGCGACTCATTTCTTTTAAGTATTTTGCACGTGGGTCGCCATTTTTATATACACGGTGACCAAAGCCCATTACTTTTTGTTTGTTAGCAAATGCATTTTCAAGATACGCATCTACTTTATCAATAGAACCAATTTCAAATAACATGCGCATTACTTGTTCATTTGCTCCACCATGTAAAGGTCCCTTTAATGAACCGATTGCAGCTGTTACACCAGAATACATATCAGATAAAGATGATACCGTACAACGTGCTGTAAATGCTGATGCGTTTAATTCATGGTCAGCATGTAAAATTAATGCTTTGTTGAAGCCTTCAATTTCTACATCTGTTGGTTTTTCACCACGTAACATATATAAGAAGTTTGCAGCATAACTCAATGATGGATCTGGCTTAACTGGTTCTTTACCTTCACGAACACGTGCAAATGATGTCACTAAAGATGCAACTTTTGCTTGAATACGAATTGCACGTTCTTTGATCGCATCTTCATCATTCTCATCTGCATTTTCATCGAAGTGTGCAAGGTAAGATAATGAAGTACGTAAAGCCGTCATCGGATGTACCTTGTCAGTCGTATACTCTTCGAAGTGACTGTACATTCGTGGATTTAACGTCATATAGCCGTATAATTTTTCTTGTAATTCTTTCAGTTCTTGCTCGTTTGGTAAACGATAATTCCATAGCAGGAACATCACTTCTTCAAATAATGCATTTTCAGTTAAGTCATCGATATCATATCCCGCATAAGTTAATTGGCTATCGATAATCGAACTAATTTTTGTTTCGGCTGCAATAACCCCTTCTAAACCTCTGATTAATTCTGCCATAGTAATTTCCCCTTTACTGTATATTCGCTCTAATGTAACGGCTTTCATAAATATATTATATCTAATTTTAGCAAATTTGTGAACAATTTAAGAACTTGCGAAGTCAGAATTATCTAATAATAGTATATGTAACAACCGACATTAGTGGCATAAATGTGATGATGGCACGCTTTCTATGCGTTTTCACTTTACAAGACATCCTGTTTTGTATGCCTTTTCATTTATTTATCATACACCATAATTAAATATGATGACAACAGATTGGCCTGTTCTTTCGGCTGTTGTAAAAAAGACAGTAAAATCCTTTTCAGATTTTACTGTCTTTTGACATTTATACTTAAAGATTATAATACGTTAGCATAACCTTCGAATACTTTACCTTGTGCTGCGTCTACTGTTACGAAGACATTATCAGGAATGACTGATGTCACATCTTTTACACCTACGATTGTTGGAATTGATTTTTCTAATCCGATAATCGCACTTGGAGATGTCAAGCCGCCTTCTTCTGTAACTAATGCTGCAACACCATCTAAGTAAGGTACGATCGCATCATCAACTGAAGTTGTTACGATAACTGCACCTTCTAGGTTTTTACCTTCTAATTCTTTCGCATCGTTGACAACAACTGTACGACCGACTGCTGAAGTACGACCAATACCTTGACCACTTGCTAAATCTTCACCAATTAAGTGCAATTTCATCAAGTTTGTTGTACCTGTTTCACCAGTTGGGACACCCGCAGTAATGATGATAAGATCACCATTCACAACACGTTCTGTTTCTACTGCTGTTGCAACTGCGTTGTTTAACATTTCGTCTGTTGTATAGATTCCTTCACGGATGACTGGATAAACACCCCAAATCAATGAACATTGTCTTGCAGTTGTTGCTTTCGGCGTCACTGCAATGATGTCTGATTTTGGACGATATTTAGAAATCGTACGCGCTGTATTACCACTTTCTGTCGCTGCAACGATTGCTTTAACGTTTAAGTTTAAAGCTGTGTGTGCAGTTGATACTCCAATTGCGTTTACAAGTGATGTTTCAACAAGTTTCGTACGATCAGATAATAACTTTTTGTAGTCCTGTGCTTGTTCAGCAGCAAGTGCAATATTATTCATTGCGATAACAGCTTCTTCAGGATATGCCCCAGCAGCTGTTTCACCTGATAACATTACTGCATCTGTACCATCGTAAATCGCATTGGCAACGTCTGATGCTTCCGCACGTGTTGCACGTGGGTTACGTTGCATTGAATCTAACATTTGTGTTGCTGTGATAACTGGTTTACCAAGTTTGTTACATTTGCGAATTAATTCTTTTTGAACAACTGGTACTGCTTCTGGTGGAATTTCCACACCCATGTCACCACGCGCAATCATCAAACCATCAGAAACTTCTAAGATTTCATCGATATTGTCGATACCTTCTTGGTTTTCGATTTTAGGAATAATCGTAATATTATTGTTGTTTTCATCTTCTAAAATGCGTCGAATTTCTAGTACATCACTCGCACGACGAACAAAGCTTGCTGCGATGAAATCAACGTCTTGTTCGATACCGAATCGGATATCTGCAGCATCTTTTTCAGTAATTCCTGGTAAGTTGACGCTTACACCCGGTAAGTTGACACCTTTTTTATTTTTTAATTCACCTGTGTTTAAGACTGTACAATGAACTTCTCCAGCTGCTTTATCAATCTCTTTAACAACTAATTCTACTAAGCCGTCATCAAGCAAAATATATGATCCAATTTCAATATCATCGATTAATTGTGGGTAAGTCACTGAGAACTTTTCTTCTGTCCCTTCAACTTCTTCCATACTTACTGTTACGTCTGAACCTTTTTGTAACATAATAAGACCATTTTTCATATTATGTGTACGGATTTCAGGTCCTTTTGTATCTAGTAAAATACCGATATTTTTGTTTAATTTTTTTGCAACTTTACGAATCGTTGCAATACGTGCAGCATGTTCTTCATGTGAACCGTGTGAGAAGTTCAAACGTGCCACGTTCATTCCTGCTGTCATTAATTTTTGCAACATCTCTTCAGATTCAGATGCTGGACCAATTGTACATACAATTTTTGTCTTTTTCATTAACATTGCCTCCTAAGTTTATATCGATAATTCTTTTGTCAATTCGAGCATACGTTTATTGATTTCTTTTTTGTTTGCTGGGTTGAAAATTGTATCAAAGTCTGTCGCACACAAGCGATTGTCTGAAATTCCAACACCTTTTGCTGTTTCACCTTGCATCAGTAATTCAACAGCATAGCCGCCTAAGCGAGATGCAAGTACTCGGTCATCACCTGTTGGACTACCACCACGTTGAATATGTCCTAATACAGAGACACGTGCGTCCACATTAATATATTTCGTTAATTCTTTCGCACATGCTTCTCCCGACATGCAGCCTTCTGCAACAATAATTATTGAGTGTTTCTTACCACGATCAATACCTTGTTGAATTTTTTCTGCAATGTCTTTGATATCTATATCTATTTCTGGAATTATAATTGTCTCTGCCCCAACTGCAAGACCTGACCATAACGCTAAGTCTCCGCAGTCACGTCCCATCACTTCAATGATGAATGTACGTGCGTGACTTGATGCTGTATCACGAATACGGTCAACAGAGTCAATGATTGTATTAAGGGCTGTATCGAAGCCAATTGTAAAGTCTGTTCCATTGATATCATTGTCGATTGTACCCGGAATGCCGATTGTTTTAATCTCTGTGCATTCTTCAGTGATACGTTGTGCACCACGATAGCTACCGTCTCCACCAATTACGACAAGACCTTCAATGCCACGTTTCAATAAATTCTGAATTCCTTTTTCGCGTACTGCTTGCTCTTTGAATTCTGGACAGCGTGCTGAATATAAAAATGTTCCCCCACGTTGAATCGTATCCCCAACAGATCCTAATTCAAGTTTATGAATATCATCTGTAATTAATCCTAGATATCCTTGATATACACCATACACTTCAATATCATGATAGATTGCTTTACGTACAACGGCACGAACAGCTGCGTTCATACCTGGTGAATCGCCACCACTTGTTAAAACTGCAATTTTTTTCATATATACATACCCTTTCCTGCTTAATTCTTAAGTTAAAAATAACACAAATCAATTGTGCATTCCATTAATATTCTAGCGCCAAAAAAATGAAAACGGTTTAAAATGATAATTTCATAATTTTGACACCAAACTTGTTATGGTAGCTAATTTTTCTTCTTTACAAGCAATGAGGAATTGAAACTTTTTACACAATTAAAGTTATTTAAAAAGGATGTCCATCTTTTGTGGTGGGCAGATAATTAAAAGTAACTAATTTTATATTTAACTTAATCATAACACGTAGTAATCACTACATTCATTTAAGCGTACAGTTATTCATTAATTGTACGCTTTTTGAGTACTATCATTTCTTTAATACTCACTTGCCAAGGCGCCTCACTTCAACTAATTTTGGCTTTATTGAATAAGTGAAGCCAAAATGGATTTTCAGTTCGGCTTGTTGCCTTAGGCGTCTCGTATTAGAAATGATTTTACACCATACAGTTATATGAGCGTTTGTGACATGTTAAGTTACGAGGTAATCTTTATGCAACACAGCTTAATAGCTCTTGCTTTTTAGAACGTTGATACAGCTTAAAAATGATGAGTATTCTCGCTTTAAAGTTATTAAAGTTGCGATAGCCATATGATACACGTTTAATAAGCTTAATTTTATTATTGATACCTTCAATCGCTCCATTGTTAAACTTCGGGTACTTGATTGTTGAGTAAAGGACATACTCGTATTTCTTATAGAATCGAATGATACGCCAAACACCACGTGATACATGCTTCTTTTCGACACCCATTAAAGTTTCTTTGAAACGTAACCAGTCACATTGTTTCAATGCTTCACGAAGTTGATGAACTAACATATAAGTGTCATAGAGCTGCTGATCAAGACTTAGTAGATATGTTAAAACATCTCTTGATGTTGTGTACGTTTTGAAAGACTTCGACCAAAAGTATTCATAACTATTAATATCCTGCCTGTCAGAAAGAAAGAGTTTCCAGTGCTTTTTCATTTTCGTGTAATCTGTTGATGATCGATAGCGATAAGCATTCATTACAGAAATACGTTGCTTATTTAATTCACGATTAAGGTGCTGAACAATGTGAAAGCGATCAAAGATCAAAATCGCATTTGGAAATACTTCATGAATGAAGTTGATGTATGGTTCATACATATCAGCAGTTACAGTTTTAACAGCTAATCGTTCACGTCGATCAAAGCGATAGAAGTACTCTTTGAGTTTATGAATACGTCTATCTTCTAAGATATCAATAATCTGATTCGTTTCATTATCTATAAACAAAAAACTCATCGCTGTTGTCACGTTCTTAACGCTTTTAAACTCATCTATGGAGATATGTTTTGGCAATCCAGATGAAGGTTTGACTATTAATGATTGTGAGAGTTGATGAATACATCTTTTAACTGTACTCGGTGAAACACTACAATCATGAGCGATATCTATCTCACACTGTACACGTGTGAGTTTATCCTGAATCGCTAATTTCACACGGTTGGTAATAAAGCAGTTACTATCAACAATGTTTGTTTGAGCCGTAAAAGTCTTTAAACAATGTAGACACTTAAAGCGTTCTTTCGCTAAATTAAGATAAACATTGGATTCTTGAGATTTTAATAGTGTTAAACGCGAAACGCGTTTACCATGCTTATGGATTTGCCCATCATTGACACAACCACACTTCATACAAGCTTTGGGTGTATAAGAAAGTGTTCCATAAACAACCGTAGAAAGCCGACCACGCACTTCTACATCTTCTTCCACCTTAAGAACTTGAATATTTTCATCTTTTATTTTTAGTAGTTTTAATATATCATTACACATAGGCGCATCATGTCTCCTCTTTATTTTTTTGTTTAGTCACTTAAAATTATAGAGGCGTGAGCGCTTTTTTTGTATACAAATGATTTAAAACATAAAAAAGGCGGGATAGCATTTCATGCCATCCCACCACAAAAGATTAAGACCCTTTAAAAATATGGACTTGTGATATGTTTATTAAAAAAAACAGCTATTATGCTATTTTAACACAATAACTGTTATCATTTTACTATTCAATAAATGTCCCGATATTTCTATACTTTTGATATCTGTCTTCTCGTATATCGTTCGGTGCCATATGTTGAAAATCTTCTAGTTGCTTTGTCAAAGTTTTTTTAATACGGCTCGCTTGCATATGCACGTCATGATGCGCCCCACCTAATGGTTCTTTAATGACATCATCTGCTACATTCAACTCAAGTAAATCATAAGCTGTAATTCTCATTGTTTCAGCTGCAATTTTAGCGAGACTACTATCTTTCCATAATATGCCAGCAGCACCTTCTGGAGAAATAACTGAATACGTACTATTTTCAAGCATTAGTAAGCGATTGGCAACACCAAGTCCAAGTGCACCTCCGCTACCACCTTCACCAATAACAATTGCAATGACTGGAACAGTTAAGGATGCCATTTCGACTAAGTTTCTCGCAATAGATTCACTTTGTCCACGTTCTTCTGCAGCTTTACCCGGATAGGCTCCTTTCGTATCAATAAACGTTATGATTGGGCGTTGAAATTTCTCTGCTTGCTTCATCAATCTTAATGCTTTACGATACCCTTCCGGATGTGCCATACCAAAGTTACGATATATGTTATCTTTTGTATCTTTACCACGCTGCTGACCTATGACAGTTACAGGCTTGCCATCGAAATATGCCAATCCACCAATCATTGATGGATCATCTCTAAAACTCCGATCTCCATGTAATTCGATAAAGTCATCAAATATGTACGGTATGTAATCAAGAACAGTCGGTCGTTCAGGTAAGCGTGCAAGTTGAACACGATCCCATGACTTCAATGATGTGTAAACTTTCTCTTTTTCATTTTCAAGAGCCGCTTGTAACATCTCAATTTCGTCTGTCAAATCAACATCATTTTTACTTTGTGTTTCTTCTAAAGATTGAATTTTCTTCTTAATTGCTTCTATCGATTTTTCAAATTCTAACATATTTATTTCACCTCACGATGCATTTCAAACAGTGTTGCGAGTGTCTCTCTCATCTCACTGCGGTGTACCACTTTGTCCAATTGGCCATGTGCTAATAAGAACTCTGCTGTCTGAAAATCATCGGGTAACTTTTCGTTAATAGTTTGTTCAATGACACGACGCCCTGCAAAGCCAATCAACGCTTTTGGTTCAGCAAGATTGATATCTCCAACAGAAGCAAAGCTTGCTGAAACACCACCGGTTGTCGGATGCGTCATATATGAAATGAACAATTGACCTGCTTCAGAATGTCGCTCTAGTGAAACAGAAGTTTTTGCCATCTGCATCAATGAAATGATACCTTCTTGCATGCGGGCACCACCAGATGCTGTAAACAATACGAATGGCAGGCGATGTTCTGTACAGTGATCGACAATACGACAAATTTTTTCACCAACGACGGATCCCATACTCCCCATACGAAATCTTGGATCCATCACGCCGACTCCGAATGGGATACCGTTCAACTTAGCAACACCTGTGACAATAGCTTCGTTTAGGTTTGTTTTCTTCTGATCTTTTTCTACTTTCTCTTCATACCCTGGAAAGTTTAATGGGTTTGCAGAGGTCATACCTTGGTCAAACTCTTCAAAACTACCTTCATCCACTAAGGCTTCGATACGTCCATATGCTGAGAGTTGGATATGGTGATCACAGTTAAAACAAACATTTAAGTTTTCTGTGAGCTCTTTCGTATACATAATTTTTTTACAGTTAGGACATTTCGTCATAATGCCATCTGGGACATCATTTTGCTTTGAATCTTGAACCGTTACATACTTTTTCTTTTTCGAATTGCGATTAAAAAAGTCTTTAAACATATTATAACCTCCACAAATCGGCGAAGAAGCGCTAGGTCTGTATGCAGCCATCACATCGAGTCTTCGATATATGAAACCTAGCCTTTCACCTTCAGAAAAGGTTGAGACATTATATCGGAAATCGACAAATAGTGCTCAACCTTTATTCTGTTAAATAATTTTTAGGGGGAACTGTACATGCTAGTTAATTTATGCATTCCCTTTTAATTCAGAAAGTTCAATTGTTTTGCGATAGACATCTTCTGGGTCTACTTCAATTCGTGCCACACCAGATTCCATCGCTGCTCGTGCCACTTCTCGTGCAACAGAAGGTGCAACACGATAATCAAACGGCTCAGGAATAACATAATCTGAATGACGCTCATCTTCTGCAATCAAGTTGGCAATTGCTTCAACAGCAGCTTGCTTCATATCTTCATTGATATGTGTAGCGCGAACATCTAATGCACCACGGAAAATTCCCGGAAACGCCAATACGTTATTGATTTGGTTCGGGAAGTCCGAACGTCCTGTTCCAATCACTTTTGCACCCGCAGCTTTTGCTTTATCAGGTGTAATCTCTGGATTAGGGTTTGCCATCGCAAAAATGATTGGATCGTCTGCCATAGACTTCACCATTTCTTCGCTCAATGCATTCGCAACAGACACACCAACAAACACATCAGCATCTTTAATCACATCGACTAACTTACCTTCAACTTTGTCCTTATTCGTCCATTTTGCTACTGTTTCTTTCGTAGGGTTCATACCATGTGGACGACCTTCGTAAATGGCACCTTGTGAGTCACACATAATCATGTTTCGCACGCCGTATGAATACAATAACTTAACAATTGCAATACCTGCTGCGCCAGCACCGTTAAGTACCACTCGAATATCTGACAATTCTTTGCCTACGATGCGCAATGCATTGATAAGACCTGCCATCGTCACAATGGCTGTTCCGTGTTGATCGTCATGAAAAACAGGTATCTTCGTCTCTTTTTTGAGTCGCTCTTCTATTTCGAAACAGCGTGGCGCTGAGATATCTTCAAGATTGACACCACCGAAGTTTGGCTCGAGAAGTTTGACTGTTCGAATGATTTCTTCTGTATCAGTTGTTGCAAGTGAGAGCGGAATTCCATCTACACCTGAGAAACTCTTAAATAATACAGCCTTCCCTTCCATCACAGGAATACTTGCTTCAGGTCCAATATTGCCTAGGCCGAGTACAGCTGTTCCATCTGAAATAACTGCAACTGTATTACTTTTCATTGTATAATCGTAAACTTTATTTGGACTTTCATGTATATCCTTACAAGGCTCTGCAACACCGGGTGAATAAGCCAAGCTCAATTCTTGCTTGTTTGTTACCTTCACTTTAGGGCTTACAGCAAGCTTACCATGATTTTCTAAATGCATTTGTAGTGCATCATCTCTTAAAGACATCTCTGATCATCTCCATTTTACTTATGATTGGGGTAAACTATTTTGATTCAAAACACCTGCGCAAAATCGCTAGAGTGCATTTTTTGTAAATCATCATCTTACTATATCATAGTTCTAACAATATCTTCTACAAACAGGACAAGCGAATAAAGCGTTTCCATTCTTTCTTAACTTTCAAATTAAAATTACTCAAGATAACGCAATATCTTTTACATTATAATAAACGGATATCGTTTGGTTCAAATAATTGTATAAATGATTCTAAACGATCGTGTTGATTATCGATAACGCCGATTTGTGTCATCCGATTTGATTGTTCATCAAAATATGAGACAGGAATACTTGTACGACTTGTCGCTGTTAAATAACGATTTGTTACCTCATCGGAAAGTTCTTTTCGTATGACAATTTGTTGAATATGTTTTAATTTTTCTACTTCAAATGTATTTAATGGCACAAGTTGGTTAATGATGATTTGACGTTGTCCTTGACGCCATTCAAACTTACCATGAATGACATAAGGGGCTTGTGGCTCCAATTTAAAAGATAGTTGTTGGAATACAGATGGAAACACAACGCCTTCTATCGTTTGTTGACCGTCATTTAATGTTAAAAAGGCCATTTGTTGCCCTTTCGACTTTGTTCGAATCACTCTTGAACGTTCTATTGTAACGAGAATGGGTTGATTCAGCGCTTGCTTATGAATGCGGTGAATACCTAAATATTGCTTTTTCAAAAATAATTTTTCAATTGGATGTAGTGACACATAAAACCCCAAATATTCTTTCTCATATGCGCTAAGCTGTTCATCAGGCATTTCATCGGTATCGTGATATTCTTTTTTCACCGTCGCAAAATGCTCAATAAGTGACTGATCTACTTCAGAACTCGTATCAGCAATCAGGTCAATCGACTGTAATAAAGTAGCACGATTTTTACCGAAACAATCGAGCGCCCCAGCAAAAATCAACGCTTCTAACAAACGTCTCGTACGAATGCGATTAGGTATGCGATCACAAAAATCAAAAAAGTCTTTGAACTGACCGTTTTCGATGCGTTCACTGATGATTGCTTGCACACTGTGATACCCAACCCCTTTGATGGCACCGAGCGAGATATACATCCCTTCTCGTGTCGCAACATAGCGCCATTGACTGTGATTGATGTTAGGCGCATGAATCTTTATTTGATGTTGTTTAGCTTCTTGTATAAATTGCGCCGTTTTATCTTCATTATTGATAACATTCGTTAAAATGTTTGCATAAAAATAAGGGGCAAAGTGCACTTTAAGGTATGACATGATATAAGCTATCTTAGAGTAACTTACTGCGTGGGCACGTGGAAAACCGTAGTTGGCAAATTTGAGTATCAAATCAAATATTTGTCCACTAAGCGCATTGTCGTAACCCTTCTTTGCTGCACCATCAATGAAGTGTTGTCGTTCACTCTCAAGAATAGATCGATTCTTTTTACTCATCGCACGTCTTAATATGTCCGCTTCACCATAACTAAATCCAGCGAATTGACTGGCTATCTGCATGATTTGTTCCTGATAAATAATAACGCCATATGTACGGGACAAGATAGGTGCCAAGTCTGGATGAAGGTACTGCACTTGTTGTGGATCATGACGACGTGTAATATACGTTGGAATTTCATCCATTGGACCGGGACGATAAAGCGAAGTCACCGCAACAATATCTTCAAAATGCTCAGGTTGCAGTCGCTTTAACACATCTCTAACACCTTGTGACTCCAACTGGAAAATACCAGTTGTTTCACCTTTTGAGAGCATCGCAAAAACATCCTTATCATCAAATGGAATCTGTTCAATATCAATATGAATATCTCTATCCCGTGAAACTTGCTTAATAATTTGATGAATAATCGTTAAATTTTTCAATCCTAAAAAGTCAATTTTCAACAAGCCAATTTGTTCCGCTTCCGTCATCGTCCATTGGGTTAATAATCCTGTATCCCCTTCAGTTAAAGGAACCGACTCGTATAATGGTCTATCGTTGACGATGACACCTGCGGCATGCGTTGACGTATTACGTGGTAAACTTTCTAGCTGGCAACAAAGCTCGTACCATTTTTCGTGTAGATGATTGCGTTTTACAAATGTTTGAAAAGGCTCGAAATGATATGCTTCTTTTAATGTTTGTTGTCCACTCATAGAGATAAGTTTTGAAGCTTCACTCAACGTTGGTTCGTCAAAACCGATAACACGTCCAACATCACGTGCAACAGCTTTTGCTAATAAATGACCGAAAGTAATAATACCTGACACACGAAATTCCCCGTATTTTTCTTGGACGTAACGAATAACTTTTTCACGTTGTGTGTCTTCAAAATCGATATCAATATCCGGCATTGTTACTCGTTCAGGATTTAAAAAACGCTCAAATAGCAAGTCATAACGCAACGGGTCAATCGTCGTGATATTTAATAAATAGCTGACTAATGATCCCGCTGACGAACCACGACCAGGACCGACGAGAATTCCGTTATCCTTCGCATACCCAATGAGATCACTTACAATAAGAAAGTAATCCGCATAACCCATTCTCGTAATGACATCGAACTCATAATCCAGTCGTTCTTGATAATCTTTTGTCTGCAATTGTCGTTCTGCTAATGCTGTCGTGAGTTTTTGCCACAGATATTCATTTGCCGTTTCACCGTTTGGCGTTTGAAACTCTGGTAACAACGATTGATGGTATTGTATGTGCGCATCACAAAGCGCTGCAATATCATCCGTACTTGACAATAAAGCTTCTTGAACCTGATGCTCTTTTAACGTTTCTACGTCAATAATATGTGTTGCAGGTTCATGCTGTTGTTCAATCAAGTTGACTTTCGTATTGTCACGTATTGCTGCCAATGTTTTAAGCGCTTCTCGATCTTCTAGATATGCACAATAAGCAGGCCGAGCCCACACTTTAGGATAAGCTTCATAGGATGATGATGTTTCATCAACATATATAGTCGTAGAGTTTGGCAAATGTGTTAGCCAATCGATTGTGTCATCATGCATATTTTTAAAAATGATAACCGTATCTTCAACATAACTTGGCAAATCAGCAATATCTACTTCTGCTTGATGCTGCACTTTGATATCAGTAGAGAGTTTGAACAATCGTTGTAAACCATCGTTATTTTTGGCAATAATGATTGTTTCGCGTTGTGTCAAATGATCGGTGACATGGATTGTCATACCAAGCAATGCTTTTATCCCTGCTTCTTGGCACACATTGTAAAACTGAGGAATGCCATACATAACATTTAAATCAGTTAATGCGACTGCTGAATACCCAGCCGCTTTTGCTCTTTCAACCGCACTTTTCACCGTCAACGTCGAATTCAACAAGTCATATGCCGAATGAATATTCAAATGTGCAACCATTTTTACTCACCTCTTTCTAACTTTTATACAGCCTATTGTGCTTTTGCGCGCAATTGCGTTGCCAACTGTTCAAATGCATCCCAGTCACCCACAGAAACACCAGATGCATTCGGATGACCCCCACCGCCAAAATCAGCAGCAACATCATTTATAACGATACCTTTAGATCGAATACGACAGCGAATCTCTGAACCTTCATCAACCGCAAATACCCAAACTTTCAAACCTTTCAAATCAGCGATGGTATTCACAAATAAAGACGCTTCTGATGCACTCACGTTATATGTTGCCAAGACATCTTTCGTTATCTTCACATAACAAAAACCATTATCTTCTAACACAAAATTTTGCAGTACATATCCTTGAAATGGCATGAGGTGTGGATCTTTCTCACCGAGTTGATTTAATAGCGCTGTATGTTCAATGTCGTATGTTAATAATGCACTGGCAATTGCCAGTGTTCTTGGTGTTGTATTATTGAATAAAAAGCGTCCTGTATCTCCGACGATACCGAGATATAGCGCTGATGCAATTGACGCATTCATCTGTGACAAACCATCGACTGCTTCAATCATTTGGTAAATAATCTCACTTGTTGATGATGCATCAGTATCGACATAGTTAATCTCCGCATATTGATCAACGGGTGGATGGTGATCAATTTTGATTAATACTTGTCCTTTGTTAAAACGTTCATCGTCAACACGAGGAGCGTTTGCCGTGTCACACACAATGACAAGTGCATCTTGATACGTTTGATCATCAACTTGATTGAGTGTTCCCATAAATGCTAATGAGGGTTCCATCTCACCAACCGCAAAGATTTGTTTTTCCGGATATCTCGCTTGTAAAAACCGTTTCAAGCCAAATTGCGAACCAAATGCATCCGGGTCTGGACGTACGTGTCGATGAATGATAATTGTTTCATATGATTCAACTTTCGAGATAATTTGTTCAAAGGTATTCATTTTTATCCTCCTAGTGGTCTAGTAATTGGCACATAATCAAAGCTTTCGCAACGGGCGCTTGATTACTTTCCATCGTCACTTCTACTTTTGCGAAGTTACGTCCCATGTCTAAAATTTGATATTGTACTTCTATTTCATTTTCTATTTGAACGGTTTTGATATAAAAGATATTTAAACTTTCAATCATAACCTCTACTTTTTTATTTTTTCTCATGACAGATCGTATCGTTTCTTCAATAATTGCAACAGATACAGATTTGCTTAAAGTCCCAAACTGATTGGACAGTTGTGGCGTAATTTCAACAAAAATTTGATGGTTTCTAATCTCGATATGCTTTGCCACTTGATCATTGATTGTTTCGCCTACTTGTGGTTGTCTACCAACGACTTGCATTGCTTTTAGCACATCTTCTCGTGAAATCACACCGAGTAGTTCACGGTCGACTCCTGTAACCGGAAGTAACTCTATCCCTTCCCAGATCATGAGATGTGCACAACTTGCGACAGTTGTATGTAACTGCACGCTAATCGCTGGCTTCGTCATTACTTGTGAGATCATCTCACCCGCATCACGATTAATAATGTCTTTACTCGTAATCAACCCGGTTAAGCGCACTTGTGTGTCCACAACAGGAAATCGAGAATGCCCCGATTCACTCGACTTATTGCGTACATCATGCACGGTTAAAGTTTCCATCAAATAAGACGTCTCTTCAATTGGAATGACGATATCTTCCACGACTAAAATTTCTTTCTTGATCATTTTATTGTACATCGCACGGTTGATCATATTCGCAACCATAAACGTATCATAATTTGATGAAATAATTGGAAGTTCTTTTTCGTCAGCCATTCGTTTAATTTCACTCGTTGTGTCAAAGCCACCTGTAATTAAAACAGCACTTCCTTTCTCTAATGCTGCTTTTTGTACGTCTACTCTGTTCCCAACAATTAATAACGTATTTTTTGATACATAATGGACTACATTGTTCACTTCCATGGCACCTATCGCAAACTTCGTCAATGTTTTAAATTGTCCGGAACGCCCACCGATAAAGTGTCCATCTATAATTTTCGCAATCTCTCCAAACGTGAGATTGTCCATATGTTGTCGTGCTTTTCGTTCGATGCGGACAGTCCCGACACGATCAATCGTTGCGACTAGTCCACGTTGACCTGCATCCTTGATTGCTCGATAAGCTGTCCCTTCAGAAACATCTAAATATTTCGCTATTTTACGCACAGAGATTTTTTGACCAACCGTCAAGTTCTCAATGTGCTTGATAATTTGTTCATGCTTTGTCATTAAATCATTCACACCTTTTCATATTGCACGCAATCGAACAGAACACTCATTAAGATGTTGCGACGCCCCAAAATAATTTTAAAACAACCATTGTACATACCTTATCTATTATAACTTTTTTCGTCATCTTTTTGCACGTTTATACGTCTTAACTAAAATACAGATTCTCACAGAAATTCCTTTGAATGCATGGCAATTTAATAGGATATTGTTTACACTAGTGTTAGGGAGGTTGATTGAGATGCATAAAAATATACTACTCGCAGTCGACACAGATTTGAAAAATGCCAAAGCACTACAAGAAGTTGTAAAACTTTCAGGAGAAGGAACAACAGTCACATTGTTGAACGTCATCGGCGAACAAGATGCACAAGCATCCGTTAAAATGGGCACACACATCAATGAATTGGAATCCATTCGTCATGAGAAAATGGCACCCACTCGTGAAACATTAGAATCTAACAACATCACATACGAAGAAATCTTAGAGCGTGGCAACCCAAAAGACAAAATCGTCGCATATGCGAATAGTGGAAAATACGACATTGTCGTCTTGAGTAACCGTAAAGCAGAAGACAATAAAAAGTTTGTCTTAGGCAGTGTCAGTCACAAAGTCGCAAAACGTGCGAAGATCCCTGTGCTAATCGTAAAATAACTAACAAAGTGAGCCTATCATGTGGAATGTTTGACAGGCTCACTTTTTCATATTTATACAGTTATTAAAATTGTACTGCTTCACCCGGTTTTAACACTTGAACTTCTCCATGTTTGACAGCTGCCTTAAAGTCTTCTGGATTTTGTTCAATAAGTGGGAATGTATTGAAATGAATCGGTACAGATACTTTCGGTTGAATGAATTCATTAATTGCATAACTTGCATCTTCAATCCCCATCGTAAAATTATCTCCAATTGGAATAAAGCATACATCCACAGGGTGACGGTCTGCAATGAGTTTCATATCGCTAAACAATGCAGTATCACCGGTATGATAAATTGTTTTTCCTTCTAACTCCAAAATAACACCCATCGGCATGCCTAAATAAACAGGTACACCATTGTCATCTAATAAACTTGAACTATGGAAGGCTTGAACAAATTTTAATTTACCAAAATCAAACTGCCATTGTCCCCCAATGTTCATCGGGTGTACATTTTCAATCCCTTTCGCAGTCGATAAATAATTGGCAATTTCAGCTGTTGAAACCACTGTGGCGCCCGTTCTTTTCGCTAGTGATAATGTATCACCGAAATGATCTTCGTGACCATGCGTTAAAATGATATAATCCACTTCTAATGTATCAGCGTTAAGGTCACTTAAATCATTTCCTGTAATAAACGGATCAATAATCCCCTTTTTCCCATTCGCTTCGAAATAAACTGTTGATTGTCCATGAAAAGATAATTTCATTGTGTCATCCTCCTTTTATTCTACTCAATGTAACTATACCACGTGTTCAGTACGAATACACATCGTTCCCTGTTTGAATTTTAAGAATAAGTCGCTTACAATTAAGAATGACAGAGACGAAGGAGGATTACCATGACAAAAATTGAACAACTCACAAAAACACTCCAAGAACAACAAGCAGATGCTGCATGGGTATCAGACCCTATCAACATCTTCTATCTTACAGGTTTTAAGAGTGAACCACATGAACGCCTATTCGCATTACTCGTAACAAAAGATGGTATACAAACACTATTCGTGCCACAACTCGATGTTGAAGAAGTAAAAGCATCTCCATATGAAGGAAACATCATCGGCTATCTCGATACAGAGAACCCTTACGCAAAACATTCAGCAAAATATCCGAAAATGCTCATTGAAGAAACACATCTAACCGTTAAACGTGCACGAGAATTAGAAGCTGAATTCGGCGTTCAATCGTTCGAAGCACTAGATCTTACATTAAAGACGTTGCGCAATATCAAGACAGATGCAGAAGTTAATGCAATGCGTCATGCAGCTAAACTTGCTGATAAATGTGTAGAAATCGGAGTGGCATACTTGAAACCAGGCGTCACTGAACGTGAAGTCGTCAACCACATTGAAAATGAAATTAAAAAGCACGGTGTGAGTGAGATGAGTTTTGATACGATGGTTCTATTTGGTGATCATGCTGCTGCACCACATGGTACGCCGGGTGACAGAACATTACAAAACGATGAATATGTATTATTCGACTTAGGTGTTATTTACGACCACTACTGCAGCGACATTACTCGTACCATTGCATTTGGTCAACCAAGTGATGAAGCAAATCATATCTACAATATCGTAAAAGAAGCTGAACAGGCTGCCATCGATGCCATCAAACCAGGTGTTACTATTCGCACACTTGATGAGATTGCACGCGGTGTCATTGAAAAAGCAGGATACGGTGAATATTTCCCACATCGCTTAGGACATGGTTTAGGTCTTGAAGCACATGAATATCAAGATGTGTCAAATACAAACGATAACCTTTTAGAAGCTGGAATGGTTATCACAATTGAACCAGGCATTTACGTGCCAAACGTAGCAGGTGTTCGTATTGAAGACGATATTCTTGTAACTGCTGATGGTTATGAAAGCTTGTCACATTATCCTAAATAAATTTGTCATATGAAGCGGGGACACTCCCAACATATGAGTTTATTAGGTTCCAATATTGGTTATACAAAAAAGTCCCGCAACTATTTCAAGTTGTAGGACTTTTATTGTTATTATGATAAAACGTCAGTCACTGGCGTGTATTCACGATTGAATGCTTCAGCAACTGCTTTGTTTGTTACTAAGCCGTTAAATGTGTTCAAGCCATGTGATAATGGTTCATTATCAAGTAATGCTTGCTTGTAACCTTTATTAGCAAGTTGCAATGCGTATGGTAATGTCGCATTGTTCAAGCCGATTGTAGAAGTACGTGGCACCGCACCTGGCATGTTCGCAACTGCATAGTGAACCACACCGTGTTTAATATAAGTTGGGTCATCATGAGTTGTGATTTTATCTGTTGTTTCGAAAATACCACCTTGGTCAATTGCGATATCAACAATTACTGAACCTGGTCTCATCTGTTTAATCATATCTTCAGAAACAAGTGTTGGCGCTTTAGCACCTGGAATTAATACGGCACCGATTACAAGATCACTTTGCTTCACATTTTCTTCAATGTTTAATGGATTTGACATAATTGTATGTACGCGTCCATCGAATAAATCTTCTAACTCTTGTAGGCGTTTTGCATTAACATCAAGAATTGTAACATCTGCCCCAAGACCGAGAGCAATCTTCGCCGCATTCGTGCCTGCTTGACCGCCACCGATAATTGTTACTTTTCCTTTTGGAACGCCTGGAATACCAGCTAATAAGATTCCCATACCACCGTTTAATCTTTGTAAGAATTGCGCACCGATTTGTGCAGACATACGCCCTGCCACTTCACTCATCGGTGTTAATAATGGTAATGAACGATCTGGTAATTGAACTGTTTCATACGCAATTGAGATCACTTTTTTCTCAACTAACGCTTCAGTCAATTCCGGTTCATTTGCTAGATGTAAATATGTGAATAACACAAGACCTTCTCTAAAGAAACCGTACTCTTCTTCTAAAGGTTCTTTAACTTTAACTACCATATCTACGTCCCATGCTTCTGCAGCAGTGTCCACAATTTGCGCACCTACTTCGATGTAATGTTTATCTTCAAAGTAAGACCCCTCACCAGCGCTCTTTTCCACAAGAACTGTGTGACCTGCTTCAACTAGGGCGTGTACCCCACTCGGTGATAAACTCACACGGTTTTCATTATTCTTTATCTCCTTAGGAATTCCAATTTTCATACTCCTACACCTCCAACTCAATAATACTCCATACTTCGTTGTAAGCGCAATCATAATGATCCCATTTTCCATGAATTTATGATATAATAATGGTGAAAAAGGAAAGGGGTTTTTGCTATGCTAATGTATAAAAACATTTTAATCGCAGTCGATGGTTCTCATGAAGCAGAGTGGGCATTCAACAAAGCCGTTGCAGTTGCAAAACGTAACAACGCCAAACTGACTATCATCAATGTCATCGATTCAAGAACTTACACATCTTTTGAAGTATATGATTCTCACTTCACAGAAAAATCAAGAACATTCGCTGAGAAATTATTAGACGGATACAAAAAAGTAGCAATCGACGAAGGTGTCGTTGATGTTGAAACTCGCTTAGAGTTCGGCTCACCTAAGTCTTTAATCCCTAAAATGGCAAGCGAAGAACAACTTGATGTCGACCTTATCATGTGTGGTACATCTGGTCTAAATGCTGTGGAACGCTTCATCGTAGGCTCTGTATCAGAAGCAATTGTTCGCCATGCAACTTGTGACGTTCTCGTTGTACGTACTGAACAAATCCCAGAAAACTTTGAACCAAAAGTTGCAACAGATGATTTTTTAAAGGACTTCAACATTTAATTGGAGAAAACCAACTCGCTCAATTTTGAGCGGTTGGTTTTTTAGGTTGTTAAAGTTGATTATACCAATCTCATATGTTAAATTAACATTATAAAAGGGGCATGCGTCTACATGCCCCACTGAGCCTGTTAAAAAGACGGTGACGTTTTTTAGAGTTAAAACCATCTAATTACTCGCCAAAGTATTGATTAGATGGTTATTTTTTATGGTTGTTTTGATTCATCCTGACTAAGCTAATAATTGTTAGTACAATCATCAGCATTTCATAATCTGTCACGCTATTCCTTCCTAGGAGTAACATCTATAACCATAGGCATCACCCCTTTTTCAAGAGATTAGCCACCATCTATCCAACTTGCCCATTCAATATATTACCATAGTAATTTTCGATGTATCTATTAACATGATGTAGCTATCAGTATTATTTTTCTATCTCAATTCCTAGTTATATGATATTTACAATATCAATTATCTTTAATATTATAAATATCTTGAATATATGATGCTAATGAGATAGGAATTTGTTCAAAATCTAAATCCAACCTAAAAGGTTGCTTACAATAATATAAAAAGCTGAGACCTATGCAAATATCACATGGGCTAAAAAGCATGATATCTTTCATTGCATAATTAGATATAGTCGGATTTAATTCAAATTTTTCATGATATTGAATTAAAAACTGTTTCAAACTCTTCTGAATATCCTCTTTCGAAAAGTTAATAGGTGCCTCCCATTCAAGTATTTCAATAAGAGATTCTGTTAACATTTGTTGATCATTTATTAAATAATTCATTCCTTCAAGTGTATCAGATTGAAAAAAGGAAACACCTGTCATCCTAATTCATTGATGATAGTCATATTCCTATTTTGACCTAATGCACTGAATTGGTGTGTCGTCAGCTTATCCCCTTGATTAACATGATTACTAATAGTTTTGTCAGCTCTCACATAATCTAAAATTACCACTACAAAATAAAGGTTCATCAATGATAGTTACTGACTTCAATTTTAAGTCTTCAAAATTGAATAATTCTAATTCTTGCATTGCTTACATCGCCTTTTTTAAATGCCAAAATTATTGACTTCTTTTTATCATTCGTAAATAAGAAATATTCGTATTGATTACGTCAAAAAATTATCATAATATTTAACATTGAAATAAACCATATATTTAGACAGTAAACTATCTTTGATGTTTGTGGAATCCTCTCCCATGTTTTGAATTGTTCTAAGTTAAAATACAAATAGTTCTTCTTGATTTTCTTCAGTTAATTTGTAATCAACTCTTAATTCTTTTAACGTTTTTAAGTCAACACCGTCTTTTGTTACTATTTGTATAATACGATTTTTTCGTAACCTCATTTACTCCAATCGAATATTTTCGTATAATATGAGTTAGGAAAGGTGTTATTTTTGGATAAAGAACGAAATAAAATAATTGCTAACAATATAAAAATATTTAAAAATTCTGGAATGAATCAAAAAGAATTAGCTGAAAAATAGAAATACAACCTTCAACTTTAAGCGATTATTTTAATTTGGGGTCTAACCCTTCAAATGATGTCATTCAAAAATTGCCGATGTTTTTGAAATATTAAAAAGTGATATAGATACAACTTATAAAGTTACCAATGATATCACAAGCGTGTATGATCAACTAACGTACTATCGTCAACAAAACGTCCTTAGATTCGCAAAAGATCAATTAGACATGCAGAACAACAGTAAAACTGACGTAATCGACATAGATAACTACAAAGGAAATCTTATTCAAGAAACACCTGTTTATGGCTATGTCTCTGCCGGCACAGGAAAACAACTTTTTGATAAACCTCAATTCACTGTAAAAGTGAAAGGATACATACCACCACATGATATAGCTTTACAAGTCAATGGTGATTCTATGGCACCAATGTTTCAAAATGGAGAAATTATCTTTGTTGAGAAAACACACGATATTAAAAACGGTCAAGTTGGTGTATTCATTATAAATGGAGAATCATACATCAAAAAGGTTCGTGTGGAAGATGATAGATTGACTTTAATTTCACTAAATATAGAATATAAAAATCTCCACTTCTACCAAAATGAAGATATGAACCTTGTAGGCAAAGTGATTTTATAGGAGATGTATAAAATGAAAAAATATGATATTGCAGTAATAGATTTTGAAACTATGAATGAACATACTAATAGTCCATGTCAAGTTGCAATTTCTCTTATTAAAGATTTATCTGTTGAATATATTTATAATTCATATATTAATCCGCCAAATAATTTTTATAGTCAAGAAAACGCAAATATACACCAAATTCCCAAAGAAGTGATTTTAACAGCTCCCAGTTTTGATAGTATTTTTGATAAAATAGAGAAATTATTAAATGAAAGCTTCTTTGTAGTTGCTCATAATGCTAATTTTGATATTTCTGTATTAAATCATACTGCCAACACATATAATCTAACACCGAAAAATTTCTTATATATAGATAGTGTTAATATTTTCAAATATTTCCATCAAAATATTTCCGTAAGTATGAATAGTTTGTGTGATATATACAATATAGAAAAGTCTGGATTACATTCAGCTAAATATGATGTTGAAGCTCTTTCAAAATTGCTAATTTCATTAATGAAAAATGAAGGTTTCTCTAGTTTTTTAGAACTTATACAAAGTATGAAAACACAATATATAAGATTTAGTAAACTTGCAAATGTTCAATATACTATTAAAAACTGCATTTACTAAAAGTTCTGTAAAAATTACTGATATTAATAAACTTAAGATAGAATACAATAATTTAAATCTTATGAATAAAAATATAGTTTTTACAGGTGAATTTGAAAATTCAAAAGAGAAATTAATGATTCAATCGCGAAAAAATGGTGCAAAGGTTAGAAGTAATGTTTCCGCTAAAACAAATATTTTAGTGGAAGGTATTCAAAACGAAAAATATGTTGATGAAAACGGGCTTGTATCAAAACAAAGAAAAGCAAGAGCATATAAAAATCAAGGTGTAGACATTCAAATCATTAATGAGCAGGGACTAATATCTTTATTGAAAGGAGAAATAAATGATTAAAAATCACTACTCATCAACATGTTTTTAGTTGAAGAAATATCCACAAAAGAACATGTTGACGCTATATATGGTAAGTCTTTACTACTTTCAATTTACATCGGAGTAAATAGAAAAAGAAAACTAGAACTGGTCATTATTCTTTTTCTAATAATTCAAATAGAATAGCCCTAAAATCTTCTGTGTTAACCTGTACAGATGCCACCGAAAAAGAAATTGAATTTTACAATTATGTAAAAGAAAATGAAACTGTTAGTTATTCTAATAAGATTGCAATGAAATATAATATTATGAAATACTTGTGGTTCTATTTTATTACTCCAGAAGAAGAAAAAATTGATTATCCTAAATGCACTCTTTATTACAAATCTGAATTACTATAATTATGTGATTTCATTATCTAAACAACTATTTACTATATATCACGACAAAGACAACTAGCTCAAAGATACCAGTCATCGATAGATACTAGATTAATAAGCGAAGAAGAAATACAAATAGAGTTATCAAAATTAGACTAATATACTGGGTAGCACGCCTACCCTATATATTTTTATGAATAAACCGAACATACGTTCTTAAAAGGGTGGTAAAAATGGCTTCATTTGAAAAGCGAGGTAAAAAATGGCGATTTAAAGTTCATTATGTAGATGAAAAAAGAATAAAAAGTACATTACTAAAAGTGGTTTTAACACAAAAGCAGAAGCAAAGCGTGCTGCCATTGAAGTTGAAAACTTTATGAATAAAGATATGCAAGAAACTAAAGATTACTTGCTAAATGATTGGTTAAATTATTACGTAGAAACTTGGCGAAATGATAAATTAAGTCAAAATACAATTGAAATTGAAAATTTCTCGAAAATGCGTTTATTAAAAAGAATGGAAACATTTCATTAAAATCAATCACCCACTCAAAACATCAAGAAGTCATTAACAACTTAATTGATAAAGGATACAGTAAGTCTACAATCAAAAAATCACATTCGTTTTTGAAACGAGCTTTGCAACGTGCTGTATATGACAGACTTATTTATTTTAATCCGTACGATGGCGTGGAATTACAATATAAAAACTTAAAAGAACCGCAAAAAGCTCAATATCTTCCAAAAGATAAAATCAAACCGTTTTTAGATTTGGTAAAGAAACGAAATATACACCAATATTATATGTTCAGAAGGATGATTGAAACTGGCATTCGTGTCGGTGAGGCTAATGCGTTATTGTGGTCTGATTACAATAATAAAGAGAAAACATTATCAATCACGAAATCATATGATCAAAAGAAAGACCAATGGAACCCTATCAAAAATAAAGAAAACAGAACTATCTACATTACTTATGACCTTGCAAAAGAATTGACTAAACTTAAATATCTACAAAATGCTAACCGTATTGTTAACGAAGATATGTATAACTCTGATAACGACTGTACTTTCTACAATGCATTCGACGACCCGCTTCCTCGAAGTACCACCCACAATACTATGAAGCAAATAACAGAAAAACTTCTGGGAAAAGATAACGCATTGAGTATTCATAAACTTAGACATACGCATGCTACATTGCTTTTAGTAAGTGATGTACCAATGAAAGTTATACAAGAAAGACTAGGTCATAAAACGATGGCTGTAACAGAGCAAGTATATAGTCACGTTACTAAACAAATGAATCAAAAAGCCAAAGATGATTTTGAAGAATTTATCAATAAAACAAAAATTTTTTTATTGTTTTGCACCCACTTCGCACCCAAAAGAGTATATTTATAGATGATGGGTGCAAAAAGTATTGAACTAAAAAACCCTCAAGACTTATAGTCTCAAGGGTTCTAACGATTAATATTGCTTCATGTATTGCTCAATTTCCCATTTAGATACTTGCGTGCGGTAGTAATCCCACTCAATTGATTTTGAGTTGATGAATTGGTTATAGATATGCTCACCTAATGCATCTTTTATCACTTCATTTTCACGCATTGCTTTTAATGCTGTGTAAAGTGTTGATGGTAGATCTTCAATACCTATCGCTTCACGCTCTTCACGGTTCATTTCGTAGATGTTTTGATTTACTGGTTTTGGCACTTCTAATTTGTTCTTAATACCATCTAAACCAGCTTGTAAGATAGCTGCAAGTGCCATGTATGGGTTTGCTGCTGGGTCGACTGAACGAATTTCCACACGTGTTGACAAGCCACGTGATGTTGGGACACGTACTAATGGTGAACGGTTTTTACCGCTCCAAGCGATGTAACTTGGTGCTTCGTAACCTGGAACTAAACGTTTGTATGAGTTAACAAGTGGGTTACATACTGCTGTGTAACCACGTGCATTTTTCATACAACCTGCAATAAAGTGGTAAGCATCTTTCGTTAATTGCATTTCACCATTTTCATCATAGAAAGCATTTTCTTTCCCTTTGAATAATGATACGTTGAAGTGCATACCGCTTCCGTTCACACCGAATAATGGTTTTGGCATGAATGTTGCGTGTAGGTTATGTTTACGTGCAATTGTTTTTACGACAAGTTTGAATGTTTGAATGTTGTCACAAGCTGTGATCGCATCTGCATATTTGAAGTCAATTTCATGTTGACCTGGCGCAACTTCATGGTGAGAAGCTTCAACATCAAAGCCCATATCTTCAAGTTCAAGTACGATGTCACGACGGCAGTTTTCACCTAAATCTGTTGGTGCTAAGTCGAAATAACCACCATGATCGTTCAATTCCATTGTTGGTTCGCCTTTTTCATCAAGTTTGAATAAGAAGAATTCTGGCTCAGGTCCTAGATTAAAGTCAGTAAAGCCAAGTTCTTCCATTTCTTTTAAGACGCGTTTCAAGTTGCTACGAGGGTCGCCTGAAAATGGTTTGTGTTCTGTTGTGTAAACATCACAAATTAAACGAGCAACTTTCCCCTTACCTGCTGTCCATGGGAAAATAACCCAAGTGTCTAAATCAGGGTATAAATACATGTCAGACTCTTCAATACGGACAAACCCTTCAATAGAAGAACCATCAAACATCATTTCATTGTCTAATACTTTCTCCAATTGTCTCACAGGCACTTCAACATTTTTGATTGTTCCAAGAATGTCTGTAAATTGTAATCGTAAATAACGTACATCTTCTTCTTTTGCGAACCTTCTAATGTCATCCTTCGTAAACTTTTGCTTTGTCATTGCGTTTTGTCCCCCAGTAAAATTATTTAAAAAAGCGCGATAAGTCACCACGATTTAGTGGAATAGATTCGTGCTGCGGTTTTTGTGTCGTATCCACGATCATTTGCTTTCTTAGACGCTCTTCTTCATCATTTAGTGCATTGCTTTCTTCTGCTAACATAATTTGCTTAATCCCTTTCATATTAAAACCTTTTTCCAATAGATGTTTAATAGATAGTAGAATTTCTACATCATTTAATGAAAAAAGTCGTTTGCTTCCATCTGTGCGAAAGGGATGGATCAGTTCATGTGTTTCATAGTAACGAATTTGTCTCGGTGTGAGCTCCGTTAACTGACTAACAACACGCATCGGAAATACTGGCATATTACGTCGAATTGTATCATTGCTCATCTATGCCATCTCCTTGAACTTTTGAACTGTCTTAACATTAGCACAAATTTTTCTGCATTTCAAAAATATGTAAGAAAACCTTACATGAAATTCAACTTTTAATATTAAACGTTTTCAAAATATTGGTCTCATCGACTTTTCACACATACAAAAACCCCCACCTTTCAAAAGATGGGGGGCAAAATGTTAAATTGAAATAAGTCCTTCATTTAACATTTTTTCAACCGCACGTGTTACGGCAATTTTAACATGTTCGTATGTTAAGCCGCCTTGAACATATACCTCATATGGTTCACGAATCGGACCATCTGCAGTTAATTCAATCGACGCACCTTGTATAAATGTCCCTGCTGCCATAATGACATCATCCTCATACCCTGGCATATAGCTTGGTTCAGGGCTGAAATGTGCATTGACAGGTGAAGCAGCTTGAATGCTCTGGCAGAATTGAATCATCTGTTCTGCACTATTAAATGAAACAGTTTGAATTAAATCCGTTCTTGGTGCATCGTAACTTGGTGTTGTCTGCATATTACAACGTTCTAACAACAGACTTGTAAATAAAGCCCCTTTTAAACTTTGACTTACCACATGTGGACTCATAAAGAAACCTTGATACATTTCGTGCAATGCATTCAATGAAGCGCCTGCTTCCTTACCAATTCCCGGTGCAGTCAAACGATAACCACAACGTTCTACAAGATTTTTACGACCTGCAATATACCCACCGATTTTCGCAAGTCCACCACCTGGGTTTTTAATCAGTGATCCTGCAATTAAATCGGCCCCTACTTCAATTGGTTCACGTTTCTCCACAAACTCACCATAGCAATTATCTACAAACACAATCAATTCTGGATAAACTGCTTTGATTTGTGAAATGGCAGACTCAATTTCATCAACTGTAATAGATGGTCGTTGATCATAACCTTTTGAACGTTGTATCGCAATGACTTTTGTTTTAGGCGTCACAGCTTCTAATACGGCTTTAACATCAATTGCTCCTTGATTTAACGGTACTTCTTGATAGTCAATACCATATTCCTTTAGGCTTTCAATCCCAGAACCATTGACTCCGATTACTTCAAGTAACGTATCATACGGACTTCCTGTGATATACATCAGTGCATCTCCAGGCTTCAACAAACTTTGCAATGCGACTGTAATTGCATGTGTACCTGAGATAATTTGTGGCCGTACCAATGCATCTTCTGCTTTAAATGTTTCAGCATATACCGCTTCTAAATGATCTCGACCAAAATCGTCATAACCATATCCCGTTGAACCTAGTAAATCTGTTTCTGTAATTTTTATTTTATGAAAAGCATCGAGCACTTTTGCTTGATTTTCATAAGCACGCTTCTCTATTTCTTTAAAATAAGGTGTGAGTGTTTCTTCTACTTCTGTAATCAATTGTGATAAGTCTTTCATGTTCTCGCTACTTTCTATATTTTTTATATCCTTCAACTTTATATTTGTTTGTCATTTCATCAAACTCAAGGTAAGTGACAAGTGTGTGTTGCTTCAAGTCATACAATTGTTTCGCTTCATGACTCGGTACTTCAATTTGATAATACGTCATCTGTTCTTTCATTTGAGAAATCAATATGGATTTTACTTTTTCAATATCATCTTCATTTTTAGAAGATACGAATACCATTGGTTTGTTTGTCACTGGACGTGGCCCACTGTGTAGATCTCGCTTATTAAACAAGACGATTTGTGGAATGTTATCCATATCTAATGTCTTAATCAAGTCATTTACGGTATCATATTGTGATTTGTAATCTGGATGACTTGCATCGACGACATGTAATAACATATCAGCACGTTTCGCTTCTTCTAACGTTGATTTGAATGCTTCAATCAGTGTTGTTGGCAATTTTTGAATAAATCCAACTGTATCTGAGATCACCACTTCAAATCCTTCATTCAACTTCAATTGACGTGTTTTCGGATCCAAAGTCGCAAATAGCTGATCTTTTTCGTATGTACCAGCCTCTGTCAATGTATTAAACCAAGACGATTTCCCAGCATTCGTATAGCCTACGAGTGCGATTTGGAAGATGTCTTGTTGGTCACGCTTTTGACGATATCGTTCTCGATGTGCTGAAACTTCTTCCAACTTTCGCCTGATTTCCGTCATACGTGTTCGAATATGTCGTCGATCTGTTTCTAACTTGGTCTCACCAGGACCTCTTGTTCCAATGCCTCCACCGAGACGTGACAAGCTCTTACCATGACCCATTAAACGTGGTAGTAAATAATCCAGTTGGGCATATTCAACTTGTAGCTGCCCTTCTCGACTCTTCGCTCTCAAGGCGAATATTTCTAGTATCAACTGTGTCCGGTCAATAATCTTAATACCTAATCGTTGATTTAAATTTTTCGATTGTGCTGTGGTAAGTTCATCATTGGCGACTAACACGTCTATTTCATGAAATTCAATAAAATCCTCTATTTCTTGTAGTTTTCCTTTTCCAACATAATAGCGTTGATCTACAAAGTTTTTACGTTGTGAAAAGTCGCCTTTAACATCAAGTTCACATGTATTCGCCAATGCCTCTAACTCTTGCATTGTACTGTCAAAATCATATTCCGATTGATAGAGATCCACCCCAATCAATACTGCTTTTTCACGTACCTTTTTTGTCGAGATTGGTTTTTGTTTTTGCATGCTTATCACCATATATTCTTTAGACATAATACACATTATTGTATCACAGAGTGCCTATTAAGACTATGCACTCGGAATGTGCTATATTATTTATAAAGGAGTGGTCGTTATGAGTTTATACGATATCGAAGTAACTAAAACAGATGGTACAACTTATCCACTTGAAAAATATAAGGGTGAAGTTTTACTCATCGTCAATACAGCAAGTGAATGTGGCTTCACATCACAATTTGGTGGTTTGGAAGAATTATACCAAACTTACAAAGATCAAGGATTTACAGTACTCGGTTTTCCTTGTAACCAATTCGGTAAGCAAGAACCAGGTACAGGACAAGAAGCTGAAACGAACTGTAAGTTGAACTATGGTGTCACGTTCCCAATGCATGAAAAAATTGATGTAAATGGAGATAACGCACACCCATTATTCAAACATTTGAAAGAACAACAATCGGGTGTATTGGGAGAAAATATTAAATGGAATTTCACAAAGTTCTTAATCAATCGTCATGGTGAAGTGATACATCGCTATTCTCCACAAAAGACGCCTGAAAAATTAAAAAGAGATATTGAAAAATTATTATAATGAACGTGATAAGCAAGCATTCCAACAGAGCGTGTATTCTGTTAGGATGCTTGCTTTTATGTTGATGACTCAAAAAAGCACCACGCATTGGCGTGATGCTCTTTAATATGACATTCTTCATTCTCACTTCAAATAATCATTTGAAGATGTGTGATGTGTATTCAGCGACATTGTCAACGGTATTTTTCCAAATGTCGCTATTTATGCTGTAATTCCTGCTCATCAGGTGTTTATGCCCCTTCTACAAACGTACTAATCGCATGTTTATAGATGATATGGTGTCGGTCTTGTGAGTAAAAGTCAATGACATACTTATCGTAGTCATATAATGTGCCACGTAATTGGAACCCATTCGTCAAAAAGACTGTCAGCTCCTTCTCCTCATTCTTGAAAGTTTCAAGGTACTCATCTTGAATGTTTCTTTTCTCAACCATTTTAAAATCTCCTTTTGTTTATTTGGGTTGTGAGCTCAGATAACATTGAAGTAAGTGACATCTTCTCTCTATCTAACCAATGAACATCTAATTTGTTTTTGAACCAGGTCATCTGCCTTTTTGCATAGTTGCGTGAATGTTGCTTCAGCTGTTCACTAGCAGTATGAACATCCATATCTTCTGTTATTACAGGAATCATTTCTTTATATCCTATCGCTTGCATACTTTGACACGAAATATACCCTTGATCAATCAGTTCTTGCACTTCATCCAATAAACCTTGAGACAACATGATATCGACGCGTTTATTTATTCTTTGATATAATGTTTCGCGCGACATTTCTATCCCTGCTATTAATGTATCATAATTTTCTGTTAACTGGGTACTTTTCTTGCGATTACTCATAAGTTTTTTTGTTTTATAATAATATGCAATGGCTCTTTCCACCCTTTGACGGTTATTTGGGTGAATCGCTTCCTTAGATTCTGGATCAAAAGTCCCTAAATAATCATGCAGTTCTTCATTTGAATACGATGATAACGCCGCCATTTTCTCAGCTACGACTTCTGCTTGTTCAGGTGTCACTTCTTCATCATCAAACTGATAGTCGTATAAAACAGATTGTATATACAAACCTGTGCCGCCTGCAATGATTGGTACTTTTCCTCGAGCTGTAATAGCTTCAATTAATGGCTTCACACGTTTTTGAAAGTCAAAGGCAGAGAAATTCTCATTCGGTTCTAAAATATCAATCAAATGATGTGGAATACCTGCCATTTCTTCTTTTGTAATTTTTGCTGTTCCAATATCCATACCTTTATATACTTGCATCGAATCTCCACTAATCACTTCACCACTTATTGCTTTCGCTAGTTCGACACTCAATGCTGTTTTACCACTAGCCGTTGGTCCGACAATCACAACGACGAAAGGTTTTGCTTCACTCATTCATTTCACTCACTTCTTGATTTTTGTATAATTTGACGGCTCATCCACTCGAGCATATGTTTCCATACCGTTTCATAATCTTGATCGAATAAGACTTCGTGACGCTTATGCGGGTACAACTGAACTGTGATGTGCTGGATACCACCCTTTTTAAATTAGTTGGCAAGTCGGCGAATACCTTTGCCATTCTCACCAAATGGATCATCCTTGCCTGAAACCAACAAGACGGGCATATGTTGATCCATCTGTTGAATATGTTTTAGTTCCCCAGTCTTCATCATCGCTTTCGTAACACTGTATACAAGTTGATTCGACACATTAAATCCTGAATAAGTGTCTGCGATGAACTTGTCAACTTCATGTGTATCTGTGCTCAACCAATCACTCGGTGTTCGTGGTGGTTTGAACTGGTTGTTAAAACGACCTGTAACAAGATGATTGACCCAATTCATTCGTCTTTTGCCACCAAGTACAAGTGTCACAAGCTTTAATAGACCGACTGCAGGATATCCTTGCCATTTCGTGTAATAACCTGTTCCACTGAGAATAAGACCTTGAAAAGTATCAGAATAGGTTTGTGCATATTGACGGGCAATGATGGAACCCATTGAATGGCCTAAAACAATGCATGGAAGTTGTGTGTCGAAGTCTCCACGTAACGTGGTTTGTACTTCATAAGCATCTTTCACGACTTGTTCCATTGAATCAAAATGTCCACGAATGCCTTCGATGTCTTTACCATGGCCACGATGATTATGTCGAATCACATGGTAACCACGGTCATTAAACTTTTCAACGAGTGCTTTGTATCGATCCATATGTTCTGCCATACCATGAAAGATGTGGACAATGCCAACTGCATCTCGGCTAGTGCAATCGAGTTTTGTTTCTATCATCACTCCATCTGACATCGTCATTTTCATTGATTCATGCTTCACCATTTTCCGCACTCCTTTCACTTATGTTGTTACTTCTACTTTACCATATTGCAAGGTTTGACGGGAGTCTGATGAACTTTCTAAACAGCCCCAAATTTAAAAAACCATCCGTCTAGAAATGACTAAACGAATGGTTTCAATATCGATTCTATGCTTCTGCAGGTTGGTGTTGTCCGAAACGTGCTTCATCGATTGCTTTTTCAAGTTCTGCTTTGTAGCGAACTTTCGTTGCTTCATCATAACCGACTAAGTCAGCTAGAACATCTGCCACGATATCTTTATAGCGCATCACAGCATCGATGTTGAAGTAAATATCACCTGTACGACGAACGAAGAAGTCTGTTGGTTTAACGACTAATTCGTGTTGCACGCCATAAACAAGTTCAACATAAAGCGCTAGCGGCAAACCTGTATTTTGATGTTGTGCCATATGTGCAATTTCAAAGAGTAAATCTGCGTTAGAACCGTAACGACGTGCAAAAAATTCAGCGTCTTCTGGATCTAAATTGAACTTACGTGCTGCTTCAACTTTTTCTTGAACGAAGTTTTCGAAGTTTGCACTACCACCTACATCACCACCAGAAATGGTAATGTGTTTTGTATTCACATCTTTGAATTTATCTCCGTATTCTTGTTTCAATCGTTTTTCAACAAGATCCATGATATCAGCAGCCATATGACGATAACCCGTCAATTTACCTCCTGCAATTGTTAAAAGACCTGATTTTCCTTCCCAAACTTCATCTTTACGTGAAATTTCAGATGGATCTTTGCCTTCTTCCAGAATCAGTGGACGAATACCTGCCCAAGTTGATTCAATATCGCTATCTGTCACGTTCACTGTTGGGAACATGTAGTTAATGGCATCAATGAGATAGTCACGATCTTCTTGGTTTACTTGTGGATTCGCTTTGTCATTGTCATAAAATGTGTCTGTTGTCCCAACGTATGCTTTGCCATCACGTGGAATTGCGAAGATCATACGACCGTCATTTTCTGTATCGAAGTAAACTGCTTGTTGTAATGGGAATTTTGATTGATCAATAACAACATGAACCCCTTTTGTTAGGCGTAATTGTTTGTTGTTTTTAGAGTAATCTGCACGACGCACTTCATCTACCCATGGACCTGTCGCATTAACGACCTTTTTCGCATGGATTTCAAATGTTTCATTTTCTAACAAGTCTGTGACTGCAACGCCAGATACTTTTGATTTATCATTATATAAGAAATTGGTTACCTTCGCATAGTTAATAATGTCTGCACCTTGTTCAGCGGCTTTTTTCATTACTTCAATTGTTAAGCGTGCATCATCTGTGCGGTATTCTACGTAGTAACCGCCACCTTTTAAACCTTCTTGCTTCACTAATGGTTCTTTGTCCATTGTTTGTTGTTTGCTTAACATTTTTTTACGTTCTGATTTTTTTACACCTGCAAGGCGGTCATACATCCCTAATCCGATAGATGTTGAGAATTTACCGAAAGTACCACCTTTATGCATTGGTAACAACATCCATTCTGGTGTTGTTACATGTGGACCGTTTTCATACACAATCGCACGTTCTTTACCTGTTTCTGCGACAACACCCACTTGTAGTTGTTTCAAGTAACGTAAACCACCGTGCACAAGTTTTGTTGAACGAGAGCTTGTTCCTTGTGCGAAGTCTTGCATTTCAACAAGTGCGACTTTCATGCCACGTGCTGATGCGTCAAGTGCGATACCTGCCCCTGTAATACCTCCACCGACTACAACAACATCGTACATATCTTGTTTCATGTTTTCTTTTACTGATTGACGTTTTACTGTTGATAAACTCATCTATAACTACCTCCTATTATTTTTACTAAAAAAAGAGAGACCCCTCCTACGACTTATTTAAAGTTGTACGAAAAATCTCTCCAAATCTCGAGTGCTTCTATTAACTTAGCTTCAGTATAACAGAATTACTCTGCATCGTCTAACTTGAATACTTGTGTTGCTTCTACTGCTTTTTTCCAACCTTTATATAATTGTTCACGTTTTTCTTCTGACATTTCAGGTTCAAACGCTTTTTCCAACTTCCAATGATTGCTGACATGTGATTGATCTTTCCAGAATCCTGTCGCAATACCTGCTAAATATGCCGCCCCTAATGCTGTTGTTTCTGCTACTTCTGGGCGTTCTACATCAATGTTCAACAAATCTGATTGGAATTGCATTAAGAAGTTATTTTGAACGGCACCGCCATCGACACGAAGACTGTTCACGTCGATGCCTGAATCTTGCGCCATCGCTTCGATAACGTCACGTGTTTGGTAACATAATGATTCTAATGTTGCACGGATGAAGTGTTCTTTCTTCGTACCACGTGTTAATCCAAAAATTGCACCACGTGCTTCTGAATCCCAATAAGGTGTTCCAAGACCTACAAATGCTGGGACAACATATACACCTTCAGTATCATCTACACGTTTGGCATAGTCTTCTGATTGTGGTGCAGATTGAATCATACGCAATCCATCACGTAACCATTGAATGGCAGATCCTGATACAAATATAGACCCTTCCAATGCATAATTCACTTTGCCATCGATACCGTATGCAATTGTTGTTAATAAACCGTGATCTGATAGTACCGCTTTTTCACCTGTATTCATTAACATGAAGCCACCTGTACCGTACGTATTCTTCACGTCACCACGTTCAAAACATGCTTGACCGAACAGTGCAGCTTGTTGGTCACCTGCAATACCTGCAATTGGTACATTTTGTCCAAAGAAGTGATAGTCTTTTGTTTCACAGTATATTTCACTTGAAGGACGCACTTCCGGTAACATTTGTTTTGGTACGTCTAATAACTCAAGCAACTCGTCATCCCATTCAAGATCATGAATATTGTACATTAATGTACGACTTGCATTAGAGTAATCAGTCACATGTACTTTACCGCCTGAAAGTTTCCATACAAGCCATGAGTCAATCGTACCGAATAGTAAATCACCGTTTTCAGCTTTTTCACGTGCGCCATCTACATTGTCAAGAATCCATTTCACTTTAGTCCCTGAAAAGTATGGATCTAACAATAAACCTGTTTTTTTGCGGAATAATGGTTCGTGACCGTCTTTTTTCAATTGATCACAAATATGTTGTGTTTGACGTGATTGCCATACAATTGCGTGATAAACTGGACGCCCTGTCTTTTTATCCCATACAACTGTTGTTTCGCGTTGGTTTGTAATTCCAATTCCTGCTACTTCTGATGCTGTAATATCATTTTCATTTAGAACAGATGCCATAACTGAAATGACTGATGTCCAAATTTCATTTGCATCATGTTCTACCCATCCAGATTTTGGAAAGTGTTGTTTAAATTCTCGTTGTGAAATACCGCAAATTTCTCCATTTTCATCAAATAAAATCGCTCTTGAACTCGTAGTACCTTGGTCGATTGCTAAAATATATTTTCCCATAATTAAGATGCCTCCCTGACACATTCGTCTTTATCTATTATTGTAATGTTAAATTTTACCGATGTCATTGCGTGACGACTTTTTATTCATCACTTGGCCGAGAACTAATGTACATGCCACTAATACGATAGAGATGACTGACCACGCATTGAATACATTTTCAAATACAAGTAGGTAAATCGCTGCACCAAGCATACCACCTGCGATTGGCCCAAGAATTGGTACGATGGCATATGACCAGTCGCTGTTACCTTTATTATGAATTGGTAAAATAGCATGCGCAATACGAGGTCCTAAGTCACGAGCTGGGTTAATAGCATAACCAGTTGGTCCACCTAAGCTGACACCAATTGCAACGATTAATGCCCCAACAATGAGTGGGTTCAAGCCATCAGTGAATTTATTCGCCCCAATGAATAATAAACCAGCAATTAGAACAGCTGTTCCAATAATCTCGGCTAAAAAGTTCGCCATATAGTTACGGATACCAGGCGCTGTTGAAAATACACCTAGCTTTGCACCTTGATCATCTGTTGCACGCCAATGTGGTAAATACGTCAACCAAGTAAGTACTGCACCAACGATACCACCTAGCAATTGTGCAATGATATATCCCGGTACTTGCGACCAAGGAAAATCACCTGTCATTGCAAATGCGATTGTTACTGCTGGATTCAAGTGCGCACCTGAGAATTGTCCAACTGCATACACACCGAGCGTTACAGCAAGCCCCCATCCGACAGCAATAACAATCCAGTCTGCCGCCTCACCTTTTGACTTTCTTAATACAACGTTAGCAACAACACCGCCACCCATTAACAGTAAGAGCGCTGTCCCGAAAAATTCTGCTAAGTAAATATTCATTTCTCTTTTTCCTCCTTTAGCAAAAAAGAGATCGCCACAAGACGCACTACACCCAATAGATATAATACGAACGCAGAAATCTCTTAGTCTCTATTCTAATATTAACTTGTTATTTACAATACATGCATATGAAAACGCTGTCAAATTATATTTTTCATATTTTGTCAGCAATTTTAATTATTGCTTTTACATGTTAAATACCAAAGTTAAGTTACCATAAATTTCGGTCACTTGTTGTTACATGCGTTGCGCCATGCTTCACTGCACGCATCACTTCATCTTCTGTGTTAATCAAGCCACCCGCTATCACTTGCGCACCAGTTTCTTGTTGAATCTGTTGAATCACTTTATCCGCTATTCCCGGCAATACTTCAACATAATCAGGTTCCAAGCGTTGTATCAATTCGATACTACGTTCTAATGCATGACTATCTATAATAAATACACGGAAGATTGTTACAACACCAAGTGCCTTCGCTTTTTTGATCACTTTCATCTTCGTTGAGACAATGCCTTTAGGACGATACGTTTGAATGATATACTCACATGCGAATTCGTCATGACTCATCCCTTTAATCAAGTCAATATGAACATATGGTTGTAATAGGTGTTGTTGCATAAATTGCATCACGCCTTGTAGATGACCGATATGTGTATCCAATAAGACACACGTTTGATAGTCTGTTTTTACTAATTTTTCAAGGTCTTTCATAGATCGGATTGCTGGTAAGATATGTGGTTTCACTCGATCAAATTCCTTTCAAATCATTTTATTGAACACGCTTAAATAAACGTTCTAATTCATAGTTTGTAAAGTTAATAATGATGGGACGTCCATGCGGGCACGTAAACGGATCTTCCATCTCTCTTAATTGATTGATCAACGAGATCATATCTTCTTTCGTTAAATAATGATTTGCTTTAATCGACTTTTTACAACTCATCATAATTGCTGCTTCTTCACGGAACTTGGCGATATTCATCGTTTTATGCGACAAAACATATTCGATGAGATCTTTAATAATCTCTTCCACTTCTTGTGGTGGGAACCAGACTGGATAACTATTGATGATATAATCATGTCCACCGAATGGTTCTAAGAAAATACCGACCTTTTCTAACTCATCCCGAAATTGTTCAATTGTCAATTGTTCATCTTTTGAAAAGTTAAATGTCATCGGAATGAGTAAACTTTGATTTTCATTCGTCACTTCACCAATCTTATCTCGGAAGTACTCATACTTTATACGTTCTTGTGCCGCATGTTGGTCGATCAAATACATCCCCGTGTCATTCTGTGCAACAATGTATGTTCCGTGCACTTGTCCAACGACTTCCATATAAGGAACACGTGGTGTTGATTCTTGTGCATTTTGAACATGGATGTCATTCTTTTGTTCTTCTAGTACATTATGTGTCTCCACTAACGTATCAGGCTGTTCAACATGATATGTGTCTTCACTATTTTGTTGTTGCTCATCAGTCGATGCATTGTACATGTTTGCAACTTCTTCAACTGGCGATGTTTGAGACGAAACATCTGCGCTATCACTCGTTTCATCTGCTACACCTTGTACAGAACGCGTATCTGTTGTATCAATGGCTGAAGCAGCTCGTATATCGTCATGATTGTATATTTTATCAGTGACTGGCGAATTTTGAGTCATTTGCTGACGTTGTTCAAAAGCTATTTTTTGTTGTTCAAACTTTTCAAGTACTTTTTTTGGTTTGTTTTTATCAAAATCATTTTTAGGAATCAACACTTTATCTTGAAAGGCTGCTTGTATTTTTTCCACGATTAAAGCATACAACTGGTCTTCTTTCGATAATCGTACTTCCAGTTTTGTTGGGTGGACATTGACATCGACTAATATCGGATCCATTTTAATATTTAAATACACAATCGGATAACGACCAATCGTTAATAACGTATGGTATCCTTCCACCACTGCTTTATTTAAGACAAAGTTTTTAATATAACGTCCGTTAATAAACAGAGAAATGTAATGACGATTGCTACGGGAATGTTCTGGTTTGGCGATAAACCCTTCAATTTCGTAATCGCTCGTTTCACCCGTAATGTATAACAAGTCTCGTGCGACTTTCATCCCATAAATCTCAGCCATTACTTCATTCGTACGGCCTGAACCGTTTGTTTGAAGTATTTTTTTGCCGTCACTTGTTAATGACATACGAATATCCGGATGACTCATCGCCATACGATTCATAATATCTGTAATCTTACCAAGTTCTGTATACAAACTTTTGATATATTTGAGCCTTGCCGGCGTATTATAAAATAAATCACTGACTAAAATATCCGTTCCTTGACGTGCTTTTGCTGGCTTCTGAGACAGAATGGCACCTTCTTCTGCATACACTTCGTAACCATCAATGCCATCCGTTGATGTTTGTAATGTGACTTTTGCCACTGACGAAATACTTGCCAACGCTTCTCCACGAAAACCGAGTGTGCGAATATGGAATAAGTCGTCATCTTCATATAATTTACTTGTAGCATGTCGATGAAATACAAGTGGCAAATCTTCTTGACCTATCCCTGACCCATTATCCACAACACGGATAGCTGTCACACCTGCTTCTTGTACTTCTATATTAATTTCAGTAGCCCCTGCATCGATACTATTCTCAAGTAATTCCTTCACAACGGAGCTCGGACGTTCAACCACCTCACCTGCTGCAATTTTATTGGCAAGTGACGTTTGTAACGCTTTAATTTTTCCCATACTGTCACCTTCTAAATTAATCGATTTTGTAATTCTCGCAGTTTATCAAATGCATCTAATGGGGTCATTCGAGACATGTTTAATTGTTTAATTTCTTGTTCAACTTCACTTTGTTCAGCCGGGTTGAACAAATCAAATGTTGGTTGTTCAAATTTTGTTTCTGATGAAGTTTGAGACATCGTTGTATCCGACACAATTTCATTCAAATCTTCACTTGTATTAGAAGTAGCAATCGTAGTTGGTTTTTCATTGGATTCAAACGCTTCAAGAATAACTTTTGCACGTGCAATCACAGGTTCAGGTAAGTCTGCTAACTGTGCCACTTGGATTCCGTAACTGTTCGCAACTGCACCTTCTTTCACCTTATGCAAAAAGATGAGTTCGCCTTTGTATTCGTTCGCCGCAACGTGCACATTTTGTAGGCACGGTAATGATTCTTCTAGCGTAGTCAATTCATGATAGTGTGTCGAGAATAATGTTTTTGCCTGTGATGTTTGTGCGACATATTCAATCATCGCTTGTGCGAGTGACAAACCATCATAAGTAGATGTGCCACGTCCAATCTCATCAAAAATAATCAAACTGTCTTTCGTCGCATAACGCAAAGCTTTTTGCGCTTCCAACATCTCAACCATAAAGGTACTCTTACCAGACACTAGATCGTCTGCTGCGCCAATTCGTGTGAAAATCTGATCGAAAATTGGCAATTGCGCCGACTTACAAGGAACAAACGCTCCCATCTGTGCCATAATACTAATAATCGCTACTTGTCTCATATACGTGGACTTACCTGACATATTGGGTCCAGTAATCAGATAAATATATGTGTCATCATCTAAATGGCAGTCATTCGGTACATAGTCATTGTAATCCATCACACGTTCTACCACTGGGTGACGAGAATCCACTAAAGATAATGTACGATCATCACTAAAAGTTGGGCGGACATAGTTATATTGTTGCGCAATCTCTGCAAAGCTTTGTAAACAATCTAATTCCGAAATGATCTTCGCTTGTTGTTGCAAACGCTCAGTAAATTGTTTCACATATTGGCGGAGTTCAGTAAACAGGCGATACTCTAACTCGATTGCTTTGTCTTGCGCACCAAGAATCATACTTTCTTTCTCTTTTAATTCATCTGTAATAAAACGTTCTGCATTAGAAAGTGTTTGTTTACGTTCATATCCATATGCCTCTGGATCAAATTGCGTAAGATTTGCACGAGTGATTTCGATATAGTAACCGAACACTTTGTTGAAACTAATCTTCAATGACTTGATGCCTGTACGCTCACGTTCACGTGCTTGCAGTTCTGCGAGCCATTGTTTTCCATTTCGAGAAGCATCTAAATAACTATCTAATTCTTCATTGTAACCTGTCTTGAAAAGCCCACCTTCTTTTACTGATAATGGTGGTTCATCAACTAAACTTTTTTCTAACACAGCTAATAAGTCTTCCAACGGTTCTAACGCATTAAAATGTGCGATTGCTTCATGATCAATCGTCTGTAATAAGTCTTTAATTGCTGGTATTTGAGCGATAGAATGTTTCAATTGAACAAGGTCTTTCGCATTGACATTTCCGAAGCTAACACGCCCGACTAAGCGCTCAATGTCATACACTTCTGTTAAATAATCTCTTAGCGTTGAACGTTCAATGAAATAATTTAAAAATTGGGTCACTGCTTCATGACGTTTTTCAATTTCTGATTGCTGAATCAACGGGCGATCAATCCACTGTTTCAGACGTCTTGCACCCATCGGCGTTTTTGTTTTATCCATCAACCACAACAATGTTCCCTTTTTCGACTTGAGACGAATACTCTCCGTCAACTCAAGGTTACGTTTCGCGTAAAAATCCATTTTCATGTAGTCTAGTGCACGATAAACAGCTGCCGGTTCAATATGAGACATATCACGTTTTTGCGTATCATAGACATAATCCAATAATATTTGAACAGCCTTATACATCAAAGAATGATCCAACTGATTCACCTGATACGTCGTGTCCGATACTGATTCACATACCGTGATTGTCTCTGTAATCATGCTGAATTGGCGTTTCAATTGGTCTGGAAGCGGTTGTGTCACAACAATTTCATTCGGCTTGATAGTTGTCACTTCATTGATCAATGTACTCTCATCTTCAAAATGTGTCACTTTGAGTTCGCCAGTTGAGATATCACAATAACTCAATGCATAATCGCCTTCATGCACAAAACTTAATATATAGTTATTCTGTGTTTCATCTACGCCACCTTGTTCCATCACTGTACCCGGCGTTACGATTCGAACAACTTCTCGTTTTACCATCCCTTTCACTTGTCTCGGGTCTTCCATTTGTTCACAAATTGCAACCTTATAGCCATTTTGAATCAATGTTTCGATATAACCATCTGCAGAATGAAACGGCACTCCTGCCATCGGAATAGGATTTGCCTTTTTCGCATCACGCTTCGTTAATGTTATCTCGAGAACACGTGCTGCTGTTACAGCATCTTCATAAAACAATTCATAAAAATCACCTAATCTAAAAAACAGTAATGCATCTTGATGTTGTGCTTTGATTGAGAGATACTGTTTCATCATCGGTGTAACATTTGTCATTTATATCACAATCCTTTAACTCTCTATTTAACTTCTAATATGTATAAAGGCTAGACGATACGCAACATTCGATTCGTCTAGCCTATTCGTCATTTTAACTTGTGTTTCGTATATTTTTCCATCTTCGTTAATAGACCACGTCGTTTCAACACGATAAGTAAGGCGTAGCTAACCGCTGCACCGATCATGCTAGAAACGATAAATGCCGCCATCAATGGCTTAATAAGGAAGCCATCCATGTGTAAAATCCATGCTAGCGGAATACAAATGAGACTTCCGATAATACCCGTCCCGATCACTTCTCCAATTGCCGCAACGAACAAGTGGCGGTTCACATAATAGAACAAGCTTGCCAGTAGCACACCAATCATGCTACCTGGAAAAGCAAAAGCTGTACCTGTTCCAAACATCACACGAATACATGATGACAAGAATGCTTGGGCTAACCCATACCATGGTCCTAACAATACAGCGCTCAACACATTGACAAAGTGTTGTACAGGTGCCGCTTTGATAGGTCCGACAGGTATGACTATCATTGTACTTAATACGACATTGAGCGCGATTAATAACGCAGTTAACGTCAACTTTTTATGGTTCATCGTGTATCCCCTTTTCATGAATTTTACAGACAGCGCTATACATCATCTTGTTGCGAATCAAGTTGATTGATATCAATCCCGTCTGCTAAGGTCTCAACAATAAATTGAATCGTATCATTCGCTTCTCGTTGCGCTTGGCGAAATTCTGAGACGATTGGCATATCATCAATTTCTGTTTGAATGGCTTGAATCGTTGCTTCAGATCGTTGATACGCAATAGGTTTATCATAGTTTTGTAAGTTTACAGATTGCTTTTGTTGCTGTTTCAATATTTTCATTTGTTCAGCAATATGCTCATTTTGATGAATTTGTGCTTCTACTTGCTTGTAGTATTGGATTGTTTCCAAACCTTGAATCGACTGTTGCAATTCACGTGCTTTTCGCAACACATCTTCTTTATTGGTCATTATTGATTCACCAAAGAAGCATCGCTCACACCAACAAATTCACCATTTAATGAGTATTGCTTTGCTTCCACAATCTTCACATCAACAATTTTACCGATCATTGATTGCGGTGCATGGAAGTTCACAAGTTTGTTACGCTCTGTATATCCTGCTAATACTTGATCATCTTTTTTACTTGCACCTTCACACAATACTTTGACCGTTTTTCCTTCATAAGCTTTCAATGCTTCAGATGAGTATTTGCCAACGAGTTGATTCAAACGTTGTAAGCGTGCTTTTTTAACATCTGTCGGTACGTTATCTTTCATTTTTGCTGCTGGTGTACCGTCACGTTGTGAATAGAGATACGTATATGCATGTTCAAAGCCAACTTCTTCATATAGAGTAAGCGTTTCTTCAAACTGTTCTTCCGTTTCATTTGGATATCCAACAATTATATCTGTCGTCAATGCAACATTTGGAATCGCTGCTTTAATACGACTCACAAGATCTAAATATGCTTCTCTCGTGTACTTACGCCCCATAATTTTAAGTACTTGGTTATTCCCAGATTGAACTGGCAAATGAATATGTGGCACAATATTTCCACCTTGTGCTATCACTTCTATCATACGATCTGTGAAGTCCCAAGGGTGGCTGGTCGTAAAGCGTACACGTGGAATATCAATTTTTGCGATGTCTTCTAACAAATCACCGAGACCATATTCTATGTCATCTAAGTCTTTTCCGTATGAATTGACGTTTTGACCGAGTAAAGTAATCTCTTGATAACCTTGGCGTGCAAGATCTCGCACTTCGTCGATAATATCTTGTGGGCGACGACTACGTTCTTTACCACGTGTAAATGGTACAATACAGTACGTACAGAACTTGTCACAACCGTACATGATATTCACCCAAGCTTTAATACGTCCTTCACGTACTTTTGGTAAGTTCTCAATAACATCGCCTTCTTTAGACCAAACTTCGACTACCATCGCCTTAGAAAGATATGCTTCTTCTAAAATTTGTGGTAAACGATGAATATTATGTGTTCCAAAAATCATATCGACATTTTGGTATGATTTTAAGATTTTATTGACAACGGATTCTTCTTGTGACATACAACCACATACGCCGATTAAACAATCCGGGCGCTCTTGTTTAATATGCTTTAAGTTCCCAATCTCACCGAATACTTTGTTTTCGGCGTTTTCACGAATTGCACACGTATTCAGTAAGATAACATCCGCTACATTGACATCTTCCGTCGGCGTATAGCCAAGCGCTGACAAAACACCTGCCATGACTTCTGTATCATGTGCATTCATTTGGCAACCGTACGTTTTAATTAAAAATGTGCGCCCTTTCCCCATACCACGATATTTTTCATCGATTTGGAAATCACGATTATAAACTGTTTCTTCTTTGCCACGCTTTTTCGCCTCTTTCAAACTTGGCGGTTGGTATACGTGATCAAAATATTTACTGTAATCTTTTTCTTCTTTATCTTTACGATTCGCTAGAACATCTAACGTCCCAGCTTTTCTTTGTTCTTCATTCACATGCAAAACCCTTTCTGCCCTTATATCATCTCTTCATTATATTAAAAAAAATGTCAAAGTGCAATTTGTCATCGGTTATAATCTCACTCCAAATATATGAAAAGCTGAAACCCTGCGTTAGGACTTCAGCTTTTGTTTCTTGAATTTATACAAATTGTTTTGTTAATGATTCAAATTGTTCAGATGTCAATTGAATATCTTTATGCGCTAATGGCGTCTCACCTAAAGATTCAATTTGAGATTCATATGATGGTGTTTCTGTATCTTGATACACAATACCTTTTATGAGTGAGTTGTGCTCAACAACCGTTTGAATCGCTCGTTGTTTATCAGAAGTATCGTAGTCTTCGATATCATTCAAGTCAGTTAAATGTTCCTTGAACCAGTCATACGTATTCACTTTGTTATATGTGACACATGGTGAGAAGACGTTCACGAATGAGAAACCATCGTGGTTAATCGCATCTTCAATCATTTTTGTTAATGCTTTAATGTCACTTGAGAATCCTTGTGCCACGAATGTTGCACCTGATGATAATGCCAATTCTAAAGGCGCAACATTTTGTTCAATGTTCCCTTTTGGCGTAGTTTTTGTAATAAAGCCTGGTGCTGATGAAGGTGATGTTTGACCTTTTGTTAAACCATAAATTTGGTTATCCATAACGATATATGTGATGTTCATGTTACGTCTCAACGCATGAATTGTATGTCCCATACCAATCGCATAACCATCTCCATCTCCACCTGAAGCAATAACAGTTAAATCACGGTTTGCCATTTTTACCCCTTGTGCAAGTGGCAATGCACGCCCATGAATTGAGTGAACACCATATGAATTCACATAACCTGATAGACGTCCAGAACAACCAATCCCTGTAATTAATGCCACTTCATCTGGTTCTAAACCAACATTTGCAGCCGCTTTTTGAATGGCAGCTTGTACTGAGAAGTCACCACATCCTGGGCACCAGTTCGGTTTGACGTTATTTCTAAAATCTTTGAATGTAGCCAATTAGATTCTCTCCTTTTGTGAATTTAAAAGTGATAAACCTTTCGTGTCGATTTCATGCGGTAAGAATGGTGTGCCGTCATATTTTGTTTGGTTTACTAATTTGTCACCTAAATTCACATTCATTTTGATGATGTTTGCAAGTTGTCCTTGATAGTTGTGTTCTACCACGACTACTTTTTTCGCACGATCAACTGCTTCTTGAATGATATCTGTTGGGAACGGGTGTAATTGACGAATTTGCAAATGTTCCACTTTGTGTCCAGCAGCTTCTAAACGTTCTGTACCTTCTTGAATGGCACCTTTTGTTGAGATAAAACCAAGATAAAGTATATCTGATTCTTCATATTTTAAAGAGCCTTCAACTGGTTTTTCAATGCGTAAGTTTGCTGTTTTACGCATACGTTTATCCATTTGGTCTTGACGGTTTTGTGCCGCTTCACTTGGTTTACCTTGTTCATTATGTTCAACACCTGTGACATGGTGAATACCACCTTTGACACCTGGAATTGGTCTTGGAGATACACCTGATTCTGTCACTGCATAGCGTTTGTAGTAATCTTTATCTTCAGGATCACGTTCGATATCTTCTGTAACTGTTGCACCACGGTTGATTTGAACTTTATTGAAGTCTAAATTTTTAACCGTTTGTTTACCAAGTGATAATTGTAAGTCACTTAACAAAATAACTGGGCATTGATACATTTCAGCTAAGTTAAATGCCTCAACTGTTAAGTAAAATGCATCTTCTGCATCAGTTGGTGCTAAGACAATTTTCGGAATATCACCATGTGTTCCGTAAATCATTTGCATTAAGTCTGACTGTTCTTGTTTTGTTGGAAGACCTGTTGATGGACCTCCACGTTGTGTATTCATAATCACAAGTGGTGTTTCTGTCATACCTGATAAACCGATTGCTTCCATCATCAATGATAGACCGGGACCTGCCGATGCTGTGAATGCTCTGACACCACCATAGTTTGCACCAATCGCCATCGTCGCAGCGGCAATCTCATCTTCTGTTTGAATGACTGTGCCTCCTACTTCTGGTAAATGATCAATCATGTATTCCATAATTTCAGATGCTGGCGTAATTGGATAAGCTGCCATAAAGCGTGAGCCACCTGCAATCGCACCTAAACCAATGGCTTCGTTGCCAATCATATATAAATGCGGCACGTTTTCACTTTCAGCTAGGTCAAAGTCTCCTTCAATATTGCCGAGTTCTTCATTCATCAAGCGATGGCCTTCGTGCAATGCTTGAATATTGAGGTCAACAACTTTGTCACCTTTTTTCTCAAACATACCTGTAATAAGTGCTTCAAATGGCTTAATATCTAATGACATTAACGCAGCTGTTGCACCGATTGCTACCATGTTTTTCATCAATGTTGTACCTAATTCTTTCGCTGTTTCTGTAAAAGGCATCACAATTAATTGCGCTTTACAATCTTCTGGCTTTTCTGGTTTTGCTTTTGCATCTGCTAAAATCACACTATCTTTACGCATTTCATGATGGTTCAATTCAATTGTTTCTTGATCGAACGCAATTAATATATCTAAATCGTCACTAATCGCATGTACAGGTGTTGTCGATACACGAATTTTATTATTCGTATGACCGCCCTTGATGCGGCTAGAGAAGTGACGGTATCCGTATAAATAATAGCCTTTGCGGTTCATCGCAGTCGCAAAGATTTCACCCGTAGATTCAATCCCTTCACCTTGCTGACCTCCGACTTTCCACGATACTTGAGATTTCATTCATTTAGCCTCCTAGACGTTTATCTTCTTTGTTTATCATATCAAAAGAACCCACTATATGTGCAGAAAAATAGTGGGTTTTATCAAAATTCATACTAATGGACGATACATCCATCATCGTTTAATACTTCATCGGATGATCGTCATTGATAAGCACACGTTCAATATGTTTTGCTGACCCATCTGAGTTCAGTTCAATAAAGACACCGGATAACACACTGCGACCTTCATCAGGTACGACATGGCGTTGTGGCAAGCTCGTAATAAAACGCTCAATCACTTCATCACGATTAATACCTAAAATACCATCATAATAACCTGTCATACCGACATCTGTAATATACGCTGTGCCTTTCGGTAATATACGCTCATCTGATGTTTGAATATGTGTATGCGTACCTACAACTGCACCTACACGTCCATCTAAATACCAGCCCATCGCATTTTTCTCCGATGTTGTTTCAGCGTGAAAGTCGACGAAAATATAATCTGTTTCTTGACGTGCTTCCGCAATAAGTTGATCTGCTTTTTTGAATGGATCATCAATGTCTTGCATAAATGCACGCCCTTGTAAGTTGATGATTGCCAGCTTTTTATCATTCAATTTTATTGTACGCATACCGATACCTGGCGCTTCATCTGGAAAGTTCGCAGGTCTCACCATGCGTGTTGCATCTTCAATAAATTCGTATATTTGACGTTGACCATATGTATGGTTTCCCATCGTCATAAAATCGACACCTTCACGTAAAAGTTCTTTGTATATTTTTTCAGTAATACCTTTTCCGTGCGCCGCATTTTCTGCGTTGACAATCGTAACAGTGGGACGATAATGTTGCTTCAATTGTGATAAATAATCACTGATTGCTTGTCGGCCAATTTTGCCAACGATATCTCCTATAAACAAAATTCTCATTCGATACGTCCTCTCTTCATTAATACAAAGAATCATCATACTGATTCATCTACAAAGCAATACTTTGAAAATCAATGTGACAATAACCTTGATTAAAATACTCACTTATCTATTTTAACGTCCCACTATCCGATGTCAATGCGATGTTACATCTTTCACATATAAAAGTCGCATCGCATTCAATGTAACGAGAAGTGTTGCACCCATATCAGACATAATTGCAATCCATAATGTTAGCCAACCAGGAATAACTAACAATAACGCTAAGAACTTCAATCCAAGTGCAATACCAACATTCCACTTAATCGTGCGCATCGTGAGACGACTTAAACGCACCGCATAAGGTAATTTCGACATATCATCACTCAACAGTGCAATATCTGCCGTCTCAAGTGCTGTATCTGCACTCGCACCGCCCATTGCAATACCAACATTTGCATATGCCAGTGCAGGCGCATCATTGACACCATCTCCAACCATTCCAACAGGTTGTACTTCGGCTAATTGTTCAATATACTTCAGCTTATCTTCTGGCATTAAGTTGGCATATATATCTGTAATCCCAACTTCATCACCGATAGTTTTCGCTGTAAACGCGTGATCTCCTGTTAACATGACACGTTTTGTGATACCAAGTTTTGATAATTGCGCAATCACCTTTTTGGATTGTGGACGAACTTGATCTTGCAATGCTATCAACAAGCATAATGTATCATCTTGCTTTACTAACACAACAGTTCTTCCTAGCTGTTGTTGCATTTCTATTTGTTTATGAACATCTTGTGTCAGTTCGGATTCAAACAATTGAGGCTGTCCAATCGTCATCTTATGTTGTCTGAATATACCATGGATGCCTTGACCAGTGAGTGTTTGAACTTGCTCAACAGTTTGGTTCATTGTGATACCAGCATCTTCTACATATGCAACAATTGCACGTGCAAGTGGATGTTGCGTCGTTTGTTCCAATGCCGCAACACGTGCCATCACTGACTCAAAGTCAGAACGCTCTGTTAGCGGGACAACATTGACGACATTCGGCGAACCTTGCGTCAACGTCCCCGTTTTATCGAATGCCATTGTTTTAATCTTGCTCAACGTTTCTAAATGGATGCCCCCTTTGATAAGCACACCATTTTTAGCTGCTGTACTAATTCCAGACACGATGGAAACAGGGGTTGAAATAATCAACGCACACGGGCAACCAACAACGAGTACAGAAAGCCCTTGATAGATCCAATCATACCAGTTCATCCCCGTCACAAGTGGCGGTATAATAGCAACGCCTAACGCAATCAACATAATCAATGGGGTATAATAACGTGCAAAACGCTCGATAAACGCTTGCGCAGGCGCTTTATTAATCTGCGCCTCTTCTACTAAAGCAATGACCTTAGCAATAGTCGTCTCGTCAGAAGCTTTTGTCACTTCTATTTCTAAGTGTCCATCTTGATTTAAAGTCCCCGCAAACACTTCATCACCTGTCGTTTTTTCAACAGGGATGGATTCTCCAGTAATCGCTGCTTGATTGATTGTCGCTTGACCTGAACGTACAATACCATCCAACGCAATCTTTTGTCCTGCTTTTACGAATAAAAGATCGCCAACATTCACATCTTCCACAGGTATGTCGATGAGTTGTTCTTGACGTAAGATTGTAGCAGTGTCAGGTGCCATTTTCATTAATGACGCCATTGATTCTCTTGCTTTATCCATTGAAAAGCGTTCTAAAGATTCACTTAATGCAAATAAAATAACAACAACTGCCACTTCTCCCCATTCACCGATTAGCACTCCACCAATTGCTGCTATTGTCATCAGAGTTCGCATATCAAAATCGAAATGCAAGAGGTTACGAAGACCTTCTTTTATGAGCGACCAGCCACTGATCACAACCGCTGTCACGAATAATAAAGGGCTCATTAATGTATCTGCAGGATGTAGCCATTGTGACAAGTAACCGAATAATATGAGTATTGTTGAAAACCATAATGTCTGATTATTTATGAAAAATTGTTTCACCTTTTCAAATAAAGTCAGATTTTTAGGTGTTTCATACTGTTGTGTTTTTTGGTGCGACTGATCATCATAAACCGCAATATTTTCAAATGCACCAGCATTTTCAAGTTCTTCAATCGTCGGCGTCCCTTGTACATAAATTTTTGACGCACCAAAATTCACTGTCGCAGATGTTACGGAAGGGAGTGCTGCCACATTCCGCTCAAACTTCGCCGCACAATTGGCACATGTCATTCCCTCTACACGATATGTTTTGTCATTCGTTGTCATCAGTCATCACTTCTTCCTTATGTGCGATTGAAATCATCATAATTTGTCGAATATGTTCATCATATATACGATAAAACGCCCGTTTGCCTTCCTTACGATAAGTCACAACACCATTTTTATACAATAAACGTAAATGATGTGACGTATTCGCCACTGTTAAATTTAATACTTCAGCTAAATCACAGACGCATAACTCATCATGTACACACAAAAGATACGTTATCTTTGCACGGTTGATATCAGCAATACTTTTAAACATAAGACTTACACTCTCGATGTTCGTTTTCGATAACGTATTCTTCGCTTCTTGGACATGTAGCTCATCTATGATAAATGCATCGCATCCCATTTTATTCTCAGCCATTTGACATTCCACCTTTATTCAAATACTTACTTGAATATAATATATCGAATTGTAATTTTTTATTCAAGTATTCGCTTGAATGTTGATTTTAAGTTTATTTGGTAGAATACATTCATAACACTATTCAGAAGGAGATAGTCTATTAGATGAAAATTCTTGTCACAGCTTTCGATCCGTTCAATCATGAAAAGATCAATCCCGCTTTAGAAGCCGTTCAACGGTTACCAGACATTGTCGGTGAACATACCATTACTAAAATGGGTATCCCAACTGTTTTTCATGAATGTCTCACCGTAATAAAACAGCAACTGAAACTTGAAACATATGATGCCATTTTAGCAATCGGACAAGCTGGTGGTAGATATGAAATATCACCTGAACGTATTGGCATTAATGTGGATGATGCTAGAATTCCTGATAATCAAGGGAATCAACCTATCGATCAAGTGATTCAAGAGAATGGTGCACCTGCTTATTTTTCAAATATGCCAGTCAAGCGTCTCACACAGGCGATGAAAGACGCAGGTATTCCTGCTTCACTGTCAAACTCTGCTGGTACTTTTGTATGTAATCATCTGTTGTATCAGCTTGGTTATTTACACGCCACATCCTATCCAAATATCCAGTTCGGTTTTATACACGTCCCATTTATCCCTGAACAAGTAATAAATAAGCCGGATACACCTTCTATGTCATTAGATACAATTGTAAAAGGATTAACAGTAGCAATTGCTGCCATATCAACTAATTCTCATGACGATTCGATCGCATTAGGCCAAACGCATTAAAGCCCAAAATAAAACAACCCTACGCTATGTAGGGTTGCTTCTTTATTTTGCATATTCGACCGCTCTCGTCTCACGAACAACTGTCACTTTGATATGACCTGGATATTGAAGTTCTCCCTCAATTTGGTCTTTAATATCTCTTGCTAAGCGATGTGATTGTAAATCATCAATTTCTTCTGGAGATACGATTACGCGTATTTCACGACCAGCTTGAATAGCAAATGCCTTCTCAACGCCATCGTAATTCTCTGAAATTGCTTCTAAACGTTCTAATCGCTTGATATAGTTTTCTAATGTCTCTTTTCTAGCACCTGGACGTGCGGCTGACAATGCATCAGCTGCCGCTACTAGTATTGAAATAATCGAAGTTGGCTCTACATCACCATGATGTGAATGAATCGCATTAATAACGGTTGAAGATTCGCCATATTTCTTCGCAAGTTCTACACCAATTTCAACATGACTACCTTCGACTTCATGATCAATAGCTTTACCAATATCATGTAAAAGCCCTGCACGTTTTGCAATTGTCACATCTTCATTCAACTCTGCTGCTAACATACCTGAAAGGTGTGCAACCTCAATGGAATGTTTCAAGACGTTTTGACCATAACTTGTACGATAGTGCATGCGACCTAATATTTTAACAAGATCTGGATGCATATTATGTACATTCAGTTCGAAAGTCGCTTGTTCACCCGCTTCACGAATAATTTCATCGACTTCACGACGTGCTTTATCAACCATGTCTTCAATACGTCCTGGATGAATGCGACCATCTGATACTAAGTTAATCAATGCTGTTTTAGCAATTTCACGACGTATCGGATCGAAACCTGATAAGATAACTGCTTCAGGTGTATCATCGATGATTAAATCGATACCTGTTAACGTCTCAAGTGTGCGAATATTACGTCCTTCACGTCCAATGATACGTCCTTTCATCTCATCATTTGGCAAGTTGACAACGGAAACTGTTGACTCTGATGTGTGTTCAGCTGCAAATCTTTGCACCGTTGTCGCTAGCAATTCTTTCGCAGTTTGGTTCACTTTTTCTTTTGCTTCACGTTCTTTTTCTTTAACAAGCACTGCAATATCTTGTGACAATTCATTTTCAACACGTTGTAATTGCTCATTACGTGCTTCTTCTTGTGTGAGACCGGAGATGCGTTCTAATTCTTGTTCGTGTTTCATTATTATTGATTGAACACTACTCTCTTTTGCATCTACTTGTTGTTGTCTTTCTTCAAGTTTAGATTCTTTTTGCTCTAAAATCTCATCCTTCTTATCGAGTAAATCAGATTTTCGCTCCAAGTTTTCCTCTTTTTGAAGAAGTCGGGATTCTTGTCGTTGAAGTTCACCACGACGTTCTCTAAGTTCGCTTTCAACTTGCTCACGAATTTTTTGATTCTCTTCTTTCGCTTCAAGCAACTTCTCTTTTTTGAGATTTTCAGCGTCTTTTTTCCCCTGTTGAACAATATCTTCAGCAGTATTTTTCGCTTGTATCTGCTTCTGATATATTAAATTTTGAGCGATAAAATACCCCGCAACAACTCCTAGAATAATACCCAGCAAAATGAGTAAGAGGGTTAATAAATTCACACAAACACCTCCTTTTTCTAGGATTTGATTCTGTATATAAACACTTCTATATGATTATATGAATATCACTAAAAATCATACATACATAATTGTACGTTTTAAAATCGGAAAAATCAAGACTTGAGTCCGTATAACCTATGCAATTATTCAGTTATTAGATAGGTGATATTATCAATTATTCAATTTTCATTAAAAATGAGTAAGGCCCGATATTTTGTTTAATTAAGACAGTAAAAGATGGAGTAGCCAAAGCCACTCCATCTTTTAGTTCTATATCATATTATGCATCAAACAATGTATCTGCATCTTCTGAATGTTCTTCAGCTTCAGCTTCAGCATCAACATCACCAGCAATGCCAAGTTTTTCACGCAATTTTTGATTGATTTCTGCTTCTAATTGTGGGTTCTCTTTCAAGAAAAGTTTAACATTTTCTTTACCTTGACCCATGCGTTCACCATTGTAAGAATACCATGCACCTGACTTATCAACGATATCATGTGCGACACCTAAGTCGATTAATTCACCTTGTCGAGAGATACCTTGACCGTACATAATATCAACTTCTGCCACTTTGAACGGTGGTGCTACTTTGTTTTTTACAACTTTTATCTTTGTTCGGTTACCAACAATATCTTGACCTTGTTTCAACTGCTCAGCACGTCTTACTTCTAAACGAACAGAGCTATAAAACTTTAATGCACGACCGCCCGGTGTTGTTTCAGGGTTGCCGAACATAACGCCAACTTTTTCACGAATTTGGTTGATAAAGATAGCAGTCGTTTTTGACTTTGAAATCGCAGCTGAAAGTTTGCGCAATGCTTGTGACATCAAACGTGCTTGTAAACCAACATGCGTGTCACCCATTTCCCCTTCAATCTCTGCCTTTGGTGTTAATGCTGCAACGGAGTCAACGACCACGATATCCACAGCACCACTGCGAACAAATGCTTCAGCAATCTCTAGGCCTTGCTCCCCATGATCCGGTTGAGAAAGATATAGATTATTAATATCTACGCCTAGTGCTTCTGCATACACTGGGTCTAGCGCATGTTCAGCATCAATAAATGCAGCTACACCACCATTTTTTTGCACTTCTGCAATCGCATGTAGTGCAACAGTTGTTTTACCAGAACTCTCAGGTCCGTATACTTCGATAATACGTCCTTTCGGGTAACCACCTACCCCTAATGCGTTATCTAATGTCACAGATCCTGTTGAGATTGTTGAAACATTGCGGTCTTTGTTATCACCAAGCTTCATTACCGCACCTTTACCGAATGATTTCTCCATATTTTTGATTACTGTATCTAATGCTTTCTGACGTTCATTATCCAATGATTGTACCTCCTAGAATGAGTTGATTTATACGCATGCGTTATCTTCATATGTGTTTTATCTTTTTAGTAGATTGTTTGTGCTTTTTCGATTTATATATACTATACAAGCTTCAACATAAAATTACAAGTGGTTTAGCGAATATTTGTTCGCTTTTTTACAGTTTTATAACACCTATACGAACAAACGTACTTTCTATTTTTTTACTTACTTCTGTTTCTCTAACCATCGCAACCATTCAATCAGTACATAATTTTGACTGCGATCACGTATCAAGTTACGATATGTAGCCATTTTAAAACTTTTCATTTCAAACGACTGCCCATCTAAAAATCCTATATAGACTGTTTCGTCTTCTGAAAATAGACTCACCGCTTGTGTCGTGTCAAATAACGATTGGACGAACAGTGCGCTTGTGCGTACCTTGTCTTCATTAGATGCATTCATATCTATATACGTCGGATGATGTAACATATAACCTTGTATACAATTCTGCTGATCCGCTTGTTTTAATCGTACATTCAAATAACCATCTGTCACTGCATCGTACACGGCTACTGTTTCATGTTGCGCGTTCATTACTGCTTCTTCGGGTTTAATATCATCTGAACCATAATAATATGCGCCAATTCTAGACAGAATTTCTGTTTTAATAGGTGCAATAAGCTGTTGACAAATTTCTTTATTTTCACCGCTTGCTGTTAAGCGAATCGTCACTTCATGTTTCCCAGCTAAAGGCGCAATGGTAGGATTTGTTTGTGCATCGATTAAGTCCAATAGTTCTGTTTCAGCTTGTGATTCACCAATTCCACAAAAACGGAGCACTTCTGAGAATATTGTTTGATCCGATTGGGTGAAGAATGGCATCATTTCATTGTCTACCATCGGCTTCATCTCACTTGGTGGTCCGGGTAACATAACAATATGTGTATTGTCATAAACAATATACATGCCTGGTGCCATACCAACACGATTCACCAACACATCTGATCCTTCAATGACGAGTGCTTGTTGTTTATTGTTCGGTGTCATTACTTTATCTTGTGAAGCAAAATAAGATTCGATAAATGCCAAGGCTTCTTTATCCATGACTAATTGTTTATTCATTACTTCTGCCACAGTTTGTTTCGTTAAGTCATCTTTTGTCGGTCCGAGACCACCAGTGTAAATCACTGCATCATATTGTGCAATTGCACGTTCTGTAACACGTCTTAACCGATCTGGATTATCCCCTACTACGATATGTTCTAATACGTGATGACCCGCTTCGTTTAATACACGTGATATATACTGTGCGTTCGTGTTTGCAATCTGACCGAGTAACAGCTCAGATCCAACACCAATAATACAAACCTTCATTCCCATTTCCTCCTTGTTCAAATACAAATCCCTCTCTATGATAAAGTTGTGCTCTGAGAGTCTGACAATCAGTTCCCAATAACTTGGCTTGTTTATTATACCTTACACTGGGATTGTACGACTCATATCTGCTTGCATATAACACTTGTTATTTCCCAAATGAAAAACGGGCTGAGACATAGTGCTCACCCCGTTCCTTTTGAATATAGAAATCAGTATATTGGCAGTAGGTGTCTGAAGTGAAACTACGTTTTTAAAAACTTTTTCACTTCTATTCACCCTTGCCGGGGTGGGACGACGAAATCTTTTATAGTGATAAAGATTTCTGTCCCACTCCCAAACACGGTATATCGTTTTTAAGACGCAATTATTGTTTATCTTGTAAAAAAACATCTCGGCCTTTATAGAAATATTCTACACCAGATAAAATTGTGAAAAATACACCGATATACAATAGCACTTGACCAAGTGAGAAACCAATCCATTGACTCAATGGTTCGCCTAATAAAATGAAAACAAGTGCAACCATTGTTACTGCTGTTTTAATCTTACCTAATTGTCCTGCTGCACTCACAAAACCTTGTTCAATTTGAAGTAAACGTAAGCCTGTTACTGCAAATTCACGTGCAATAATAATAATCGCAACGACTGAATTTGTTAATCCAAGCTCAACGAGAACAATAAGTGCAGCAGAAACGAGCAATTTGTCAGCAAGTGGATCTAAAAATTTACCCATATTCGTCACAAGTTGCCATTTACGTGCTAAGTATCCATCTACAAAGTCACTGATTGATGCCACAATAAAAATCAATCCACTGATTAAAAATTCAATTCGTACCTCTTGTCCACCTAAAAATGTCATCTGTCCCATGCCAAAATCAACAAGCGCAAACAACATAAAGAGAGGAATTAATATCACTCGAAATAATGTGATCTGATTCGGTATGTTCATGATTCATCCTCTTTTCAATAATCTATTTATATCGCTACATTATAACACAAGTGCTAAAACAGCCCAAAAAACTGCAGATACTGCCATAAAACTTGCAATAATCATCGCAACTTGCTTTGTTTCTCGATCCCGGTTTGGAACTGTACCAAGATGAGTAGAAGTAGAAAGTTGTCGCAGTGCTTTCGTTGCAAATCGGTTTGTTTCAGGCAGTTCATCTTGATGTCTCTCAAGGAGTTGAACACTGTCGATATTTACCGCTTGTGCGTACTTGCGAATAAATCCAGCTACATATGCAGGTTGTTGTAAAGCATCAAATTGATTTTTTTCTATTGCAATCAATGTTTCACGTTGGATGTGTGTGCGTGTTTCTAACTCAGATAAAGTCATCCCTAAACGCTCTCTCTTACTCTGTAACACCTCACCAATCAATTTCAATCATTCAACCTCCTACTTAAAAACCACCGAAACCATCTCCGAATCCACCGAATGGATCGCCAAAGTCTAGATTGTTTTTACTTTTCACTGTTTTTTTCTTCATTTCTTCATATGCAATTTTTTGATTTTCTTCTGCACGTAACTCGATGATATAGTCAAAATCATCCATTTGATAGTCACTCGCTTCAACGAACAAGTCTGGATGTTCAACCACTTTGACGGATGGCAATGTCATCACTTCTCTCACTAACTCTTGATGCTTAGGGTTTTGCTCTCTTGCTGTAACTGCACCATCGATAATATAAACATGATCTTTATCATATTCCCCTTTGATCAATGAACTGCGCACGGTTTGTTTGATCAATGTTGAACTGATGAACAACCAGCGCTTATGTGCAGATACACTTCCTGCTACAATTGACTCAGTTTTACCAACACGTGGCATTCCACGAATACCAATCAACTTGTGTCCTTCTTCTTTGAACAATTCTGCCATAAAGTCTACAAGTAAACCAAGATCATCTCGTTCAAAGCGAAATATCTTTTTATCCTGTTCATCTTGTTTTAAATAACGTCCGTGTCGAACCGCTAATCTATCTTTCAATTCAGGTGGTCGCAACACATTTAAAGAAATATCATCGATTTCTTTTAACAAAGTTTCAAAACGCTTCACTTTTTCTTCACTATCCGACTTGATAATGAATGCACGTGTTGACGTCTGAATCCCATTGATCGAACCGATGTTAATTCCCATCATACCGAGCAAACTTGAAACATCCCCAAGCAAACCCGCACGGTTCTTATTGATATCATATTCCAAGTACCATTCTTTTTTTTCAGTCATCGACATCCCTGCTCACCCCTTTAAGCAATCATCTCTTTTCTCATATTATAGCAATTATGTGTACCAGCCACCATTAATACGTTGAACCGTTCCTGTCACACTTTGTGCACGTGGAGATAACAAATAATTAACCGCATGTGCTACTTCTTCTGCTGTAACGAAACGATTCTGTGGCAATTCTTCTAACAACGCTGTGCGTGTCTCATCATCAAGCTGATTGGTCATATCTCCTGACACAACACCCGGCGCAATCGCATTGACTGTAACAGATGTCAGTGCTAACTCTTGACTCAATGCCTTTACAAAACCAATCTGCGCCGCTTTCATCGCTGAGTAGATTGTTTCAAAGCTTGCTCCTGCCTCACCCCATATCGATGACACGACGATAATACGTCCATGTGGCTGCGTCATCAGTTGACTCACAAAGTGCTGGCAGAGCTTAATAAAGTTAAAGACATGCATGCGATAGGTTTCGTCTATTTGTTCGTCCGACATATCTTGTAACATACCAAATAGACTACGGCCACTCACGTAAACGAGTGCATCTAAGTTGTGAATAAATGCCAATTGTTCAAAATCAATCATTTGAGACACATCAAGTTGAACGAGTTGAACGGGTTGCCCTTCATATTGTTCTTGCAAATGTGCATAGGAAGCCGAATAATACGTAAGAATGACTTCATAACCTTGTGATAATAGATCTTGTACAATCGCTGTACCAATCGTACCGGAGCCACCTACAACGAGTGCCTTCATGACGGTTTAATCTCCAAACGACTGTCCACAACGTTCTCTATATCAAGACGTTCTCGCACTGTTTCATTCATTGAATCCAATGTAATCTCATCAATGATATCTAACAGTTCAAACAATGCGACACCGTCAAAATAGTATTTCGTTGCTTGATTGGCTATGTGTTCTGGCGAATTCAGACTTGAGATATACTCACCGATAAATTGACGTTTTAACAATTCGAAAGCGGTTTGATCGTCAACACATCCAAATTTATCATGTAACTCAGCTAATAATTTTGCTTTTAACTTGTCTGGTTCTTCGGTTGTAGATGTAACAAGTGAAAAACTATACGTTGGTTCAATAACAGTTTGATAACTAAACGTCGCATCAATCAAATGTTCATTCAATAATGTTTGATAAAATACTGTTTCTTCACCAAATACTAATTCAAAGAAAAATGACATCTCAATATCTTCTTGTACACGTCGTCTTTGTGACACGTCTAATTGTTTGTTTTTAAACCCTAACATCAGTCTTGGTGATTGTACTTGTAACGTTTCTCGCATTTCTCGTTCAAGTACATCATGCGTCTCATGTAATGGATCGCGTACAATCTCAGGTTGTGCTTCAATATGTCGTGCATCTTCATGTGTTTTCACAAGTTGATAAATATGTTCAGGGTCAACGTCTCCTACGACGAACAACACCATATTCGATGGATGGTAAAAAGTTTCATAGCATAAATATAAATCATCTTTTGTAATATCATAGATACTTTCAACACTACCTGCAATATCGACTTTTACAGGATGGTCATGATACATCCCACGCAACGTGTTAAACATGAGACGATATCCTGGTTGCTCTTGATACATTTTGATTTCTTCAGCGATGATTCCTTTTTCTTTTTCGACTGTTTCTTCTGTAAAATAAGGTGATTCTACCATTTTTAATAGACGAATAATATTTTCATCTATATAATTCGTCGCACTGAATAAATAACTTGTGCGGTCAAAACTTGTAAATGCATTGACTTGTGCATCATATTCTGCGAAGTCTGTAAACAAATCGCCATCTTCTTTTTCAAATAATTTATGTTCTAAAAAGTGTGCGACACCATCGGGCACTGTCACAAATTCATCTGACTGATGTGGCTTAAATCGTGAATCTAATGAACCAAAGTTTGTCGTATAAGTGACAAATGTTTTTTGGAATCCTCTTTTTGGAATGACAAATAACGTAAGACCATTATCCAACTGCGCTTGGTAAACTGTCTCATCAATCTGTTCATAATACGTTTTATTCACCTTGATCCACCGCCTTTGTCATAATATAAATCGTATCGAGTTGTGCTTTCTGACATAGCTGTTGAATATCTTCTTTCGTCACTGCTTGAATACGCTCAACAAAAGATGCTTCAGGTTCTGGCTTGTCTACTAATATTTTGTTATGTGTGAGTTCGATCATCTGTTTAGGACGATCTTTTAATTCTTTCCGATGTGATAAAATGATTTTCTTCGCAAGTGCCATCTTCTCTTCAGTAAAATCACCTTGTTTGAATTGTTCAAATGCTTCAATAATCGTATTTTTCGCATCTTGGAAGGCGTCACTAGAGACACCACTTAACACGAAAAGAAAACCATTCTTACCATCAATTTGTGAATGAATAGAATACGCTAAACTTTTCTTTTCACGCACTTCATTAAATAAGACAGACGATGGATCCCCACCGAACATCATATTAAAAACAACCAAAGCTGGATAATCTGACTCACCATATTGTGTCGGAAAACGGAACCCCATATTTAACTTCGCTTGATCAATATCAGCCGTTTCAATCACTTCATTAATCGTTTGTTGTGGATTCACAGATTGTAGTGAGTTATCCCGTTCATAAGTAAATGGCTTGAGCTCAAATGCTGCTTGAAGCTTATTCTTTGTTGCTGTTTCATCTACATGTCCTACAACATATACAGCACAACTATCCTGTTCAATCATTTGACGATATGTATCATAAAGTACTTCCGGTGTAATCTCTTCAATATGCTCTAGTTGACCAACTGCTGGATAACTATACGGATGATCTCCAAACATATTTTTCAGTAAATGCAAATAAGATAATTGCGTTTTATTATCTTCAATTGCAATTAATTTATTTTGTAAAAGACGTTTTTCTTGCTGTAAAAACGTCTCATCGAAAGCCCCTTCATTAACAAGTGGATTCAAAATAACTTCTTTAAGGAGTTGAATCCCTTCATCCAACAAAGGCAGTGAATCTTGTAAAAAACGTTCGTTAGTAATTTCCAAACTCATTGTAATAACATGATGATCTTTAAATTTTGATACGTGACTATTCAAATAAGCGCCGTACAAATAAGATAGATGCTGATTAAATGCTTTATCTGTTGGATATTTCTTCGTCGCACGTACGAGCATCTTGCTGAGTAACGATCTCGCTGTCATCGTCTCAACATCTAGTGGTGCCATAAATTTAAATGTTATCGTTGTTGTTTTAAATTTGTCTGTCGGTAACACTTTTATCGGTATACTTTCATATAAACTCATATTCTGCCTCCTTCTGTCATAACATTATTGTCGTTTTCTCACAGTTTTAAACTTCACCAAGCTACTTTTAAAGTAATTCAATGAATAGAGTATCGGTTTACCTGCCGCTGTATAATGCACTTGTTTTAAAAGCATCAAACCATCTTGTGGATGCGCATCAAGTGCTTCAGAGATATACGGTTCATAACTGATTGCTTCAATTTCCGTTTCAGCGTATGCGATTGTTTGTTGCGTTGCCTGTTCAATCGCTTTAAAAATAGAAGTTTGTTGATCGTGAGAGCCAAAATATTCCAAAACATTCTCCGCAACCTTGTCCAAACAATACACGACCGGTTGATCATCAGCAGTTCGGATGCGTTCGATAACTGTGACCGTTGCATCATCTTCCAAATTCATTACACGTCGATCATCACGAGAAGCAGGCTCTTCATCTAAACTAATAAAAACCGTTCCTTCTCGGTAGCCTTTATCCGTAATCATTCGACCAACACTCATCAATTCATCCAGCGGATAGAAGAAAGGCTGCGTCTTTTTAACGCGCGCGCCTTCTTCAAAGTTTTCGGTCACAATTTGTTCAGTGACGAGCTCATGTATCGCACCTTGAACATCATCTGTTTTGACATCACAAGTACGTGCCATTGTTAATAAACTTGGTAACATGTCACTCGGTTTCAACTGTCCGCTTTCTATTTCTGCTAAGATCCATTCTTTTACCCTATTCACGTTAGGATTAATAGACATGTATTACACCTCTTTATCATTTAAATCTACTAATATTTGTCTCGGTTTGCTTCCTTTTTGTGGTCCGATAACTTGATTACGCTCTAAATCATCCATAATACGAGATGCACGATTGTAGCCAATTCTAAATTGACGTTGTAAAAGAGACGTACTTGCTTTCTGCTGTTCAATCACAAACATGTACGCATCGTTATAAAGTGGATCGTCACTCTCTGATGCAGCTGATTCAGCCTGTGCATCCGGTGTCATTTCTTTTACATAGTTAGCACGCTGTTGTGCAACGACATAGTCAACTACTTTTTGAACTTCACCATCACTTAAAAATGCCCCTTGCACACGTGTTCTTGTTGAACCACCATTTTTAATAAATAACATATCTCCTTTTCCTAACAGCTTCTCCGCACCACCACTATCAATAATTGTACGTGAATCCGTTTGAGAACTTACTGCAAACGCAATACGTGACGGAATATTATTTTTGATAAGTCCTGTGATGACATCCACAGAAGGCCTTTGTGTCGCTATGATTAAGTGAATTCCCGCCGCACGTGCCATCTGCGTAATACGAGTAATCGCGGTTTCAACATCTTTGCCGGCTACCATCATCAAGTCTGCCAATTCATCGACAATGACTACGATATATGGAAGCAATGGGTGTTTTTCGCCCAACTCCTTATTTTGCCTTTCGATATATGTGTTGTAGCCTTTAATATTTCGAGTACCTGAATGTTGGAACAAGTCATAACGACGTTCCATTTCACCCACTACTTTTTCGAGTGCTTGCGCAGCTTTATGTGGATTGGTGACAACCGGTGTTAACAAATGTGGAATGCCATTATAAACATTCAACTCTACCATTTTTGGATCGATCATCATCAACTTCACTTCATGTGGCTTCGCATTTAGTAAAATACTTGTAATCATGCCATTAATACAGACAGACTTACCGCTACCCGTTGATCCCGCAACGAGCAAGTGCGGCATTTTGTCTAACTCAGCCGTAATCGGTTCACCTGAAATATCTCGACCGAGTGCAACTTCTAACTTATTTTTAGCCGGGAATTTCTCGTCTAAAACTTCTTTTAGCGTCACAAGTGAAATATGTTCGTTTGGCACCTCGATTCCGACTGCTGACTTACCAGGAATTGGTGCTTCTATTCGAATATCCTTCGCCGCAAGTGCAAGTGCCAAGTCACTGTGTAGGTTGACAATACGACTTACCTTAACACCTTGCGCAGGTTGGATTTCATATTGTGTGACAGCGGGTCCGATGCGAATCTGCGTTACCTTCGCATTAACGCCAAAGTTTTTCAATGTTGTTTCGAGCAACTTTCCTTTACGTTGAACTTCTGACTTTGCAACGGCCTGCTGTTTCGTCGGTGCATTGAGTAACGAAATCGGTGGTAATTTGTATGCCTGATTCTCAATTTCACCTGCTTCAGATATTGATCCTTCTGCTTCTTCGGTGTCAGATGGTTCAGCTTGTACTGCAGATTGTTTTGTAGGTTCTTCACGAGTTGGACGGGCTGGTGTTTTCTCTTCATCATTCATATGTTGTAATTGATTCGATGACTGATGTCTCAATATCGGAATAGAAGGTACATCCTCTTCTTCATCTTCTTGTACTTCTACAAAGTCAGAAACATCTTTCGGTGCATCTTTTCGTGCAGCTCGCTGCTGTTGCTTCTCAGCTCTTCGCTCAGAACGCTTCATACGCCCTTGTTCTATTTGTTTTGTCAATTTGAAATACACATTTACAACAAACTGCTTTGTATTTTCAAACCATACTTTCAATACATCACGGTGACGTTTTTTCATCATCAAGATACCCGTCGATACTAAAAGCATCAAAGTTAATAAAACGACGCCAGCCATAGAAATCAATGGTGCAAATAACTCTATTAAATAATACCCGAACACACCACCACCAAAGTTAGGAAATACATCTGTTTCATATTGTTGAAAAACATGTGACAGCACAGGTTCACGTCTTGCCTTCATACCCTCGGCGATGCGATAGCTAATTTGTGCAACTAATAACAATCCGACTTGTCCTGTGATAGAACCAGATAAACGTCTCGTTTTTGGTAACTTCCCATTATAAGCTAAAAAACCGGTAGCTAAGAGCATTAAGATATAAGTTAAATATCGTGTCCAACCAAATAAGTAATTAAAAAAACTGTCTATTCCTACACCGATAATACCGAGTTGAAAAACCCCTAACATGATAATTACAACAGCTACTATTGCGAGGACAAAGCGAATGGGCGAATCTTTTTGTTTTTTCTTTGGTGTTCGTTTCTTACTGCGCGACGTTTGTGTTTTACGCTTCTTTGTTTGCGCCATACATCGTCACCTACTACTTTCTTTCAAATTATGTATTATGCAAAAAAGCGAACCTGCTCTTTAAAACGGGTGAACGTTTCAAAGAGTAAGATTCGTTTTTTGAGTCGTTTCCATCGTATTTAACCCATGGTTACTTTAAATTTCAGAAATAACCGGAATAATCATTGGACGTCTGCGAGTACTTTCAAAAAGTAACTTACTAATTTGATCACGCATATTTTGTTTCATTTCTGACCATTCAATACGTTTTTCTTGTAATCCTGCTTCAACAATTTCACGTACTTTTTCTTCAGCTTCTTTTAGTAGTGCTTCACTTTCACGAACATAAACGAAACCACGTGATTGAATTTCAGGACCTGCCACAATACGACGGTTTTTCGGGTCTAATGTGACAACTGCAATAAAAATACCATCTTCGGCTAATAAATGACGATCACGTAGCACAATATTTCCTACGTCACCAACACCAATACCGTCAATCAATACATTGCCTGCATTCACTTTTTCATTTAACGTCATATCGTTACCATCAAAGTTGATGACATCACCTGACTCGACTAAGAAAATCTTTTCCGCATCTACACCCGCTTCGCTAGCTAACTTCGCATGGGCAATTTGCATTTTAAATTCACCTTGTACTGGAATAAAATATTCAGGTTTCATCATATTCAACATTAATTTAAGTTCTTCCATACAACCATGACTAGATGCATGAATCTTTTTATTGTTCGGAATGACAATCGCACCTGCACGCGCAAGTTCGTTTAATGTGTCTCCGATAATCACTTCCATATTTGCTGATGCTGTAATTGCTAAGAATACAGAATCGCCGCGTTGGATATTCATAATTTTATGTTTGTTTTGTGCCATTTGACTCAATGCTTCTACGGGTTCACCTTGCATGCCTGTCGCAATAATAATGACTTCGTTCTTTGGATAATTTTCAACTTCATTAATTGGAATAAGCAAATCTTTCGGAATATCGAAATAGCCCATTTTACGTGCAATACTAAATGAACTTTCAAGTGATCGTCCCAAGAATGATACTTTGCGGTTCAGTCGACTTGCGATGTTTAACACTTGTTGAATACGAATAAAGTTAGACGCATAACAAGATACGATAATGCGACCTTGTGCCTTCGTAAAAGCATCAAACATATGACTTTCGATCACATTCTCAGGTGTATTATAACCTGGCTTTTCCGCTTCCGTTGAATCACTCAACAATGCGAAGACGCCTTCGTCACCAATTTCAGCCATTTTCTTCAAGTCAGGCGCATAATGACCGTGTAAACTTTGGTCAAACTTGAACTCACCTGTGTACACAATTGCACCATATGATGTGTGAATGCATACACCTAAACTATCAGGGATACTGTGTGTTGTGTTGAAGAACGTAATATTCACACTCTTGAAGCGCATAACAGATTCATTATTGACAACATAATAGCGCACTTTTTTATCAACTTGACGTGCACGCATATTTTCTTTAATCAAGCCAATTGTTAATTTAGAACCATATACGGGTGCATCTACTTGCTCTAACACGTATGAAACCGCACCAATCGCATGTTCATGACCGTGTGTTAAAAAGATCCCTTTTAATTTGTGCTTATTTTCAATCACATATTGGATGTCTGGGATAACGATATCAATACCGAGCATCTCATCTTCTGGGAACTTTAACCCCGCATCCAACATAAACATTTCATCGTCTACTTCTACGATATACATATTTTTGGCAATTTCACCGACACCACCAAGTGGAATAATACGTATATTTTTATTTTTCTTTTTTACTAAATTCAAAATGTTACCTCCTAATAAATATAACCCGTCCATATTACAGTCATACTTCATTATAGTAGATATTCAGCATCGTGTACACTGTTTAAGGAATATATAGATGATAAAACTTTTTGTGCAAGTCAACAGACTGAATGACTTATTACATCAACCTCATCAAATGTTACGCTTTCTTTATATTTTATTAATTCAAATATAATAAGTCACTTTTACTCATTCAATAACAAAATTCTCTTCATACAAATATATCCAATGTAAAAAAGCAGATGATTAAGGTCTGTCCCTTAATACATCTGCTTCTTTTATAATTTATTAATTGTGGTTAAAGTAAAACTTTATGAGATGCGTTGACACGCCCTTGTTTGTCAATTTCTGTAACTTTAACTTTAATCGTGTCACCCATCGCTAATTTATCTTCTACTTTATCGATGCGTTCTTTTGAAATTTGTGAGATGTGCACTAAGGCATCTTTACCTGGGAACAACTCGACAAATGCACCGAATTTTTCAATGCGTTTCACTTTGGCATCATATACTTGACCTACTTCTGCTTCACGAACGATACTTTCAATCCAAGCACGTGCTTGATTAATCATCGCTTGATCCACTGAACCAATATATACTGTACCGTCTTGTTCGATGTCTAATTTGACACCAGTCGCATCAATAATTTCATTGATTTGTTTACCACCCGGTCCAATGACATCACGAATTTTTTCAGGTTTGATCGTCATGATTTCAACTTTTGGCGCATATGCACTTAATTCAGCACGTGGTTGATCAATAGTTGAAAGCATATGGTCTAAAATAGCAAGACGGCCTTTACGTGCTTGTTCTAAAGCTTCTTCAATGACTTCTTTTGTTAAGCCATCGATTTTGATATCCATTTGAATTGCTGTAATACCATCTTTTGTACCAGCAACTTTGAAGTCCATGTCACCTAAAGCATCTTCCATACCTTGAATATCCGTTAAGATTGTATAGCTTTCTTCACGTGTCACTAATCCCATCGCAATCCCAGCGACAGGTGCTTTGATTGGTACACCAGCATCCATTAACGCAAGTGTTGATCCACAGATTGATGCTTGTGATGAAGAACCATTTGATTCTAATACTTCACTTACAATACGCACTGTGTATGGGAAATTTTTCTCATCTGGAATAATATATTTCAATGCACGTTCACCTAATGCACCGTGACCAATTTCACGACGACCTGGCGCACGAACTGGTCCCGTTTCACCGACTGAGAAGTTCGGGAAGTTGTAGTGATGCATAAAGCGTTTTTGCTCTTCTTCACCTAAACCATCAATCAATTGATATTCTGAAATTGAGCCAAGTGTTAATACTGATAACGCTTGTGTTTGTCCACGTGTAAATAAACCTGAACCGTGTGCACGTGGTAATAAACCAACTTCAGATGATAATGGACGAATTTCATCCGGTTTACGGCCATCTGGACGAATCTTTTCATCCGCAATAAGACGACGTACTTCTTCTTTGATTAATTTATTAATTGTCGAGTTAACTTCTTTAAGAACCGCTTCGTTTTCAGGATCATTTTCATCTTCAAATTGACCAAGTACGCGTTCTTTGATTGCATCTAAGTTTGCTTCTCTCTCTTGTTTGTCGAAAGTCAAGATTGCTTGATTCAATCCTTCTTGTTGCGTTAATTCAACAACACGATCAATAAGTGCTTGATCTTTTTCTTCTGGTACAAATTCACGCTTCTCAGGTTGTAACGTATCAATGATTTGTTGTTGGAAATCACATAAACGTTTGATTTCTTCATGTCCGAATAAAATTGCTTCAAGCATTTCTGCTTCAGTGATTTCACTTGCACCCGCTTCTACCATGTTCACTGCATCTTTATGACCAGCTACCTCTAAGTCTAAGCGTGATACTTCTTTTTGCTCAAGGTTCGGATTGATTACATATGCCCCATCAACATAACCTACATTAACTCCAGCAATCGGACCTTGGAACGGGATATCTGAAACACTTAAAGCCATTGATGATCCGATCATCGCTGCCATTTCAGGTGAGCAGTTTGGATCTGCACTTAATACCGTATTGATAATTTGCACATCGTGTCGATAACCGTCTGGGAATAATGGACGAATTGGTCGGTCAATGAGACGTGCTGTTAATGTTGCTTCGTCCCCAGGACGTCCTTCACGTTTTTTGAAACCTCCTGGAATTTTCCCTGCAGCATACATTTTTTCTTCATAATTCACTGTTAATGGGAAAAAGTCACCGTCACGTGGTTCTTTCGATGCTGTTGCTGTTGATAAAACAACCGTGTCACCATAGCGAACAAGTACAGCACCATTCGCTTGTTTTGCGAGTTGTCCCGTTTCTATTGTTAACGGTCGGTTTGCCCATTCCGTTTTAAAAACCTTTTTTTCTTGAGACATGATGAATCTCCTCTCCTACTGTTTAAACATTACGTACATTTTTTATACATATAAACATTATAGCTTACATTTTCTCTATTTAATAGTTAAAAAAAGAAAGAAACCAAATCATTGGTCTCTTTCGATTTAACTTTATCTCTAAAGATATTTTGCGTAAAATTAACGACGAATACCTAAAGACTTAATAAGTTCACGGTAACGTTGAACATCTTTGTCACGTAAGTAGTTTAATAAGTGACGACGACGTCCTACCATTTTTAATAAACCACGACGTGAATGGTGGTCTTTTTTGTGAGTACGTAAGTGCTCGTTTAATGCAGTAATTTCTGCAGTTAAAACAGCGATTTGTACTTCAGGTGAACCTGTGTCTGTTTCGTGTGTGCGGTATTCTTTGATTAATTCGTTTTTGCGTTCTTGTGAAATTGCCATGTGTCAATTTCCTCCTTTAAATTTGTAATATGCCTTAATCTGAGTAAGGCGTCGGAGTCTCAACCTACCAAGACTAAGGTCTCTATCGAATTCATTCAATAGACTTTATATAGTATATGATACATCATCTTCAAAATCAACTGATAATAAGTATTTTGCACGTTCTTTATCTTGATTCATTTGTGCAACAAGTGGATCTATGCCGTCAAATTTCATTTCTGGGCGAATATAATGATGCCAGTTTAATGTCACACGTTCTCCGTAAATATTTTCTTCAAAATCAAAAATATTCACTTCAATAACAACTTGTGGTAAGTCATCATGGAAAGTCGGTTTAACACCCACATTACAAACGCCTCTATATACCTTATCACTTGTACCAATTTTTAAGCTTACAGCATAAACACCTTTTGCAGGTAATACATAGTCATCACTCAGATGTATATTAGCTGTTGGGAATCCAATGGTGCGACCTCGTTTTTCACCTTGTACAACAGTTCCTTTCACTTGATAACGATAACCGAGTGCTTCGTTAACCTCTGCCAAATTACCTTGTGTTAAATCACGACGAATGGCTGTTGTTGAAATTTTTTCATCATTTAGATCTTGTTTGCTGACAGTGATACATTCAATCTGATTCGCATATTCTTGTAGCATACTCATATTGCCCTTCCCGTACTTACCAAACGTAAAGTCAAATCCTGCAACAGCAACTTTTACATGGTTATTGACGAGATAGTCTTGAATAAATGCTTCAGGAGACACTTCTGCAAAACGACTTGAAAAATTAACCACGATACAGTAGTCAATACCCTTACAACGCAATAATTCAAGTTTATCGTCTAACGGTGTTAAATAAGTCGTACGCTTTTGCTTCGGATTCAAAACCACTGACGGGTGTGGATCAAATGTCATCACAGCTTTTTTCAAACCACGTTCTGTTGCCACTTCATCCAGTCGCTCAAATAATGCTTGGTGTCCTCGGTGTAAGCCATCAAAAAAGCCAAGTGCGATGGCAATATCTTCTTGAATGTATTGATTATTTTGAATAGGATGTGTAATTTCGATAACTTCCATTTTTACGTCATACTCCTTCTAGTTAAATACCTTTTTCGGTTTGATTTCATTTGCTCGTGATGGATGCACTTCATATATTGCTAAAACTTGATCTGTTGTTGCATCAACCATAATAAGTGTTTGATCAAAATCAATATCAAATTGCGCGCGTTCAAACTTCTGACCATTCTTAATTCTTTGAATCAGATTTGCATCATGTACTTTATATTGCGGGAATGCCTTTAAGCCATATATGAGCGGTAATAGCGCATCCGTTAACGTCTCTTCGTCATGACGTTCTTGAATGGTGTCTAATGTGAGTGCTTGTGCGACATCAAAACCACCACTATTTGTTCGTGTTAAGCGTGACATGTGTGCTGGATAGCCAAGTGCTTTCCCAATATCTGTTGCAAGTGTTCGAATATATGTCCCTTTACCACAAGTCACGTCCATTTCAAACGTTGCTTTACCATTAGTAGTGATAACGTCAGATACTCTTTGAATGTTTTCAATATACACCTGACGTTCAGGGCGTTCTACTTCAAGCCCCTGACGTGCGTATTCATAAAGTTTTTTACCATTTACTTTGACTGACGAATACATCGGGGGAATCTGTGTAATCCATCCCGTAAATTCTTTCAATATGTCATCCACAACTTGATTAGTAATCACATTCGCATCCACTTGCTTCTGATCAACCACGTCCCCTGTTTGATCTTCAGTTGTTGTAGAAACACCTATTGTCACTTCGGCGTGATAAGTCTTCCCCATATCCATGACATAGTCACTCACCTTAGTAGCTTGTCCAATACAAATAGGCAACACACCATCTACTTCTGGATCCAAGGTACCTGTATGTCCTACTTTCTTTGTTTTGAGAATTTTACGCAGTTTAAATACAACATCATGACTTGTCAAACCACGTGGCTTAAAAACCGGTAATATACCATGATACATATGTATGGCTCCTTATCCGTATAAATTTCAAACATAACTATAAAACAAAAGCTAGGATATATGATTCATCGGTTTAGACCGCATGACATATCCTAGCCTTATCACTGTTAATCCTGTTTGTGTAAACCTTGAATTAATTGTTCGATACGATTACCGTATTCAATCGATTCGTCATATTCAAATTGTAATTCTGGAATAATTCGGAGGCGCATACGTTGCCCAAGTTCTGATTTTAAGAAACCAGTTGCTTTTTCTAGTCCTTTGAATGTATCTTGACGTTCTTTGTCATTACCAAGCACTGTGAAATACACCTTTGCTAATGACAAGTCATTCGTAGGTTGTACATCTGTAATTGTTAAAAATCCAACGCGTGGATCTTTTAATTTATTGTTGATGATATCCATTAATTCTTTTTTCATTTGTTCACCAACACGTTCAGCTCTCATGTTCATCTTTTTCACCTCTTTATGTGTTGTTTCGCCGTTCACTTCAATATCTCATTATATATGACGAGTGAAGTGAACGTCAATCATTGGCGCTTGTCTTAAAACTTGTTATATTGTTCTCAATTATTCAACTTTATTTCTAATGCCACATATCAGAAAGACAAGTCCCATTAACAAAATAATTAAAGTACCACCCCAAAGGTCAGGTGATAATATGAGCATGATCAATGCCATTAAAACCCCTGCAATTCCTAATAATAAATCAAGCTTTCCGTTCATTTTCTTACCCCACTTAAATCAATGTATCTTTATACATTAATTATATCACTAAGCCTTATTTTCTAATAGCGACATAAGATTGATATTTAATTCCGCAATAATTCAAAAGAGATCTTGCAGTCGATTATATTTGTCAGTTTTGGAGTGATATATCTTAAATTTTACTCTTTAAATCGAGTAGGAGAATAGCCATTAGTTTAATATTCGTTCTCTCACACCACCAAGCGTAAGAATTCTATAAACGAATATGATTATTATCCAACTAAATTTCTTTTTCGATATCCTATATATCCTAAAACGATAAATAGAATACTCATTATAGTTAAGATTATAAAAGTGCTCACATCAAAATTGTCTTTTGGCATTTGTTGAAGCCAATTCAATATAGCTGTTTTTGAAAACCATTCTGGTAAGTCTAAAATATTGCCGAAGTAGGAGATGACAAAATTGTATCCAATATATGCATAAGCAATTTTTCCAAATTTTCGTGCCCATCCAAGTGTTAAAGCTGCAAGACTCGCGAATAATAATACAGCAGGTTAAAAAAAGAAAAACACGCTTCACCTGATACCTATCAAATGAAACGTGTTTCTCTTTGAACTATTTATCTTTCAATTTCAACCATAATGAATGCTTCGATTACGTCGCCTTCCTTAAGGTCATTGAATTTCTCAATTGTGATACCACATTCGTAACCTTGTGCCACTTCTTTCGCATCATCTTTGAAACGTTTTAATGAATCAAGTTCACCTTCAAAGATAACGATACCGTCACGGATGACACGTACGCCAGCATCTCTTGTGATTTTACCGTCAGTAACATAGCTACCTGCGATTGTACCCACTTTAGAGACTTTGAATGTTTGACGAACTTCTGCTTGTCCGATTACTTTTTCTTCATACTCAGGATCAAGCATACCTTTCATTGCTGATTCGATTTCTTCAATAACATTATAGATAACACGGTGTAAACGCATATCTACGTTTTCAGCTTCAGCAGCACGTTTCGCACCAGCATCTGGACGAACGTTGAAACCAATGATGATACCATTAGATGCGTTTGCTAACGTGACGTCAGATTCGTTGATGGCACCTGTCGCTGTATGAATAATACGGACATTAACACCTTCAACATCAATTTTCATTAATGATGCTGCTAATGCTTCAACAGAACCTTGAACGTCACCTTTAATAATGACATTTAAGTCTTTCATTTCACCTTGTTTCATTTGTTCAAACAAGTTATCAAGGGAAACGTTTTTGCTTTCTTGACGTTGTTGGATAATGCTTTCTTGTTCACGTGCTTCACCAATACGGCGTGCTTTTTTCTCATCTTTAAAGACTACGAAACGGTCACCGGCTTGTGGTACAGCACTTAAACCAGTGATTTCAACTGGTGTTGATGGACCTGCTGTTTTAATACGTTTACCAAGGTCATTCACCATCGCACGTACTTTACCGTGTGTATTACCAACTACGATCGCATCTCCTACATGTAATGTACCATTTTGAACAAGTAATGATGCTGCTGGTCCACGTGATTTATCTAATTCAGCTTCGATAACTGTTCCGACTGCTGCTTTATCCGCATTCGCTTTTAATTCTTGTACTTCAGAAACCAATACAAGCATTTCTAATAAATCATCGATACCTTCACCGCTTAATGCTGAAAGTGGAACGAAGATTGTGTCGCCACCCCAGTCTTCTGGGATTAAGTTGTATTCAGCAAGCTCTTGCATCACACGATCTGGGTTTGCTGTTGGTTTATCAATTTTGTTTACAGCAACAATAATTGGCACCTCTGCTGCTTTGGCATGGTTAATCGCTTCAATTGTTTGTGGCATAACACCATCATCCGCAGCAACAACAAGAATCGTAATGTCAGTCACTTGCGCACCACGTGCACGCATTGTTGTAAACGCAGCATGTCCAGGTGTATCTAAGAATGTAATTTTGTTGCCATTGTTTTCGATTTGGTATGCACCGATATGTTGTGTGATACCACCGGCTTCTCCTTCAGTAACGTGTGTGTTACGGATAGAGTCAAGCAATGTTGTTTTACCATGGTCAACGTGACCCATGATTGTAACGACAGCAGGACGTACTGTTGCATCTTCGTCATCTTCAACATCTTCAAAATATACATCTAAATCATTGGCGTCGATAACAATCTCTTCTTCAATTTCAACACCATAGTCTGATGCAATAAGTTCTAATGCTTCTACATCTAATGCTTGGTTGATGTTTGCCATAATACCAAGTAAGAAAAGCTTTTTGATGATTTCAGATGCATCTACACCCAACTTACCAGCAAGTTCACCTACTGTAATGCCTTCAGTGTATGTGATTTTAGATGGCATTTCTTTTGGTTCCGCTGGTTTTGGTTGTTGCTGTTGTTGTTTTTTCTGTTGGTTATTTTTGTTATTGCGTTTGTTTTTCTTGTTGTTTTGTTGATTGCCTTTATTGTTTTTAGGCTGTTGTTTGTTTTTACCTTGTTGGTTGTTGTTAGTTGGTTTGTTATTCTTCTTAGGTGCCGCTTCTTTTTTATCACTTTCAGCTTTTTTGTTGAAAGCTTTGTCCAAAATTTTCACATGATCCGCTTCTAACGTTTGCATGTGGTTTGATACGTCAACACCATTTTTCTTTAACTCATCAATGGCATCTTTACTTTTGATGTTTAATGATTTTGCATATTCATAAATTCTTTGTTTACTCATTCAACCACTCCTTACTCTTCTTCATCGATCATTGCTATTAACTTCTTAGCAAAACCGTTATCTGTTATACCGATATTCACACGTGATTCTTTACCGATCGCCACACCTAGTTCATGACGACTACTCACAACGCGATAAGGTATTTTATAGGTTGTACATTTATTCATTAATATTTTCTTCGTATTTGCCGATGCATCTTCAGCAATCAACACGAGTTTCAAACGCTGTTTTTTAATTTCTGCTAACAGAACAGATTCGCCAGTCTTGACTTTACCTGCACGCATCGCAAGTCCTAAAAAGTTTAAAAATTGTTGTTGGTTCATTTCGTAGGTATCTCTTCCCGATAAATTAATCGAATAATCTCTTTATACACAGGTTCTAATGTTTCTTGAGATGCTTTAAAAAACTGTTCAAGTTTTTGTGCTTGTTGTGCTTGCTCTACTAATGCAACATCTTTGCTGACATACGCGCCACGACCTGCTAGTTTACCTGTCGCATCTGCAGCAATGTCACCTTCTTTATTTTGTACGACACGAATCATGTCTTTTTTCGGTTTCATCTCGTTGGACAAAATACATTTTCTCATAGGAATTTTACGTTTTTTCATGAAAATCCCTCCTACTTTTCTTCTGTTTCATCCTCTAATTCTATGATGTCTTCATTTACATTCTCTGCCACTGTTGTCTCGTTTACTTCTTCATCAACGATCTCTTCATCTTCTACCACTTCTTCAACTTTAGGTTGTGGTTGATCAAGACCTAGTGCTTTCGCATCAGATTCAGACTTAATGTCGATCTTCCATCCCGTTAATTTCGCAGCTAAACGTGCATTTTGTCCACGTTTACCAATTGCAAGTGATAATTGATAATCTGGTACGATAACAGTCGTTGATTGATTTTCTTCATCAACAATAACATCCACTACTTGTGAAGGGCTTAACGCATTGCGTACAAAGACTTTAGGATCTGCATCCCATTGTACGATATCAATTTTTTCGCCGCCTAGTTCTTCAACAACTGCTTCAACACGTGCCCCTTTTGCACCAACACATGCGCCAACAGCATCGACATCATTATTTTCAGCGTACACACTGATTTTAGAACGGTCTCCTGCTTCACGTGCAACAGACTTCACTTCAACTGTGCCTTCAAAAATTTCAGGTACTTCTTGCTCAAATAAGCGCTTCAACAGACCTGGATGACTACGTGATACAAAGATTTGTGGTCCTTTTGTTGTTTGTTCTACTTTGTTTACATACACTTTAATGCGTTCGTTTGGCAAGTATGTTTCGTTCGGACTGCGTTCTGCTTCAGATAAGACTGCTTCTGTTCTACCTAAGTTGACATATACATAACGGTGATCGACACGGTCAATGACACCTGTAACGATATCATTCTCTTTATCGATGAACTCTTCATATAAAATTTCACGTTCTGCATCTCTTAAGCGTTGCATGACAGCTTGTTTTGCTGCTTGTGCACCCACACGTCCGAAGTCTTTAGGCGTTACATCTTCTTCATAAATGTCACCAATTTCATATGCAGGGTTTTTAACTAATGCTGTTGATAAATCAATCTCTTCACGATCATCGAAAACTTCTTCAACTACTTCTTTACGCGCGATGACGTGGAATGTACCACTGTCCAAGTTCAATTCAACGCGTACGTTACGCGCACTTTCATAATTCTTTTTGTAAGCTGTGATCAATGCGGCTTCAATCGCATCAACTAATACTTCTCTCGGAATTCTTTTTTCCTTTTCTAAATACTCAGTTGCTAATAATAGTTCGTTACTTTTCACGAATCTTCCTCCTTACATCATTAAAGCATGACTGCATGACGTGCTTTCGCTATTTTATCTCGTGGGATTGTGATGACTTTCGTTCTAGCTTTAATCTTCACGGTCATTTCAATTGTGTCTTCCGCTACTGCTGATAATGTGCCAAGCCATTCTTTATCACCGTCAATAGGTGCATATAGCGATACAAAAACAGGTTTCCCAATTGCTTTTTGGAAATCTGCTTCTTTCTTAATAGGTCTTTCTGCACCGGGTGATGCAACATCTAAATAATAAGCTTGAGAAATCGGGTCATGTTCATCCATGACTTCACTTATATGTTCAGATGCACGTGTACAATCATTGAGATCAATGCCACCTGGTTTATCAATTGAAATACGCAAATAATGATCGCGTCCTTCTTTTACAAACTCTACATCTACTAATTCATACCCTAAGTCGTCAAGGACAGGTTGTATCAACACTTCTACTTGCTCTGTAATTTTACTCATACGTGCCCCCTATCAGTGACATACAAACAGAAAAGAGCGGGTAACACCCACTCTTTCTGCTTGAGTCCATTTTTATAAGCAATATTATTATAGCACATATCCAACATGACGACAAATGAGAATCTACATGTCAAAGATAGACAGTTGTGCTTTGTCTGGCATATTTGGCAATGAACCAAGTTCGTCCAGATATTCAATAATCTTTGCTGAAACACCCGCTTTTTTATTTAAATCTTCTTTTGACAAGAACGGTCCTTCTTCACGTGCTTCAACAATACGACGTGCTACGTTTTCACCTAGACCTGGTACTGCAATGAATGGTGGAATAAGCGTGTCATCTTCAATAATAAATTCGAAGGCTTGGCTTTTCTCTAGACTTACTGGTTGCATTTTATAACCACGGTGTGCCATTTCATTCATAATTTCTAAGACGACTAAAACATCTTTTTCTTTTTTTCCTAGGTCCATAAAGCGACTGTACATATCTTTGACTGTATTTCGAATGCTATCTTTATCTTTAATCATTGTTAATAGATCAAAGTCTGATGCACGGACTGTGAAGTAACTAGCGTAATAGTATAAAGGATGATGTACTTTGAAATATGCAATACGCACAGCCATTAATACATATGCTGCTGCATGGGCTTTCGGGAACATGTATTTAATTTTTTTACATGAGTCCAAATACCATTCTGGCACGTCATTATCACGCATCGCTTGTTCGAACTCATCCGTTAACCCTTTCCCTTTACGTACAGATTCCATGATTTTAAAGGCAAGGGCAGGTTCGAGTCCAGCGTACATTAAAAATACCATAATGTCATCACGACAACCGATACAGCTAGATAATGTACATGTTCCACTTCGCACTAAGTCTTGAGCGTTACCAAGCCATACATCCGTGCCATGTGATAATCCTGAGATTTGAACGAGTTCTGAGAAAGTGGTTGGTTTCGTATCTTCTAACATTTGACGTACGAATCCTGTCCCGAACTCTGGTACGCCAAACGTTCCTGTTTTCGCCAATATCTCATCTTCAGTCACACCAAGTGTTTCAGGAGAACTGAAGATGCCCATTGTTTCTTTGTCATCTACTGGAATTGTTTTTGGGTCAATACCAGAGAGATCTTGTAACATACGAATCATAGTTGGATCATCATGTCCAAGGATATCGAGTTTCAAGACGTTATCATGAATAGAATGGAAGTCAAAGTGTGTTGTCATCCATGCTGAGTTTTGTGCATCGGCAGGATATTGAATGGGTGTAAAGTCGTATATATCCATATAGTCTGGTACAACGATAATACCCCCTGGATGCTGACCTGTTGTACGTTTCACACCGGTACATCCTTTCACCAATCGATCTACTTCTGCGCCACGCTTATGCATACCTTGATCGTTTAAATACCCTTTTACGAAACCAAATGCTGTTTTTTCAGCGACTGTACCAATTGTCCCTGCACGAAACACATAGTCTTCACCGAAAAGCACTTTGGTATAGTTATGCGCATGCGGTTGATATTCCCCACTAAAGTTCAAGTCAATATCCGGTACCTTGTCCCCTTTAAATCCTAAGAACGTTTCGAACGGAATATCTTGTCCTTCTTTAATCAATGGTGTCCCACACTCACATGTTTTATCAGGTAAGTCGAATCCAGAACCGACCGAACCATCATTAAAGAATTCACTCTTCTTACATTTTGGACAAATATAATGTGGTGGTAACGGGTTCACTTCCGTAATTTCAGTCATTGTCGCAACAAAACTTGAACCGACCGAACCACGTGAACCTACTAAATAGCCATCTTCTAACGACTTTTTAACCAATCGCTGTGAAATTAAATAAATAACCGCAAAACCATTACCGATAATACTATCTAACTCTTTTTCTAAACGATCGATAACAATTTGTGGAAGGTCTTCCCCATACAACGCTTTGGCATTGCGATAACTCATTTCACGAATTTCTTCATTTGCACCATCCATATTCGGTGTATATAACTTATCTTTAATCGGCACTACTTCTTCTATGCGATCTGCAAGCGCACGCGTATTCGTCACAACGAGTTCCTTAGCACGTTCTTCCCCTAAGAAATGAAAATCAGCTAACATTTCATCTGTTGTACGGAAGTGTGCTTCAGGTAATGTCGAACGATTCAGTGGATTCCCAGGTTGTGATGCAATTAAAATCTTACGTGCAATGCCATCATGTTCGTGTAAATAATGGACATTCCCTGTTGCAATGACAGGAATTTTATTGGTTTCTCCTACCGCTAGAATACGCTCGTAAATTTCAACGAGTGTTTCACGATCTCGGATCAGCTCTCGATCTAATAAGTCTTGATACAAGGCAGGTGGTTGAATCTCTATATAATCATAATACTTCGCAATTTTTTCAACTTCTGCTTGATCACGTTGCATCACTGCTGTAAATACTTCCCCTTCATCACACGCTGTTCCGACAAGAATCCCTTCACGATGTTCATCTAATACTGATCGTGGAATACGTGGTGTACGGTAGAAATACTTCACTAATGATTGGCTGACAATCTTAAATAAGTTCTTTAAGCCTGTTTGGTTTTGCACAATTAACGTCACGTGTTGCGGACGCGCACGCTTATAAGCATCCTCATTTGATAACTTTTGATTGATCTCCTGATGATTATGGACGTCTAATTCTTTCAACTGAGCTAACATTTTTACAAAAATATAGGCAGTTGCTTCTGTATCATAGATCGCTCTATGGTGTTGTGTGAGTTCCACACCATATTTTTTAGCTAAGAAATTCAAACCATGTTTTCCGTAACTCGTATTAATCGTACGAGAAAGCTCTAGCGTATCGATAACACCATTTGTTGATGGACCAAATCCTAATCGTTCATATCCTGTATCAATAAAGCCCATATCGAATGATGCGTTGTGTGCAACAAATATCGCATCGCCAACCCATTCTTTGAATTCTGTAAGCACTTCTTCAATTTCAGGCGCATCTTTCAACATATCGTCATTAATATGTGTCAGGTTTTTAATCGTCTCAGACAACTTCTCATGTGGATTACTAAAACGTTCAAACTTATCGATAATTTCGCCATCTTTTACTTTTACGGCAGCAAGTTCAATGATTTTATCATACTGGTTTGACAGACCTGTTGTCTCAACGTCAAACACAACATAAGTGGCTGATTGAAGCGGTATATCTGTTGGTTTATAAGCAATAGGCACCCCGTCATCAACAAGCATCCCTTCCATACCATAAATCATCTTAATGCCATGTTTTTTCGCTGCAGCATATGCATCTGGATAGGCTTGAACAACATTATGGTCAGTCACTGCAATGGCATCGTGTCCCCATTTTGCAGCTTGCGCCACATAGTCGCCGATATTCGTTACACCGTCCATTTGACTCATCGCTGTGTGCAAATGGAATTCGACACGTTTTTCTTCGGCTTTATCTTGTTTTTCAGTATGCTTTACTTCTTCAATATCAGACATCATCATTACAAGATCACGGATGTACATATCCTCTTCAATGCGACCTTGCGCACGAATCCACTTACCTTCTGATAATGCTTTGAAATGCTCTAAGTCATCTTTGTTTTTACGTGTGAACATTTTTAATACAAGTGAATCGGTGTAATCCGTTACTTTCAATTCTACAATATGGCGCCCACTCTTCAATTCTTTCAAGTTAATGTCAAAAATAACCCCTTCAATTGCCACTTTGAATTCTTCTTCAATAATGTCAGAAATTGGACGAACATTTTCAACTTGAATCGGTTTACCAATTTGGCATTTATCGACTGTTGCACCACTTTCTTCTTGTTTTGCACGTTGTTCTTTCATTTTTTCAATTTTCTCTGTTGCTTCACGTGCACTTTGTTCATCTTCTTGCTGAATGTGAGCTTCTAATGAAGCAAGATCATCGTTTTGACCCGTTGTATCCGTTTCAAACACAACTTTATCAACATCAAAGCCACACTGTTTCAACGCCTTTACGAGGCTACCATTACATACCTTATCAAAATGATCACGCTCGATATCGTTCTGAACGAGTACTTTGACAACAGTACCCGAAATGATAATACGTTTCTGACGCAATTGTCCTTTTACTTTTGGTGACAATCTCGTTTGATCGATACAGTCAGCAAAATATTTTAATAAATGCTCATCTTGGTTCTCAGAAGATTGTACACGAATTTGCCAATTGACTTTCGCAATATCCTTGAAAGTTTCTTTCATTGCGTGCGTAAATACTGCATAATCCTCATAACGCATCACATATGGGAGTGTGATATGAAATGTCCACTCACGCGTTTTTTCAGATACATCTACACGTGTTAATGCACTTTGTGCAACTATCGCTTCATCAAAATGTTCAAGCATATTGAGTTGTTTGAGCAAAATTTTAAATTTTTCTTGGTTCTGTATGTCCATATTTCAATCCACCTTATTGATCGAATAGATAATACTACTTTATGTATAAAAATATGAATAGGAGTGGGACAGAAATCTTCATATGAACAAGAGTTCGTGACCCACCCCAACTCGGATGCTTTCGTCTATGACGTCATAATTAATACGATGAAGCACACCCAACTATGACATCTTACGTTACAATTATATTCTATTATAGCAAACTCAAATCTTTGAAAGCTTACAATTGCTCATAAAGGTCTGCGATGTAGTCAGTGAGTGTATCAACATTGATTTCTTCACTTTCACCCGTGTCACGACGTTTTACTTCAACAATACCATCTTCAGCATTTTTACCAACAACGATACGAATTGGTAAGCCAATTAAGTCAGCATCATTGAATTTAACACCTGCACGTTCTTGACGATCATCATATAACACATCATATTTTTCTTGAAGTGTTGCATAAAGTTTATCTGATAACTCACTTTGTGCTTCTTTTTTAGGATTCACAGTAATTAAATGTAAATCATATGGAGTCACTGACTTCGGCCAGATAATACCGTTATCGTCATGGTGTTGTTCGATAACAGCACTCAATGTTCTTGAAACACCGATACCATAGCAACCCATTGTTAAGTTTTGTTCACGTCCTTGATTGTTTAATACTGTCGCATTCATTGCTTCAGAGTATTTTTCACCAAGTACAAATACTTGTCCAACTTCAATACCTTCAGCAAACTTCGCTGGTCCAGAGCCATCAGCAAGGGGTTCCCCTTCAAGGATGAATCGGAAGTCTCCAAAGCCATCTACTGTAAAGTCACGATCAATCACTGCATTGACAAAGTGATAGCCGTCTTCATTCGCACCTACTGGGATGTTAACTAAGTCTTGAACAGAATAATCTGCGTACACTTTAATATCACGGTCTGTGACAGGACCTAATGATCCCGGAGCAGCCCCTAGTAAATTGCGGATCTCATCTTCCGTTGCCATTTCAATGTTATCTGTTTGGAAGTAATCTTTTAACTTCACGTCATTGATTTCATGATGCCCTCTAATTAAAATCAACGCAAAGTCGCCATCCACTTTGAATACCATTGATTTCGTTGTGTGTTCTAATGGCAATTCTAATAATTCTGCAAGGTCTTTCGCCGTCTTAATGTTTGGTGTTGCGATTTTTTCTAATGCTTTTGGTGCTTTTTTTTCTGTATCAGGTGGTGTATAAACAACTTCTGCTTTTTCAATGTTTGCAGCGTAATCACTATTTTCACTGTATACAATGGTATCTTCACCAATCGCACTCAATGCATGGAATTCATGTGTATAATTCCCACCAATTGCGCCTGAATCGGCAACAACCGGACGTACATTTAAACCGACACGTTTGAAAATGCGTTTATAAGCATCATACATATCTTGATACGTCTTCATCAGTGATTCTTCATCCGTGTGGAAAGAATATGCATCTTTCATGATAAATTCACGACCGCGTAATAAACCAAAACGTGGGCGCTTTTCATCACGGAACTTTGTTTGAATTTGGAAAAGTGTTAATGGTAATTGTTTATATGAACGCAATTCATCACGAACTAATGAAGTGATGACTTCTTCATGCGTTGGTCCTAATGCAAATTCACGTTGGTTACGATCGCGTAAACGCATCAATTCTGCTCCATACGCTTCCCAACGGCCTGATTCTTGCCATAATTCTGCATGTTGTAATACTGGCATAACAACTTCTACTGCATCAATGCGTTCCATTTCTTCACGAATGATGTCTGAAATTTTATGAATTGCTTTCGTTGCAAGTGGTAAATAGCTATATACTCCTGCTGTATTTTGTTTAATCATTCCTGCTTTCAAAAGAAGTTGATGGCTAATTGCCTCTGCCTCTGCAGGAACTTCACGTAATGTCGGTATAAAGACTTTCGATTGCTTCATTCTTAAAAATGCCTCCCTTTATATGAATTATAAGAAATATCTTTGTATATCGTTCCAAGTAACTAAAATCATGATAATCATGACAAATACAGCCCCTGCTGCAATAATAACTGTTTCCGCTTTTTTATTAGCTGGTTTTCTAAAAATAGCTTCATATAAAACGAATAAAATACGACCACCGTCTAACGCTGGAATTGGCAATAAGTTCATAATCCCTAAGTTGACACTTAGTGCAGCTGTCCAACCAATCAAGTTAATAATTCCTGTTTTTACGACTGTGTCGACATTTTTATAGATACCTACTGGGCCATTGAGCATATCAAAGCTAAAATCACCCGTAAAAATACTACCAATCATGCTCACAACTGCAACAAAGATATACTTACCGTATCGTAATGTTTCTTCACCTGCATAAATAATTGGATCAACTAAAGAGTGTTCCTTTTTAGGTAGTATGCCGAGTTTGAATTCTGTATGCTTTTTATTTTTAGATACAGCGACTTCATATTTTTCTGGTTTAAATGTTTTTGTAATCGTCTTACCATTACGAGTCACTTTCACTTCTGTTTCCTGTCCATCTGTTGCTTTTAAAGCAGACTGCACGTCACGAAAACGGTTAACTTTTTTGTCGCCTATTTCAGTGATTGTATCTCCCTTTTTCAGGCCGATTTGTTCTGCAGCCATTCCTTCTGCAACTTGATCAATTGTTGTTGTGGGCGTGCCTTGATAGTAGGCTAAACCAAGCAGTAACACAAACGCTAATATAAAGTTAAACAGTGGCCCTGCAAATAATGTCAAAAACTTTTGCAATGGTTTTTTATGTGTAAATTGACGATCACGAGGTGCAATTTGAATCAAGCTCCCATGCTCAACATAGAAAGCTTTTTCAGCAATTGTATAACGATGACGTAACTCATCATATGCTGCGATTCCTTCGATGTACATATCTTCTTCCAAATCGACTTTTTTTACTTCGAGTGCTTCAATTTGTTGAAACTTATGTTGATCGTCAAGAATGACATGCGTAATCTCATCTTGGTCATTCAACTTAATGCGAATATGCATACCGGGTTGAACAGGTGCGTCTTCTAGACCATCTCCTGCCATACGGACATACCCACCAACAGGTAAAAGACGTATTGTGTACAATGTTTCATCTTTACGAAAAGATAGTATTTTCGGCCCCATACCAATCGCAAATTCTGGACACATAATACCTGCACGTTTTGCGAAAAACATATGTCCATATTCGTGTACTGTTACGAGCAAACCGAAAACAATAATAAATGCAATAATGGTTATTAACACAGATTGCTACACCTCATATTCTTTAGTTTTATAGTGATGATCCACTGCTAATATTTGTTCCAGTGTCGGCTGTTGAATCACTTCGTGTGCGTTCATTTCTTCTTCTATGAGGCGTTCAATGTCTAGAAAGCCAATTTCATTATTTAAGAACTTCGCAACAGCCACTTCATTGACCGCATTCAACACGACTGGCATTGTACCACCTATTTTCAATGCATCATATGCGTATTTTAAACATTTATAGCGTTCTAAGTCCATTTTTTTGAAATTTAATTGTGCCACTTCTGCTAAGTTAAGCGCAGGCGCATCATGTTCGATACGGTTAGGATATGTAAATGCGTATTGAATCGGCATGCGCATATCTGGTGTACCTAGTTGTGCCATGACACTCGTATCAACAAACTCTACCATCGAATGGATGATGCTCTCTTTGTGCAAAATCGTATCGATTTGTTCGATTTCTAAGTCAAATAACCATTTCGCTTCAATCACTTCAAAACCTTTATTCATCATCGTTGCGGAATCAATCGTGATCTTCTGCCCCATTGACCAGTTCGGATGATTCAATGCATCTTCAACCGTCACATGTTCGAGTTGATCACGTGTGAGATCTCTAAATGAACCGCCACTCGCTGTAATCGTAATTTTTTTTATTTGACGCTGATCTTCACCGTTTAAACATTGAAAAATTGCAGCATGCTCAGAATCAACAGGTAAGATATTCACACCATATTTTTTTGCATGTGCCATTACAAGCTCACCCGCAACAACGAGTGTTTCTTTGTTCGCAAGTGCAATATCAATGCCGTTCTCAATTGCAGCTATCGTCGGAGATAGTCCCACACTTCCAACTAGTGCATTCAAGGCAAGATCGTTGTGTGCGGCAGTTGCAACTTCTTTCAATCCTTCATCGCCATAAACCACTTTCACATCTAAATGAGAGAAACGCGCAACATCTTCTTCATATTGGACAGATACAATTTTAGGGTTGAGTCGTGTCGCAATTGCAACAGCATCATCAACACGTCTACCAACTGTTAGCCCGACTAAGTTAAAATGTTCTGGATGACGCTCAATCACATCAATCGCTTGTTGACCAATCGATCCAGATGCACCGAGAATCGCTATATTTTTCATTGATTTCACTTCACTTTACATTTGAATTAAAAGAATATTCATTAACGGCAATACGAACATAAAACTGTCAAATCGATCAAGAATACCACCGTGTCCCGGCAATAATCGACCTGAGTCTTTGACACCGAAGTGACGTTTAAAACCAGATTCCACAAGGTCTCCAAGTTGTCCAAACGCACTTAAAATCACCGTTAGAACAAGAATCCATACCATGTGTAAGTCGAATGGCACGAAGAACATAAAAGTCAATGGAACGAGTAGACTGCAAAAGAGTCCACCAATAAAGCCTTCGACAGTTTTATTCGGGCTGATAACTGGCCATAACTTGTGTTTCCCAAAAGAACGGCCAAATATGTATGCGCCTGTGTCTGTTAACCAGACGATTAAGAGACCGAATAAAATGAAATGCAGTCCTGCTTCGCGTGTTTCATAAAAATACATGAACCCGATGCCTACATATGCAACAGACATCAGACAAAACGCAGAGTCTATGAAGCTGAATCGGTTTTTTGACATGACCGTATAGCTTAAAATAACAAAACTTAAAATAATGAGCCCTTTTTGTTGTAGAACAGGAACCCATGCGCCAAATTCTTCAGGGAGCATAATAATGCTTAACCCTACCGCACTAATCAATCCAGGAATTGATAAAAAGCGAATTCGATTCATATTTAACAATTCTTTCAAGGCGATTAATGAGAGTACGAACGTGAAATACATCAACGTTCTACCACCTAATAACAAAATAGGCAAAAACACAATAAGTGCAATTATTGTTGTAATCGTTCTAATCTTCATCTCAATGCTCCTATCTACAATCCCCCAAATCGTCTTTGGCGCGATTGATATGTTTTTATACATGCTTGCAAATCTTCTGCATCAAATTCTGGCCACATCTTTTCATTAAAAATAAATTCACTGTATGAAAGTTGCCAAATCAAAAAGTTACTAATACGTTGTTCACCGGATGTACGAATAAGCAGGTCTGGATCTGGAAAATCAGCTGTCATCAAAAAGCGTGAAAAATCTTTTTCAGTCAACTGCTCAATCTCACTCTCTGAGGCATGTTTAAAATGTTTGATTGCATTTTGAATGCCGTGCATGATCTCTGCACGTCCACCATAGTTAATCGCAAAAATGAGCGTCAGACCTGTATTATCTGCTGTTTTCAACTTTGCTTCTTCAATGGCTTGTATTGTTTTCGTTGGCAATTCATCCACAAAACCAATTGTTTCTACTTTGACATTCTTCTCAATGAGTTCTGGTAAAAATGTATTTAAAAAGTTAACAGGGAGCCCCATAATATAATTGATTTCTTCTTGTGGACGCGACCAATTTTCTGTTGAGAAAGCATAGAGCGTCAAATATTTCACACCTAATGTACTCACTTCTCTCGTGATTGCTTTGATTGTTTCCATACCTTGAAAATGACCTTTTATTCTTGGCATTTTACGCTGTTTTGCCCAACGTCCATTTCCATCCATAATAATCGCAATATGCTCTGGTATATGTTGTAAATCTAATGTATCACACTGCGGTTGTCTGTTGTCATTCTTTCTAAATTTCTTAAACATGCGTGTTCCTCCGAGCCTTTAGTGTCTCTTAAATATATCATCTTACAAGTAAACATTCATCTATCATTCTACCACACTCATATAGCTCGTTAAATAAACATTAAAAAAACTGTACCAAAGTCTGATTCGGTACAGTTTAAGCATTTTCATTCCTATTGTTGATCTGTACAACCGTGTTGAAAACCATTCATATCTTACATCTTGAATAGTCTCTCACATCGTTGAACACCTTTGTCACCATTAAGATGGTTAAAGGTAATGACAGATCAATAAACACAATACATCTTATCTATACAGACATAATATCTTTTTCTTTATCTGCAACGAGTTGATCGATTTCTTTGATTGCCTCATTTGTAACGTCTTGAACTTCATCTGAAGAAACACGTAATTCATCTTCTGAGATTTCACCATTTTTCTCTTGCTTTTTCAATGAGTCATTGGCATCACGACGAATGTTACGAACAGAGACTTTCGCATTTTCTCCTGCTTTTTTCACATCTTTAACAAGCTCTTTACGACGCTCTTCTGTTAAAGCTGGAACCGTGATACGAATCACTTCACCATCACTTGTAGGGTTGACACCTAAGTTTGCAGCAATAATAGCACGTTCGATTTCTTTCAATGACGTTTTATCATATGGAGAAATCACTAATAAACGTGCTTCTGGTACATTAATGCTAGCCAATTGTTGAACAGGTGTTGGCGCACCATAGTAATCTGCATTCACACCTGATAACAAGTTAGAGTTTGCTCGACCTGCATTGATTTGCGCTAATTCGCGTGATAAGTTCTCAGCAGATTTTTTCATACGATCTTTTGCATCTTTAATAATTGCATTCATTAATAATTCACCTCTATATTATTTCGTAATAATTGTTCCGATATCTTCACCTAATACAGCACGTTTGATATTTCCTTCTTCCATGATAGAGAAGACTTTTAATGGAATATCGTTGTCCATACAGAATGAAGAGGCTGTCGAATCCATTACTTGTAATCCTTCTTGTAGTAATTGAATATAAGTTAAACGCTCATATTTTTGTGCGTTAGGATCTACCTTTGGATCCGCAGAATAAACACCATCTACGTTATTTTTACCCATTAAAATTACTTCAGCTTCTACTTCAGCTGCACGCAATGCTGCAGTGGTATCTGTTGAGAAATATGGGTTACCGATGCCGGCAGCAAAAATAACGACACGTTTCTTCTCTAAATGACGAATTGCACGACGACGGATATATGGTTCTGCGACTTGTTTCATCTCGATTGATGTTAATACACGTGTATCACAATCAAGTTGCTCTAAGCTATCTTGCAAGGCTAATGCGTTCATTACAGTTGCAAGCATTCCCATATAGTCCGCTGTTCCTCGGTCCATACCTAAGTCACTGCCTGTTTTACCACGCCAAATATTTCCGCCACCCACAATTACAGCGACTTCCGTATCTAGTTTAGCAACTTCTGCAACTTGTTGTGCAATACTTTTAATAATGATTGGATTAATACCAAATCCTTTTTCTCCTGCCAATGCTTCTCCACTAAGTTTTAATACTACACGCTTATATTTTGAAGTTTCAGTCATTATTCATTAACCTCTCTATTCGTATTATATGGAACAATACAAGTAAAGAAGACACAATAGGTATCTTCCTTACACACGGCTTCAATATCAATGCATTGAAGTCATGCAAAGGAGGACACAACAGGTGCCTTCTTTCTTATACAAAACCGTGTTGATTATTTCATTTGTCCTTTTACTTCGTCAGCGAAGTTTTCTTCACGTTTTTCTAAACCTTCACCCACTTCGTAACGAACGAAGTCAACTAATTTACCACCTTTAGCTTTAAGGAACTGTTCAACAGTTTGGTCTGGATCTTTAACGAAATCTTGGTTAACTGCACAGATTTCTTGTAAGTATTTACGTAAACGACCTTCAACCATTTTTTCTACGATGTTTTCTGGTTTACCTTCGTTTAATGCTTGTTGTTTTAATACTTCTCTTTCGTGTGCGATTTCTTCTTCGCTTACTTGATCAGAAGAAACATATTTAGGGTTGATTGCTGCGATATGCATTGCAACATCTTTTGCAGCTTCTTCGTCAGTTGAACCTTCAACAACTGAAAGTACACCGATACGTCCACCCATGTGTAAGTATGCACCGAATGCATCGTTGTCAGTTTTAGTTTTCACTTCAAAACGACGTAAGCTTAATTTTTCACCAATTGTTGAGATTGCTTCAGTCATGTGTTCAGATACTTTTTTACCGTTTGGTAATGTTGTATCGTTTAACGCTTCAACTGTTTCTACTTTTGTGTCTAAGATTTGGTTAGCGATTTCTTTAACAAGTTCTTGGAAACCTTCGTTACGTGCAACGAAGTCTGTTTCTGAGTTGATTTCAACTACAACAGCGTCGTTACCTTTAACTTCTACATGTGTAATACCTTCTGCTGCGATACGGTCTGCTTTCTTAGCAGCTTTTGCAATACCTTTTTCACGTAGGTAGTCAATCGCTTTATCGATGTCACCTTCAGTTGCTTCAAGCGCTTTTTTACAGTCCATCATGCCAGCGCCAGTTCTTTCACGTAATTCTTTTACAAGTTTAGCTGAAATTGCCATTCAGTATTCCTCCAATATCGATTGATTGTTTATTTTAAAAAAAGGGAGATAAGCATCAATATCTTATCACCCATTTTAAGATTCTACTTACTTAGATTCAACAGATGCTTCAGTTGATTCTGCTTCAGTTGTTTCTGCTTTTTCATCTTCGTTTAAGTCGATGTTTTGTTCAGCAGCTACTTCGTCGTTAGATACGCCTTGTTGACCTTCTAAGACAGCGTCTGCCATTTTACCAGTTAATAATTTAACCGCACGAATCGCATCATCGTTCGCTGGGATTACGTAGTCGATTTCATCTGGGTCACAGTTTGTATCAACAATACCAACGATTGGGATGTTTAATTTACGAGCTTCTGCAATTGCGTTACGCTCTTTACGTGGGTCAACTACGAACAATGCTTGTGGCATTGATTTCATATCACGAATACCGCCTAAGAATTTGATTAAACGGTCGTATTCTTTTTTAAGTTCAACAACTTCTTTTTTAGGAAGTACATCGAATGTACCATCTTCTTCCATTTTTTCAATTTCTGAAATGCGGTGTACACGTTTAGAAATTGTTTTGAAGTTTGTTAAGATTCCACCTAACCATCTTTGGTTAACGTAAAATTGTCCAGCACGTTCTGCTTCAGCTTTCACTGATTCTTGTGCTTGCTTTTTAGTACCAACGAATAAGACTTTACCGCCTTCTTCAGATACTTGTTTCACAAAGTTGTAAGCTTCTTCAACTTTTTTCACTGTTTTTTGTAAGTCGATAATGTAAATACCGTTACGCTCAGTGAAGATGTACTTTTTCATTTTTGGGTTCCAACGGCGTGTTTGATGACCGAAGTGAACACCAGCTTCTAACAATTGTTTCATTGAAATAACTGCCATAATAAAATTCCTCCTATTGGTTATCTTCCTCCACGTTAACTCATATAAAAACGATCTTGAGAATCGCACCCATTTATATGCTCGTTAAACGTGTGTGTTTTGGCTTTTAATAGCCGCATATAAATATACCATAATGATTCTTTATATGCAATAGTTAAAATTGACTATTCTATACGTTCTAATTCATCAAGAAATGCATGCTTTTTCACTTTGATGAATGTTCCTTTCATACCGAGTGAACGTGATTCGATAACGCCTGCACTTTCCAATTTACGCAAAGCATTTACGATAACTGAACGTGTTATACCTACACGGTCTGCTACTTTCGATGCAATTAATAATCCTTCTGTGCCACCAAGCTCTTCAAAGATATGATCAATCGCTTCTTTTTCTGAATATGATAAAGAGTTAATCGCCATAGAGATTGCTGCTTTATCACGCGCTTCTGCTTCAATTTCAGAATGTTTTTCACGTAAGATTTCCATACCGATAACCGTAGCTGCGTATTCACCTAATACAAGATCGTTTTCCTCAAATGGATCAGACAAACGACCTAATACTAATGTACCTAAACGTTCTCCACCACCGATAATTGGAAAAATTGTTGTTTTTGAATCTTCAAATAAGCTTCTACTCTCTAATGGGAACACAGATAATGGGTCTTCAATATCAATATTAGATGTTGTTTCATAAACATGCATCAATTTTTCAGTATAAGCATCTGGAATATGTTTATCGTCTAACATTTTAATAATACGGTCATTTTTTAATAATTCGTTTAAGCACGATCCTAAAATTTTCCCTCTTCGGGAGACAATAAATACATTTGTAACTGTTACTTTACTAATTGTTTGTGCAACATCTTTAAAGTTAACTGAAATTCCTTTATGTTTTTGTAATAAGCTACTGAGTTCTCTAGTCTTTATTAATAAGCTCATATTTCTACTCCTTTTTATAATATAAATTCGCTAAGATCTTTATTCGTTGAAATTGTCTTCAATTTATCATCTACATATTGAGGTGTAATATCGACATGTGCATGTGGCATATTGGCCGCTTCAAATGATAAATCTTCAAGCATTTTTTCTAATATTGTATGCAAGCGTCTCGCACCAATGTTGTCCGTTTCTTGGTTCACATGGTACGCCATTTCAGCAAGACGTTGAATTGCTTCATCTGTGAAATTAACAGTAACCTCCTCCGTCTTCAGCAACAATTCGTATTGCTTAATGAGTGATAATTTCGGTTCTGTTAAAATCCTTACAAAATCATCTACCGTTAAGCTTTCTAATTCAACACGAATTGGAAAACGCCCTTGTAATTCTGGAATGAGATCACTCGGTTTTGATACGTGGAAAGCACCCGCACCAATGAATAGTACGTGTTCTGTACTTACCGTACCATATTTCGTTTTGACAACGCTACCTTCCAGAATAGGTAAGATATCTCTCTGAACACCTTGTCGTGACACGTCTTGTCCACCACCGTGACTGCTTGACGTTGCCACTTTATCAATCTCATCGATAAAAATAATTCCCATTTGTTCTGCTAGTTCAAGTGCTTCTTGGTTTGCAGTTTCATGGTCAATCATTTGATCTGCAAATTCATCCGTTAAAATTTTACGTGCTGTTTTTACAGGCACTTCTTTTTCAACCTTTTTCTTAGGCATGAGTTGATTCATCATTTCTTGCATTTGCTCATTTTGTTGCGTTCCTAACATACCGAGTGCACCGGGGTCTTGCTCAACCTTTACACGTACCTTTTCTTCTTCCAACTGACCAGCCAACAACTGTCGTCGAATTTCAGAACGTTTCGTTTTGATTTCCTCTGTTGGCGGCTCTTCCTCTTCTTCTTGCTGCTGACCGAAATTTGGAAGTGAACCACCAAACAATGATTCCAATGGATTGTTCATATTTTGTGCTGCTTTTTTCTTCATGCTGGGAACAAGTAACTTTACAAGCTTGTCATTCGCCTTTTCAGATGCTTCGTCTTGAACCGCTGCTTTCTTCTGGTCTTTAACGAGACGAACAGCAACATCTACAAGATCACGCACCATACTTTCAACATCACGACCAACATAGCCTACTTCTGTAAACTTTGTTGCTTCTACTTTGATAAATGGTGCGCCGACAATTTTAGCCATACGTCTTGCAATTTCAGTTTTACCCACACCTGTCGGCCCCATCATCAAAATATTTTTTGGGGCAATCTCTTGCTTTGTCTCATCATCTAATAAGCTGCGACGATATCTGTTACGCAATGCGATTGCAACCTTCTTCTTCGCTTCATCTTGTCCAACAATATACGTATTTAGTTCTGAGACAATATCTTTCGGCGTTAACTTAATACCGTTTGTATCCATCAAATAAAAACCTCCATTATAATTCTTCAACGATGATATGATCATTTGTAAATACACAAATCTCAGATGCAACTTTTAAACTTTCGTAAGCCATTTCACGTGCAGAAAGATGTGACGCATGTCGTTTTAACGCACGACCTGCACTGAGTGCAAAGTTACCACCTGAACCAATCGCAATCAGGTCGTCATCAGGTGCAATGACTTCTCCAGTCCCACTGACAACTAGTAGATTTGAGTCGTCCATTACGATTAACATCGCTTCTAATTGACGTAATTGTTTGTCGCCACGCCACTCTTTTGCAAGTTCTACTGCTGCTCTTTCAAGTTTGCCACTGTATTGTTGTAGTTTCATTTCGAATTTTTCAAACAATGTGAAAGCGTCTGCCACACTACCAGCAAACCCAGCGACAACTTTACCATTATAAAGCTTTCTCACCTTTTTAGCTGTATTTTTCATGATGACCTGTTGACCTAAAGTCACTTGACCATCACCAGCCATTGCAGCTTGTCCGTTATGTCTTACTGCGTAAATTGTTGTTGCATGAATTGATGAACTCATAAATCATTTCTCTCCTTTTGTTGCACGTGGATGTGCTTGTAAATAAACATGTCGTAGTTGTTGATTTGTTACATGTGTATACCGTCCTGTCGTCGACAAGTTCACATGCCCTAACAAGTTCTGTACAGTTCTTAGGTCAGCACCTGCATCTAATAAATGTGTAGCAAACGTATGGCGCAACTTATGTGGGTGAATTGACGTAACACCTGTTGTCCGTTTTACAATATCATTCAATAGATAGCGGATACCCCTTTCTGTAATGGGCTTCCCTTGCATATTCACGATGAGATAATCGTGTGTGGCGTGCTGTATCGGACCGAAAGAAGAAAAATAGTCAATGATACTTTGACGACAAAACTCTCCAAACGGTATGATGCGTTCTTTCTGTCCTTTCCCCATTACTTTGAGTAAAGACATTGATAAATCAACATTTGACTTTTTAAGCCCTACGAGCTCAGATACACGTATGCCTGTCGCATAAAGTAGCTCAAGAACAACGCGATCTCTCAAACCTTTTTTTGAATCTTGAATGACTGTTTGAAACAGCGCTTCCATTTCTTCCGCATAAAAAAATGATGGTAAGTAGCGTTCTTTCTTCGGGTGAACTAATTGTACAAATGGATTTGTGATATGCTCGTCTATCGTCATCCAATACGCATAGAAGCTGCGCAACGTTGAAATCTTACGTGAGACCGTTGTACGCTGCAACCCCATGTCATATAACAATTGTAAAAATCCCCTTGCCTCTTGGTAACTGAAGGATTGCAATGTGAGTTGCTCTTGTGCCAAGAAGCGATTAAATTGAACGATATCATCATGATATGCTTTTAAAGTATGTTCTGAGAATAGGCGCTCATATTTGAGCATATTAAGAAATTGTTGTTGGATTTGTTCCAATATAAAAACCCCTCCATCATTTGCATTGTAGCACAATGATAAGGGGTCCTGCATAGATAAACCATAAAATATTCACATTTATCTAAATTTTAGTATTTTTTAAGAGTAACGACACTATTAATTTTGAAATAGCTACGTTTATCCACTCCTAACAAGTGATTCAGAAGTGAAAATCTTGTTTCACTTCTGTCACTTTCTGACCTCTCTATGACTGCGCTTCATCTGTTATAAATTATCAGTTTCATTTAATTCAATGTCTTTTTAAAGCTATCAAGATAAGTCAATGCGCGATCTGCAAGTGCTTCATAACGTTCTTTCTTATCTTTAATTCGTTCAGGCAATGCTGGTACTAATCCAAAGTTTGCATTCATCGGCTGAAAGTTTTTGTTGTTCTCCGCATGAGAAATATAATAAGCCATACTACCTAACATCGTTTCTCTCGGGAAGATCACATCACCTTTACCTAACATACGGTGTGCCATATTAATACCCGCAATCATTCCACTTGCTGCACTCTCAACGTAGCCTTCAACACCTGTCATCTGACCAGCAAAGAATAAGTTTGGACGCGCCTTGAACTCATATGTTTCTGATAAGACTCCCGGTGAGTTGATGAAAGTATTTCGATGCATCACACCATAACGAACGATATCAACATTCTCGAGTCCAGGGATAAGTCGCAACACTTCTTTTTGTTCGCCCCACTTCAGACGTGTTTGAAATCCTACAATGTTATATAGTGTGCCTGCTGCGTCATCTTGTCGCAACTGTACCACTGCATACGGACGTTTTCCTGTCTTTGGATCTTCAAGTCCGACTGGTTTCATCGGTCCAAACAACAATGTTTTCGGTCCACGACTTGCCATTACTTCAAATGGCATACAACCTTCGAAATACTTTTCTTTTTCAAAGTCTTTCATCGGTGCTGCTTCCGCTGCCAATGTTGCTTCATAGAAACGTTCGAACTCTTCTTTTGTCATTGGACAGTTAAGGTAAGCTGCTTCTCCCTTGTCATAGCGAGACTTCAAGTACACTTTATCCATATCTATTGAATCTTTTTCGATAATTGGTGCTGCTGCATCATAGAAATATAATTGATCCGCGCCTGTCAATGAGACAATCTCTTCCGCAAGCCCTTCTGTTGTTAAAGGACCAGTCGCTATAATCGTAGGTCCTTCTGGAATTTGAGTAATCTCTTCATTTTTAACAGTTACATTCGGATGGTTTTTTAATGTATCTGTGATGTAGCCCGCAAAGTCATGGCGGTCAACCGCAAGTGCACCACCCGCTGGCACACGTGCCTTATCTGCTGCGACAATGATGAGTGAATCCAAGCGACGCATTTCTTCTTTTAAAACACCGACTGCATTTGTAAGTGCGTTCCCTCTTAAAGAGTTTGAACATACAAGTTCCGCAAATTTATCAGTATGATGCGCTGGTGTTTGCTTCACAGGACGCATCTCATATAAGTTCACTTTTACGCCACGTTGCGCAAGTTGATAGGCTGCTTCTGACCCTGCCAGTCCAGCTCCAATAATGTTGACTGTTGTCATTGAAATGCTCCTTTTCTCTACGTTATTTTACTGCTTCTTCTTTATAATCACAGTTCGAACAAACGACTTGCGTTGTGCGACCTTTTTTCTGTTCTACTAAATAGTGATTACATTTCGGACAATCACGCCCAACCGGTTTATCCCATGAAACAAAGTCACATTCTGGATAGTTTGAACAACCGTAGAACAGACGATTCTTCTTAGACTTACGTTCTACAACATCGCCGTCTTTACATGTTGGGCATTTCACACCGATTGGCTTAACTATTGCTTTCGTATTTCGACAATCCGGGAAATTTGAACAAGCCATGAATTTGCCATAACGTCCCATTTTAATCACCATCGGCGAACCACATTTCTCACAATCTTCGCCCGCTGGTTCATCTTTAATTTCAATCTTTTCCATCTCTGATTCAGCACGTGCAACATCTTGTTTGAAACTATTGTAAAAATCACCGACCACTTTTCGCCAAGCAATGTCGCCATCAGCAATTTTATCCAGCAATGTTTCCATGTTCACCGTGAAGTCGACATCAATAATTTCTGGGAAGTACTCTTTCACTTGTTCATGCACAATTTCACCAAGTTCAGTTGGTACGAAACGCTTGCTTTCACTTTTAACGTAGTTACGTTTTTGAATCGTATCAATCGTTGGTGCGTAAGTCGAAGGTCGTCCAATCTTCAACTCTTCTAAAGTTTTAACAAGTCGTGCTTCCGTATAACGTGGTGGTGGCTGCGTGAAGTGTTGCGCAGGATCAATATTCGTCGCAATCACTTCATTGCCTTCTTCTAATTTAGGAAGACGATTTTCTTTTTCTTTCGTCGCATCATCGTTGGCTTCCACATACAATGTCATAAAACCTTTAAACTTGATTGTTTGGCCATTTGCACGGAACTTGATATCACCTTGTTCTAAATCAACGGCAACCGTATCAAGAATAGCAGGTGCCATTTGACTTGCTACGAAGCGTTCCCAAATCAATTTGTACAAACGGAATTGATCACGTGTCAAATAGTTCTTTACGTCATCTGGTGTACGCAACGTGCTCGTTGGGCGAATCGCTTCATGGGCATCTTGGTCGCCTTGTTTCCCTTTGCTGACTGATTTAGAAATATATTCGTTTCCGTATTGATCTTCAATGTATGATTTTGCTTCAGCTTGAGCATCTTTAGAGATACGTGTTGAATCCGTTCTCATATACGTGATTAAACCGACTGTACCTCCACGTTTTAAGTCGATTCCTTCATACAACTGTTGTGCAATCATCATCGTTTTACGTGCTTTGAAGTTCAGTTTACGTGCAGCTTCTTGTTGCAAAGTAGATGTCGTAAACGGATTTGCTGGTTTACGAGTTCGTTCTTTTTTAGTTACCTTCGTTACTTCGAATCGATCACCATCTAACGCATTTGTAATCAACTTCACGTCATCTTGATTCGTTAGCTTAAATGGTTTCCCTTTATAATGAAGAAACTTAGCTGTAAATTTTGATTTTTGATATCGGAATGCCCCTTCAATCGTCCAGTACTCTTCTGGTTTGAAGTTTCTAATTTCATTTTCACGATCAATAACTAATCGAAGTGCCACTGATTGCACACGACCTGCTGACAAGCCCTTTTTCACTTTTTTCCATAATACTGGTGAAATGTTATAACCTACTAATCTATCTAAAATACGTCGTGCTTGTTGTGCATCAACGAGCTCCATTTCGATACCACGTGGGTTTTTGAAACTTGCCTTTACTGCGTCTTTTGTAATTTCGTTGAATACGACTCTATTATCTGTTTGATCTTGTAGTTCAAGTATATTTGCCAAATGCCATGCAATTGCCTCACCTTCGCGATCGGGGTCACTTGCAAGGAAAACTTTTTTTGCTTTCTTTGCATGTCGTTTCAATTCTTTTACGACAGGCCCTTTACCACGAATTGTAATATATTTAGGCTCATAGTTATCTTCTACGTCCACACCCATTTGACTGCGTGGTAAATCTCGCACATGTCCCATAGAAGCAATGACTTTATATTTTTTTCCTAAATATTTTTCGATTGTTTTAGCTTTTGCAGGCGATTCAACAATGACAAGATTCTCTGCCAATGGAGATCCCCCCTTGCAATTTCTGATTACAAATGTAAATGATAAACGCTCAATTTTGTTTTTGTCAATGTTTTATCATTATTTTGCAAGGCTTTTCCAAAATTACTGACAATAATCCTTCAAAATATCATTTTCTGACAAGACGACTTCTGCACCTTCTTGAATTCTCAATAAATTCCCCTTTGTAAATGGATTATACATATCACCGGGTAATACATACACATTGCGATTTTGTTCTAGTGCGTGATCTATCGTAATAAGCGCACCACTCCGCTCTTTCGCTTCAGTAATAAATACTCCTTTTGACAGACCGCTAATAAGTCGATTCCGTTCGGGAAAACGATAAGCCGCTGGTGGTACAAATGGCGGGTATTCACTAATTGTTAATTGTGCACGGTCCATATAGTTGCGTAAGTACTTCGTTTCTTTCGGATAATGATGTTGATGGCCAAATCCCAATACAGCAATTGTTGGACAACCGTATCGAATCGCTAATTGATGCGCACATGCATCTGCACCCTTTGCTAGCCCTGATACAATCTCTAATTGTGCTGATGCAAAATGTGGCATGATATCGTTTAATACTTTGTTCGTATAGTGAGTATGATTGCGAGAACCTACAATCGCAAGTGTTTGATTATATGTTAAAAGTTGAAGTTGTCCACGACAAAATAGGATAGTTGGGGGATCATAAATATGTTTTAAAAGCGTGGGATAATTGGCAGCATATAAACTGACGGTATGAATACATTCATCTTGTAAATGCTGCTCAATCAATTGTATATTCATGTGACGTAACTTATTGATTTTTCTTTGAATTCTTTTATCTTGATGTGATTCTAGTATTTCAATTAATGTCGATTGGTTGCCATTCACTCTCTCTATATTCGGGAAGAATTTGTGGATTTGCCGTGTAGAAAACCCACTATATACTAGTAGCAACAGTAATTGTTCAATCGTTAATTTATCTGTCATGTGTTACCTCCAATCATAAAATACAAAAAGGCAGGGCTTATCCGTTATGCAAAAGGATAAAACCCCACCCATATATTTATTACATGTGTACATGTATCAATATATCTTATTTTTTAACTGTTAAAAGTGATTCGTAAATACCAGCTTCTTTAGCAGCATCGATTAATGTTGCACCAATTTCAGATGGTGTTGCTGCTGTTTTAATACCACAGCTGTTTAAAGTTTTAATCTTCTCAGCTGCTGTTCCTTTACCACCTGAGATAATCGCACCAGCATGACCCATACGTTTTCCTGGAGGTGCTGTTTGTCCACCGATGAAGCCAACGACTGGTTTTGTCATGTTTGCCTTAACCCATTCTGCTGCTTCTTCTTCAGCAGTACCACCGATTTCACCAATCATCACAACCGCTTTTGTTTCTTCGTCGTTATTAAACGCTTCTAAAACATCGATGAAGTTTGTACCGTTAACTGGGTCACCACCGATACCAACTGCTGTTGATTGACCGATACCTTCTTCAGTTAATTGATGAACCGCTTCATAAGTCAATGTACCAGAACGAGATACAACGCCTACGTGGCCTTTTTTGTGGATATATCCAGGCATGATACCAATCTTTGTTTCATCAGAAGTAATAACACCTGGGCAGTTAGGTCCGATAAGACGTGTCTTCTTACCTTCTAAGTAGCGTTTTACTTTAACCATATCCACAACTGGAATATGTTCTGTAATACAGATCGCTAAGTCTAACTCAGCATCTGCACATTCTAAGATCGCATCTGCTGCGAATGGTGCAGGTACATAAATAACTGATACAGTTGCACCTGTTTCATTTTTAGCTTCTTCTACTGTATTGAATACTGGTACGCCTTCAACTACTTGTCCACCTTTACCTGGTGTAACACCTGCTACGATTTGCGTGCCATATTCTAACATTTGTTTAGTATGGAAAAGGGCAGTTGACCCTGTAATACCTTGTACGATAACTTTCGTATTCTTATCTACAAATACACTCATTTTAGTTGTCCCATCCTTTCCTTACGCTTCGTTTACAAGTTTAACGATTTTTTGTGCACCTTCAGCCATTGTGCTTGCAGGTTCGATCGCTAAGCCTGATTCTTCCAAGATTTGTTTACCTTGTGCTACGTTTGTACCTTCTAAACGCACAACTAATGGTAATGTAAGGTCTACTTCCTTAACAGCTGCTACAATACCTTCAGCGATGACATCACAGCGCATAATACCACCAAAGATGTTTACAAAAATACCTTTAACATTTTCATCACCTAAGATGATTTTGAATGCTTCAGTAACTTTTTCTTTTGTAGCACCGCCCCCTACGTCTAGGAAGTTTGCTGGCGTACCATTGAAATGGTTGATTGTATCCATTGTCGCCATTGCAAGACCTGCACCGTTTACCATACAACCGATGTTACCATCTAAAGCGATGTAAGAAAGGTCATATTTTGATGCTTCGATTTCTTTTGGATCTTCTTCTTCTAAGTCACGTAATTCTTGAATGTCTTTATGACGGAATAATGCATTGTCATCAAAGTTAATCTTAGAGTCTAATGCTAATACGTCTCCTTCACCTGTTAAAACAAGTGGGTTGATCTCAACGATTGAGCAGTCTTTTTCAATGAACACGTTATAAAGTGAAATTAAAAACTTAACTGCTTTGTTGACTGATTCTTTTGGAATATTGATGTTGAATGCGATACGACGTGCTTGGTATGGTGCAAGACCTACCACTGGATCGATTGTTTCTTTGAAGATCTTCTCTGGAGACTTCGCAGCAACTTCTTCGATCTCAGTTCCCCCTTCTTCAGACGCCATTAATGTTACGCGATCTGTTGCACGGTCGATAACAAAGCCGACATAGTATTCTTTCTTAATGTCCGCACCTTCTTCAATGTAAAGACGCTTCACTTCTTTACCTTCTGGGCCTGTTTGGTGTGTGACTAAAACTTTACCCAATAACTCATTCGCATAAGTTTCCACTTCTGATAAAGACTTAGCAATTTTAACACCGCCTGCTTTACCACGGCCCCCTGCATGGATTTGTGCTTTCACTACATAAACATCTGTGTCTAATTCTTTTGCCTTTTCAACAGCTTCTTCAGCCGAGAAAGCAACACGCCCCTCTGGTACTGCTACGCCCATTGAGCGAAAGATTGCTTTTCCTTGATACTCATGGATATTCATACTCCATCCTCCTGTTTCTTAAGGTTAAGTTCATATTCAATTATAAAAAATGTAAGCGCTATTGTAAACAGATTCATACTACTTTCATATGATTCATTTTTTGTATTCCAAATCATTCAAAACATAAATCTTCTCTATTACTATATCTCACATGACATCATGCAAATAAAAACAACACCTTGTTATGTTGTTCACAAAGGTGTTGTTCATAAGTCATGTATTATTTTTCAGTTTGGAATGTCACTTGTGTTTCTTCATCCATTGGGACACTTACAATTTTTTGATCGTCTTCGGCAGATTCTACGACAAAGTTATGCTCTTTCAATACACGAATAAGATCTAGTTGTGATAATTCTTCTACTGATACATCTAAGTTTTCTTCAATTTCATTTTTGATTTTTGCTAAAGTTGCTTCATCTTCAGTAATCTCAGCTTCTTTTTCTTCAAAATGTACTAAGACTGAATAAAGCTTTTGTAATGTTTCATCCATAAATTAACATATCCCTTTCTTTTTGGCATGTATATAATTAGTAAAACATAAATATAGCTTTTTGAAAACTATTTAACATAATAACTTACTCTAAAATCTCTATACGACCGTGATGATACTGCACTTTTTGCCCTTTTTTTACTTTTTCATAATCAGACTTAGGTAACACAATTAATCGATCTTGTTGGTTATCAGTTTTAATCGTCAATGTGTATAGTTTTTCACCCGGTTTTACTTGTTTTTTTAAAATGCGTTTCTGCGCATCTAACGACATCATTTTACCCTTTCGCTGTTTCTCTAAATCATCATTTGCTGTAATGATTTGATAAAAAAGCACATTATTATAGTAGCCTGTAATTTGATATTGTAAAAATGGCGCTAAATTGTCTTGATACGATGTTGGCACTGGCACAATAGGATGATATTTTGCTGGGAGTTCAACTTGTTTGTGCTGGGCTGTTACATTTCGTCCTTTTTGTTGTCCTGTACTTCGGTATTGCTGATTCCGTACTGCAGTTTGTCGAGTGGCGTTTTGTTGTGCACGTTGCATTGCTTGTCGACTTGCATTCAGTGATGATTGCCTTGCAGTGATGCTAGATCGAGATGCATTACTTGAAGACGAACTCGTACTCTGTGTCGTTGATGAACTGCTAGTACTTGAACTTGTCGCACTGTGTGCTTGCACTTGTATAGATGCGAGCGTTCCAAACACGAATAAGCAACTAACTATACCTATGAATCGCTTTTTCATCGATTACCACTCACTTCATTTTTATCTACTACTTCACCTTTTACACTGTCATCACCAAATGTCATGTAAGGAGGACGATATACGTGAATATCCTTACCGTCTTTGACAAAGAATGGTGTCGTCTCATCTTCAATAATATGTTCATATACATAATCTAAGTTTGTATAAATATGTTTCAGTTTCCCCTTTTCTTTGTATGCAATATCTACTTTCGGATAATCTTCGTCGCCATTGTTCAACACTTCATAATACACGAATTCATGTTTATGTTTCTGATATGCTTCATCACCTGGTGCGGAAACAGGCGCTTCTCTCCCACATGCACTTAATAAAATAATGCAAGCTATAAACAAAGTGCTAATTATTTCAGTTCTTTTCATTCTATCATCCTTCCATTTGAAAACGTTTTACTTCATTGTATCTTAAGACCATACATATTTTGAAATATAAAAAGATCTTCTCTCTCTGTGTTTGGATACAAAGAAAAAAGACCTTCTATAAATAATTTTATTGATATTTTGATTTGATGGGTTCAAAAGATAGTCGGTGAATTGGACAGACACCTTGAGTCGCTAAGCCGTCTAGATGTTTTGCTGTTCCATAACCTGCATTGTGTTCAAAATCATATCCGGGATACGTTTTAGCATATTCAACCATCATTTCATCCCGATAGACTTTTGCAATAATACTCGCTGCAGCAATAGAGACACTATTCGCATCTCCTTTTATAATATTTTGCTGGGGGGCATCCAGTTTCTCCAATGTCATGGCATCAATTAAATAATGCGTAGGTTGCACTGATAAGTCATTGATTGCACGATACATTGCTAACTTTGTTGCTTCATAAATATTCAATGTGTCAATTTCTTCTACACTCGCAACACCAATTCCCCATGATCGAACATTTTCTTTCAATGATTGATTTAATGCTTCACGCTTCATTGCATTCAACTGTTTGGAATCATTAATCCCAATATGTTGATGATTCGTCTCCAGAATAACAGCACTCGCTACAACTGGACCTGCCAAAGGTCCACGTCCCACTTCGTCGATACCACATATTAACGCTTCAGGTTGTTCGTCTAAAATAGCTTGTTCATAACGAGACATTTCCACATACTGTTCCAGCAATTGCGCTTGCTTCTCTAATTGTTTTCGACGAGAACGAAAGGCTGCTTGTACCCCTTTTCTTGTATCTTGAGCATCAGGATGGTGAGCTAACGCTTCGAGTGTTTGCATATTTTCAAGCAACTGTTTAATTTCTTGAATTGTTTTCTTTTTATTCGTCGTCATCTTGAATATCCTTCATTTCGTCGTGCAAATCAAAGCAATAAGCACCAATTTTTGCATTTCGGATATCATTGATAATCAATTCAATCACCGCTTCATAATCCACTTCATTTCCACGTTGTAAAAGACCACGTTTTCGTCCAATTGCATCAAACCATTCTAAGTTTTCTGCATCTCTCGGTACATCAACTTTATAATGCTTAATCAAACTGTCATAATCATGTTCAATCAAAAAGTTTAAGCCATATATCGCCACTTCATCTAAATGAACAATGCTATCTTTAATCGCACCTGTCAGACTGAGTTTTTTACCGATCAGTTGATCTTCAAACTTCGGCCATAAAATCCCCGGTGTATCTAACAATTGTAAAGACTTTCCAACCTTAATCCATTGCTGTTGCTTCGTCACACCCGGCTTATTTCCCGTTTGTGCAATAGAACGATTGGCTAACTTGTTAATTAATGTCGATTTGCCAACATTTGGAATCCCAACAATCATCGCACGAATTGCACGTGGTTTAAGCCCTTTTGCTTTTTCACGTGCAAACTTCTCTTTTGTTGCTTCAATTGCAGCCGCTTCAACTTGTTTCAAACCTTTGCCATGCTTTGCATCCACCGCAACTGAAAGGGCTCCTTTCTCCTTGAAAAAAGCAAACCATTTAGACATTTCACTTTCTTTAGCCATATCTTTTTTATTTAAAATCACAACACGTGGTTTTTGTTGAATCACTTCATCAATCATCGGATTACGTGAACTATACGGGATACGTGCATCTACCAATTCAAATACAACATCAACCTTTTTTAATTGTTCTGTGACTTCACGTCTTGCTTTCGCCATATGTCCAGGGAACCATTGTATTGTTGCCATCATTTTTCTTCCTTTCACTTTAAAAATTGCATCATTTATTTTTATCGTTTCATATTTAAATATTCAAGATAATCTTCTATTAACTACTCACATGAAGTAAATCTTAACATGATTACCATTCTGTATTGTATCATGTTTTATTATGTCATTTTGTTTCATTTTTAATCTACTATTATCTTTTTTACATCTCACAACCTTAAAAAGTGCCAAAACATTGAGACATTTATTATCTCAATGTTATGACACCTTTGTAAAAATTGATTTATATATTTTCAAGTGCTTCTACATCTACAATTGAAATGTTGCGCCCTTTTCTTTCGATACATCCAAGTTGTTCCAAGTACTTTAACTTTCGAGATAATGTTTCAGGCGTTGTCCCTAAAAACGTCGCAAGATCTTTCATCGACATCGGAATCACCACTTTGTTGCTCTCCTCAGCTATCATAAGATCAATCAGATACGATGCTAAACGTTCTTCTACCTTCTCCATTGAGAGAAATTGTGTTTGTTGCTCTAATTGAAGGACCTTCTGCATATTATATTCTAATAACTTCATAGAAAGTTGTGGATGATCCACTAAGATCTCATTAAAATCTTGTTTACTAATTGAACAAATTGTTGTTTTGTTTAATGCTTCACCAAAGCGAGCATCATTCTCTACACCGAACAATTGACTTTCTCCTTCATAACTCCCCGGCTCTACAACCCGTAATAATTGTTCTTTACCATTACTCGATAATTGATAAATTTTCATATTTCCATCGGCAACGATATATAATTGTTCATCACCCGGCTGGAAAATGACATCTCCTTTTTCAAAATGCGATACCTTTGCACACGCATTAATCTTCTTTAAATCTTCATGATCGAGTTGATGAAATAATGGGACCAATGATACACATAGATGCTCTGACATCAAATCCCTCCTCTGAGCATGTTTATCTATCTTCAGTCTACCGCACTCAAGCTTTAAATTGAAACATTTGATATCAATGACTCGTGTCTATGCAAATCGTTATTTTTCTGTTGCTTTTAAAACTTCATATCCCATTGATTCAATCGCATTGACAATTTGATCCAGCTTCAACTTTTCTGCGTCAAAGTCTGCTTTTACTTTGCTCGCATTAAACATCACATTCACACTTTCTGCATTGACACCTTCTAATCGTTTCATTGCAGCTTCAATCTTTTGAATACATGATGGACAAGTTAATGTTTCTAATTTTAAAATTGCTTTTTTCATAATAATCTCCCTCTCATATTTGTTATATTTATCGTATCAATAGTTCAACCATTAGAAATTGATATCTATTAAGTTTTCATCATTTTTGTTTATAATTTAATAAGCGCATACCATTTAATATGACGACTAATATACTTGCTTCGTGTACAAACATGCCAATTGCCATATTCATCCAATCACTGAAGATAATACTTAAAAGAAGTACGAGTACAACAGCTAACGCAATGACAATATTCTGTATCATATTTCTTCTAATTGATTTTGCTAATCCAATCGCATGCGGTAAATGATGGAAGTCTTCATTCATTAAAACCACATTCGATGTCTCAATGGCAACGTCTGTACCTGATCCCATTGCCATGCCAATATCTGCAAGTGCTAGGGATGGACTATCATTTATCCCATCACCAATGAATGCCACTGTTTCACCATTATCTTGCAATTGGCGTACAACCGCTGATTTTTCATCTGGCAGCATATTGCCGTATCCTTCTGTCAAATTCAATTTTTTTACTACACGATCAACAGTACCTTGATTATCCCCTGACAGAACAATCCGTTTTTTTACACCTAGTTTATTTAATCGTTCCAAATCTTTTTCAAGACCTTCACGAACTTGGTCTTGTATGCCATTGATTAATGCGATCTGTTCATCAATCACTGTGATAACAATTGTATGTCCTTCATTCTCAAGTCGTGCAATATCTAATTTGATTGTTTCCGGTACCGCTATGTTGTATCGTTCTAATATTTGGCAATTCCCTATGATGACATGTTGCCCATCGACAGTTGCCGTCATGCCTTCACCTTTCACAACAGTTAAATCATCGATGTCATGTTTTTTAGCTGTATTATATTGATCTAATATGGCCTTAGCAAGCGGATGATTGGAAGATTTTTCCATACTCACAAGATAAGAAATAGCTTTTTCACGGTGTTTCGTATAAAAGATTTCTTCGTTCACACGTGGCGTTCCATAAGTCAAAGTACCTGTTTTGTCGAATAAAATCGTATCGATATGACTCAAGCGATGAATCACTTCACTGCCCTTTAATAGCACGCCATTTTTAGCGCCATTTCCGAGTCCAGCAACATTTGATACAGGAACACCGATAACGAGTGCGCCGGGACAACCCAGTACGAGAATTGTAACAGCTAACTCTATATTTCTTGTAATCATCCAAATAGCAATCGCTAACAGTAAAATAAATGGTGTATAGTACTTCGCAAACCGATCAATAAAACGTTCCGCTTCTGACTTTGAGTCTTGTGCTTCTTCAACTAACTCAATGATTTTTCCAAATGTTGTTTCTTCTCCTATACGTTCTGCTTCCACATGCAACATACCGTCTTCTAATATCGTACCTGCAAAAACTTTTGCTCCAATCTCTTTCGTGACAGGTACTGATTCTCCTGTGATACTGGCTTCATTAATTGTGCCGCTTCCGTATATGACAACACCATCTACGGGAACACTTGCCCCTGTTTTGACAAGCAACGTATCTGATACATCAATCTCATCAATATCCGTCTCGACAAACTCCCCATTCAACTCTTGTCGTAGTGCGGTTTCAGGTGATAGCTCCACTAGATTTTGAATGGCAGAACGTGTTTTATTTAACGTTCGTTGTTCTAAATATGACCCGAGTAAAAATAGAAATGCTACGACTGCCGATTCTTCAAAGTTTTTAATAAATAGTGCGCCAACAATCGCAATAGAAACGAGTAAATCAATGCTGACAACCCGTACTTTCAATGCCTGAAAAGCTTGTACGAAAATCGGTGCACCACCGAGTATTGATGCAATAACCAATAGTATCTCAACGATAGCCCCATATCCTGAGACCAAATGAACAATAATTGCTAAAGCAAGTAATATCGTCACGATGAGTAGTAAATGATGTTTGTATTTCAAAATAGCCTTTTGCATATGATGACCTCCTTGTTATCTCAAGAATAATCAATTCCGTCATTAAAATAATTGTTTAGTATCAAGTTTTGCCAATTAAAACAAAAAATAGCATACAATCGATAACGATTATATGCCACAATTCCCAAAAATCATTTAATGTTTACTTTCAAACTATATTGTAATTACGCATTAAAATTTACCACTTTTAATTCGATTAAAAAGTGTAATAATCATTAAAACAAAAGTACTCAACAAAAATTCTTGAAAAACAAACCAAAATATGTGCCAATCTTCATGTTTCTGTTAAATAAAATAACTGATGTTTTAGACTGAACCGTATTGTTTTCAATCGTTGATATTGGTGTCACATTTAATATTGAGATAATAACAATAACAAAAACAATAGAACTCGTAAGAATAACTAACCATTTAAATCGGCTCCTTGCTGCAATCCTACCTATAAAAAATGCAGATAAAATTGATGGAATGATTTGAACAAAAATCATATATTGAAATATCGTTAAATGATTAATGAATAAAAAGCATAAGATAAACTCAGTTGTAATCAATAAAAGTAACATATATTCAAATTTTGAAAGTTTCATAGTCCCACCACTAACTATATTTTTAATCATCGTAAACCATCCACTACATTTTTGTTAGCTGCCACCATAGCTGGAATTACACTAAACAATACACCAAATAGAACCGTTGCACCTATTGTGATCAACACCTGGCTTACTGATAACTTTGACTGCAATCCCGTAGTATTCATAATAAAGACGAATATCAAAGCCATCATACTTCCAGCGAAACCACCAATTGTTGATAATATAGTCCCTTCCATCATATAAGCAAGATGAATATCTGACTTTTTAGCACCTAACGCTCTCCTAATCGCAATCTCTTTTGTTCGCTCATTTACCGAAGAAAGCATCGCATTCATCACACCAAACCCTGCGACAAATATTGAAATACTTGAAAGGATAGCAATAAAATTAATCACGGTTGTCGCTTGATCTTCTGTTTCTTCATATAAACGATGTTTGTCATCATAAGTGTACATACCTGTTTTACGATGCGTACCTTTTTCATCTAATACTGTCAATGCTGTATTGACATCACTTAAACGATTGGTTGGCATAATGATTTCATCATAATATGCTTTCCCATTCATTAAGTTGTTTTTCAGTTGCTTTGATACAATCAGTGACGGTAACATTTTATTAACTTCTGATCCGAAATAAATTACTTGAATTTGATACTTTTTTCCTGAAATCGTTAAATGTGTCCCGAGAAAATGTTCAATCTGATTTTGATGTGTGAGTTGTATTAATGCCTTATCACTTATCGCAATACCATTGGATAAATTTTTCAAATCCTTACCATTTAAAATCGTTGGAAGGTTGACACTATTGTCTTTTAAATCTTCTATACTGCGAAAACTTAAATGATGTATCGTATTTTTATAAGAAACGGGTGTATATAGACCATATGAACTCGAAGACAAACGAACTGGCTTTCCAATTTTCCGTTCTATTAATGCTTTATCAGTTTTTGTAAATCCAGAATGATCGAGTATATTTACTGGTGTGAACGTCAATGTCATCATCGCTTTATCAACATTCAAATCATCTCTCAATGATTCTGTTGTGTAATAAGAACTGGACAATACGATAAGTACAACAAATGTTGCAATAGCGATTGCTAATGAAGTCAAGATACTTTGTCTCTTATTGCGCAATAATAACTTAAATGTATCAGCAAAAATTTTTTTAATTCTCATCGGTCGTCACTTCTTTCAAAGTTACTTTACCATTACGCGTAACGTAAATTCTGTCACAATAACTTGCAACAACATCATCATGCGTGACAACAATTACTGTTGTGCCCTGATCATTTATTCGTTTGAATATTCTTAAAATTTCATCTCTATTTGCCTCATCTAAAGCGCCCGTTGGTTCATCAGCAATTAAAAATAATGGTTTGTGTGCCATTGCTCTTATCATTGCTACACGTTGTTTTTGACCACCTGATAATTGATTAGGATAGTCATTTAGCTTATCTTCTAATCCTAAATTCTTAATGAGTTCCTGAATATATTGCATATCATAGGTATGTGTCGAATAAAGAAAAGGAACTAATATATTCTCTTTCACCGTATATTCATCAATTAAATTAAAGTTTTGAAATATAAAGCCAATATATTCATTTGGGTACATCGCCCTTTGTTGTTCACTCATACTAGTGACATCTTCACCCTTTAGTATGTGCTCACCTTCAAATTCACTGTCTAACAAACCAATAATATTGATTAGTGTTGATTTTCCACAACCAGACGTTCCGACAATCGCCACAAAGTCCCCTTTTGCAATTTCCAATTGGATACCTTTTAAAACTTCTGTTTGTACCTGTCCTTGAGTATATGTCTTGATCACATTACTTAACTTAATCATCATGCATCACCAATCAATTTGTCTTATAGCAATGAGTTAACTCAAAATGTAAACGTTTACAATATTATTGTATATATATGTCTTATCATACGAAAAGGTTCTGTTTTACAACTTCTTAGAAATATTACATTAACAACTAAGTTTTTAATGATATTTTGTTTAGATATAAAATATTATTGTTCTAAATCAATCTATTTCATCATATCCTTTTACAGTTGAAAAAAATACCAACACAACAAGATGTCAGATATTGAGATAACAAACGAGTTGCAACACTTTTTAAACATATATGGCATATAAATAATATCCCTTTCAATATGGTTTATGTTATATTTTATCAGTAGGTTTTCATTCTTTAATGTATTGATATATCTACTATTATTCATGAAAGTAGGATTTTTTAATATGACTTCTGAACGTCTTTTTGAAATCATTCGTTTTATTATTGTAGGTGGTTTAAATACTGTCAACTATTACATTGTCTATTTACTTTTATTACATATCTTTCATATTCAATATTTAATCAGTCATCTTGTTGGATTTGTTGTAGCATTTGTCATTTCATACTATTTAAATTGTTATTACGTCTACAAAGTGAAACCAACACTGAAAAAGTTTTTGGCATTCCCTTTAACACAAGTTGTCAATATGGTTATTCAAACACTACTTATTTTTGTATTTGTAGATTTTTTAAATTTCAATGAGTCCATCGCACCATTTGCCGGCCTCATTGTGACAATTCCAATTACTTATGTATTGTCAAAGTTTATTTTGACAAAACGCATTTAATTTTTAAAGAATGAAGAAAGAGTGAACAAATTTGAAGATTAAAACTCGTATCCCTCATTGGGTGAAGATTATACTGATTGCTTGTTGCGTCGCTGCCATTGTGTATGCACCTGTCGTCGGTCGCTTTATATTACACGGTGCCATACATAGTGGTGAAGGTGATGGCTTTAAACAAATGATGCCATTCCAATTGTTTCTCTATGAACGGATGTCTAGTTTCTCATCTTTTTATGACATTGGTTTAGGATTAGGCGGAGATTACTTCACAGATTTATCTTATTACTACACGACTTCTCCCATTATGTACATTAATTTTTTATGCATTAAATTTTTCCAACTATTTACCTCTATTGATCCATCTCACATTGATTTTTGGCCTGCAAATCAAATTATCGTTGCATATTTTAAATGTGTTCTAACATTCCTAATCACTTATGGGATGTTCAAAATGTTTAATATTCGTAACCCCTATCGCTTTTTAGGCGCTATGTTATACAGTACATCAACGATTCTATATTATTTTAATTTTACATGGTCATTTTTTGGAGATATCATGCTCTATCTCCCGCTATCAATTTGGGGAATGGAACGTTTCTTCAAAACAAGGAAGATTGGATTATTTATAGTTGCAATCGCACTCACATTGTTCTCTAACTTTTATTTTAGTTATTATGAAGCACTGGCTTTGGGTGCCTATTTCATTTATCGGATGATTTTCCCACATCCAGACGATATTATGACACGTTGGAAAAAACTATGGTTACTCATTCCGGCTGTTTTGATCAGTTTTTGTATTGCATCTTTTGGCTTCCTGACAGGCGTTCGTTCATTTCTGAATAATGACCGTCAACTCAATGATTTTGATATCTCGCCTTTGATTGATTTTACACAGAAATATCATATTTTTTCTAATGGATTTTACTTTACGATTACGTTCATCGCACTCGTTGCATTGTTTTCGTTCAGATTATACCGTTACTATTACTATCGTATGTTTTCAATTTTGACTTGGATTTTGTTAATTGGTGCCTTAACACCGTATTTCGATAGTCTTTTTAATGGGTTTTCATATCCACAGAGACGTTGGGGCTATTTACTTGTCCTATCAACGAGTATCTTGATTTCCATCTGGTTGAAGCATATTACTGAATTATCATGGCGTGATTATTTGATTTCATTGTTCCCACTTATTCCATTAGCCATTGCGACTGTAATACTATCTGAAGGACGAATGTGGTGGATGATTGCGAGTAGTTTGATTTTAGTCATTCTTGCATATTTCGTATATCATCAAAAACCAATCACACAAAGATTGACATATATAATAGTAGGATTATTTATCATCCAACAGTTTGTATTATTGCTGAATTATCATTCGAATAATATCATTGCACATCAAGCAGGTACTGATCGCTTACATTCCGCAAAGTACCATAGTCAAGAACTTCAACAGACGATTAACGCTATAACAAATAGACAATCACCACTTGAACGCATTGATTATATGAGCAACTACGCAGTGAATTCCAATATGATTTATGGCTTTAATGGTGTTGCTCTCTACTCCAGTATTTTTGATGGAGAAATATTAGAGTACTACGACAAACAAATGCAGATTAATATGGAATATGACAGTAACAGTACGTACCGTTTGCTCGGAAACCGTGCAAATCTATATGCCTTATGGGGTGTTACAGATCGTATCAAAAAAGGCAATGACCCATCAATCGCTTATGGTATGCGCAAAGAAAATCAAATTCATCACGGAAATACAACTTGGACACATAGTCATAATACAATTGATTATCCTGCACCACATCTGACATCAAAAGTTTATAATGCATCAGATTTAAAATCACCTTTAGATCGTGAACACGCAATGTTACAGGGTGTCGTACTGGATGGTGTGAAAGGTAACACACCTTTTCAAGCAAATCCAAATCTTGTGAAGTCTGCAAAGATTACGCCACGAGATGCGGTGAAACAAGGTGATCAACTAACAGTTAACAAACAGTTAGGCGGTCTTGATATATCTATGCCGTCTTCTATACAAAAACAATATAAAGACTATTATTTAGAAATGGATGTTGAATTGTTACATCCAGACCAAGCACATTATTTAAAAGTAGATGATTTTCATCAACGACGAACAAGACTTGACTACAAGTATAAACGCTTCGTGTCACCTATCACCGTACGAGTTCCAGCAAATGAGCCAATGCAACTGAAACTAAAAAAAGGAACCTATCGTGTGAAACTTAAAGGTATCTATGGTGAAAGTTATGAGACATTGAAAAAAGCACAACACGATGTGACACCCGTGCATGTAACAAAAACAGCTCGACATATGGATGTTAAAATGCGTCCAACGAAAGATTCATATCTTGTGCTCCCTATCCCTTATCGTGACGGATTGAAAGCGGAAGTAAATGGTGAAGCAAGATCTGTCAAACAAGGTAATGGACTACAAACTGTAATTCCAGTTCATGAAGGTGATCATCACTTAACACTCAGTTATGAATTACCTTATTGGCGACTCTACACTGGCATGACTATCTTTGGTTTAATCAGTGCATTCATCTATCGATGGTGGCTGCGTCGTAATAGTTAATCTATATCACAAGCCATGACAATTCATCCTAAATTGTCATGGCTTTTTTACGCAAAAAACAGGCCAAATACCTGTTGTTCAGATATCAAGCCTGTTTTTATGTTAGTACCGCACTGTATGAGTACGATATGATTAACGAATCTCTTGGATACGTGCTGCTTTACCACGTAAGCTACGTAAGTAGTACAGTTTTGCACGACGTACTTTACCACGACGTTTCACTTCGATTTTCTCGATTTTTGGTGTATGTACAGGGAATGTACGTTCAACACCAACACCTGAAGAAATTTTACGAACTGTGAAAGTTTCTGAGATACCGCCACCGCGACGTTTGATTACAACACCTTCGAATACTTGGATACGTTCGCGAGTACCCTCAACGATACGTACGTGTACACGTAAAGTGTCACCAGGACGGAATGATGGGATATCATCACGTAATTGTGATTGTGTTACTGCTTCGATTAATTTGTGGTTTGTCATTATTTATTCTCTCCTTCAACCTATGTTCTTGCCTTGACAACTGAATAGCAGCGGATCATAGTGATATTTGTGCTTTCACACTTAGATTATACTAGCACACTTCTATTAATATTTCAATTACCTTTTGAAGCGTTCGACTATTTTTTTATCTGCTTCATTGAGTGGATATGACTCTAATAAATCTGGACGCTTTTGATATGTTCGATACAAAGATTGTTCATGTCGCCACTTTTCAATATGTGCATGATTTCCAGATAACAATACATCTGGGACATCATATCCTTCAAAAGAACGTGGACGTGTATATTGTGGGTACTCTAACAATCCACTTGAAAACGAATCATCTTCATGTGACACTTGATTGCCAAGTACATCTGGTAGTAAACGTACGATGGCATCAGTCATCACCATTGCAGGTAGCTCACCACCTGTTAACACATAGTCACCAACTGAGATTTCATCAGTGACTAACTGTTCTCGAATGCGTTCATCATAACCTTCATAATGTCCACAAATGAAGACGAGATGTTCTGCTTCAGATAATGATTCTGCAAGTTTCTGATTAAATGGTTGACCTTGTGGTGTCATCAAAATCACACGTGTCTCTGGCGTTGTATCCAGCTCACGCATCGCATTAAAAATTGGTTCTGGCTTTAATACCATACCTTGCCCGCCGCCGAATGGATAGTCATCTACTTGATTATGTTTGTTGTTTGCATAGTCTCTAAAATTAATCGTTTGTGTAGATAGCTGACCTTTCTCACGTGCCCGTTTCAAAATAGATTGATTCAAAACCCCTTCGAACATTTCTGGAAATAATGTTAAATAATCAATTCTCATTCATTTAACAATCCTTCCATTGGTGTAATGACAATCTTTTTACCATCCACATCAACACTTTGAACAACATCCGCAATATATGGAATCAAGTGTTCTTTGTCACCTTTGACTACCCATACGTCATTCGCACCTGTTTCGAATATTTCTGTCACACGACCAATTGCTTCATCGCCATTAAATACTGTGCATCCGATAATATCAGAATAATAAAATTCATTTTCTTCCAATTCAATAGCTTCATGATCACGTTCTTGAGTTAACTTCGCACCTTTTAAATGTTCGATATCATTAATATTATGAACGCCTTCAAACGTTAACATATGCAAGCCTTTATGCATACGATGGCCTCTAACCGTCAAATCAGTTATTTTACCGTTTACTTCTGCTTGTAGGACTTCTCCCGGCTGAAAACGAATATCTGTAAAATCAGAATCAGACTTTACCTTCACTTCGCCTTTGATACCGTGTGTATTCACAATTGTCCCTACTTCAATCTTCACACAAATGACCTCCTTACAATTTTTCTATTACGAATGCGCTTCTTTCATATCTTCTTTATGTCCGTATTCCAGAAGCAAAATTCTCGGCAGAACTTCTCAATTTAACAAAATAAAAAGCTATTTTGCGCATTGCTTCCGTTCTGCTCGAATTTAAAACGCTTCTTTCATATCTTCTTTATTTCTAATAAAAACAGTGAGACAAAACCACTATTTGATTTGTCCCACTGTTAAAGTGTTCTTCGTATTATTTTGAACGTTTTTGTTCGTCAAATGTTTTTAAGATACCTTCACGAGATAAGATATTGTGAACTGTATCAGTTGGTTTCGCACCGTCTTTTAACCATTTTAAAGCTAATTCTTCGTCGATTTTAACTTCTGGTGCATTCACAGCTGATGGGTTGTAAGTACCGATTTGCTCGATGATACGACCATCACGTGGTGAACGTGCGTCAGCTACAACAATACGATAGAATGGATTTCTTTTTGAACCTAAACGTGTTAAACGAATTTTTACTGCCATTTATAATTCTCTCCTTCAAAGTCATAAGTTTTGTTATCTACAAGAAATAATAATAACAGGTAAAAGAACCTTTGTAAAGAGAAAATACTTTACCTTTTTATTTTCTTATAAATAATGTGTTAGAACGGCAAGTTCATGCCTTTCAACATGTTTTGTAATTGGCCTTGTTTGCCTTTTTTACCTTTACCGCCACCTGTAAATTGTTTCATCATTTTCTTCATATCATTGAATTGTTTGATAAGACGATTGACTTCTTGTAATGAACGTCCTGAACCGTTAGCGATACGGCGTTTTCTTGAAACATTCAACTTCTCAGGGTGTTCACGTTCATCCAATGTCATTGATTGAATAATCGCTTTAATATGGTCGATTTGTTTCTCGCTCATATTAAGCTGATCTAAGCCTTTCACCTTGTTCATACCTGGAATCATCTTCATAATGTCATCCAATGGGCCTAAGTTTTTCACCTGGTCCAATTGTTCTAGGAAGTCATCCAATGTAAATGATGATGTACGCATCTTTTTCTCAAGGTCTTTCGCTTTTTCTTCATCAACGTCTTGTTGTGCTTTTTCAATTAAGCTCAAGACATCACCCATACCTAAAATACGTGATGCCATTCGTTCTGGATGGAACAGTTCTAAACCATCCATTTTTTCACTCATACCGACAAACTTAATCGGTTTCTGCGTGACGGCACGAATAGATAGCGCTGCCCCACCACGTGTATCACCATCTAATTTTGTTAAAGTAACACCTGTTACATCAAGTTGTTGGTCGAATGATTCAGCTACATTGACAGCATCTTGACCTGTCATCGCATCTACAACCAGCATAATTTCATTTGGTTTTGCAATTTCTTTGACTTCTTGTAATTCATTCATCAATGCTTCATCAATATGCAAACGACCTGCTGTATCGATAATCACAAAATCTAAATGTTCTTCTTTAGCATGCTTCAATGCATTTTCAACAATTTGTTGCGGTTTGACTTGGTCTCCTTCTGAATAGACCGGAATGTCAATTTGCTTACCAACTGTTTGTAATTGTTTGATGGCAGCAGGTCGATAAATATCCGCAGCAACTAATAGTGGCTTTTTGTTGTATTTCTTGCGCATTAAGAGTGCTAACTTACCTGCAGTTGTTGTTTTACCTGCCCCTTGTAAACCAACCATCATCACAACTGTTGGTGGCTTTTTCGCCATCGTAATCGCACTGTTGTCTCCACCCATTAACGTTGTCAATTCTTCTTGAACAATCTTAATGACTTGTTGTCCGGGTGTGAGTGATTTCATGACATCTGAGCCAAGTGCACGTTCTGAAACTGTCTTCACAAAGTTTTTCACGACTTTGAAGTTAACGTCTGCTTCTAGTAACGCAAGACGTACTTCACGCATCATCATTTTGATATCAGCTTCAGTCACTTTACCTTTACCTTTAATTTTTTGCATTGTCGCTTGTAAACGATCGGATAATCCTTCAAACGCCATAAAGTGACCCTCCTTATTCTAATTCTTCCAGTTCTTGTATATATTGTTCGAGTGTTTCTGGTTCATGAATATGTTCACGCAGCGCACGATATAACTCTTGGCGCCGAGTGAAACGACGGTATAAGCCAAGCTTGTCTTCGTAATCTTCAACAAGTTCACCCGTTCTTCTTATGTTATCATACACGGCTTGACGGCTCACATCAAATGTATCTGCAATTTCACTCAATGCATAATCTTCCAGATAATATAAACGCAAATAATTACGCTGTTTTTCAGTGAGCAACGATTGATAAAAGTCATACAAATAGTTCATGCGTAATGTTTTAATTAAATCATTCTCTGCCATCAGTTTCTGCCTCTTCATCCGCCACATTTTCTTCAATCATATCAGCGAACAATCCGTAAACGTAGCTTTCTGCATTAAATGGTTGTAAGTCATCCATCTGTTCACCAAGACCGACATATTTTACAGGAATGTGCATTTCATTGCGGATTGCAAGTACAATACCACCTTTAGCTGTTCCATCTAATTTGGTAAGCACAATACCTGTCACGTCTGTTACTTCTTTAAATGCTTTTGCTTGTGCTAAAGCATTTTGTCCAGTTGTCGCATCTAAACATAACAACACTTCATGTGGCGCATCAGGCATTGCACGGCCAATCACTCGTTTTACCTTTTCAAGTTCGTTCATCAAGTTTTGTTTATTTTGTAGACGTCCTGCTGTATCACAGATTAAAATGTCTGCACCTTTATTTTTGGCCGCATTCATCGCATCGTACATGACAGCAGCAGGGTCTGCCCCTTCACCTTGTCGAACGACTTCAACACCAACACGCTCTCCCCAGACTTCAAGTTGCTCTATCGCACCTGCACGGAAAGTATCCCCGGCTGCTAACATGACTTTTTTTCCTTGAGATTTATAGCGATGTGCTAATTTACCAATTGTTGTTGTTTTACCAACACCGTTGACACCCACCATTAAAATGACGTTTAAACGCCCTTCTTCAATCGCCATTTCTTCTGATTTGTCATCTTCTTGATGATAGATTTCAACGATTTTTTCAACAATTGCTTCACGCAAATCAACTGTTTCTGTAATGTTGCGACGTTTTGCTTCCATACGTAACTCGTCTACTAATTCCATAACTGTATTAAAGCCAACATCTGCTTGAATCAACATTTCTTCCAAAGCTTCAAAGAAATCCTCATCGACTTTTCTGTAATGTGCCAATAAGTTATTCAACTGATTTTGGAAATTCTCACGTGACTTTTCAAGTCCGTCACGGAACTTCGCACCAATTTTTTGCGATTCAAGTTCTTCAAACTCTTCAATCGAAATCAAATCATCATCAAAACTTTGATCTAACCATTGATTATCCGTCGAAGTTGTTGACTCAGACTCTACTTTACTAGACTGTGCCTCACCTTCAGCAGTTGAATCTGGTTGAGTCTCAATCTGTTCCTCTTGCGGCTTCACTTCTTCAGATTTTGCAAATTTATCTTTTAGTCGTTTAAAAAAGCTCATTTTATTGTTGCTCCTCCTTCATCACTTCATCAATTGTATTCAAATTCACACTGACTAGCTTCGAAACACCAAGTTCTTGCATTGTGACACCATATAGTCTATCACACATCTCCATTGTCCCTTTGCGATGCGTAATTACGATAAACTGTGTTTGTTCGGATAGTGTTTTTAAATATGAAGCATAACGCATTACATTCGCTTCATCGAGTGCCGCTTCAACTTCATCGAGTATCACAAATGGTGCTGAGCGTACCTGCAATATCGCAAATAGTAACGCAATTGCGCTGAGCGCACGTTCACCACCACTTAGTAATGACAAATGTTGTAGTTTCTTACCGGGTGGTTGTACTTTGATATCTACACCTGCAGTCAAGTAGTCATTCTCCGTTAGTAACAATTCTGCTTGTCCACCACCGAACAACGTCTGGAATACTTCTGAAAAATGTTTTTGAATCGCATGAAATGTCTCGCTAAAACGTGTCACCACTTCTTGATCCATCTCATTAATCAACTGTTCAAGCGTTGACTTAGCTTCACGTAAGTCATCACGTTGTGCACTTAAAAATGTGTAACGCTCATTGACTTCTTCATATTGTGAGACTGCATTCATGTTCACTGGTCCAAGTTCATCAATCGACATCTGTGTCAACTTGACCTTTTGGCGTAAAGCTTCAATATCTTGATCACCTATTGGATATGTTTTGGCCGCATATTCATAAGTCATATGATAACGTGTGGACAGGTGATCCATCGCATGATCAATCAATACATCCAAACGAGATTGTGCACCTTTTACTTCTTGATATTGGTTCTCAAGCATTAGCAGTTGTTGATGTGTTTCTTCAAGCGCATGTTCATTTGCTTCAATCAACTGTTCAATAGATTGGCGTTTTGTACGTAAAGTATCTTGTTCATTCATCAACGTCTCTTTTTGTGTTTGTGCAGTTTGAATCTCAGTCTCTAGTTTGCTCAACGTCGTATCATCGTTTACTTCATCTGAATTGATAATGGACAACTGCGCCTCTAACTTCTGCTCTTGATCTGATATTTGATCAAGTGTCTGCTTCAAACGTGTCTCTGATTGTCGTTGCGTGCGCAATCTTTCATTCAACACCGCTAAGTCTGATTGCTTTTGGTGAAGTTGTTGTTGGCATTCGGCAAGTTGTGCCTTACCTTCCTTACTCTCTGTTGTTAATTGCTTAATCTGACGATCCAAAGTTGCTAATTGTTCAGCAATTTCCGATTTTCTACGTTCTTGTGCGGCTAACGTTGCTTTGCCTTTATCACTTTGATAACCATCATTTTTCTCAAACTCAAATGCTTCATGATCATTTTGAAGTCGTTGAACAACTTCATCATAACGGTCATATTCTAAGTCTAAGTCATGTAACACTTGTTTCAAATGATTGTATTGCTGTTGTAATTTGACATACTCATCACTATGGCGTGTCTGTTCTGCTTTCTTTTCAGCACAAAAACGCTCAAGTTGTTGTGTCTTCTGTTGGTAATCTGCCAGTTGCACTTCTAATTGTTGTACTTCATCTTTTTGGCGTAACAATGATTGACGTTGTGCTGCACCGCCACCTGTCATCGAGCCACCCGGATTCACGACATCGCCATCTAATGTAACAATACGAACTTTATATCCGATGCTTTGTGCCACTTCATTCGCATGCTTCAAGTCATCAACAATCAGAATACGCCCTAACAAATAATCAACGATGTGTTGATATGACTGTTCTGTCGATACGACTTGATTAGCAACTGCTATAAACCCTGCATGTTGTTGTGCCTTTTGCACTAAGTACTGATCGACTTGTTTCGGTTGAATAACGGAAAGTGGTAAAAATGTCGCACGCCCAAGCCGTTTCGACTTCAAATATTGAATGGCTTTACGTGCTGCTGCTTCATCCGTTGTAATGACGTGTTGCATACTCGCACCAAGCGCCGTTTCAATAGCTGTCGTATATTGAGACGGTACATCAATTTTTTGCGCAACTGCACCATGTATACCCGTCAAAGTGTCCGTTGCTTTTAATACCGCTTTTACTCCTTGATAGAAAAAACTCAAGTCGTCTTCTCGCATCTTCATACTATCAATGCGAGATTTCAACTTATCATTATAACGATATGCCTGATGTAACTTCTCCTCCGACTCCGCATGTAATTGTTTCACTTCTGTTAAGGCAACTTCTGTTTCTTTACTTCGTGACTTCACACTTTCAAGTTGTCTTCGCTTCTCTTGTCGTTCCGACTCAACACGTGTCAACTGTTCCTTCGCTTCATCCAGTTTTGCATAGGATTCAGACATGCGTGAGTCCAAGCGTGTTTGTTTTTTCTCATGTTCTTCAAGTGTTCGTGTTAAAAAACGAATTTCGTTATTAATGTCTGACTGCTCAGTCATCAGTTGATAATATCGATCTTTCAACTGTTCCACATCTTCATCTGAAATAGATTGAGACGTTTCAAACGTCGTTTCCAATTCATGAACTTCTTGTGTCAACTGTTGCTTTTGCTTTTTTAATGATGCAAATTGTTCCTTAACTTCTGTTAATTCGTCTATTACACTTGTACGTTGTGTCAACAGGTCCGCTTGTTCTTCTTCTATGCGAGCATTCGTTTGAGATTGGTTTTTCTGACGCTCTTCTATCAAATGATATTGTCCAGTCAACTTTTCAACTTGCTCAGTCACTTCGATCAATTGTGCATTCAAACGTTCTAATTGACCATCAATATCGAAACGTTCACCCTTATTCGTTTTGATTGTGCGCATCATTTGATGTTTCTTAGTTTGCGTGCGTTCTTGATCACTCTTCAATCGATTCAGTGAGACATCATGTTCCGCAATTTGCGCACGATACCCTTTTATGTCATGAACCGTCACACTCACATCACTTTCTTGTAAAATATCAGATAGTGCTGTATATTCTTTTGCAATCGCCGCTTCTTCTTTTAACGGTTCGACACGTGCTTCTAAGTCCACCAAAATATCTTCTACACGCATCAAATTATCTTCTGTCTGTTCCAACTTGTCGAGTGATGCTGCTTTACGTTTTTTATACTTCAAAACCCCTGCTGATTCTTCAATAATCTGCCTGCGGTCAATCGGTTTTGCGTTTAAGACTTCATCTACACGCCCTTGTGAAATAATGCTAAATGCTTCTTTCCCTAAACCCGAATCAAGGAACAATTCAGTAATATCTTTTAAACGTTGTTGATCATTATTTAAAAAATAGGCACTTTCACCACTGCGATACAAACGACGTGTGACAACGACTTCATCCGCATCAATATTCAACTGACGTTTCGTATTATCAAGCTTCAATTGTACTTCCGCATAGTTTTGTGCATTTCGATGTTTAGCACCTGAGAAAATAATGTCTTCCATCTTACTACCACGCAACGAACGTGCAGATTGTTCACCTAGCACCCATTTGATCGCATCCGTAATGTTACTCTTTCCACTACCATTCGGACCTACAATCGCTGTAACACCTTGATCAAATTGTATTTGTGTTGGCTCTGCAAAAGACTTAAAACCATGTGCATCAATAGACTTTAAATACACCATCGCTTACTCCTTATCGTTCATTTTTACATAGGCACGCTCTGCAGCCTTTTGTTCAGATTCTTTCTTCGTTCTACCATCACCTTTTGCAATTGCTTTACCATTCAATAACACTTGTGATGTAAACTGTTTATTATGGGCAGGCCCTTCTTCTTTGGCAATACGATATGATAATGCCCCTAAATGATGTTGATGGATATATTCTTGTAGCTTTGTTTTGAAATCCACAACACCCATCAATGTTTCATCTTCAATATGTGGGAAAATCGCATATTCCGCAAACTGTCTCACTGCTTCTAGTCCTTGATCTAAATATAATGCTCCTACAAACGCTTCAAAAGCATCAGAAACCAACGCAGGCCGTGTGCGTCCCCCCGTCTTCTCTTCACCATTCCCTAACAGGATAAGTGGATTCAAATCAATATTCGTCGCAAATATTACAAGTGAGGGTTCACACACAATAGTTGCACGCATCTTTGTCAAATTCCCTTCTGGTAGATGTGGATATTCATCATATAAATAGCGTGATACCGTCAATTCTAATACCGCGTCGCCTAGAAACTCTAAACGCTCATTATGCATCAAACGAGGCATATTGAAGTCATTAATAAAACTTGAATGTGAAAATGCCTGTTGATAAATTTCAATTTGATTGTATGACAATCCAAGTTCCTTCATCTTTTCATCAAATCTTTCTCTAAAAACACGAACTAACGCCTCTTTGCTCAACTTAGCCATATTGCTTGCCTCCTTATTCTTGTTGCTTAATTATTTCATCATAAATGCAATGCATGATTCAAAAATACATATAGTAAAAAATCTGAGCCGACACAAATCGGCTCAGATGAAAACAATTATTTTTCAAGTGTATTAATGAAATTAACAGCGTCGCCTACTGTATTGATTTTTTCCGCTTCTTCATCCGGAATTTCTGTACCGAATTCATCTTCTAATTCCATCACTAATTCTGCGATGTCAAGTGAATCTGCGCCTAAATCGTCTTTGAATGATGCACCTTCAGTGACCTTGTCAGCATCTACGCCTAAACGGTCAACGATGATGTCTTTAACTTTATCGAAGTTTTCCACAGTCTGTCACCTCCTTTAAAGATTCAAGGACTCTCCCTTGGTCGACTGTAGTGATACTTGTAATTGATCATACCCGACTGTTATATTTTGCCATGATATTGTCAGAATTACAAGCCACGCCATCATTGACTTTTCACACGGGGAGTTTCCTGTATATTATAGCATGGTTCCCGCAACAGCGCAGGTTATTCCATGTGCATACCACCATTAACATGAATTGTTTGTCCAGTAATATAGCTCGCTTTTTCTGAAGCTAAAAATGCGACTGTATGAGCGATATCAGTATCTTGACCGAAGCGACCGAGTGGAATTTGACCTTTCATCGTTTCTTTCAACTCATCACTCAGTGCATCGGTCATATCAGATACGATAAAGCCTGGTGCAACAGCATTGACTGTAATGTTACGTGATGCCAATTCACGTGCTGCCGTTTTGGTCATCCCAATGACACCTGCTTTAGTCGCAACATAGTTGATTTGACCAGGATTTCCAACTGCACCTACCACACTTGTTAAGTTGATAATACGACCTTGACGTTGTCTTAACATTTGTGGAGTGACCTTTTGAATACAGTTAAAGACACCTTTTAAGTTTGTATCAACAACATCATCCCATTCATGCTCTTTCATGCGCATCAATAAGTTATCGCGTGTAATCCCTGCATTATTCACAAGCACATCGATAGAGCCAAATATTTGAACGACTTCCTTCATCATCGCTTTCACTTCATCACCATTTGCGACGTTCGCTTGAATGGCGATACTCTCTTGTCCTTTTTCTTGTATCTCCGCAACAACCGCTTCTGCCTTCTCCTTATTGCCAGCATAGTTTACAACTACGTTATAACCTTCTTCAGCAAGTTGCAATGCAATACTACGCCCAATACCACGTGATGCACCTGTTACTAACGCTACTTTAGTCATTCGACAACCATTCCTTTACGTCTTCGAGTGTTTGAATCGAAGTTATTTTAACATCTCTATTGATTTTCTTTACAAGGCCTGAAAGTACTTTGTTCGGTCCAATTTCAACAAAGTGTGTCACACCTTGTGCAATGAGCCATTCGACCGAATCAATAAATTGTACTGGTGAATACAACTGTTCAATCATGTGTGCCTTGATCGTTTCAGCTGATGTCTCCCCTTGTGCGTGGACATTCTGTACAACGGGAACTTTGGCATCATGCCAATCAAATTGATCGATATAAGATGTAAAGTCATCAGCAATCACTTTCATCATCGACGCATGAAAAGGACCAGACACTTGCAATGGCATTACACGTTTCGCTCCTAAAGATTTTCCTTCTTTGACGAGTTGATTGATTGCAGCCGCATGACCAGACACAACAATTTGTCCAGGACAGTTAATATTTGCTGGTTCCACCACTGCGTCATCCGTTGAGATTTGTTGACAAATGTCACGAACTTCTTCAAGTGATAAACCGAGTACAGCGGCCATACTTCCAACACCACTCGGAAATGCTTGTGCCATCAGTTCACCACGACGACGTACAATTTTGATTGCATCTTCAAATGCCAATACACCATTTGCAACAAGACTTGAATATTCCCCAAGACTATGGCCGATAACGTAATCAGCAGTCGGTTCTCCTATCGCTGTATATAGTGCTGTACTATGGGCTAATAATGCAGGCTGCGTATTTTCAGTTTGTGATAAAACACCATCAGTATCGTTAAACATTGTTTCCAATAAATCAAAGTTGACACTTGACTGTGCACTTTCTAAAACTGCTTTTGCCAATGTATCTCCTTCAAACAAATCTTGTGCCATGCCCACTTTTTGTGCCCCTTGACCCGGAAACATAAAAGCTGTTTTACTCATCCGCATCACCAACCATTTCACGCATATTATCAACAATTTGTGTTTCACAAGCAATCTTAGCTTGACGAATAGCTGAATAAAATGCTTTGGCGTTCGAACTACCATGCGCCTTTACAACAACGCCATCTAATCCAAGCAACACTGAACCACCGTATTCCGAATAGTCCATTTGTTTCGCAATGGCTTTCATATCTTTTTTCAATACAAGCGCTGCTAATTTATTTTTAGCACTTGATAAAATATTTTGTTTAATCACTTTACCGAATGATTTTGCAACACCTTCTAAGTTTTTCAAAATCATATTACCTGTAAAACCGTCCGTTACAATGACGTCTGCTTCGTCTTCTAAGATTGACTTCGCTTCAATATTTCCAACAAAGTTGAACTGATCCGTTTCTGCCATCTGTTTATAAGCTGCTTTTGTTAAATTATTCCCTTTTTGCGCTTCTGTCCCGATATTTAACAATGCAACTTTTGGATTTTCAATACCACGCAATTTTTTAGCATAGACATGACCTAAAATTGCATTTTGATAAAGGTGTTCTGCTTTTGCATCAGCATTTGCACCTAAGTCTAATAACACCGTTCCTTTACCACTCACAGAAGGAATCGTCGCAACAAGTGCTGGTCTCGCAACACCTGGTAAGCGGCCGACAACAAATAATCCGGCTGACATCAATGCACCAGTGTTCCCAGCAGATACACATCCTTCTGCTTCATCATTTTTGACAGCTTCTGCCATGCGTACCATAGAGCTGTCTTTCTTTCTTTTAATGGCGCGAACGGGTTCGTCTTCCATTGTAATCATTTCTGAAGTATGACGGAATGTAATACGTGGATGATTCAACGTATATTTTGCTTCGTCACCAAACAATAAAATCTCTAGATCTTCAAAGTCATTGATTGCTTTTTCTACTGCTTCTAAGACGATTTGTGGTGCATCGTCCCCACCCATCATATCAACAGCTATTTTTACCATGTTATTCATCCTCACTTATATAGTACATTTTGAATAATCCTTCAAACACTTTTTCTTCCCCTACGTATGAGCTAACAGTCATTTCATAATACTTATCATCATGATGTGCAACTTCCGCTTCTGCCACAACTGTATCTCCCAAATGAACAGGTTTCACGAAATGGATGTGGCTTTCTTTCGTTAAGACAAAACCATGTTTAATCATTGCAACACACAATGAATTGGCCTGTGCAAATACGATATGTCCACGTGCAATATTATTTCGAGAAAAAACATCATTTCCTGATATCATTAACAAAGACTTGGCAGAGTGATTAGGTTCAAGTGCAATAATATCACCAATGATATCTTGATTCTCCAATGAACTAATATGTGGATATTGTTCTTCAGCGACCTGCTTAACACGTACACGTAGTTCTGGAATATGTAATTGATTCCGATCAAGGCGAATCGTTTGAATGCTTACTTCATACATTTCGCTCAAAGCTTGATCAGTGATAAATGGATTTTGTTCTATCGTTTGTTGTATTAACTTACGTCTTTCATTTTTATTCCTTTTCACTTCATCGCCACCATCATTTAGTACCAAGTCTTAATTGGTTCTTGTATATTCTAACACGTTCTTACTTATCTTCAAAATGATTTAACAGATGTAGATAAAAGATATGCGTCTCTATTTTTTATTTGACTAAACACTAAAAACCTTCGATGCAGTGACTGCACCTATCGGATTGACACATATCTAATCACCCTGTCAGTTTTCGAAAAGTAGCATTCTAACCTCGTTTAAACGGTGTCCTAACCTAGTCGCTAATCAAAACTTTGATGTAGCATATTACGTTCGATAAATTCTCTCAAACGAACAAATTCTTCTGTAAAGAAACGACCGGATTGAATCATTTCCGCCGCTTCATCTCTCGCAACTTCCAACATGCGATAATCTTCTACAAGGTTGGCAACTAAAAAGTCTGGCAAGCCACTTTGTTTTACACCGAAGAAGTCACCCGGGCCACGCATTTCCAAATCACGTTCGCTTAATTCAAAACCATCCGTTGTTTGCGTCATAATTGTCATACGCTCAATTCCTGTTTCAGTTTTAGGAGAAGCGATTAATACACAATAGCTTTGATGATCACTTCGTCCGACACGACCACGTAATTGGTGAAGTGTTGAAAGACCAAATCGATCTGCATCGTAAATCATCATGAAAGTTGCATTTGGTACATTAACTCCCACTTCAACAACGGTCGTTGAAACAAGGATATCCAATTCATGTGAACTGAATTGCTGCATTACTTCATCTTTTTCATCCGATCGCATTTTTCCGTGAAGAATACCGATACGACGATTCGGTAGTTGAGACTTTAAACTCTCATACAATGCAATCACGTTTTGAACGTCTTCCAGATGTTCTGAGCTTTCGATAAGTGGAGAAATGACATAAGCTTGTCTCCCTTTTGTCAACTCTTGTTCCATTTGTGCAAGCACATGATCGTATCCTTCATGTTTAACCCAATGTGTGATAATCGGTTTTCGCCCTTTTGGCATACTTTTAATGGATGATACATCCATCTCACCGAACACAGAAATGGCTAATGTACGCGGTATTGGCGTAGCTGTCATAAATAAGACGTTGCTCAACGCCCCCTTTTCACGCAATGTTTGACGTTGTGCAACACCAAAGCGATGTTGCTCATCTGTAATAACAAGCCCGACATCATGAAAAACAACATCGTCTTGGATAAGTGCATGCGTCCCAATCAAACAGTCGATGTCACCACTCGCTAGCTGTTCTAAAAGTAACTGCCGTTTTTTTCCTTTTACAGAACCTGTTAAAAGTGCCACGTTCATCCTGTCTCCGAATAATTCTGATAAACTTTCCGCATGTTGTTCTGCCAATATTTCTGTCGGTACCATTAAAGCTGATTGATAACCTGCTGTTTTAAGTGCATACATACAAATAGCAGCGACAACCGTTTTACCAGAGCCAACATCACCTTGAAGCAAGCGATGCATACGAATCGGGGCTTTTAAATCACGGAAAATCTCATTGATACTTTGTTTTTGTCCGTCTGTTAATTCAAAAGGAAGGTCTGCAATAAATGCTTTGACTAACTCGATATCGTATTGCACTGCAACAGCTTCATCAGAACTTTTTTCTAAACGATTCAACCACTGCATTCGTAGTTCGAACATAAAAAATTCAGTAAATGCAAAAGTTCGACGTGCTTTTAAAATACTTTCTTGATTCTGTGCTTCGTGTAACGCATGAAGCGTATCACGGAGTGTCTCCAGCTTATATTTTTGTCGAAGTGTCTCTGGTAACCACTCATGAATCGTGACATCTTTTAACGTCATATGAATCATGTCTCGTAAGTTTTTCTGTTTGATCCCTTCTTTGACACGATAAATCGGTGTGAATCGGGCATCAGCTAGCTGAGTAATGTCTGTAAACATTTTCTGTCCGTTAATTTCTTGTTTACGTCGTGACCATTTCCCTTTGATGACAACAGTGTCATGTAACTGTACTTTATTTTTAAGGTAGTGCTGATTGAAGAAGACAACCTTTACAGCGATATCGTTTACCATCATATGAACAGTTAGCTTTGAACGATTGCGTCCTAAAAATGCCACTGTCGGCGTTGAATAGATTTGTCCTTGTACTGTTACAACAGATTCATCTTCGGCTTGCGTCAAATCTATCACCGAATTGTCTTCGTAACGCGTGGGCAAATGCAATATCAAATCTTGTACAGTATAAATATTCATTTCATTAAGTAGTGTTAAGCGTTTAGGCCCTAAGCCTTTAATCGCCTTCAACTCGTATGGATTTTCAATTATCGCTATTTTTGTCATGTTTAATCACCAAATATTTGTTGTTTTAGGCGTTGGCCTGTTGGCGTACCTGCCAAACCACCACGTCCTGTTTCACGCAATTCAACTGGCATTGTTTGACCGATGCGGTGCATTGCATCAATAACTTCGTCTGTCGGAATGCGTGAAGAAATACCTGCGAGTGCCATATCTGCCGACACAATCGCATTGGATGCACCTGCTGCATTACGTTTGACACATGGAACTTCAACAAGGCCAGCCACAGGATCGCATACGAGGCCAAGCATGTTTTTCATACAAATAGCAAATCCTTCTGCTGACTGTTGTGCAGAACCACCAGCAGCTTCAACGATTGCTGCGGCTGCCATCGCACTCGCTGAACCGACTTCTGCTTGACACCCACCAGCAGCACCAGATATAGATGCATTATTCGCTACGACAAAACCAAAAGCACCTGCTGTTAGTAAGAAATTCAACATGCCTTGTCGATCAAGTTGTAACTTGTCTTTGAGCGCAAACAATACGCCTGGTACAACCCCAGCTGAGCCAGCAGTAGGCGTCGCACATATTTTTCCCATCGCTGCATTCACTTCATTCGTTGCAACAGCTTTACTGATGGCATCAAGTACTAGATTGCCAGCTAACGCATTGCCACTTGCGATGTATTGTTGCATCAGTACTGCATCGCCGCCTGTCAAGCCAGTTTTAGATGTAACGCCATTTAACCCCTCTGCAACCGCATTTTCCATCGTCGTTAAGTTACGATCCATGTGCGCATATACATCTTCTTTCGACATGCCAGTCACTGACATTTCTTGTTCAAGCATCACTTCATATATCGCTTTATTTTCTGACTCACATTTTGAAATTAATTCTTTCACACTTTTAAACATTAGAATCCCTCCAATCAACCTTCTCCCATTAACGATACAGTAATAATACCTGGTATTTGGCGAATCTCTTCAATCATTGCAGGACTGACAGACTCGTCCAATTCGCATGTCATTAATGCCTGGTCTCCCTTTTCTTTTCTCGAAACGTGCATACTACCAACATTGATACTGTTCTCACCTAAAACATTTGCTACTTTCCCAATAGTACCAAATGTATCTTTGTGAAAAACGAGCAACGTTGGATAATTTCCACTCATATTGATTGGAAAATTATTAATTGCGACAACTTCAATCTTACCGCCACCAATTGATACCCCTTCAACTGAAATGGTTGTTTCACCGTCAGTCATATCGATAATTGCCGTATTAGGATGCGAACGCTCTTCAGACATCTCAATAAAGTTCACACGCATACCCAGTTCTTTTGCTGTTTCAAGGCTTGATTCGATACGGCTATCATCTGTATCATAGCCGAGCAGTCCGCCCACTAGTGCGACATCAGTACCATGCCCCTTATATGTTTCCATAAATGATCCGAACAAATAAATATCGACTTGCGCTGGCTGACCTCCGAATAATGAACGTGCTACAAGTCCGATGCGAACCGCACCTGCTGTATGCGATGATGATGGACCGACCATCGTAGGTCCAATAATGTCGAATACACTTTTAAATTTCATAGTATCCCCCCTGAATCTCCCCATAAAATATAATGCTATTATAACAATTCTAACTTTTATATTGAAACTTTTGTCACCAATTTCTAAATAATATGAATTTAAATAAAATAAACGTACAAAAAGTGGGACACTTTCTCAATATCATTAAGAAAATGTCCCACTTATCTATCTCACGTCATCTTGCCTTTATTACTCAACAGAGAATAAATAAGGATAGATTGGTTGCTGTCCGTCTTGAATTTCAATTTCAACATCTTCAAAGTGTTCTTCAACAAACGACTCAATAAATGCTGTATGTTCATCTGTTGCTTCTTCACCTGCAATGACTGTTAAAATTTCACTGTCATCATCTAACATTGCTTCTAAAGTTTGTTGTAATGTAGCTTTTGCATCACGGTCACTTACAACGATTTTATCTTCAACTAATCCCATGTATGCATCTTTTTCAATCTTGATGCCGTCGATTTTCGTATCACGCACAGCATACGTAATAGAACCTGACTTAACATTAGATAGCGCATCTGTCATCGCTTCAGCATTTTCTTCCAATGAAGCAGTTGTATCATAACTGAACATCGCTGCAATACCTTGTGGTACTGTACGTGTCGGTACAACGACTGCATCGACATCGACGATTTCAGCTGCTTGTTGACTCGCCATCTGAATATTTTTGTTATTCGGTAAGATGATTGCACGTTTACAACCACTTTCTTGAATCACTGTCACGATATCTTCTGTCGATGGATTCATTGTTTGACCACCACTAATGATATGTGTCGCACCCATTGATTTGAAGAGCTTCGTGATGCCATCACCCATTGAAATCGTAATAATCGCTGTTTCGACTTTTTCAGTCGCTGCTGGTTCAGTTGCTACTTCTTTGTCTGATTTTCCAGCTTCTTTACGCAATACTTCACGGTGTTGTTCACGCATGTTTTCTGCTTTCACCTTGATCAATTCACCATACTTTTGACCGAAAGTAAAAACTTCACCCGGTGTCTCAGTATGTACGTGAACTTTAACGATTTCATCATCGCTAATAACAAGTAATGAATCACCGAAACGACTCATATCTTCTCTGAAAGTTGGTTCGTCAAATGGTTCTTTGCCAGATTGGAAGCGGACCATCATCTCTGTACAGTAACCATAAATGATATCTTCCGTGTTAATCACACCATGGAAGTCATGGTCATCATTGAAGAATTCTTCCTTGTCTACTTTCGGCGTTTGCGCTTCGATTGTTTCACCTTTCATCGCTTTGACAAAGCCTTCGTATACTAACGTTAAACCTTTACCACCGCTATCTACAACGCCTACTTCTTTCAATACAGGTAATAAATTCGGTGTATTCTCTAAAGATTTTTGTGCCGCTTCATATACTGCAGTCATTACTTCTAAACAGTCGTCTGTTTTTTCAGCTGTATCGACTGCCGCTTTACCTGCATCTTTTGCAACTGTTAGAATCGTACCTTCGACTGGTTTCATAACTGCTTTGTATGCTGTTTTAACACCAGCATCAAAGCTGCGTGCAAATTGCTTTGCGTCAATTTCACTTTCATCTTCAAGTGCTTTTGAAAAGCCACGGAAGATTTGTGACAAGATTACACCTGAGTTACCACGTGCTCCCATCAACAATCCTTTCGAAAATGACTTACCTAAGTCACCAATATGGCTCGTTGGATTGTTTTGTACTTCTTCTTTACCTGAAGTCATCGAAAGATTCATATTCGTTCCTGTATCTCCATCTGGTACTGGATATACGTTCAATGAATCCACTAAATCAGCATTGTTTGATAAGTTTTGAGCCCCTTGTATAATCATATCGGCAAATAGATTACCGTTGATTTTCGTAACCATGCGAATGTCCTCCTATTTGTCGTTCCCGTCATTGTTAAAACGTACGCCTTGTACGAATATATTAACTGAGTTTACTTTTAATTTAAGTGTATGTTCTAATGTATATTTCACCGTTGATTGGACGTTTTGTGCAACTTCCGAAATTTTCACGCCATAGCTGACAATAATATACATATCTACATCTAGAGTGCCGTCATTTTCTCTTACAACAATCCCTTTTGCGTAATTTTCATGACCTAATATTTCAGCAATACCATCGCGTACTTGTTGACGAGAAGCCATGCCGACAATCCCGTAACATTCAACTGCTTTACCGCCTACAACAGAAGCGATCACCTCATTCGAAATATCGATACTACCGTAATCATTTGTAATTTCTAATGCCATATCGTTACGCCTCCTATTCTATTAATTGCTTATCGCTACATTTTCGTTGTTAAATTTGCTGTTCAAATCAATAGTACTAATTAAACATACAATTGCACATATTACAATTAGTTATATTTTACTATGTACAGAATATGTACGCTACTATAATGAATAAACTAAGGCCGTTCAACTGCTAAAATCAAGCACTTAAACACCTTATATGTAATCACAATAGTAAATTATAACAGAAACTTAAAAAGACACAAAGTGATTTATAAAATTGTGCCTATCTTTTTATTGCACACACTCTTATATTATGGTATATTACCGTAGTATGTAGTAGCAAAGTGTATTTGTATTTCTTAAAGGAGGTACGATGATGGGTAAAGAATGTTTCGTAACAGGACGTAAAGCATCAACTGGTAACAGACGCTCACACGCATTAAACTCAACGAAGCGTCGTTGGAATGCGAACTTACAAAAAGTGAGAATCCTTGTTGATGGTAAACCTAAAAAAGTTTGGGTTTCAGCACGTGCTTTAAAATCAGGTAAAGTAACACGCGTATAATTTTAATATTATAAGAAATAGAACGAGACTATATGTGGCAGTCTCGTTTTTTTTGTACAAAAAACGACTTGATATCACATTGATATGAACTCAAGTCGTTTCTTTTACTTTTATCATTCAGTCATATCTCGACTGCGTATTTGATATACTAATCCTTCATGCACGTTGATTTGTGCATGTTCATGATGAAACTCATTTGAAATGGTAAGTGTCGTTCCGATTTCTAATGTTTCTTCATCCAAGTCATATTTAAACCCTTTTAAAGACAATGTAACCTGTTCGTTAGCAGGCACAAAAGAAATGTATGGAAACTGTGACTTACATTGGATGTCATAACAACCTTTTGACAATAATGTAATTTCATTTTGAATATCAATCAATTCAATGCGACACGCTTGATAAGAAGGTGCCTTCAACAATTGCATTGCACCCATAAAATGATCTAATCGACCACCTGTTGCACCATAGATGGCAATTTCTTTATATCCATGTGCTACCGCTTCTGCAACAGCAAGCCCTAAGTCTGTATCTGCTTTTTCTGCTGGAACAGGCGAAATGGCGATGTGTTCCGATATCCATGCACGCTCTGCATCGGTAACCGAATCAAAGTCACCTACTGTAAAAGTCGGTTGAATGCCTTGTTCTAAAAGGATCTTTGTTCCACGATCGACACCACCCCATTCTGCATCTTTCAATGTTTCAAAGAGCCCTTCAGGAAGATAACGATCACTGCATAGTAAATGAATACGTTTTGACATTAAGATGACGCCTCACCTTTTAGTGTCACAACAGCTTGTGCATACTGCTCTTGATTGAAGAAGTATGAACCTGCTACGAGCCAATCCGCACCCGCTTCAACAACTTGTTGTGCCGTTTCCGCATTTACACCACCGTCTACTTCAATGCGGAATGACAAACCTAACTTCTCACGCAATATTTTAAGTTCACGAATTTTATCAAGGCTTGATGATATGAACGCTTGTCCACCAAAACCGGGATTCACTGACATAATTAATACGAAGTCGACATCACCAATGATAGGACGTATCGCTTCAATTGATGTGCCAGGGTTTAACACAATACCGGCTTCCTTACCATGTGCATGAATTTTTTGAATGGCACGATGAATATGTGGCGTTGCTTCAACATGGATAGAGACTTTGTCAGCACCTTTTTCACAGAAGTCATCAATGTACGCTTCTGGGTTGTCAATCATTAGATGTACATCGATTGGCAATGATGTCCCACGTCGAACTGCTTCTAGTATCGGAAATCCAATTGAAATATTTGGCACAAACTGTCCATCCATTACGTCAAAATGTACACCGTCAACACCTGCTTTTTCAAGTGCGTGTAGCTCATCTTGTAACTTTAAAAAATCTGCAGATAATAAAGAAGGGAAAACTTTTGTCATTAGTATCGTACCTTTCGATTAGAAATTTCTTGTAGTAATTGTTCGTAATGTTGATATCTGAAATCAGCAATTTCGCCCGATTCCACCAGTGCTTTCACATGACATTTCGGCTCATTTGTGTGCGAGCAATCACGAAACTTACAATACTCACTCGCTTCACTGATTTCAATAAAATACCCATCTAGCTCATACTTTTCAATGTGATCAAAATCAAGCGCACTAAATCCAGGCGTATCCGCAATATAACCATTTGCTCGTGGATAGAGTTCTACATGTCGTGTCGTATGGCGTCCACGGTTCAAAGATTGTGAAATACTATTCGTTTCAAGCGCCAACTCTGGTCGATAACTATTCAGTAGCGTTGACTTCCCAACACCTGATTGACCGCTTAATACTGCTATGCCTGACTCCCACGCATCAAATACCGCTTGAACATCATCATCCTTACCAATAAATTGCGTATCATAACCAATGTGTTGATAAATTGCTAACAAACGTTCAATTTCAGCTCGTTGTGCATCAGTTGCCAAATCTTTCTTCGTAATGACAATCCGTGGTGACAAACCATAAGAATGGGCAATCACAAGAAAACGATCTAACAATTGTGTTGAGAAGTCCGGCTCTACCGCACTCATCACAACAACAAGTATATCAATATTACTCACTGGCGGTCGTTTCAGCTCATTTTTCCGTTCATGTACATGCTGAATATAGCCTGATGCATGCGTTTCAAAATCGATATCTACAATATCACCGACTACCGGTGTTATTTGTTTTTTTCTAAAGAGTCCACGTGGTTTCGCATCAAATTGCTCCCCATCCACATCAACTCGGTATACACCACTGATAGACTTAATAATCTGTCCTGTTTTCAAATTCACACCTCATCTTAATCATCTATTTCAAATTACGTTAATTATACCAAAATACGTCATCTCGTAACAGTTGCGAATGCTACAATGACACACTTCACTTCTGTATATGATATTGATGCGATTTTAATTTTAATATGGAATAGCAAATTTAGATGTCAAAGAAATAAAAACATTGCACTCAGGATAATATCCGATGTACTCAAACCTTATACTACATTCTAAGACCATCCCATATTTGACATCATCTTATACCTGTTTATACTATATTGAAAAAGCATTTTTATAAAAGGAGTACTTTTGCCATTGAAAAAACAACCTTTTCTTATTTTTATAGGCTTGTTATTTATCTGTTTCATCGTAGCATTCACGATTATTAATCGTCCACAGTCAAGCAACGTTCAAGTTCACCCGACAAATGACCCTGACGATGCCTACGTCACAAATAACGCAATAAAAAAACAGTCTGGGAGTGGAAAAGCTTTCCAATTGGCACAGCGTATCGATGATGATGATGTGTCGATTAAAACAGTTCAATCACCCATACCCAAGCCGTATCAATCTATCGGGCGACTCATTAATCATAAAAGAGATATCGCAGGCACAGCCGTTGCGATAGATGATCACACACTATTGACGAATAATCATGTGGTCGAAGAATCAAAAACAAGGCCTGGAAAACGAAACTATCGTCCTGCCAAACCACAATTTTTACGATTCAAACCGATGCAAACACCGACGCAAACTCCTTATACTTTTACCGTGCGTTCAGTCCATATGATTAAGGGCGTCGACTTGGCTGTTGTTCATACTCATGAAAATCTCAGTGATGTCATGACACCAATGCCGATTGCAAGTGAGCATAGTATCGAATCAATGTCATTCAAAGATCGGATTAAGATTGTTGGATACCCTGATCCTAAGTACTTTGAATCACGTTATCCATCACTTGCAAAAATACCTAGTCATCAAATGTTTATTACACAGGGCTATTATTTAAATAAAGCAACTACAAAAGAACCACAAATTTACTTTAATGCCGTTACGAGAAAGGGTAATTCTGGAAGTCCCATGATGAATGTCAATAATGAATTAATTGGTATTTTTCCAAATGGTTTCAATAATTCCGGTCGATCTACTTTCAAATACAATGAAGAAGAAATGGGCTATGGCGTTGTCATGACTAAACATGTGAGAAAAGAAATAAATAATATCTCCTATTAAATGCAATATCCCCCATTTAAAAAGCACGTGACGTATATTTTCGGATATACATCACGTGCTTTTCGTTAGAAGTCATCATATTTTATTTCATTACTTTCCACTTCTTTACCGTCTACAACAACACGATAGCTTGCACTACCACCGTCTTCAATTGTGAAGTTTAATACTTGAGACGTGTTGTTTTTAATTTGGAATGTACGTGGCTTTTTACCATCATTGTTTTTGTCTTTTATATAGACTTCAACTTTTTGAGGTTTTTTATCTTTTCCAGTATATGGAATCGTCAATGATTGCGTATATGTCTTATCATAAGCTTGTTTATTATCTGAGCTGTCTTCTTCATCATCTTTATCCTTGTCATCGTCTTTCGGTTTGTTTTTCAGCTTATCTGCTTCTGAAGCTCCTTTAGAAACGATAAACTTAACTTCAGAACCTTCATCAACTTCTTTATTTTTTGGTGACTGTTTAATAATATGATTTTCCTTCACTTTGTTATCTTCACGTCGTTCAATCACTGTCACTTTCAAACCTTCTGATTCTAAATCTGAAGTTGCTAGTGCAATATCCTTGTACGTATAGTCATTGACATATACTTGGCGTTTACCGAGTGATTCCGTAATCTCAATCATCTCTTTTTTCACAGAAACTTCCGTGCCTGGTGAAACATTTTGCGCTTCGATATGGCCTTTCGGAATGTCATTTTGCGTATAAGCCGTTGTATAATGTACTTTTTCAAAGCCTAATTCTCCGAGTACTTTTTCAGCTTCTTCACGTGATTTACCGACTAAATCCGGCATTTTTTCACGGTGCTCACCTTTCGAAATAACAAGATCCACTGTGCTATCTTGTTTTACTTTCTCGCCTTCTTTCGGACTGATTGAAGCAATTTGACCTTCTTCATACTGATCATTATACGTTTGTGAAACATTGCCTACTTTGAGATTTTTCTCAGCTAGCATCTCTGTCGCACGTTCTTCCGTTTGCCCGAGTACGTTTGGTACTTGGCTATATTTATTCCCCATCATTGCTGCAGTCACGAAGAAAAATAAACTTACAAATAACAACAACAAAATCAATCCCGCAATTACTTTCTTCTTGCGTGAACGTTTCGGTTTTCCCGTATACGCACTTGCCATTGCCGCACGATGTGTTCTCGGTGGTGGCGTTGATCGTGTTGTGTTTTGTTCTGTTTGGACAATCGGAATACTCGCAGTCTCATTTGATGTAACAGGTTCTTGTTGTTGCTTCAATGCATTTTTATCCACTGCGACTGTTTTCGTAATAGATTCGTCAGCTTGGTACATCTGTTCATCTGCTCGACTATCATCGAGTACTGTTGCCACATCGTGTGCCATTTCAGACACTGTCACATAGCGATTTACAGGTTCTTTTTCTGTTGCTCTCAGTATAACGTTACTCAAAGCTTGTGGGATGTCTGGATGATGCTCTGTCACATTGGGTACAGGTTCTTGAATTTGTTTAATCGCAATACTTACTGCTGTTTCACCGTGAAATGGTGCTGCTCCAGTCAACATTTCATATAAAACAATACCAATCGAATAAATATCTGTACGCTCACCTGTTTTTTCGCCTTTTGCTTGTTCAGGTGATAAATATTGTACAGTACCAATCACATGATTCGTTTGTGTCATCGTTGACTCACTCAATGCTTTCGCAATACCAAAATCAACAATTTTCAACGTATCATTGGGGTCAATCATAATATTTTGTGGTTTTATATCACGATGTACAATGCCTTGTTCATGCGCATGTTGAATCCCTTGCATCACTTGTTCAATATAGCCAATCGCTTTCTCAGGGGCAATCGGTCCATGTGTTTTAATGTATTCAGACAATGTTGTTCCTTCAATGAATTCCATCACAAGATAGAAACAATCATCTTCTTCTCCAACATCTAAAACACTGACAATGTTTGGATGCGATAATTGTGTTGTATTCTGAACTTCTCTCTCAAAACGATCAATCGTTGCCTGTCTCTCACTTGCAGGAACTTGGATCATCTTGACTGCAACTTTGCGATTCAAAATCGTATCCATCGCTCCGTATACTTTTGACATGCCACCGCCGCCTAAAACATCTTGAATCTCATAACGTTCATCAATGATGCGCCCGATCATACTGGATCACCTGCAATTTCTGCCAGAATGAATGAAACATTGTCTTTAGCCGCACGCACTTCTGCACGTGCTAACAAGTCATCTCCTAGTTCACGCAGTGTTTTCGGTTCAACAAGTAACTCTTGAATTTCTTGTTTTGTGACATAATCTGTTAAGCCATCGGTATTTAATAATAAATATTGGTAAAACTGTGTGCGTCTTGTATAAACATCTGGACTCACAAGTTTATCTGTTCCCATGACTTTCGTAATAAGGTGTCGTTTCGGATGGTTAAAAGCTTCTTCTTCGGTAATCTGTCCAAGCATTACGAGTTGGTTTACAAATGTATGGTCCATTGTCACTTGATCACACGTTCTGCTGTTCACCAAATAGGCACGTGAATCACCAATATTCGCAACGATGATATGATGATCATACACAAGTGCACAAACACATGTTGTTCCCATACCTGTGTATGCGTCGTTTTCTTGTGCCAATGCATAAAGCTCTAGATTCACTGCTTGTAATGTTTCTTTTAACCACGCTTCTGCTTGATTTTGTTCAATGAAATTTTCGCGTTCAAAACGTGTTTGAAGTGCTTCTACAACAAACTGCGATGCCACTTCACCAGCCAAATGACCGCCCATACCATCACACATGACAAGTAACTGTTGATCTGTTTGATTGTAAAAGACACCGGCCGCATCTTCGTTCTGATCACGATAATCTCCTGTTATCGAATAAAGTTCTGCATTTAACATCACTCTCTACCTCGTTTCTGCTTCTCGTTCCTTCGCGCGTAACTGTCCACATGCTGCATCGATGTCAGCACCTTGTTCACGACGAATCGTCGCATTAATACCGAGACGTTTTAATTCTTTTTCAAACTTAAAGATATCTTCTTTCGGTGTTTTTACATAGTTACGTTCTGGTACATGATTGACTGGAATTAAGTTCACATGACAGTTCAAATGTTTGATCAACGCTGCGAGTTCACGTGCATGTGTCAATTGATCATTCACACCACCAAACAAGCCATATTCAAATGTAATACGACGGTTGGTTTTCTCTTGATAGTATTCAATTGCTTCAATTAATTTGTTCACATCATAAGCACGGTTAATCGGCATGAGTTGTGAACGGATATCATTGTTCGCTGCGTGCAAACTAATCGCAAAGTTGATTTGTAATGATTCATCCGCAAAATCATAAATACGTGGAATAATGCCAGATGTTGATACCGTAATGTGGCGTGCACCAATATTGAGACCATTATCATCATTAATGATTTTTAAGAAATCCATCATTTCATCATAGTTCTCAAAAGGTTCACCGATTCCCATGATAACGATTGATGACACACGCTCGTCTGTTTCGTCCAACGCTTTCTGTACAGTTAATACTTGTGAAACAATCTCACCTGCTTCAAGATTACGCTTCAATCCACCTAATGTTGAAGCACAGAACGTACAACCGATACGGCAACCAACTTGTGTTGTCACGCAAACTGAGTTGCCATATTCATGTCGCATTAAAACTGTTTCAATTGTATAACCATCTTGCAATTCAAACAAAAACTTAATCGTACCGTCACGACTTTCTTGTCGTACAACAGTTTCTAATGTCGTCATTGTAAAGTTATCTTCAAGCAGTTGACGTAAGTCTTTCGACAAGTTCGTCATCTCATCAAATTGATTGACTCGTTTGTCATAAAGCCATTCAAATATTTGCTTTGCTCTAAAGCTTTGTTGTCCATGTGTTTTCAACCAATCTTTCATTTCGTCAAAGCGGACGGAATAAATTGATTGTTTCTCAAAATCAGGCAAGAATTTATTTTTTTTCTTCTTTTCTGCTGTTATCATCTCACTGATCCTTTCTTCTTATCTTCGTTATAAAAAAGCCATCTGCATCAAAATCTTGTGGTAGAAGTTGTAATGTTTTAACTTGTTCTTTCGTTCTTGGATCTTGTAATGTAACAAATTCAAATTCAGGATGTGCTTTTAAAAAGGTATAAATCACATTCTCATTCTCCATTTGTTCTATTGTACAGGTTGAATAGATGAGCTCGCCACCTATTTTTAAATTTTGCGCAACATTGTTAAGGATTTGTAATTGAATCTTAACTAATTGATCGACCGTTTCTTGGTTCATTGTATATCGAATTTCTGGTTTGTGTCGTAGTACACCAAGTCCACTACAAGGGGCATCGACTAATATACGATCAAATGTCCCTTCATAAGGTGCTGTCGCATCATGCTGACGAGCTTGAATGCCTGACAATCCTAACTTATCAATATTATGTTGAATCAATCCAATTTTATGATCATGGATATCCGTCGCAAGTATTTCCCCTGTTCCATCTAATATCTCTGCCATATGACATGACTTGCCACCTGGTGCACTGCAACAATCTAACACGCGTTGTCCATGTTGTAAATCTATCATTTCTGCAACAAACATTGAACTTTTATCTTGAATACTAATCTTACCTTCTCTAAACAGTTGCGACTGCATCACGCCTGTGCCTTCAACAATCAAACAGTGTGCAATATCGTTATCTTGTTGTACACGATACCCTTCTTCTATCAATTGTGCTACCGCTTCATCAGGTGTCAGTTTTGTACGATTTACACGCACTGTCTGTACAGCTGGAAGCAACATCTGTGCAGCGATTTCTTCGGTTTTTTCAAGTCCAAAGTGTGTTTTCCAATGACGAATAATCCACGTAGGCAGACTGTAACGAATGGATAACTGCTCTTCTTTATTTTTAATACTATCGATACTTCTCAACGGTTGCGTCGTTGCTTGGCGAAGAATCGCATTCACTGTATTGCCTGTTTGTTTACCACCACGTTGCTTAGCAATTTCAACCGCTTCATTAATAATGGCATGCGTAGGAATTTTATCCATATAGACGAATTGATACAAACTCATCCAAAGCAGACGTCTCACCCATCCTTTAATTTTCGTTTTGACGTACGGCTTTAAATAAAAATCTAAAGTGAGTTTTCGTTTCAGTGTCCCATAGACAAGAGCCGTGTAAAGACCTCGATCAGCAGGACTTAAAGGGTGTTCCTGTAACACTTCATTCATTTTTAAATTACTGTATGCACCATCTTTTAATACTGCTTCTAATGTTTGATAACTCAGTTCACGTACAGTTGTCATGAATGTAATTCCTTTCCAACGAGAGTTTCGTGATAACCACTCAAGAAGTTCGCAACAGGCATTCTTTTCTTCCCTGCAAGTTGAATTTCTGTCAATGCAATAGCATCTTCAGAACCCGTTCCGACTATTATTTGTTTTTTTGTCGTTTCGATAATTTGTCCCGGCTCACCTTGCTTACCAGTCACAATGTGTGCATCGTATAACTTCATGACTTTATCATCTAACTTCGTATATGCAACCGGCCATGGTGATAAACCACGAATATGATTAAAGACCGCACGTGCATCTTTGGTCCAATCAATACGCTCATCTTCACGTTGAATGTTAGAAGCAAAAGTCGCTTTATCAGATTCTTGCAGTGTACGCGCATTCGTTCCATCTAAAATACTAGGCAGTGTTTCCTGTAAAAGCACTGTTCCAAGATCACTTAACTTATCATGCATAGATCCTACATTATCCGTCTCTTCTATTGGAATGGCACGTTGTGAAATAATGTCTCCTGCATCTAATTGTTTTACCATATACATAATTGTGACACCTGTTTCTGCCTCACCATCGATAATAGATTGATGGATAGGTGCACCTCCACGATATTTAGGTAATAAAGACGCATGCACATTTACAGCACCATATGTTGGGTGTGAAAGTAATGATTCTGGCAATAATTGTCCAAAAGCTGCAGTAACGATTAAATCACATGGCATATTTAATAGTGTTTCTAACTCTTCAGACCCTGTAAGCTTTTCAGGTTGGAGAACAGGAATATTATGTGCTACCGCTACTTTTTTCACTGGTGGCGGCGTCAGTGTTCTCTTTCTACCCACAGGTCTATCTGGTTGTGTAACAACAGCAATAACTTCTTCCGTCTCGATTAACATTTCTAATATTTTCGTTGAGAAATCGGGTGTCCCCATAAAAATTATTTTACTCATCTTCTAAATACGCCTCCAATTCTGCTTCTGTCACTTCTTTTTTCATTTTATCAATAAATAAAATACCGTTTAATGTATCAATCTCATGTAAAATCATACGTGCAATATCATCATATGCTGTGAGTTCCACTTCATTGCCATGCAAGTCGTAGCTTTTCACAACAATCATACGACTTCTCTCAACTTCACCGTAACGACCTGGAACACTCATACATCCTTCCAACTCGATAGCTGTTTCCGAGCTAGAAGAAATAATTTCCGGGTTTATCAATTGCAGCAAACCATCTTGTCCCATATCGATTAAAGCCACTTGTTGATTTACACCGATTTGTGGTGCGGCAATCGCCTGACTGTCCATCTCATACATCGTATCTTCAAGATTTTCTATTAAAGTTGTTAGCTTTTCGTTAAATGTTGTTACCGGTAGCGTCTTTTGTCGCAAATTAGACGTGCGATAATTTAAAATTTTTTTTATCGCCATGATGCACACTCCTCATACAAAATTCATCATTTCATTATAGCTTAAATCTCGTTCAAACGATAGTTCTGTGCCATGTGATAACGTTAAAAACCTTTCATATCAACTGTTTGATTACTTTTCTTTCCCATTACTTTGAAACATCAAAAATCAACATATTAAATACTTAAGAACATCAATTATCACTATCTCAAAATAGTTATTAAGTTTTTATTTTAATTAAATTTCGATGTTGTTTTTATAAAAATCTTAGCATATAATCTCCTTAGCAGTATGAATATACGCTAAATAAAACGTATAGGGGTGTAAATATGAATAAGAAGTACGATTTTATTCCAAATCGGCTGAATAAGTACTCTATTCGAAAGTTTACCGTGGGCGTTGCCTCCATTTTAGTCGGCTCCACATTAATTTTCGGATTAAGTGATGATGCCAAAGCGGATGAAATTGAAACACAGGAATCTGCAACTGTGATTAACAGTGATGATGATGATTCTGACCCTACCGAAGGTGCTTTTGATACTTCAACGCCTACCAATGATGAAGTATCTGATAGCAGTCAGACTCCCCCATCACTACAAGCAGACCCATCACTTTTAGAAAGTGATACAACAACAAATGTTCAGCCAGAAGAAGTCACACCTGTGACAGACAGCGCAACAAATTCTTCATTAGAAGCAACGGATGAAACAGCTGAGGAAGATGTTGCAACATTATCAAACGACGTTGATGAAGCAACAGAATCTACGACGGAAGATATTTCCACATCAAACACTTCACCTACTTCAACAGTTGATGTCCCTCAAACAGTCAACGAAGCAGCAACAACTCCAGAACATCGACTCCCTACACCAGAAGATAACCACTTAACAGAACTCAAACCACAATCAGAAGATATTAACAGAAATTCAAATGTCGTGGGTACAGACGTTCCAGCAATTGTAAGAAATTCATGGCCAATTGGTAATATCCCGACAAACGACAATTTTATCGCTCATACATTGAATACGGGTGCTGTATTCCGTTCAGCCAATCAAGCACATTCTATTGGTGACAAAGTTTGGGAAGATACAAACAAAGACGGTATTCAAGATCCGGATGAACCGGGTATTCCAAATGCCACTGTTATCTTATACGAATATTCATACCCAGATGGTGTATCAACTGAACTTCGTCGTACAACGACAGATGAAAACGGTCATTACTCATTCGACAACGTAGAACAAGGTATCTACAGAATCGGATTCGTTACACCTGATCACTATCTGACTTCACCAACGCGTGTAGGTAGTGATAGAAATATTGATTCCGATGCACCTAATGGATTCGTATCAATATATTTTAGAGATTTAACAGATATTGATGCGGGATTTTACAAAGAGCCAACGTACACAGTCGGTGATCTTGTGTGGGACGATGCGAATATCAACGGTATTCAAGATGAAGGCGAAATAGGTATTCCGAATGTCACTGTCGTCCTTCACGAATATGTGGGCTCTGAAACATTTGAAGTTGCACGTACGACAACAGATGAAAACGGGCACTACCATTTCGACAATGTTTTTGATGGACTCTATCATGTAGAATTTGTCACACCTGACGGTTACCTTCCTACGGAAGCGAGAGCTGGCGAAGATGAATCGATTGACTCTGAAACTTTCACTAATACAGTCAGTGTTAGTGGTGACGATGTGACAGTAGATGGTGGGTTCTATCAACCTTTAAGTCAAATCGGTGATAAAGTATGGGATGATACGAATCACGATGGTATTCAAGATGAGAATGAACCTGGTTTGGCGGGTGTCACTGTCATTCTTCATGGTAGTGTTAACGGTGTCACAACTGAAATTGCCCGCACGACAACAGATGAGAATGGTCATTATTTATTTGACCACCTTGATCACGGAAACTACACAGTTGAATTTGTGACACCTGACGGCTATCTCCCTTCTCCTAAAAATGTTGGAGATGATGATAATGTCGACTCTGATGGTAAAAAGGTCTTTGTGACAGTTACTGCTAATCAGCCCGTTGTATCTGTTGATACTGGTTTCCATCTCCCACCGACTTATTCTATTGGTGACAAAGTCTGGGAAGATACAAACAAAGACGGTCTTCAAGATGAAAGTGAAACAGGTATTCCGAATGTCACTGTTATCTTAGCTTCATACAAAGATGGTGAGGCAACAGAACTTCGTCGTACGACGACGGATGAAAACGGTCATTACTCCTTCGATAACGTCGATCCTGGTATCTACCGAATTGAATTCATTACACCTGATGGTTACCTTAGATCACCACAACGTGTTGGCAAGAATAAGCATATTGACTCTGATGCCCCACTCGGTTTTGTTGGCGTAAACTTTACTGACGAATTACATGTCGACGCTGGATTCTACAAAATACCGACATACACTGTTGGTGACTATGTATGGGATGATACCAATATCAACGGTATTCAAGACGAAGGCGAAGCAGGTATTCCGAACGTAACTGTTGTTCTTCACAAATATAAAGGTTCTGACACATTTGAAGTCGCACGTACGACAACAGATGAAAACGGACACTACCATTTCGACAACGTTGTTGATGGACTTTATCATGTTGAGTTTGTCACACCTGATGGTTACCTTCCTACGGAATCGAAAGCTGGCGAAGATGAATCGATTGACTCTGAAATTTTTGATAATACAGTCAGTGTTAGTGGTGACGATGTGACCGTAGATGGTGGGTTCTATCAACCTTTAAGTCAAATCGGTGATAAAGTATGGGATGATACGAATCACGATGGTATTCAAGATGAGAATGAACCTGGTTTGGCGGGTGTCACTGTCATTCTTCATGGTAGTGTTAACGGTATCACAACTGAAATTGCCCGCACGACAACAGATGAGAATGGTCATTATTTATTTGACCACCTTGATCATGGAAACTACACAGTTGAATTTGTGACACCTGACGGCTATCTCCCTTCTCCTAAAAATGTTGGAGATGATGATAATGTCGACTCTGATGGTAAAAAGGTCTTTGTGACAGTTACTGCTAATCAGCCCGTTGTATCTGTTGATACTGGTTTCCATCTCCCACCGACTTATTCTATTGGTGACAAAGTCTGGGAAGATACAAACAAAGACGGTCTTCAAGATGAAGGTGAAACAGGTATTCCGAATGTCACTGTTATCTTAGCTTCATACAAAGATGGTGAGGCAACGGAACTTCGTCGTACGACGACGGATGAAAACGGTCATTACTCCTTCGATAACGTCGATCCTGGTATCTACCGAATTGAATTCATTACACCTGATGGTTACCTTAAATCACCACAACGTGTTGGCAAGAATAAGCATATTGACTCTGATGCCCCACTCGGTTTTGTTGGCGTAAACTTTACTGACGAATTACATGTCGACGCTGGATTCTACAAAATACCGACATACACTGTTGGTGACTATGTATGGGATGATACCAATATCAACGGTATTCAAGACGAAGGCGAAGCAGGTATTCCGAACGTAACTGTTGTTCTTCACAAATATAAAGGTTCTGACACATTTGAAGTCGCACGTACGACAACAGATGAAAACGGACACTACCATTTCGACAACGTTGTTGATGGACTTTATCATGTTGAGTTTGTCACACCTGATGGTTACCTTCCTACGGAATCGAAAGCTGGCGAAGATGAATCGATTGACTCTGAAATTTTTGATAATACAGTCAGTGTTAGTGGTGACGATGTGACCGTAGATGGTGGGTTCTATCAACCTTTAAGTCAAATCGGTGATAAAGTATGGGATGATACGAATCACGATGGTATTCAAGATGAGAATGAACCTGGTTTGGCGGGTGTCACTGTCATTCTTCATGGTAGTGTTAACGGTGTCACAACTGAAATTGCCCGCACGACAACAGATGAGAATGGTCATTATTTGTTTGACCACCTTGATCATGGAAACTACACAGTTGAATTTGTGACACCTGACGGCTATCTCCCTTCTCCTAAAAATGTTGGAGATGATGATAATGTCGACTCTGATGGTAAAAAGGTCTTTGTGACAGTTACTGCTAATCAGCCCGTTGTATCTGTTGATACTGGTTTCCATCTCCCACCGACTTATTCTATTGGTGACAAAGTCTGGGAAGATACAAACAAAGACGGTCTTCAAGATGAAGGTGAAACAGGTATTCCGAATGTCACTGTTATCTTAGCTTCATACAAAGATGGTGAGGCAACAGAACTTCGTCGTACGACGACGGATGAAAACGGTCATTACTCCTTCGATAACGTCGATCCTGGTATCTACCGAATTGAATTCATTACACCTGATGGTTACCTTAGATCACCACAACGTGTTGGCAAGAATAAGCATATTGACTCTGATGCCCCACTCGGTTTTGTTGGCGTAAACTTTACTGACGAATTACATGTCGACGCTGGATTCTACAAAATACCGACATACACTGTTGGTGACTATGTATGGGATGATACCAATATCAACGGTATTCAAGACGAAGGCGAAGCAGGTATTCCGAACGTAACTGTTGTTCTTCACAAATATAAAGGTTCTGACACATTTGAAGTCGCACGTACGACAACAGATGAAAACGGACACTACCATTTCGACAACGTTGTTGATGGACTTTATCATGTTGAGTTTGTCACACCTGATGGTTACCTTCCTACGGAATCGAAAGCTGGCGAAGATGAATCGATTGACTCTGAAATTTTTGATAATACAGTCAGTGTTAGTGGTGACGATGTGACCGTAGATGGTGGGTTCTATCAACCGTTAAGTCGAATCGGTGATAAAGTTTGGGAAGACTTAAATCATGATGGTATTCAAAATGAAGATGAGCCGGGACTTCCAAACGTTACTGTTATCTTATCTAACTTCGTGAATGATGTTAAAACTGAAATCAGTCGTACGACAACGGATGAGAACGGTCACTATTCATTCGAAAACTTGGACAGTGGTCAATACAAACTTGATTTCCTTACACCTGAAGACTATGTGCCTTCTCCAAAAAATATTGGAGATGATGATAGCATTGATTCTAACGGTATCAGTTTTGAGGTTGGTTTAAGACATAATGAGGCTAAGTTAACTTATGATGTTGGATTCTACCAAAAAACGAGAAAAATTGGCGATAAGGTGTGGGAAGATAAAAATAAAAACGGTATTCAGGATGCAGATGAAAAAGGTCTCCCTAACGTCACTGTCATTTTAGAAAATGAAGAAGGAACAGAAATATCACGTACAACTACTGACGAAAATGGCCATTATGTATTTGAAAATCTTGATAAAGGCCCATACGGAATCGAATTCATAGCACCAGAAGGCTATGCCCCTTCTCCATATTTTCAAGGTGATGACCGTGAAGTGGACTCTGATGGTGACAAAGTTCATGTAGTTCTGAACGAAGATGATTTATCAATAGATTCAGGCTTCTATCGTACAAAATTCAAAATAGGAGATTTTGTATGGAGTGATGGTGAACGTCTTGATTACGCAAATGAATACTATGATTTATATTTAGGATATCAACTTGATACTTATTCTAAAGCACCACTGCCAAATGTCACTGTTATCCTAAAAGATGCAGAAAATCATGAAATCACTCGTACAACGACTGATTATGATGGTCATTACGTATTTGATAATTTAGATCCTGGAGACTATATCGTAGAATTTGTTACACCTGATGGCTACACTCCAACGTTAGTACACCATGTCCCTAATTCTGAGAATAGATTGGGGCTTCCACCAAACGAAGATCTTTTAGATCCAACACAGGATTCTGATGGTTTAATCGTTCCTGTTCATCTGACTGATGATGATTTTACAATAGATTCTGGTTTTCTCAAAGATGACTTCTTGATTCAAGGTGAGGTCGTATTAGATGGTAACGATGACGGTTACTCTATTTACGAAGAAAGTTACGACGATTACCATATTGATGACGATGACTATATGGAAGGTGTAACAGTTATTCTAAGAGATGAAAACGGTGTAGAAGTTGCACGTACTGTTACAAATGGTCCGAATATTCGACATAGTACTGGAGATCCTGAAATAGATAACTGGAATAATCGCAGAGGAGAATATGCCTTTGGTCATATAAAACATGGTCATTACACAATTGAAATTGTACCACCAGAAGGTTACCGTGTATCATCATATACTCCAATTAACGTTTATGATTCTTATACAGGTATAGAGGCTGAGACATACCCAATTGTTCAAGATGGTATTTCTATTCCAGTGAACCTAGATCGAAGTAGAATGTTTCATTACACTGTGCTTGCACCCGCTGTTAAGCTTGGTGATAAAGTATTTGAAGATGCGAATAAAGATGGCATTCAAGATGCGGATGAAGCAGGCCTTGCGAATGTTACTGTTATCTTAAAAGATGCTAATGGTACAGAAGTATCTCGTACAACGACTGACTCAAATGGCCAATATCTATTCGATAAACTTGCCAAAGGTCACTACACTGTTGAATTCGTAACACCAGAAGGCTATACCCCTTCCCCATCAAACCAAGGTGATAATGATATCGTTGATTCGGATGGTACAACTGTTGATGTTGATTTACAAGAAGACAACTTGACAATTGATTCTGGATTCTTTAAAACACCTGTAATTAAAAATCTCACAATCGGTGATACTGTATGGAACGATTTCGACAAAGACGGTATCCAAGATCCTGATGAATATGGTATCGGTAGTATTCCTGTTAAATTGATTAATGATCAAGGCGAAGTGATTGCTGAGACAATAACAAATAGCAATGGTAAATATGAATTTAATAATGTGAACCCTGGAGATTACACAATCAAATTTGACTTACCAGCTGATTACAGACCAACAGCGGCAAATCAAGGTGACGATGATAGTGTTGATTCAGACGGTCTCGAAGTTCACGTTACACTTGAAGATGATGACTTAACAATTGACTCAGGATTTTTCGTCATAACAGATGAAGATTCGGATTCCGATGCTGACTCAGATGCGGACTCAGATTCCGACAGTGACTCGGATGCAGATAGCGACTCCGATAGCGACTCTGACTCGGACAGCGATTCGGATTCTGATTCTGATTCCGATAGCGACTCGGATGCAGATAGCGACTCGGATTCTGACAGTGACTCAGACTCGGACAGCGACTCTGACTCGGATAGCGATTCAGATTCTGACAGTGATTCTGATGCCGACAGCGATTCTGACTCGGATTCTGACAGCGACTCGGATTCTGACAGCGACTCGGATTCTGACAGTGACTCGGATTCCGACAGTGATTCAGATTCTGATAGTGATTCGGATTCTGACAGTGATTCGGATTCTGACAGTGATTCGGATTCTGACAGTGATTCGGATTCTGACAGTGACTCAGATTCTGACAGCGATTCTGACTCTGACAGCGATTCCGATAGTGACTCGGATTCTGATAGCGACTCTGACTCGGATTCCGACAGCGATTCCGACTCCGACAGCGATTCCGACTCCGACAGCGATTCTGACTCGGATTCCGATAGCGATTCTGATTCTGACAGCGACTCGGACTCCGACAGTGATTCAGATTCTGATAGTGATTCGGATTCTGATAGTGACTCTGACAGTGATTCTGACTCCGACAGCGATTCCGACTCCGATAGTGACTCGGATTCTGACAGCGACTCGGATTCTGACAGCGACTCAGATTCGGATAGCGATTCTGACTCAGACAGCGATTCGGATTCGGATAGTGACTCAGATTCTGATAGCGACTCGGATTCTGATAGCGACTCGGATTCTGACAGCGATTCCGACTCCGACAGCGACTCGGACTCTGACAGCGATTCTGATTCTGATAGTGATTCGGACTCTGACAGCGATTCGGATAGTGATTCTGATTCAGATAGCGACTCGGATTCTGACAGTGATTCTGATTCCGACAGTGATTCAGATTCCGACAGTGATTCTGACTCCGACAGTGATTCCGATTCTGATAGTGACTCTGACTCAGATAGTGATTCGGACTCTGACAGCGACTCGGATTCTGATAGCGATTCTGATTCCGACAGCGACTCAGATTCGGACAGCGACTCTGACTCCGACAGTGACTCGGATTCTGATAGCGATTCTGATTCCGACAGCGATTCTGATTCCGACAGCGATTCGGACTCGGACAGCGATTCCGATTCTGATAGTGACTCTGACTCCGACAGCGATTCTGATTCCGACAGTGATTCTGACTCCGACAGTGATTCTGACTCCGACAGCGATTCTGATAGTGACTCGGATTCTGACAGCGACTCGGATTCTGACAGCGATTCTGATGCAGACAGTGATTCTGATTCTGATAGCGACTCGGATTCTGACAGCGATTCGGATGCAGATAGCGACTCGGACTCCGATAGCGACTCGGACTCTGATAGTGACTCAGACTCGGATAGCGATTCTGATTCTGACAGTGATTCCGATTCTGATAGTGACTCGGATTCTGACAGCGATTCGGACAGCGACTCTGACTCGGATTCTGACAGTGATTCGGATTCTGACAGTGATTCGGATTCTGATAGTGATTCAGACTCCGATAGCGACTCTGATGCCGACAGCGACTCTGACTCGGATAGTGACTCAGATTCTGATAGCGATTCGGATTCCGACAGTGATTCTGATGCAGATAGTGACTCGGATTCCGACAGCGACTCTGATTCTGACAGCGATTCCGACTCCGACAGTGACTCTGATTCGGATAGTGACTCTGACTCTGACAGTGATTCTGATGCAGATAGCGATTCTGATGCAGATAGCGACTCTGATTCTGATAGCGACTCTGACTCTGACAGCGATTCTGATGCAGATAGCGATTCGGATGCAGATAGCGATTCTGACTCAGATAGCGATTCCGACTCTGACAGTGATTCGGACTCGGACAGTGACTCGGATTCTGATAGTGACTCAGACTCCGACAGTGATTCAGACTCCGATAGCGACTCGGATTCTGACAGCGATTCTGATAGTGACTCAGATTCTGATAGCGACTCAGATTCGGACAGCGATTCGGATTCCGACAGCGATTCGGATTCTGATAGCGATTCTGACTCGGATAGCGATTCGGATGCAGACAGCGATTCTGATTCTGACAGCGACTCTGACTCCGACAGTGATTCCGACTCGGATAGTGACTCAGATTCTGATAGCGACTCAGATTCTGATAGTGACTCGGATTCTGACAGTGATTCTGATTCGGATAGCGACTCAGATTCTGATAGTGACTCGGATTCTGACAGTGATTCTGATTCGGATAGCGACTCGGATTCTGACAGCGATTCCGACTCTGACAGTGATTCTGATAGCGACTCAGATTCGGACAGCGATTCCGACTCCGACAGTGACTCTGACTCTGATAGTGACTCCGATTCTGATAGCGACTCAGATTCTGACAGCGATTCGGATTCCGACAGCGATTCGGATTCTGATAGCGATTCTGACTCGGATAGTGACTCAGACTCTGATAGCGATTCTGATTCGGACAGTGATTCAGATTCTGATAGTGACTCAGATTCGGACAGCGATTCCGATTCTGATAGTGACTCTGATTCAGATAGCGACTCAGACTCTGACAGCGATTCTGACAGCGACTCGGATTCTGACAGTAACTCAGATTCTAACTTCAATTCGAATACAAGTTCGAATGATACGTCATCGAATGACAACCACGATAAGAAGGCTTTACCTGACACAGGTCAAGACGATGCAAACACAGCTGCAATCGGTACATTGTTTGGTGGATTAGGTTCGTTACTTCTATTTGGTCGTAAAAAGAGACGTGAAGAAGATTAAATTTAAGCATTAAAAAAGAGGGGTACGCCCCTCTTTTTTCTTCCTTATAAATCAATAAAAGCTGCAATTCATTACAAAAATGTAATCAATTGCAGCTTTATATTTTGTATTACATCATCATATATGGACCAATATCAATGCGTAATGCAAGTTTTTCTTGCTCATAGCGTTCATGGTAGTAGTCGTCTAAATAACGTAAGGCATCAATCAACCCGGGTTCATGCTTGTATTTCAATAATATTTGAAATCGGTATTCATTGTTAATCCGAGATAAGGCGGCAGGTGCTGGGCCGAGAATAAATGCCTTTTCTGTCACATGTTGTAGCAATGTTTGATGGACATGTGTTGCCGCTTGTAATGCAACCTTCATCTTTTCATGTGTCACCGTAAAGTTAATTAAAAAGAAATAAGGTGGATACTTGGCTAGCTGTCGAAATTGCATTTCTTTTTCATAAAATGCTAGATAATTATTAGCTTGTACATCTTGAACAGCATAGTGATCTGGGTTATACGTTTGTATGATAACTTCTCCTGTTTTTTCATGGCGTCCAGCACGCCCCGCAACTTGGGTCAACAGTTGGTATGTTCTTTCACTTGATCTAAAGTCAGGTAAGTTCAACATCGTATCTGCATTCAATACGCCAACTAGTGTAATATTAGGAAAATCTAACCCTTTCGCAATCATCTGAGTCCCTAACAAAATATCACCTTTTCCGTCACCAAATGCCTTTAATAGCTTTTCATGACTCCCCTTTTTGCTTGTCGTGTCCACATCCATTCGAATAATTCTTGCAGATGGAAAGCGCTCTTGAATCAACTCTTCAACACGTTGTGTCCCCGTACCCATCTGTTGAATGTGTTCACTGCCACAACTCGGACATTGAAATGGTGCTGGCTCGTGATATCCACAGTAATGACACTTTAACTCATGTGTCGTTTTGTGATACGTCATCGAAATATCACAATTCGGACACTGTGGCACATGCCCACAATCTCGACATAACATAAAGGAAGCGTAACCACGACGGTTCAGAAATAGTACAACTTGTTCTTGTTTTTGTAAACGATCTTCAATTGCTACTGCCAAGTCTTCAGAGAATATTGAGCGATTGCCATTAGCAAGTTCATCTCTCATATCACGAATTTTAACTTCCGGGAGCTGCTGATTGTTAACACGTGTCGGCATGGATAACAATGTATAAACCTTTCGAGTTGCTCGTGCATAACTCTCTAAGCTCGGCGTTGCACTTCCTAATACAAGCGGGCAATGATGATAACGACTCCGCCATTCTGCAATTTCTCTCGCATGATAGCGTGGATAATCTTCCTGCTTATATGTCGCTTCATGTTCTTCATCAATAATGATGACACCGAGATTTTTAAATGGGGCGAAAACGCTCGAACGCGCACCAACACTCACGCGCGCACGTCCGTCACGAATTTTTTGCCATTCATCGTATCGTTCGCCGTGTGACAAGCCCGAGTGAAGGACTGCCACTTCGTCACCAAAGCGGCTTTTGAATCGCTGTACCATTTGTGGTGTCAAGGCAATCTCAGGGACAAGCATCATCGCTTCTTGTTGACGTTCAAGTACTTGATCAATTATTTGTAAATAAACTTCTGTCTTACCTGAACCTGTCACACCATGTAATAAAAATGTTTCTGCTTGATGTGATGCTGCGGCTCGGTTAATTTGATCAAACGCCTCTTGTTGTTCTTCTGTAAGTTGACGCTTGTGCTCTTGCTCAAATACACGTCCTTCATAAGGGTCACGCTCAACGACAACGTCATATTTTTCGATGATGCCGTTTCGCTCTAACGTATTGATGGCAGATGTCGAAAAGTTCATATCTTTTAATTCTCGCAGCAATACAGAACGGTGTTGTTCATCCAATAAAAAAGCTAACAGTTCATATTGCTTTTGCTTTTTTTCTAAGTCCATCAAAATACTATCACCCATATCAGGATGGATGACACGCACAGCCCGTTGCTTCTTTTTCGTCGTATGTTGTGACAGCAACGTTACTTCTTCTACGATACCTTGTTTCATCAATGTCAACAATGTTGCAACGTCTTCTTGATTTTGCGCAGCTTTATAAGGATACAACCCATCTTGATTAAAGCGTAATCGCAAATACTCAGGAAGCTGTTCCGGATGTTTGGCAGAAAAAGCTTTCGTATATTTTGCTTTTATCGCACTCGGTAACATCACTTCTAATATCGATATCCGCTTCGATACAAAATAATGACTATACCATTCACTTAACTTCACCAGTTCTTCCGTTAATTCTGGTTGAATATCTTTCACTTCAAAAATAGGTTTTAAACGATGTATCTCAATATCTGATTGTTCATCGGATACAATTTGCATCACGTAACCTTGAATTTTACGTGGACCGAACGGAACGAGTACACGAACGCCCGGTTGAACGACATCTTTTAAGTCATCTGGAATAAGATAATCAAACGTTCGATCAACACTTTTGGCAGCAACGTCTACGATGACTTGTGCAATCATTCATGCCATCTACTTTCCAGTGCATTTAAAATTTTGTATGCCAGTTCTGTTTTCGGCCCTTTTTCAATTGGTTGCACATCGCCACCTTTGAAATACATCGTCACTTCATTTTGATCAGAATTAAACCCTATTGTACGATCCCCTACATTATTCGCTATGATGACATCTGCATTTTTACGTGCTAGTTTTTCTTGCGCATAATGTTCGACATCACGTGTTTCAGCTGCGAATCCAATTAACTTTTGATGCGTCTTATGTTCACCTAAATATTTTAAAATATCTTTCGTACGTTTGAATTCAACTGTCAAGTTACCTTCTTTCTTTTTCACCTTATGTTCCAACTTCGTAACAGGTGTATAGTCAGAAACTGCGGCAGTTTTGAACACGAAATCTTGTTCATCATATCGAGAAACTACCGCTTCAAACATGTCTTCCGCACTGTTTATCGAAACAAATGTCACACCTTCTGGAACATCTAAATGCGTCGGCCCTGACACTAATGTAACGTTCGCACCTTGATTGACGAGGGCTGTTGCCAGTGCATAGCCCATCTTGCCTGATGCACGGTTTGACACGTAGCGCACTGGATCGATTTCTTCAATCGTTGTACCAGCAGTAATTAAAACCTTTTTACCTGTAAAATACGTTTGTACAGTTGTCGCTTGATTCTCCGTTTGAAGTTGTTTGAGTGAAGCAATGATATCTAATGGTTCAGCCATACGACCTTTTGCGACATAACCACACGCTAAGAATCCTTCACCAGGTTCAAGGAATTGATAGCCGTCCTTTTTTAAAATTGCCATATTTTCTTGAATGCGTGGATTTTCATACATGTGTACGTTCATTGCAGGCGCAATCAATTTCGGCGCTGTCGTCGCTAACAATGTCGTTGTGACCATATCATCCGCAATCCCATGACTCAACTTTGAAATTGTATTCGCAGTAGCTGGCGCAATAATGACTGCATCTGCCCAATCACCTAAAGTAATATGTTGAATTTCAGCTGGATTCTGCTCAATAAATGTATCGGTATAAACCGCATTTCTACTAATCGCCTGAAACGATAGCGGTGTGACAAATTGTTGTGCATGTGTAGTCAACATGACACGCACATCGTAACCTGCTTGTGTGAGCTTACTCGTCAAATCAATTGCTTTATACGCCGCGATGCCACCTGTCACCGCTAATAGTATGTTCTTCATAGTTTCACTCCTGATTTTTATACTCTTATGTGCATTATAATATATTTGTGTTCATTTTTGCTGAATGAATATATTAAAAAAGACTCAGTCTCACACGGAGCCAAGTCTTCATTCATTATGTCTTAATAGTCTTTTAGGTCAACATTCGGCTTAACTTTGCTTGAAGCCATCTCTTCCAAGGCACGTCCCACCGTCTTCTTACTCGTGTAATCATCGAGCAATAATCCTTCAGGGTTTTCTTGAATCTCTCTTGCACGTTTTGCTGCAGTAGTTGCAATTAAGTATTTAGAGTTAACTTTATCTTGTAAATGATGTAACGGTGGATATAACATTACTTTTTAGCCTCCAATAACATTTTTCGATATTTTGCTTCGATGCGTTCACGTTTTAGGTGTTCTGCTTCCACAATTGATTGAATACGATCTTTCGCTAAGTCTACTTCATCGTTCACAACGACGTAGTCATATAAGTTCATCATTTCAACTTCTTTACGTGCTTCATCCACACGACGTTGAATCTTTTCAGATGACTCAGTGCCACGACCAATCAATCGCTCTTTAAGATGGTCAAGACTAGGTGGTGCTAAAAAGATAAACAATGCATCAGGGAACTTCTTACGCACCTGTTTCGCACCCTCTACTTCAATCTCAAGAAAGACATCATGTCCTTCATTCATTGTATCCTTCACATATTGAACAGGTGTCCCATAGTAGTTTCCTACATATTCTGCGTATTCAATAAATGCATCTTGTTCAATTAATTGCTCAAACTCATTACGTGATTTGAAGAAATAATCCACGCCATCTTGCTCGCCTTCTCGCATATCACGTGTCGTCATTGAGATTGAATATTTATAAGATGTATGTGGATCATCAAAAATACGTTTTCTCACAGTTCCCTTACCTACACCAGACGGGCCTGAAAGAACGATAAGTAAGCCTTTTTCAGTATCCATGCCTAACGACCTTTCTACGATATTCTTCTAGTTATTTACATATCTTAACATAAGTTGATTTCCCTTGTATAGGGCGAGTATTACAACACTTCATATTTTACACTAACTAAAAATAATTAGAAACACATTATATTGAAAAGCGCACGACTTAAAATAAAATTTAAACAAAATGGTTACAACTTAGTTTGTACATATCGAAATACACTTACGAATTGTCATGCACACGTTCCATTCAATACATATGTTATAATAATATGACGAAATAATAGAAAGGTGGCAATATTTTATGGCTTTTGACGGCCTCTTTACGAGAAAAATGGTCGCTGATTTACAGAGCTTAGTAAGTGGGCGTATCCATAAAATTAATCAACCTGAAAATGATACAATACTGATGATTGTACGACAAAATCGTAAAAATCATCAACTGCTGTTATCCATACACCCTAACTTTGCACGTATCCATCTCACAACTAAAAAGTATGATAATCCTTTTGAGCCACCTATGTTTGCACGCGTGTTCCGTAAACATCTTGAAGGCGGGATTATTCGTGCGATACGACAGATCGACAACGACCGTCGCGTCGAAATTGATGTTGAGAGTAAAGATGAGATTGGTGACACAATTCATAGAACCGTTATTTTAGAAATTATGGGAAAACATAGCAATCTCATACTCGTTAATGAAGCATATAAAATCATTGAAGGTTTTAAGCATTTGACACCGAATACGAATCAATATCGAACGGTGATGCCAGGATTTCAATATGAAGCTCCCCCTGCGCAAAACAAGCACAATCCGTTTGAATATCGTGGACAAGATATTTTACAATTTATTGACTTTAACGCAGGTCGCATTGATCGCCAATTGTTACAATCCTTTGAAGGCTTTTCACCGTTAATTACGAAAGAAATTGTTTCACGACGTCATTTTATGACTGCGCATACGTTGCCTGAAGCTTTTGATGAAGTCATGGCAGAAATCGATATGCCAGATACACCTGTATTTCATAAAAATCATGACACAGGCAAAGAAGATTTTTATTTTATGGCATTGTCGCAATTCGATGATGATGTCGTACATTACGAATCACTTCATGAGTTGCTTGATCGTTTTTACGATGCACGTGGAGAACGTGCACGTGTGAAGCAACGTGCAAATGACTTAGTAAAACTTGTACAGCAGTTATTACAAAAATATCAAAATAAATATAGTAAGTTATTAGAAGAACAACAAGGAACACAAGAAAAAGAGTTACAACAACTATATGGTGAGCTGATTACTGCGAATATTTATCAGTTAAAACAAGGAGATAAAACATTAGATGCGTTGAATTATTACACAGGAGAGCAAGTGACAATTCCGTTGAACCCGACGAAATCTCCCGCTGAAAATGCACAGTACTACTACAAGCAGTACAATCGTATGAAGACACGTGAACGTGAGCTGACACATCAACTCTTATTAACAGAAGAAAACATTCAATACTTTGAAAATATTGAGCAACAATTGGCACATATTACGGTAGATGATATCGATGACATCCGAGAAGAATTGGCTGAGCAAGGATTTATTCGCCAACGTAAGCAGCATAAAAAGAAAAAAACAAGTGCGATTAAGTTGCAGACGTATCAATCAACAGATGGCGATACGATTCTCGTGGGTAAAAATAACAAACAAAATGATTATTTAACGAATAAACGTGCTCAGAAATCACATTTTTGGTTCCATACGAAAGATTTCCCTGGCAGTCATGTCGTCATATTAAACGACGCCCCTTCCGATCAAACGATAGATGAAGCAGCGATGATTGCAGCGTATTTCTCTAAGGCGGGACAGTCAGGCCAAATCCCGGTTGACTTTACACAGATTAAACATGTGCATAAGCCGAGTGGTGCAAAGCCTGGTTTTGTCACATACGACCACCAACAAACACGCTATGCCACTCCGGATTATGACAAGATTCAAGCTTTAAAGCATACAGAATCTAACTAATAGTTATCTCAAATACCAACGTAAAAAGAGCCATCCTATACCGAGAATTGCTAACATTGCAAGAATCGGAATGACTAAGTGCATACTAATCATAAACTATAACCTCCACATATGATTTATTCTTATTGTAACTGGTTATATTGAGAAGTGAAAGAATTTCAAATTACATGATAAAGGAGTTAAGACGATGCAAATCCCAAAAATTACGACCTTTTTAATGTTTAATGGTAATGCAGAAGCAGCCATCAAAAAGTACACATCCCTTTTTGAAGACAGTGAGATAGTGACGATGGTCAAATATGATGAGTCTGTCCCTGAACAAGCAGGCAAAGTACAACACGCCATCTTTACGCTAAACAATCAAGTGTTCATGGCAATTGACAATATCAATGGTACACCAATTGAAATGACACCAGCAACATCATTATATGTAACAGTCAAAGATGTCTTTGAAATGGAGCGTCTATTTAACGGTTTAAAAGATGGTGGTGCCATCCTAATGCCGAAAACATCTATGCCACCCCAATACCGTGAATTCGCATGGGTCCAAGACAAATTCGGCGTGAACTTCCAACTTGCCTTACCTGAAAAGCAAAAGTAACTCAAAAAAATGGGACAGAAATCTTTTTCGCTATAAAAGATTTCGTTGTCCCACCCCAGCAAAGGTGATTATAATTGAAAAGAATTTTTTAAACTCATTTTCAATTCAGTCACCTACTGCCATTATATTTCTTTCTACAACCCTCAAAAGAGGTTGAGCACTGTGTCTCAACCTCTTTTTACATCTTCACACTTATAATGTAATAACATGCGGTTTTGTATTCGCATCATGGTTTGCTAAAGCTTCGATACAATTTCCATCAGCCGCTTTCTTTTTCACCCAATTCAATGATGCGCGTGCTTCTTCTTTATTATCTAATACACCTGGTAAAATATTTTCTTCCCAAGATTTATTCGCATAGCCAACATCAGCTGCTAATAATACAAATTTGTCTTCATCTTCTTTTTTTATCATCGTTGCACACAACCCTTTACTATGACCCGGACACCATATCATTTGAACTGTTTGATCACCAAATAAATCAAATGAATAACCTTTAGGTCCTAATCCAGTATGTGATAACGGGAATGATTTGAGCGTAACACCTTTCCACTCATGAGAAAGATAGTGCATTTTATCTTTTTTAATGGCTTTAAACTCAGGCTCACTTAATAAAATATTTTTAGCATCCTTAACATGTCTTAGCCCATCAGCATGATCACAATGCATATGACTCATTAACACATAATCGATGTCTTTCGGTTCGTATCCCAATCTTTTTAATTGTTCATGTACTGCTTGTCCTTCAGGTAAATCAGCCTTGTTGACTGGATATTGGAAGAGTAAATTTCTAATCTGTTTCGTTCTATTATCTGTATGCCAACCTGTATCAATTAATATTAACCCTTTTGGATGTTCAATTAAATATACGGATACAGGAATGCTAATCTGATGTTTCTTTGAACGAAATAACCCTGTCCAAGCAAGTGGTCTGTTAGATTCATAACCGAATGGAAGTGCCTCGTCAACAATTACTTCTCCTGTGTGTAATACATGTATCTTGATGTCGTTTGTCATATATTTTTCTCTCCTTGTTTCAGCAACTGATCAACTTCACGCATATTTGAAAAAAATTCAGCTGCTTGTACTTTGTCTAAATTTAATTTCTTCATGAATGATTCATAAAGAATTCGTTGTCTTTCTTCATAAAAACGGATGCCCTCATCTGTCAGTGTAATCACTTTTTCTCTTTTATCCGATGAACTGATTCGTGTCACAAAACCTTTTTCCTCTAATTTTTTTACTCTTTTTGAAACGGCTGTTTTAAAAACACCTTGTTTCTCCGCAATGGCCTTTAAAGGGAGCTGTTCGTGCTTGAGTAATAACTTGAAAACACCTAATTGTTCTCTAGAAATATCAATGTTTTGTTCTTCAATCACTTCATTTATCAGTTGATTCACTTTAATAAATGTTAAATGCATATTGTTAAATTCTTCAAAGGTAGATTGATCCATACCTAACCTCCTTTGACATATAGTACACCCCAGTGTACTATATGTCAATCATTCTATTTTAAAAAGAAAAACCGTTCAACTATCATGCTGAACGGTTCGATAACTTATTTTATTATAATTGGTTTCTCCATGACACTAATGTATCAATATCTTCTGAAGTAATTTTACCTTGGGCTTCTGCCACTTCAATCAATTCATCATAGTTACTGATTGTGTAGAATGGTACTTGTGCTTCACCAAACATATCATCTGCTTTTTGTAAGCCGTATGTGAAGATGGCAACAACACCTAATACTTCTGCACCTGCTTCACGCAATGCTTCCACAGCTGTAATTGAAGAACCACCTGTTGAGATTAGGTCTTCAATGACAACAACTTTTTTCCCTTTGCTATTAGCGCCTTCAATTTGATTTTGTTTCCCGTGACTCTTACTTTTTGAACGCACGTAGTTCATCGGTAAGTTCATCTTCTCTGATACATAAGCTGCATGTGGAATCCCTGCTGTTGCAGTTCCTGATACAATCTCTACTTCTGGAAAATATTGCTCAATTAATTCAACTAAGCCATCACGAATCGCTTCACGCACTTCAGGAAATCCTAATGTGACACGGTTATCACAATAAATCGGTGATTTGATACCTGAACTCCATGTAAACATGTCGTTCGGTGATAATGAGACTGCTTCAATATCTAATAATGATTGTGCAATTGCTTTTACCATTTACCTACCCAACTTTCTGTAATTTGTTGATAACTTGCGACCGGATCATCACTTTGTGTAATCGGTCTCCCTACTACAATATGTGTCGAACCAAGTGCCTTTGCCTGTTCGGGCGTCGTCACACGTTTTTGATCGTTCACAGCGGCATTCGCAGGGCGCACACCGGGCGTCACCTTCAAAAATTCTGCCCCACAGTGTGCCGTAATCGGTGCCGCTTCCAGAGGTGAACACACCACACCGTCCAATCCTGAATCCTGTGCCAATTTTGCGTAGTGACATACCGCTTCTTCCATCGACATATCAATTTGCTGTTCATCATGCAGTTGTTGTTCCGTTGTCGATGTCAGCTGTGTCACCGCAATTATTTTCGTATCAGGATTGGTACGTCGCAATCCTTCGACTGCACGCTGCATCATCACTGAACCACCAGCAGCGTGAACATTCACAAGGTCAACGTTCAAGCGACCTAAGCCTTCCATTGTTTTTCCAACAGTATTTGGAATATCATGAAGTTTTAAGTCTAGGAAAATATCATGACCTTGTTCTTTGATTTCTTCAAGTAATGCAGGACCTGTTTGATAAAATAGCTCCATACCTACTTTTACAAATAAAGGTGTATCAAACTTGGCTAAAAATGTCATCACTTCTTCTTTTGTCGCAAAATCTAATGCGATAATCGGTGTCTGTTTCATTTATCCACGCCCTCCTTGTGTACGACCTTTCAATTCATGAATATGCGTCACACCTAATTCATCTAAGCGTGCTGGTAAGGCATCGATAATATCTTTACACACCGTTGGATTTTGGAAGTTAGCTGTACCAACCGCAACCGCATCTGCCCCGACTGAGATAAAGTCAATGACATCTTGTTCATCTTGCACGCCACCCATTGCAATAATCGGTATATTTGGTAAGGCCTTGCGCACTTCATAAACCATGCGTAATGCGACAGGTTTAATCGCTGGGCCACTTAAACCACCGACTACATTATTAATGATTGGTTGCCCTGTATTCGCATCGATGCGCAATCCAACAAGTGTATTAATCATCGTTAACCCGTCTGCATATTCTGCAATGGCAGTTGCCATCTCAACAATATTTGTTACATTCGGTGATAATTTCACATATACTGGCACAGAAGAAACAGCTTTTACTTTACGTGTGAGTTCAGCTGCCACTTGTGGATCCACACCAAACTGCATGCCACCTTCTTTAACGTTCGGACATGAAATATTTAGTTCAAGCGCTTTTACATTCGGTGCTTTTGAAATATGTTCAGCGACATACACATAGTCTTCTTCAACAGAACCTGCGACATTAGCAATAATCGGTACATCATATTGTTCTAATGCTTTCAACTCGTGTTCCAAGATGTGATGCACGCCTGGATTTTGTAAGCCAATCGCATTGATCATACCGCTATCCGTTTCAGCTACACGTGGTGTTTCATTACCGAAGCGGACTTCTTTAGTGGCTGCCTTAATCATGATTGCACCTAGTTCTGACAGATCATAAAACTGACTGTATTCTTTCCCAAAAGCGAAACAGCCACTTGCTGGCATGATTGGATTTTTAAGTGATAAACCTGGAATTTCTACATTCAGTCGACTCATAGTACCACCGTTCCTTTTTCAAATACTGGTCCATCCGTACATACTTTGACATAATCTGTCGGGCTATCAGGCACATGGCAAACACATGCAAAACATGCACCAATACCGCATCCCATACGCTCTTCTAATGAAATGTAGCCAGGGACATCTTTCAATGTGTATAACTCCGTCAAGGCTTTCAACATCGGTTTTGGCCCACACGTGTAGTAAATATCGTAATCGACAGGTAGTTTGTCAATAACTGTTGTCACACATCCCTGTGTACCGAGTGATCCATCTTCTGTTACGATATGTGTCTCACCTAATGCTTCAAATTTTTCTTGATAGAAGACATCTTTTTTAGAACGAAATCCGAGCACGTGTACCGTCTCGATTCCTTGCGCATTAAGTTGTTTTGAGAGTTCATAAAGCGGTGGCACACCAATACCGCCACCAACAAGCAGTGCTTTTTTCTTCGCTTTTTCGACTGGGAAACCATTGCCGAGAGGTGCAAGAATATCTAACGCATCCCCTTCACGTAATGCTGCAATTTTCTGTGTCCCTGCCCCTTCTGCACGAAACAACATCGTAAAACTTTGATTTGCTGGATCAATCTCACAAATTGAAATCGGACGTCTCAACATATGTTGTGATCCTTGCCCTGCTTTGATGTGTACAAACTGACCCGGTTGTTTTAAAGATGCAACAACCGGTCCAGCCACCTTCAATTCATAAATACGATCTGCAATCTGTTCATTTGAAATGACTGTTAATTTTTCCACCGCTTTCGTCCCTCCTACATATTACGCATTGAGAATGTCATGCTTTCAATAACGTTTGTTAATGCATTCGCTGTATCTAATGATGTTAAACATGGTACGCCGTTTTCGACTGAAGTACGACGGATTTGGAAACCATCTCGTGCAATCGTTTTACCTTTTGTCATTGTATTAATTACAATTTGCACGTCGCCACCTTGGATTTTAGAAATCAAGTCATCTTGTCCACCAATTTTGCCAACTGTTTCTACTTTGATACCATGATCTGCTAATTTTTGTGCTGTTCCTGCTGTTGCGATAATTTTATAACCTACCGCATTTAATCTTTGCGCAATTTTTACCATTTCATCTTTATCTTTATCACTTACCGTAATGAGTGCTGTACCGTAGTCTTTAACAGTCATACCTGATGCTGTTAAACCTTTGAATAAGGCTTTTTCAAGTGTTAAGTCACGACCCATGACTTCACCCGTTGATTTCATTTCTGGTCCAAGTGTGATATCCACATTTTTCAACTTGTTAAAGCTGAATACGGGTGCTTTAACGAAGACACCTTCTTGATATGGTTGAACACCTTGTTCAAAGCCAAGATCTGCTAATTTTTCTCCCATGATGGCACGCATTGCAAGTTGCGCCATTTGAATACCTGTAATTTTACTTAAGAACGGAACTGTACGACTGGCACGTGGGTTTACTTCTAGGACATAAACGCCATCGTGTGCTAAAACAAACTGGATATTGATTAAGCCAACAATGTTTAATCCTTTTGCTAACTTCACTGTGTATGCTTCCAGTGTATCAATTTCTTCTTGTGACAATGTTTGTGGTGGATATACTGCAATTGAGTCACCTGAATGCACACCTGCACGTTCGATATGTTCCATAATACCTGGGATGATCACTGTCTCCCCATCACAAATGGCATCCACTTCGATTTCCTTACCTGTTAAGTAACGGTCTACAAGGACTGGATGATCCGGGCTTGCTTTTACCGCTTCTGTCATATAGTTATGAAGTTCATCATCATTATAGACAATTTCCATCGCACGTCCACCAAGTACATATGAAGGTCGTACGACAACCGGGTAACCAATTTCACGTGCGTTGTCTAGTGCTTCCTGTGCTGATGTTGCTGTCTTACCTTTTGGTTGTGGCACATCGATGTTACGCAATAAGGCTTCAAATTCTTTACGGTCTTCCGCTCGGTTTAAGTCCTCTAATGATGTACCTAAAATTTTCACACCATGTTTTGCTAACTTATCTGCCAAGTTAATCGCTGTTTGTCCACCGAACTGAACAACCACACCTTTAGGCTGTTCGAGGTTGATAATGCTCATAACATCTTCTTCTGTCAGTGGCTCGAAGTATAATTTATCTGAAATTGAGAAGTCCGTTGATACCGTTTCAGGGTTATTGTTTACGATAATGGCTTCATAACCTGCATTTTGAATGGCCCATACAGCGTGTACGGTCGCATAGTCAAATTCTACCCCTTGTCCGATTCGGATAGGACCAGAACCTAAAACGATAATCTTTTCTTTGTCAGTGACAATCGATTCATTCTCTTCTTCATAAGTACCATAGTAATAAGGCGTTGCAGATTCAAATTCTGCCGCACATGTATCCACCATTTTGTAAACTGGGTGAATACCATGTTCTTGGCGTAATTGTGCAACCGCTTCTTCTGTCATTTCAAAACGATGCGCAATTGTACGGTCACTAAAGCCATAGCGTTTTGCTAATCTCAAGTAATCGATATCCCCTTTATTTTCTTTAAGGGTATGTTCGATATCAATGATATTTTTGAATTTATTTAAGAAGAAGTAATCAATTTTTGTCATTTCATGTAGTTCTTCTAATGTTGTGCCTCGACGAATGGCTTCTCCGATAAAGAAGAGACGTTCGTCATCCTGTGCTTCAATACGCTTTTTAATGTAGTCAAGATCGAATGATTCGCCATTTGGTAAGCCGAGATGGTGCACACCATACTCCAGTGAGCGAATGGCTTTGAGCAATGACTCTTCGTACGTACGACCTATCGACATAACTTCCCCAGTCGCCTTCATTTGTGTTCCTAATTCACGTTCACCTTTTTCGAACTTATCAAATGGGAAACGTGGAATCTTAGATACGATGTAGTCTAAGCTTGGTTCAAATGCTGCGTATGATGTACCTGTTACTGGGTTTTTCATCTCATCCAATGTTAAGCCGACCGCAATTTTTGCAGCTAATTTCGCAATTGGATAACCTGTTGCTTTTGATGCAAGTGCTGATGAACGTGATACACGTGGGTTTACTTCGATAATGTAGTAATTCATTGAGTGTGGGTCTAAGGCAAGTTGTACATTACATCCCCCTTCAATACCTAAGGCGCGAATGACTTTTAATGATACGTCACGTAACATTTGGTATTCCACATCAGACAGTGTTTGGCTCGGTGCAACAACAACTGAGTCACCTGTATGAATGCCGACTGGGTCAATGTTTTCCATGTTACATACAACAATGGCGTTATCATTTTTGTCACGCATCACTTCATACTCAATCTCTTTGTATCCAGCGATTGATTTTTCAATTAAACATTGTGTAGCTGGGCTGTATTTCAAACCGTTCGATACCACTTCTTGTAGCTCTTCATCATTATGACAAATACCGCCACCTGTTCCACCCATTGTGAAGGCAGGACGTACGATTAATGGATAACCCACTTGTTCTTTAAAAGCAAATGCTTGTTCTAATGTATTAACAATGTCACTTTCAGGAACAGGTACATTTAAGTCGTTCATCAATGTACGGAACAATTCTCTGTCTTCCGCTTGGTTAATTGATGATAACTCTGTCCCTAACAATTGCACATTGTTAGATTCAAGCACACCACTTTCGTGCAATTCAATCGCCATGTTCAAGCCAGTTTGCCCACCTAATGTTGGAAGTAACGCATCCGGCTGTTCTTTACGAATGATACGTGCGATAAAGTCATGTGTTAACGGTTCGATATAGACTTTATCTGCAATTTCTTTATCCGTCATAATGGTTGCAGGGTTAGAGTTAACTAAGATGACACGATATCCTTCTTCTTTTAACGCAAGACATGCTTGAGTTCCTGCGTAATCAAACTCTGCAGCTTGACCGATAATAATCGGGCCTGATCCAATTACAAGAATTGTTTTGATATCATTTCTTTTAGGCATTGTGAACGCGCTCCTTTTGTTTGTATTCTTCCATTAAGTCGATGAATTGATCGAATAAATAGTTTGAATCTGTTGGACCTGGACATGCTTCTGGATGGTATTGAACTGAAAAGGCTGGTAATGTTTTATGTTTTAAGCCTTCAACCGTTCCATCATTCAATGCAATGTGTGTAATTTCTAAGTCTGTATTCGCAATTGATGCTGCATCAATCGCATAGCCGTGGTTTTGACTCGTTAAAGCAATTTTGCCAGTTGCTAAGTCTTTAACTGGATGATTGGCACCACGATGACCGAACTTCATCTTAAATGATGTTGCGCCTTGTGAGAGTGCGAATAACTGATGTCCTAGGCAAATACCAAAGAATGGGATTTTACCAAGAATACCGTTAATCATATCTAATGCAACTTTCACATCATCTGGATCCCCAGGGCCGTTTGATAACATCACACCGTCTGGAGATATTTTTAAAATTTCTTCTGCTGAAGTGTCATAAGGGACAACTGTTACTTCACAACCACGTGCATTTAACTCACGAACGATATTTTGTTTTTTACCGAAGTCAACAAGTACCACACGTTTATCAAATCCTGTTGATACATATGGTGTTTTCGTTGATACGGTTGGTACTTCTGTTCTTGGAAGTTTGACTGCTTTTAATGTTTCAACCATTTCATCAATTTCATCTTTATTGTCAACAAATGCTGCTTTTAACACGCCATGTTCACGAATTTTTTTCGTAATACTTCGTGTATCGACACCACTGATACCCGGAATGTCATATTCTTTTAAAACTTCATCAAATGATTTTTGTGCACGGAAGTTACTTGGATAGGCACATGCTTCTTTTACAACGACCCCATTCAATGTCGGTGTTAATGATTCAAAGTCATCATAGTTCACACCGTAGTTCCCGATTAATGGGTACGTAAATGTGATAATTTGACCAGTATATGACGGATCTGAAATGGTTTCTTGGTATCCTGTCATTGCTGTATTAAAAACAATCTCACCTTTTGTTAAGTTATCTGAACCGAGCTTGAAACCTGAATAAAATGTACCGTCTTCTAGAACAATATAACGTTTCTCAAACATTATGCGTGGTCCCCCTCATATCGAATGTCGCCTTCTACCATTGTTAGTACTGGGTTTCCGTATACCTTTTCGCCTAAGAATGGTGTGTTTGATGCTTTTGATAAGAAATCTTCTGCTTTAATTTCAAATTCATCTTCTAAGTTGATTAATGTTAAGTCAGCCAATTCACCTTCTGCTAAGCGTCCGTATGGCAAGTTGAATGTTTCCGCTGGTTTGATTGTTAAGTAATCTACCAATTGTTGTAAAGTCCATTCACCTGTTTTCACATAATGTGTATACAATAACGGGAATGCTGTTTCACTGCCGACAATACCAAATGGTGCACGTGTCATTGTTTGAGCTTTTTCATCTGCAGCATGTGGTGCGTGATCCGTTGCGATGCAGTCAATCGTGCCGTCTAGTAAGCCTTCGATTAACGCTTCTTTATCCGCCTGACTACGCAATGGTGGGTTCATTTTATACATTGCATTGTCTCCAGGTACGTCGTCTTCTGTTAATAACAAATGATGCGGCGTTACTTCTGCCGTTACATGAATACCTGCTCGTTTTGCATCACGGATCACTCGTACGCTTTCCTTTGTTGAAACGTGACAAACATGGTAATGGCAGCCTGTTGCTTCACTGAGTAAGACATCTCGAGCAATTTGGACAGATTCACAGATGTTCGGAATTCCCGGAATGCCTAACTCTGCACTGCGCTTCCCTTCATGCATTGCCCCACCGTAAATCAAGCTATTGTCTTCACAATGTGCCACGATGGCTTTACCTTGCTCTTTGGCTTTTTGCATCGCTTCATACATCATCGCCGCTTCTTGTACGCCCACACCGTCATCTGTAAAGGCAAAGGCACCTTCTTCTGTTAATGCCTTAAAGTCGACATGTTGTTTACCAGCTTGACGTTCTGTAATCGCTGCGTATGGTAACACACGGACATGCGCATTATCTGAAATTAATTGGTTCAATCGTTCCATATTTTCAACTGAGTCTGGGACAGGTTTCGTATTGGGCATTGGACATACTGTTGTAAATCCACCACGTGCCACTGCAAGCGTCCCCGTTTCAATTGTTTCTTTATGCTCACCACCCGGTTCTCTTAAATGAACATGTACATCTACAAATCCCGGTGCTAAAAATTGACCTTTCGCATCAATCACAATCATATCGTCTGTTGCTTCAATCGCTGGTGCAATTTGTTTTACTTTTTTACCTTCGATTAACACATCTACCTTTTTCAATGATCCTGCTTCTAAAATTTGTGCGTTTTTAATTAATTTCATCTTTTTTCGCTCCTTTAAGATTGTATCGTTTCAGTTAATACAGCCATGCGTACGTATACGCCATTTTCCATTTGCTTAAAAATGCGTGACTTCGGTGCTTCAACGAGATGATTTGCAATTTCTACACCACGATTAACCGGTGCTGGATGCATAATAACTGCCTGTTCTTTCATTCGATCGTAGCGTGCTTGCGATAAACCATACTGTTCATGGTATGTATTCGCTTCAAACCCTTGTGCACCATCATCGTGACGTTCATGTTGTACACGTAATAACATCACAACATCAACATCAGATATGACATCATCAAGTTCAACATATTCCCCTGGCATCTGATCGTCTTGCCAAATCTCCGGACTTGAGAAAACAACTTCTGCCCCAAGCGCAGTAAGACTGTGATAATTACTGCGTGCCACACGTGAATTTTTAATATCGCCACAGATTACAACTTTCAAGCCTTCAAAACGTCCAAATTCTTCATAAATCGTCATCAAGTCTAGCAAACTCTGTGTAGGATGTTGCCCACTGCCGTCGCCTGCATTAATAATCGGTATCCCCATCTCTAGCAATTGATTGTAGTAATCATTCTCTTGGTGGCGGATAACGAGCGCATCACAACCGATACTTTGTAACGTGCGACATGTATCATACAATGATTCCCCCTTATTCACAGATGAAGTTGCTGTATCAAAATTGATACGTTTCATATCCAATCGCTGTTCTGCCATTTCAAAGCTACACTTCGTACGCGTGGAGTTTTCAAAGAACAGATTGGCAATATATTTTCCTTTTAAATGCGGTTGTACTACACCCGTTTTATACTGTATTGCCGTATCGATTAAATGCTGCATTTCTTCAATAGATAAGTTTGCCATTGAGACAAGATGCTTCATGATGAATCCTCCTCTAATTCTTACCTTTTGGTAGTAATAAATTCAAGATGATACCTGCTGTTGCTGATAACGCCATTCCTTCAATCGTTAAGTTCACACCAACATCTGATAAATTCAACATCATGTTACCAATACCGATGACTAAGATGACTGATGCGATGACTAAGTTACGATTTTTCGCAAAGTCAACCTGACTTTCTACAATCATGCGTAAACCACTTGCTGCAATCGTACCGAACAGTAAGATTGACACTCCACCCATAACAGGCGTTGGTATAGATGATACAAGAGCCGTGAACTTGCCAACGAATCCTAAGATGATAGCAATCACTGCCGCACCACCGATGACATAAATACTGTAAATTCTTGTAATCGCAAGCACACCAATGTTTTCACCATATGTTGTACTTGGTGGACCACCGATAATACTTGAGAACATCGTAGATACCCCATCACCAATGATTGAACGATGTAAACCTGGATCTTTGAAGAAGTTGCGTCCAACAATTTTATTAATAACCATTTGATGACCGATATGTTCGCTGACTGTAACGAATACGATTGGCAACATGACTGCGACAAGTCCAAGATGGAATGACGGTTGATAGTCTGCGAATGGAATGTAAATATCAGGAAATTGGAACCATTTTGCTTCTGCGACTGGCTTGAAGTCAACAATGCCAAAGATAATCGCTGTCACGTACCCTGTCACAATCCCAATCAATACTGGAATGAGTGAGAAAAACCCTTTCGCAAAACCTTGTACAAGTAATGTCACAATTAGCGTAATCCCAGCAACTGAAACATATGTTAAGTTATAGTCTTTCATCGCACTTGAATTTTCGAACATTGCCATATTAACGGCAGTTGGTGCTAAGCTTAAACCGATAACCATAATCACTGGTCCTACAACAACTGGAGGTAACAAACGCATCAACCAGTTCGTACCACTAAATCGGATCGCAATCCCAATGATGATGTACATTACACCACTCATGAACAGTGCCACTAACATATCTCCAAGACTGTTCGTACTTAACCCTGTGATGATTGGTGTAATAAACGCAAAGCTTGATCCGAGATAAGCAGGAATTTTCCCTTTTGTAATTAAGATATAAAGTAGCGTCCCAATCCCTGAAGCAAGTAGTGCTGATGACACTGGTAATCCAGTCAAGAATGGCACTAGCACCGTCGCTCCAAACATCGCAAATAAATGTTGTAAGCTTAGAAACGCCCATTGACCTGCTTTCGGTTTTTCATTCACATCGAGTACAGGTTGTACTGTACGTTCAAACATTTGTTCATTTTCCATGTTGTTCTTCCTTTCGTTATAAAAAAAGTCCCTTAACTTGATTCGTTAAGAGACTGGTGGCGTATGACATACAGAAGGGAATCGAATCATTTGATAGTGGAATTGTACCTTCTATCATCTTATCGACCTATCGTTCTTTCCTTCTTCAATTGTCATACAATACCTTTGCCAGTCTCTCGTACTGAATTAAAAGGTTTTATGTAATTTCAACCGCATTGCGATCGTCTGTTTCTGTTAAATACACATTCACGGATTCATCACGTGACGTCGGGATATTCTTCCCTACAAAGTCTGCACGGATAGGTAGTTCACGATGTCCACGATCTACAAGCGTTGCCAAACCAATTTTTTGTGGGCGACTATGTAATAAAATGGCATCCAATGAAGCACGAACTGTTCGACCTGTATACAATACATCATCCACAATAATGACTACACGATCTGTCAAATCTGTATCAATTTGATATGTCTTGTCATTGACAACATGGCGTGTATGCTTGTCATCACGAAAACTTGTAATATCAATCGTTCCCGTTGGTACTTGCACATCTTCAATCTGTTGAATTTTTTGTTGAATGCGATTCGCCAAAAATTCTCCACGTGTTTTCACACCAAGCAACACAAGGTTTTCAGAGCCTTTGTTGTATTCTAAAATTTCATGTGCAATACGTGTTAACGTACGATTAATTGCAGACTCATCTAAAATGATTCGACTTGTCACCGTAATTCCTCCTTGGCATACAAAAAAACTCACGCCTATAAGACATGAGTTTACTCAAAATACAATCGCTCTATATATATAGATATTCGTCTCTCGTACGTCAATCTACTATTAGCTATTGCTTCATCTTGTATATTTCATGTCTTTTGAGCCTCTCAGGACTCCCTATTAAAGACGTTATCATTTTGTTTGTTTTGCTGGTACTATCTTACCGTTTTTTGACGTACTTGTCAAAACAATTTAAACATATGATATGAATCAAGGTGGTTCGTACAGAATTCGATTCTATTCTACCTAGATCATCTTATCACATCATTGCACTAAATTTCTTCACGACGTGCTTGCTCAATCACAGCTTCAAATGACTCAGGTAGCGGTGCAGTACGTTCAATGTATTCACCCGTACGTGGATGTTCAAAACCAATTACACCTGCATGAAGCGCTTGTCCGCCAATATCTGGTGTTTTCTTCGGACCATATTTCGGGTCACCTACCAATGGATAGCCAATATACTTCATATGTACACGAATTTGGTGTGTACGACCTGTTTCTAACTGACATGACACAAGTGTGTGATTTTTAAAGTTTTCTAAAACATTAAAATGCGTCACAGCAGGTTTACCATCATCTTCAACAGCCATTGATTGGCGATCATTTTTATTACGACCAATCGGTGCATCGATTGTTCCAAACTCATGTGGAATGTGTCCGTGTACAAGTGCTGTATACTTTCGTGTGACTGTCTTTGCCATTAATTGTTCCACAAGTGCACGATGTGCGACATCATTTTTAGCTATCATCAATAAACCTGACGTATCTTTGTCAATACGATGAACAATACCTGGACGAATTTCGCCATTAATGCCTGATAGATCTTTAATTTGATACATCAAACCATTCACAAGTGTTCCTGAATAGTGACCTGCTGATGGATGAACAACCATGCCTTTTGGTTTATACACGATAGCAACATCTTCATCTTCATAGTAGATGTCTAAGTTAAGATTTTCTGGTTGTATATCTGCTTCGATAACTTCTTTTTCTGTGACAACTACTTGATCATCTAATTTTAGTTTATAGTTTGATTTGACTGGTTTGCCATTCACTGCCACTAAGCCTTCTTTGATCCAATCTTGAATCTGACTGCGTGACCATTCACTATTAAAAATTGGTAAAATTTTATCAATACGTTGTAAATGATGCGCTGAGTCTTCAATTTTAAATTGATGTTGTTCCATAAATTACACCTTTCTCTTATCGTTTGTTTTATCTGTTAATAGGAGAATCACAAGAATCGCTACGCCAATTGTTAAACTTGCATCTGCAATGTTAAATATTGGAAAATCATAGCCAAAAATAACGGTATCGACAAAGTCAACAACTTCTCCATTTAATACACGATCTATAAAATTTCCAATTGCTCCTGCAAGCAGTAATGTAATTGCAACTTGCATCGTCATATGATTCTTGGCTTCTTTAATATAAAAAATAACCAAGGCGACGATGATCACAATCGTAATCAAATAGAAAAAACCCATTTGTCCACTTAAAATGCCCCATGCTGCACCATCATTACGATGTGATGTAATATTTAGGAAGTGCGGAATGACGTTGAATGATTCACCAATCGTCATCTGTGTCGCAATAACCCATTTCGTTAATTGATCCGCAATGACTACGATGAAAAATATAATAAGTGATAACCCGATATAATATTGTCGTTTCATCCAAATTAATCCTTTCTATATGAATTCATTGCTACATTATACCATTTGAAACGTCAGAAAGGTACTTATCATATAGAAACATGCATCTGAAAACATACAACCAGATACTTTTACTTTACTTGTGATTCACAATTAATACGATGCTGTCTTGGAATTAATGTATGTGGATGACGCTTTTTATGCTTTTGATACGTGTAATCTACAATTTTGTCTCTAATTTGACTTAACCACGAATCATCTGTATTCTCAGGTAAATGTATCATATTCAGTGAATTATTTGGTTTCTGCACATAAATACTTCCATCCATATCATCGACAATTTCACATCCTCCATGAACTGCATATTGCGGTGTATCATGGAACATAATATAAGCGATATAGATGATCACTAGTAACAAAACAATAAATGAAAAACATCCTTTTCTCATAATCTCATTCATTCCGCCTTGTCATCAATTCAAATTATAATGGCATCTAAATCAATCTCTTTACTACCAATGCTGAAATACATCGGCTCATGCGTTGCTAACACAACTGTAACACCTGATGCATTCAAGGCTTTAAACATCTCTATCACTGTCTCGCTGTTATGATCATCTAAGTTACCTGTGGGCTCATCTGCAATAATGATACTTGGATTTTTCAATATTGCACGTGCGATTGCAATACGCTGTTGCTCTCCACCACTACATGTATAAACTTTTGTATTGAGTGGTAAATTTTCTAATCCTACACGTGTCATCACTGCTTCGATACGTGCTTGATCTTTTTTATGCACATTCAAAGGCAACGTTAAATTCTTCAACACAGATTCGTTTTCTAACAAGCCATAGTGTTGGTACACATATGCGATATCATCACGTTTAAAGGTCAACTTATCTTTCTCTTTTTGAATCACTTTATCTTTAAAAGTGACTGTACCTGAATCAGGATTTTCCAATAAACCAATAATATTCAATAACGTTGACTTTCCTTTTCCACTGGCACCATGTATAACAACAAAGTCCCCTTGTTGAATCATTAAATCAAAATTTTCAAAAATACGCTTGCGACCGAACGACTTATTAATATTTTGTAACTTAATCATCTTTCTTCCCCTTCAATACGAGATTGACATTTTCACGGTTTAACTTCATAAACGTGTACACAACAGATAACACTTCAATGAATGTAATTGACATAAAGACTGAAATCGCAATGGTATTGTGGCTCGGTAATAACAGTGTCCCCATGAATATATGTAAAGACACGATGAAAAGCACCATCCACTTATGAATCGACCAGTAACTATACCCCATTGTCCGTTTCAGAAATATTTGGAATTGAAATGACTTGAAGTAAATTTGAATAAACGTCAATGTTGTAAGTATGAATGTGATACTTGTTAACAAAGCTAATCCTGTGTATTTGTAGATTTCCGTCTGCAATCCTTTTACAATATCTATCTTCGTATCGTAAACAGAAGTTACACTTCGAATCACACCATCAAGTTTATGTTTTTTCAAACCTTCATGGATTGTTTCATACGGATTATCTAAATAACTTTTAAAATAATAGTCATTTGAATAATAATGTTCATAATCTAATGGATCTAAATTTCCTGTTTCAATCACAGCAATTGGTGCAACAACTGTATTCTTAGCCCCACCAATTTCAGCATTATATGTAAAGTAATCTGTATCATTTTTTACCCATATAATGTTGATATTTAATGATGGGTCTATGCCTTTACGCCTGTGTTCAATATTTTTTTGAATGTAAAATATTCCCTAAAGTTTGTTTTAATTTTTTGTTCATACCGCTTTAATTTAATAGGAACAAGTATATTTAATGTTTTATCTTCTTTCTGCATATATCGCATAACATTATCACCTTGATTCGTTTTAATAGGATGTCTTTTTAAATAATGCATATCAATAACAATAGTTTTACCATTGGATTCAATATCAGCATTCTCTTTTGCATTCAATTGATATAAAAAGTAATTACCATCAAAATAAAAATTCTCCATATCTACAATGAATCCTTGGCTATCTGAGCTTAAAAAATAGTTCTTAGTTTTAACACTAATAGCTTTATCTATACTTCGATTTTTAACTTGCCCAACTTCATACATATTTGTCGTATATATATTTTGTGTAATGTCCCAATGTTTTAAAGAAACTATTTGTTTTTGATAGTCTTTGTAGTTAGAAATAATCTGCAATGTTGACATTGTGACCAATATAATCGCAATTACTGAAATCATCATATACATGGTTATCAATGCATATTTACTGTAACCATGGCTGTTTCTAGCGTATCGAAGCACAAAAAAATGAACAATTACTGCTATAAAAATAGACAACAATACAATTAATAACACTTCTATCAATACAGCAATTAACAATGCAATATGAATGTATGTATCTTTGTATATCATAATATAACTTAATAGCGTCAAAATCATACTGGACACCATATACATCCATATATATTTAGATAAGCCATGAATTATAAATTTTATAATTTGAGATTTTCGATAGCCTAAATCATAAAGAATCTTTAATTGTTCTTTTTGATTTAATAAATCATGCAACAGAACAGCGAATAGTAGCACAATTAAAAACACTGTTAAAAACGTACTAAAGAAATCTAAGGACAAGCCATCAAAAAATGAATGATCCATAACATATGTCGATCCTACATCTTGATTTATAAGTACATTTACTTGTCGAGTATCTTTCTCATTCCCTTTTAAATAATATATCCCTTCTTCTGTAAGATTCGTTTTATTTAAAGGTAAAACTTTAATCTCAAGTTCACTATCAAAGAGTTTTAAATTTTTATTTTTGTCTGCTTCTTGTCTTAACTGATGATCTGTTGTATTAATCAATATTTTATAATCATTGGCATATGTAACTTTTGTTATTTCAACATTGTATTTTTTTGAGAGATATGTAAAAAATGTCCATGCATCTTTTGAATGTTTTTTGGGGACAGTATCAAAATAAAAGTTAATCTTTTCACTACCTTTCTCAATATGATTATAAAAAGCATTTGATTTAGCTGAATCTATCACTATCAAACTTAATGTCAATGAAATTGCCACACATAAAAATAAAATGATTTTTCATACAATCCACCTCAAATCTATCAGATACACTATTTTATGTAGATGTATGAATAGAAAGCGCTACTAAATATGCTTTCTATTCATTACATCTAATCTGTTAATTACTCATTACAATTACAAATTATTTTGTCCTTTATTTATGATCATAATATGCTTTATTGCCATGTTTTGTTTTCTTTAGTTGTGCAGTTGCTAAAGAACCTGGTTTATTCCAAGGAGTACCATTATAGCCTCCTATACCATTAACAACAGATGCTCTTGCCTCTTTTTTATAATGTTTATATCTGGAAATGACATATGCGCTATTAGTGCCACGAATCCAATAACCACCATTCACTGGTCCAGCCGCAATATACTTGAAAACTGTGCTGTCTTGGTTTAAAGGTTGATCTGAAATTTCTGAGCGCACTAAACCGATATAGTTGTCTACATTTTCTGAACCACCGTTGATGCTAATTTCATCTGCTTTTGCAATGCTACCAAGTCCTGAAATTCCAAGTGCTAAGAGTGAAGATAAAAGAATTGATTTTTTCATAAAAATCTTCCTTTCAGAAATGAATGAGACAATTGTCTGTGAAGAAAGAACTTTCTGAAAACATTGTATACCATTATAAATTTAGTTTCAAATGATACCTAAATTTATAGTTGATGGATTATTGAAATATTTTTATCATTTCAACATGCATATGTGAGTTTCTGAGACTTTTTCTCATATTTTATGCAGACTAGGTGTAAAATTATATTTAAATGGTTAAAGATATGTATTAAGTCCATAAAGAAAGACAGATAAGTGTTTTTCTGCATTCACTTATCTGTCTTAATTTAATATTATTTCATATTTTTAAGTCCCTGTTTTACTTTTCTTCAAAAATTAGGTCATGAAAGTCATCAAAAAATAATTGTAATATTTTCTGTCCAAAGTCATTCGCATAATCTTCACTTTGAAGTTCATCTTCAAACCACATACCATTAATATATTCATGATAGTGTCCTATTTCATGAGCTAAAATTTCTAATATATTTAACACAGCAGCATGAGTTCCATGTGATTTCTTTATACATCGATAATCTTGCAATGATACTTTTATTTTAGGGTACATTGCTAAACGATGTGGTAATTCAATATAACCATCACAATGTTTTAAATTTTTCTTTGTAAATGTAATCGTCAAACGAATTGGGAACTTCAATTGTTGGTCCAAAAACGTTTCAAACAATTGCACCATTTTAATAATTCTCTTAGGCATGTCTTTTTTATATTTAATTTTCAACCCATGTTTTAAGTGTCTTTGATACATAGGTGTCATAAAGATATATTGATGAAACATCGCTTCTTTTTCTTGATACATTCTTTTTTCATATTGTGAATACTGACGAATGTATTCTTGAGCATCACAATCTTCTTGATCCATTACATAAAACTTACTAATTTGTAAAGCTAAGTCTCCTAGTACATCAAAAATAATTGATATGAATACATCCTGCTCTAACTCTTTTTTCTTTTTCATATCTCGTTCGATATCATATAAAGAATAATAAATTTTTCTATCTTTCATATCTACATGACAATCATATAAATAGCCGTATGACAGAATAGGATGGTCATGAACAATTATTTCTATTGGTTCTTTAAACTGGCGATGAAGATTAAGCCACTTGATATAGTCATCTATTCGTTTAATAAAATGTGCATATTTTTTTCTATATGTTTGGTTAAAGTAATCATCTATTTCCCCTTACTATCAATTCTTATTACTTTTTAACAAACTGTTTTTCTAATTCAAAATTTTACTGATTAACTCTCTATCGTGTAACTCTAATATTTATATTAATAGCTAATCTATATGTGTTTACAAAGATAATATACTAAATTATTTTATGTGTAAATATTCATTCATAAGTATTATTAACACAATATATTGCTCAATTTTTGTGCCACAGAAAATGATAGGTGGAAGTAATTCTATGAATCCTAAAAAGCCCCCCCTTTAAACAATATTTTGTTCAAAGGGGGGCTCACCTATTAATCTTCCATTGTTATGTCTCTTATACAAGTGTTTTAACAACTTGTTGACAGCGTGGGCATAAGTTTGTTAATTCGCCAACTGTACCTAAGCTATCGCTGTAATTCCAGCAGCGTTCACATTTTTCGCCATCTGCTTTTGCAATCTCTACTGTTGCAAAATGGTATGCTTGACCAGCTGGTGCATCTACCACTTCAACTTGAGAAACGATGAATAATTGATTTAAGTCATTGAAGTTTTTCAAGAATTCAACTGTATCAAATGATTCACTATTACCGATACGTACTTTTGCTTCTAATGATTTACCGATAACCTTTTCGTTACGTGCCGCTTCTAATGCACGGTTCACGTCATCACGTAGTGCCATAAATTGTGACCATTTGTCTAATAATGCTTGATCTACTTCTTCTACTTTTGGCATATCAGTTAAATGCACACTTTCTATTGTTTCTTGCTCAATGTGTGACCATACCTCGTCTGCTGTATGTGGGATGATTGGTGCGAGTAATTTTGTCATGTTGACTAAGATTTCATATAACACCGTTTGCATACTGCGACGTTTATGCGCTGATTGTGCTTCGATATATAAGATATCTTTACCATAATCTAAGTAGAAGTTACTTAATTCAACATTGATAAAGTTTTGAACTTCTTGATAAATATCTAAATAATCATAGTTATCAAAGTGTTGTAAAGTGCTGTTTGTGAATTCACGAAGACGATTCAAGATGTAACGATCTACTTCTAATAAGTCACTTTCAGCTACTTTGTCTGTTTCAGGATTGTAGTCGTTGATGTTACCAAGTAAGAAACGCAATGTGTTACGGATTTTACGATAAACATCTGCTACTTGTTTCAAGATTTCATCAGAGATACGAACGTCTGCAAGATAGTCTACTGAACTCACCCATAAACGTGCGATATCAGCGCCTTTTTGTTTAACGACTGTATCAGGAACGATTACGTTACCAAGGGATTTACTCATTTTTTTACCTTCGCCGTCCATAACGAAACCATGTGATAATAACATTTTGTATGGTGAAACGTTACGTGTCGCAACAGAAGTTGTAATTGATGAGTTGAACCAACCACGATATTGGTCACTACCCTCTAAGTACATGTCTGCTGGGAAGCTCAATTCTGGACGTGTTTCTAATACACCACGGTGTGAAGATCCAGAGTCGAACCATACGTCCATAATGTCTTCTTCTTTTGTGAAGATACCATTTGGACTTCCAGGATGTGTAAAACCTTCTGGTAATAAGTCTTTTGCTTCACGTTCGAACCAGATGTTTGAACCATGTTCTTCAAATAAGTCAGCCACGTGGTATACTGTTTCTTTCGTCATGATGATGTCGCCATTTTCAGCGTAGAATACTGGAAGTGGTACACCCCATACACGTTGACGAGAGATAACCCATTCGCCACGGTCACGAATCATATTGTAGATACGTGTTTTACCCCAATCAACTTTGAATTTCGTTTGGTCGATGGCATCTAAGATATCTTGACGAACTTTTGAAATAGACGCAAACCATTGTGGTGTTGCTCTGAAAATAACTGGTTTTTTCGTACGCCAGTCATGTGGGTAACTATGCGTGATAAAGTCTAATTTTAATAACGCACCTTTTTCTGTTAATAGCTCAGTGATCGCTTTGTTCGCTTTATCATAGAACATACCTTCAAATTGGCCTGCTTCTTCAGTGAAGACACCTTTTGCATCAACTGGGCTGATAACTTCTAAGTCATATTTTTGACCTACGATATAGTCATCTTCCCCGTGTCCAGGCGCTGTATGGACACAACCTGTACCCGCATCAGTTGTAACATGTTCACCATTAATAACAAGTGATACACGATCGATGAATGGATGTTGTGCTTCTACATATTCAAGCTCAGAACCTTTGACTTCTTTTTCACGAACGATTGTTTCTTTATCCCAACCAAGTTGTTCTGCAACTTCATCAACTAACGCTTCAGCAACAATATATTTCGTACCTTCCACATTCATTTGAACGTAAGTTAATTCAGGATGTACACTGATGGCAACGTTTGCTGGTAGCGTCCAAGGTGTAGTTGTCCAGATGATGAATTTCGCATCTTCATCAACAACGCCTTTTGTATCTTTGATATCGAATGCCACATAGATAGACGCTGATTGTTTATCGTGGTATTCGATCTCCGCTTCTGCAAGTGATGATTCACTTGATGGTGACCAATAGACAGGTTTTTTCCCTTTGTAGATTAAGCCACGATCCGCCATTTCACCGAACACACGGATTTGTGCTGCTTCATATTCTGGTTTCAATGTGATGTATGGATTTTCAAAGTCTCCATTCACCCCTAAACGACGGAAATCTGCTTTTTGATTCTCGATTTGTTCCATCGCAAAAGCTTCACACATTTTACGGAATTCAGCAGTAGACATTTCTTTACGCTTTACGCCCTTCTTCGTCAATGCTTGTTCAATCGGTAAACCATGTGTATCCCAACCAGGAACATATGGTGTATAAAAACCTTGCATCGTCTTATAGCGTACGATGAAGTCTTTTAAAATTTTGTTTAGCGCATGTCCCATATGTAAGTTACCATTCGCATAAGGTGGGCCGTCATGCAAAATAAAATGTGGCTTTCCTTCATTTTTTGCTAAAAGTTTGTTATATAAATCTTGTTCACGCCACTTTTCCTGAATTTGAGGTTCTTTGTTCGGCAGTCCCCCACGCATTGGAAATTTTGTTTTTGGCATTAATAATGTGTCCTTGTACTCCATATTCTATACACTCCTTTAACTAGAAAGAACTCTAAGCTCAATAACAGGGACGGCTATACCGCGGTACCACCCTGATTAACTCAGCTTAGAGTTCTCTCGTAAATATATATTCATCTTAAAAGCCAGTGATACAAGAAAAGGTCATCTACCAGGCTCCCACCGTCCCTAGCTCGCTGTCATGATTACTTATTTTTCTTGCTTGTCTGTCTCTTTTTGTTCTTTTTGTTCTTTGGACTCCGAACTTTGTTCTTTGTCAGCTTCTGTAATATCTTTTTCATTTAAATGTGCAAAGTTCTCTTCAGTTACTTGTTGTGCATCCAAATCATAATTGAGTAAGTAATCCCAATCATCATTTTTTAATAAATCTAACTGAGCTTCAACAAGCATCTTGAATCGTGAACGAAAGACTTTCGATTGACGTTTCATATCTTCTGTTTGGAATGAAATACGACGTGCCTTTTCGATACTATCATTCACAATACGGTCACCTTCAGCTTGTGCCTTAGCAATGATTGCTTCTTGTTCTTTTTGTGCAGCTGCTTTTGTTTCATCTGCAGCACGCTGTGCACTCACAAGTGCTTCACCAACTGACTTTTCAACTTCTTTGAATGATTGAATATGTGAATCACGCTCAGCTAAAAACTGCTCCAATTGCTTTTTGTCTTCTTTTAAGCGTTCAATTTCACGAGATAATTCACTCAAATATGATTCAACTTCTGTCGGTTCAAAACCATTTTTAATTCGTGTGAATGATTTATTTTTAATTTCACTAGGTGTATAAGCCATGATAAGTGTCCTCCTCCATCATACACTATTTAAATAATGTTTGATAGGTTATTCTCAATTTATCTTTTTTTGTACGATCACCAATTGCTGTAATGCGTGCTCTCCCAAAACCTTGTATGGATAATAAGTCGCCTTGTTCTAATTGATAATCAACTGCTTCAATCACAGTGTGGTTCACTTTTACACGTTTACGCTGTATTAGTTCTTTCGCAATTGTCCGAGATTTATGTACCATTTCTTTCAATACAACATCGAGACGTAATGCACTCACAGTCGCATCTACTGTTTGCCAGTACGCTTTAGATTGTACCATATCTTGCAAAGAAACGATATGAAGTTTGACTGTTGCACCTTTAATCTTTCTTAATTCCATCATAATATAAGATTCTAACTGATTTGTCAAAACAAACTGAATTCGATCACCTACAATAATATCTCCAACTTGTTCTCGTTCAATACCCAGTGACATAATTGTCCCCAATATATGCCGATGTTCGAGTGTCACAAACTTCTCAGGATAATCTACTTCAATCACTGTCAATTCATAATCAGCTTCTTCTGGAACATAATAATCAGGGGCGATGACTGCACGACAACGTTCTGCATTAGGCCCACCATTAAAATGAACAGTCATATCCGGAAAACTACCCACAATCACTTCTAAAATATATTGACTTCTCGGATCTAAAAAATAAGTTAAAATAGGGGCATATTGTTGTGATGCTGTTCGTACTTTATCTAACAAATTATCAATAATCGGACGTTCTTCCGTCCTAAAATGTTGATATATATCGATTTTAGACACTCCTTATCAAACATGATGTTAGCGTCATGCGAAAAATCCCGTAATAAGACATGGTGTCCTAACACGGGATCAATTATTTAAGCAACGCTATTGAATCTATTCAGATCATTATTCATCTATACATATATGTACGTTGCCATTATATTAATAAAATTGATTGACAATAAAATAATAAATCGCAACGATACCGCGAGAAAATAAATTCAAGACGATAAATGCAACAATCGGTGATAGATCAAGCATGCCTCCTAATGGCGGAATAAAACGGCGGAATATTGCTAAGTATGGCTCAAATAATTTTGCCATATATTGTCCGACAATACTTTCCCTTGCACCAGGTATCCACGACATGAAAATATAAATAATCATCCCAATTGAGTAAATACGTACGACAAATAGAATGAATTGCACAATCGTTTGTAATAATTCTATACTCATGTTTATCTCCTTATTCGTATTGCGTCTCCATTGATTCGATATGATCCGTAATACTACCAGCAACTTCTACATTGTCAGGTGTACATAAGAAAATATCCGCACCCACGCGTTGAATATCGCCACCAATCGCATAAACAGTCCCGCTAAGGAAGTCGATAATACGCTTTGCAGACACTTGGTCGATACGTTGCAAGTTCACTAACGTCGCACGACGATTTTTAAGTTCATCTGCAATATCTTGCGTGTCAGAGAACACACGTGGCTCAAACAAGCACATTTTCGAGCTGCCATTTTGTTCAACTTCTTGCGACTGATTCATACTTACCACGTTCCCCTGTCCTTGATTATTCGATTGCTGCGGCACTTGATGTAAACGTTCGTTCTTCGGTGTTTTGATACGTGTTGGTTGCTTTTTAGGTACTGATTGAATCGCACGTGGACGCTCAGGTGCAGTCTTCGTCGCTGGTGTTGTTTCAGACTCTTTACGCTGTTGTTGACGTGCTTCTTGTTCTTCTACAAACGTATCCTCTTCTTCTTCAATTGTAAAAAACCCGTTGAACAAATCTTTAATTGCCATGAGTTCACTCCTCTTTTCCTACTAGACGCGTGCCGATCCTAACAAATGTTGCGCCTTCTTCTGTTGCAAGAGCATAATCATTACTCATTCCCATAGACAGTTCTGTACATGGAGCATGAGATAAATGTTGTGCCTGGATCTCATCACGTTTATGTTTAAGTTGTTTAAATATTGATTTCAAATATGCTTCATCATCCGTATAAGGTGCCATCGTCATTAATCCTATGACACGGATGTGTTCATACATCTCAAGCATCTCAATAAACGGCAAGACTTCATCGAGACTGACACCGTGTTTAGATGCCTCGCCTGATACGTTGACTTGTACAAAGCACTTAATTTCATGTTCCGCACGTTTATTGATTTCTTTCGCCAAACTTTTACGATCTAACGCATGTAAGTAATCAATCTCATTAATGACATCTTTTACTTTTCGTGACTGTAATGAACCAATAAAATGCATCGTTACATCATCTGGTAATGCGGCCTTTTTCTCTAAAAAACCTTCAAGACGATTCTCACCAAAGTGACGCAGTCCGGCTTCGTAAGCTTCTTGAGCTCGCTCTATTGTAACATATTTTGTAACGGCAATCACGTTTGGTAATGTACCGTCAGCATCATTTGACATATGTTGTTTTAATGTATTCTCAATTTCATTAAAATTCTCTTTAACTGACATTTTGATTCTTCGCCCCTTCGCTAGATTGTGATATGAAGGCAAGCATGCACCCTGTTTTCCCTTTTTCAACACGATATGAGAAAAAACGATCTAACTCTTCTGAAGTCGCATGTTCAGTACAATAAATATTGGTTTCAGGTATCCCATAATATATACAAAGCTGTTTGTTAATTTGCTTCAAGTCAATCCCATGCCTATCGTTATCACGTGTATCGATCATCGGTGTGACATCTACTGGAAGTTGTTTGAACTTTGACAGAATGTCATCATTAATCTCATAAGCGTTTGATGTAGCAGGTCCAATAACGACATGTAAGTCACTCATCTCATGTGGAAATTGTTTGATCAATTCATATACAATTTGTTGTACTGTGCCACGCCAACCTGCATGAACAAGTCCGATAAAATGATGTTTGGCACTATAAAAATAGATTGGGACACAATCGGCATAGCACATTGTTAATACCGTATCCATATCATAAGTATACATTCCATCTACACCATACAGCACATCATCCGACAATTCATCAATATTTTTACCTTGATCAGCTGCTGTAATTTCAACAACAGTATGACCGTGTGTTTGAATTGGAAAGACCCACTGATGACGAGAAATACCTATCTCTTCTGCCAAAATATTTTGATGTTGGGTAATATTCTCTGGTGCATCATCTATATAACGCGCCATATTAAATGCATCTTTGGGGTAAGAACTAACACCACCGTGGCGCGTCGTAAACCCAAGTGTAATGCCTTGCTTAAGCACTGATTCATAAGATAGGTAATGTCCACGTTGAACAAATAATTCCATACATATCACTCCCTTCTGATCGTTGTTGTCGTGAAAAACGAAATGCTAGGACAATGAAGTAATGACATTTGCCCTAGCACTTTCGTACGTAAATTCTGTATCGATTGCCAAAAAATGTTCTTCGCAATCTCATATTTATATTGACGTCAAAGATTAGCGACGTGTTCTTCTTGAGCGTCGTTCTTCTCTGTTACGGATGAAGCTTGGAATATCGTCTTCAGCAGTGCTGTGTGAACGTGTTGTGTCAGCTTCTTTATCTTGAACTGATGCTGAACCACCAAAGTTAGATTCTTTAGCTGGTGTTTGTGTTGCACTAGCTCCGAAACCAGAATGACCTTGTTTGCGTGCTTGTGAAGATGGTTTGTCTTCAAAGCCAGTTGCGATAACAGTCACAACAATCTCATCTTGTAGTTCTGGGTTAATCACAGTACCGAAGATCATGTTCACATCTTCATCAGCTGCATCTTGAACAATGTCAGCTGCTTCTTGTGCTTCGAATAATGACAATGATTCTCCACCAGTAATGTTCATCAGCACACCTTGTGCACCTACAATAGATGTTTCAAGTAATGGTGATGAAATGGCTTTCTTCGCTGCTTCAACAGCACGGTTTTCACCAGAAGATACACCAATACCCATTAATGCTGAACCTTGGTTAGACATGATTGTCTTAACGTCTGCAAAGTCTAAGTTCACTTCACCTGATACAGCGATTAAGTCAGAGATACCTTGTACACCTTGACGTAATACGTTATCCGCTTCTTTGAAAGCTTCCATCATTGGTGTTGACTTATCAACGATGTCTAATAAACGGTCGTTAGGGATTACGATTAATGTATCCACAGCAGCTTTCATAGATTCTACACCAGCAGCTGCTTGTGTTTGGCGTTTACGGCCTTCAAAGCTGAATGGACGTGTCACAACACCTACTGTTAATGCACCCATTTCTTTTGCGATTTTGGCTACAACTGGTGCTGCACCTGTACCAGTACCGCCACCCATACCAGCTGTAACGAATACCATATCAGCACCTTGAATGGCATCTTCAATTTGTTCACGTGATTCTTCTGCAGCTTTTTTACCGATTTCAGGGTTAGCACCTGCACCTAATCCACGTGTTAATTTTTCACCGATTTGAATTTTCGACTCAGCTTTAGATAAGTTCAAAGCTTGGCCGTCTGTATTAATTGCGATAAATTCAACATTGTTCATACCGTGATCGATCATACGGTTTACAGCGTTGTTACCGCCACCACCGACACCGATAACTTTAAGTGTCGCTAAATGATTAAACCCTTGTTCAAATTCTAACATTTAATTTTCCTCCTAATCTTTGTAGCCAATCAATCAAACAGAGATTTCATAATTTTTTTGAATTTACTTTCTTCTTGCTTAGGTTCACCGTTTTCAGCGTCTGTATGTTCTACATGTGTGTCAGCACTTGTATCATCTTCAGCTAGGTCTGATGATGCTTGCTTTTTCGGTTTTCTTTTAAAGAATGATTCAAATCCATTTGGTTTTGCTTCGTGAGATTTCACGTCATTTTCAATAACTTCTTCTTCGATTTCCTCGTTATCATGATTACTAATTGTAACATAATCTAATAACTCGTCAAAAGCAATACTGCTAGAAATTGTGGAAATCGCTGAAGAAAATTCTGGTTTACGTACACCCATTTGAGATGGTGTGTGAATGCGTACCTTCTCACTTACCATATCTTGTAAAAGTTCCTTCACACCTAATAAGTTGGCTGAACCACCTGTAACGACAAATCCACCGTTTACCTTCTTCAAGTCGAGCGCTTCTAAAATATCGAAGACGGCGAAGAAAATGTCTTCAACACGTGCTTCAATCACATCGCTTAATTCTTTCTGTGTATACTGTGCGACTTCTTCTGAATCAATCGGTTCGACAGTAAATACATCTTGGTCGGACGCTGAGTCGTAAAATGCGTGACCATACTGTTGCTTAATCTTTTCAGCTGAATCATGCGTCGTATTTAAAAATTGTGCAATGTCATCCGTAATGTGACGACCTGCCATTAATACAACGTCTGCGTCTAACAATTCACCACGCTCATAGTATGCGATTTGTGTTAAATCTTCACCGATATCAATAACACATGCACCAAGTTCTCTTTCTGTCGGTGTCAAAATTGAGCGATAATTGTATGCATCTGAATAGACATCAAACACGTCTACGCCACTTGACTCAACACATTTGATCATATTGATAAGATCAGATTTGTTAATTGCGATGACACCTGCATCGACTTGTAATGAATGACGGGCAACAAGTTCTTTAGGATCTGACACTTCATTTGTTTCATCAACTACAAAGCGAAGTGGATACACGTTAACTACTTCTGTGTCTTCAACATCGTTCTTATTACGAATACCTTCTAGAAGTGTTTCAATATGAGTCCCTTCAATTTCCGTATCTTGATGAAATTCCATTGTGTGTGTTTCATCGTATACTTCTGTTCTTACAATCGGTAACTTCAAGAATACTTCTTTAATATCTATGCCTGAAGCAATAGATGCTTTTTTAATTGTGTCTTTAATCGCTTGTTTCGCGATATCAAAATCATCAATCAAGCCATTTTTTATTCCATTCGTATAGGTTTGCCCTGTACCTATCACGTTAATTCCGTTATGAAATTTTTCACCAACGATTACTTTCACGCTTGATGAGCCGATATCTACACTCACATAATAATGCTCTTCCATAGATAGGCACCTCCTGACAGTTGTTTACATATTTACACTATTATAAGTTTACAATAACACTCTACTAATGTGAACTATAAACCTATTGAAAATCTAACTTTTTTCCAGTAATAGTCGACAATAAAATGACATGTGCATCAATCAACAGAATCTTATGAAGCTTTACATTGTTGAACTGAGTCAACTATCGTTCAAATCGGGTGACTACACACCCAACCACATCAGACATTATTGCGCTTCTTGGTCGCGTTCTTTAATCTTATTCAATGCTTTTTGCAGTTCATTTTTCGCTTCATCTTCTAATTGCGTTTTGTTCTCTACTTGTTGCGAACTTGCTGAATCATCATTGCCCTTCTCATCATTGTCGTATGGGATAAATGTCGCCCCTACTGATAAGTCAATATAGCCTGATCTTTTTAGCTGACCTGACTCATCCTTATCTAACGCTTGAGACATGCTCGGATAGTACTTTAACTTCTGTGCGATTGTTTTCGTGTTACCGAGTACTTCAATACCATCTCGCATGTACAGACGAATTAAATGCGGCTGATTTTTCTTAGGCTCGTAGACAATTTCTGAGATTTGTGCACGTGTCGTACGATTCATTTTTTCAAGAGCTTCAACGAGCTTTTGTTTTTCCGTTCCTTTGAAGCCTTGAAGATATGGCGCTTCATTCGGGAGGGCTTCGTTATAAGACTTCAATATACGTCCATTTTCAATCACAGGGACTTCTTTGCCTTTTACCGTAACAATTCCGACGATTTTATGTTCCTTAATTTGAATATCTAACGAATCAAATAACCCTTTTCGAATGTTTGCTTCCTTGATGAGCGGGTGTGTCTCGATGCGTGTTTCTGCTTTTCCACTGTCATATGAATAAACTCTCGTCTCTTTGTCGAGCTTTAAGTCTTTTTTTATACGTTCTGTTGCAACATAATGATTGCCATGTACATTCACCTGTTTAACAAGACTTATAGGCGTATACATATAGGCTAAAATAGCAATGACAATTAAAATTAATCCTAATACAACGCCCAGTTGAATGCGGCGGCGCTTTTTCAATTGACGATGGCGCTTTTCTTTAAGAAATGTTTGATCAACTTTTGGGTTTTTTTCAGTCATTTCATCCACATCCTTAATGTGATGGCAAATGACTGCGGAATGCAGCCGTAAACATGTCACCACGTTGCTCAAATGTATCATATTGATCCCAACTTGCACATGCAGGAGAAAGCAGTACAACATCATTCGGTTCGATGACATCTTGAATCTTCTCAACAGCATCTACGACATCAACTGCACGAATAACAAGTTTACCTTGACTCTCGCCTAACTTCACAAATTTATCTTGTGTTTCACCGAATGCTACCATCACACGGACGTTGTTCATATATGGTATCAAGTCGTCAAAATCATTACCGCGATCCAATCCACCGCAGAACCAAATAATTGGCTGAGTAAATGACTTTAATGCGAATTGTGTAGCTAATGTATTTGTCGCTTTAGAATCATTATAATATTTGTTCGTTTTGTTATTACCGATATATTGAAGGCGATGCGCAATGCCAGAAAAAGTAGTCAACGATTGTATAATCGCACCTACTGATACGCCTGATAAAATGGCTGCCAATGTCGCTGCTAATATGTTTTCTAAGTTATGCTTACCTGGCAAGACAATATCATCTAAGTGAATCAAATGAATACCTTTGTACACAATATAATCATTTTCAACATATATACCGTCAACTGGTTGATCTGTTGAGAAATATAAAATATTTGACTTAATCTCGGAAGGATTGATCAAATGACGTTGCTGATAGTTAAAAATTAAATAGTCACTTTCCGTTTGATTGCGGAAAATTTGCTTTTTGGCGTCCTGATAAGCTTCCACAGAACCATGATAATCAATGTGCGCTTCATAAATATTTGTCACAATCGCAATGTGTGGTCTGTAATGTTCAATACCCATCAATTGAAATGATGATAATTCCGTAATCAAATACTCATCTGCACGCACATCTTGCGCAACTTTTGAAGCAACATAACCAATGTTACCTGCTAAATGACCTGTTTCTCTACTCTTATTAAACATATCTCCAAGCAGTGATGTCACTGTTGTTTTACCATTCGTTCCTGTAATCCCAATGATAGGCGCTTCAGAAATTAAATAACTCAACTCAACTTCAGTTAATATTTTCAAGCCTCTTGCTTTTGCTTCTTGTAATAAAGGGACACTGTATGGAATTCCGGGATTTTTCACGATAACTGGACTTTCATCTAATAATGCGATAGGATGCGATCCACTTACAACATTAATCCCTAATGCTTCCAAATCTTTTGCATGTGGATCTTGAGACAGATCTTTACCATCGTTTATCGTTACATCTGCACCGAGTCGATGCAATAACTTCCCTGCTTCGTATCCACTCTTCGCCATGCCAAGTACCAGTACTTTTTTACCTTTTAAACCAGTATAGTTAATCAATTAGCTCACTCCAATCCACAAACCGATAAGGCCTGTAATCAAACCAACTGTCCAGAATACTGTCACAACTTTCCATTCACTCCATCCTTCAAGTTCAAAGTGATGATGTAGTGGACTCATTTTGAAGACACGTTTACCAGTCAACTTGAATGATGTCACTTGAATCATCACTGAAAGCGTCTCCAGTACGAAAACAAGACCAATAAATAATAATGACAACTCTTGATTCAACATAATTGAGATTGTTGCAAAAATACCACCGAGTGCCAAGCTACCTGTGTCACCCATGAATACTTTTGCAGGATTGATATTATATGGTAAGAAACCTGCAAGTGCAGCAACCATGATAATACAAAATAGCCCAATTGCTGGCTGGTCTAACACAAAGCTCATAATGGCATACATCGTAAAGCCAATAATAGACAATCCTGTTGCAAGACCATCTAAGCCATCTGTTAAGTTTACTGCATTTGAAAATCCAACTTGCCAAAATACAATAAACAACACGTAAGCATATGATAACGGAATCGTTGCATCTGTGAAAGGTAAGTTAATATCTGTTGAAAATTCAACAGCATTAAACCCTTTAGCAACGATGAAGAAAATAACCGCAATCGCAATTTGTGCCAAAAATTTCTGTTTGCTCGTTAACCCTTGGTTATTCTTTTTAACAACAATAATATAATCATCGATAAAGCCGATGAGTCCAAATCCAATCGTTACAAAAAGTAGCAATAACAATGGACTTGCAGGTTCAACAAAAATACTCGCAATAATCGTTGTTACAATCGCACCGATAAGGAATGTTAATCCGCCCATTGTCGGTGTTCCTGTTTTCTTCATGTGACTTTGCGGTCCTTCTTCACGAATACTTTGTCCAAACTTCATTCTTTTCAATGTTGGAATTAAGATTGGCACTAAAACTGCTGTGATTACAAATGCAATAATTGCGCTAATGATAGCCATAATAGTCTCCTTTTTGATTTGTCATATTTTTACTCAACTGTGGGAGTAGAACATTCAAAATCAGCGATGTCCTACTCCCTACACAAGCTACTTTATTCTTCTTCCTGAGATTTCATCTTCACTTCAATCTCTGTCTTCTTATCTATTGGTGATTGTAAGCCCACAGATTGTGACGTCACGAATCCGCTTCCGCTCACTTTTAATTTCACGCCAGTGAGAGATTCAAATGCAACGAGATCATCACGTGTCCAACCAGTCATGTCGGGCATCGTAAGGTCACCGTCTGTCAATAACAACACATGGCTGTTCGGTAATAATCTTGTGCTAGACGATGGACTTTGATTGACGACTTTTTCACCTTGACCAATAATAACCGGATTTAATGACTTGTCAGCCAGTATTTTTTCTGCCTTTTCAACTGATTTTCCTGTTACATCAGGTACTTTGTGAATCGTAACTTTCTCATCCAGTTTTTCTTCACCAACATTTAAATATTGTAGTGTATTTTTCATAATCGGAACAAATGCACGACTTACACCCATTTCATACGCTTCTTGATCGCGTTTCTGAGCAAGACTCATACCTGCATAGACGACAACACGTGGGTTTTTACTTGGCGCATGTCCCATAAAGCTTACAAAGTACGGATTAGGGCCCTTCACATAACCACCATTGTCTGGATCAGCCACTTGGGCCGTTCCTGTTTTGCCAGCAACACGATAGCCTTCCACCTTATATTGTGAAGCATGACTTTTTTTACTATTTACAACTTTATCTAATTCTTCCTTTACTTTGTCAGCTGTTTCAGGAGTGATTGGTTTCCCTGTTACTTTACGCTTTCCTTCAACAAATGTTTCATCAGTTACTGGATTCATAACAGAAGAAACAAAGTATGGTCGCACCATTTCCCCTTTATTGAAGAATGCTGACTGCGCTTGTAACATTTGTGCCGGGGTTACAGTTGTTGATTGTCCGAAAGCACTTGTCTTTTGCATCAGTTCATTTTCCCATGCAATATTCCCGCTTTGTTCACTATCAAACAAACTTCCTGTCGATTTACCAAATCCAAATTTTTCATACCACGACTGCATTTTATCTGTACCTACAAGGTCTTGAAGCTTCATCATCAATGTATTTGAAGAATAGGTAAAACCTAAACTCATTGGTATGTCGCCCCAACCTTTTTTGTTCCAGTCATAAATGCGTGAACCTTGGATATCACGGTGACCTGATTCATACTCTTCTTTCGGTTTGAACTTCCCTTCTTGTATCGCTGCAGCAAGGCCGTACGACTTGAACGTTGATCCCGGTTCATAAAGGTTTTGATACAAGTTGTTTGCCCATTTTTTACCGAAATCTTCACCTGTTTCAGGATTGAACGTCGGTCTCTGACTGTATGCTAATATCTCACCTGTTTTCGCATCCATCACTACTGCAAATAGATCTTTAGGTTCATAGCGTTTTACCATGTCATCTAATGCTTCTTCTACAAACACTTGAATATTTGAGTCCAGAGTCAGATGTACGTCATCGCCCCGCTTAGGTGCTACTTCATTTTTAGAATTTGGAATAATGTATCCCCAAATATCTTTTGTATAAGAAGCATGTCCTTTTTCTCCAGACAGATAACTATCAAAGATTTTTTCAACACCCAGTGCGCCTTTTAACTCCCCTGTTTCTGGATCTTTTTGTGCCATCCCAATTAAATGAGAAGCAAAGTTACCATTCGGATAGAATCTTTGCACTTCTGGGTACATCGTAATCCCAGGTAAATTCATATTTTCAATCTTTTCTTTATCATGATATGTCAAATTTTGACCCGCTTTACCAAACTCAACTTGGAAAGCTTTTTTCATTTTTAGTCGTTTTTCGATATCTTTTTCTGACATATCGATTACTTTTGCGAGTTGTTTGGCTGTTTTCTTCTTATCAACGACATGTCTTGGTTCTTTCGATTCTTCACTTGCACGTTTATCAATTACTGCTGCGAGTCGAAAACGGTCAACATCTTCAGCTAGAATTTTACCGTTCCGATCATAAATCTTTCCTCGTTCAGCTGATTGATCTAATTGTGCCAAATATTTCTGATTCGCACGCATGATCAAATCTTCTCCTGATGACTGTCCAGATAACATCACATAACTGTACCTTAAAACCAATGAAAAAAAGAGCAGCCCAAGTACAACTGTCAGGAGGACTGCTCCTAGTTTATTTTTTTTAATTTTAATTTTTCGCTTCGCCATTATTACGCACTACCTTTACATTCTCATTCTGGAGACTCATGCCTTGTTTTTGAGCTTTGTTATAGATGCGTTCATAAGATGCATTCTTCATCGTTTCAGACTTCAATGCACTATTTTGACTTGATTGTTGTTCAATTTTTTGATCTAATTCTGCAATTTTCCCTCTTGTATCATACGCGTCCATTTTAAGTGACAACATAAAAATACTGATTGCAGCAATTAATGCCACCATCGATATGTATAGTAGTTTTTCAAAGCGTGTAAACTTAACAACGACTTGTTTTTTAATCGTTTGTTTCTGCGGTGTAGTCGTTGGTTGACTTTGTGGTTCTGCCATGTGCTGTTGGTACGGTTCGTAAATATTTTCTACAGCCATAATAATCTCCTTTATTTTAATATTTCTGCAACGCGCAGTTTTGCACTTCTCGCTCGATTGTTATCTACCAAGTCAGAGTCACTTGCTACGATTGGTTTGCGATTTACACGTTTCAATTTTGGTGTATAAGCTTCTGGAAGCACAGGTAATCCTCTTGGAACATCTGGACCCTTCTCATACTCTTGAAACATCTGCTTACATAAACGGTCTTCTAACGAATGGAACGTAATCACCGAGATGCGTCCACCCACCTTCACACATTCAATCGCTTGTTCAAGTGAATCTTCAAACGCTGCCAACTCATCATTCACCGCAATACGAATCGCCTGAAAGACACGTTTTGCTGGATGACCACCTTTACGTCTTGCTTTGGCAGGAATGCCTTCTTTAATACATTCCACAAGTTCTAACGTTGTCGTGATAGGTTGTTCTTCACGTTTCGCTTCGATTTTGCGTGCGATTTGTTTCGAAAACTTCTCTTCTCCATATCGGAAAAAGATTTTGACTAAGTCTTCATATGACCATTCATTCACAACTTCATATGCTGAAAGTGTTTGTGTTTGATCCATTCTCATATCAAGTTTGGCATCGTGATGGTAACTAAAACCACGTTCTGGCACATCAAGTTGAGGACTTGATACACCCAAGTCGTATAAAATACCGTCGACTTTTTCTATCTCTAAATCAGCTAAAATTTGATTTAAATGTCTAAAATTGCTGTGCACAAAAGTCACTTTGTCTAAGTGATCTTGCAACTTGTCTTTCGCATGTTCTATGGCTGTTGTATCTTGATCGATTGCGATTAAACGCCCTTTATCAGACAGTTGACTCAAAAGGTATTGCGAGTGTCCGGCACCACCTAGCGTACAGTCAATATAGACACCATCTTCTTTGATATTTAGTTGATCGACTGTTTCTTTAAGTAAAACGCTAATATGATGAAACACGCCAAAACCTCCGTTGTATTAAAAATCAAAATCAATTAAATCTTCTGCGATTTCTTCAAAATTCTCTTCAGATTCATCGTAAAAATCATTCCAAATCGCTCGATCCCAAATCTCGATGCGATTAGAAACACCAATAACAGTACATTCCTTATCAAGATTGGCATATTCGCGTAATTTCGCTGGAATATTAATACGTCCTTGCTTGTCAATTTCCACTTCAACAGCTCCCGAGAAGAACATGCGCATAAATTTACGTGCATCACGTTTTGTCATAGGTAAGGTTTTCATTTTGTCTTCTATCGTTCGCCATTCTTCAAGTGTGTAACCAAACAAGCATTTATCAAGGCCACGAGTGATAATGAAACGTTCATTTAAGTCATAACGAAACTTAGACGGAACAATCATTCGCCCTTTAACATCAAGCTTATTTTCATATTCGCCCATGAACATTTCTTCTCACCTCACCTTATTTATAATTTACCACATCTCACCACTATCCACCACTAATTCTGTAAAAATCGTCAAAATTTATCTAAAAAACCAAAAAAGAGGGTGAATCGCATTTAGCGAATCACCCTCAAAAGGTTGGTATATCTAGAGTTTTATAATGATTTGATCAAAAGTGTAGTGAAGTGGAGGGAAAGTGGTGGATGCATACACATCTAACCCATTTTCATTCAAAATTTGTAGTGGATTCCAAACACGTTCTTGTAATCCTCCCATTGGATGAAGTGTTTGCGTCAACACTTCAAAATGACGCATACTAATTTCATTTTCTCGTGCAATATTATTTAAATAACGAGATTTCAGAAAATCTAATTGATACATTTGAATTTCTTGATTTTTCTTCACTAGATTCTTGTTATCTTCTGTATCAGACATCTCTTGCGTTAATGTTTCATAGAAAGCTTGATGCTGATCTTGCATTGCTTCAATTTGTGCAAGTACAACTTCAGATGCGTTCGCACGAATAAAGCGCTCACGTGCTGGTTGTGTTCCTGTTTCCATTACTTCTTCCAATGTCAAATCATATTTTTTGAGTAACTTCTCAGTACTTGATGTCAAATAAGTCATTCTCATACGTGGTAATACAATCGGCATCTGAACATCAAATAGCTCAAAGACACCTTGTAACTCTGCCCAATATTTAATCTCACTTGGTCCCCCTACAAAAGCTACCGTATTAAACAGCCACTCTTGCATAAGTGGACGTGTCACCACATTATTAGAAAAACGTTCCGGCGATTCATCCAAGAGTGCAATCAACGCTTCCATTGAATATGTGTTCTCGCTCTTACTCAACTTGAAGACACCATCAGCATATGTGAGCAATTGTCGTTGATCATCTTCGTGCAAGAACAGATGCACATTCGTATCTGTCTGAATCATCGCTGTCAACCCCGCTTCAGTCGTCTTACGTTGTACATCACGGAAAGCTTGGTCTACCGATGCATGGCGCTGAATAATATCTTTAAATAATGGCTTTTCAATACTTCTCAATTGCGTGTCTTGTGCATCGATTAATAAAATACCACGTTCTCCAAAACACAGTTGTATCATTTGTTTGAAAACATCTAGCCATGTCGTTGACTGTTGAATCATATTATCAACTTGATCAAATAATCGTTTTGAATGCACTGTTTCAGGCATCGATTCAAAGAACTGAACGAGTGCATGATGTAATGCTTCACGGTCCGGAGTATAACGAGAAACCGTCGTTTCCGGTGGTGTCATCGTATGATATTTGACCTTATTAAGTTGTCCTGAACGCTGATTCATTACATACGTATGATCCACTTCATCAAAGTCATGATCTTCACCAGCAATCCAGAATATTGGTACAACACGCTCATTATATTCTGATGATAATTCATCCGCTTTCGTTAATATCGATAAAATTTTATGAAATGTATAAAGCGGCCCCGTAAACAATCCAGCTTGTTGTCCCCCAACAACAACCTTCGCACCTTCAGATAGCGCTGTAATGTTATCCAACTGTGATTGCGTCAACGCTAAGTCAGACATATATTCACGCACAACCGCCGCAACTGCCTGTTCACGTCCATTATTGCGATATGCCATACGTTTTTTATAGCTTTCTGTTTTATTCGGGTCATATGTGAAAAATTGTAGGATGTCCGCATTGTGATTCGTATATTCCTTAATAAATGAATCATTTTCCTTCATCGTGATATTTAAACAATCCATGCTCGTATCTCCTTATACTGTAATCATTACCAGTATAATCGTTACATGTCTGTCTGACAATTTTACGGCTTACTTCAATAACTTTCAGAATTGCGTTATAATAGAAGAAAGTCAACAGAGGGGGTCATCCTATGGCAAAAGTAACACATCTTGATATCAACTATAAAACAGAAGAATTATTTGCAGCATTCCGTGAAAACTTTGGTAATAAGGACTTATACTTAGTAGATGAATTACATGGAGAAATGATTGATGCAAGTTCTGATTCACCATTTTACGGCATCTTTGTCGGTGAAAAACTTGTGGCAAGAATGGCACTTTATCGCAAAGGAGAAGTTGAAGAAACTTATTTCCCAGAATACGATGACTATCTCGTTATCTGGAAAGTAGAAGTACTGAAACCATATTGGGGTAAAGGCTATGGTGCTGACCTACTCGAATTTGCGAAATCATTCGGTCATCCAATCAAGGCTATCGCTCGCTTTGAATCGAAAAGTTTCTTCGTGAAAAATGGTTTTGAGGACTTAGAGGCACAAAATGATGACGGACACGATATTCTCGTCTGGTCACCCAAAAATAATTAATCACTTACACCACATATGACACACTCCTGTGTTTATATGTGGTGTTTTAGTCGTAAAACGGGAAAAGGCTAGAAATACATTTCCGTGTATTCCTAGCCCCTTTTTATGTTCATTTAGACAAAAATCTCACTAATACTTAACACTTTTCTACTACGACGATGCCAGCTATGTCACCGTCTGATAATACTACTTCAGTTTAGGATTCGACAATATGAATTCAACTGAAACTTAGCCAAAGAAACCAGAGATAAGACCAATACCTTGTGCAACGATATCCGCAATACCTGTTCCCATTGTTACCCAGTCTTGATCTAATCCTGCTTGTACCGTATCCTTGATTGCATTAATAATTTCTGACATAAATATGTACACTCCTTAAATAAGACTATTTCAAAACCAAGCCGTTTTGTTTGATGACTTCGTTTTGTTAATTACACTATATCTCATCTTTTACAGTATCAGGTCATTTTTCCCCAACTCGTCAAATTTCATGCTTAAGTGTTGAATCAGCGGTCAATTTTAACAGTTACGTTGCCTAACTGTTAAAAATAGCGACATATAGAGATTCTTTTATGAGTCATCATGCAGTTACGACACTTAGGCATGCCTGACTGTAAATAATTAAGCGCAACTGTACAGATATGCATACATTCTAGTGAGTTACGCAAAACATCACATTCATTTAAACAAATCCGTTAAACTAGCATTAAATTCAGAAAGAGGAGGTCGCTATCATGACTTGGGCGAGTATCATTCTAGGTATTGTGAAATTAATCAAAGGCTTGGTAGACACATTTGCGAAATAAGATATTGACCTAGCGCTGAGACATGTCCGTGATGTCTCAGCGTTTTTTGATGTTAGAAAGATGCTTCAAATTATATATAATAACTATATAATGCATGCCCTTGTAGTCACTGAACTCCCCACATATTTTGTGTGATGTAAAATTTCTACATATAAGTTAAATGGAAAGAAAATTCCCTAGTAATCTGTTGCTTTATTCAACAGACTTGGTTATAATAAGTTTTGTGTTAAAAAGTCCTGGTAGCTCAGCTGGATAGAGCAATGGCCTTCTAAGCCATCGGTCGGGGGTTCGAATCCCTCCCAGGACGTTAATTATAGAAATTTAAAGACATTTCAATTTTAAGAATCCCGTATCTACGGGGTTCTTCTTTATTTTGTTTATAATTACATGCCATATCTCACTAATTTTCAGGGACTTTTTAGGGACCCAAACTTGTATAATTAACCCCATCCAAATTAATGAGTGGGGTTTGGTTACTTATCTTCCAGCTGCTTTTGGTAATTATAAAGGTTTTCGGCAGTATTAAAGCTTAGTTACTCTACTTTTATTTCACCATGTCTTATTTTCTAATATTGGCTAAGTCTACATTTGCTTGTTTACTTATTTTATAGGCAGATAAATCTGATTCAATTAAGTTTTTCACATAAACAGACTAATGGAATATTTAAAAATGATATAAAATGTAAATATCAGTGCGGCTATACCTATTGCATAGTTTAAGATAATTTTAACCTTCGTTTTAGTTAAATTTGTCATTCGAATCACCCCTTATTATAATAAAATAGTGGAAGAGAATTAAATTCACAACCAACTTTTGATTATTGAAGCAATTGTCGTAATCCCTAAGCAGTAGTTTCGAAAGGTTCTGCTTTTAGATTCAGCGATACTTGCTTCTTTTTGCTTTCTTTCTAGCCTGTTAAAAATACGTTGAGTATTAATTTATATAAAAACTAAGCTAGTGAAAAGATCCCAGGTTATAAAAGCCTGAGATCTTTTTTGTTATTTTTCAATTGAATTACGTCGGAAAGCACGTAATGTGAAAATCCCCATTAACATAGTTAAAAGTCCTGTGAACATCTTTGTTTCTTGTTCTTGACCTGTATTTGGTAAAACCTTCACCTTATTATGTGATGTGTTTTTATTTGCTAGCGTAGTATTTGAAAGCCTTTCCGTTTTTAATTGCGTTGTACCTACTACATTATCAATTGGCTTAGCAGTTAAGTTATTTCTAACTGTTTTTTTCGGAATTGTCACTTGGTCACCTGTTGGTAATATCACTTGAATTCCTTTTGATGGTACTTCAAACTTATTTACTTTAACCACATGATTTAGTTTATCGCCTTTTGATGTTACACCTGCTTTAGTCTTACTTGGTGCATTAGCACTCGGTTTATGTTGATTCATTTTAACTTTAATTGTTTTTTTACTATTAACCTTAACTAGCTTTGACGTTGTTGGTTTAACTGGTTTTGATGGCTTAACTGGTTTTGATGTTGTCGGTTTAACTGGTTCTGATGGCTTAGCTGGTTTTTCAACTTTTGTTAAGTCTTCCAATGCTTTTTGAGCAGCTGCTTTATGCTTCTTAGCATCAGCAAGTTTCTTTTCAGCAGCAGCTAATGCTTTCGTATTTTTAGCAACTAACGCTTTTGCATCACTAATAGCTTTTTGTTGTGTTGCGTTACTTGATGTAATATGCTGACGTTGTTGTTTTAATTTACTGATGATTGTTTCAATATAAGTCATTTCATTATTATAATGGCTCACTTTAGAATCTAAGGCTGCTTTCTCCTTCTTCAACTGTGCAAGTTCAGTTTTTAATTCGCCTGAATGATCCACCACTTCTTCACGAACATATTTGAATAACGTTTTAGGTAAGAACTTAATCTTTTTCCCATCAATACGATATGTTACTTTACCATCTGGCATTTCTGTTTCGACAGGTTTATAAAAGTCTTCATAACCCATGCCTGATGTATTATAAACGTACATAAATACCTGATCCCCATGAAAAGTATCACTCACAAGACCTAAACCAAAATCATTATTATGTTGAATCATATTTGTTCTATGCCAGTAGTTTTTAAAAAGATTGTTATATTCAGCAAACCAACTCAACACAATACTGTAAGCAAGTTCTTCATCTGAAATCAACAAACTTTGTGTGTCAAACTTGTACCCCGCATTCTCAGTGCCTTGTAATCGATCACTATTCGGTAAGTTTGTGTCGTGAGAAAGCACTTGATTTGTAATAATCTCTTTTGCTCGATCCATTGAGTATTTTTGCAATTCTTTGTTAGTGGTAAATTTTACTTTTCCTGATAAACCATTAATGCGTTTAATTTCGTTAATGTATTGTTCAACAAACTTCCCAACACGTTGCACATTCGGCACATATTTACCTTTAGGCTCTTTTAATGTCACTGTTTTAGGTGTCCCAGAGTAAACTACATCTTCAGTCCATTCATTAAATCGATGTTCTTCTACATATTTTACCGAATCATTTGTATATGATTTGGTAACTTTAACTGTCGGTTTGTATTTTTTAAGTTCTTGTTCTTTGTTATTAACTTCAGATGTTTTTTGATCTAATTGCGATTGCGTTATTTGAGCTTTCGATTTTATATCATTTAAGTTCTTTGTGTTATCAGCAATTTTTTGATCCACTTGTTTCGTTGACGTTGTTTTCACTGATTGCGCAGCTTTTAATTGCTGCTCTGCTACCACTTTATCATGAACTGCTTTATCTCTTTCTTCTTGAGCTGATTTTACTTGTTGATTAGCTGTATTCAAATCATTTTTAGCATCTTCAGTTTCTTGTTTTTTCAATTCTTTTTTTGACACTTCAGTACGTTTAAAATTTGAAGCTAATTCATCCGTATTTAGGTGTTTAGGTTGTTCTTCTGTAATAGTTGGATTTTGAGGTGCTTCAGTTGTATGTTGTGGTTTTTCTGATGTGGGAGTTTCTGTGGATTCTGGTTGAGTAGGTTTATCATCAGTTGTTTCGGATGTTGTAGGCTCAGCTTGAGGTATATCTGGTTGTGGTTGATCTGAAGTTTGTGGTTGTTCTTGACCTTCTGTGACAGGAGCAATTTCTTCTGCAGCTTTAGCAGCGTGACCCCCTGCTAATACGGCCGAAGTAGCTAAACCAGTAATTAACGTTCTTACAAATAATTTTTGCGACATTGACATGTCTCCCTTCGATTGAGAGTTTATTTTTAACAACCAACTTACATTTCTCTCTCTAACAGTCGACTGGAAAAATCATTAGAATAAATTGTTTAATAGAATGATTTAAAAACATGTTGTCGAATACGATTGAATTAAATCCTATCATTCACACAAATTTTGACATTTTTATTTTAGCACACACTCACTTCAATATAAATATAGTTTCTATTTTTATTAAGTCATTCTATACTTTTAAACATGACTTCTCATTACTTTATAAAGATAAATTAGAACTGCATCCTATATCAGCAAAGAAAGACCCCAATTCATGAGATCTTTCTCTAATGTTTGTTTAAGATGACAATTTTAAACTTGTATAAATAATTTACAAAAAGAGGCTTACTTTTGTTCTGGTAATATCATCTCTCTGAAGTATTTTAGACCTTCTACACCAATAGGTTCTTCTGTAACTTTACCTTTTTTAGTTGTGAAATGGTATACATTGCCTTCAGACACACCACCACTACTTTGTGAATTATCAGTATCTATTGACAGAAATGTATAGAAATAATATTTTCTTAAATAAGCCAAAACGATTTCAACTTCATCATTTGAAAATAAATAATCTTTTTTTAATACTTCTATAATTGATTGTCTCCAAGAATCATTAAATCTTCTAAAAATAAATGATGGTTTTTCTGACTCTTGTTTTGCGTTTTGAATATATAAGGCTATACGGCGTATAATAATGCGTGCACTAAATAGAATCACATCATTTTGTGTACTTAAAATGTTATTTCCAATTCCTTTCCCATTTTTCTTTATGTCAGGCATTGTAGATCGAAAAGGAAAACTTTCTAGGTTACATGTTTTTATATTTTTAAAATAATCTTTGACGCTATCTCTATCATTATTCTCTACATACTCGATGATGTAGTCAATTAAACCATTAAACTCTTTTTCGTGGAGTATTTTTCTAAAGTATTGCTTGGTGTAATAATAATTTTTTAGTTTATCCTTTAAGTCTGAAATAACCTCCTCATTATCTCTATCATTTTTTAATAAACTTTCAATTTCATCTTCAACTTCAGACTTTTCATCATTAAAAATATGTTGCAAAACAAGTTTTTGTGTTTCACTATTGTCACTTGATTGAAAATTTTCAAGATGTGAACTTGGATCGGGATTTTCAAAAACTCGTCCATCCTTAGTAACATATTTTCTGAATGCTTGATGAAAATCTAAAATATTTCTATTGTATTTTCGTCCTTTTACATCAAATTTATCAGCAATATTTGGATTTGTTAAACACAAAAACAAATTAGCTTCTTCAATATTCCCTTGAACGTGATTAGGAATAGCATATCGCAATTTTCTATTATGTTTATCCATACTTTTTTTAGGGATAATATGAGACATCTCTTCATCATAGTCTAACCATGAAAATGTTTCTGCATTTTCATCACCATCTTCAAGTGGCAATTCATTAATAATTCGACTGAAGTTACCAATCAATTTTTGACCTGCTTCTTTTTGCCATGGATTATATTGATTTGAAAATGCTTCTTTATCTAACAATGCTTTAGATAAAATCTTTTCTTCAAACTCTTTTTCAGTTGATTCATTAAGCGATTCAATTACTTCAGTAATTTCTTCACTTTTTAATACCTTATCAGTCATAAAATACCCTCCCGTTAATCGCAAATAATACACTAGGTTCTTTAAAGATAAAATGGAACATAACTAACTATATTGTGATAGATACAGTAAGTACAATCTAATAGATTTGTGCTAATTATAAACGAAATCAATTATCTCGTTCAATTACTGTTCATTTTCTAGAAAGTCATGTCCCATTCTAATATTTTAATTATTTTTGTGATGATTTACGACGGAAACCAAAGTATGTCGCAATGCCTGCTAATAATGCTGCAAGTCCTGCAAAGATTCCTGTTTTTTGTTCTTGACCTGTATTAGGTAACATCTGCATATTGTCATCAGATTTATCATTACCTTTTGATAAGTTCATAGCCTTTGGTGCTTGTCCATTGCTTGATGTCATTGTTGCTTTTAGTTGTGTAGTAACTGGCATATTACCCATTGGCTCTGCAATCAATGTAGTGCCAACTGTTTTCTTCGAAATTGTCACTTTTTCACCTGATGGCAATGTGACTTGGATTCCTTTTGATGACGTCTCTGTTGTACCTAATTTTTTATCCATAGTAGGTTTTTCTTCTTTTGGAACAACTACTGGTTTTGTTTCAGTTGGTGTATTTGTTCCAGGTTGTGTTGTTTCTCCTGGTTTAACATTATCTTTTGGCTTTTCAGACGTTGGTTTTGACGGCATTGTTGGTTTTTCTGTTGGTTTCGTTGTATCAGAAGGTTGTGTCGGTTCATCAACTTTTGTTAATTCGTCCAATGCTTTTTGTGCAGCTGCTTTATTTTTTTTAGCATCTGCAAGTTTCTTTTCTGCAGCAGCTAATGCTTTCGTATTTTTAGCAACTAACGCTTTTGCATCACTCATTGCTTTTTGCTGAGTAGCATTATTTGCGTTAATTAATTTACGTTGTTCTTGCAAATTAGCAATTGTTTTCTTAATTTTTGAAATTTCATTGTTATAATTTTTAAGTTCAGATTCTAAGTTTGCTTTTTCTTTATTTAATTTATTTAACTCAGCTTTAATATCACCAGATTTGTCAATTGTTTCTGTTGTAATATATTGGAATACTTTCTTAGGTACGAAATAAACTTCTTTACCATCTAAACGATATTGTAATTTATCTCCAACTTGAGTTTCTGTTACTTTACTATAAACATTTTCTCTATCCCAACCTTGAGAGTTCATAACTGAGAGTAGAGTATAAATTCCGTCTTCTTCTCCTCCATATCTCACAGTTGCGAAGCCAATTTCACCGTCAACACCTAAAAGGTTTGTACGATGACCATATCCTTTTTTAGCGTTATTATAATCTGAGAACCAAGCTAATAACATCGTATAAGCAACTTCTTCATCAGATACAGGTTTTGATTCATACGCATAATGACGAGCTAAATTTTCTGCACCTTGATATTTATTTCTATCTGGTAACTCAGTGTAATGGCTTCGGTAATTAGCAGCTGATTCATCTGCTCGGGCTTGAGAGAAAGCTTGCACGGCAGGGTTAGTTGATAATGTTACATGACCTGGCAAACCATTAATGCGTTTTAATTCGTTAAGATAATCTACAAAAATTTGGCCAATTCGTTCGTTATTTGGAACGTACTTTCCTTGTTGAGCTTTTAATTTTACAACTTGAGGTGTTCCAGTGTATTTCACATCTTCTACCCAGTCGTGATAACGTTGATTCTCTGCCTCTTCAGGCGTGTTAGAAGTGTGAACAACCTTTTCTCTTACCTCAGGTTTATAATTTTTAATTTGCTGTTCTTTTTTATCAATTTCAGCTTGCTTTTTATTCAATTGTGATTGTGTTGTTTGAACTTTAGATGTTGTGTTGTTTAATTTTTTAGTTTCATCAACAATTTTTTGATCCACTTGTTTCGTTGATGTTGTTTTTACAGATTGTGCTGTTTTTAATTTTTGATCAGCTGCAGCTTTTTCTTGAGCCGCTTTATCTCGATCATCTTGTGCAGCTTTAACTTGTTGATTAGCAGTATTTAAATTATTTTGAGCATTTTCAATTTCTTGCTGTTTTAATTCTTCTTTTGAGACTTCAGCTGGTTTAGTATCTGAAACTAAATCCTCTTCTCCCGTATTAGGCTGTTCAGGTTGATCTTGTATCGGTTGTTCTTCAGCAATAGGTGTTTCTTCTGGTGCATCTGTTGTAGGTTGTGTTTCTTCTGGTGTTGTTACATCAGTAGTTGTTGATGGTTCATCTGTTGTGTCAGATGATGTATTTTCAGTTTGAGGTGTATCTGCTTGTGTTTGATTTGAAGTTTGAGGTTGTTCTTGATTGTCTGTAACTGGCGCTGTTTCTTCTGCAGCTTTTGCAGCATGTCCCCCTGCTAATAAAGCTGATGTTGCTAAACCGGTAATTAATGTGCGTACAAATAATTTCTGTGACATTTACATGTCCCCTTCCTTGTATGTTTTATTATTTATATAGATATGACTAAGCAAAAAATTGTTATAGTTCATTATCTTAAATCTTTTATGTTTATCATAAATAGAAGATTTACTCTTCTACTTTTGTAAGTTCATCTTCAATCCCTAATTCTTGGCTGACTAACTTCACTTTATCTTTTTCAACTTTGTAATCCATTTTGAATACTTCGCCTTGTTCACGAATGATGATTTTATTTTCTTTTTTATCTATTTTTCCTTCAAAAGATACATCTTCCTTAGTAAAAAAAGAAAAACCAGTATTTTCTAACTTAAATGTTAATTCGACTTTTTCTGTTTCATCATTTGCTTCAAGCATTACTTTATCGTTTTCGTATGTTCCATCTAGTTTGTTTCCACATGCTGTTAATAATACGACCATGAATAATGCGAGTGTAAGTAATCTTTTCATTAAATGTACCCCCTATTGAATTATCTATTATTTATTTTTAAATAAATTATCCAGTGATGAGATCGTTGCTGGGTTGCTCGTAGGATATGAAACATCTTGACCGACAATATCCAAGTCTTTTGTTTCTGTAAGATCTAATTTTGTTACTTTTGCGATATTTTTGTTATATGTCAACATCTTACCGAGTTGATATGTAGCGATAACGATTTGTTGATATAGTACAACGACGTATTTTACATCGTTTAATCGTTTAGGTGATATTTTCCAACCGCTACTTGCACGCTCTATTATTTCTTGTTTATTTTTCGGTTTTTCCCCCGTCAACTTTATAATTAGTAAATTATTCATGATTCTCCACTCCTTAATCCTTCTTCCTCATTACTAATTATCTAATTTACATTTTCAATCATTCAATATATCATTGTATTTTTATATTATCACAGATGTGAAATCAAGAATATAGTATTTCTCAAATTTGTATTTTGTGACAATTTTAGGAACTTTTACAAAAACCCCTTTGAGAGTTTTACCTATAACCTTAAAATCACTTTACTCTTTAACAAATTTATGCTTATTTTTGAAAAATTTTTGTAGTGCACAATTCTCTTGACTTATGCTTTGAGTCTAAACGAAATCATTTCTAACAAAACGCAAAAAAAGTGTAATACGAAACCACCCTTAAAACTAGGATCATTAAGTATTACACTTTGATTTTTATAATATTAATCGTTATATTTCTCTTATTTTCTATTGTGCAAACAAGTTGCTTTCAGATGATAGCGTAGCAGGATTACTTGTTTTATAGTCTACAAATTGTCCAATATACTTTTGATATGTGTCATCTTCTATTAGCTCTAAGTCTTCTACTCTGCCCGTAGAACGATTGTATTTAAATTCGTCACCTAAACGATACGTTGCAACAACCTCTTGTAATATGAGTACGACAACAAATTCTACGTCATCTAATCTTTTAGGAGATATTTTCCATTTTCCTGTTACTCTGTCTTTGAGTGCTTTGTCACTCTCGTCATGTTCTTTTGATAACTTGATTACTAAGATATTCTTCTTATCGTCCAATGCTATCCCTCCTTTTATCAACAAATATACGTAGAATGAATTAGTGATTTACATAATTAATTCATATGAATATTATCATAAAATTGATGGAATGTAAAATAATTCAAGAAAACGGTAACTACGACAACATCAACCTTTGAACCGTTGATTTCAAAAATGAAAGAGAGTGAGATATCAAGCATTATAGTAACGCTTGTGTCCCACTCTTGTTATAGTTTGAATTTAAATTTTAATCTTCCACTACAATGTCATGCGATTGATGACCTGATGTTGACGATTTCGAAAGTTCAGTTGATACCTTCTATTATCTTCAATAATTTCTGCATAAGTCTCTTCTATATTACTGCGCGATTGTGAAATACTGCCTGGATTGATGACATGTATACCATTAATATACTCATAGCGAGCAACGTGTGTATGTCCATAAAACGCAAAACGTGCCCCATTTTGACTGGCTTGTTGTGCTAGTGTTAATCTTGATCCATTTACACCGAAAAGATGCCCATGTGTAAAAAAGATTCTGTCCCCATCCGATGTAGCTATTTGTGTTTCTGGAAATTCTGGGTAAAAGTCCATATTACCTTTGACACGTTGATACAAACTTAACTCAGTATCATAATATTTAAATTCTGAGTCACCCAGATGGAAGAATGCATCAGCATCTTCATGTTGATGATAAATATCATATAAAATTCCTGTTTCTGAATGATTATCACTGACTAGAATCCACTTTTTCATCGTTACACTTCACTTTCAATAAATGCTTGTAATTGATCGATTGCTTTACGTCTGTGACTGATTTCCGCCTTTTCTGATGTTGTCAGTTGTGCCATAGTTTTTTGCTTATCAGGTACGTAGAAGACTGGATCATAACCAAAACCATTCTCTCCCGTACGTTGTAAAGTGATTTCACCTTCAACTCTACCTGTAAATGTATGAGTCACACCTTCTGCTGTTGTCAAACTAATCACACAGACAAATCGGGCTGTACGGTCTTCGTGACCTTCTAACTTCTCTAACACTTTATCAATATTTGCTTCATCATCTTTCGCTTCTCCAGCATATCGTGCGGAATAAATGCCGGGTTCTCCGTTTAACGACGTAACTTCTAAACCACTATCATCAGCAATAACTGTTTTTCCAAGTGCTTTCGCTGCTGCTTCAGATTTCAAACGTGCATTCTCTTCAAATGTTGTACCCGTTTCTTCAACATCAAAGTCAGCGATTAATTCATTAATACCAATGACCTTCGCTTCTTTAAAAATTGTTTTAAAATCATTAATTTTACCTTGATTAGATGTGGCGATTACTATTTCCTTCATCGAACGTTCTCCTAACTTAATGTGATTTGTTCAACTTCTGTATCTATCTTCAGCCATTCTTTAATAATGTATGTCATATGTGTCACGTCTCCATTCGCAAAGAAACGATGCTGTGGTGCTGGATTATAGTGTGCATGTCCCTGACTAAATGTCAAAAGCGCACTTACTTCTCTTGCTGTTTCAAGTCCTGATGAGATGACAACTTTACGCTTATCGAAATAGTCATAGATTGGCTGATATAGCAATGGATAGTGTGTGCAACCTAAAATAACCGTATCTGCATCATGTTGACGCCAACGCTTCAATGTTTGATGAATGATAATATTTGTGATTGTAGGATCTTTGTATTTCATCTCTTCTACAAGTGGTACAAATCCAGGACATGCAACACCACTCACTTCAACATGCGGGTTAATGCGATTGATCTGGTGGCGATACGCTTCTGATTTGATTGTTCCTTCTGTTCCAAGTACGAGTACTTTTTGATTATTCGTTGTCATAATGGCCGTTCTTGCACCTGGTTCAATCACACCAATAACTGGTATTTTTAATTGTTGTTGAAGTGGTTTTAACGCTACTGCGGTCGCTGTATTACATGCGATGACTAACATTTTTATGTTGAACTTTGTGAGATATTCCGCCATTTGAATCGTAAATTTTTTGACCTCCTCCCCACTTCTTGGTCCGTATGGGCAACGACCAACATCTCCTAGATAGTAGATTGTTTCATTTGGAAGTTGTCGCATGATTTCTTTTGCGACTGTGAGTCCACCCACACCCGAGTCCATGACACCGATTGGTCTTTCCATGGCTTTCAACCTCTTCTCTATGTTTGTTACTGACCATTTTAACATGTGTAACAAAGCATTTGCTAGAAACTCAAATTTTACACTCAATGATTTCTACGAACTATATCTTTGTACATAAAAATAGAGCTGAAACAGCATTCTGTTCCAGCCCTATCTTATATGATTAGTCCACTAAATGATCAGAACCAAAGAATGATTTGAACATATGGAATGATGTTTCTCTGTTTAATGCTGCGATTGATGTCGTCAATGGAATACCTTTAGGACATGCTTGTACACAGTTTTGTGAGTTACCACATGCTTGCAAGCCACCCATATCCATCAATGCATTCAAACGCTCATCTTTCGTCATTGAACCTGTTGGATGTAAGTTGAATAAACGAACTTGAGAGATTGCTTGTGCACCAACGAAACTATTGTTGCGTGTCACGTTCGGACAAACTTCTAAACATACACCACAAGTCATACATTTTGATAATTCGTATGCTGTTTGACGTTTTTTCTCTGGCATACGTGGTCCAGGACCTAAGTCATACGTACCATCAATCGGTACCCATGCTTTCATACGTTTCAAGTTGTCAAACATACGTGTACGGTCAACTTGTAAGTCACGAATGACTGGGAATGTACTCATTGGTTCAAGACGAATCGGTTGTTCAAGTTGATCAACGATTGCTGAACATGATTGACGTGCACGACCATTGATAACCATTGAACAAGCACCACATACTTCTTCTAGACAGTTCATGTCCCAAGTTACTGGTGTTGTTTTTTCCCCTTTGTCATTGTATGGATTACGTTGAATTTCCATCAAACAAGCAATAACGTTCATGTTGTCACGGTACGGAATAACAAATGTTTCTTCGTACGGTTGTGACGTTTCATCTTTTTGACGTTTGATGATCAATTTCACCGTTCTATTTGCATTTTTGTTGGGTTGTTGTTCTGACACTTGCTCTTTAGTGCTAGGCATTATTTTTTACCCCCTTTTGACTTACTTGTGTAGTCACGTTTACGAGGTGGGATTAAGCTCACATCTACTGGTTTATACGTAAAGGCTGGAGCTTCATGTCGGCCTTTGTATTCTGCCAATGTGTGTTTTAACCACTCTTCATCGTTACGATTTGGGAATTCTGGTTTGTAGTGTGCACCACGTGATTCGTTACGGTTATATGCTCCAATCGTAATAACGCGTGCTAACACAAGCATATTCCACAATTGACGTGTGAAGAATACCGCTTGGTTACTCCATTTAGAAGTATCTTCCATATCGATATCTTCATAGCGTTGCATTAACTCAACGATCTTCTTATCAGTTTCTAATAAACGCTTGTTATCACGTACAACAGTTACGTTAGCTGTCATGATTTCACCGAGTTCACGGTGTAACTTATAAGCATTTTCAGTCCCTTTCATGTTCAGTAACTTATCGAAACGTTCTTGTTCTTCGTCAACACGTTGTTGATATAAGCTATCATCCATATCAACATATGATTTTCCAATGTTTTGAACGTACTTCACAGCATTAGGACCAGCTACTGTCCCACCGTAGATTGCTGATAACAATGAGTTCGCACCGAGACGGTTACCACCGTGTTGTGAGAAGTCACATTCACCCGCTGCAAATAAGCCATCGATGTTTGTCATTTGATCGTAGTCTACATACAAGCCACCCATTGAATAGTGAACTGCTGGGAAGATTTTCATTGGAACTTTACGTGGGTCATCCCCAGTAAACTTCTCATAAATTTCAATGATACCGCCGAGCTTAACATCTAGCTCATGTGGATCTTTGTGTGATAAGTCAAGGTATACCATGTTTTCACCATTGATACCTAACTTTTGGTTCACGCAGACATCAAAGATTTCACGTGTTGCGATATCACGTGGTACTAAGTTACCGTAATCCGGATATTTCTCTTCTAAGAAGTACCATGGTTTACCATCTTTATACGTCCAAATACGTCCACCTTCACCACGTGCTGATTCAGACATGAGACGTAACTTGTCGTCACCTGGAATCGCTGTTGGATGGATTTGGATAAATTCACCATTCGCATATTGTACACCTTGTTGGTATACGATAGATGCTGCTGAACCTGTGTTGATCATAGAGTTAGTTGTTTTACCGAAGATAATACCAGGACCACCCGTCGCCATGATAACGGCATCTGATCCGAATGATTTGATTTCAGATGTTGTGATGTTCTGAGCTACGATACCACGTGCTGCATTGTCGTCGTCTTTAACAACACCTAAAAATTCCCATCCTTCATATTTTGTCACAAGTCCATCGACTTCAAAACTACGCACTTGTTCATCAAGCGCATATAATAATTGTTGTCCAGTTGTCGCACCTGCGAATGCAGTTCTATGATGTAATGTACCGCCGAAACGACGGAAATCTAATAACCCTTCACTCGTTCTGTTGAACATAACACCCATACGATCTAGTAAATGAATGATCTTAGGTGCTGCTTCAGTCATTTTTTGTACAGGCGGTTGGTCTGCTAAGAAGTCCCCACCGTATACTGTGTCATCAAAGTGAATCCATGGTGAGTCACCTTCACCTTTTGTATTAACTGCCCCGTTGATACCGCCTTGCGCACATACTGAGTGAGAGCGTTTAACTGGAACAATTGAGAACAAGTCTACATGTGCACCTTGTTCTGCTGCTTTAATTGTTGACATGAGACCCGCTAGGCCACCACCGACAACAATAATTTTCTTCTCTGCCATAAAATAGTCACTCCCCTGAAATGATTAAACCGCTTATAAGAACGCTAAGATCGCACTTACACCGATGTATGATACTACTAAGAAAATTGCTAATGAAACCCATGTAAAAATACGTTGTGACTTAGGTGATTGCAAAATACCCCATGTCACTAAGAATGACCATAAGCCATTCGCAAAATGAAAGACTACTGCGATGATACAAACGATATAGAAAATCAACCATAATGGGTTCGTTACGATATCGTGGATCATATCGAAGTTTACTTCATGTCCAAATAATTTTTGGATACGTGTTTGCCACATATGCACCATTACGAAGATAAATGTTAATAAACCTGATAAGCGTTGGAATAAGAATAACCAGTTACGCGTATATGAGTAATGACCGATATTGTGACTTGCAGTAAATGCAATATGAATACCGTACACCGCATGGTATAAAATTGGAATGTAGATCATAATGATCTCTAAGGCGTACAAAAATGGTAATGAGTCCATAAAGCCTGCCGCTTTGTTAAATGCCTCTACCCCTTTAGTCGCTTGATGGTTCACCATTAAATGTACTAATAAGAAAGCACCTAATGGCACAACACCTAATAACGAGTGTAGACGTCTAAGGTAGAATTGGTTCTTTGATTGTGTCAAAGGAAGTCCCCCCTGCGATACTTTTTAGTTTTTGATTTCTTTAATATTTGCCCTATTTTAGAAAACGTTTGCATCAACGTTTAAAAAAAAGAAATCAATTCACTATTATTGTAACACTAATTGTGACAAATTTGGGTATGAGAATGATTCTCACACCAAATTTATCATGAAGACTCGTGAAGTGCTTGATATACGTTGTTTGCTGCCTGTTTTGGTAGACCTGCCGCTTGTATTTCTTCCACAGTTGCTTCTCGCATTTTTTTAATCGAACCGAATTTTTGTAGAAGATTGGCTTTGCGTTTCGGTCCAATACCTTCAACTTCATCGAGTACAGATTGTAAGCCAGTTTTACGTCTCGTTTGACGGTGGAATGTTATCGCAAATCGATGCACCTCATCTTGAATTCGATGCAGTAAATAGAAAGCTTGGCTGTTTTTTTTGAGTGGGATGACATTCGCTTCTTTACCATATAAAAGTTCTGCTGTTTGGTGCTTATCGTTTTTGGCAAGGCCTGCTACCGGGATATCCAATCCAAGTTCATTCTCTAACACATCGATAACCCCTGACATATGACCTTTGCCACCATCAACGATAATTAAATCAGGTAGTGGAAGTCCTTCACTCAACACACGTGTATATCGTCTACGCACAACTTCACGCATCGTTTTGTAATCATCAGGACCTTCTACCGTTTTCACCTTATATTTGCGATAACCTTTTTTATCAGGTTTACCGTCAACAAAGGTTATCATCGCTGAGACAGGGTCGACACCTTGAATGTTCGAGTTGTCAAAAGCTTCAATGCGAATGGGTGTTTGAATGCCCATTGCTTCACCGAGTTCATCAATTGCATGGATTGTTCTTGACTCATCTCGTGCAATCAGTTCAAACTTATTTTCTAATGAGATACGAGCGTTTTTATTCGCCAAATCGACCAATTGTTTCTTTTGACCACGCTGTGGCGTCAAAATCGTCGTATCGACAACCGACTGAATCATATCAATATCCAGACCTTTCGGCACATGTACTTCTTTTGGTAAAAAGTGCTGGTTCACTTGATAGAATTGACCGATGAACGTATAAAATTCTTCTTCCGGTGTTTGTTGTAGTGGGAACATCGTTGCTTCACGTTCAATAAGATTTCCTTGTCGAACGAAGAACACTTGGATACACATCCAACCTTTATCTACACTATAACCAAACACATCTCGAATTGTTTGATCTGTCGAAATGACCTTCTGTTTGTTCGTCAAGTTTTGAACGTGCTGAATCAAGTCACGATATTCTTTCGCTTGTTCAAATGCCATCTGTTCACTTGCTTCTAACATACGTGTTTCCAAATGTTTCAAGATTGTTTTATCTTCACCATTTAGAAAGTCTGAGATTTCACGAGACATGCGTTCATATTCCTCGTTCGCAACAGGATAGACACACGGCCCTAGACATTGACCGATATGATAATACAAACAGAGACGATTCGGCATTTTATCACATTTACGAAATGGATAAATGCGATCAAGTAACTTTTTCGTTTCATGTGCGGAATATGCATTGGGATATGGTCCGAAATATTTACCGCTTCCTTTGCGTACGGTACGTGTGACAATCAATTTCGGATGACGTTCTTTCGTTATTTTGATAAACGGATACGTTTTGCCATCTTTTAATAAAATATTGTATCTCGGTTGATATTTTTTTATTAAATTTAGTTCTAACAATAAAGACTCCGTCTCACTTGATGTAACGATATATTCAAAGTCTACAATCTCGCTGACGAGTCGAGTCGTCTTCGTATCATGTGAGCCGGTAAAATAAGATCTCACACGATTTCGTAGTCGCTTTGCCTTACCGACATAGATAACTTGATCTTGACGGTCTTTCATCAAATAACAACCTGGTTCGGTCGGTAAAACACTTAATTTCTGTTTAATCCTTGATCTAACATCTTTCAACTGAATTCACCTCGCTTGCCCCCACTTCACTATACCCAAGTCAAAACATTTCTTAATATTGTTATAGAAAATAATGCGTTGAAAAGCCTACTCGCAGAAATATACGAATAGGCTTTGTATGATTCATCTATATCACACAGATGATCGGATTTCTTATAAATGTTTATCTAAAACTTGTGCTAAGTTTTCTTTTGGTTGGAATCCAACAACTTTGTCAACAGGTTGACCGTCTTTGAAGACGATTAATGTTGGGATACTCATTACTTCAAATTTTGCAGCTGTTGCTTGGTTTTGGTCTACATCTAACTTTAAGATGTCTGCTTTACCTTCGTAGTCTGCTGCTAAGTCTTCTAATACTGGTGCAATCATTTTACAAGGTCCACACCAAGTTGCCCAGAAATCTACTAATTTAACGCCTTCTTCTATTTGTTGATCGAATTTTGCATCTGTTGCTTCAATAATAGCCATAAGTTATAGCCTCCTCGTTTTTAATGATGAACAAATTATAACAAATCCATTGTGGCCTTTCATTATTAATGCTCATTAGCGTAATGTTGCTACCGTCACACCGAATCCGCCTTCACTAGGCATGCCCATGCGGAAGTCAGCGACACTCTTATGACGTTTGAGATGTTGTTGTACACCTTTTTGCAATGCGCCTGTTCCTTTACCGTGAATAATATAGACATCTTCATAATTACTCAGTACAGCTTGATCCAAATATTGATCGAGTGCGACCATCGCTTCATCATATCGATAGCCACGTAGATCTAATTCCATTTTTACCGTTGAGCGATTCGTACGTGTCACCATCTTGCTCGGTTGTTGTTTCGTCTTTTCTTTCTTCTCCAAGTCTTTCAATGGTAACTTCATCTTGATAATACCCATTTGGACAACTGCTTCATCGTCATCAAGTAGTTCTAATACTTCACCTTTCTGGCCATATGATAAGACCTTCACTTCATCTCCCGCTTTAATCTCATCCCAACGCTGCTTCTTCACGTCCTGTTTGATTGACTTCGCTTCATATTGACTTTCGAGTTGTTTCTTCTTATCAATTAACTCATGCTCTTTAACTTCGGCACCTTTTTGATCACGCATGTCCCGTAACGACTTCACAATATCATCCGCTTCTTGTGTTGCTGCTTTCACATGCTGATTTGCCTTTTCCTTCGCTTCTTCCATTAAACGAGACTCAAAGTTTTGATACTTCTCGTATTGTTGTGTTAAATCACGATGAATTGTTTCTGCTTCACGCACGAGGCGTTCCCATTCAATACGCTGATCATCTACTCGTTTTGCATTGTGTTCTAACGAAGCAATCATTTCATTAATTTCTTGTTCATCTTGCCCAATCATCGTCTTCGCATGATTAATGATTTTCAAACCAAGTCCTAAGCGTTTTGAAATCTCAAAAGCATTTGAACGTCCTGGCACACCCATTAACAACTTATAGGTAGGGCTCAAAGTGTCTACGTTAAATTCAACACTTGCATTCATCACACCTTCACGATTGTAACTATATGCTTTTAACTCTGGATAGTGTGTTGTTGCCATCACTAATGAACCAAGCGATTGGACATGGTCTAAAATACTCATTGCTAATGCAGCACCCTCACTAGGGTCTGTGCCCGCACCTAACTCATCAAATAATATCAGACTATTCGCATTGGCTTCTTCCAAAATACCCACAATTGTCTTCATATGAGAAGAGAACGTCGATAATGATTGCTCAATCGATTGTTCATCACCAATATCGCAGAAGACATTATCAAATACACTCAGTTGACTGCCATCCAATGTTGGAATTAACAAACCTGACTGTGCCATTACAATAATCAAGCCAAGTGTTTTTAAGGTCACCGTTTTACCACCCGTGTTCGGTCCCGTAATAATGACTGTTTGAATATTATCTTCAAATTCAATCGTATTGGCGACAACCGTTTCTCTATCTAATAACGGGTGGAATGCTTTCGGTAAATACACTTTGCGTGTTTCTGAGAAAGTTGGTTTCGTTCCTTTAATTTTCGCAGCGTAACGCGCTTTCGCAATTAAGAAATCTAGATGTCCCATAATCTCTTCTGCAACGAAACATCCTTCTGCTTCCACTGCTACTTCAGCAGTCAACGCCATCAAAATACGATTGATTTCCGTTGCTTCTTCACTGCGCAAGCGAGACACTTGGTTGTTTAATTCTACTACCGACGACGGTTCAATATACAGTGTTTGACCAGATGCAGATTGATCATGGACAATCCCATTAAAATCCTGTCGATATTCTGCTTTTACTGGAATGACATGTCGTTCATTTCTCACCGTTACTATCGCATCAGACAGTTTCTTCTGGTTCCCTGTCGACTTAACAATGCGGTCCAACTGTGCTTTCACACGTTGATTCGTCTTCGAAATACGACTGCGAATTGATTGAAGTTCTGTACTCGCTGAATCAAAGAGATCATGTGTATCACACGTCTGATGAATCGACTGATAAAGCGGTGTCAAAATCGGAAGTCTCTGCATTTGCCCATCTAAAATCTCGTAATGAACACCTTCTTCATCTTCTACAAGTTGATTATAAAACGTCTTAAATTGATTTTGCACTTGAATCAATCGCTTAATTGCATTCAGTTCAAGCACATTTAACGTACCACCAATTTGTGCACGCTTCACATAGGCCGAAACACTAGATAAGCCACTCAAACTCGGTATGCGATATTGATTGTATATTTGTCCTACTTCATCCATTTCATCCATTTGAAACGTGACTGTATCAAAATCAGTCGCCGGCACAAGTGCCTGAACTTTTGCTCGTCCAAGATCACTGACCGCTTCTTGTTCGATTGTTTCTTTCACTTTATTAAACTCTAATATCTCTAAAGTTTTTGTTTTCATTAAAAACCCCTCAATCTCTAGTTACCCTGCTTAGGTTGTGTGACAAATGCCTTAAATGATTCACGTGTCATCGCATTCAATACATGTTCACGTTTGACCCATCCTTTTTGTGCCGTTGCAACACCATATTTCATAAAGTTTAAATGATTGATATGGTGGGCATCGGTATTGATTGTTACCATCAAGTCTGGGTGTTGACGTAGCACATCCGCACTCAAATCTAGACGTTTCGGGTTAGCATTGATTTCTAACACTGTCCCCGTTTCACGGCAGAGCGCAATGAGTTCGTCGATATTCGGTTCATAACCTTTACGCTTACCGATAATTCTACCTGTTGGATGTGCAATATGTCGAACATATGGATTTCGGCAAGCTGTCTCCATACGTTTCATAATCTCTGCTTCACTTTGATTAAAACTTTGATGAATCGCCGCAATCACATAGTCTAGTTGTGACAACACATCATCTTCATAATCCAATGAGCCATCTGGTAAAATGTCCATTTCTATACCTGAATAAATATCAATCTCATCATACTCTGCATTCAACGCACGAATTTCTTCATTTTGTTTTAATAAACGTTCAACAGACAAACCATTGGCCACACGTAAACTTTGAGAATGATCAGTAATGCACATGTAGTCATAACCTTTCGCAATATTCGCTTCAATCATTTCTCGCAAACCAAATGCGCCATCACTTGCAGTTGTATGCATATGAATATCTCCACGTATATCTTCCATCTGAATGATCCCTGTCAAATCTTTATCAAACTCAGAACCGTCTTCTCGTATACTTGGCATAATCCACGGTGTATTGAAATGTTCATAGATTGCTTCTTCACTGTCTAATTGCAATAAAGAACCATCTGCTTGTTCGATACCATACTCACTGACTTTTTCATCACGTGCTTTGGCAAGTTGACGAATGCGAATATTATGGTCTTTAGAACCTGTAAAATGCTGAAGTGTATGGTAAAAAGCGGCAGGTTCAATCATACGGAAGTCTACACCGATTGTTTCATCATCATAAGATAGTGTTACTGATACTTTCGTTTCACCTACCGCTACTTTTTCAACCAATTGTGGTATCGCCAATAGTTGTTCTTGTACTTTTAAAGGATTTTCCGTACTAATTATATAATCTAAGTCTTTACTCATTTCTTTCATTCGACGGAAGCTTCCTGCTACTTCAAAGCGCTCAATTTCTGGAATCTGACTCAAATAATCTGTAATCAACTGGTTCAAACCAATCATCTGATCGATTGGATAGCGGTCTTTCTTAGCACCTAATTCCTTCACTGCTGCTAAATACTTTTCTTCAGTCTTTTTACCGAAACCACTTAAAGCTGACACGTTACCTTCTTCACAAGCAGCTTGGAATGATTCCTTATCTGTAATATTCAATTCTTTATATAGACGAGCAATTCGCTTACTACCAAGTCCAGGGATTTTCAACAAAGGAATAAGACCATTCGGGACTTCTTCTTTCAACGCATCCAATACAGGCGTTTCCTGTGTTGTAATGTACGTATTAATCACTTCACCGACACCTTTGCCGATATTCTTTAACGTCGTCACATCATCAATTTGATCAAGTGGACGCTCATCCGTTTCTAAACTTTGTGCTGCTTTTCTATATGCCGAAATTTTGAATGCATTTTCCCCTTTTAATTCCATATATATCGCAATTTCTTCTAATAACCGTATAACATCTTTTTTCGTCAACACTTTTCCACCTCATTAAAAAGGAATGGGACAGACATCACCTTCATTAAAAGATGTCATCTCGTCCCACCCGAGCAATTATGACACGATGTATCTGTCATTGATCACTATTTCCATTATTAAAATCATTCAGCAACGAATGATTTATTTTTCAATATTTGCTGTTTATAAATGCAATGTCATTTGTGATAAAAATGGTACTTTCATTACAAACCAATAACCCATTTGTGTTTCTGCAACATGTGTTTGTAATTGTGTATCTGGAATTAACACGGCAATATATGTAACAAAGTGTAATAGGATAATCGCAGCGATTATGCTGATTCCAACACCTATCCCACGTGATACGATATTCGGTCGTTTTCCAGTGAGTAACACACCAAAACTGCTTATAACCATATATATCATCGTTTTGACGATGAGTAGTATAAAAATGAATCCACATACACGATCAAATCGCAATTCTGGTTGATGCAGCGTAAAGACGTAATGTGCATCATATGCCAATGTTTTTGGAAAGGGTAAAAACAAGCGCAAATAGTCACTGAATGGTTGATAATACTGCTTGGCAACCCATATTCCAAATAATGTACTACTAAGATGTAGCACACTTCCGATGAAACCACGATAAAAGCCGACCATCATAAAAATCAGACTCACAATACAAACAAAGAGAAGAAACATATTATTTACCTCGATGTTTTAATCGTTGAATTTCTTCTCTAAGACGTGCATTCTCCTCTTCTAACAACACTAACTCATGCATAACATTCACTGCTGTTAAAACTGACTTTCTCACTGAGTCTAGTCCCGCATTGCGACTACCCAGCTCTCGGATTTTACCATCTACCAGATCCGCAACATAGCGGATGTGTTCTGGATCATCTTCACCAACAATTGTATAGTGCTGGTCATTTATCGTTACATTGATTCGGTTTTTGAACTCACCCATCTACATTCACCTAGCCTATTGTCAATAAATTTAGTTATCACGGTACATTATACACGAGTTCATTTATTTTGTGTATGATTCCTTGTTAGTTCATTTAATTTCCTAATATATGTTACTATTTGTAAGGATACAACTAGAAAGCGGTGAAATCTATGTCAAATCTTGTAATGGAGCTATCCACAGAAGAAGTCATTTTTTTACGTGGGAAATTAAAAGCAGCTCGTGGCAACTATCCACCTGGTATGATTTTTCGTTCTAAATATCAAGGTGTAACCATTAGTATATATAATTCAAAAAAAGCGATGTTTCAAGGGGCCAATAATGAGAAAGTGGCTATGGAACTTCTAGGCAGAGTGACGCCATCACCATCTAAAAAGTCAAAAAATACATCTAGTCACAGTGCAAATATTAATTATAATACACATAGCTGTATTGGTAGTGATGAAGCAGGGAGTGGCGATTACTTTGGCCCACTCACAGTCTGCGCATGTTACGTTTCTAAAGAGCATGTCGAAGTTTTAAAAGCTTTAGGTGTAGATGATTCTAAAAAGCTTACAGACACTAAAATTGTGGAACTGGCTGAACAACTTGTGACGTTTCTCCCCCACTCATTGCTCGTATTAGATAATCCAAAATACAATGAACGCAAAGCGATGAATTGGTCGCAAGTAAAAATGAAAGCTGTTTTACATAATGAATGTATTAAAAATGTATTACAAAAAATTGATGCAAAAGCGTTAGACTATATCGTCATTGATCAATTTACACCGAGACCAACATATGAACGTTACGCAATAGGTGATGTTCCCTTGAAAAATAAAACATGTTATGAAACAAAAGGTGAATCTAAGTCCCTTGCTATTGCTGCTGCAAGTATTATTTCTCGATATGCATTTGTCAAACATATGGATGCCCTTTCCAAGCAGTATCGTACAACTATTCTAAAAGGTGCTGGCCCCAAAGTAGATGTCGCTGCCGCAAAACTCATGGCTAAACATGGTATTGATGAAGTGGACAGTATTACCAAAAAAGACTTTAAAAATCGGGAGAAGGCTTTAAAGATATTGGAAAAACGATATAAAGATAGATAGGAAAATATAATTACAATCAAAATTTAATTATGATAGAATGTTAAAGGAGCAAGTTGGATAGATGGTGGCTAATCTCTTGAAAAAGGGGTGATGCCTATGGTTATAGTTGTTACTCCCAGAAAGGAATAACATTGACTGATTATGAAATGCTGATGGTTGTATTAACAATCATTGGACTAGTAATATTGACTCAAAACAGCCATAAAAAATAATCATCTAACATATACTTTAGCGAGTAATTAGATGGTTTAATATAATCTAAAGAAAGCTACCGTCTTTTTAACGGGCTCTGAGAGACATGCTACAACATGTCTCTCTTTTTTTATAATATAACATACTCATGCAGCCTATTCAATATTGTAAGCATAAAGAGCCGTTTGATAAACACTTGGGTATGTGTCTGCTGAACAGGGCTTTCATATATTTTAGTACCCTATCGTCTTAATGAGTTTGACCCGATGAATTAAATCAACTTAGTCATCTCACCTAACAAAACTGCGTAAAATATAATTAAAATCAAAACTTAATTGTGGTAGAATACTAACTGAGCAAGTTGGATAGATGGTGGCTAACTCTTTTAAAAGGGGTGATGCCTATGATTATAGTTGTAACACCCAGAAAGGAACAACATGACTGATTACGAAATGCTAATGGTTGTATTAACAATCATTGGCATTGTAGTCGTTTCAATTAATAGTCAAAAAAAATAACCATTCCCAACTTTTGACAAAGTAGGTGAAATGGTTATTACCATCAAATTGAAAAGTCACCGTCTTTTTAACGGGCTCTGAGAGACATGTTGCAGCATGTCTCTCTTTTTTTATAATATAACATACTCATTAAGTCTATTCAATGTTGTAAGCATAAAAAGCCCATTCAATAAACACTTGAGTCAGTGTCTAATGAACGGGCTTTTCTAATTTATCCTCTTAATGTTGCACCTTTTGCTTCAAGTGCAGATAAGATTTTACTGTGAACTTCTGTAACTTGTTCTTCAGTTAACGTTTGTTCTTTATCTAAATATGCTAAACGGATGGCTACTGATTTTTTGCCTGCTTCCATATGCTCACCTTCATACACATCGAATACTTTGGCATCTTGTAGTAATTTACCACCATTTTCACGAATTGTGGAAACTAATTCAGCTGCTTGTACTTCTGAATTTACTACGAGAGCGATATCACGTGTCACACCAGGGAAACGTGGAATTGGCTGATAGTTAATATAACCAACTGCTTGTTTCATGATATGGTCATAGTTTAATTCAAATACATAAGTACGTCCAAGGTCATATTCTTTCGCAACGCTTGGGTGTAGTTCACCGATAAAGCCAATACGTTCACTATTTAATGAAACAAAAGCTGTACGTCCAGGGTGTAATCCATCTACTTGCCCTACTTCATAATCAAATGAAAGTGCTAATTTATCGGCAACACGATCTACAATTCCTTTTGCAAGATAGAAATCAACATCCTCTTTTTTACCTTGCCACGCATTCGCCGTATATTCACCTGTCATAATACCACTTAAATATTCTACTTCATCAGGCATAGCGCTATCTTCTTTTCCGAAGAACACATTACCAATTTCATAAAGCGCAATATCATTATTTTTACGAGCAACGTTGTATTGTGTCGCGTCAATTAAATGTGGAATCAAGCTTTGACGTAATGTTCCATAGCTTTCACTCATTGGCATTAATAATGAAATCGTATCACGTTGTTCAGTTGTGAATGCTGTTGCACGCGCTTGATCAACGAGTGAGTATGTGATTGCTTGCGAAAGTCCTGCACCTTCTAGTGTATGACGAACGACACGTGTTTTACGTTGACGATCTGTAAGCGCACCACTTGTCACTTCTTCAAATACTGGTAACGAAGAAGGAATAATGTCATAGCCGTAAATACGTGCCACTTCTTCCACTAAGTCCGCTTCAATCGTAATATCTCGACGGCGTGATGGTACACGTACTGTTAATGTGTCACCATTTTCTTTTGTTTCAAAGCCTAATTGTTCAAAGATGGCAACAATCTCTGCTTTTGGTAAGTCAAAGCCAATTGTTTGGTTAATACGGTCTACTGTAATATTGATTTCTGTTACAAATTCACCTAAGTCGCCACTTGCAACACGACCTGCTAGTGTTTTACCTTCTGCAAGTGTTTCTAATAAATAGCATGCACGATCCACAGCTTCATCTACAAACTCTGTCGCAATCCCTTTTTCAAAGCGACTTGATGCTTCACTGCGTAGGTTCAAACGACGTGATGTATGACGAATTGAGGCTGAATCAAAAATGGCACCTTCTACAACGACATTTTGTGTCTTGTCAGTGACCTCAGAGAAGTCTCCGCCCATCACACCACCTAATGCAATTGGTGCTTGTCCATTTGTAATGACGATATCTGAAGCAAGCAATATACGTTCTTGATCGTCAAGTGTCGTCATCTTCTCATCCGCTTGTGCTTGACGTACTAAAATTTCTTTTGAACCGATTTGCTCTTGGTCAAACATATGCAATGGTTGACCATATTCTAATAAGATATAATTTGAAATATCCACGACATTGTTAATTGGACGAATGCCAGCTTTCATTAAACGTGCTTGCATCCATTCAGGAGATGGTGCAATTTTTACATTTTTAACAATACGCGCACTGTAATATGGTACTTTATCTTCATTTTCAACTGTAACTGCTAACTCATCACTTGCTTGAGTTGATTGTTCTGTTGGTGTTGCTGTTGGACGTTGAACTGGTAAGTTATACAATGCCCCTACCTCATAGGCTGTACCAATCATACTTAATGCATCTGCACGGTTCGGCGTCAGATCAAATGACATTAACTGATCTTCTAAATGCAATGCTTCAAGTGCGTTTGTACCTGGCTCAACAGCCGTTGCAAAGTTATAAATGCCTGCTTCATATTCTTTTGGTGCCACATTACCTGATAAACCAATTTCTTGTAATGAACAAATCATACCTTCTGATACTTGGCCACGTAGTTTGGCACGTTTAATCTTAATACCACCTGGTAAACGTCCGCCGACTTTTGCAACGATAACTGTTTGACCTTGATCAACATTTGGTGCACCACATACGATTTGTACAGGCGCTTCTTCTCCAATATTCACTTGGCAAATATTTAATTTATCTGCATCTGGATGTTTCTCGATACTTTCAACATAACCGACAACAAGGTTTTTAATACCTTCTGTTAGATCGATCACTTCATCGACTTCAATCCCTGTGCGTGTAATTCTCTCTGCCAATGCATCGATTGGTGCATCAATTGTCACATAATCTTGTAACCATTCTTTAGAAATTAACATGTTGTTTCACCTCGATCTTCTACACCTTTAAATTGATTTAAGAATCTCACATCATTTGTATAGAAATGACGAATATCTTCAATACCGTATTTCAACATCGCAATACGATCAGGTCCCATACCAAATGCGAATCCTGAGTATTTCTTAGAGTCGAATCCTGCCATTTCTAAGACGTTTGGATGTACCATACCAGCGCCTAAAATCTCAATCCAACCCGTTTGTTTGCAGACGTTACAGCCTTTACCTTTACATTTGAAGCAAGAGACATCGACTTCAACAGATGGTTCTGTAAATGGAAAGTAGCTTGGACGTAGACGGATTTCACGGTCTGCACCGAAAAGTGACTTCGCAAGCAATTCAAGTGTCCCTTTTAAGTCACTCATTTTAATGTTTTCATCGACAACAAGTCCTTCAATTTGCGTGAATTGGTGACTGTGTGTCGCATCATCTGAGTCACGGCGATATACTTTACCTGGACAGATGATTTTGACTGGTCCTTTACCATTACGTTGTTCCAAAGTGCGTGCTTGAACTGGAGAGGTATGTGTACGCATTAAAATATCTTCAGTGATATAGAAGCTATCTTGCATATCACGTGCTGGATGTGATTTTGGTAGGTTTAATGCTTCAAAGTTATAATAATCTTGTTCCACTTCATAACCTGTCACAATCTCATAACCCAAACCTAAGAATAAGTCTTCAATTTCCTCAATTGTTCTTGTAAGTGGATGTGCTGCACCATTCGCAACTGCTCGTCCTGGTAATGTGACATCAATTGATTCTTGTGCCAATTGTTCATTTAAAGCTGCTTCGTTTAAAGTCACCTGACGTGTTTCAATCGCCGCTTCAATCGCTTGTCTCACTTCATTCACTTTTTGACCGTACGCTGGTTTTTCTTCTTTCGGTAAATCTTTCATATGTTTCATTAATCCAGTAACAAGTCCTTTTTTCCCTAAGTACTGTACTTTCACTGCTTGTAACGCTTGTGCATCTTGTGCTTTTTCAACTGCTTCCAATGCATCCTGTTTGATCGTTGTCATTTCATCTGTTTGCACCATTACAATGCCTCCTTATATCCATTCATTCCATGTTGCTTTAGACCCATTACATATCTTTTACGAAAAAAAGACTCCGCCCCTCAAATATGGGACGAAGCCTTGCCGTGGTACCACCCAGTTTTATGCATAAAAACATGCATACACTCTGAAGATATGTTGATAACGGATCATAACACCCGACTTAAATCTCTTTAAGTAACCAAAAAGGTGAACAAAACTATGTAAGTTGAGGACAACTCTCAGTCATAATCATCCTTCCCTGAACAAACTCCAATAATAGTTTTCGTCTTTTTATTAGCACATGTTTAATTATTAACAAATCTATTATATACATCTCAAATGTATGGGTCAACCTTTTAAATGGAACATGAGTATCCCTGCTGCAATCGCTACATTTAAACTTTCTGCCTGTCCATAGATTGGAATTGTCACATTTTGAGATGTTGCAGCAAGTAGCTGTTCAGACATACCTTGTCCTTCATTGCCTAACACAAGCGCAAATGATTCTTGTTTTGATGGCACATTGTGATAAGAAACTGCGTCTTCTAATGCAGTGCCATAGACTGGACCTGAAAAGTTTTGAACATACTCAACAACATCTTCCACTTCTATCGTTGGAATGTGAAAGACGCTTCCTTGACTCGCACGTAATACTTTTTCTTGATAGACATCTGCTGTTCCTTTAGCTAACACAACTAAATCTAATCCTGCTGCATCAGCAGTACGCATGAGCGTCCCCAGATTCCCAGGATCTTGGATACGATCCAAAATAAGTACTTGTTTCGCTTGTTCAGCCGTTGCGGTCCCTTTCTGAATCACAGCAAAAATCCCTTGTGGTGTCACCGTTCCAGATAACGCTTCTGCGACTTTTTGATTGATGACGTAACATTCTTTCGCAGCACTTTGTAAATCTTCAGAAACACGTGAAGGATCCATCATAAATAACTGTTCTACGACGATACCACTCGCAACTGCTTCTTCAATTAGATGAAATCCCTCTATAATGGCAAGGCCTTGTTTATCACGTTCTTTTTTCTTTTTTAACTTATTATAATTTTTAATTTTTGCATTCTGTATCGATGTAATTTCTTCCATAATCGACCTCTCCCAATAACAGTATAAAGATGTTTTTAGATAAGCATATAACTTAACTGTACTATACTGTCATTTTTATCCATATAATAAAAGACCCAAAGTCACCATGTAAACATGTATGATTTGAGTCTTAAACACAAAACAGCTATTCAAATATCGAAAAGTGTTTTCTATTATTTAGAAACGACTTCTTCGCCTTTGTAAGAACCGCAGCTTGGGCATACGCGGTGAGCTAATTTTAATTCACCACAGCTTGGGCATTCTTGCATACCTGGTACTGCTAATTTGAAGTGTGTACGACGTTTGTTTTTTCTTGTTTTAGAAGTTCTTCTTTTTGGTACTGCCATGATTAATCCTCCCTTTTATTCGATTCCTTATGACGCATTACTGCAAAAGCTAGTGTGCGTTATCATTTTTCATCGTATAATTGTTGTAATTTTTGAAGCCTCGGATCGACTTGCACCTTTGAGTCATCTTGAGATAGGTCATTATCCAAATCATCTTCGTCAATAACTTCCCAACCTCGACCACCAGTCAGCATCTCATCGCTATTCTCAGCGACAACACGCATTGGTTTTTCAAGCATAACGATCTCTTCCGCAATACTGCGTAAGTCAATCATGCCATCTGTGACAAGATGATAATGTTCATCGTCCTCATCTTCGTACAAACCATCTAAATCAAACACTTCTGTCGTTGTTGTGTCGAAAGGAACTTCAACCGGAACGAGCGTACGTGCACAAGGCATTGTGTACGTTCCGCGCAAGCGCATATCCGCTACAACTTCAGTTGATTTAACATTTAGTACACCATCAACTTGTACTTCTGACAAGTTAATAATATCTAGCTGACGTGCTAAATCATTAAATTCAATTGTTTGATCAAATTTAAAAGGTTGTCCTTGGTATTTTCTCAATTGTGTTATTGACCATTTCATATGGCTTCACCTCTAACAAGCACAAAATTTATTTTAACTTTTGCTGGGCAAGTTGTCAAGATTTTTTCTTAACATGCTCAAGTTTTGGTACAATACTCATAATGATATATGAGAGGACAGAATGCAAATGAAAAGTGTTGCTTTAATCACAGAATATAATCCATTTCACAACGGTCACTTATACCATGCTCAAACTGCAAAAAAAATGACACAAGCTGATATTACAATTGCAATAATGAGCGGTCATTTTGTCATGCGTGGCATGCCTGCAATGTTTAATAAGTTTCAACGTGCACGCATGGCACTTGCTGGGGTTGATCTCGTCATTGAACTTCCACTAATTGGCGCGCTTTCGTCCAGTGACTATTTTGCCAAAATGGGTGTTCTGATGGCTGAATATTTGTCGGCTGACGCATTATGTTTCGGTAGTGAAGATGGCAATATTGATCATTTGCAGCAAGCAGCAACGCAATTATTATCGTTTGAAAACACAGCTACTTATCATCAAGCGATTAAAGAAGGTAAAACATATGCTCGAATTGTAGCAGAATCATTAGAAAACAACATCATGCGTGAACCAAACAATATTTTAGGAATTGCTTATCTAAAACAACTACAAATATTAAACAGCTCGATTACTCCTTATACCATTCAACGTCAGCATACGCAACATCATCAACAAAATATTAATCATGAGACATTTGCAAGTGGGTCTGCAATTCGTGAATCCCTTATCAAGGGGAGCACGACATGGCACGATATGGTACCCGAAGTAAACCATCATCTTTTCAATATGCCCTTCTATGATCAACAACGGTTGTTCGACTTTTTGAAATTAACAATATCTCAACATGATGCTCGTTCTCTCAGCCGTATTTATACAATGAGTGAAGGTTTTGAACACCGTCTCATCAAATGTATACAAAGTGCAACGTCTTATGATAATTTGATGCAGCAATTAAAGACGAAGCGCTATACTTACACGCATATTCAACGTGTACTGATGAACGTTCTTTTAAATATTGTTAAAGATGATGTCACACATACGATCGATGCTGCACGGGTGCTTGCAATGTCGGCACAAGGTCAAGCATATCTCAAATGGCTGAAGCAGAATGCACCTGATCGCCAAATAATTACAAATATCAATCAAAGTAATGTCTCATTTTTTACAAATGAAATCAAAGCAACAAACATATACAATGTGTTAACCGGACAAACACAAACTGACTTTAATACACCTGTATTTATTGATAACTATAATAAAGTGTGATGTGATGATTGTATTTTCATCACATCACACTTTTAATCATTTTAAGATTGTTGGAACTTGGCAAGCAATGCCTTTTCTACATTTTTCGGTACAAATTCAGAAATATTAGCATCGTATTGCGCAACTTCTTTTACGACACTCGAGCTAATAAATGAATACTCTGTTGAACTCATCATATATAAGGTTTCAACACGACTATTTAACTTCTTGTTCATTGAAGTCAGTCGCAGTTCATATTCAAAGTCACTGACTGCTCTCAGTCCACGAATAATTGTAGTTGCGCCTATTTTGTCGCAAAAATCAACGAGTAGACCACTGAAGGAATGGACGTGAACGTTGGGTAAATGTGACACAGAATCTTGAATCATCTGAATGCGTTCTTCCACGCTGAATGTCCCGCTCTTCTTCATATTTCGCAAGACACAGACGTGAAGTTCATCGAATCGATCTGAACTTCTCTCAATAATATCAATATGACCGTACGTAATCGGGTCAAAACTTCCTGGGATGACCGCTTTTGTGTTAACCATGACTTTCCTCTTTTCGTAAGATACATGTATCAGTCAAACCATAGTGATAACGTTTCAGTTCTTTAAAAGGAGCTGTTTTAATATCTTCACGATGGCTAAACTCACACACGATGATACCATTGTTTTTCAATAAATCAAATGCATGAATTTGTTCAAGTGCTTTATCAATTAATCCTTTTTCATAGGGTGGATCAAGAAAGATGATATCGAATTGAATTTCACGTTTACTTAATGCTTTGAGCGCACGGTCTGCATTATTGCGATATACTTCGGCTTGTGATTCTAATCCGAGTCGTTGCAAATTATTATGGATGACCTTGACTGCACGACTATTTTGGTCGACAAAAATGACCTTTTCCATACCACGTGATAACGCTTCTATTCCAAGACTACCGCTTCCTCCAAACAAATCTAAGCCAAGTCCGTCAATATTTTGTAAGCTGTTAAAGATACCTTCTTTTACTTTATCCATCGTAGGACGTGTATTACGACCTTCGAGTGTTTCTAAAGATTTACTCTTATGCTTGCCTGCGATGACACGCATTCTCTGACACTTCCAATCTCATTTTATTTTTACTATACTCTAAAGTAAGGAGGCTGAACCATGCAACAATCTTTTATCGTATTAGGCAATGGTCTAACTGATTTGTATGAATTCCAAGCATTGATTGATTACAATCATGAACGCATTGCAAAACTTGTGTTTTTTCACACACCAAAATCTAAACAACAGCGCTCGTCGGTCGCCATCATTATGCAACCAACACCAAATCGAAAGTTTCAAGCGATTTATATCATGTTGGATGCAATGAACTATCCGTACCCTGATGGCAATAAAAAATATACAATGATTCAATCTTTCGCAACGCCGTATGATATTGAAATGGTTGGCATCGATGTGCACGCACCCAATGACTATCCAGAGTTGGATTTATATTTCAATTATCTAAAAAGCGTTTTACGATTGCAGCGCTGGATCCCCCCATTAGAATAGTTAATTAAGTTCTTCATGCTTTTCTTTATCATAAACTTTTTTCAAAGTTTTATATGGGGAGCCCACAATATTTGTCACATATTTTAATTTATTGAGCTTGTCTACAATTTCATCAACACGTTCAGTATCAACGTACATGTAGACATATTTTAGTTGTTTATTGCTGTATACAATATGGCCATATTTTCGAATATGACGTTCATGTTTCATGTTTTTTAAATAGACAATGAGTTTTTCTCGTTGTACGATTTCCAACTTTTTCACCTCGCACTCTATCTCTTATCGTACCATGAGTTCAAGTGTAGAGAAAAGCAGTAATATTTGTTTTATGACAGATTTTAGGGAGAGATTTTATGACGAAAACACAACGTATCTTAACAGGATCAATGATTGGTATCGCAAGTTTATTGAGTGGCGCCCTGTATATAACAAAAAAGAATAAAAGTAACGAAACACGTGATATAAAACCATTTTTCCAACGTAAAGCACCTTATATTTTTAGCCATCGAGGTGGAATGCAAGAACGCCCAGAATCAACTGAGCTTGCCTTTGATCACTCTGTCGCAATGGGATTAACAGGTTTTGAAACAGATATTCGACTGACAAAAGACGAACAAGTTGTTGTGTTTCATGATGCAACAGTTGATCGTACAACGAATGGTTCGGGACTCGTTGCGAATCATTCATTATCTGAACTACAACAATTGGATGCTGGCTACCATTTCATAGACATTAATGGATACAAGTCATACCAGAAGCACCCACAGGCAAAAATTATGACGATGGACGCCCTATTACAGCGCTATCCTGATCAACTCGTCAATATCGATATTAAAGACCATCCTGATAGCTATGAAGGTCAGATTGCAGCACAACGTTTATATGAAGTTATCAAGCGCAATCATGCAGAATCACGTGTACTTGTGACAAGTTTTTACAAAGAACAAATCGAACGTTTTCATGTGTTAGATGTTAAAGGTGAGATTGCGATTGGTGCAAGTCAACCAGAAGTCACTGAAGGAATATTGAAATGTTATAGTGGTTTAGGTCATCTCTATCAAGGCACAGCTGATACATTCCAAATGCCAACGTCCTATAAAGGAATACCTTTGACACAACGAAAACTCGTCTCATGGCTAAATCAACAAAATATTGCGCCTGGCTTTTATGGCGTCAATAATGTAGATCATATGGTGGACTTAGCTCATATGGGCGTCCATACATTAGTAACAGATCGTCCGACAATCGGTAGACAATTTTTAAGTTTTTATACGCAATAACCATCTATTGTATGATTTGGTAAAAAGAGAGGGCACTGAACACTATGTCTCAGTTCCCTCTCTTTGTAAGTGTATTAAATGTTTTTTTGTTACTTATATGATTAAGCATGACATTGGCAACCACCGCCTGAACCACATCCACAACTTGCCTGATTGAAGAGTGGCGTACCCGCATCTACTTTAACATGCTCAGAAACACTAGAGGCTAAAATAGTCACCACTTCATCCAACAACAACTGCAAATCGTGTTCGCATTGCTTAAATGTCACGACTGTCTCATGCGTATCATAAGCTCGTTTTTGACGTCTCGTTTTGAGCATCACTTCCTGATAGTCAGGATGATAACGACCGAAGCGTTGTACTTCTTCATAGCTTTCTTTCGTCTTCATGAATGCACGATAATAAGCGCTTGCAACTTCGTCTTGATCAAGTTGTCGTTTCGCTTCCAGATAGTTTTGAAAAACATCTGACTGACGAATCATGTCTGCTAATGCGTCTGTTTCATCTAAGACATTGACAACCGCTTCGTCAAACATCATTTTGATCGTCTCCTCGCTCTAAAAAGATTAGTAAAAAGTAATTGTCGTCTATTTTACCACCCATCTCATCGTATTTTCCACTAAGTAATCTTGATCGATGTGTATCCGAGTTCATCCAACTATTTACAAGTGTTGGGACATCGTTGAAGTTATAACCGACATTTTGTGAAATAGACTGATATGTGATCGGCGTTTCATTAATAAGACTGATCAAATTATTCTCCGTAAATTCTGCTGAACTATCATCAACAGATTGGAAGAGATTGACCGTCGCCACATTTTCAAGCGTTGTATTGACTTCCAATGCATCACGTTGATGCAATGCTCGCATTTCGTTTGTCACTTCATACAGTGTTAATAGTTGATTCGCATTTTGATCTGGACTTCTCTTTGCTGGCATTTCTTGTAGTGAGCTACTTCCTTCGTCCGATTCGTTATGGGAATATGGATTAATATCTACCAATGCTTCTTTGTCTAAATATCGAACACCCATGATTTTATTACTTTGTTGATCAATAAATACTTGTGCAAAAACCTGATCAAATTGGATAAGTGCCTGTGTCTTAACATCTATATCAGAGAGTTCAAAATGATAATGTCTATTGTTGAAATCAAATTGTGGTTCTGTTGTTAACGAATATGCATTGTACAAATTAGTCGCATTGTCACCAATCTTAATTGGACCACTTTGCGATTCTGTTTTCGCTCCTGTCATATAGGCTGATTTTACCGCATTGTCTTTAATTGTAATAAGCATATATGCATGATCTCTTTTAAATACATATGTACGGTAGCCATTGAGATAGTGATAGACACGGTCAGCTTGTCCATATTTCTTTGTAACATCTGACATCGGCTTACCGATAAGCAACCCCAACCCCTTCTCTAATTTTGGATTTTCCGAAACATTAGATTGTGTTGGTTGCTTAGCTTTTTCATATTGATGCTCAGCTTTTTTGTTCGGGTTTTCTAAGACGTCAAATTCCAAACGAGGCGCATAAAACAAATAAACTAAAAAGCCGATTAATATGAGTACACCTATTATTTTAATTAATAAACGTTTCATCGCACACTCCTTTGCAGAAACTGACTAGTTGAATCCTATTGTATCGCATTTTAGCTCAAATAGTAACGAGACAACTTTTATATTGTTCAGATAGCCATTTCGTAATATTTTTAAACGAAAAAAGCTGACTAATCACAATCAATGTGTTAGCCAGCTGCTGTGTTCGAACGATTATAAACCAAATGTCGCTTTGATTAATGATGTTGTTTCTCCACCTGGATATAGAACATACAACAGAACATACACTGCTACGCCTGTAATGGCTGTGAAGAACCAAATAACAGAGGCAATAGGGCCTGTTTTACGGTGAACTTCATATTTGTCTTTGATACCTGTAAAAATTTGGATCAAGCCAAATACTGCACCGATTGTTGCAAGTATAATGTGGAAAATCAAGAAAAATGTATAATAGATGCGTACGGAATCTGGACCACCGAATGCGGTATTACCGATGAAAATCGTACGGCTGGCATAAATTGCAAAAAATAGTACAGCGAAACCTGCTGCCCACAACATCACTTTTTTATGCTGTTCAAATTGACGTTTCCAAATAAGGCGCCAACCGATTGCTACAAGAATGGCACTTATCACGATGCAAGTTGTACTAATAGTAGGTAAAATAGGTAAGCTCATCTTCTCATCCTCGCTTATATGTCTTTTAAATCCATTTTATTAATGATATCACTACGACAAGTGCAAAAAATACAACAAGGTAGTTCAAGGAATAGACAAACATTTTCGTTGCCCACTTTGATTCATCCGTTGAAGTTTTAAAACTTGTCAACCCTAATCCAATCCATCCAAGGTTGAGTAAAGTCGCTAAAACAACAAACGTCGTACCGAGTTCTTGCATCACAAATGGTAGTGGTAAAAGTACGATCAACCATAAAAACATGCCGATTCGCGTTCTATTAAATCCTTTTACTGATGGTAGCATTGGGATGTTGGCAATACGATATTCGTCACTGCGCTTAATAGCAAGCGCATAGAAGTGAATGGGTTGCCATGCAAATACAACTGCAAATAATGCTAAAGCCATCACACTTAATTGGCCATCTATTGCAACCCAACCAATGAGTGGTGGCACGGCACCCGGAAAGCTACCTACAACGGTATTCCAAGTTGTATGTCTCTTAGACCATATCGAATAGAATGAAACGTATCCAACAATACCAGCTAAACCAATGACGCCAGCTGGGACATTAATCATAAATAAGAGCAATTCACCGAAAATCATCATGCCCATACTTAACATAATGAGATTGCGGTCTGATATGCGATCGTTCACCGTCGGTCGATTCTGTTTACTTGGCATTAACTGATCGATATCTTGATCATAATAGTTGTTAATGGCACAAGCACCACCCATCACAAGCGTAGATCCTATCATCATCACAATCAATTCTGGAATTGATGATAAAAACGATCGATTCGTCATCACAATTGCAAGCCAACCACCTGCAAATGCTGGAATTAAGTTACCTTGAACGAGTCCTAGCTTGACGATTGCTTTAAGCTCTTTATATGAAATTCGTCCAGTAGTTTCGGGAACTACTTCTGATTTCGACATTGATTTACCCCCCTTTTTTTGTCATATATACCAATGATATATGAAAGTCCTATAATTGACTAGCTTTATTCCGAATTTTTTGTGACACTTTATCGACATTCAAAAATTCATCATGAATTGTTTCGCAATAACAGAGTGCTTTTTGCTATAATATAGAAGAATTCTTAACAGGACGGTAAACTATTTTCATACAGCAATGCGTCCGGCCGCCGTCCTGTAAAATAAAAATATATCGAGGTGTTTAGCATTGTTTAAAAAGCGCAACCTAAAGTGGTTATCAGTATTAGCGACACTCATGATGATGTGGGTGCAGCTGGGTGGCGCACTCGTTACAAAAACAGGTTCAGAAGATGGTTGTGGATCAGACTGGCCGTTATGTCACGGTGCATTACTGCCTGAGAATCTTCCTATTGAAACAATCATCGAATTGAGTCATAGAGCTGTCTCTGGTTTGTCTCTCTTAATTGTAACTTGGCTCGTCATTACGGCGTGGAAGAATATCGGCCACATTCGTGAAGTCAAACCACTTTGTAAAATAAGTGTTGGTTTCTTATTAGTTCAAGCATTAGTAGGTGCTGCAGCTGTTATGTGGCAACAAAATGACTATGTTTTAGCATTACATTTTGGTATCTCACTCATCAGTTTCGCATCTGTATTTGTTTTAACACTCATTATTTTCGATCTTGATCAAAAATATGAAGCGAATGTCGTGCATATTAAGAAACCTTTACAAATTTATACATTCATTATGACTGGTATCGTATATGTCACAATTTATACTGGTGCACTCGTACGTCATACTGAGTCAAGTCTTGCTTACGGCGCTTGGCCATTGCCATTTGGTGACCTTGTCCCACACGGTGTTCATGACTGGGTACAACTCGCACACCGTATTATGGCGATACTTGCCTTCACAATTATTTTATTAACATATATTCACGCTGTAAAAAATTATCAAGATAATCGTACAATCCATTATGGTTATACAGCGAGCTTTATCTTGATTATTTTACAAGTTACGACTGGTGCTTTATCAATCATCACTGAAGTAAACCTTATCATTGCATTGTTACACGCATTGTTCATTACGTTACTCTTCGGATTGATCAGCTACTTCATCTTACTCATTTTAAGATCTAATCGTGGCGAACAATAATTTTAAAACCCGCTTGTCATGCACAACACCATGACAAGCGGGTTTCTTCTATCCTTCAAGCTTTTCTATTTCAATTAATAAATCTCCTGTTTCAATACTTTCATTATTTTGTACGTGTATTGCTTTAATCGTCCCTTTAAATGGCGCTTGGACAGTTGTCTCCATCTTCATGGCTTCAGTAATAATTAAAGATTGTCCTGCTTCCACTACATCTTGTTCTGTCACTTTTACATCAATAACCGTACCTGGCATTTGTGCACCGATATGGTTCGGATTATTTTTGTCTGCTTTCGGTTTAGCAAGGTGTACCGATTGAATATTCTCATCTTTCACTTGAATGCGTCGTGCCTGACCGTTCATTTCAAAAAAGACTGTACGCATACCATTATCATCTGGTTGTGTGATTGTTTGTAACGTAATGACTAATACTTTGCCTTTGTCTATTTCAATCTTAATTGTCTCATTTTCACGCATACCAAAGAAGAAGGTTGGCGTATCTAATAATGATACATCTCCGAATCGTTCAAACGTCTGCATATATTGCTCATAGACTTTCGGATAAAGTGCATAACTCACCACATCTTGTTCTGTCACTTCACGCTGTTGTTTTTCTTGAAGTTCTAATTTCAATTGGTCAAAATCAACAGGCACCAGATGTTCACCTGGACGTTCAGTGAGTGCCTTTTGGCCTTTCAAGATAACTTCTTGTAATTGTTTATTGAAACCATTCACCGGTTGACCGATTTCACCTTTGAAAAATGAAACAACTGAGTCAGGAAAGTCCAGCTTGTGTCCGTCAGTTAATACTTGTGTTTCATCCAAATCATTTTGCACCATATACAGTGCCATGTCTCCTACTACCTTTGATGATGGGGTTACTTTAACGATGTCACCAAATAATAAGTTGACACGTCTATACATATCTTTGACTTCACCGAATCGTTCGCCTAAGCCTAAGCTTTTTGCTTGTTGGCGTAAGTTAGAGTACTGCCCACCCGGCATCTCATGTTGATAGATTTCTGTATGCGGAGACTTCATATCACTTTCAAAGTCTTGATAGTATGGACGGATGGCATCCCAATAGTGTGATAAGCGTTCGTGCCCTTCAATATCCATACGAATATCACGTGAGAAACCACTCATCGCATAGTAAAGCGAGTTACTGCTTGGTTGACTTGTTAAACCTGACATTGCTGCCACAGCCGTATCAATCACATCTACACCAGCATTAATCGCTTGGTTATATGTCAAAATGCCGTTCCCACTCGTATCATGCGTATGCAAGTGGATTGGTAAGTCGACTGCTGCCTTTAACTCACCGATTAATTCGTATGCAGCTCGTGGTTTCAAGAGACCTGCCATATCTTTAATAGCTAGCATATGGAACCCTTCTCGTTCCAATGTTTTTGCCAAATCTACATAATATTCTAACGTATAGACATTCGAGCGTGTCGTATCTAAAATATCACCTGTATAACAAATTGTTCCTTCTGATATTTTGCCTGCTTCCTGTACCGCTTCGTTGGCTACTTTCATCTGCTCTACCCAGTTCAACGAATCAAAAATTCTGAATACATCTACGCCTGCTTTAGCACTTTCTGAGACAAACTTTTGAATCACATTATCTGGATAGTTTTTATAACCAACCGCATTCGATGCACGCAATAACATTTGGAATAATACATTCGGAATCGCTTTTCTTAATAATTTGAGGCGATCCCAAGGGTTTTCTTTTAAGAAATTGTATGCCACATCAAACGTAGCACCCCCCCATAACTCAAGAGAAAAGTTATTTTGCATGACATTTGCTGTTTCAGGCGCAATCTGTAACAAATCATGTGTCCGGACACGTGTTGCTAATAATGATTGATGCGCATCACGAAACGTCGTATCGGTAATCAACACTTCATCTTGGGCTTTCACCCATTGTGCCACAGCAGCAGGCCCTTGTTCATCTAACAACTGCTTCGTACCACGTAATTGTGCAATATCTTGCGCTTTCACCTTTGGTACATCTGCGGCTTCAAAATGTGGCTTCGGACGTTTCTCTACACTTGGAAAACCATTGATTGTCACATTGCCGATATATTCCAACGTCTTTGTTCCACGGTCTCTTGACGGCTGAATGACAAATAATTCAGGTGCTTCTTCTAAAAACTTCGTTGAATAGTCACCCGAAGCAAACTGTGCATGTTGAATCACATTATATAAAAATGGAATATTCGTTTTCACACCACGAATGCGCATTTCCTGAAGTGATCGTGCCATTTTTTCACGTGCTTCTTTATAACTGATAGCATGTGTTGAAATTTTCACTAATAACGAATCATAATATGGTGAAATTTCAGCACCTTGGAAAGCATCTCCTGCATCGAGACGTACACCGAAACCTCCGCTTGAACGGTAGGCAACAATGCGTCCTGTATCCGGCATGAAGTCCTGAGTTGGATCTTCTGTTGTAATACGACATTGAATCGCGTATCCCATTGACTGTATTTCGGCTTGGTGTGGTAATCCCACACGATCACCATGTAACAGTTCGCCATCAGCAATGAGTAATTGTGTTTTAACGATATCTACACCTGTAATCATCTCTGTAATCGTATGTTCAACTTGAATACGTGGGTTCACTTCGATGAAATAGTAATCATCACCAGACACTAAAAATTCAACTGTTCCTGCATTTACGTATTCTATTTGTTGCATCAAATCAACAGCTGCACGACAAATCTCTTCACGCATTGTTTTGGATAAACTAACAGATGGTGCCACTTCAACAACTTTTTGATGGCGTCGTTGAACAGAACAATCACGTTCATATAGGTGGATGATATTGCCTTCTTTGTCTCCTAACACTTGAACTTCGATATGTTTTGGCTCATCGATAAACTTCTCTATGTAAACCTCACTGCTACCAAAAGATTTCTCTGCTTCTGATTTTGCACGAGTAAAAGCTTCAGACAGCTCAGAAGCATCTCGAACGATACGCATCCCTTTACCGCCACCGCCACTCGTCGCTTTGATCATTAAAGGATAGCCTGCTGTCTCAGCAAAAGCTGTTGCTGCTTCGATATTGGCTACGGGTCCATCCGTCCCTGGTATAACTGGTAAGTTCGCACGTATCGCCGTTGTACGTGCTTTGACCTTATCACCAAACATATCAAGATGTTCAAGTTCTGGTCCAACAAAAATAATGCCCTCTTCTGCACAACGTTTCGCAAACTGCATATTTTCACTTAAAAAGCCGTAACCTGGATGAATGGCATCCACATTTGCTTCTTTCGCAATTTGAATAATACGTTCGATATTTAAATATGATTCAGCAGGTCCAAGATCTTCCCCTACTAAATAAGCTTCATCTGCTTTATAACGATGTAAAGCACGCATATCTTCTTTAGAATATATTGCGACAGTTTGAATCCCTAATTCTGTTGCTGCTCTGAAAATACGAATTGCAATTTCACCACGGTTAGCAACTAAGATTTTTTTAATATGTTGCATGCTATCAGCCCCCTATTTAAAGCGTTTTAAACACATCTTATCCAGTGTTGATTAAATATGATTATCTATTTGATAAGTTTTTGTTATCTTTATCAATAACATCAGGTAATCAATATCTATATTTTAAAACGCAACTGTGCTATTGTCAAAAAAATTTGACTATCATTCAATTGCTTGATCACTCAGCTTCTTATAAATTATCGTACACTAAAAAAGTAAGAAAAAACACGACATTACGAAAGTTTAACCTTTGTAATATCGTGTTAATCATTTATCTTAACGTCGCTTTTCATAGTAACGTTGTCGTGCTTCTTCATATTTAATTTGTTTACCGACAAGGAGTAGTAGCCCCATCGCCATACTTAAACTCATCATAGAAGATCCACCAAAACTAATGAATGGTAATGGCACACCTGTCAGTGGGATAAGTCCAGAAATACCACCTAAGTTGACGAAAGCTTGTATACCAATATAACTTGCAATCCCAACACAGACTAACTTATAGAAATAAGAATCTGTACGAGATGCCATCACAAGCGCACGATAAACAATCGAATATATAAGTATCAGTACGATTAATGCACCGATAAAGCCAAGCTCTTCACAAATAATCGCAAAAATAAAATCGGTATGGGGCTCTGGTAAGTAGCCAAGCTTCATCACACTATTGCCTAGTCCACGGCCAAACAATCCACCATTCCCAATTGCTAATAACGAATTGGCTAGGTGATAACCGATACCTGATTCATAATTGAACGGATTCTCTAACGCACTAAAGCGTGCCGTTAAATATGCGGGTAATATATTGATTCGAAAAACAACAATAATGATGATCCCTACGATCAAACCTAAAAAAGGTGCCGATAGTAATCTCAAAATATTTTTCATACCGATTCCAGTATAAATAAAAATACAAATTAATATGGCAGTGAGTAGCATCGTTTGTCCAACGTCTTTTTGGAATAACACGAGTACAATGATGAAGCCTACAAAGAACAGTGGCCCATAGACAACTTTAGGATTCTGTTGTATTTGTACCCACTTTCTATCAATGATATAGGGAACATATAGTATGATACCTACCTTGAGTAACTCAGATGCCTGTAAATTCATAAATCCTAAGTTCAACCAACTCTTAGAACCATTGATCTCACTACCGAAAACAAGCGTCGCAAATAATAAGAGTAGCAAGACGGCCATCATACCTTGTTGGACATTTCGGTTCTTTAAAATACGAATATCCATGATATACGCCATAAAAAATACAATACCAAACCCGACGATGACATAGATCAGCTGTCGCATATAAAAGTATGTACCCGATACGGCAATACCCCCAGTTAATGTCCCACGTGTAGCAGGCACCATACTCGCACTATATACCATCGTAAGTCCAATTAAACAGAGTGCGATATAAGTGAGTAATAACGGAAAATCGATATATTTAGAAGTACCCAAAATATATCGAAAAAAATTTTTTATTCGGTTCATAGATTTAAAACATCCAATTCATAGCATTTATACGACTCACATGATAATGGGACAATCGTCATTGAAATGAACCGCATTGTCCCAGTTACTTTATATACGTAAAAATGCTTCGTGTAATTTTGATAATTCTTTCTCAAGACGTAACATTAATGCCTTGCCGTCTTCTTGATCCACTAACCCTAGATTTACAGCAAAATTGACTTCCTTCTGTAAACCATACATCTGTGTATCCAATACTTCTTCGTATAATGGACACTGCGGTAACGTTAAATTATCTATTTGAACTTTGATAAGTTGTAAAATGCGCTCTGCATCTTGGTTCAATTGGTCATATGCAGCAGTTCTATAATCATGTTGCTTGCTCATGACAGACTCCCCCTATTGATTTATCTTCATGTAAAAAGTTTATCTTATCCCATAGTAAAAAGCAAGTAAATTCCAAAGCTCCCCACTTTCATATATGTTAAAATAGAACTAGTCAAAACAAGGGAGTGCATAAGCTATGATTCAAATTAAAGGTGCTGTTAAATTTCCAATTACACTTGATAGTACAACTTGGATATTTGATGACCGTAAAGTGACAATTGAAGATTTGGAGAAAGGTGTTTTTGAAGGTGAAAAGCCAATCAAGTTTGAAGACAATCGTGAGTGGAACAGAGCGATTCTTGAAGGGCAAACAAACCCACCGACACTTAACTCTGAAATTGAATACAAAAAACGTGCTGTCTTAAAAGAATCATTTGTAATTAACATGACGCCGTTTTTCAAAAATGCAGAACCACATGCGTCAGCGACTACAATTCGTTTATCAAATGCGTCAGAACATATCGATGTGCCGTTCACACTTTTACCGTATCTCTTCTTCCAATTCGCAAAAGATGGTAAACGCCTCTATGATGACGACGGTGTGGATAGCTTCATCTACACACAAGATGAAGGCTATCAATACGAATTCAAACACGTCACACATATCGAGGTGCTATAATTCATGCGAAAAGTGACATGTGTCATCTGCGACACTGAGGTATTACTAGACGAAAATACCTTGTTATCGAAACGCTTAAAAAATAACCCCATTCGTACTTTTATGTGTGATGAATGTAAGAGCCGCTTGGATACACCACGGCAACGACCTTCTCAATCATTGACTACTGAAAAAAGTCATGATGCGTAATATCGCATCATGACTTTTTTAGATTTAACGCTCGTTTTTCTTCGGTGATGCATAATGTTCTGTCACAAATGATTCCCATAATTCATCCGGAAGTGAGTGTTTATCTTCTCTTTCAGCGTCAAAGTAGTCAATAATTTCATCTTCTCGACCCGCTTCAATCTTTTGAACAAGCTGAGGATCAAATAATAAGCCACGTCCTATCGCAATCAATGGTACACCTGTTTCTTGAGCAGCTAGAACATCTTCTCCATTAAATATAGAGCCAACACCAATTAACGGCATACGCCCATCAATCCAATCAAGCAAGAGTGAAATACGTTTTTCCCCTGCATATTCACCTTCTCTTGTGCGTGATTGAATATCACCTAAAGATACATGTAAATAATCTAGTGGTTTTTCGATTAACGTATCCACTAAACATTTTGTACGTTCCATAGTGATACCTGGTGTTTCCGCTTCTTCTGGTGAGAAACGATATCCAACGATAAAGTTTTCAGGCCCTTCTTCTTCTGCAACACGTAACACTTCATCCACAACAGCTACTGGGAAACGTAATGGTTCACCCCACATATCATGTCGACGATTGTAATACGGTGAGAAGAATTGATGAATTAAATAATGATTGGCACCGTGAATTTCAACACCATCAAAACCTGCTTTAATCGCAAGAGATGTCGCACGTCCAAAGTCTTCAATTGCTTGATAGATTTCTTCCCCAGTCATCTCACGTGCACTGTGTGCAGTTTTTTCACCCCAACCGCTCGTTTCAATTTCACTTGGCCCTTTCACATCACCATTCGGCACCAATTGTGGCAACGACTTCACGCCACCGTGGTGGATTTGAACAATCGCTGTTGCGCCATTCTCTTTAATCGTCTCCGCAACACGACGCAAGCCTTCAATATCCGCTTCCTTCGAAATAGAAGGCTGACCTGGGAATGCTTTACCTTCTTCATTCGTATAACTCGCAGCCGTAATCGCAAGGCCCACACCTTTCGTACGAGACGACATATACGCCACTTCTCTTTCCGATACTGTGCCATCTTCATTTGATATCGTATGCGTTAATGGCGCAAGTACAAAACGATTTCCAATCTTTTTCCCATTAGGAAACGTCAATGATTGGAACAGTGGTGCAAATTTCTCATTCATACTAAACATCCTCCTATTTCTCTATCATACAATATGCAATATAGTAAATGAGACTTATCTCTAAATCAAGCTTTTAACTCAACTTGATTAAAATAAGTCTCATTCACTCTATCAATTATTTGTTAGATACGCTTATGCGTTCTCTTCCATCATTTGTTTGATGCGTTTTGCTTCTTTTTCACGTTGACCTTTATTCAAGATTTTCTTTCTTAAACGAACGTTTTCAGGTGTTACTTCTACAAGTTCGTCATCATTAATAAACTCAAGTGCTTCTTCAAGAGACAAAATACGTGGTTTTTTCATTGTTTCTGTTTGATCTTTAGTCGCAGAACGGACATTTGTTTGGTGTTTCACTTTCGTAATGTTAACTGTTAAGTCATTTTCACGATTGTTTTGTCCAACGATCATACCTTCGTACACTTCTGTACCCGGTTCCATAAAGTTGATACCACGATCTTCTAATCCTAAGATTGCATATTCACTTGCGCTGCCTTGGTCCATTGATACGAGTACACCGTTGCGACGGCCACCAAGACGTCCTTTGATACGTGGACGGAACTCATCAAATGTGTGGTTGATAATACCATAACCACGTGTCATTGACATAAATTCTGTTGTATAACCGATCAAGCCACGTGCTGGTACATTAAAGATTAAACGTGTTAATCCGTTATCAGTTGTTACCATGTCGACCATTTCACCTTTACGTTGTCCAAGTGATTCAATGATCGCACCTGCATATTCTTCAGGTACTTCAGCTTGAACACGTTCAAATGGTTCATGCAACTCTCCATCGATATCCTTCAAGATAACTTGTGGTTTTGATACTTGCAATTCAAAACCTTCACGACGCATATTCTCGATTAAGATCGATAGATGTAACTCACCACGACCTGCCACTGTCCATGCATCAGGGGAATCAGTTGGTGTAACTTTAAGTGAAACATCTGTTTCAAGTTGCATGTCTAAACGCTCTTGAATTTGACGTGCTGTCACGAACTGACCTTCACGACCTGCGAATGGAGAGTTATTGACACGGAATGTCATCTCTAAAGTTGGTTCATCGATACGCAATACAGGTAATGCTTCTTGGTTATCTTGCGGTGTAATTGTTTCACCCACGTTGATATCTTCCATACCTGATACAGCAATCAGGTCGCCCGCATATGCTTCTTGAATTTCTTCACGTTTTAAACCGAAGAAACCAAAAATTTTCGTTACACGGAAGTTTTTCACTGAACCGTCCAATTTCAATAATGATACGCTATCGCCAACCTTAATCGTTCCACGAAATACACGGCCAATACCGATACGGCCTACATAATCATTATAGTCTAACAATGCAGGTTGAAATTGTAATGGCTCGTCACGGTTATCGATTGGTGCCGGTACATACTCCATAATTGTTTCATACAAGCATTGCATATTTTCATCTTGTTTATCTGAATCAAGACTTGCTGTTCCATTAACCGCTGAAGCATACACAACAGGGAATTCTAACTGTTCATCATTTGCATCAAGTTCGATAAATAAGTCTAACACTTCATCAACAACGCCTTCTGGACGTGCAGATGGCTTGTCAATTTTATTCACAACAACAACTGGTTTTAAGTTTTGTTCCAATGCCTTTTTCAATACGAAACGTGTTTGTGGCATTGTGCCTTCATACGCATCAACAACAAGGACAACCCCGTCTACCATTTTCATAATACGTTCTACTTCTCCACCAAAGTCAGCGTGACCTGGTGTATCTAGAATGTTAATGCGTGTTCCTTTATAATCGATCGCAGTATTTTTCGCTAAAATTGTAATACCACGTTCTCTTTCAATATCATTCGAGTCCATTGCACGTTCTTCAACATGCTCGTTCTCACGGAAAATACCTGATTGTTTTAATAATTCATCGACCAATGTTGTTTTCCCATGGTCTACGTGAGCAATAATCGCAATGTTGCGCACATCTTCTCTTCTACTTGTCATACTGTAATTCCTTTCATGAGTAAATTGCCACTTTCTTTTGTAACTTGTTTATTATATCATAGAAATGCACAGATGAAACTATGAGGTGGGGTTAAGAATGCAAAAATCTAAAACTATTTTTCTTGTTTTGGCGATTATTGCCGTTTTCTTTCTAACAATGTTTAGTTTTGCCATTGCTGCTGGCAGCTTATTATGGATGGTTATTACATTTGCATTGATGATGGCAACATTCGGCTATGGCTTTACATTAAAAAAGAAATATCGTGAGAACGACTGGTTATAACATCTTCAACGCACCACATCAAATACTAAGAGGGATATGATACGTCATATCCCTCTTCTCTATCTTTTCTAACTACGATAATTTGTATGCCATGGCGCTAAAAAGTCATGATGCGGTTGCATATACTGCTTCATAATTGTTTTATGAACGGCTTGATTCCCCACAACGACAGAGTCAGGGTGTGTGATTGTGAGCGGATCTCCCATAAAGTTCGTCGCTACACCCCCCACTTCATGTAAGATAATCATACCACCAGCAAAGTCCCATGGCTGTAATCTCGGCGTGATGTAAGCAGCAAGTTGACCTGTTGCTACATAAACAATTTCTAGTGCCGCCGAGCCATATGCACGTGCCGTTCTTGATTCACTAACAATCGGTGCTAATACAGGTGTGATTTTTTTCGCAGCTAACCAATTGGGATTCATCCCTATGACACTTTGTGCTAATTGTGTATCTTTAATCGGTTCTAATAAACGTTCATTTTTATATGCCCCAAAGCCTGCTTTAGCATGATATAACGTATCTGCCATGACGTCATAGACGAATCCCGCATATGGTTTTCCATCTTTAAAAATACCAATTGAGATCGCAAAGTTTTCACTTTGATGCACAAAATTCAGCGTCCCATCAATTGGGTCAATCACCCATACGGTCCCTTTCAAATCATGCACATCGTGTCCGTGTCCTTCTTCTCCAATGATTTGATGATTAGGATACGTTGTTTTTATCTCATCAAACAGGAATTGTTCTACCGCTTTATCAACATTTGTTACGAGATCGTTAGGATTTGATTTCGTCTCTATATCTATCGCTTCACTCATCATCTTGCGCAAATGATTGCCTGCTTCTAACACAAGCTGCTTTGCATAATCATATAAATGCATATATCTCACTCCTAATGGTTCTATTATACATGAAATTGGTTTAATTTAAATGTGACACGATTTGAGATGTGCTACAATAAAGTCATTATAATGCGATTTAGGAGGTATCTTATGGTACGTTATACATTCAAACAAGAAGATTTTAAAGTTTTTGAAGTTGAAGGATTAGCTGAACGCATGTCAGCACTTGATGCCCACATTCGACCACAACTTCGTGCATTGGGTGATTATTTTGCTGAATACCTTGAAAGTGTGACAGGAGAAACTTTTTACCCACACGTTGCCAAACATGCACGCCGTACGGTCAACCCTCCTAAAGATACATGGGTTGCCATTGCGACGAATCCACGTGGATACAAGATGTTACCCCATTTTCAAATTGGTTTATTTGAAGACCACCTTTTCGTGATGTATGGCATGATGCACGAGAATCCAAACAAAGCGAATGATGTTCAAGTATTTGAAAAAAATTGGGAAACATTAATCACTTTACCGCCTGACTTCCAAATATCACTTGATCATACAAAACCGGATAAGTCTAAAATCAGCCATTTATCTGAAACAGAAGTTGAAAAAGGCATTCAACGTGCTAAAAATGTTAAGAAAGGCGAATTTTTTGTCGCTCGTTCATTGACACCTAATGCACCTGAACTTGCAGATGATGATAAATTTATCGCTTTTCTTGAAGAAACTTTTGACTACCTACTTAAATTTTACCGTTAAAAAAAGACGATACACATTTCGACGTGTATCGTCTTTTTTTCATCTTTTAAATTGTATGACGTTCATCATTAGACACGACATATTTCGGGTCTTTTGGCTTGCGAACAAATAACATGATTGCTGCCACAAACCATAATAATGCAGCGATAAAGCTACCGCTCATCACGACACCTAATACAGCTGCCAAAATGAGTAAAATACCTGCTAATACAGACTTTTTGAATAAAAAGACTGCGATTAAAGCTAAAATAAACGGAATGACCGTCATCACAATCGCAAAAATAATCATTGATGTGGGGTCAACGTTATTAAATAACTCTGGATCATAACCTTCTTCAATCATTGCTTTACGTAACTCAGGGCTTCCTGATTGGATTTTTGGTATCATTGATACACCAAATGCAATTAACAAGCCCCAAATAAGATGTAATACTAATCCAACCCATGTTAATACTTTCTCAACTGTTCTTTTGAACGGTTTGTTCGGTGGAATGGGTTGCGTCTCTTGTGTTCGTTGTTGTTCAGGTGTTTCATATGACTGATATGTATAGTTATCTGACATACTGATTCCTCCTTCAAAGTATCTTTAGTTATGTTTACCCGAAAAAACAAGCTGAAAACCTCGTGAAATAAATTCTTGAGATTTTCAGCTTATTGGTTTAACACTATTCTTTATTCGCTCCATCTTGTTCCGTACGTTCTTGTTGCTTCTTCATACGGTCTTCATAATTTTGACGTCGCTGTGATGAAGCACTCGGTCTATTTTGACGTTGCTCTTTCGCATAAGCTTTTTTCGCCTTACGCGCTGCTTTACGTTCTGCTTTCAACTGAGCTTTTTCTTCCTTCTTCTGTTGCTTCAATTCCTCTTTCGTCAACGGCACTGTATCTTCAAATGATTGATACGTATACGGCGCACCATTACTTTGTGATGATTCGTTAATCTCTTTATCCGAAGCATCAACTGTTTGCATGTCTTCAACAATCGTATCGTCTAAATGGGCATCGTCTTCAGGTGACGATGTTGCGTCCGATTGTTTATGATGATATTTTGCTGTTCGTGACATAATAGAAACATCTTCGGGCTGTTCTGTCACATCATCATGCATATTATGATATTCTCTTTCTCGTTGTGGCGGTACAGGATCTCTTTGTGGTTCAGCGTAAACAGGTCTCTGCGGCTCAAATTCATATGCATCGTACATTGGTACAGATTCAATGCGTTCTTTACGACCAAACATCATTAACGCAACGATGAAAAAGAAGATTGGAACGAGCATCACAATCAATGGCAACGTAATGAAAGAGACAAGTAAAAATAGAATACCTGATAGAATACGATGGTTCATCGAAATCAATGCTAAAAATGAAATCAATAAACAGACTATCAAATAAACAATAAATGCCCATACCCCATTTTGTAATTGAATAACTAATTCTGTTGTTGTTAAATTATAGTTTGCTAAAATCTCCTGTACTGTTGGATTATTTGCAAGTTCATATTCTAAACTCTGAATGGAGTTCTCATTACTGAATAAGACAAGTCCAAAGAACATGGCTATGACAGTTGCTCCTAATATTAATAACCAACTTAACCAGCCTAATATTTTTTCGGCCAGCCGATTCACAGGTCGTCTAATTTGTGTATATACTTCACCTGTCATAATGTCACTCCTCATTTTTTCCTTATATCATTATATCCTATTATATTAAATTATAAAGCCATCTTAAAATTCAAGAAACGCTCATTATATTCACTCAATACATCTGTACCGAGATCTTTATACACCTCTAAACGCTGTTGCGTCTCTTCAGTTGGATAGACACGTTCATCATTCTTTATCTCTTCAGGCAACATATTTCTCGCTGTTTTATTTGGTGTCGCATACGCAACCCATTCTGCATTTTGACGATTCACCTCTGGATCATGCAAAAAGTTAATAAACTTGTGTGCACCATCAACATTTTGTGCTGTTTTCGGAATGACCATATTATCAAACCATAAGTTCGAACCTTCTTTCGGCACGACATAATTGAATCGGTCATCTTCTTGGAATAATGGTGCAGCAGAGCCACTCCACATAACAGCCACGCTTGCTTCATGTTGTTCAAGCATCATCGTTACTTCGTCTCCCACAACACCACGAATATTGGGTGCATACGTTTTAAGATGCGCTTCTGCTTCATCTAGATGTTTGGCATCCGCATCATTCAAACTATACCCGAGACTGTTCAAACCTAACCCTATCACTTCACGTGCACCATCGACAAAAATCACATCATTGGCTAAACGCGGGTCCTTCAAGTCAGACCAATGCTCAAACTTCATATCCGGATATTTCTCTTGATCATAAAGAATGCCAACTGTTCCAAAAAAGTATGGGATTGAATACACATTCTTTCTATCAAAAGGCTGATCCATATAATGCGCATCTAAATGTTTCATATTCGGAATTTGTTCGTGATTGAGCGGTATCAACAAGTTTGACTGCTTCATCTTCTCTATCGTATAGTCACTTGGAAATGCGACATCATAATGCGTCCCGCCATTTCTAATTTTGGCTTCCATTGCTTCATTGGAATCAAATGTTTCATATATGACTTTAATCCCTGTCTGTTTTTCAAACTTTTGAAGCAATGCAGGATCGATATATTCACCCCAGTTATAGACGTATAACTCTTCTTGCTCTTCCTTAACATTATCGTGACTGATCCAATAACCAATCGCAAGACTTAAAATACCAAATAGGAGTGCGCCACCTATCAATTGTACAAATTGTTTCATTGCGCCACACCTCGTCTCTTTAATTGTTGTTTACGCTGTTGTCTTTGTATGAGTTGATAACCGATTAGACCAATCATAATCACCACGAACAATAAGGTTGATATCGCATTGATTTCCATGCTCACCCCACGTCGAGCCATTGAATACACTTCAACAGATAGCACACTAAAGCCATTCCCTGTGACAAAGAAACTAACAGTAAAGTCATCAAGTGAATAGGTGAGTGCCATAAAAAATCCACCGATAATGCCAGGCATCAATTGCGGAATTAATATTTTCGTAAATAATTGCCATTCCGTTGCACCTAAATCTCTCCCTGCGTTAATAATCGAGTGATTCATTTCATAAAGCTTTGGCAAGATGACAATGACGACAATGGGTATACAAAATGCGATATGTGAGATTAAGACAGATGTGAAACCTAAGCTAAACCCTGTATAGTGACCGATTGCTGTAAACATAATTAAAAATGAAGCACCAATCACAACATCAGATGACACCATGAGTACATTGTTCAATGTCAACAATGATACTTTAAGCATCTGTTGACGTATGTGATACAAAGCGAGTGCACCAAACAAGCCAATGATTGTAGATATCGCTGCAGCAATCAATGCCACTGCAATCGTATTAAACACAACTTGGAGTAGTCGTTTGTTCGCAAATAACGTTTCATAGTGTTCTAACGTAAACTTTTCAAAATGAATCATATTTCCCGCACTGTTAAAGGAGTACAACATCAAGAAAAAGATTGGCAAATACAATATAACGAGTAGGACATATAAATATGTTTTACCATACCATTTCATCGTGACATCCCTCCTTGACCTTTTGATCGCGTGAAAATTAACGTGATCATCATGAATAATACAAGGAATAAAGCAATCGTTGCACCCATTCCATAGTTTTGAATCACTAAGAACTGCTCTTCAATGGCTGTGCCGATATTAATGACCTTGTTTCCAGCAATTAATCGTGTAATCATAAATAATGATAACGCTGGAATAAAGGTTACTTGGATACCCGTTTTCACTCCTTCAATTGATAACGGAAAGAGCACTTTTCGTACGATAGTGATTGGACTGGCTCCTAAATCTTGCGCAGCATAAAACAACTGATCAGGGATATCTTTCATACTGTTATAAATAGGAAGTAGCATAAATGGTAAATAAATATATGCTGCCACTAAAACGAATGCTGGCGCCGTAAATAAAATCGTCTGCGTCGGTATATGCAAAAACCTCAACAATTGGTTGATAACTCCATCATGACTGAAAATGCCAATAAATGCATATGTCTTTAGTAGTAGATTCATCCAAGTAGGAATAATCATGACTAATAACCAACTCGCCGCATGCTTTGATTGACGAATAAAGTAAGCTGCTGGATAACTAAACAGTAAACATATCAAAGTAATCATTGCAGCGTATATAATCGATTCTAGCAACATACGCATATAACGCCATGATAAAAATTGTGCATAATTCGTTAAAGAAAAATGTCCTTGAATATCAATAAAAGAAAAATATATCAACATTGCGACCGGCACAATAATAAACCCAATCATCCACAGCCAATAAGGAATGGCTAACCATCGATTAAGATGTTTCATCGTTACCATCTCCATATCCTTCTATACGCGCATCAAACTCTTCTTCTGTTTCACCCGGAACCATGATATGAATCGCTTCCGGTTCAAAGTCGAGGCCGACACGTGAACCAATCTCTGCATTTTTCGTAGATTGAATCGTCCATTCGTAACCTTTATGGTCTTCACATATTATTTCATAATGTACACCCCGAAACAGTGTTGATGTAACCGTTGCTTGAAATAAACCTTGTGCTTCTGGTACGAGCGAAATATCCTCTGGTCTGATTACGACATCCACCGCTGTATTTGATGGAATATCTTGGTCTACACAATCAAAATCTTGTCCATAAATATTAACGACGAAGTCCTCGATCATCGTTCCTTCAATAATATTTGACTCCCCGATGAAGTCTGCAACATAACGATTCACTGGCTCATCATAAATATCTGTTGGTGTTCCAAATTGCTCGACTTTACCTTTGCGCATAACAAAAATATAATCACTCAGTGCTAATGCTTCTTCCTGATCATGTGTAACAAACACAAATGTGATCCCAAGACGGGATTGAATTTCTCTGAGTTCATATTGCATCTCAGTGCGTAATTTGAGATCCAATGCAGACAATGATTCATCTAACAATAGAATTTCTGGTTCATTCACAATCGCACGTGCAATCGCAATACGTTGTTTTTGTCCACCACTCAAAGCTTGTATCGAACTATTAATATAAGATTCTAGTTTCACAAGTTTTAAAGCATCTTTCACTTTAATATCAATTGTCTTTTTATTTAATTTTTTAAGCTTGAGTCCAAATGCGACATTATCATACACGTTCAAGTGTGGAAATAATGCGTAGTCTTGGAAAACTGTATTGACTTGACGTTTGTTGGCAGGAAGTTCATTGATTGTTTTACCGAGATAAACAATCTTTCCAGCATCCGGTGACTCAAATCCTGCAATGAGTTTGAGCATTGTCGTTTTACCACATCCAGAAGGACCTAGTATTGTATAAAAATAGCCCGATTCTATTTCAATATCGATACCGTCTAAAATGGTTGAACCATCATACACTTTGGTAACCTGTTCAAATGTTAATAAAGGTGCCACGTGCGTTTCCTCCTATAAGTAAGATGATGTTGCAACAAGTAGTAGACGTGCTTCAACATCTCCATGATTCGATAATTTATGTGCATGAGTTGCTTTAAAATAAAGTGCATCACCTTGTTGTGCATCAAAGAATTCATCCCCCAATGTCAAAGTCACTGTGCCTTCTAAGCAATAAATAAACGTATCTGACATTGAAGCTTCAAATGTCTTATATGATGCTTGTGGTTGTAACTTTAAAATGAGCGGTTCCATTTCGAATTCGTTGGATGTTTTTACTGGCCATTGCAGAAAATATCCTTTGTCACTCTCATCATAAGTGAGTTGTTCATGCTTTGGGTAATGCACCTTTGTTATTTCTTGTTGCTCAAAAAAGTCACGTGGTGTGGTACCTAGCACCTCAAGGATATTGAGAAATGTCTCCATGCTTGGAGATGTTTTATTGCTCTCTATTTGTGAAATATATCCTTTAGACAAATCAGTCCGTTCACCTAATTCTTCCTGCGTCAAATTTTTAAGATGTCGCAAATTCCTTATCTTTTGACCAATTTCCACGACTTCACCTACTCGTCTTTATAAATACATATACAAAAAAAGCTGTATTAAGTTTACTTTTACTAAACATTTTGTTTAACGCTTAATAAAAATAACAAAATACAGCTTGAATTACAACCATTTTTTAGCGATTATGCAAAGTTTTCTGTTCAGTTTCATTCTTCGCTTTTTTCATTACGAGATAGCTGTCATAACCACTGCTCGCTTTGAATTCTGAGAAAATATTTTTCTCATCTGCTTTACCTGGAACTACCTTCTTAAAAGCACGATAACGTTCTATCAACGTCTCACGCTCGACTGAAGATTCATAGTATGATTCTATCGCATTGAAAAATGAAATCACATCGACCATTTCTTCTTGCGTCCAATCAACATCAATTGGATATTGGTATTCCATGTCACAGACCCTCCTTCAAACAGAAAAAGAGACTGAGCATGAGAGCTCAGCCTCCTTTTGATATATCAACACAAAATGATTACATTGTGTGGATTGGTAAACCGATTGCTTTTTCAGCAGCTTCCATGCTCATTTCACCTAAAGTTGGGTGAGCGTGAACTGTTAATGCGATATCTTCTGCATTCATACCTGCTTCAATAGCAAGACCTAATTCAGAGATAACGTCAGAAGCACTTGTACCAACTACTTGAGCACCGATTAATGTGTCGTCTTCTTTAAGTGTAATCAACTTAACGAAACCGTCTGTATCATTTAATGATAACGCACGACCATTTGCTTGGTAAGGGAATTTAGAAGCTTTGTAAGCAATACCTTCTTCTTTTGCTTGTGCTTCTGTGTAACCTACTTGTGCAAGTTCAGGCTCAGTGAAGCATACAGCAGGCATACCAATGTAGTCTACTTCTGCATTTTGTCCTGCAATTGCTTCTGCAGCTACTTTTGCTTCGTAGCTTGCTTTATGTGCTAATGGAAGACCCGGAACAATGTCACCAATTGCAAAGATACTGTTTACTGAAGAACGGCCTTGTTTGTCAACTTCAACTAAACCACGGTCTGTAAGTTTAACACCCGCTTCTTCTAAGCCTAGTTCATCAGTGTTTGGACGACGACCAACAGTAACTAATACGTAGTCAGCTTCGATTGTTTTCTCTTCGCCTTTTACTTCATAAGTTACTTTTACGCCGTTGTCAGTTTCTTCAGCTGATTTTGCTAAAGCTTCTGTTTCAATTGTCATACCTTTAGCTTTCATTTTCTTCTTAACTGGTGCAACCATTTGTTTCTCGAATCCACCAAGGATTTCTTTCGCACCTTCAAGAATTGTTACTTCAGTACCGAAGTTAGCATATGCTGTACCTAACTCAGAACCGATGTAACCGCCACCGACTACAACTAATTTTTTAGGTACTTCTTGTAAGTTTAATGCACCTGTTGAATCTAATACACGGCCACCAAATTTGAAGTTAGGAATTTCAATTGGGCGTGAACCAGTTGCAATAATCGCGTTTTTGAAGTTGTAAGTTTGTGCACTTGACTCGTCCATAACACGTAAGCTGTTACCGTCAACGAAGTAAGCTTCACCTTTAACGATTTCAACTTTGTTACCTTTAAGTAACCCTTCAACACCGCCTGTTAATTTGTTTACAACAGAACCTTTGAACTCTTGAACTTTACCAAAGTCTAAAGTTACGTTTTCAGCTGTAATACCTAACTCTTCACCGTGTTGTGCGTGATCATAACGGTGAGAAGCATTTAAAAGTGCTTTTGATGGGATACACCCAACGTTAAGACAAACACCACCAAGGTTGCCTTTCTCAACGATTGTTACTTTTTGTCCTAATTGCGCTGCACGAATTGCTGCAACGTATCCACCAGGACCTGCTCCGATGACAATAGTATCTGTTTCAATTGGAAAATCTCCGACTACCATGTTTTACCCCTCCATTAATAATAGTTCTGGATTGTTTAATAAACGCTTGATGTGGTTCATTGCGTTTTGACCTGTTGCACCATCAATTTGTCTGTGGTCAAAGCTTAATGACAATGATAATACTGGTGCTGCAACAATTTCACCATCTTTAACGATAGGTTTTTGTGCGATACGACCAATACCTAAGATTGCAACTTCTGGGTGATTGATAACTGGTGTGAACCATTGTCCACCAGCAGAACCAATGTTACTGATTGTGCATGTAGCACCTTTCATTTCGTCAGAAGTTAATTTACCATCACGTGCTTTAACAGCAAGTTCGTTGATTTCATCAGAAATTTGGAACATTGATTTACGATCAGCATGCTTAACAACTGGTACTAATAAACCTCTTTCAGTGTCAGCTGCGATACCGATATTCCAGTAATGTTTATGAACAACTACGCCTTCTTCTTCATTGAATGAAGTATTAAGCGCTGGATATTTTTTCAATGCTGAAACTAATGCTTTTACAACGTATGGTAAGAATGTAAGCTTCGTACCTTGCTCAGCAGCAACTTCTTTGAATTTTTTACGGTGATCCCATAATGCTTGAACATCGATTTCATCCATTAATGTTACGTGAGGCGCAGTGTGTTTAGAGTTAACCATTGCTTTTGCAATCGCCTTACGCATTGCAGGGATTTTTTCTGTTGTTTCTGGGAATTCACCTTCAGCTGATGCTGCTGGTGCTGCAGACGCTGCTGGTGCGCTTGCTTCTGTTGATTCAGCTGATGCTGTTTCAGTTGCAGCCGCTTGGCCACCGCCGTTTAAGTATGCATCAACATCCTCTTTTGTAATTCTACCATTTTTACCGCTACCATTAACAGCCTTAATGTTCACATTGTTGTCACGTGCATATTTACGCACTGAAGGCATTGCTTTGATCATGCGGTTTTCGTCAACTTCTACATCTGCTTGAGGGGCTGCAGCAGGTGCTTCTTTTGTTTCTTCTTTTACTTCTTCTTTTGGCGCTTCTTCTTGAGGTTCTTCATCATGTCCACCTTTGAACTGGATGTCACCTGCATCTGGAGCGTCGATTTTTACAATTGTGTCACCAACGACTGCAACTGTACCTTCTTCTACAACTACTTCTTCAATTGTTCCTGTTACAGGAGATGGAATTTCAACAACTGATTTGTCGTTTTGTACTTCACATAGAATATCATCTTCTTCAATTGTATCTCCAGCTTTAATAAACCATTTTACAATTTCACCTTCGTGGATACCTTCACCAATATCTGGTAATTTAAATTCAAATGCCACGTTGTTTCCTCCTATTTTTACATCAATTTTTTGTCTGTTTAAAGACGTTGATTTTATATCTCAAAAGCAGCTCGCCAAATGCAAATCACTCAACATCAGTGAATGTTTTTACAAAGCGAGCTTACTTTTATGCATCATTGCTCAAAAGAGACAACTCACCTAACAATTTAACTGTTATTAGAATTCTAATGTTTCTTTTACTTTTTCAATGATATCATTTTTATTTGGTAACCATACATTCTCAGCTTGTGTGAATGGATAGATTGTGTCTGGTGCTGCTACACGTCCGATAGGTGCTTCTAATGAAAGAATTGCACGCTCTGATAATTCAGAAACGACGTTAGCGCCTACACCAGCTTGTTTTTGTGCTTCTTGAACAACTACAACACGTCCAGTTTTTTCTGTTGAAGCAACTAATGTATCAACATCTAATGGTTGAACTGTACGTAAGTCAATCACTTCGATTGAATGTCCTTCTTTTTCAAGTTCTTCAGCAGCTTTCATTGACTCTTGAACCATTGCACCATAAGTGATGATTGTTAAATCTGTACCTTCACGTTTAACGTTGGCTTTACCAAGTTCGATTGTGTACTCTTCTTCAGGTACTTCTTCACGGAATGAACGGTATAACTTCATGTGCTCAAGGTATGCAACAGGGTCGTTGCTACGGATACTTTCGATAAGTAAACCTTTCGCATCATAAGGGCCTGAAGGGATAACTACTTTAAGACCTGGTGATTGAGCAAGAATACCTTCTAGGTTATCTGCGTGAAGTTCAGGTGTGTGCACCCCACCACCAAATGGTGTACGGATTGTTACTGGTGCAACCTTTGAGTTACCGCTACGGAAACGGTGACGTGCAATTTGTCCAGCTACTGAGTCGAATACTTCGAATATGAAACCTAAGAACTGGACTTCCATGATTGGACGGTAACCTTGAGTCGATAGACCTAAGGCTAAACCACCAATACCTGATTCAGCTAAAGGTGTGTCGAATACACGGTCTTCACCGAATTCTTTTTGTAAACCTTCAGTTACACGGAATACACCACCGTTAACACCAACGTCTTCACCAAAGATCAAAGTGTTTTCGTCGTTTTTAAGTTCAGTTGCTAGCGCGTTGTTAATCGCTTGAACCATTGTCATTTGTGCCATGGCTTACTTCGACTCCTTCTCTTTGTAAATTTCATATTGTTCAGCAAGGTTTTGAGGCATATCTTCATACATGATTTCCATCAATGAAGTCACTGATTGTTTAGCAGTGTTATCTGCTTCTTTAATTGCTTTTTTGATTTCGTCTTTAGCTTGTTCGATTACTTCGTTTTCTTTTTCTTCAGACCATAAGCCTTTGTTTTCTAAGAATTTTCTGAAGCGAACAAGTGGGTCTTTTTTCTCCCATTCAGCATCTTCATCTGAAGTTCTGTAACGTGTTGGGTCGTCACCAGCCATTGTATGTGGACCATAACGATAAGTCATTGTTTCGATTAACGTTGGACCTTCACCAGCAACCGCACGATCACGTGCTTCTTTTGTTGCTTGATATACAGCTAATGCATCCATACCATCAACTTGGATACCAGGGATACCTACTGCAACTGCTTTTTGAGCTAATGTTTCAGCAGCAGTTTGTTTTGAACGTGGTGTTGAAATCGCGTAGTTGTTGTTTTGAATTACAAAGATAGCTGGTACTTTGTAAGCTGACGCGAAGTTAATACCTTCATAGAAGTCACCTTGTGAAGAACCACCGTCACCAGTGTAAGTAATTGCAACAGCTTGTTTACCACGTTTTTTAAGACCGAATGCGACACCCGCAGTTTGGATATATTGTGCACCGATAATGATTTGTGGGCTTAATGCATTTACATCTTCCATTTGGTTACCTACGAAGTGTCCACGTGAGAATAAGAACGCTTTCGTTAATGGTAAACCGTGCCAGATTAATTGTGGTACGTCACGGTATCCTGGAAGAATGAAGTCTTCTTTCTCTAATGCAAATTGTGAAGCAAGTTGTGATGCTTCTTGACCAGCAGTAGGTGCGTAGAAACCTAAACGTCCTTGTCTGTTTAATGAAATAGAACGTTGGTCTAAAATACGTGTCCATACCATTCTTCTCATTAATTCAACTAATTCTTCATCTGATAAATCTGGAAGCAAATCTTCGTTAGTTACATTACCATCTGCATCTAGGATTTGAACCATTTCAAACTTCGATTCAGTATCTTTCAATACTTGTTCTGCATCGAATTGGGCTTTTAACTTAGCAGCCATGCAATTCACCATACCTTTCCCGTTTATATATATTTCATCTTCATACATAGTAACATAAAACTGTGTAACTTTTAAGTAGTTTGATGCAAGTTCTGTAATAGTTGATAACATTACAGTTTCAGAAACTGTTATAGTCATTACAATAAACTGTTATAGTCTAATTATTGATTACTTCTTCTACGTCGCGTCTCTCTGATTGCATCTTACGAATTGATTTTGAATACGCTTTAACTGTATCATTCATTTCTTTTTGTGCAGATTGTATTGCCTTCGAGCGTTCATCGACACCTTCTTGTGTACCAGATTCATCTTGGAAATATCCGAATAAATCTTTCTCTTTATTGATTAAGTTTTTGTACCCGTTGATAAATGCTTCATGCTTTTTGTACTTATCTGCTACCGCATCATTAAATTCACTAAGTTCTTTCTTATCTGCTTCGTCTTCAATTTTATTTGTTGTTTTCTTCATCTTTTCGAAAACTTTTTTAGACTCGTTCATTGCCGCTTCTTCTTTTTTTAGCTGCTCTTGACGTTTATCTGCATTATCTAAAAATGTTGACACTTTGTCCTGAACTTGTGAAATATCTTTTCCAGTGATTTCTTTAGAGATTTTTTCTTTTTCTTTCTCTAACTTGTTCATTTCATTATTAACCTTCTGAATAGGTGCTTCTACTCTTTGAAGATTACTCAAATGTTCATTATAATTATCTATCTGTTCTCCATCTTTGTTACATCCTACTAATAATACTGTCGCTGCTAATGCGATTCCGGCTGTTTTTTTCATTTTCATTAGCCATTAAACCTCCTTCACTGTCACTCGTCATTTTAGATAAAACATAGAGATAAAGCAAACAATAATAAGGAAGTTCAATGAATCGAAATCATAATAGCAAAATTAAATAATGCAAACACACACAGATTTTTGATATATTGTTACATAAGGAAGGTGTCAATATGTTAACAATGAAAGATATTATACGTGATGGACATCCAACGCTTCGTCAAAAAGCAGAAGCACTTACATTTCCACTCACAGAAGAAGAAAGACAAACACTTTTAGATATGCAAGAATTCTTGCATAACAGTCAAGACCCTGAAATGATTGAAAAATATCAATTGCGCAGTGGCGTCGGTCTTGCTGCACCGCAAATCAATGTGCCAAAACGCATGTTTGCCGTTTATCTCCCAGATGATGGCAATGGCAAATCTTATGATCTTGGCATCGTAAATCCAAAAATTGTCAGCCATAGTGTTCAAGATGCCTACTTACCAACAGGTGAAGGTTGTTTAAGCGTAGATGAAGATGTTCCAGGTCTCGTACATCGTCATCATCGCATTACATTAAAAGGCTTTGATATTGACGGCAATGAAGTCAGTTACCGTCTAAGTGGTTATGCAGCTATTGTTTTCCAACATGAGCTCGACCACTTGAACGGCGTGATGTTTTATGATCATATCGATAAAGAAAACCCACTCACACCTCGTGAAGGTGCCATTGAAGTATAAGCGTTGTCCCGATTACTAGGATAACAACGCTCTGGATTTGAGCAGAACTGAATGATAAGCAAAATGATTTCTCACATTTTGTTGAAATCGTATTGGTTCTGCCAAAATCCATCTTTTGATGATATCTCATCCTACTTCTTATATACCCTATTTTTGTATAAATACAACGTAATATTTCATATAATCATATACGCTCCCTTTCCTATCTATTCCCTTTTCTCACATTCTGCTTTATTTATTAGCTAAGTTCATGTAAAATAAAACTAACTGGGTCGAGGTTTAGTACTAAAGTATTAGTCATCTAACTCTCGCACATCAAGTACGGAATTGAATGATCGACAGCATACGACAACGGTATGATCGTAAACCATGAATTGAATTCTGTTAAACAGAGGTTTGACATTCATTCGATTCATATTTTTTATTTATACTTACATTCTTCACAGAACGTATCTGATACGAGTTATCGTATGGTTGTCACAAATATAAACAAAGTAGTATCTAGGAGGCATTTATTAATGGCAATTTTTAAAGTATTTTATCAACATAACCGCGATGAAGTCATTGTTCGTGAAAACACACAATCAACTTATGTTGAAGCACAAACTGAAGAACAAGTACGTCGCTTCTTGAAAGAGCGTAATTATAACATTGAATTCATAACTAAATTAGAGGGCGCACATTTAGAATATGAACAGCAATCAGAACACTTTAATGTGGAGCGCGCAGAATAATGAAACAACTTCAAAAAAATGAGGTTGGCGTATATGCCCTTGGCGGTTTAGGTGAGGTTGGTAAGAACACTTATGCCGTAGAATATAAGGATGAAATCTTAATCATTGATGCAGGTATTAAGTTCCCTGACGATAATCTACTAGGGATTGACTATGTCATTCCTGATTACACGTATCTTGAACAAAATCAAGATAAAATTGTGGGACTCGTTATCACGCATGGTCACGAAGACCATATCGGTGGTGTGCCCTACCTGTTAAAAAAAATCAATGTACCTATTTATAGTGGTCCACTTGCATTAGGTTTGATTCGCAACAAGTTGGAAGAACATAAATTATTGCGCACTGCTTCTTTAAATGAAATTACAGAAGATAGTGTTATAGAATCTAAGCACTTTAAAGTCAGCTTTTATCTAACGACACATAGTATCCCAGAAGCATACGGTGTTATTGTTGACACTCCTGAAGGTAAAATCGTGCACACAGGTGACTTTAAGTTCGACTTTACACCCGTTGGCGCACCTGCCAATATGGCTAAGATGGCGCAACTTGGTGATGAAGGTGTCCTTTGTCTACTATCTGACTCTACTAACTCTCTCGTTCCAGACTTTACACTCAGTGAACGTGAAGTGGGTCAAAATGTAGATAAGATATTCCGAAACTGTACAGGACGTATTATCTTCGCAACGTTTGCATCGAATATTTATCGTGTGCAACAAGCAGTTGAAGCTGCGGTGAAGTACAACCGGAAAATTGTGACGTTTGGTCGTTCGATGGAAAACAACATTAAGATTGGGACTGAACTCGGTTATATTAAAGCACCCCCTGAGACGTTTGTAGAACCAAGCAAAATCAACAGTATTCCAAAACATGAATTATTGATTTTATGTACGGGTTCTCAAGGTGAACCGATGGCAGCACTGTCACGTATTGCGAATGGTACACATAAACAAATCAAAATCATCCCTGAAGATACAGTTGTGTTTAGTTCATCACCTATTCCAGGTAATACGAAGAGCATCAACCGCACAATCAATGCACTATACCAAGCGGGTGCTGAAGTCATTCACAGTAAGATTTCTAACATCCATACATCAGGTCACGGCTCTCAAGGCGACCAACAATTGATGTTACGCCTTATTCGTCCGAAATACTTCTTACCGATTCACGGTGAGTATCGTATGCTCGTGGCACATGGTCAAACAGGTGTGGATTGTGGCGTGAAAGAAGAAAATGTATTTATTCATGACATTGGTGATGTGCTTGCACTCACGCGTGATTCTGCACGTACAGCAGGCCGCATTCCTTCTGGTAACGTTCTCGTTGATGGTAGTGGCATCGGGGATATCGGCAATGTCGTTATTCGCGACCGTAAACTACTCTCTGAAGAAGGACTTGTCATCGTAGTTGTCAGCATTGACTTCAATACGAACAAGTTATTATCAGGTCCAGACATTATTTCACGTGGCTTCGTCTACATGCGTGAATCTGGACAGTTGATTTATGATGCTCAGAAGAAAATCAAACAAGAAGTGATTCAAAAGTTAAATCAACAACCTGATATTCAATGGCATCAAGTGAAGTCTTCAATTATTGAAACTTTACAACCATATCTCTATGAACAAACAGCACGTAAACCAATGATTTTACCAGTCATTATGAAGGTTAATGAAACAAAATAGATAAACGTAAAGAGGTCATCCCCTATCAATATGGGAATGACCTTTTTTATATATCTTAATGTGCAATTTTCTTTTCGTAACGTGTCAAATCATTATCATGTCCAATCATAATCAAGATATCATCAAATTCCAATGCCATATCTGGATCTGGTGACACAATAATTTCTTTACGTCGTTTAATCGCAATGATGTTAATCCCATATTGTGCACGAATGTCTAAGTCAATCAAAGTCTTGCCAGCCATTGATTCTGTCGCCTTCATCTCAACGATTGAATGTTCATCTGATAGTTCGAGGTAATCCAATACGGTTGCACTTGCTACATTATGCGCTATACGGCGCCCCATATCACGCTCTGGGTGTACGACTGTATCTGCACCGATCTTATTGAGAATCTTCGCATGATAGTCATTTTGTGCTTTTGCTGTCACTTTTTTAACACCAAGTTCTTTCAATATAAGTGTTGTCAACGTACTCGCTTGTATGTTTTCACCGATAGACACAATGACATGATCGAAGTTACGAATACCTAAGCTTCTCATCACTGCCTCATCTGTTGTATCTGCAACGACTGCATGTGTTGCAATATCACTATATTCATCAACGCGGTGCTCGTCTTTGTCAATTGCCATAACATCCATATCTAATGCATTCAATTCACGAACGATACTTCCACCGAAACGACCTAAACCAATTACTACATATTCTTTATCCATGATAGAACCTCCATCATTTTATGCAATTTCTAAACAGTTTTGTTTAAGATTATTTAATTTCTGATTTCATCTATGAACATATTTATTTTCCACCCTTCGTTTCATCTTGTCAAATGTAACTGACACCTTTAATCTAAAAGTCTACACCAATATCTCACTATTTTAAAAAATGCTATGTATCATTAGTCCAAAAAAACAGCTAAGTAACATCTATTGACCGCTGCAGATCAACTATGTTAAGTTAACGTTGATTTATCATTATCTTTTATATTTTGAGGTGTCGAATGACGAACGTAATTATTTATACACAAAATGATTGTCCACCTTGTACATTTGTAAAAAATTACTTAACAGAACATCAAGTGACATTTGAAGAACGTAATATTGCAGATTCAACATATCGCAATGAAATGATTGAGCATGATGCATTTGCCACACCGTTTATCTTACTTGATGATGAACCCATGTACCAAGTGGATATGGACAAGCTTAATCAAAAATTAGGCCTTTAAAATAAACATAAAAAACCTGAGATGATTATTCATCTCAGGTTTTTACTTTATTTTGAAGTCGCATCGTTTACAAGTGTGATAACTTCATCAACTGTCGCACAGTTCATTGCACGATCAGCTAATTGTGTCATCTCAGTTGTGCTTAAACCTTTAATTTGACGACGTGCTTTTAAGATTGACGTTGCACTCATTGAGAACTCATCTAATCCTAAACCAAGCAATAATGGAATTGCTGTTTCATCGCCAGCCATTTCCCCACACATTCCTGTCCATTTACCTTCTTTGTGAGACGCGTCGATAACTTGTTTCACTAAACGTAAAATTGATGGGTTGTATGGTTGATATAGATATGATACACGTTCAGACATACGATCAGCTGCCATTGTGTATTGGATTAAGTCATTTGTACCGATGCTGAAGAAATCAACTTCTTTTGCGAAAATATCAGCTAAAGCAGCTGTTGATGGAATCTCTACCATGATACCTAATTCGATATCATCGCTTACTTCCACACCTTCACGCTTCAAGTTTTCTTTTTCTTCCAGTAACAATGCTTTTGCATCACGGAACTCTTGAACTGTCGCAACCATTGGGAACATGATGTTCAATTTACCGTAAACAGATGCACGTAATAACGCACGCAATTGTGGACGGAAAATTTCAGGTTGATCTAAACATAAACGAATCGCACGGTATCCTAAGAATGGGTTCATTTCTTCAGGAAGATTTAAGTATGGTAACTCTTTATCTCCACCGATATCAAGCGTACGAACAACGACACGCTTACCATCCATTTCTTCTAATACCTTTTTGTATGCTTCGAATTGTTCATCTTCTGATGGCATGTTGTCACGACCCATGTACAAGAATTCTGTACGGTATAGGCCAATACCTTCTGCACCATTGTTTTTAACACCTTCTAAGTCGTTTGGTGTACCAATGTTTGCAGCTAACTCAACATGTTTACCATCGATTGTCGTTGATGGTTCGTCACGAAGTTGTTTCAATGCTTCACGATCTTCAAAGTACATATCACGTTTTTGTTGGTATGCACGCACTTCATCTTGTGAAGGGTTCACGATGACGTCACCTGTTAAACCATCGACAATCACCATGTCGCCTTGTTTTACAGATTCAGTAATTGATTTTGTACCAACAACTGCTGGAATTTCTAATGAACGGCTCATAATCGCTGAATGCGATGTACGACCACCGATATTCGTCACAAACCCTTGCACATATTGTTTGTTCAATTGTGCGGTATCAGAAGGTGTCAAATCATGAGCAACGATAACAACACTCTCGTCAATGATACTTGGGTTTGGTAACTCAACACCTAAAATATGTGCAAGTACACGTTTTGATACGTCACGGATATCCGCAGCACGTTCTTTCATGTACTCGTTATCCATTGATTCAAAGATTGTGATGAAATTTTGTGTCACTGTTGTTAAAGCATGTGGTGCACTTGCTTTATCATCTTTAATCATTGTCTCAATAGGATTGATTAATTCGGGATCGTCTAATACTAATAAATGCGCATCGAAAATAGCAGCCTTATCTGGCCCTAATTGTTCTTCGGCATTATTTCTAATCTTTGTTAATTCAATTTTGGCATTGTTCAATGCGTTATTGAATTTTTGAACCTCACCAGATGGATCTTCTGTTGTCTCTTGACTATAACTTAAATCGGGTTCTACGAGCATATACGCTTTGGCAATAGCAACACCCTCAGAAGCTGCAATTCCCTTATTTAATGTTGACATTATTTTGTTAAACCTTCTTTTGATAAAACTTCAGTAATTGCTGCGATTGCTTCTTTTTCGTCGCTACCATCTGCGTAGATTGTAATTTCAGCGTCTTTACCAACACCTAAGCTCATAACACCCATAATTGATTTCAAGTTTACTTTTTTTGCATTGTATTCTAATTGTACATCTGATTCGAATTTTGAAGCAGTTTGTACTAGCATAGTCGCTGGACGTGCGTGAATTCCTGTTTCGTCAATAATTACATATGATTGTTGTTCCATCTTACATCTTACTCCTTCTATTTCTTTTATTTTTAGCATAAGCTATTTAACTTCGCTACATGCCTTAACATTACCAAAATTAACAATTAAATTCAATTGTGAAACCACTATCATGTCGCGACTCCACCGTTTTTTTACAAATTATCGAACAATTTATAAAAGTGACTTGACAACATTCTCACATTTCTGAATATGTTCTTTTCCTACCTTATTCATAAAGTAATAACTGAGTGATGCAGAGAAAGCTTGTCCAACAACTGGGAACCATCTTGTTTGTTTTGCAGCTGTTCGCTTTGCCACATCTCGAATTAAAATTTTCATCAAGCCATCCGAAATTTTTTTCCCAATCAGTTGACTTCCTTGTATACCGGCTGCCATGACAATACGATCTTTCATATCATCGCTCATTCTGTTCACTTGTTTATGATCTAAACCATACAATTTGTTGATATCTTCAATGACATCTTTCATCAACTTCATATCCACACCAAAGTCAAATCCTGGAATTGGTACAATCGTTGCTCCTGACGATAACATCGCTTTCTTTTTAACGATATTTTCTGCTTGCTTACGGCGTGCTGCCACTTCTTCTTGACTTTGTGGTAAAACATCTTTATTCTCTATCTTTTCAATTTTTAACACTTTATTTCCAACTATTTCTGTAATTTTATTTGTAATTCTCATCATTCATCCACCTTTCTTGTATAAGACGTTATCTTATACCCTTTTATTCGGCGTTTAATCCATTAATGTGACAAAAACTACTTTTAAATACTTAGATGGCTTATAGTGTGGATGTGTCTTAAAGTCTTTCGGTAATCCCATCACTTCATCAATTTGATAGTTGATTCCCTTATTAGACAATGTTTTTTTGATCATGTTTTTGAAGGCTTTTAATGTGTACATACTGTGATTCGTACTTAAAACAAGCGTACCACGTTCTTTTAATATCGGTAATGCGCCTTCAATCAATTTGTCATAATCTTTCACGACTGAGAATGTTTTCTTTTTATTTCTTGCAAAGCTTGGTGGATCAATCACAATGGTGTCATATGACAAGTTGTGGCGCTCTGCATACTTAAAGTAATCAAACGTGTCCATCACATATAAAGATTGTGATTTCGGATCGATACCATTCAAGCCAAAATTCTCTTCAGTCATTGGACGTGAACGATTCGCCAAGTCCACACTGGTCGTTTGTGTCGCTTGTGCAGCTGCAATGACTGAAAACGCACCAGTATAACTGAATAAGTTCAACACATGTCGTTCTGCACTGTAATAGTCACGAATCTTTTTACGTACTTCTTTTTGGTCCAAGAAAATTCCCGTCATCGGCCCATCATCTAAATGGACGTTATAAAAAGTGAAGTTTTCTTCAATGACGATAGGAAATTCAGGTGCCTCCCCCATCACAAAGCCACCTTGAATATCTGCATCTTTAAAGCGTGTTTTTTCATAAATAGATGTGTATTCAAACACTTGTGTCATAGCAGCAATAATATCCTCACGAAACGCATAGATACCTTGTGAATACCATTGGATTAACAGATGACCGTTATAGTGATCAATTGTTAAACCACCGACACCGTCTCCTTCTCCGTTAAATAAACGAAATGCATTCGTTCCATCAATGTGATAATAATAGTCACGTTCTTGTTTTGCCGCTTCAAATAATCGTTCAAAAAAGGATTGATTAATCTCTTCATCTGCATCATATGATAGCACCCAACCTAGTCCTTTATGCTGACGACCGACATAACCTGTCGCAATATACATACCTTTGTCCGTTGTCAAATGGAACAAGTCGCCACTATTCAGTGCACTCTGTTGATAGATATCTTCTTCTTCAATCAATGGATAACCATTGAAATATTTCGTTTCTTTCCCACTATTTAAAATTGCTGTTTTCATTTTATCTGCCTTTCCTTGATTAGTTCTTTTCCATCTTAACACGAGAGTTTGACAGAAATCGATTTTGGGATCATTTCATCATATTTCCTATAACTAAAAAGAGTGAGAGACAATGCTCTCACTCTGAGTATTCCTATTCTTTTATAGCTGGTTGACGTAATTGTAGTACAAATGCAACGATAGCTGGGATGAGCATCAATACTAAGATTGGTGTAATAAATATCGACAATAACAAACCATGAAATAGAATAACAACATACTCTGTCATCAACTTAAAGAACAGAATGCTAATCATAAACAGTTGAATATAGTAGTGCTTCCCTCTTAACATGAATGTAATTGTTGTTACGATATACGCAATTGCAATAAACAGCAATAGTAATAAGCTAATCCATTCATAGACGTACTGCGTTTGTGATAATTGCCAATCTCCAGAAGCAAACAATGCATTACGATTGTTAAATTCTAGTAGTATGAAGAACAACAGAATCACGCCACATGCTATATTCACATGTGCACGTTTAAACCATTTTGGACGTTTGCGTAAAAACGATGGAATATCATCTTCTTCTAACTTCGCCCAACCAAACCATTTTTCTTTGATATAATCACGTTTCTTACGTATCTTTTCAATATTAATGCTGCGTCGTGTACGATGTGTAATATCATGTGTCAGTTCAGATGTACGGCTCTGAATATCTTTAAACTGCACTTTCGATTGATCGCTGTATTGATACTTTTTACTTCTTAAATACTGACTGGCAGCTTCGTCTAATTCCTCATGAAAAACAGGTAATGAACGACGTAAAAATAAGAAGTTCCAGATTGCCATCTGACCGAGTAACCACAGCACTACAAAAAATGTATTGATACTCAATACATCGATTGGCGCTACCTCACGTGCTTCAAGTCTTGAATAGAGTGCTAATTGTGTAAATAAATAACTCACCCCATACCCAAAAATCAACCATAGATAGTGCTGCTTGCGATGTAACGGATTCAGTTCATCTTTAAACGTAATATAACCAATATGCATTAAGAATGGAATAACGAAAATAAACGCCAAAATTCCATATACTTGTGACATAAAAATCAATGTTAGCACAAAGAAAATGATACCGATTAATAAAAAGAACATAGAGATATCATAGTCAAAGCGAGTTGTATTGGTTAGTACACGTGCAATGACAATCAGCAGAACACCGAATGCCAAAATGATGAGTCCGCTAATGAGCGGGAAATCTCCGATGTACTTACTCATCACACGAATAATCTCATTAAAAAACGCCATGATAAAATCCCATACATTGTGGATTTGTGGCACATGGTGTTTGCCTGATTTGAGTTGTTCAATGAGCGGAATATTGATAAAAATAACGATACTCAACAATATCGCAACCGCACCTATAATATAGGAATAAATAACTTCGGTGTACTTATTAAAAAAGGACATCCTCTCACCTCACAATTATTATATATGAACAATTGTCCTATGTCTTGATAATTGATTAATTTCAGTCTCTAGTATGAAATATTTAAAGCTGTTAGACAATACGCTCTATCATATGTCATATGTTTACCCCTTTCCAAGATTTTATATCATCTTTATAAATCTTTTTTTAAAATGATGTTTAACAAAATATAGAACGGATATAGAAGAGTAACAACATAAATGAAGGAGTGTTTTATGATGTCAGAAAAAGATTTAAAACAAGCTGCAGAGCAAGCAAAAGAAAAAGAAGAAGCGTTAAAAGATAAAGCGCAAGAAGCTAAAGACGGTATCGACAAAACAAAAGATGATATCCAAAGCACTTTAGATTAATCAACACAAATCAAGTCAAGGGGCGATTCGTCCCTTGACTTTTTACTGTAAGACATGTACATTGTGTATATCAATTGAATACGCACGCACTAGGGGTGTGAGAACTGAGATGAGGAATATCCTCAAACCCTTTGTACCTGATCTAGGTGATACTAGCGGAGGAAAGTGTACGACGTTTATACGTGATATTTGCGGCAATGAATCGCACGCTTATTTTGAGTTGCTTACATAATAAACATGAGCGCTTCGTTCATATATCGACGCACATCCCTATTTCAAGGATGTGCGTCTTTTATTATTAGGAGGTCCTTTATTATGAAAAAAGGCTTAACATTGTCAGACATACTCGTGACAGTCTTAGTTTCTGTCATCTTCGGTGTAGTTTATAACATATGGTGGGTTGTTACGAAGACAATCCAACCACTCGGTTTACAAATCGATCAACTTTTATATGGTATGTGGTTTGCAGCAGCAGTTGTTGCATATCTCATCATTCCTAAAATGGGCATTGCTTTACTTGCAGAATTTGCGGCAGGTGCAGGTGAAACGATTATGATGGGACGCTTTGATATTCCAACGATTATCTATGCACTCTTACAAGGCCTTGCTTGTGAACTTGTATTTGCATTATTCCGCTATCGTTCTCGTGCATTTATGGTTGCGCTGTTAGCAGGTCTCGCAGCTGCGCTCATCAGCTTACCTATCGACTGGTACTATGGTTACTTAGGTGAAGTTGCAGAATGGAATCTTATATTATATGTCGTATTTCGCATCATTAGTGGTGTCGTATTAGCTGGTGCTTTCCCATATTATCTGGTCAAAGCATTGGATCAAACAGGTGTGACGAAGCTATTTAGACCTGCATCAAAAGACGACTATGATTCACTATAAGGAGAGAACTTACATTGCTTAAAGCAAAAAACCTACGCTTAAAGTATCCAAGTACAGACCATAAAATATTTGATGGTCTTGATATTGAAATTAAAGATAAAGAAAAGGTACTTTTACTCGGCCCATCAGGGTCTGGTAAAAGCACCCTATTGAACGTCTTGAGTGGTATCGTTCCTGATCTCATTGATCTGCCGATGAAATATGACGAATTAGAAGTTGCACGTCATGCTGGCGTCATCTTCCAAGATCCCGATTCACAATTCTGTATGCCACAAGTCAATGAAGAACTTGCATTTATACTTGAGAATCAACAAGTGCCACAAGATGAGATGGATCATCGTATTCAAGCTGCACTTAACAAAGTACAGCTCGATGTAAATCCAAAACAAGCAATTAACAAATTGAGCGGTGGGATGAAACAAAAACTGGCGATTGCAGGTACCTTACTCATGGAAGCTGATACATTATTTTTAGATGAACCGACTGCAATGCTCGACATCGAAGCAACACAAAACTTGTGGGACTTGCTCAAAGATTTATGGGCAGATCAAACGGTACTCATTGTCGAGCATAAGGTGGCTCATGTTTGGGATTATGTCGACCGAGTTATTCTTATGAATCATGAAGGTCAAATCATACAACAAGGGTCTCCGGATAAGATATTAGCCAATTATGAAGAGACATTGACTGAATATGGCGTTTGGCATCCGAATGCTTGGACAGCCGCTCCCCTTCCAAATCAAACACCTAATATTTCATCTCAAAGTTTTCGTTTTAATTATCAAGATGGCGCTATCCAAAGAGGACGTCGTACACTGTATCAAGTACCTGATTTAACAATATCACCAGGTCAATGGCTAACAATTACTGGAAAAAATGGGTCTGGCAAAACGACTTTGTTTGAGTCGATGATGCAACTCATCCCCTATCAAGGCACGATGCAATGGAATGAACAAAAACTAAAAAAAGTACGTGATGCAGCCAGTCATATGTACCTAGTCTATCAAAATCCGGAACTGCAATTTATTCAAAATAGTGTTTATGATGAAATTTTTGTGAACTATGAATATATGAATCCACAACATGCTGATGAACAGACGACAGCTATGTTGGCGTTGCTCGACTTAGCACATGTGTCTAAACAACACCCTTTCGAACTTTCGATGGGTCAGAAAAGACGTTTAAGTGTTGCAACGGCATTAAGTACAAATGCTAATATCATCTTACTCGATGAACCAACATTCGGGTTAGACAGCCATAATACATTTAAACTTATTACGTTATTCCAAGAACGCATCGCAAAAGGACAAACGATTGTCATGATTACACATGACCCACATATTATCGAACGCTATCCATCCCGCCATTTTGAAGTCTTAAATGGCATTTTACATGAAGTGGAGGTGCCAGCAAATGATTGAATCATGGAAAACGCATCGAACATTCATGGATCAAGTTAATATTGTAACGAAGCTGTTCCTTGCAGTTGCACTATTCTTTTTCATTATCTTCATCCATAACTTCGATATCATGTTATATTTGGCATTTTTCATGTTCGCATTTTTACTGTGTGTAGCAGGTACCAAATGGAAAGTTGTTGCTTCATTCGTTGTAATGGCTACTTTTTTCGCACTCACCTCTTCACTATTTATGATTTTTTATGGGAATGGAACACATATTTTATTAGAATTTGGCTTTGTAAAAATCAGTGTTGAAAGTCTTGTGAGAGGTTTACACCTATCTTTAAGAACAATTGTCATTAGTTACTTTGGACTATCAATTGCGTTTACTTCACAGGTCATTATGATTTTTTATAGCTTGATGCAGCATTTGAAGGTACCACCCAAAGTAGCTTATGCCTTTATGGCTGCATTTCGAATGATTCCATTGATGATTGAATCTGTCTTTCAATTGCGTAATTCACTTAAAATGCGCTACCAAATGATTAGCAATAAAAATTACAGTGGTTTCAAACGATTCAAACATCTTTTAATCCCACTGCTCAGTCAAAATATCCGAAAAGCACATCGCCTATCTGTTGCGATGGAGAAAAAAGGCTTCCACGATGGTAAACGCACATATTATTACCATGTTCCTTTCAGTTACCGTGATATTTTGTTAGTCGTCATCATCATCGTGCTCATTGCTCTTGCATTTACGTGTGCCAATTACTTACCAATCACAGGTATTTCAGACGCACGTTAAACGATGTATGTATTGCGTTTTCATGATCTCGATGATATGAAAAGGCATGCATACTTTCCCGTTTATGTATGCTATGGACGTAAAAAGATGATTCGGAAACTTACCACTTCCGAATCATCTTTTCTATTATAATGCTTTATTCGCAATGTCTTTACGATAAAATAGACCATCACTCTCTATTTGATCAACACGTCGATATGCTTCACGCTGTGCTTCTGCAATCGAAGTACCTTCTCCAATGGCTAATATAACACGTCCACCCGCATTGATATATCGAGTACCATCATACTTTAAGCCACTAACGAAATAATGATCTAAGTCTCGTTCAAAACCTGTCACGGATACTCCTTTTTCATATGCATTTGGGTATCCTTTGGAAGCTAACATGACACCAACCACCGCTTCATCTTTCCATCGCATATCAATCGGCTCTCGTGCTTCCAATTGTAAAATGTGCGCCATCAAATCGCTCTCCATACGTGTTAATAAAACTTGTGCTTCAGGATCACCAAAGCGTGCATTAAACTCAATCACTTTCGGTCCTTCATCAGTTAAAATTGCACCGATATACAACAAACCGAAGAAATCATAGCCTTCTTTTTTCATCGCACGTGCAATCGGCTGTGCAATACGTTCATTCGTTACATCCAGTACATCTTGACCGATATGTGGTACAGGACAATACGCACCCATACCTCCTGTATTCGGTCCTTCATCATGATCATAGGCACGTTTGTGATCTTGTGCAATCGTATCAAAAGGTACAGCATAATCTCCATTTACGAAGGTCATTAAAGAAAACTCTTCACCTTGTAAAAATTGCTCAAATACTACTTTGCTCTCTTCTTCAGGATAAAGTGTCTCAACTGCTGCTTGTGCTGCTTCTCGTGTATCGGCAATAATGACACCTTTACCTGCTGCTAAGCCATCTTTTTTCAACACAACTGGCAAATCACATTGTTCAATATATGCAAGTGCTTCTGTTTTTGTATCAATTTCTTGATAATCAGCAGTTGGAATGTCATATTTTGCCATCAATTGTTTGGCAAATGACTTCGACCCTTCAATTTGTGCCGCTGCTTTATTTGGGCCAAAAACTTTGATTCCCGCTTCACGTAATTGATTTGCAAGTCCTTCTGTTAAAGGTTGTTCTGGACCGATCACAACCCACTCGACGTGATGGTCTTTTGCAAACAGAACAATTTTATCATGTTCATTTTCGGCAATTTCTGCATGAACTTCAGCAACATGAGCCATCGCATCATTACCAGGAATAGCATATACACATTCAACAAGTGGTGATTGGTTTAACTTTTTTGCAAGGACATGTTCTCGTCCACCGCCACCGATAACTAAAATATTCATATGCACGGCCTCCTTAATGTTTGAAGTGACGCATGCCTGTCGTCACCATTGCGATACCATATTTATTCGCCATATCGATTGAATCTTGGTCTTTAATAGAGCCACCCGGTTGAATAATCGCTTTAACCCCTGCTTTTGCCGCTGTCTCTACCGTATCATCCATTGGGAAGAATCCATCTGATGCAAGCACAACGTTGTCATTCATCTCAATTGCTCGTTCAATCGCAATTTCAGCTGACCCGACACGATTCATTTGTCCTGCACCAACGCCCACTGTTTGCTTACGGTTTGCTAACACAATTGCGTTACTCTTCACTGCTTTTACGACTTTCCAACCAAGAAGAAGTGCTTCCCATTGTTCATCTGTCGGTGCGACATCAGTAACAACCTTCATTTCAGATTTTGGTACATCAAATGTATCTTTATCTTGTACAAGATAGCCACCTGATACAGAGACAAATTCTTGTTCAGATGGGTCACTTGTCATTTCTACTTCTAACAAACGGATATTTTTCTTTTGTTGTAAGACAGCTAAAGCCGCTTCATCAAAGCTTGGCGCAATGACTACTTCTAAGAAAATACTGTGTAGTGACTCAGCTAATTCTTTAGTCACTGGACGGTTCAGCGCCACAATACCACCAAAAATAGATTGACTATCCGCCTCATAGGCATTTAAATAAGCCTCATGAATCGTTTCTCCAATACCTACACCACATGGATTCATATGTTTCACCGCAACAGCTGCAGGACTTTCAAACTGTTTCACTAATGTTAACGCCGCATCTGCATCTTTAATATTGTTATAACTCAACTGCTTGCCGTGATGTTGTATCGCGCCTGCAAGCGTATTAGGTGCCGTAGATGTACGAACAAATGTCGCTGCTTGTTGTGGGTTTTCACCGTAACGCAATACTTCTTCATTGTTACTAAAATAATTCGTAATTGCCTGATCATACTCAAAAGTATGTTTAAAAACTTTAATCATCAATGATTTGCGATACGCTTCATACAAAGTATCCGCTTGTAATCTTGAAATAACTTCATCATAATCATCAGGATTTACAATTGTTACAACATGTTTGAAATTCTTAGCAGCTGCACGCAACATCGTTGGTCCACCAATATCAATATTTTCAATCGCATCCATCTCAGTCACATTCGGATTTTTAATTGTTTCTTGAAATGGATATAAGTTCACAACGACCATATCAATTAAATCAATGTTTTGTGCTGCTAACTGTTCAAGATGCTCAGGTTTATCACGATCTGCCAAAATACCACCGTGTACTGCTGGATGTAATGTTTTTACACGCCCATCCATAATTTCATCAAATTGTGTCAGTTCTGATACTGATGCTACTGGCACACCTGCCTCTTCAATCGCACGGTATGTACCACCTGTTGAATACAACTCAAAACCTTCTGCTACAAGTTTTTTCGCAAATGTTGCAATACCAGTTTTATTAGAAACGCTCAATATCGCTTTTTTCATCCTATTTCAAGCTCCTTATCGAATAATCTGTTGTATGACTTCTGGATATAATTCATATTCCAAACTTTTAATGCGGTCTTCTAATGCTGCTTTCGTATCGTCCTGATATATCGGACATTTTCGTTGTGCAATAATTTGTCCTGTATCCATACCTGCATCGACATAATGAACGGTTGTTCCCGTTTCAAGTTCCCCATTATTTAGCGCCTTACCAATTGCGTCGATACCTTTGTATTTCGGTAAAAGTGAAGGATGAATATTTAAAATTTTCCCTTCATATGCATCGAGTAATGTATTACCGATTAAACGCATATAACCTGCCAACACAATCCATTCTACTTGTTCTGCTTCTAACTGTTTCAACACGTCTTGCTCGTACGCTAGTTTATCAACATATGATTTAGGTCTATAAGTATGAACCGGTAACCCATGTTGTTGTCCTAGTTGTACGCATGCCGCTGTCGGCTGATCTGTATACAATGCCGTCACTTCAATATTGCGTAATACCCCTTTTTTTACACGTTGCATAATGTTATCAAAGTTCGTTCCAGATCCTGATGCAAAAATTGCAATTTTAACCACTGTTACGCCTCCACTAAACGAATGGCTTCTGCTTCTTCAGTAACTGTTCCAATTGAATAAGCTGCAACATTCATCGTTTTTAAAATTTCATGAACACGATCTTCATCTTCTGCATCGACTACTAATGTATATCCAATACCCATATTAAAAATATGATACATTTCATCTAAATCGATACGTCCTACTTCTTGAAGCCAGTCGAACACTTTAGGTGTTGGGAATGCTGACGTATTAATTACCGCTGTTTTTCCTTCTGGTAAGGCACGTGGAATATTTTCGTAAAAACCACCGCCGGTAATATGCGTCATCGCTTTAATACGCACTTGCTCTTTAACAGCTAACACCGGTTTTACATAAAGTGCTGTCGGCGTGAGAAATGTTTCAAGATATGAACGTTCACCGTCGAATTTTTCATGGACATCAATGCCTGACTGTTCGATTAATCGTCGTACTAAGCTGAAGCCATTTGAGTGAATACCGTGAGAAGCCAATCCAATGATCACATCGCCAGCTTTAACTTCTGATCCATCAATATAGTCTTCTTTTTCGACAGCTCCAACGGCAAACCCTGCTACATCGTATTCACCTTCGTGATACATTTCGCCCATTTCAGCTGTTTCTCCACCGATGAGTGCCGTATTTGTTTCGACACAACCATCACTGATTCCTTTAACAATTTGTGCAATCACTTCTGGTACAACTTTGTTTGTTGCAATATAATCTAAGAAATAAAGCGGCTCTGCACCTGTTGTCAAAATATCGTTGACGCACATTGCCACAGCATCTATTCCAATCGTGTCATGTTTATTGTGATCAATGGCTAGTTTTAATTTCGTTCCAACACCATCTGTTCCTGATACGAGCACTGGTGCTTTCATGTTCAATTGTGAAAGATCAAAAGTAGCACCAAATCCTCCGAGCCCTCCTAAAACTTCTCGACGCATCGTACGTTCGACATGACTTGACATTTGCTTCACTGCTTCATATCCTGCTTCAATATCAACACCGGCTTGTTTGTATGACTCAGCCATTGACTACACTCCTCTTCTTTTCAATTCTTTAACTTCTGGTAATAGATTATCAACAATTTCAATCGGGTAATTCCCTGTAAAGCAAGCATTGCACTCCCCTTTAGAGCCATACTGTTTGAAGACTTCATGCATTCCTTCAACAGAGAGATACGTTAATGAATCTGCACCAATCATCTCTTTAATTGTTTCTACTGAATATTGCGCAGCCATTAGCTCTGCATGTGTTGACACATCAATACCGTAATAACAAGGATTTTTTAAAGGTGGTGATGAAATACCCATATGCACTTCACGTGCACCTGCAGATTTTAATGCTTTAACAATGTATTTACTTGTGGTCCCACGTACAATAGAATCATCAATGACGACGATGCTTTTGCCTTCTACAACATCACGAATCGGTGAATGTTTCATACGTACTTGTCTTTCACGTACACTTTGATCAGGTGTGATGAACGTTCTACCGATATATCTATTTTTTAATAGCCCTTGCTCATTCGGGATACCTGTCTCTTCTGAAAATCCTTTTGCAGCTTGTAAAGATGAGTCAGGAACTCCAATCACGATATCTGCTTCGATACCCATTTCTTTTGCTAATTGACGTCCTAATGCTTTGCGCACTTGGTAGATAGAATGCTTTTGAAATTCAGAGTCAGGTCGTGCAAAGTAGATGTACTCCATCGAACACATATGTTGATGAGTGTCAGGCGTGTAAGAGTCATAATCTACGTCATTGTCGCCAGAGAACGTAATTAACTCTCCCGGTTCAATATCGCGAATATATTCTGCACCAATCGCCGTAAAGGCACATGTTTCACTGGCAACACAGTATGCGCCATCTACTTTTCCTAGCATTAACGGACGGACACCACAGTTATCACGTGTAGCTGTTAATTGCTTTTCGTTTAATATGACACAGCTAAATGCACCTTTCACTTGGTTTAACGCCGCTTTTTGATTTGTTTTAATATGTTTTGACTTTCCTTTGATTAATAAATGAGCTAGTACTTCTGAGTCACTTGTCGTTTGAAAAATACCGCCCTCTGATTCAATTGCACGACGTATTTGATGTGCATTCGTCAGGTTACCATTATGTGCCAATCCTAAATCACCTTTCGAATGCTTGAATAAGAATGGCTGTACATTCGAAATTTCACTAGCACCTGTCGTTGCATAGCGGACATGACCGATGGCACTCTGATATCCTTCCAATGACTTGAGTTGCTCATCTGAAATCGCTTCAGTAAGCAATCCCATGCCACGTGCACCGAATAATTGTTCACCGTTGGAGCATACGATACCAGCACCTTCTTGCCCGCGATGTTGAAGACTGTGTAGTGCCAGATACGTTAAATGGGCAGCGTAAGGATGATTCCATATGCCGAATACACCACATTCTTCATTTAATCCACGGATGTCATACATGCTTCGATTGCCCCTTCCCATGCTTCTTTCAATTCAGATGTACGACGGTGTAATGTTTTGTGTTGTGCTGCTACTTTAAAGTCATCATTGTCAGTGAGTGTACCAATTTCAACAGCATTGTCATGCGCAAATGTTTGCCCTGCTTTCACAACAACGACGTAACGACCTTGTGTCTCACTAAATAGCTGTGCATTGCTCAAATCAACAGTTGCATCTAACCCTAAATTGTAGAATGCACTCATACGTGCCAATATGATGAGTAATCCACCTTTTCCGACTGTTTGAACATGTGAAAGCACACCTTCTCGAACCGCTTTTCGAATTGCTTCACCTTTTGTTGCTTCTTCTGTTAAGTCAACTGTTTCTGTTTCATGATTCACATCACCGTATAATAACTTTTCAACTTGACTACCACCATAATTATCTGTTGTTTCGCCAACCACGTACACTTTATCACCAGCAGAAGGTGTAAAATCACGAAGGTAATCGATATCTTCAATGAGACCTACCATCCCTACAACAGGCGTTGGGAAAATAGACGACGTACGTGTTTCGTTATAAAGTGACACGTTACCTGAAACAACTGGTGTCTCTAACACATCACATGCCTCTGCCATACCACGAGTTGAGTCAATCAGTTGTTGATAAATATGTTTCTTTTCAGGTGAGCCATAATTCAAGCAGTCCGTCATCGCTAAAGGTTTTGCTCCAACTGCGATTAGATTACGATACGCTTCTGCTACAACCATTTTGCCGCCTTCATATGGATCGTTAAACACATAGCGTGCCTCACCATCAATTGTCGACGCAACCGCTTTATTCGTACCTTCTACACGTACAACAGACGCTTGTAAACCTGGTTTAACAATTGTATTCGCCCCAACTTGTTGATCATATTGACGATACAAATATTGTTTTGAAGCAATTGTTGGATGTGTTAACAATCGATCAAACACATCTTCAACATCAATTCCACTATAATCATTCGCTGGCTTATCATGCTTTAATGGTTCTCCCTCTAACACATAAACAGGCGCTTCATGATCCAAAGGTTTAACAGGAATGTCTGCAAATACTTCGCCTTCATAAGTTAAGACAAAGCGATCTGTGTCTGTAACTTCACCGATAACAGCACTGTCCAGTTCATGTTTCTCAAATAAATCTAAAAACTTTTGTTCTGTTCCTTTTTTAACAACTAATAACATACGCTCTTGTGTTTCAGACAACATCATTTCATAAGGTGAGATACCCATTTCACGTACAGGTACTTTTTCAAGTTGTAAGTGAATGCCACTGCCACCTTTAGCTGCCATTTCAGATGATGATGACGTTAAACCAGCTGCCCCCATATCTTGAATACCAACAAGTTCTGGGTATGTGATCGCTTCAAGAGTTGCTTCCATCAACTTTTTACCAACAAACGGATCGCCGATTTGAACAGATGGGCGTTTGCTTTCACTTTCTTCAGTCAACTCTTCTGATGCAAACGTTGCACCGTGAATACCGTCACGTCCAGTTTTTAATCCAACATAAATCACTGAATTACCAACGCCTTGTGCTAACCCTTTTTGAATCATATCGTGATCAATCACACCAACACACATCGCATTAACAAGTGGATTACCGTCATATCGATCATCAAACTCAATTTCACCAGCAGTGGTTGGAATACCGATACAGTTACCATAACCACCGATACCAGCAACAACACCACGTAATAAGCGACGATTCGTTTTCTCAGTCAGTTCACCGAAACGCAAACTATTCAATAAATTAATCGGACGTGCACCGATTGATACGATGTCGCGGATAATACCACCTACACCTGTTGCCGCACCTTGATACGGCTCAATCGCTGAAGGGTGGTTGTGCGACTCAACTTTAAATACAACTGCTTGATTATCACCAATATCAACGACACCTGCACCTTCACCAGGTCCCATTAAGACATGTTCACCTGTTGTTGGGAATTGCTTTAAAAATGGTTTGGAATGCTTGTAAGAACAATGTTCACTCCACATCACGGAAAAAATACCTGTTTCTGTATAGTTTGGCTTTCTTCCCAAAATCGTTTCGACTTTATCAAATTCTGCATCACTGAGACCCATTTCACGGTATATTTTTTGTGTTTTGATCTCTTCGGCAGTTGGTTCTAAAAATTTAGGCATGTTGTTCCCTCCAGCTTTTCACCATAGATTCAAATAATTTTACACCACTGTCTGTTCCTAAAATTTGTTCTAGTGCACGTTCTGGGTGTGGCATCATACCACATACATTACCTCGTTCATTGATAATTCCTGCAATATCATCATGTGACCCATTCGGATTATCTTGATATTTCAAAACAATTTGATTGTTATGAACCAATTGTTCATAAATCTCGTCTGTACAGTAGTAATGCCCTTCTCCATGCGCAACTGGGTAAACGACTGTTTCACCTTTATCATAAAGCGATGTGAATGGCGTTTGATTATTTACAATTGTAAGTGGTTCGTTACGACTCACGAATAGATGCGAATCGTTGTGTAATAATGCACCTGGTAATAAACCAATTTCTGTTAAAATTTGAAATCCATTACAAACACCAAGTACGGGTTTTCCTTCATCTGCCAAACGTTTCACTTCTTCAATGACAGGTGCAACAGCTGCAACGGCACCTGATCTTAAATAGTCGCCGAATGAAAAACCACCCGGAATTAAAACACCATCAAATCCATCTAATGACTTTTCTCGATAATCAACATATTCTGCATCTACTCCCGCTTTGATCGCTGCATTATACATATCTCTATCACAGTTAGATCCCGGGAATCTTAGGACGGCGAATTTCATATTATGCATTCTCCTTTTCATCCAAAACATGATAACTATATTCTTCAATCACTGTATTCGCAAATAACTTCTCACTAAGTGTTGTTACAATATTGTGTACTGCTTCGTCGGATGCTTCATCAACTGTAAGATACAATACTTTTCCGACACGAATGTCATTCACTTGCTCATAACCTAAGTCATGTACAGCACGTGTTAATGCTTGTCCTTGCGTGTCTAAAACTTGTGGTTGTAATGTGATGTGTAACTCGATCGTTTTCATAATTTATAATGCCTCCAATTTTGTTAAAAATGCTTGATACGTATCAATAAGTGATCCTGTGTCTTCACGATAAACATCTTTATCGAAATTTTCTTTTGTTTCCTTATCCCATATGCGACATGTATCTGGTGAAATTTCATCAGCTAAAAGAATCGTCCCCGTTGAATCTTTGCCAAACTCAATTTTGAAATCAACGAGTGATAATCCCATTTGATCCATGAGTTGAACTAAAGCTTTATTCACTTGTAATGCTTGTTGTTTCAATTGTTGAATTTCATCTATCGTTGCAATCTGCAGAAGTTGGATTTGGTCATCTGTAATTAGTGGGTCATTCAAGTCGTCATTTTTATAGAAGAACTCAACAAGCGGTTGATCAAACAAATGCCCTTTCTCGAATCCGAGTCTCTTTGTAATAGATCCTGCCGCAATGTTACGCACAACGACTTCTAGAGGGATAATATCAACTGTTTTAACCAGTTGTTCTGTTTCTGAAAATTGGCGTATAAAGTGACTCTCAATGCCTTGTGCACTTAAATGTTCAAAGATACGTGCAGTAATTTGGTTGTTCAAACGCCCTTTACCTGTCATTTTATCTTTTTTTGCACCGTTACCTGCCGTCACTTCATCCTTATACTCAACTCTCACAACATTCGTCTCGTCTGTATCATATATACGTTTCGCTTTACCTTCGTATAAAAGACTCATCTTAGTCGTTTCTCCCTTCAAATAATGTCAACATCGCTTGCTCTGTTTCTGTCGTATCATCTGTTAATATCGTCATATGTCCCATCTTACGTGCAGGTTTACGTGTTTCCTTGCCATAGATATGAACATGCCACTCTGGATGTGCATCAAACTGTGACTCTAATGCGTCGAGATCCCTTCCAAGTAAGTTCATCATCACAGCTGGTTTTAATAACTCAATTCTTTTTGGCAAATCATGTCCTGCCACCGCCAAGATATGTGTATCGAACTGTGAATAGTCACACGCTTCAATTGAATAATGTCCTGAATTATGTGGTCTTGGTGCAATTTCATTCACGTACAATTCACCCATCTTATCAATAAAAAATTCGACTGTGAATGTGCCAACAAAATGAATGGTTTGTGTTATCTTTTCCACTTCTTTTCGTGCTGCCATCGCTTGATCTACTCGAGACGGCACAATTGTTTTGAACAGAATTTGATCTCGGTGTTCATTTTCTTGAAGTGGAAAATACACGATTTGGTCGTTATTTCCAGCTGTTGCTGTCAATGAAACTTCACGTTCTAAAGTTAAAAATTGTTCTGCTACACATTCCTGTTTTTTGACTAATGAGTAGGCTTCGTCTAAATCTGCGTTTGAACGTAATAGCAGTTGCCCTTTTCCGTCATATCCTCCAAAACGCGTTTTCAAAATAAATGGATATCCAAGTGATGCAACAACATCATTCAGTGCTTCAACATTTGGAACATGTTTGAACGGAACAACTTTCACACCTGCATCTCTTAAAGATGTCTTCTCTGTTAAACGATCTTGCAATAGCGTAATAGCTTGATCACCTTGTGGTACATGATACGAATGTGTCAAAATCTTTAATTGTTGTGCATCAATATTTTCAAATTCATACGTTATGACATCTGACATCTGACCTAGTCGTTCCAACGCTTCCATGTCATCATATGCAGCATGTATAAATTGATGTGCCACATATTGGCAAGGACATGTTTCATCAGGATCTAATACAACGACACGAAATCCCATTTTTTGTGCTGATTGTGCCATCATCTTCCCAAGCTGTCCACCACCGATAATGCCAATCGTTTGACCTATTTTTAACTTATTGAAGGTCATCTTGCATCGCCTCGACTTTCTCAATCAATGATACTTCATAAACTTCAAGCTTCTTCATTACTCGTTGCTCTGTCATTCCTATCATACGTGCCGCTAATATTCCGGCATTTTTTGCACCAGCTTTGCCAATTGCTGTTGTTGCCACTGGAATACCGCCTGGCATTTGAACAATCGATAATAAAGAGTCAAGACCTTTCAAACTTTTAGATTCAATCGGAACGCCAATCACTGGCAATGTTGTCATTGAGGCAACCATGCCTGGTAAGTGTGCTGCACCTCCTGCACCAGCAATAATTACTGAGTAGCCATTTTCACGTGCTTTCGTCGCAAATTCGACCATCATGTGTGGCGTACGATGTGCAGAAACAACCTTCTTATCGTACGGAATGTCAAATACGGTTAACATATCACATGCTTCACGCATGATGTCCCAATCCGAAGAACTTCCCATTATGACAGCAACTTTCAATATGAACACCCTTTCAAAAATTTGAAATCAGAATCGTTTTAGTTGTATATTACAGGTATAGCATAACAATAGTACATGCAGATTTCAACGCAAAAATCGAACTTTATCGTTAAAATTACAAATAATTTACGTGTTTTGTTCGTTTTTCGCTGGAATATAGACTTTTATTTAGTTTTAAAGTTCGAATTAATCGAAGGAGGATTTTTGTTATGAGTGCAAAAATTTTAGATGGGAAACAAATTGCGAAATATTATCGACAAGGATTACAAGATGAAGTTGAGTCATTAAAACAACAAGGCTTCACACCGAAGTTATCTGTAATTTTAGTTGGTAATGATGGAGCGAGTCAGAGTTATGTTCGATCCAAAAAGAAAGCAGCTGAAAAAATTGGCATGATTTCAGAAGTTATTCATTTAGCTGAAGAAACATCAGAAGAAGATGTATTAAAAGAACTCGATCGTCTTAACAATGATGAATCGGTGAGTGGTATTTTAGTTCAAGTCCCCCTACCGAAACAAGTCGATGAACAAAAGGTATTAGATGCAATCGACCCGGCCAAAGATGTCGATGGTTTTCACCCAATCAATATTGGACGTTTATACCTTGATGATGCAAAGTTAATTCCTTGTACCCCACTTGGCGTAATGGAATTACTAAAACATGCTGATATTGATTTAGAAGGCAAAAATGCAGTAGTTATTGGTCGCAGTCACATTGTCGGTCAGCCTGTTGCTAAACTTCTCACACAACAAAATGCGACAGTAACCGTTTTGCATTCGCGCAGTAAAAATATCCATGATCATCTCATCAATGCAGATGTTATTGTCAGTGCAGTTGGACGTCCATGTATGGTAACAAAAGCCGACGTGAAAGAAGGGGCTGTTGTGATTGATGTCGGAAACACACCTGATGAAAACGGTAAGCTAAAAGGTGACGTAGACTATGATGCCGTTAAAGATGTCGCAGGTGCGATTACGCCTGTACCTGGAGGCGTTGGTCCTATGACGATCACAATGGTATTAAATAATACACTTATTGCTGAAAAAATACGTCGTGGTTTAGAATAGAATTGCTATAACAAAAGCGTGCAATCTTATTGGTTGCACGCTTTTGTTGGATAACAGTATAAGTGTTAGAAACCTTTCTTAACTATACGTATCTTCATATGTTCTATTTTACATTGCCATGACTAAAAAGGTGGCCAGACCCATAAGATTCAGCCACACTTAATTGAAAATAAGAAAAGCACATACGCCGCGCGTATGTGCTTTCTCTTTGGCACCACCTTATAAGTGATGACCGTGAGCACCTTGCATAACCCAGTATGAACCGATAACTGTAACAAGTGTGATAATAATGGCGAAAATAACTTTTGCAAGTTGTAGTCGACCATCTTTACCTTCAGTTAAGTGCATGAACATAAGGAGTTGTAAGAATGCTTGAACAAATGCAAAACCGAAAATAATTGTGATTTTAGCATTTAAAGCTAATGATGTGTAAAGTGTTACAAAAACTGCTAATAACGTTAAGATAATTGAGGCGATAAAGCCTATTGTATGTTTTACTAAAGTACTCATCCGCTAAACACCATCCCTATCATATACACGGCAGTGAAGATGAAGATCCAAACAACATCTAGGAAATGCCAGTATAAACTTGAAATAAATAACTTCGGCGCATTGTACTTATTCAATCCACGTTTTACAACTTGGATCAGTAATCCTGTAATCCACACGATACCTAAAGATACGTGAAGACCATGTGTACCAAGTAAGATAAAGAAACTTGACCAGTAAGAACCAACTTGTGGCGTAGCACCTTCATGTGCATAGTGTGCGAACTCGTAGATCTCGAATCCAACGAATCCAACACCTAACAATACAGTGATTGCCATCCAAATTAGAAGTAAATTTTTCTTTTCTTGGCGCATGTAGTAGATTGCAATACCACAAGTATAAGAACTTGCTAAAAGTAAGAATGTCATGATTAATACGAGCGGAAGTTCAAACAATTCTGTTGTCATCATACCGCCGTAACTACCACCATGTTGCAAGATTAACAATGTCGCGAAAAGCGTACCAAAAAGTGCAAACTCAGCAGTAAGGAAGATCCAGAAGCCTAGCTTGTTTAAATTTCCCTCATGCGTACGTGAATCAATTGTAGTGACATTATTATTACTCATGACTCATAGCCTCCCTTTCTTCCTGACGTGCTTTTCTTAAACGTGCTTCTGTTTCAGCAACTTCGCTGGCAGGAATATGGTAACCATGATCTTCTTGGAAACTTCTCCAAATCATTAATCCACAGATTCCAACTAATGATAGGATTGCTGGAAGTAATGTTTCGAATATTAAGAAGAAACCTCCGATTGTGAAGAATACACCCATCCAGAAACCAATATGTGTGTTGTTTGGCATATGAATGTCAGTGTAATTATGGTCATCTAAATAATGTTTACCATGTTGTTTCATTTCAACGAATGTATCGATGTCATCCCATTCAGGAGTGATAGCGAAGTTATATTTTGGTGGGATTGCAGATGCCGTAGACCATTCTAAGCCACGACCTAAGCCGCCCCAGTTGTCGCCAGTTGCTTCACGTGGTGCTTTAAGATGACTGTAAACAATGTTTCCTACGAAGATAAGGAATGCTACTGACATCATACCTGCACCAATTGTAGAAATAAGGTTCAATAAGAACCAACCTTCTTCTGGACCATAAGTGTATAGACGACGTGGCATACCATCAAGACCTAAGATGAATTGTGGTAAGAATGTCACGTTGAAACCAATCATGAAAATCCAGAAGAACCATACGTTTGGTTTTTCAAATAACTTGTATCCCATTGCTTTCGGATACCAGAAAATCATGGCAGCGAAACAAGCGAATACAACACCCGCTACGATTGTGTAGTGGAAGTGTGCTACTAAGAAATATGAGTTATGGTATTGGAAGTCCGCAGACGCCATTGATAACATAACCCCTGTTACCCCACCGATTACGAAGTTCGGAATGAACGCAAGTGAGAATAACATTGGTGATTCGAATGTAATTCGACCTTTGTGAAGTGTGAATAACCAGTTAAACATCTTCACACCTGTTGGTACAGAGATTAACGCTGTACTGATTGAGAAGAATGAGTTAACTAATGCACCATTACCCATTGTGAAGAAATGGTGAACCCATACTAAGAAACTTAAGAATGCGATACCGCCTGTCGCCCATACCATGCTTTGGTGACCGAATAGACGTTTACGTGCAAATGTTGGAATAATTTCTGAGTAGATACCGAATGCTGGAAGAACAAGAATGTATACCTCAGGGTGCCCCCATACCCAGAAGAAGTTTGCCCATAGCATTGGCATACCACCATTGGCTACTGTAAAGAATGCTGTATCGAAAATTCTATCAGTTGTCATTAATGCAAGTGCTACTGTAAGTGGTGGGAATGCTAATAAGATAATTAACATTGTGATAAATGTTGTCACAACAAACATTGGCATTTGCATAAATTTCATACTTGGAGATTTACATCTCATAATTGTAACAAAGAAGTTAATACCTGTAATAAGTGTACCTAAACCAGAGATTTGGATTGCGATTAGGTAATAGTTTACACCAGGTCCTGGACTAAACTCACCAGCTAATGGTGCATAGTTTGTCCAACCTGCAGCAGGTGATCCACCAACAATAAATGAAAGGTTGAATAATAGCATACCTGCTACAAATAACCAGAAACTAATGTTGTTAAGTACTGGGAATGCAACGTCACGTGCACCAATTTGTAATGGAATGATGATGTTCATTAAACCAATTACAAGTGGCATCGCCATGAAAATAATCATGATTACACCGTGCGTTGAAAAGATTTCGTTATAGTGATTTGAATCTAAGAATGGGTTGTCCGGAATTGTTAATTGGATACGTAGTAGGATCGCATCAATACCACCACGAACAAACATTAACACGGCACAGATTAGGTACATTAAACCAATCTTCTTGTGGTCGACTGACATGAACCATTCCTTGTATAAATATCCCCAAAGCTTAAAGTACGTAATTGCGGCAATGACACCAATCACTAAGAATGGTGCACTAATTTGAGCCATGGTAATCATCCAGTTACCACGTACGAGAAGCTCATCCCATGGAAAGTTCATCATTAATGTCCACCTCCACTTTTATGATCTTTGTGTGCCTTAGCATCTTTGGCACCTTTTTGAATTGATTCCATTTCATCCATTGTATGTTCTTCATCCTTCTTGAACTCATTGTCATATTTTTCATCGTTCTTAAGGATAGCAGGTTCCATACCATGGCGTGGGTAGTTTTCATTCGTAACCGTCACTTCACGTGCTGGTTTGTTTGGTTCGCTTAAAACACCTGTTGTTTGATCATGTGTGAAGTTTAAGTCCTTCTGAACAAAGTTAAAGCGTTTATATGCATGGAAGATGTATTCCGGATCTGCAGCCGGATCAACGAATGCCATGTGCGTACCGCTGAATGTTAACTGTTCATTTTTTGTGATAGGTAAAAGTTGTTTGTCGAAAGTATCTTGATCGATGACTTTCTGTGATTGCGCTTTTTTCACCCATTCATCATATTTTTCTTGACTTACTGCATTAACTTGGAAAGTATGACGTGAGAAACCTTCACCATTGAAGTTTGAGTTACGTCCACGATAAGTACCTTCCTCATCTGCTTGCATTGTCCATTCCATTGTCATTCCAGTCATCGCATATTTTTGACCGTGAAGTTGTGGAATCCAGAAACTTGTCATTGTGTCCATCGCTTGAAGCTTGAACGTAATTGGACGATTTGTTGGAATTGTTAAATGGTTCACTGTTTCAATTTTTTCATCAGGATATGCGAAGAACCATTTGTAACCGCCACTGACTGCGTAGACAACGATTGGGTCGTCTTCAGCTTTAGGCGGCTCCTCAAAATCGTAAAGTGATTTAACAGTAGGAATCATTAATGCAATTAAAATAAACACAGGAATGATAAACCAAACTGTTTCAAGAATTGCGTTGTGGTGTACTTTACCTGATTCTGTTGTTTTCGTATAACGGTATTTCCAAGTGAAAACAGCAAAAAGGATACATACAACCGCAACAATGCCAACCATGAAGATAATTGAGTAGATAATCAAAAATCTCAATTCACTTGCTTGTGGCCCTTTTGGGTTTAAGACTTCCATATTAGAACAACCTGTTAATAAAAACAGTGTTCCAAACGTTAGAAGCAAAGACTTTAATTTTGACACTTTTTTAACCTCCTAATTGTACTATTGTAGGGCTTATACCAATTTTAAAATAATATGTAATATTTACAAGAGGCTTTTTGTTATTTTGGCAAATAAAAAAACGTGATAACCTTGCCAATCTAGGCGTGGCACGGGATGAGAGCACCTCAAAAAATATGTGTACATTTTGTGAAATGGCTTAAAACGTAGAAAATCAATTGAAATGTGAGTAGATATAAGCGGGGCAAGGTTTGGAAACGCTTTCTAAATGTTTGTAATTGAAAATGTTTATCATTAAAAGAAGGGTATTTGTCATATAGATATAGGGAATTTGCTAATAGCTTACATTTTCTCTCATTTGTAAAATGAACATGTGCTATCAAGTGAGATATTATAAAAAGAAAAAGACTTGTCGATGTAAGCGCTTATATTACGCTGACGACGACTAGCCTTTTCATCTCACCTATTGCGGTGCATCAACAACTTGTATGACACGAGAAGATGTTTCAATGGCACCATCAGAGTCAATGACTTGGTACTCCAGTTGGTACGTCCCTGCTTTTGACGTATCAAAATGACCATTGACCTTGATTTTATCAGTCAAATCACCGTCTTCTTTATCGTATGCAGTTACACCAGCTAATGGGTTGTATGTTTTACCCACTTCAACAATAGCATCTTCTGTTCCTTTAATAGAAGGGATGGTGTTAGAAGTTGCTTCTACGCTGAGATTAGGTGTGACTAGTGTTGCTGAAACACCAATAGCTGATAACGATTGAAGTAATTTGTTCATATTTGGTGTGGTCCTCCATTCTGTATGTACTGTCACAGACTATTATACATTTTTTTGGACAAGATGGAATCCTACTATGGACTTACATGTTTTATTTTTGTGAACACTTGTTATCTCACTCGCTATTGCATGCGTTTTTATTTACGCATACAGATAGTTAGTGAATAATATAAAGAGTAAATACCTTTAAGGAGTGATTGTTGTGTTAACACAAGAAGAAAAAGGGATTATTTTAGAAACAGTTCCCGTATTAAAAGAAAAAGGTACGGAAATCACATCACGATTCTACAATAGAATGTTCAGTCAACATCCTGAACTACGCAATATGTTTAACCAAACAAACCAGAAAAAAGGTTTTCAATCAACAGCTTTAGCGCAATCTGTACTTGCTGCTGCAATGAATATTGAAGACTTTACACCAATTGTGCCAATCGTCAAAGAAATTGGATACAAACACTGCGCATTAGATGTACGCGAAGAACACTACCCTATCGTTGGTGAAAACCTATTAGCTGCAATCCAAGACGTAGTTGGTGTGGATGAAAACCACCCAATCATCAAAACTTGGGCAAAAGCATACGGTGTGATCGCAGACGCATTTATTTCAATTGAAAAAGACATCTATGCAGGAATGGCTTGGGAAGGTTTCAAACCTTTCAAAATCGAAAAAATTGAAGAAGTCACACACAACATCAAAGCTTTCACTGTTGTATCAAGTGATCAAGACTTAAGCCAATTTGTCCCTGGTCAATATATTACAGTTGATGTTGAAAGCGAAAAGTTACCTTACCGTGCAAAACGTCACTACTCAATCGTTGACGGTGGTAAAGACTTCATTACATTCGGTGTACGCCGTGAAGTGAGTGAAGGTCATGAAGGTGAAGTTTCTACAATTTTACATGACGAGTTCAAAGAAGGCGACATGATTAACTTATCTGCACCTGTGGGTGGTTTCCAAGTACACAACGCAGAAAAACCACAATTATTCTTAGGTTCTGGCGTTGGGGTAACACCATTAGTATCTATGTACCGTCATGCTGCACAACAAGGTGCAAATGCAAAATTCATCAATGTTGCTGGTTCAGAACAAGACGTTGCGTTCAAAGCTGAGCTTGATAAGATTACTGAAGAAGCAAAAGATGCGAAGTTACACACACACTTACGTGATCAAGAAGGTTACTTAAAAGCTGCAGAGCTTAAAGATTATTTAACAGATGATACAGAAGTATACATCTGTGGTGGTACGCCATTCTTACAATCTATGATTCAAGAGTTACAAGAATTAGGTGTAGATGAAAACAGAATCCACTTCGAAACATTTGTACCACGTTTAAGTGTTGCTATTTAATATTTGTACAAAAATGGTTGCGATCATATCGCAACCATTTTTTTGATTTGATATAAAAAAGGATGTCCATCTTTTGTGGTGGGCAGATAATTAAAAGTAACTAATTTTATATTTAACTTAATCATAACACGTAGTAATCACTACATTCATTTAAGCGTACAGTTATTCATTAATTGTACGCTTTTTGAGTACTATCATTTCTTTAATACTCACTTGCCAAGGCGCCTCACTTCAACTAATTTTGGCTTTATTGAATAAGTGAAGCCAAAATGGATTTTCAGTTCGGCTTGTTGCCTTAGGCGTCTCGTATTAGAAATGATTTTACACCATACAGTTATATGAGCGTTTGTGACATGTTAAGTTACGAGGTAATCTTTATGCAACACAGCTTAATAGCTCTTGCTTTTTAGAACGTTGATACAGCTTAAAAATGATGAGTATTCTCGCTTTAAAGTTATTAAAGTTGCGATAGCCATATGATACACGTTTAATAAGCTTAATTTTATTATTGATACCTTCAATCGCTCCATTGTTAAACTTCGGGTACTTGATTGTTGAGTAAAGGACATACTCGTATTTCTTATAGAATCGAATGATACGCCAAACACCACGTGATACATGCTTCTTTTCGACACCCATTAAAGTTTCTTTGAAACGTAACCAGTCACATTGTTTCAATGCTTCACGAAGTTGATGAACTAACATATAAGTGTCATAGAGCTGCTGATCAAGACTTAGTAGATATGTTAAAACATCTCTTGATGTTGTGTACGTTTTGAAAGACTTCGACCAAAAGTATTCATAACTATTAATATCCTGCCTGTCAGAAAGAAAGAGTTTCCAGTGCTTTTTCATTTTCGTGTAATCTGTTGATGATCGATAGCGATAAGCATTCATTACAGAAATACGTTGCTTATTTAATTCACGATTAAGGTGCTGAACAATGTGAAAGCGATCAAAGATCAAAATCGCATTTGGAAATACTTCATGAATGAAGTTGATGTATGGTTCATACATATCAGCAGTTACAGTTTTAACAGCTAATCGTTCACGTCGATCAAAGCGATAGAAGTACTCTTTGAGTTTATGAATACGTCTATCTTCTAAGATATCAATAATCTGATTCGTTTCATTATCTATAAACAAAAAACTCATCGCTGTTGTCACGTTCTTAACGCTTTTAAACTCATCTATGGAGATATGTTTTGGCAATCCAGATGAAGGTTTGACTATTAATGATTGTGAGAGTTGATGAATACATCTTTTAACTGTACTCGGTGAAACACTACAATCATGAGCGATATCTATCTCACACTGTACACGTGTGAGTTTATCCTGAATCGCTAATTTCACACGGTTGGTAATAAAGCAGTTACTATCAACAATGTTTGTTTGAGCCGTAAAAGTCTTTAAACAATGTAGACACTTAAAGCGTTCTTTCGCTAAATTAAGATAAACATTGGATTCTTGAGATTTTAATAGTGTTAAACGCGAAACGCGTTTACCATGCTTATGGATTTGCCCATCATTGACACAACCACACTTCATACAAGCTTTGGGTGTATAAGAAAGTGTTCCATAAACAACCGTAGAAAGCCGACCACGCACTTCTACATCTTCTTCCACCTTAAGAACTTGAATATTTTCATCTTTTATTTTTAGTAGTTTTAATATATCATTACACATAGGCGCATCATGTCTCCTCTTTATTTTTTTGTTTAGTCACTTAAAATTATAGAGGCGTGAGCGCTTTTTTGTATCCAAATGATTTAAAACATAAAAAAGGCGGGATAGCATTTCATGCCATCCCACCACAAAAGATTAAGACCCATAAAAAACGCGAGACAACATCTGTTGCCCCGCTTCGGTGATTATTATTTATCTTCACCGATTAATTTACCTGATTTTGCATCAATTAAATACTCTCTATCATTATTTTGATCTGCAATTTTAACTTCATACACCAATTGACCGTCATCTTCATTTAACTTCCATTGTTTCAAGTCACCTTTTGTTTCTTTTTGTGCTGTTTTTACAGCTTGATCATAAGAAACCATCTCTTTGTAATCGATTGTTTTGTTATCTTGGTTGTCATTTTCTGTTTCTTCTTCAGTTTTAATGGCTTTATTGTCTTTATCAGATACTTTGACTTCAGCTTCCTTATTTCCATTCACTAAGTCAATTTTATAAATCCATTCACCATTATCTTGCTTATATTCAATTTTTTTCATTTTACCATCGAATGCTTTTTGTGCTGTTTTAATTGCTTCTTCTGGTTCGGTTTGAATATCTTTTAATTGGACTGTTTGATCATTCATTTTATCAGACTGTTGATCATTACTCTCATTTTGGTCGTCCATATCATCTTGATCGTCCATATCATTCTGATCTTTATCCATCTTATCATTTGATGATTGTGTCGTTTGTTGATTGTCTTCTTTTTTATCCATGTTGTCGTCATTATCATTGCCACAAGCAGCTAAAACAATACCTGCCGATAATAGTAATGTTAAAATTTTAAATTTCATTTGTTTCCCTCCACAATTTATATGTTTGTTACATTATATGTAGTACCCTTTTATTAGAATCAATATGCACCTTTTTTTATATTTCAGCCTAAAGTATGAGAAAATCGTTATAACTATGAATATATTTGCTTCATTTATCATATATTTTGTGTCACATGAATAAATTTCAATATATCACGCATAAGTTTAGTCACAAATCATTGAAACTAGCCAGTAAAATACATTACAATAAAGTATGATTTGTAATTCAACACTTTTTTAGGAGCAATAACCTATGAATAAAGGACTAAAAATATTATTAACCGTATTAGCATTAATGCTCATCGTTGTTCCTACTATATTTGGTTTCATGTTATTACATTCATCAAAAGGGGCGTTTAATGATTCCTTTTCAAAATCAAATGAACGACAATCCAATCTAAGAGATACACCTGTAAAGGCAGCTTCAGATCCAGTTACAATTCTATTTCTGGGGATTGATGACAGTAGTTCTAGACGTGAAAATGGCCAAAGTACTGAACAATCAAGAACAGATGCAATGATACTTACAACACTTAATCCAGAAACTAAAGATATTCGTTTATTAAGTATTCCGCGTGACACACTAAGCTATATTCCAGAAGTCGGCTATTTCGACAAAATAACACACGCACATGCTTATGGCGGTCCTCAAGCTTCGATGGATGCACTTGAATCGACACTTAATGTACCTGTCGATTATTATATCCGTATTAATATGGAAGCTTTTGTCAAAACGGTAGACGAACTTGGCGGCATTGAATATGATGTTCCTTATGATATCGATGAACCGAATACGACGGACCAAGGACGTATCAAAATTAAAAAAGGAAAACAATTGCTGAACGGTGATCAAGCGTTAGCGATTACACGTACACGAAAACAGGATTCTGACTTGAAACGTGGTGAGCGTCAGATGGAAGTATTAAAACTGCTTTTTAAGAAGGCGCAAGATACACAGTCATTACGAAAGTTAGATGATATTATTGAAATTGTCGGGAAAAATGCAAACCATAACTTATCTTATGAAGAGGTGCGCTCGCTCGCTTCTACTTATTTAACAGGTAATACAAAGATCAAATCTCAACAATTAAAAGGTGAGAATGAGATATTGAATGGTTTATATTACATTCTTCCCGATGAAGATGACCTTGTTAAAACGAGTAATATATTAAGAAAAGACTTAGGTTTAGCACCGAATAAAGATGATGACTTCTTAATGAATCGTGTCATCTCGTTTTACGGTGGTATTCCACCTTTGACTGAAATTGATCAAAGTTTAGTTGATGAAGCTTTTCAATCTTCCGAGAATGAAGGAACATCATCCGATGAACAAAACCAAGAATATGAACAGAGTGAAGTCCCTTCATATGATCAAGGAGAACCCGATCCATATGCGACTCAAGATCCATATGCCGAGTCATCCACAGCAGACGGTACACAATTTGATCCTAACACATACTACTAATGGCAATAGGAGGTCATTACATGACACGCCATACACATGAAAAAATAAATCAAATTAACGGTATGTTCAACATGCTTGAGCAACAGATTATTCATAGTAAAGACCTTGCACATTTTCGCAATCAATTATTTTATGTCAATCATGCACATAGAGAGAATTACGAAGCGCTGTTACTTTATTACAGTGAAAGTGAGAGCAACCCAATTATCGATGGTGCGTGTTATATCGTTGCACTTCCAGAAATATTTGATGCAATCGATGTCTTCAATGCCCCACTTCCGTTCTCTTGGGTCTATAACGAAGAAGGCTTAACGCCTGAAATGACAAACTTAAGTGTACCTATTCAATATCTTGTTGCTGCAGCATTAGAAGTAACGGACGTACACATCTTCAAGCCTTCTGGGTACACGATGGGATTGAATAACTGGAATCTCGTACAGATGCGTATTTTTTGGCAGTATACAGCACTTGTTAGAAGAAATGCCGCGTAACCGAATAAAACTACAAAGTGAGATTGTACATTTACAGATGTGCATCTCACTTTTTTGATTCAACACTAACTTCTATTTGCACTGCGCTCCCATCTTCTATACGATAGAATTATTCCATCAATCAAGGAGTGACGATATGTTTAAACAAGTAAATAATGATTTAGATTATCAACATGTACGTGCAATACGTGAAACTGTATTCGTGAAAGAACAAGGTGTTTCTCCCTCTGAAGAATATGATGAACATGAATTAACTGCGCAATACGTTATCGGATATGATGCATCCGGAGATCCTATCGCTACTGCACGTTATCGTGGTATTGGAGACACTGCAAAAATTGAACGTGTTGCAGTTTTGAAAAACAATAGAGGACAAGGCATCGGAAAGAAATTGATTCAATATATCGAAAAAATCGCTTCCGAACAAGGGTATCAACACTTTAAACTCGGTGCACAAACCCATGCTATCCCCTTTTATGAGGCGTTAGGATACGTCGCATATGGTGATGTTTTTATGGATGCGAATATCCCCCACCGATATATGAAAAAAACTATTAATTAGCTATCTTTCTACTTATTATTCAAATTCAATCCCTGTATGAACTTTCATCACAATTTTTATAATTCAAAGATATGTTTGAAAACAGCACCTTTTTAATATATATGACTAACAATATTAAAGTTAAATTACAATCTAATTAAAAAACACCATTTGCGTTTTTAAAGGCATATAATAATAGTAATCAACTTATATTTAAAGTTTTACAAGGTCAAAGGAGAAATGAAATGGTTAAAAAATTTGGGTATAAAACACCATCAATGATTGCATTAACACTCGCTGGAACTGCACTCACTGCACAACATGTTGATGCAGCAGAAACATCACAAAAATCCGAAGTCGTCAATGTATTAAACGACGAAACTGCTAAGCAACAAGGGGAAGTTGCTAAACAGCAAACAACTGAAAGCCAACACGAGATTGCTGGCACACAAACATACCAAGATCCAGCACAAGTAACACTTGATTCAGAAGCAAATAAAACTGCTGAACAATCAGTAACTTCAACAACTCTACAAGAAAACCAAACTGATCAAACAGTTGAAGCAACAAAGAACGCAGAGACAGAAACAACACAACCTAATGAAGAAAACGCAACACTTACTAAAGAAGAAGCACCAATTCCTGAAAGTGATATTGACTTGCATAGTGAAGCAGAAAATACGCAACCTGCCGCTCAAACAGCATCCATTGCAAACACAACAGAAGACACAACGTCTAGAGTGGCTAACAATGAGATTGCTCCTGCACCTGCCAACCAAACAGCTAGCAACGAGAAGACACCTGCACCTGTCAATCAAACAGCTAGCAACGAGAAGACACCTGCACCTGTCAATCAAACAGCAATCAAGGCACCAACAGTGGACGCAAATGCACCTACTCCACCACGTATCGGTGGTAAAGGCGGGCCTGCAACACCTGCTGAAACAACAACATTTTTCCGCTCTGCAACTGCAGCACCAAAAATGTCAGCACCTGCTTACAAACCAAAAGTCAACTCATCAATTAATACGTATATTCGCAATAAAAACTTTAAAGTCCCAAAATATGAAGAAGACTACTCTCGCCACATTCCTAGATACGGCTATCGTGGTGGTGTCGGTAAACCTGAAGGAATTGTTATCCACGATACAGCAAATGATTCATCAACAATAGATGGCGAAATTGCTTACATGAAACGCAATGCCCACAATGCATTCGTACATGGCTTTATCGATGGAAGACGCATCGTTGAAACACAACCGACAGATTACCTTGCATATGGTGCAGGATATGCAGCAAACCAACGTTTCATTCATATGGAACTCGTACACGTTCATGATTACGATTCATTCGCACGTCAAATGAATAATATGGCAGACTATGTTGCAACAAACCTGCAATATTACGGTTTGCAACCAGATAGCGCTGAATATGACGGTAGAGGAACAGTATGGACACATCTTGCTGTAACAAGACACTTGGGCGGAACAGATCACGTTGACCCACATGGTTATTTACGTGCGCACAATTACAGCTACAATGAGTTGTACGATCTCATCCAAGAGAAATATCAAACGAAGATGGGTATTACAACACCAGCTGTAAGCAAAACTACGACAAAACCTGTTGCGAAAAAGCCAACTGTCACTAAAAAACCTGCGGCCAAACCAACAACAACTGCTACAAATAGTCCATTAAAAGTTTCAAATGATATGGGATATGGACGTATTAATACAACAAACAAAGGTCTATATACAACTGTTTATGACCAAAAAGGTATTAAGACAAATAAAACAAATCAAACATTGAAAGTAACGAAAAATGCAAGTTTGAATGGTAAAAATTTCTACTTAGTTACTGATTCAAAAACAAATGCATTGATCGGTTGGGTCAATAAAAGTGATGTTCAGTATCAAAAAGCACAAGCTGTACAATCAGTGCGTAAAAATGTCACGTTGAAACCCGGAACAACTGTGTATGATGTACCTTGGGGCACAAAAACACAAGTTAAAGGCCACTCTTCAAAAACTGCAAAGCAAACATTTGCAGCACAAAAACAACAAAAAATTGGTTCTACACAATGGCTCTATGGAACAGTCAATAAGTTAACTGGTTGGGTCAACTCAAACAGTATTGTTACAACACCAGTTGCGAAACCAGCTGTTAAAAAGCCTGCTGCTAAACCTGTTGTGAAGAAACCAGCTGTTAAAAAGCCTGTGGCTAAACCTGTTGTGAAGAAACCGGCCGTTAAAAAGCCTGTGGCTAAACCTGCTGTTAAGAAACCAGCTGTTAAAAAGCCTGTGGCTAAGCCTGCTGTTAAGAAACCGGCTATTAAAAAGCCTGCTGTTAAAAAACCAACATCTAAAGTTGTTGTTAAAAAACCAGTGGCTAAGAAGTTAACTAAAACACCTGTAAAAGCTACAGCAGTTTCACCATTAAAAGTAGCAAATGATACAGGCATGGGACGTATCAATACAAAGAATAATGGCTTACGTGCAACTGTTTATGATAAAAAAGGTGTAAAAACAGCTGCGACAGAACGTTCAATGCGCGTATCGAAAAAAGCTTCTTTAAATGGTCAAGATTACTATTTAGTCACTGACTATTTATCTGGTACACATATTGGTTGGGTGAAAAAACAAGATGTAAACTACCGTAAAAGTGAATATGCACAAGTTATCAACAAAAACTTTACGATTAATGCCGGTACAAAGTTATACGCTGCTCCATGGGGTTCAAGCCACCAAGTAGTCGGAACGGTAACAGGCAAAAATGCACAACCATTCAAAGCAATCAGACAGCAAAAGGTTGCTAACACTGTGTATGTATACGGTACAACAAACAACTTAGCTGGTTGGGTGAGCCAAAGTGCCTTATCACTTCCTAAGGCTGTTGCAAATGTAACAACAAATGTTTCACGTATCGGTCGCCTAAGTGCAAATAACTCAGGCTTAAAAGCATCTGTTTATGATAAAACGAGCAAAAATGCAACACAGTTTGCTGATAGAACTTATAAAATCACTAAAACTGCGACAGCTAACAATCAAAACTATGTATTGTTACAAAATACAAACGGCAAAACACCACTTGGTTGGGTAAATGCAAAAGATGTTTTCAGTCAGTCACTCGGTGCAACAAAAGCGACTAAAGCAACATATACTGTTAATAAAAATACGTCTGGTTTATATGCGATGCCTTGGGGTACTGCAAAACAACGTATCGATACATTAAAACATTTGGCAAACCGCACATTTAATGCAACCAAATCAGTAGCAGTCGGTAAAGACACTTTCCTATATGGTAATGTCAACCGCAAAACAGGATGGATTAACAAAAATGATTTAACAGCATTGAAAGTGGCACCTAAAACAAGCTCAACAAAAGCAGTGGCGCCTAAGAAAGCAGCGGTATCAAGACCTGTAACATCACAAACGCTAAATCATTCAAATCATTACTTTGTTTATAACAACAACGGTTACTACTATAACCATGCAGGTGACAAAACTGCTGCTGGACAATTGAAACGCTATTACGAAAAAGTGTTTAAAGTTAATAAATCAACAATTGTAAATGGCATTACTTGGCACTACGGTTCATTCAAAGATGGTAAAAAAGGATGGGTGAAAGCTTCAGACCTTCGTTCACAATTAACGAAACAATACCAATCAGCTTATACACTCGATCAAGCAGCACGTAAGCAATATGCTTTGACGCATAAACCACAAGTGCAACATATCCCTGGTAAATGGCAAAACGCCACGTTTGCTGAAGTACGTAGAGCAATGGATACAGAACGTATTGCTAAAGATCCACGTCAAAAATATCAATTCTTAAAACTAAACCAATATCAAGGTTTAGAAGCGAGTGACTTAGATAAGTTATTGAAAAATAAAGGTATTTTGAGCGGTCAAGGACAAGCTTTTAAAGAAGCGGCTATTACACATAACATCAATGAAATTTATTTAATCTCACATGCCCTATTAGAAACAGGTCATGGTACATCTCAACTTTCAAACGGTGGTTATGTCAATCGTCAAAATCAAATTGTGAAAAATCCAAGCAAGAAATATTACAATATGTTTGGTATTGGGGCATATGATCACGATGCCGTACGTAGCGGCTTTAAAACAGCGCAAAACTACGGTTGGGATTCAGTTAGAAAATCAATCGTTGGTGGTGCAAAATTTATTAAAGAGCGATACATTGGCTCTGGTCAAAATACACTCTACCGTATGCGTTGGAACCCACATAATCCAGCTGTTCATCAATATGCAACAGACATTACTTGGGCAAGTCACAATGCAAATCGCATGAAAAACTTCTATGATCAAATTGGTGAATCTGGTAAATACTTCGACGTAGATAAATACAAAACTAAATAAGACACATTCAAAAAACAGTTGCAGCTTAGTTTGCAACTGTTTTTTATATTCCTAATAAAAAGACATGGTAATGATACGCAATTTACGTATGACTACCATGTCTTATATGCTTATGATTTTGATTGATTTTCTTTAATATGCTTGTCCAATTCTTCTACAAGCCTTTGAATACCTGGATGTTCCAAATGAATACCGTCATAAGCAAAGTATTCTGTATGACCGACACCAACAGAATACCAATCCACCAATGTGACGTGTTTGTATTTCTTTGCTGTCTCTTCGAGTAAATTATTTACATGGCTACGATAATCTCTCGGGACTGTCGTATTCACGAGATAGACATCTGCCTTATCGTAAGCTTTCACCAGTGCTTCAATTTGTTCCTTATTAAAGTCACCGTTTGTTCCAATTTGTATAACTACTACTTGGCCTTCCCTATTATATGACGCATAGTTTGGTGCTACATTCAACGCATCACTAATCGAACGTCCGACTTGCGCATCAATCGTTGGTGTTTCATAATGTTCATCTAAATAATATCCCATACCGACTGTTAGTGAATCACCAATAAATAATGGCGATAATTTTGATGGATCGAAAGCCTCTTCCTTCTCTTGTGGTTTCTCCACAGGGGGTTTTTCTTCTTTTTGAGTCTCTTTCTTTTCAGTTTTATATTCAGTCATTTTTTGTTCTTGTTTTGCAAAATAATCTAACTTACCAGCCAAAACCAATCCAACTATCACAACCGCTACCAAAATAAGTACCGTTCTAACAAGCGATAGCAAGCGTGCTTCTTTCATATAAAATGCGCGCATACCATATCTTCTAAATGGCGTTTCGATATAGCGATATGATATTTCTGCCATTATCATTGTCAGTACGACATCTATGATATAGACATAATATGGATACTGACCAGCTACGAAGTTTTTATGAACAAATGTAATAATTACAAAGTGCCATAAATACAAGCTATATGACCGCTTCCCAATATATAAAAAGAACGGATTCCCCATCGCTTTTGCAACAAGACCTTTTGGTTGAACAACACTTGCAATAATGATTAAAGTGAGCAACGAAATCGCATAAAAGCCACCTTGATACAGCCAAAACTGCTGCTCATTCACAGTGACAAACAACGTAAGTAGCGCTACTAATGCAATCATTCCCAATGTATCAATAAACATTCTACTTGTTTTAGCTGGATTTGCTTTCAACTTAAAAGCAGGCCAAATAAATGCAAAGATGACACCTAGCAATAGTGTTTGCAAACGAGTATCTGTACCAAAATAAGTTCTTGAATTATTTGCATCTGGCATAGACAGATAAAACATCCAAAGTGCTGAAAAGATAGAAATCACAAAAAATGTAATAAGGACCCATTTCTTGTTCTTGAAAATTTTTAAAAATGCCCACAGAACGAGTGGATAAAAAATATAAAATTGTTCTTCTACTGCTAATGACCATAGATGCTTAAGTGGCATGGGTTTAAATTGATCAAAATAGTCAATATCTTGAAAAATGTACCACCAGTTCGAAATATATATTAGCGCTGCAACGGCATCGCCTTTAATTTCTTTTAATATTTCTGTTTCAAACATTACGACATAAATCACTGAAAATAAAACAACAAACAACATAGCCGGAATTAAACGTTTAAAACGCTTAAGCCAAAAACTGATTAAGTCAATGCGTCCATAGTTTTCATATTCAAATAGCAATAGCGATGTGATCAAATATCCTGAGATAACAAAAAATGTATCAACACCTAAAAAACCACCCGATAACCATTGGACATTAAGATGATAAATAATAATACCCATCACTGAAATGGCACGTAAACCATCTAATCCTGGCAAATATCTAGGTGGATGTTTTAAGCGTTCTAGCTCTGAGAAATTCGTATTAGTCATAGCTATGTATCCTCTACTCTTCTTTTAATTTGATATTTTAAAAAAGGGTCTGTGTATTTTTCCAATTTATCATATCTACCGTTAAAAGAAAACAATTTATATGTTACGACTTTTCCAATAAAATCAAGAATGATGCACAATCCAAGTATGATAAATATCACTTTTTAATTGCATTCATCACATTATTTATACTACATTAAATATGATATTTAATAAAGGAGCACATAATAATGGCTAACTTTCAAGGAAGAGATGCATTTTTTGATAATGCACGTGCAGCATTGATTTTTTTAGTGGTATTTGGTCACTTGATACACCCTTATACTTCTGAGCAACCATTTTTAACAGCAATCTATCTATTAATTTATAGTTTTCATATGCCTGCTTTTTTATTTATTTCCGGTTATTTCGCAAAAAATGTTGGTAGAGAAGGCTATATTGAGAAAGTTGGTAAAAAACTATTAGGACCTTATCTCATTTTTTATGCATTCTTCTCTGTTTACTATTTTTTAACTGGTAAAAATAGTTCCGTAGATTTAGATGTGTTTTCACCGGTGTTCGCCTTATGGTTTTTGTTAACATTATTTTCTTTCAATGTCATTTTATTGGTCGTTCGTCAATTTAAACCTAAATATGTTTTACCGATTGCAATATTAGTAGCCATTTTATCTGGATTTTCAACTAATATTGACGGCTATTTAAGCTGGTCACGTACACTTGTCTTTTTCCCGGTATTTTATATTGGCTACTTACTGAACAATAACTTTATCTACACCATCCGCCAAAAGAAATACATGCCATTATCCCTTATCGTCATGGTGAGTTTTCTCATCTTCTATTATTTCCATCCAATTGATTCAAGTTGGTTACTTGCAAGCTCTCCATACGTAGAAATGGCAGGATTTGATATCGTTTTAAGTCCGTTAAAGCGCTTATTATTTTACGGTATCATTTTTACAGCAATGATGGCTTTTCTTAATTTAACACCTGAAAAACATTACTGGTTTACATATATTGGATCACGTACAATGTATGTCTATCTCCTACATGGAATTTTTATCGGTTTAATTCGTGGCCAAAATATCTATCCATTTATCGATGCACATCCAGCACTCGGATTCATCTATAACTTTTTACTATCGTGCTTTATCGTGTGGATATGGTCAACTGACATTGTTGCCAAGTGGACAAGTCCGTTCGTACAATTGAAATCCCCTGCTTCGTTCACTTCCTATAAAAAATAAGATATATAGCGTAAGTAATGAATTTTTATTAAAATCAATACATACTTACGCTATTTTTTTATGACTTTCTGTACAATATGGTATCATTAAAGACAATTCTTTCTTTATATAGGACGTGATTTTATGAAACTTGAACTTAACGAAAATAGTAAATATTTAAAAGCGCCTAGCATTCGACAATTTTCTAGTAAAATCAATCAAATGACTGACGTTATTAATCTCACGGTGGGGCAACCAGATTTTCCAATGCCTGAAATTGTTAAGGAAGCGTATCAAATGGCAATTACGAATAACCAAACGACATATTCGCATAACAAAGGCTTACTCGAAACACGCCAAGGTGTTTCAGATTACTATAAAACACGCTTTGACATTTCATATGATCCAGAGTCTATTATCATCACAAATGGTGCTTCAGAAGCATTAGATACCGCACTCCGTTGTATTATCAACCAGGGTGATGAAATTCTATTGCCAGGACCGGTCTATGCGGGATATATACCACTGATTCAATCTCTCGGTGGCATTCCAATTTTTATTGATACACGTGATACCGATTTGAAGGTAACGCCAGAATTAATTAAACAACATGTGACCGACCGAACACGCGCTATTATTTTAAACTATCCATCCAATCCAACAGGCATGACACTTGTTGAAGGTGAAGTTGCAGCACTTGTTGATTTATTAAAAACTTTACCCATTTTTGTTATCAGTGATGAAATTTATGCAGAGAATACGTTCAATACAGCACATACGTCATTCGCACGTTTCCCAGCTATTCACGACCAGTTGTTGCTGATCAATGGTCTGAGTAAGTCTCATTCAGCGACGGGTATTCGAATTGGTTTCCTATCTGGGCCACAATATTTAATCGAGAAGTTGACGTTTATGCACGCTTACAACTGTATTTGTGCCAATGTACCATCACAAGTAGCAACAATTACTGCATTGAATGAAGCAATAGATGCACCGAAAGAAATGAACAGAGCTTACATTGAACGGCGTGATTATTTAGTATCAGAGTTAACAGATATGGGCTTTTCACTAGCTGCCGTACCACAAGGGGCATTTTATATATTTCCTAACATTCAACAATATACAGATGATGATATGCAATTTTGTGTCGATGTCTTAGAGAAAGCACATGTTGCCATGGTTCCTGGCTCTGCTTTTACTGATTGTGGACACGGGCATATTCGTATCTCTTACGCATATGATATGGCACAGCTTCAAGAAGGCATGGCTCGACTGCGCAAATATTTATCAGAAACATATCCTGACAAAATATAAAATGAAACGGACGCTTATGTGTACATTTTGCACACGTAAGCGTCCGTTTTTCTTATCTGAACTTATGGGAATTTAGGGAATTGATCGAAGTCTGGATCACGTTTTTCTTTAAACGCATCACGTCCTTCTTTCGCTTCATCTGTTGTATAGTAAAGCAATGTCGCATCTCCAGCAAACTGTTGTAAACCAGCTAAACCGTCTGTGTCAGCGTTCATTGCTGCTTTTAAGAAACGTAAAGCAGTTGGTGAGTGACGTAAAATCTCTTTACACCATTGCACTGTTTCATCTTCTACTTTATCGAGTGGTACTACTGTGTTCGCCATGCCCATCTCTAATGCTTGTTGTGCATCATATTGACGGCATAAGTACCAAATTTCACGCGCTTTTTTATGGCCAACAATACGCGCTAAATAACCTGAACCGTAACCCGCATCAAATGATCCTACTTTCGGACCTGTTTGACCGAATTTCGCATTATCTGCTGCAATTGTAAGGTCACATACGACCTGTAATACGTTACCGCCACCAATTGCATAGCCTTTAACCATTGCAATAACTGGTTTTGGAATGACACGAATTAAACGTTGTAAGTCTAATACATTTAGACGTGGGATTTGATCGTCACCAACATAACCGCCATGACCACGTACTTTTTGGTCTCCACCTGAACAGAATGCTTGGTCGCCTTCACCTGTTAAGATGATCACGCCAACTCGTTCATCATCTCTTGCACGTGAAAACGCATCAATCATTTCTTGCACTGTGTTCGGTGTGAATGCATTGTGAACGTGCGGGCGATTGATTGTTACTTTCGCAATTCCTTCAAAAAATTCATATTTAATCTCTTTATATTCTTTTAGTGTTTCCCATTGTCTCAACTGGGTCAACCTCCTCTAGTTAGCTAATATAAACGCTAGTATTATTGTATCAAATTTTTCATATTCTTCCACATGAACTGTATGTCCAACTTCTGGAACAATCTGAATATCTGCATATTTAAATTGTTGTGCCATCTTATGTGCAATTCCTACAAACTTTTCATCCCACTCTCCAACTATGAGTTGTACAGGACATTGGATATCTGCTAATCGCGGCCATAGATTCGGCATATTGCCTGTACCATAATCCACCAACGCTTTCGCCAGTCGTTCAGGTCGTTGTGATAAACGCATTTGTCTAATACGCTGTTGTTCTTCTGCTGATAAAAATTGTTGTGACTGAAATAACGGTAATCGCTCCCAATCATTGACAAACACTTCTATGTTTGCCACTTGCAATACACGAGCACGCGCTTGATCGACCTGTTGGCGTTCAATACGGGCCATCTCATCTTGAATACCAGGTGAACCACTCTCTAACACCAATCCTGAAAGCATCTCACTATGTTTTGTTGCATAGCCAAGCGCAACTCGTGCTCCCATAGAATAGCCGTGCAAGTATAAGTCATATTCACTATATCGTGACAATAATTCATGGAGTTGCGTGATAATCCATTCAAAATCCCATAACACTGTCATTGGTGATGTATCATCTCCATGACCTGGCAAGTCCACGAGCAATAAATTGACAGTTTTAGTTAATGATTCAATATGCCCTTGAAACGTAGAATGATCACTAATAAAACCATGCAACATCACGACTGTTTTCTTTGTCTCTTGTTGTGATGTATACCAATTATAATGTAACATTAGCTACCTCTCCCAAACATTGATACAGTCGTTGATGCATTTCATGATTTTTCTCTCGATCTGTCTTTATTTCCATCAAATGTGATGCCATTTTAGGCAACTTCGTATAAGACATCGTATCCAAGTCCATTATCTGTTGATATCCAAAACCATATAGCACAGCAACATGTTCGAAATCCAAATGCATCGGCGTTCCAAACAATCGTTCAAAATGTTCAGGTGCCTGCTGTTTTTGTGGTAAATATGAGAAAATACCCCCACCATTATTATTTAATAAAATAATGTTCATTTGAATATCATTCAGCTTTGACATGAGTAAACCATTCATATCATGGTAAAGTGCCAAGTCACCAATCAATAATGTCACAGAACGATGAACTGCCATACCTAGCGCCGTCGATACAATACCATCAATACCATTGGCCCCACGGTTAGCATAAATACGTGCCTCATTGTCAAAATACAGGTTGTCTACATCACGAATCGGCATACTGTTGCTGACAAATAAACAATCATCTTTGCCAAACTTTTCCAAAAGACGGCTGACATAGGCCGCTTCACCTGTCGCATTGTTTTGTAATGCAGTCACTTCAGCACGGGCTTGTTGTTCTAATGTTTGCCAATCGTTCAACCACTTTTTACGATACGCAATAGGTACAGTTTCTAACGATCTAAAAAAGTCATTCGCTGACATCTCAAAAAAGTAGTCGGGCTTTTTCGGGAAAGCATCTCTGTCCGCACTGTTTTGTACAAGAATTTGTTCTGCTGACGTTTGTTTGAGCCACTGATTCAGCTTCTTAGAAATAACAGGTTTACCGACACGAATAACAAAATCAGCCTCTAATGACATACCTGATCGTAACAATAAATCATACGTCGCAATTACGTTAGGATGCTTTGTGCTACGTATACTATTCAAAGGATCTGCTAAAATCGGCAAGTCATATACTGTTGAAAACGTCAAAATCTGGGAAATATCTTGATGTTGCATATCTCCCACAACAATTAACCCTTTAGGTTGCCGTAACGTCTTCTCTAAAACGGTTGGATCCATCGTTTTTTGATAATGCGTGGGTGTATATGTGTGTGTCGTCAACAAATCTTTACGTGACAAGTCAGGTGTCAATGGCTCTGCGAATGGCAAGTTAAAATGAACTGGGCCTTGCTGTGGGCCATCAAAATATTGACTCGCACGTTCTAACTGATATTGGTTCGTTTCAATACAACCGATTGTGCCGTCGGCGAGTGGCATATCAAATTGATATCGGACATAATTTTCAAACATATTAACTTGATTAATCGCTTGTGGCGCACCGATACCACGTAACTCATGCGGACGATCACTTGTTAAGACAACGAGTGGCAAGCGACTGATGTCACTTTCTGCAACTGCTGGAACATAGTTAGCACTTGCTGTTCCTGATGTGCAGAGTAACGCAACTGGTCTTTCACTCCCCTTAATCAAACCAAGCGCAAAGAATGCAGCGCTACGTTCATCTGGATGTACCCAAGTTTTGATTTCTGGGTGACATTCAAAAGCGATTGCTAATGGTGTAGAGCGTGATCCCGGACTAATGACGACTTCACGAATGCCATATGCATACAATTCAGAAGCAAAATGAAAGACTTGTTCTGTGAGGTTTTGTTGGTGCTTATCCAATATCTGTCACTCCTAACGCGTCCATCATCGGACTGAATTTCAAAGCTGTTTCCGCAACTTCAGCAGCTGGATCTGACGCTTTAACAATACCCGCACCAGCATAAAGTATTGCTTCGTCTACCTTCAATAACATAGAACGAATTGCAACGATAAATTCACAATCATCATACGCATCAATCATCCCAACTGGTGCACCGTACAAACCACGTGCGGCATATTCATATTTATCGATATAAGCCATTGCCATTGACTTTGGATACCCTCCTAATGCAGGTGTTGGGTGTAATCCGTCAACTAACAACATATGTGAATGCCCTTCGAGTGGCCCTCCTATCTCAGTGTATAGATGATAAAGATGATCATTTTTTAAAATTTTAGGTGCTGCATCGTATGTTGCTTTTTTAACAAAAGGCTGGAGGTCTTCAAGGATACTATTGACAACAATTTGATGTTCTCCTAAATTTTTCTCATCTTGCAAAAATGCTTGCAGACGTTTGTCATCTTCTACACTGTCTTGCGTGCGATGAAGCGTTCCTGCAACTGCCTTTGTTGATAACATTCCGTCTTGCACACGAAAGAGTTGTTCTGGCGTTTGTGAAATAAATGTATCCGTTCCAGACTCAATCACAAATAAATAACTATTTTTCTCATTGCGCAGTGCATTTTGTAAAATCGTATCGATATGTATTTGTGACGAAAACTTTATTTTTCTTTGGCGTGATAACACAATCTTCTCATCATTTGCTAACTGTTCAACTGTGCGTTCAACTAAATTTTGCCATTCTTGTTGCTGAACATTTTCAATATGCAATACTTCCGGCATGTCATTCGTTTCTGCTAGTGGCGTTATCTCTTCGAATTGCTTGATTAAGTGCAGAAACATATCCATCGAAAATGCATTACGCTCTACTGTATAGGTTAAAAATGTTTCACCATCTACTTGTGAAATGAGCACTTCCGGCAAAATAAAATGATGCTGGTCAAATGCTTGCCACACATCGTCTGTTCGGTGATCTGAAAATTGAAAACCACCGCAAAGTCTCAAATGATGTCTATCACTTTCGGAGTTTACAAATAATATATTTTGTCTAAGTATTTGCCATTGCTTAAAAATCGCCTGCTTATTCTCTTGTTTATTTTTAATTTGGGTTGCAATACGATACCCAAAAAATGCAGTTTTATTATCATTTAAACGAAAATAAAATCGACTTCCTGCTGCTTCTTTCGTCGCATCAAACAATGTTATCGGATCAATGACATGTGATAATTTAACTTCCACAGAAACCCATTGTTCTGTCGCTTGCTTGATAGCTTCTTTGATTGCCTGTTCACGTGCGTCAACAGTCATCTCTTTCTCACTTCTTTCGTTATAATCATCTAATTTTTTTCATCATTTTATTTTAACATTTTTATGACGTGTTGTGTGCTTAAGAACTTGAAACATTAAAGTTTGCATTGATTTAAAATGTAATCTTTTCTATACTAATCCTATATCATAAATATTAATAATCGAGGTTTTAATCTATATGGGTACGCAATTTAAGCAACATTCATCTTTACACAAATATTGGTTATTAATGCGTCCACACACACTAACAGCCTCTGTTGTTCCTGTATTAGTCGGAACAGCTACTGCTAAGCTGTTTATGTTGGGAAGTGAGGATCATCTCTCACTCTTGCGCTTAATCGCTATGTTATTGGCTTGTCTACTCATTCAAGCCGCAACAAATATGTTCAATGAGTATTATGATTATCAAAAAGGATTGGATGATCATGAATCAGTCGGTATTGGAGGCGCTATCGTACGTCACGGTATGACACCGCAGTCTGTCTTCAACTTGGCAATCGCCTTTTACGTTATCGCAGCTTTACTCGGGTTGCTACTGGCAGCTCAAACATCATTCTGGCTCATTCCAGTAGGTTTACTTTGTATGGCTGTTGGTTACCTTTATACAGGTGGTCCTTTCCCGATTTCATGGACACCTTTTGGCGAGTTGTTCTCAGGTATTTTTATGGGAATGTTCATCATTTTAATCGCCTTCTTCATTCAAACAGGTAACATCCAAGGTTATGCCGTATGGATTAGTATTCCAATTGTCATTACCATTGGACTGATCAACATGGCAAACAATATTCGTGATAGAGTCAAAGACCAACAAAGTGGTAGACGTACTTTGCCTATACTTTTAGGAAAGCAAGGTTCACTTTACTTTTTAGCGGCTTGTTACGTATTTGCTTATTTGTTTGTTATTTTTACAGTATTCTTCAAAGATGGCGGCTCACTTTTCTATTTATTAGTCCTTTTGAGCTTCCCAATGCCGGTCAAAGTATATCGTCGTTTCAGCAAAAATGATACACCACAAACGATGATGCCAGCAATGGCGGCTGCAGGTAAGACCAATACATTTTTCGGTCTGTTATATGCGCTTGGTATTTATATTAGTGCGTTACTTGGTGGTATTTAAGCACTCCAATTTAAAAGAGACACACCCTATTCTCATCATAATAGGATGTGTCTCTTTTTATAATTCTTTGTTTATTTGTATCAATTGATGACGATGATTGAAAAACTGACGATAACTCAAATATGTACTCACAAATGCCGAAATAATCGTCGCTGTTGTATGAATAAATACAACCATCAGTTGGAATTTGATTGCTTCTAACGGTGGCACACCTGCAATAATCAATCCGGTCATCATTCCTGGAATGGACACGAGACCATAAGTTTTGACTGAATCTATCGTTGGCACAATTGCTACTTTAATACTTTCACGAATGGCATCTTTCGCTGCAAGAATTGGTTCTGCACCTAATGATAACTTTGCTTCAATGGCCGGAGTCTCTTTCGTAAAAATGCGATCTAAGTTTTGATAACTTAAATTGATTGCAATCATTCCATTACTTCCAACCATACCTGCAATCGGAATGAGTTCATTGGGTTTCATACTGATAGCACCCGTTAACAGAACACCACCTAACGAAATCATTGCCCCTGACATAATCGCAGCAAATGAAATCCAGAAAACATGCTTCATAATAGATGACGCACGTTTAATCGTATTCGCCGCTGCATTAATCATAATGACAAGAATTAATCCCAACACTATCCAAGTTGTTTCCAGTTTAAATACAAACTCTAACATATAACCGATAATGACAAGTTGGATGACTGCACGAACAGCCGCAACGATCAAGTCTTTCGCAATGTACAATCGTTCTTTATAAGAAATCATAATCGGCACTAACAATAACAGCGCTGTTAATACAAGCGAAGTCGTACTCATCATGTGAGCGCCACCTCCTTATGCAATATCCCATCTTTTATGACGACTTGACGATCAAAATGGCGATGACTCTGTTCATCATCATGTGTGATCCACAGAACAGTAGTCCCTTTTGCAACGAAATCAAAGATAAGTTGTTCAACACGCATACTATTTTGATGATCCAATGCACTTGTTGCTTCATCTAATAATAAAACATCAGGTTGATACATGAGCTGTCGTGCAATAGTGACACGCTGCTTTTCACCACCTGACATGCGCTGTACATGATCTGACAATTGATAATGACCTAAGCCTACCGCTTCCAAAAGCTCTTGTGCACGTTGCTTATCAAAATGATCTTTTCGCACAGTAGATGGAAAACTCAAATTATCAGCAATCGTCTCACCAAATAATGCAATACTTTGCGATAAATAACTCACTCGAGTTCTTAATTCTTCTGGTGTATATACATCATAAGGCTGACGATCAAAATACAATGCCCCTTTCGTCGGACTAATCAGGTCAGCTATGAGTCGTAATAAAGTGCTTTTTCCACTACCAGACGGTCCAGTGACAGCAATAGCTTCTCCCTTTTGTACTGTCATCGATAAGTCTCGAATAATTGGATGTTTATCAATTTCATAACTTATATTTTTAAGTTCTAACATTCCACTATGCCTCACTTACATATGTCATATAATAATAATGATGATTATAAAGCTTCTTTTCAGACTTTACTTCAAAGCCTAACTTTTTATATAGAGAGAATGCGCCTTTATTATCATAATCACAATTTAAACTCCATATCGTTCCTGGCTCACTTTGCATCAAATGATTAAGAAGCTTACTGGCGACACCACGTCCACGAAATTGCGGGAATGTTGCTACTGATTCTATATAAGTATCTGTCATATCCGCTTCCATAATCGGTAATGGTGTTGTCGTTGATAACGGGATTTTTTGCGCAGCTTCTAGTGTTTCCCAAGCGGCTTCATAAGTTTGTTCATCACGACCAGGATATGCAATAATCATGCCTGCTACTTCACCTTCTATTTCATAAACAGACACATGACTGAAATGATTGCGATAATGCGCGTTAACTGTACTATCTTCAATTGCCGCAATCACTTGTTCTTCTGAGTAACGTGTCACAATTTCTAACTCCATATCTTTCCAAATCATATATGTCAACTTTGCAATGGCATGTCGGTCTTTTTCTTCTGCCAATCGAATCATTTATCTACACTCCTTTTCTAATTAACAATACGTCTTTATTGTAGCCTAATTCCTTCAATTTTTTAAAATAATTGTTTCAATACGAAACGAATGTACGTTCTTACTCTTCACAAAATAAGAACACATGTTCTATAATAACAATTGAGGTGCAGCTATGAAAGATAAATCTTTACCCCAACATTATCAATATGAGACAGACTATCGTAAAATACCAAGAGAATATTTGAAAACGAATATCCCTAAAGGACGTGGTATCGTCAAATGGGCGCCTTTTGCTACCTTACCCGAACAATTCGAACACTTGAAAAAGGTGGAACAATCACAGCACAAACAATCCCAACCTATTCTAAGTGAAGACCAGTTGTATGAATTGAATTACATGTTACATCTCAAGTTATCTACCCATACATCTGGTGTTTTTCAGTACTGGTCAGATGGTGCTATACATGCGATTGAAGGGTCTATTCTATATATTCATTCACAAAATCAAACTTTGACAATCACGGACACACATACACATCAGCCCGTGACACTTTCCTTTCAACAACTCTGTCATATTGATTGAAAAAAAACATAAAAATACGGATTTTGAACACCTTCATTGGGTTCAAAAATCCGTATTTATAAATTAAGATAAAGTAAATGGTTGGCATACGCCCGATTAACCATGAAATATTAATAAAATAACGACCGCTACAATTTGCGCAACCGTTGTTGTTGCAATACGTCTTGTGTAAGTATAACTCACACCCAATACGAGTTGACATACAAAAATAAAGGCAACAATCCACCAACGGTCTAAGTAGATAAAGAATGTACTAGATACAATTGCACAAATTAAAATGCTAATCCATGCATGATGGAATCTTCGGTCTAACTCTTTATGAAGGATTGAGCGAAGATACAGTTCGTGACATGGCATGACAAATAGCAAAGTCACTAACATTTGCCATTTAAAGTACACGCCCGTACGCGACAACTGTTTGATTAACGATAAATACGTTAAATCTTTCGTCATGAGAGAGAATACGACTTGGATGAGTACGAGTATCACACCTGTCACTAAGCCTATTGCAATCGACGTAAGAAGTCTTTTTGAAGTAATATCACGCTGATAGAACACATAACTTATACCTGCAATGAGCATGATGCCTGTGTACAATTGCCAGTAGACGTTATGTTGTCCCCACATAACCATTAATATGATGTGAAAAGCAATAAAACTTGAAATAAACCATAGTAGCGGCTTGTTAATTGTTTTCATAATACCTTATCCTTTTTGTTCTACAATTTTATATCGTTTGTGATTGATGACTGTTTTTTCAGGTAAGTCAAGTGTCGCAAAGTTATCCATAATTGTTAAATCAACAATGACAGAGTTATCATTAATCTTTTCGACTTTCCCTTTCAGACCATCATGAAATTCTACAATGTCGCCTACTTCTGCTATTGTCATCACATTCGCCCCCTTAGAAATTAACTAGACTATATTGTACTAAAGTTTACATCTTAAATAAACTATTTCTGTCATTTTTTATGATTTAGCCATAATATCACACCATCAAAGTTCAATTATTGGAAAAAAATTGGAAAATGGTGCATAACTATATTTAAGGGCATATTGGGAATAAAGGAGAGGTAAAATAATGAAATTTATCAGCAACAATAACAATACAGATCCCACGCTAAATCTTGCTATGGAAGAATACGTACTGAAAAATGTACCTATGGATAATGATGAAAGTTATTTTTTATTTTATATTAACAGACCATCCATCATTGTCGGAAAAAACCAAAATACAATTGAAGAAGTACACCAATCTTATATTGATGAAAATAATATCGATGTTGTACGCCGTATATCTGGAGGCGGTGCCGTATACCATGATTTCGGCAACTTAAACTTCAGCTTTATTACAAAAGATGACGGTCAAAGCTTCCATAACTTCAAAAAATTCACGCAACCAATTGTTGATGCATTAAATAAAATGGGTGTTCAAGCGGAAATGACAGGGCGCAATGACATCCAAGTCGGACAAGCAAAAATTTCCGGTAATGCAATGGTAAAAGTAAAAGATCGTATGTTTAGTCATGGAACGTTGATGTTAAACAGCGAGCTAGACGAAGTACAAAACGCCTTAAAAGTAAATCCTGCCAAAATACAATCAAAAGGTGTTAAATCTGTACGTAAACGTGTCGCAAATATCGTTGAATTTTTAGATGAACCGATCGATATTGATACATTTAAAGAAATTATTTTAAAACAACTATTTGGTGACTCAGACGTTGAAACATATCCTTTAAGTGACGAAGATTGGAAAAATATCGAGCAATTGGCTAACGAAAAATATCGTACGTGGGATTGGAATTACGGCAAAAATCCAAAATATAACTTTGAACGTGAACATAAATTCGAAAAAGGATTTGTTCAAATTAAATTAGATGTTAAAAAAGGACAAATCGAACACGCTAAAATTTTCGGAGATTTCTTTGGAGAAGGAAATATTGAAGAATTAGAACGTGCACTTGAAGGTGTTACACATCAAAAACAAGCGATTCATGAAGCTTTAAAAGATTATGATATCCATCATTATTTTGGTGCGATTCCAAAAGATGAACTCATTGATTTAATGGTATAAAAATAACAGGACAATTCATCAATAATACGGTGAATGGTCCTGTTTATTCTTTCATGGAATGACTCGAGGAATTAGACAATGTTTTGCGCCTCCAACTCATTAAATTCGTTTGTATACATCATAAAATCTGCTTCGTTCTTGTTTAATAAAGCCTGATCAATCAACTGCTCTAATTCTGCCTTTCTGTGCTGTCTAAGTGCTGCCTCAATTACAAGTTCTGCACCTAATCTGTTAACTGCTTGCATCGGGTTGACGGGTACTTGTTGCTTCACATCAATCTTATGTTTCATGATGTTTCCTCCTCATAGTGTTGTTTTGTTTTTGATAATAAACAGTATACCGAAAGCAAATTCAAAATGCAATAAGTTTTCTGAATTTTTTCAAGTTTAGAAACAATAAAAATAAAATATTCTTATTTAAAATTTTCTGACTCCTTCGTTGACAAACTTCCTTTACGTTTTATAATTAATTTTATAAAGAGAGACTAAAAATATGAAAGGATGATACCTTATGAGTCAACAAAATCAAATAAGCCATGTCATTGATCCAAACGTTATGGTTATCAAACCGATTAGTGGGTCGGAAGGAATGTTCACACGAACCGAACTCCTATATAGCAATGGCAAGCGAAAAACTAAAAATATGCGCCCACTACGTTTAATAGAATTGGCATGTCGCTACCGTTACAACACTTATCCACATATCAAAGCCGAAGTTAAGACACTGACTGGCATTTCAAGCAAACCCCCTTTCTTTCTCCCAGAAGCCAAAACCGCTACTTTTTTCTCCACACACTCTGACCGTGTTCAGCAAAGCTGTTGGTTTAACGTCGAGTATGTTCGTCGAATTGAACACTATAAAACAGGTAAATCAAAAGTTTATCTACATGGTGGTCATACACTTATTGTGAATGTCTCTCAATACACCCTTCTCCATCAATATCAAAATGGTATACATCTTGCATATACTTTATTACGCCAAGAGATTGAAGCAGGCGAACTTGTTAAAAAATACACTGAAACACAGCATGAAGAATTGATAAATATTGTGAGAGAATTTGTTAAAACACTTAAAGACATACGACTTGCACTCAATGCTGAACAACGTTATTATCACCAAAAGATTGCAGAAGCCCCCCCTTTTAAAAGCTATTAGCCATCTTATGCTCTTTTTTCATCTTCACTCAAACTTCCTACAAAACTTCTTATTTCTATTTTTCTAAACATTATTTTTCATAAGCGCATTATGTCTCCAGTTTGTTTTGATTTAGTATTTCAAACGATAGAGACAGATGCGCTTTTTGCAATTGAAAAAGGTGAGACAACATATTATGCTATCCCACCTTAAAAATGGTTTTCCAAAATACAACAAAACACCATTATATTATGTAATATAATGGTGTTTTTCTTTACGGAAACGGAGGGATTTGAACCCTCGCGCCGCTCTCGCGACCTACACCCTTAGCAGGGGCGCCTCTTCAGCCAACTTGAGTACGTTTCCATGGCTCCACAGGTAGGACTCGAACCTACGACCGATCGGTTAACAGCCGATAGCTCTACCACTGAGCTACTGTGGATTAATATGAAGTTTTCTTAACACAAATATTATTATAACAATATCATGATAGAAATCAAGAGATAAACAAAAAAAGTTATTAGAACATTTACACCTTGAAAGTATATGTGCTGTTAACGTAACTGTTTTGTGTCGTATGTGTCTTATTTTCATTATACAAAATGGGAGTGGGACAGAAATCTTTATTACTATAAAAGATTTCGTCGTCCCACCCCGGCAAGGGTGACTAGAAGTGAAAAAAGTTTTCAAAAACGCATTTTCACTTCAGACACTTACTGCCACTATACTTATATCTATACTCAAAAGGAAGGAACCGAGCACTATGTCTCAGCCTCTTTAGTACAAAATACTATTTACGAATTTTTCATAGATATATATACTGAGTATATGACTATATTATTAAAGGAGTGAATTACTTTGGGAGGTAAATATATTAAACGTTCGAGTATTGTAGCAGGTGTGGTTGCAACAACTCTCTTATTCACAGCGTGCAGTAATAATGATAATCCGAATGAAAAGACCGAACAAGCTGACAAAACACAGCATGCGATGACAAAGCAGGAATTCAAAGAACTTCCATATAGTGAGTTTTACAAAATGGAAGATCTCTCTGAACAAAGCTTGGAGAACTATGAAAAAGGAAATAGCGTTAATTTAAAAGATAAAGATACAGTCATAAAGGCGCTTGAATCAGCCAATCATAGTGGATCACACAAATTTAAAAAAACTTACGATGATAAAAATGATAAATACTTACCACAGTACACTAACGAAAATGATCCTGATGATGAAAACATCAAAAGGCATTATGCATTCAATGTAGAAAATATCAAAATTGGGGAAACATATAAGAATCCCAATTTAGAAATTGGCGTCAAATCTGCTAAGAAATACTCTGCAGAAGATATTGAGAAAAAGGCAGTTAGTGGTTTAGAGTATCAAGTGGAGACCTTTGACTTTGATGGTATAAAGAGCGTTGGCATAACCAAAACTGATAGAAATGGTCAAAAATTATCTTTAGGAAGCTATCGAACTGGTGTTTCACCAGAAGGTAAAAAAGTGGATGATGGTATTCTTAAATTAACCATCCGCTATAAAAATAATTCCTCTATATCTAAACAAGCACCGTTCAGTAGAGATTTAGAGTCAATTATTCGGAAAAAGCCAACTACTGATAGTGGTTACAGTTCAGATATGAACATTTTAGATATAAACAACGTTAAAAAAGATGGCAAAAAAATATCAGAAAGCTATGAGAACAATCCATTAGGCGTGTTAGAAACAAAACCAGGAGAAACAATTGAGTTCGATGCGTATGTAAGCGTATTAGATATACATGATGATTTACTTTATGTGTTTGAGTGGAAATATGAAAATCCATTAAATTGGGATTGGGTTGCTGCACCACCTTTTAAAGGGGCAATCGATTTGAATAAATAATTGAATAACGAGTGATTTTATTTTAATTGAAAACTTAATGTTTTTGGATATTTTTATTTTTGTTCTTTAATAGTGGATTCTCCAAATAAATAACCATGTACTATCCGTTCCATTGACAGATATTACATGGTTATTTTTTGTCATCTAATTTAACAATTGCAATGACTAAACCGATGAACGTAACGATAAAAGTACCAAAACCTAACATCAAGTTTAGCACATCTACAATTTACACTACAAAAGCTTCTCTGTTCTACATCTATTCATATACAGGTCTGAAATCGTTTAATCGATATACCCTTTCTTTATAAAAATCAAATAGTTGCGGAATGGGATGATCCTCTATAAAACGAACCTTTTATTGCTTCTTTGCGTGTAACTTTTCTTACTTTAACAGATATTTTCATCTTCAGTTACACTTTCTTATTCATATCCAATAATAGATACATTATTTTCTTCTACTTGCAAAGATGTACTTTTACATAAGATTTCATAAATAAGTTCGGGCATTGTCATCGTTGCGCTCTGATGAATGGTAACACCTTTCAGCTGCTGACGATAGTGACGATAACAATAATCAGTCATCGTCACACGATATGAATGCGTTTCGTTCAAACCAAATGCCACTACTCTTTGATGTTTTGGTCGTGACATATCAATTGTATAATCAAAACCAGTCCAAAATTGATAAAGTGTTGGATCTTGTTGTGCGTCTATGGTCACTTGTTGGTGGTCGACAATCAATTTTGCTGCTGAATATTCTATCAGTTTTTTAATATCTGCTCCTGACAACGCAATGTCTAATGGCTTATCAGGGTGTGGATACGTGTGGTAAATATCTTGATGTGCCACGTTACCTTCTAAATCTACCGATGTTGGTAATGGCACATGAACACATGTGATGTCATTGGGAATAGCATATTGGATTGCATCGCTCAGTAACTGTATAAAAGGATGGCGTTCTTGTAACAATACAGAAAATGATGGATAGGAAAATTGAAAGTTTTTCGATTCAATCGCTTCATTACTCCATTTTCGAATTGCTTTACGATCATAATGTGTCATTTTCAAAAGATCCTGACTTTCTTCATATGATTCTAGCTCTACAATTTTTGGTGTGATGGTTAGCAACTCATTCGTGTTACGTCGTTTACGAAACTTCACATCTATATGGATAAGTTGTTCTGAGTTTTGCCCAGCTTGAACAAATGCTGTTCGACCTTCATAATCTGACATTGTTTCATATTGATGTCCAGTAATTATCAAATCGATAATACCTGCTTCCTTCACAATCGCTTGTGCTTGATTCTCAACGTCCCCTTCAACTGTATGTCGTTCCCTCGTACGATCTCCGTGATATAACACGATTAAAAAGTCTGGCTCTGCCACTTCGTGAATGTAACGAATCCATCGCTTAGATGCTGTCACTGCATGCTCCACAGCAATATCTTGTTCCATCTCAATGTTCTCATGACGTACCATTTTATCCGATGTAAGACCCACGACTGCCACTCGAACCCCATCAAATGTCTTTACTAAGTATGGCGTTGAAAAATAGGGCTCTTTCGTCATCGCATACGTTATATTAGCGGATAACCATGGGAAACGTGATAATGCAACAGATCGATTTAAGAAGTCTAATCCGAATTTAAAGTCGTTTGCACTGATACCACTTGCATCATAGTTTAGCGCATTCATCAATTTAATCATTGCATGACGCTTGTAAGGGGCAATAATCGCATAGTAAAAAGAAACAATACTCCCTGCTAAACTCCCACCATTATCTAATAGCAATACATTTTGGTAGTGTGTACGCACATCGTTAATATATGTACCTGCTCGATAAATATAAGCACCTTCTTCGCCTTCTAATATACGACTGTGCATATCAGATGTTGCTAATATTTGAATTCGTACTTCATCATTTTGACGCATTACGCAACACGCACCTTTTTCTAATATCTTATCATCCGTTTCATGATTGATTTCATTTTACCACAAGCATTTCAACTGAACACATATTGATTATAAAAAGAGTCGTACCCTTGTTAACGTAAGCATGATCGCTTCGTGTAGCAAGTGCACAACTCTCTGTATATTTTTATGTTTATCCGATTTGTATGTGTTCTTTCGGATAATGGTATTTTGTCACTTCCCGATTACCACTAATCATAATGATAAATGAAATCAAGCCAACACGACCGACAAACATCAGTATCATTAATACGACTTTAGAAATATTGCCTAGTTCGGAAGTAATGCCCGTTGACAACCCACATGTTCCAAAGGCTGACATGATTTCAAAATAAATTTGAATGAACTGAATATGTCCACCTTCATTCAACATAATCGTGAATATCCCAATAAATGTGAAGAACACCGCAAGAATAAGCACTGCAAATGATCGGTGAATATCTTGTACATGTATTTCTCTATTAAAAACTTTAATCGCAGAGCGTTCGGCATTCGGCTTATAATTCAAAATGAACAACACTAAAATAGCGAATGTTGTCGTACGAATCCCACCACCGACTGAACTTGGTGATGAACCGATAAACATCAGTCCACCCATTAACAAGTTCGTTGCATCGGAAAATTGTGCAACGTCTACTGTTTGTAAGCCTGCACTTCTTGTTGTGACGGACTGGAATAGCGCATAAAAGAATGTTTTATGCCACGATTCACCTTTGAATACCCCATTTGTTTCGATTAACAAAATACCGAGTGTGCCTAGGATGAGAATACCGAGATATGTCACTGTTGTCACTTTTGTAAAGAGTGAAAATCGAAAGTTTGGAATTCTATTTTTAATATACGCTTTAATCTCCAATAATACTGGAAATCCGATAGACCCTAAAATAATGAGAAACATAACGATTGTTTGAACGAAATAATCATTGGCATATGGGATAAGTGAGTCCCCAGTGATGTCTAGACCACCATTCGTTGTCGCTGAAATGGAGACAAAGACTCCTTGTAAGATTGCTTCTTGTAAGTTATTTAAATCTCGATAGAAATAAAATGTCAGTAGTAGTGCTCCGACAAATTCTATCACCAAGATTGCTCGGATAATATCAAAAATTAATCGAACTGTCCCACTCATTGAGTCTTTATTGTTATCTAACATAATCAACTGGCGCTCACGGATACCGATATGTTTCCCTAAAACTACCCAAAGTAACGTACCAATTGCCATGACACCAATACCGCCTGTATTCAAAATAAACAATATGACGATGTATCCAAAGGCTGAATACGTCTCAGAGATATTAACAGGTGTCAAACCTGTCACACTTACCCCTGATACAGCGACAAATAACGTATCGATAGGTGCAACATGAACACCTGGTTTGTGGACGCCTGGCAAGTTCAATAATAAGAATGCAACAACAATTGCAAAAAGATAATACATTACAATCCCCTGTTGTGGACTGGATTTTTTGAACAATTGATTAATAATTGACATTGTCATTCACTCCAACATTTTACAGATCAAATGAGATTTGTTTATCTTCACCATCACGTATTACTTTTAATTTTACTGGTTTATCTTTAACGACATGTTGATATAACTTCTGACGATAAACAAGTCTATCTTTCGTTGGTTTACCATCCAGTGCGACAATCACATCTCCTGTTTTCAATCCAGATTGACGGGCTGGGCTGTCTTTGGCTATGTCTTGCACAACAACACCTTCTTTCACTTTGTCGTCAATTTGATATGATGCGCGTTCTCCTTGTGAGAGTGTTGAAATATCTTTTAAGCTAATTTTCGAATTCGGATAATCTATTTTACCATCTTTTTCGAGTTTGTCTGCAATTCTTACTGCATCATTGATTGGGATAGCGAATGCCATTCCTTCAACATTAGGCATTGATATTTTTAATGAAGCAATTCCGATTAACTTGCCATCTTGATCAATAACGGCACCGCCCGAGTCACCCGGATTTACTGGTGCATCCACTTGAAATGCGTGAACGAGCATGTCGTATTCATTATCTTTATCTATATCTATTGGTACATTACGGTCTAAGCCTGAAACAATTCCTTGACCTACTGTATTTCTAAAGTCGAGACCTAACGGGTTACCAACGACAAGCACAGACTCACCCAATACAAGCTTCTCTGCATTTCCTCGCTTAATTGGTTGAAGTTGTTTTTCATCCACTTTGGACGCTTTTACAGTCATCACAGCGATATCCGACCATTTATCTTTACCAATCACAGTCCCTTTTACCGTCTTGTCATCACCATATGTCAAAGTGTGATCCTTTTTATCTCCAACAACATGTGCATTCGTTAAAATATAAAGTAAGCCGTCTACTTTTTTGTAGACGACACCTGAACCACTTTCATTTTGGACTTGCGCTTGTTGTTCTGCATCTTGGACTGTTTCCGGTGTTACTTCTTGATTGTTTTCAACTGCTACAACAGACTTAGTAGCATCATTTGCGTGTTTCATCGCTCCAACAAATTGTTTATGTGAAGCTGATTGTGGTTCTTCCATCGCACCTGTCGAATGATTGCCATTGCTGTTCACAATGTTGAAAATAGAAAATAATAAAATCAAAATGAGCAGTGCACCTAGAACGACTAAGATTTTTGCCCATTCACGTGATACGAATTGAATCAGCTTCTCAGGCCAGCCATCCTTTTCAGTCGATGCACGTTGTGATGTTTCCGAATCTGTTACAGTCGTCGCATCTAGTGTTGTTTCTTTTGTATCTTTTTCTTGTTGTTCTTGTTTTTCACGTTGAATATCATTCGCTTGTTGCTTATACAAGTCTTGTTGGATGCGCAACTGTTCATTGGACGGTTGTTTTTCTTCTGCAACTTGTTGTTGATCCGAATCAGCATTGACTGATTCTGTTGATTTACTTGTTGAATTGACCTTGTAAATCTTTTTACTCGTCTTTTTCTCGTCATGTGTCAGCTTTTCAATACGGGCTTTCCGTAAGTTATCTTTCACACGTTCTTCATTATTTTTGGCTTGCGCTTTTTCTTTCTCGGCTCTCAGCGCATCTGCCTGTTGTTGTTCTTTAATTCTCGCTTCACGCTCTTCATTATGGAAAAATTCACGACGTTTTCGTCTATAAGATCGTCGCGGGATCACCTGCTTTTTTTCTTGATCCATTGCGCGCCCTCCTTTAATACCTTTGTTACTATTATGCCACATACACCTTTAAAATTCCGTAATATTTCCTTATCTCTCATAAAAACTTAACATAAAAAGGCCTGATATTGAATTATTTTTTAATCTGATCACTAAGATTTAAAAAATGCACTTTTAAACTAAAAAACACACGCATCTATTTAGGATACGTGTGTTAAAATCTCATGCTTAATTTGCTTTTTTATTCTTCACAACTGATGTGAACCAACCTAGAACAACAAGTCCAATCATAACAACCCAGAAAATGATTTGCCATGTTGCTGAGTGTGGGAAGTCATGTGGAATGAGTGCAATATCTTCGTGTGCGAGTACAAGAATCACTAATTTGATGCCGACCCAACCAACAATGGCGAAAGCTGCACCTTCTAATCCTGGATATTTATTCAAGAATTCAACGAAGAATGTCGCAGCAAAACGCATCAAGATAACACCAATTAAGCCACCTGTCAGCATGACACCAAATTGACCTGCATCCATACCGCCAAAGTGGATACCAATTTTAGGCAATGTCACTGCGATTGCAAGTGCAGCAAGCATTGAATCAATTGCAAAGGCAATATCCGCAAATTCAACTTTTGCTACTGTGCCCCAGAATTCTTTCGGGCTAACTTCTTTATCAAAATTAAAGGCGTCATCACTTATATCATCACCCGAATGATCGGCGCCTTTTTTGCTAAAGAATTGATATAGGTTCTTGGCTGACATGAATAATAGGTATGCTGCTCCTAGCGCTTGGATCCACCAGAAATTTGCTAAAATACTGATGAGGAACAGTGCCAGAAAACGAAATACAAAGGCACCTAATAAGCCATAAAACAATGCTTTTTTACGTTGCTTCGGCGGTAAATGTCTTACCATCACTGCCATTACAATGGCGTTATCCGCTGCGAGTAGACCTTCTAAGAAGACTAACACGAGGACAACCCAACCATAGGATAAAATTAAACTTGGATCCATCAAAGATCCCTCCTCTTTTTATATCGACATATAGACGTCATTTTTTACAAAATTAAAGAGACCTATGCTAAATAAATAGCAAAGGTCTCACTTAGCATGTATCATGCCCACTTTACCGGAAGTTATCCTTCGTAATGACGATAAAGTGCTGTTAACGTATCATAACGTTAACCAAGTTACTCCCCTCTGACATCGGCTGTCATAGGTATTTAATTTATGCTTAAGTATTATAACAGACTTGTTCAACAAATCCTAGTTAAAAGTTTTGTGCAATACAAATCT